>CAVQFH010000017.1:0-198063 GCA_963711775.1 uncultured Actinomycetota bacterium | reverse complement strand
AGCGCAGGGCCTTTCTCGGTGAGAATCGTCCTGAGCTTGCTGGTCCGTCGGGCACGTTGGACACCCTCGCCAGACAGCTTGGCCGTCTCCGAGAGTTGCGCTTCGAGGTCTCGGCGGTCGGTGACGAACACGACCATCATGCCGCGCAGCTCGGGTTCGTTGCGGATCTTGCGGACAAGGAAGACCATCGCCAGGCTCTTGCCGGAGCCCTGCGTCTGCCAGATCACGCCGCCTCGCTCGTCGCGCGCCTGCGTCGCGCTTCGCGGCTTGCCCGTGCGCAGCCGCTGATCGCCGCGTAACCGCGCGGTACTGCTGGTAGCGCGGGCCGATCTTGATGAGGTGGCCGCCTTTTCCTTCGATGACGAAGTTGCGGACGATGTCGAGCAGGTGCTTGGGCCAGCACTCCGGCCACGAGTGCTGCTGCTCCGTAGCTTGGCGCGCCCGCTCCGCGAGCACCGCGGCCTCGTCAACGGGCGCGGTCGTCCGCCACCGTGGTAATGGCGGTGACCGCGGTGAAGGTGCCAAGCCGAGCTTGGTCGCCTGACGTCGCGACGTCAGCTGGTTGGTCGAAGAGGCGCTCGACCCCCTCGTTGTTGCCGCGCTGGTTGGCGTAGCGGCGAAGCTGTTGACCCCCGCCACGAGCGGTCCCCGCGATGGCGGCTCTTGCACTCGATGGCGACGAGCGGGATGCCGTTGACGAAGCACATGACGTCCGGCACGACGAACTTGTCGGTCGTGCCAGGGAGATTGACGCGGAACTGCCGGATCGCGAGGAAGTCATTGTTCCCGGGATCGTCGAAGTCGATGAACTGGATGCGCTGGGAACGGCCTTGATCCCAGTCCGGTAGACCAGCCACGGACACGCCCTCAAGGAGGCGCTCAGTCATCCGCTCGTTGAGCTCGATGAGCCTGCCTACTTCAGAGCGTGTCAGCGACGAGGCGAGCCTCGGCGGGCCGGGCATCGTCGAGCCACGGCGACCCGTCCGGTCCAGCGTTGATCTTGCGCAAGGGCAGCGCGGAGCCGATCCTTTGAGGTCGACGTCAGGGAACGAGTCGCGCTCCGTGACCGACGGGGTCCGACTTGGAACCCTCGATCACCTGCCAACCGATGCTCGACCAGCTGATTGAGTAGCGGCTTCTCGACCTCGGTGTATTCCGGGCCCAGGTACTCATGACGCAACCTCAGCCAGGACACGGACGTGGCCACGAATCAGATCTGCCAAAAGGCCATCGTTGACCTCCCCGCAGCTTTCTGAGGGCTCTCCTCCTCGCCAGACAAGAGCCCTGTCAATAGCCGCTGCACGCTTCACTGTCGAGAGTTGCTCTTGAATCGTCGGCCAGAAAAGACCGTCACGCCACGAAAGTCTGCAAGCGTTAGTTTCTGTCTAGTCACACCGGCGGCGAGTCCGCGAACCTGCCTCGTGACATGAGACGAATTGATGTAGAGGGCGAGCCACTCAGGAACCGCGAGCTGCTCTCTGAGGTCGAATCCTGATAATATCCGCCGTGATTACCGCGGATGGAAATCCTTCAGGATGCACAGTTGCTACGCCAGGCGGGTCGCCCATCTTAGTGATCAGCACGTCCCCGGGGTCGGCACGGTGGGCATCCAGTTCCAGAGCCTTGCGTTGCGATACATAGACTGAACTCTTTCCAGTGGAATATCCCGGACTGGATGTCTCGAACGAAGATCACGGGGATCCCAGAGTCGCGATGAGTCAGATGCCATTAGATTGCTGCCAAACGGTCCAATTGCGGAGCCGAACTGACCCGGCACCCACCAAGTCCGCCACACGTCGCAGAGATTGACGCGATTGGTCTATGCGTTCGACGAGATCCTGTAGATCATTCCCTGACGTACAAGACCGCAGCTTCTCGATACTTCTCAGTCACCAGACCGATCTGCGCGTCCATTGCCGTTAGGATCTCCACGATCCTGGCCTGTTCGGCTGGGCCGGTGGGTCCATGGGGAAGAGGCGAAGGTCTGGAAGGTCAGCTTCTTCGTGCCGTGCGTCGATTCCCCAACGAGCCGCAGGAAGTCACTTGCGTGGGCTTTGAACCAGTAAGCTAGATAACGCGGAATTATGTCAGGGCCGGGGTCTACGGCCTTTACGTCTTGGTTGAAGGCCGCCGGAGCTGACATCTGGCTCACTGGGAAGGTGTGGGCCAGGATCATCCCCGTACCACGATTAGGTGACGCTCTGCGGGCCAGCTTCGACCCGGCGGCTACGCCAGTCCGGCGTGAGATAATCTGTCGTTGTCTTGAGATCAAACCACTTCATATCCTTTGGGGTCACCCACGGTATGCTGCCTGCCCAATAACTCTGGGTCGCTTTTGACGGAGTGCCGCCCGATTGCCAGGTAACGTAATCGTCAAGAACACGACCGGAACGATGGCTTCTTCTGTGCGGACGGACGCTCAGGCATAGCCAAGCTCCTTCAAAAACCCGGCGAGCGTCGTAGCGGCAGCATCACGCTCGGCTTCAAGCGCTCGAGAGCGGCGTCCGGTACTTGTCCCACCAGGTCTCGTAGGCCGAGATCACGGCTCGTCGATGCCTCGTGATTCGGTCTTGAGCCTCGGCCAGCAGATCGTCCTGCAAGGCGTCGAGCACGATCTGACGAGCGGACGTGTCGTCAATCGCGGTACTGGCAGCCGCGAGGCGATCGGCGAAGGCCGCCTTCTCCGCCTTTCAGTTGCTTCTTGGTGGCTGTCAGCTTGCTCTTGAGCTGCTTGAGCTCGGCCGGCGACAGGGTGTCCTCGGCTGGTTGTCGGCATCTTCCTCATCGTCCGAGGCCGTTGCCGCTTTGATCGCGCTATCCAGCCCAGCGACCTCGGCTCTCGAAGGTGGCTAGCCGTCGAGGTACTCAGGCAGCAGCGCCCGGGCCACCTTGTGGTCGAGCGGGTTGACCTTCGCCTTCTCCTCCGCCAGGGCGTCGAGCACCGTAGCGACCCAGGCCTCGATGAGGCCCCGGTAGCCATGTGTGGCCAGCGCCTTGAGGTTGGGCAGGCTCTCACCCCACCAGGACGCCACGATGCCTCGGATCGCGAAAGGGTCGAGCAGCGGCGTTCACGCCAGAGCGTCACGAAACGTCTCGATCATCTCCTTACGAAGATCAACGAGATCACCGGGTGACTCCAGCTTGTCGAAGCGCCCTTCCTGCGTCTCCCACCAAGCCCCGATAGCGTCGAGCACCTTGCTCTCTCGCGCCGACCACACCAGCTCGGACTCGATCCGCTGGCGTAGGTCACGCCGCTCGGCCACGACGTCGGCAAACTGCAGGTAGTCGTCGCTCCTTGGCGACAGCAGGTGCTCGGGTCGAGGCCGTGGGCGGCGAAGAGGTCCGCCTTGGCACTCGACCTCGCTGCTTCGGGATGCCGCCGTGCAGGTGCGCGCGCACGTCCTGCGGCTCGGGAGGCGGCGTGTTGTCGACGTAGCGGCGGATGTTGAGGTTGTCGTCGTTCTCTGCCAGCTCGCTGCGAGCGACGACGCGGGCGAAGCCAGGGACGTCCTCGAACGCTGCGATAGGCCGAGACGATCTTCTCGATGTGCTCGGGCTCCAGGTAGTTCTGCGCCCGGCCCTCGCGGTATTCGCGGTCGGCGTTGATGAACAGCACCTTGCCCTGCGCGCTCGTCGGCTTCGCGCCGAGCGGCGCGCAGCACCAGGATGCAGGCGGGGATGCCGGTGCCGTAGAAGAGCTTCGGGCCGAGGCCGATCACGGCCTCGATCAGATCGTCGTTCAGGAAGCCGGTGCGGATCTGCCTCTCATCGCCGCCACGGAACAGCACGCCGTGGGGCATGACCGTCGTGACCATGCCGCCGGGCCGGGTGACCGCCAGCATGTGCTGGACGAACATGAGGTCGGCCTTCTTGCCCTTCTCGGGCGTCCAGCCGTAGCGGAAGCGCTCGGGGAACGGGATGGCGTCGGCTGAGTAGTTCATGCGAGAACGGCGGGTTGGTGATCACGCGGTCGAAGCGCTTCAGCTCGCCGCCGGTGATGTGCGCCGGGTCTTCGAGCGTGCCGTCGTCGTTATTGCGGACGTCGGCGTCGGGGATGCCGTGGAGCAGCATGTTCATCTTGGAGATCGACCAGACGCTGCCGTCCTTCTCCTGGCCGGCGAGCGCCAGGTTGCGTCCGTCGCCGCCGGGCTCCTCGACGTACTCCTTGGAGAGGATCAGCATGCCGCCCGAGCCCGTGCACGGGTCGTAGACACTCATGCCCTGCGTGCGGGTCGACGATCTGCACCATCAGGCGGACGACGTCGCGGGGCGTGTAGAACTCGCCGCCCTTCTTGCCGGCCGAGTCGGCGAAGTCGCGGATCAGGTACTCGTACGCGGCGCCGAGCAGGTCGGGGAACTCGAAGTCCTGCTGCCGGAGCGGCACCTTGTTGAAGTGCATGATCAGCTCGCGCAGCTTCTTGTCGGACATCGACGACTGGCCGACCTTCCGGTTGAAGTCGATGTGCTGCAGCACCCCGTCGAGCGACCGGTTGCTGTGCTCCAGCTCCTCCAGGGCCTTGTTCAGGCCGCTGCCGACTGCCTTGTGGAGATGGTCACGGATCTGCTCCCAGCGCGCCCGCTGCGGCACGTAGAATGTTTTGTAGAACGATGGCGACTCCGCCCGCTGCTCCGCCTCAGCCTGGCAACGTCCACGCGACCGCTGCTCGGCGATGACCTGCTGCTGCTCCGCCTCGAACTGGTCAGAGGCGTACTTCAGGAACAGCATCCCGAAGATGTACTCCTTGTAGGCGGAGGCCTCCATGGAGCCGCGGAGCACGTCGGCGGCGGCGAACAGATGGCGTTCGAGTTGAGGCAAAGTCAGTCTGGGCACGTCAATACCTTGTCACTCCGATCGCGATGCCACGTTGTTGCTGGAGTGCAAGAGGTGTGATCGCCTTGCTTTCGATCATGCGGCAGGGGTGACGCGCTCCGGCTTCGGGCGGTGACGGGGCTCGAGCGCTGCTCGAAGCCGAGTGATCTGGTCGGGCTTGAGACGCTCAGGCTGATCCTGGAGCCAGGTGACGAGGTCGTCGCCATGGACGAACGTCACCTTATCTCCGGCGTACTGGCGCTGGGGGAAGTCGGCCCAGAGGACGACCACGGCGGTCACCCACGGACGAACCTGGACGCGCTGCCGGAAGAAGGAGTTGGCGTCGGCTGCGTGCGAGCGACCCTCACGTGCCCACCAGCTGCCCTGGTAGTCCGGCCGCTCCCGCCCCGGACGGGTGAGTGTGGCCTGGTCGCCGCGGACTACGACCGATCCGTGAAGGTTCTTGGTCTCGAGGACGAAGACACCGGCTGGTCCGACCAAGAGGTGATCGATGTTGAAGCGCCCGCGGTCGAGGTCGTGGGCGATGAACCAGCCGGCGCGCAGCAGCGGCTCGACGGCTTTGGCGGTCCTCTCCTCCCCCACGGCCCCGGTCAGGTACTGGCCGATCCAAGGCGGCGGCGTCTCCCGCATGAGGATGAGGAACGCGACCGCTACGCCCGCGAGGAGGCCCGCGAGCCAACCGCGCATCTGGTCCAGACTGAGGATGAGCGCGCCGGCGACAAGGATGAAGCACAGGACTGCCGCCCAGCGAAACAGAGCCCGATTGCGCTCACGCCACTCACCCACCAGCCGCTCGTACTCTCGAGCCGCCGACGCGCCGGCGCGTCGCCTGACCTGCCTTTCCGCCCACATAACGCCTCCCAAGATCAGATGAAATCTAACGGGAAGCTCACATTGATCGGAAGTTCTATCGCGGGTACGGGTAGGGAAGTTCGGGTGCCCTCGTAGGGACGCTGTGTTTCACGAGCCAGCCGGCGATCAGCTCGAGGTGTGCGTGCCCTGCAATGAGTCGAGCATGTAGCGCTCGCCGTCGTCGGCCGATGCGTGTACCTGCTGGCCGTTGATCGCGAGGAAGACTTTGGTCGTAAGCCAGGCCAGGCGCGTATTGCCGTCGACTAGTGCTTGGTTGTTGTCGAGCGATTGGCACAGCGCCGCAGCCTTTGACCAGAGGTCGGGGTAGGCGTCCTGGCCGAACGCGCTCGCTGACGGACGGGCCACAGCCGAGGCAAGCAGCCCGGTGTCGCGCACGACCCAGCCGGCGCGTTCGACCTGCCGGAGGACGTCCTCGAGCGTGAGGTACCGGGTCACTACTTTGCGAGGCGGTCGAGCAGGTCGGCGTCCTCGGCAGCGGCGTCGTCGTACAACTCGTCGAGCACGGCGGCGCGGCGATTGGCAGCGATGCGCGTCTGGATGGCCAGCACTGCCACCTCGTGCATCGATCGATGCTCCCGGGCAGCCTGCTCGCGCAGGGCTTCGGTGTCCTCGGGACTCAGCTTCAAGACGAAGGCCATATCGAAACGATACCCGGCGTTGGAAACCGGATGCGGCTGTGCACGGCCGGCGGAACGCTGTGAGTCGCGCCGACCGCAGTGTGTGTTCTGCCGGTAGGCATAGTTAGCGCGCCGCCGTGCTGGCCCTGGCCGCTGTGACGATGTGTGCGGCCCGCGGTGCACGGCTGGCCCCGTCACCCAAACTCTGTCGAGCATGGTCGTCAAGATCATCGCCAGGGCGGCGTGACGCCCGAATCTGCTGGGGTGACGCTATGGGTGACGCGGTGCGCGGTGCCATCATGGGTGACGGTTTGCATAACACGTCTGCGGACGCTATTGAGCATGGATCACGCAGTTCGCCCGGTCATCCTGGCCCGTTCGTTGTCGTAGGTAGGTGTTGCTACCGGGCCGGTAGAAGCGGCTCGTACCTACCCGCCCGTCGGTCGGTAGGAATCGCGCGTCCGATTGATCCGGACCGTCTCCGGCATGACGACACCACTCGACGTCCGCCGAATCTTTTCGCTGCGACGTGATAGCAATCGCGCCCGGTTTTGCACCTGTTCGTTGTGAGAGCCCTGCACGGGCGCGGACGGGAGCGGACCGATGATGAACCTGCACAAGCTCAGCGCGGGCAACGGCTACACCTACCTGACCCGGCAGGTGGCCGCCAACGACGCCGCCGACACCGGCTACGCCAACCTCGGCGAGTACTACAGCGAGCGCGGCGAGTCGCCCGGCGTGTGGCTCGGTCGCGGTCTCGCCGGGCTGGACGGCGGCCCGCAGCCGGGCGACGTGGTCCACGAGGCGCAGATGGTTGCGCTGTTCGGGCATGGCCGGCACCCGAATGCGGACGCACTCGAGCAGCGCGCGGCCGCGCTCGGAGCCGAGGTCGGACACGAGGCTCGGCAAGCCATTCGCGGTACGCGCGGCATCGAGCGAATTCCGGCGCGAGCTGGCGCGGCGAATCGTCGCCCACAACCGCGAACTGGGCGAGCGGCCGAACGCGCCGGTCGGCGACGAGGACCGGGCACGACTGCGGTCCGAGCTCGGCCGCGAGTGGTTCCTCCGCGATCACGGGCGCGAACCGCTCGACGCGCGCGAGCTCACCGACTACGTCATCGGCGCGTCCCGGCCCGGCAAGGCGTCGGTCGCCGGCTACGACCTGACGTTCTCGCCGGTCAAGAGCGTGTCGGCGCTGTGGGCCTTGGCCGATCCGGCGACGGCGCGGGAGATCGCGGCCGCGCACGACGCAGCGGTGCGCGACGTCGTCGGCTGGCTCGAGCGCGAGGCGGTCTACACACGGGTCGGTGCGGGCGGCCCGCAGCAGGTGGACACCCGCGGGCTGCTCGCCGTCGCGTTCACGCATCGCGACTCCCGTGCCGGCGACCCAGATCTGCACACGCACGTCGCTGATCTCGAACAAGGTGCAGGCCGCCGACGGACGCTGGCTCGCGCTCGACGGGCGACCGCTGCACCGGGCGGCCGTCGCCGCGTCCGAGCGGTACAACACCCGGCTCGAGGCTCTGCTGACCGCGCGGCTCGGTGTGCGGTTCACCGAGCGCCCGGACGACGGCGGCAAGCGCCCGGTGCGCGAGATCGTCGGCGTGGATCCGAGGCTGGCGCAGTTCTGGTCGAAGCGGCGGCAGGTGATCACGGCCCGGCAGGAGCAGCTGGCGGCCGAGTTCGCGACGCACGCACGGACGCACGCCGGACTTCGCCGAGCAGACGCGCCTGTTCGCCCAGGCGACAACGGACACCCGACAGCGCAAGCACGCGCCGCGCTCCGAGCGCGAGCAGCGCGCCGCGTGGTGGGTTGATGCCGCATCGGTCCTCGGCGGCGACCACGCGATCGCCGCGATGCTGCGCCAAGTGACGGCACAACCGGCTGTCCCGGTGCCGGACACGATCGACGAGGCCTGGGTAGCGTGCACCGCGGCCGACGTCGTGCGCGCGGCGGCGGAGCACGCGAGCACGTGGCGCAGCAGCGCGATCCGGGCGGAGATCGAGCGCCGTGCCCGCTACGGCGACGTGCCGCATGCCCATCTCGACGTCGTGGTCGAGGCGACCCTTGCCCGCGCGCTGTCCCCGGAGCTGTCGGTGCGGCTCGGGCGAGCCGACGGCGATCCCCGAGCCGGGGGCCTTGCGCCGGGCGGACGGGTCGAGCGTGTTCGAGGTCGCCGGCGCGCAGCTCTACACGTCGACCGAGGTCTTGAGAGCCGAGGCCCGCATCCTGGCTGCCGCATCGCGCACCGGCGGCGCAGCCGTAGCCGACCGGGTCGTCGAACTGGCGCTGCTCGAGGCGCAAGCCAACGGCACGCCGATCAACGACGGGCAGGCGGCGCTCGTCCGGTCGCTCGCGACCTCCGGCGTTCGCGTGCAGCTCGCACTGGCGCCGGCTGGTGCGGGGAAGACGACGGCGCTCGGTGTGCTCGCCCAGGCGTGGGCGGACGGCGGCGGCACGGTCGTCGGGCTCGCGCCGACCGGACGCGCGGCCGACGAGCTGCGCCGCTCCCTCGGCACCCGGACGGACACCATCGCCAAGCTGCTGGTCTCGCTCGACGCCGACAACCGGCCGCCGTGGGTCGACGCGATCAACGACCGGACGCTGCTGATCGTCGACGAAGCCGGCGCGGCGAGCACCGCGAACCTCGATCGAGTCATCGCCTTCGCCCTCGACCGGGGCGCGAGCGTGCGGCTGATCGGCGACACCCGGCAGCTGTCGAACGTGGCCGCCGGTGGCGTGCTGCGCGACATCGCCGAAAGCCTCGGCGCCGCCTCGCTCGAGACGCTCGTCCGGTTCGCCGACCCGACCGAAGCGCGAGCCTCGCTGGCGCTGCGCGTCGGCGACCCGACTGCGCTGGGCTTCTATCTCGATCACGACCGCGTGCACGCCGGCGACCACGCCTCGACGGTCGAGCACGCGTACGCGGCCTGGCGCGCCGACCGAGCGGCCGGCCATGACTCGTTGCTGCTCGCGCACACCAACCATCTAGTCCGCGAGCTGAACCTCCGCGCACAGGCCGACCTGACCGACATGGCACGGGCCGCGCGTACAGCTGCACGACGACACCACGGTCGGCGTCGGCGAGTCGATCGTCACCCGCCGCAACGACCGCCGGCTCCCGATCACGTCCACCGACTGGGTGAAGAACGGCGACCGGTGGCGGGTCGACGCGATCACTGAGGGCGGCGGCCTTCGGGTCACGCATGCCGACACCCGCCGGTCGGTGACGCTGCCGCCGACGTACGTGCGCCGCTTCGTCGAGCTCGGCTACGCCACCACCGTGCACCTCGCCCAGGGCAGCACCGCCGACGCCTGCCACGTCGTGCTCACCGGCGACGAGACCCGCGAGACGCTCTACGTCGCGATGTCGCGCGGGCGGCATGCGAACCATCTCTACCTCGACGTCGGCGCCCCGGCCGATCCGCACGCCGCCACGACTCCTGACGTGATCAACCCGGCGACGAGCGTCGAGATCCTCGAGCGGATCATCGCCACCGAGGGCGCGAAGCGGTCGGCGACGACGCAACGTCGCCTCGATGCCGATCCGATCGCTCGGCTGCGCGACGCGGCGACCCGCTATTGCTCGGCAGTCGAGTCGATCGGTACGCCGCCGGCGGATCAGGCTGGGCCGCTGCCCTGGCTGCCCGCGCTGCCCGTCGTCGACGACCCGTCCATGGCGACGTACCTGTCGCGGCGCTTCGAACTCGTCCGAGAGCTCGCCGCCGAGCTGCCCGTCGCAGAGACGCTGCCCGACACCCGATGGGCGGCAACGCTGCAAGCCAAGGACGCCGGCACTCGCCCGACAACTCGCGGCATGGCGAGCGACGAACGGCGTCGACCGCTCGGAGTTCCGTCCCTGCGGTCCGTTCGGCGACGGCGACGTCTATCAGCGCGAACTAGAGGCACACGTCCGCGCCGCGGTCGGCTCGCTGGTCAGTCAAGACGATCGGTGGCGGCAGCTCGTGGACCCCCTCGTCCCGGGCATCGCCGACGACGCCGGGTGGCCGATGCTCGCCGCGCGCGCTCTCCCGAGCGAGCGACGCCGGCTATGACGTACCCAACCGCCTTCCGGACCTCATCGGCCGCCGTCCGCTCCCGCCAGGAACACGCCGCCCGATCGCTGTACTACCGGTTCCTCGACGACTGTCCCGATGCGCTCGAGCCGGAGCGACCGACCTACCGATACACGCCGCCGCCGGCACCGTCGCGTCCCGGACGCCCTACCCGACTACGCCCGCTCGCAGAGCAGACCATCCATCTCCCGAGGAGGACCACGCCGATGAACCACGAAGCCGACTTCACCGACGAGCAGCTGCTGCTCACGACCGTCCAGGCCGGCCGCGTGCTCGGCGTCGGACGAACGACCGTCTACCAGCTGATCAAGACCGGCGAGCTCCACGCCGTCCACGTGGGCGGCAGCTGCCGCATCTCGTGGGCCGAACTGGAGCGGTACGTCACGCGACTCGACGCCGCCCACCAGCCGCCGAGCCGCCGGCGCCCGCACCCGGGACGCCGGTGGCGACGAGTCGTCGACGCAGACGGCCAGCGCACCATCTTCGCCGTCGGCATACCTGACCCGCACGACCCGGCCGCGTAACCCGTTGCTCCTGTCAGAGGCGCGGCGGACGATCGAGGTGACGAAAGGGGACGATCATGGCAGGACGCGGAGCGAACGGCCGCTCGACCATCGTCAAGCAGGCCGACGGCCGATGGCACGGCTTCGTCTCGATGGGCGCGAAGGGCGACGGCAGCCGCGATCGTCGGCACGTCTCGGCCGCGACTCGCGCAGCGGTCGTCGAGAAGGTCAAGGCGCTCGAAGCCAAGCGCGACGCCGGCATGGTCGGCGCGAGCCGGCAAGGTCGATGCTCGTCGACGAATGGCTCGACTACTGGGCCGAGAACATCGCCTCGGTCCGGGTGCGGGCACGCACCCTCGACACCTACCGCGCGATGATCCGGATGCACCTCAACCCGTACATCGGCAAGCGCCGCCTCGACCAGCTGCAGCCCGAGCACCTCGAGCAGACCTACAAGCAGCTGCTCGACAAGGGCCTGTCCCCCGCGTCCGTGCTGCGGGTGCATCGCATGCTGCACCGGGCGCTCAAGATCGCGATGCAGCGCGACCGGGTGGCGCGCAACGTCGCGACGCTCGTCGAGCCGCCGCGGCAGGAGCGGCCGAAGACGCCGGAGCCGCTCGACGTCGAGGAGTGCAAGCGCGTGCTCGCCGCCGCCGAGGGCCTGCGGAACTCGGCCCGGTGGACGGTCGCGCTCGCGCTCGGGCTGCGCCAGTCCGAGGCGCTGGCGCTGCAGTGGAAGGACATCGACTTCGACCGCGGCACGCTGTCGGTGCGCCGCGGCCTGCACCGCGTGCCCGGCGAGGGCCTCGTGTTCACCGAGCCGAAGACCGACCGCAGCCGCCGCACGATCGCGGTGCCGGCGCCGCTGATCGAAGCGCTGCGCAAGCAGCGGGTCGCGCAGAACGAGGAGCGGCTCGTCGCCGGCACCGAGTGGGACGACTGGGACCTCGTCTTCGCCCAGCCGAACGGCCGGCCGCTCGACAAGCACTCCGACTACGAGGCGTGGATCAAGCTGCTCAACCGCGCCGGCGTGCGGCACATCCGCCTGCACGACGGCCGCCACACCGCGGCGACGCTGCTGCTTACCGCCGGCGTCCACCCGCGCGTCGTGATGGAGCTGCTCGGCCACAGCCAGATGCGCACGACGACCGACATCTACAGCCACGTCATGCCGGCGCTCGCCCAGGAGGCCGCCGACCGCATGGCCAAGACGCTCTGGACCTGATGTCAATGGGCCGCAGTCCCTATTCGGCCGTATCCGCCGAGAATGGACAACTCACCAGCACGTGTCACAACAAGCGGCCGCCGACGGTACGGTGACCTTGACGCATCGGTGGGCGAAGCCTCCGAAAAACGACCAGGTGCGATTGGCGTCAGGGCTAACTGGCAATTGCAGGGTCGGGTGTCCACGGATGACGGATTATGCCCTTGTCTTTGTCCCTCGCGCGTTCCCCTAGTTCGATGGTAATCAGTTCATCCCCTTGATAAGCAGGACTAAGTTCGAGGGTTAGGTATGTCGAATAACTCCCGATCGTGGACGGCGATGATGACCTGTCGCTTGTGTTGTTTCGCCAGCGTGCGGATAAGTCCAGCAAACTGTGCAACGTGAACTTCATCCATAGCTTGAACGGGATCATCGAAGACCAGACACGGCACGATGGGTTGCACGGCAAGATGGAGCGCAAGGAACAGAGAAAGCGCTGCGAGTATTCAGGTTCCCCGCAGATAGCATCATTTGGGCGGCCCGCTGGCCCGCCTGGCCGTTGCGATGGGTGGTCTCCAAGATGATGTCGAACGTCTTCTTGGTGGCGCTGGGGATGCCGAATCTCGGGATGAAACCTTCGTTCGGAGCGAGGCGGCTAAATACGGTCTTCCAAACTTTTTAGAGATTCCGTAAAGACACGGTGGACTATGGTAGTGCGCGCCTGTGTTCGGCTTCGCGGACTTCCTTTGCTACCGCTTGGCGGCGTTTCGCCTCAGCGAAACGGTCATCCCATTGCTTCTTTTGTTCAGCAATATTGGCTACACTTTGAACAGCGGATGATTCGCGTTCTACGGCGGCTGCGAGGCGAGCGACTTCGTTGGCTGCACGCTGGAACTGGATGGCAGATGCGGTAACCTGAGCGACTTTGGCTTCGGCCCGCTCGGTTAGCTCTGTCACTGCTATCTCAAACGAATTCAGCGCCGCAGGCACATTGGCATGCAAAAGGGCCCCGTACCTGGCGAGTTCACTACTCATATGCGCTCTTCTGAAGACGCCGTCTCGAGGTTGTCGACTGATTGCTGAAGGTCGCGCACGCGTTGAGATATGTCCGCGCCGTTCAACTTGGCAGCTACGATTTGGTCGACCTGAGCGCTGAGTTCGAGCAGCGTTGTGTGACGCTCTGCAAGAGCATCTCGCTCGTCGGCGGGAAGAACTCGGGCTATCAGTTGGCTGTACTCAAGGTCCGCTCGCGCAACCCGTGCCGCTAACTGGTCGCGCTGACCGCGTAGATCGAGGAGTTGCTGTCCGTGAGTGGTGAGCTCGGCCAACTTCCTGTCGATGTGTGTGAGGAGGCTATGGGAGGTGGTTTCCGTGAAGTCGCGATCGCAGACCGGGCATATGTTACTGCCGTCGATGACAGTGCGGAGCGCAGCCAGGCTCTCGACGAGCGCACTTGAATGCTCGTGGGCATCCGCCAGTCGGGCGCTAAGACTCTCCAACTCTGCTCGGTCCGAATCGAGCTGTTCACTGACCGATTCGGCTCTCGCATGGACGCTGGAGTCGTTGTCCAACTCCTCCAGAGCCAGGCTCACGGCGCGCTCGACAGCGACGCGCGGGTCGTCACGCAGGTTGGCCCCTGCGGCCCGGGCTGCTTCTTCCCAAGCCCGAACCTTCGCCCCGTCTCTGGCCTCCCACGCCTCTTGATCGGCGGTCGCAACCACCAATGCAGTACGGGCCTCCTGGACTCGTTGCGCAGTTGGGCGTTCTGCAAGTGCTGAGATCCGACCCCCCAGCGCAATCAGCTCCTGGTGGAGTGCAGTGGCGGCCGCAGCCTCGACACGGGTGGCGTCGTCGTCAGGCGCCGACTGGACGAACCCAAGAAGGTCCCCGTCAGTCATGTCGTCAGTCGCATCGGGGCGGAGTTCTGCAATGGCGTTGCGGGCCGACACCCGCACGTTGGCGAGCTCAGCCCGGGCCTCAGCGCGGACCGCGCTCCACTCCTTGAGTTGGGTCGCCGACGCCTTCGCTTCGCGGTCGGCTTCGTCGACACCCACGGCGAGCCTCTTGAGCAGGCGAAGGTCATTCGCGTCGCTGAGCCCGCCGAGAAGCGCATCCAGCTTCTCGAGGCCGAGCAGTTCATTCACAAACTTCTCGAGAGCTGTCTGCTCATTGCCCACCCGAGCCTGGTACAACTCGAGGAGGCGGCCGAGGGATGTCTGGTCCAGATAGCACCGCTCGGCGTAGAACTTCGCGGCGGCGACGTTGAATGCCGGAGTCCCCTGCTCTAACCTCCCGCCGTTCACGGTGAGTGGGACGCCAGAAGGTCCGGCTTGCAGGTATTCAGCGACATCGGCGCGGACGGTGGCGTATGACTGTCCGAAGAACGGTAGGTGTGCTCGGTAGCGGTCGGACTGTCGTTCCATGCTCCGAATGCCGCCGGTCAAGGCAAGCTCTAGTGCGGACAGAACGCTTGTCTTGCCTGCGCCGTTCGGGCCATGGATGAGGACGACGGGCGCATCAAGCGGCAGCTCACGTGTGCCCTCGATGCGACGGGAGTCGGAAACCATCAGGCGGCGAATTGGAACGTCATTCATCCTCGGCCTCCACCTCGTCGCGCCAACCTGCGCCCTCGTTCGGCATAGCGGCGCAAAGCTTCCCTAACAGCGCCGGGTCCGCCGGCCGCGCTCTGAACGAGCGCGATGTGGTCCGGTGTCGCCTTAGCGGGTCCTAGCGCCGCCATAACCTCGTTGACGGGGTCACTCCCGTGGACTAGGTCCGCGTTCGGGAGTGTGAGAGGCAGCAGTACACCAATCGCATCCTCTATCTCAGCGACGTCTGCGTGGCAGATGCGATGGGAAGCACGCGGGCATAACGCTCGAACTCGATCCGGTCAGAGGCGGCGACGCCACCGACGAGTATGAGGCTCATGGGTCGGCGAAAGAGGCGGCCAGGTCCAGAGAACGAGCCCAGACCCGCAATGAGGCGTTGCAGTCGCTTACCAGGAAACTTCTCGGTCGCAATCAGAACCAAGTCATGCGAAGTTTTCGTGCCTCGAGCTGCGGCTTCGAAGTCAAACTCTGTTCCGGCGACGGTCAACGGTTTCGGTATACGTTGAAACCGGCCGCTTCCAGGACAGCGACAACTTCTTGCACGCTTTCATTAGAACCCACCCGCCAGTTTAAATGCTTGTAGGTCATCGACCGATGCCGAGTAAGTAATGTTCGTCGCGACGTTGAACCGCGCAGCACTGGTCTTACCGTCGCGACCAAAGCGGGACTGTGGCGACCGAGTTATCGCCGGCGGTTCCTCGTCGGCAACGACGATCAACACGTCGCCATCTGTGTCGTCGAAGCAGCCCTCCTAATTCAAGCTTTGTCAATGTCATAGCGTCTTTCACGAAGAACACTGGCGCCTTCCGTTGATTAGTTATCAACTGAACAACGCCATCATTGGGCGCCTTGCTATCTCCCGGCACCACCGACCAATGCCCCGAGGCGTGTCCCCGACCGATCAGCGCTAGCGCGACACCCAGCCGACCGAACTGTTTCGAAGGGAAATCCGCGCCGAGAACCGCCTTGGTTACGGCGGTCGGACAACGGCTCGTAGCGACGTTGACCCGGAGGCGCCATGCGGCCGGTGCGGAAGACTGTCAGGACCAGGTTCGTTGCATCGAGACGACGCCGACCGAAGGTCCGCTGAAACTCGACAATCGCCGAGTGGTCAAGCGCGTTGTGGTTCTCAGGATCGGCGTAACTGGCCACCGAATCTCGCAGACTGCTAGATCTGTCCGCAACTGTTTCGTTTCGGCAGCATCCCACGCCGAGTCCAGCGCATGATCGATAAGGAAGCTCAACTTGTCGGTGAGGGACGCCCAGACGAGCGCTAGCAGCGCAGGCTTGCCGTAGGCACCCAGGAGCGCCGACTGGGCGATTGCGTTGCTGTTTCCCTGGTGATCTTGGAGCCGTACGTCAGCTTAAGGAGATTTCGGTGGTATCACTCCAAATGTTCTTCGCTTAGAACGACTGCAGGCGGGGATGACGGCCACGGCCGAGCTAGGTCCTGGATCGCGCTGGCGAACACCGTGTGCAAGTTCGCGTCTTGGGCTGATAGACCGATCATCAGAGTTGAATGGTCCGTGTATAGAACCTCAAGATGTTTGCGCATAGAACTTGTTTTGCGGTTGTTCAGTCCAAAACGATATCTGAGCCGTACGCGCGATAAGCAGGCTCCGGTATGCGGATTCGTTGTCTCGAGCGCGCACTGCACAGCCGTGGAACTTGATGATCTCAGGTAGGTCCACTGTTACCGAAAGTCGTCGGGTTTGACGACAATGCGAACGAGCGACCCGAATGCTGGTGTCAGTTCAGCCAACGCTTTCTCGAGGAGCCCATCCCAGTTGGCCGTTACGGCCGAGGCAATCAGCCCTTCAAGCATGAGCACGGCGATGATGTAGTGCTCCACGTCCGGAATCAGGTTGGCGACCCGTAAGTGTTCGGGACGTCAAGCCCGTCCATACGAGATAGTCGTCGGGCTTGTCCTCGCCCACTAGGACGTCGAGAACATCGGAGTAGTGGGTAATCAGCGTTCCGATGATCGCGTCTCGCAGCGGCCAAGTCTCGACTGCCGTCGTGAAGTCGAGGCTCGCCAATTCAACGCTCATCAGTCCACCAAGACGGAGAACCTCGTTGAGTGCAGCGCGGTACACGCACGCCTTGTTGTCTACGACGATATTTGACCGGAGATGTTCGAGGACGCGCTCAAGGAGCTCTCCGACGTTCGGTACCCGGTCGCGGGAGATACCGGAACCCAACCAGAGGACATACTGTCCATCTTCGAAGGCCGCCGCGAACTCTGAGAAGGTGGTGTCGAACCGTGCGAGGACAGCCGGCACAGTCCTGAGCGGTTCGGTCGTCATCTGGTGCCCGTCCACACGTGATCATTCATCGCGGCCCACCGGAGGGCCGGCACGCCAATGTTCCTGGGCAATGCTGCCATGCGGCGCGTGAACCATTCGGGCGAGTGTCGCCGCATAGCCGCTAAAGCCCGCCGCGGCGGCCGGCTCGGATGGCGAACGCGTCGAGGGCTTCGAGCACGCGCGGCGCGCTGTAGCGCCGGTAGCGATGGCGGCCCGACACCTTGACCAGAACCTCGGCCTCGACAAGTTGGTCGATGGCGCCCAGCGCGGCTGGAGCAGTCACGCCGAGTTGGCGCTGCACGAGCGGCGAATCGACGACGGGCTGGCTCAGGAGCATGTCGGCGAGGCGCCACGCGCTCGCGCCGCGGCGAGCGGAGATCGCGTCGTCCCAGCTCGCGCGCACCGCATGCAGCTCGTCGACGAGTGCTCGGCCGTTGTTGATCGCTGCGAAGCTCGCATTGGCCAGCCGCTCGACGATCGGCTCGGGATCACCGTCTCGGTAGGCGGTCAGCGCATCGAAGTAGCGACGAGTGTCGGCGAGCAGACCGGCCGACACCGGGACGGTGACGTGCCGGGTCAGCTCCTTGGCGCGCAGCAGGCTGTGCACCAGCGCGCGGCCGGTGCGTCCGTTGCCGTCGGTGAACGGGTGGATGGTCTCGAACTGCGCATGCGCGACCGCGGCCTGGACCAGCGCCGGCAGGTCGTCCCGCGCGAGGAACCGCTCGAGGTCGTGGATCGCTGCGGGAACCCGGTCCGGCTGGGGCGGGACGAACATGGCGTCGTGCGGCGACCAGTCGCTGCCGCCGATCCAGTTCTGCACGGTGCGCCACTTGCCGGCCGACTCGGGCTCGGTGCTGCCGAGCAGCGCCTTATGCATCGCGAGGATGGCGTCGCCGTCGAGGTGATCGGCGAGCGCGACCGCGGCCTCCATCGCGACGCGTGTTGGCGACGATGATGGCCGCGTTCTCCGACTCGTGTCGCCGAGTTCGGCCAGCGCGATGGCCTTCGCGGAGGCGGTCAGATTCTCGATCCGCGATGACGCCACGGACTCGGTCCGGAGCAGGATCGCAGAGAACGGCGCCAGGTCGGCGCCGACCTCCTGGTCGAACCGCGCGATCTCGGTCGCCGCCTCGGTGACCAGCGCACGCGTCGCCGGCGACAGCGGAACATCGGGAACGTCCGCGATCTCGGCGGGGATCGCCGCCTCGGTAGGGCCTGACTGCCGTCGAGCACGGCCGCTCGGGAGCGCGAACGAGGTCGACGGCTGCCACGGCAGTCGCTCGGTCGGTCACGGCCGGCCATGCCCGCGCGATCGACCCTGCAACGCCTTTACGCACCGCGCCAGCTTAGTAAGGGATGAGCAATATCCTTTACTTAGCTGCGCGCTAAGTATCAGCTTCCGCCGCACGCCGTTGGCACCAATGGCTACCAAAATGGCTACCAAGCGAAAATTGATGATCTTGCAAGTGGCTCTAGGCCAATGATTCTGGGTGGAGCTGAGGGGACTCGAACCCCTGACCCCCACACTGCCAGTGTGGTGCGCTACCAGCTGCGCCACAGCCCCGTTTCGCGAAGGGCAGCAGCCCCAGCGGAACGCCACGACACTACACGCCGCGCCCGCAGGCGAACCAGCGCCCGACCCACCGAGCATGACGATCCGCGACACGCCCAAGCTCTGCACCCCCCTGATTACGGGGATTTCAGGTACTACCGGGATACTGGCCCCAGCAAGGCAAACCACGATCAAGGGAGTACTCGTGAATCGCAAGGAACTGGTGACCGCTGTCGCCGACGGCGCGGACCTCGAGCAGAAGACGGTTGACGCCGTCCTGCGGTCCCTCCAGGCCACGCTCGAGAGCGCGGCCGCCAAGGGCGAGAAGGTCAGCGTTCCGGGCTTCTTCGCGCTGTCGGTCGGCCAGCGTGCCGCCCGCGAGGGCCGCAACCCGGCCACCGGCGCCACCATTCAGATCCCCGCCGCCAACACGGTGAAGCTCACCGCCGGCAGCGCGCTGAAGGACGCCGCCAACAAGAAGTAAGCCCGCACCACAAACCACCAGAGCCGGCCCGCGCATCGTGCGCGGGCCGGCTCCGTGGCGTTACGAGCGTCAGCCGGACGACTTCGTCGCCGACGGCGTGGCCGCGCTCGACGACGCCGGCTTCGTGGCGGCCGACGACGACGGCGCGGCGGACGACGTCGGCGACGGGTCGGGCGCCGGGCCCTTCTTGTCCGCCGCGGCGACCGCCTTGTTCAGCGCGGACAGCGACGCGGTGACCGTCTTGCCGTTGACCTTCACCGTCGGCGTGCCGTTGATGCCGATCGCCTGGGAGTGGTCGGTCTGCGCGGCGACCAGCGCCTTGTGTTTCTCGCTGATGATGCACTGGTCGAACGTGTCCGCCGCCGTCGACTTGATGCCGATGGCCGTGCCGTAGGCCTCGAGCTGGGCGTTGGTGCGGCCGTTGCGCGTTCTCCGCCGGCTGCACCTTCTTCCCCTTGTAGTCGCCGTAGAGCAGCGTGTAGTAGGCGAAGTAGTCGTCGACGGAGATGTCCGACGCGCACAGCGCCGCGTTGGCAGCGCGCGAGGAGTACCGGTTGCCGTTGGACGAGGAGTCCAGGAACGCGATCATGTGGATGCGCAGCTGCGCCTTGTTCGCGTGCACGTCCGCGGCGATCGTCTTGCCGGCGCTGGCCTCGAACTCCTCAGCAGATCGGGCACTGGAAGTCCTCCCAGACGTCGATCGTCGCGGCCGCCTTCTTGCCGTAGACGACGCCGCCGGCGACGGTCGCGTTCTTCGCCGTCAAGCGTGCCGGCGATCTTCGAGCGGCCGGACTGCACGCCGATGCCGATCAGCACGATCAGCACGGTGACGCCGGCGATCGACGCCGTGGTCCACGCGGTGCGCGAGCGCGCCGCCTTGCGCCGCTGCTCGACCATCACGTTGTACTTGCGCCGGCCCTGGTCGGTGCGCAGCCGCTTGTTCGACGGCGGCGGCACGTAGTCGTTGCGCGCCAGGTACTCGTCCATCGACAGCTGGGTGAACGCCCACACGATCAGGTACGCGGCCAGCACCAGCAGCCCGACGTCGCGCAGGATGTCCAGCGTGTAGGTGGTGGTGCCCTCGGTGGCGCCGCCGCCGCCGAAGCAGCCGCACTCGAGCTTGATGCCGCGCGCGGACGCCTGGATCAGCCCGATCAGGAACACCAGGAACAGCACGCCGGAGACGGCGGCCGCCACCCGGGTGACCAGGCCGAGGACCAGCAGGATGCCGACGATCAGCTCCAGCACCGGCAGGCCGTAGGCGATGGCCTTCGACAGCCATTCCGGCGTCGCGTCGTAGGCGCGCACCGCGATCAGGAAGGTGCGCGGCTCGGACAGCTTCGACACCGACGCCCAGATCCACACCGCGCCCAGGAACAGCCGCACCACGGTGCCGAGCCACGGGCGAACGGTCAGCCACCTCACGAGCGATCTCCAGTCACGAGCGACGATTGTGCCGCAGCAGGCCCCGCGCGCACGTCAGGTCGTGCCCTTCGCCACCAGCGGCAGGTCGTGCTCGATCTGCTGCTGCTCGTTGTCGCTCTCCAGGAACGTGACGTGCGCGAGGTCGTCCGGGCCGTAGAGCAGCGTCTGCGCCGAGTGCGTCTTGCCGCCGTCCTCGGCCACCGTGACGTGCGCCGCCGCCTGCGCCGCGTCCAGCTGCGCCTGTCGTGCCGCGCAGCCCCACCCAGTGCCCCGGCGCGTTGCCGCGCAGGTTGCCCAGCCACTTGGCGATCACCGGGCCGGTGTCGTCCTTGAGTCGGTGGTCACGAACACCACCCACGTCTGGCGCGCCACCGCCGGCGGCACCTTCGACAGCGCGATGCGGATGTCGGCCATCGTCTCCGGGCAGACGTCCGGGCACTGCGTGTACCCGAAGTACAGCAGCGTCGGGTGCTTGGCGGTCACCTGCCCGAACGAGAACGACTTGCCCGCGGTGGTGGTCAGCGTGAACTGCGGCCGCGGCTGCGCCGGGGTCAGCCCCGCGCCGTCGAACGGGCCGTTGTTCGAGGCGTCGTCGAGCTGCGACGGCTTCGCCGACGACGACGGGTGGCTCGAGCCGCTGGAACTGCACGCGGCCAGCATCAGCGCCAGGGCGGCGAGCAGGACGGCGAGGACACGGCGATTCACGAGTGGGCTCCTGACGGTGCGGGGTTTGCGGACATGCCGGGCATCCCGGGCATCGAACCCGATGAGCCGGCGGACGCTGCGGCGGTGGGGGCCGGCGCGCCCACCGCGATCACCGGCGCCACGACGTCGATCGTGCCGGCGTTCTGGAAGTCGATGTCGATGTTGACGTGGTCGCCGGCGTGCAGCGGCGCGACCAGCTGCGAGATCATCACGTGGCTCCTCCCGGTGGTCAGCACCAGCGTGCCGTGCGCAGGGATGAGCTCGCCGCTGCTGCTCATCGCGCTCATGGCACCGTTCTTGCCGACGACGTGCAGCACCGCCGACAGGCCCGCGCCGGTGCTGACGCCCTCGATGCGGTCGGGCTGGTCGGTGCCGTTGCGCACGGTGAAGTACGCGGCGGCGATCTGCGTCGGCGGCACCGGCTCGCGCACGTAGGCGCCGGTGACGACGAGCTGCCCGGCGGCCGCGTGGCTCGGCGCCGCGCTGGACACCGGGACAGCGGCGCGCACCAGTCCGGCGACGCCCAGCGCGGCCACCACCGCGCCGGCGGCGAAGCCCGGCCACGGCAACCTCATGGCGCCGCCCGGTGGCGCCGGCCGAGCAGCGCCAGGGCCAGCGCGCCGGCCGCCAGCACCAGCGCGACGATCGACAGCACCACCGGCAGCGTGTTGCTCGACGACGAGCTGCTCGCGGTCTTGGCCTTCGTGGCGCTCGCCGTGGACGACGATGACGCGAGCGTCAGCACCGGCGCGGGGTTCTCCGGCTCCGCCGACGAGCCGGGCGCCTGCGTCTGGATCCACCGCACCACGCTGCCGTCGCTGTAGGTCTGCAGCGCCCGGAAGGTGATCGACGGCGTGTCCGGCAGCTGCCCGGCGATGATGGTGAACGCGCCGAACTCCCCCGGCGCCAGCGCGTGCCCGGCCTGCGCCCTCCAGGTGATCTGCGTGACGGCGCTGGTGATGTCGCCGTCGTCGGTCTTGATGGGCTTGGCGAGTCTCGACGTCTGCTGGACGTGCGTCCAGCCCGGGATCGGTTCGACGAGCACGGACGCGATCGGCGTCGACGTCGGCAGGATGACCGTCAGCCCGGTGGTGTCGATCGTCTTCTCCACCGGCACCCGGAAGGTGATCTCCTGGTCGCTGCCGCCGCGGGTGGCGCCCGGGGCGGTGACGGTGACGTGCGCGTCGGCAGCGGCCGCCAGCACGAGCCCGGCCACGGCGGTGCCGAGCAGGGCCGCGGCGACGGTGCGGATGCGGTGCATGGAGCCTCTCAATGCAGGTCGATGATCGTGTCGGTGGTGACGGCGTCGTTGGCGCCGCTGCTGACGGTCAGGTCGATCTCCCAGTTGCCGGCCACCGGCAGCGAGACGCTGCCCGACCACGCCGTGCCGGAGTGGCGCAGCGGCACCGGCAGCGGGCCGAGCTGGTGGGCGTGCTGGGTAGCCGTGGCGCTGATCGACTGCACGCGCGAGCTGGGGGTCACGCGTCAGGTCGACGAGCCCGTGCACGCCCGGGTCGGCGGTCACCGTGACGTGCCGGCCACCGCCCAGCGGCGCGCTCTTCGTGATCGGGTCGCGGTAGCTGGCGGCGAGCGACTCCTTGCCGCGCGGCTGCGCCACCAGCACCGCGGTCAGCGCCAGCACCACCACGCCGATGACCGCCTCGACGAACACGGCACGGCGCAGCCGCTCGGCCGGCACGTCGACGCCCGTCGAGCTCCTCGACGGGCGCGGCGGCGGCGGTCGCCGTCATCGCGTACGCGACGGTGCGCCGGCGCACCAGCTTCCGCGACAGGTTCGCCACCGCCAGGATCGCGACGAACAGCACGATCTTGGCGTCGACGAGCAGCCCGTAGGACGTCGTGAAGATCGCGTGGATCGTGCCGATGCCGCGCCACGCGGCGTAGGTGCCGGTGACCGCCAGCACCACCACCGAGGTGAACGCGGCGCGGGAGAACACCGGCAGCACGGCGCGCAGCTCGTCGTCGTCGCGGCGCGGCAGCAGCGCGCCGACCAGCATCAGCAGGCCGCCGAGCCACACCGCCATCGCGCCGATGTGCAGCACGTCGGCCACCAGCGAGAGCCACGACGGCGACGTGGTGGCCGCGTGCCCGGAGTCGGAGAACGTCACCAGCACGCCGAGGCCGAGCACGCCGGCCAGCGCGTCGCGGCGCGCGCGGCTCGGCGCCCGGCTGCAGGGCGCGCCACCAGCAGCGGCGCCAGCAGCCCGAGCAGCACCAGCCGCACGCAGTGCAGCACGCCGTAGTCGATGTGCAGCGTGGCGTTCAGCAGTGACGGGTCGGTGATCTTCGCCAGCCCGTCACCGGCCGAGTACGGCCCCTGGATCAGCAGTTCCAGCACCGCGCCGACGCTGACCGCGCCCCAGCCGGCCCACACGAGGCGCCGCGCGCGGCGCTCGTCGCGCCCGGCCGGCCAGACGCGTCAGCAGCAGCCACGCCGCCGCCCAGCAGCGCGACCCCGCCGTAGGAGATCCACCGCGAGACGTCGAACGCCGCGCTGGTCACCGGGTCGTCGTTCGACGTGGAGCCGCTGTGCGCGCGGACCAGCGCGCCGTAGCCGACGACGAAGCTGAACGTGCCGGCCACCGGGTGCGAGTCGGCGGAGATCACCCGCCAGCTGGCGGTGTAGCTGCCGTTGCCCAGCCCGCTGCGCAGCGTGTCGGCGACCTTCGCGCCGTCACCGCCCGGGTGGTACGCGGCGCCGGCGTCGACGCGGTTGCCCTTCTGGTCGGTGACGTGCAGGTACCCGACGCCGCCGGAGATGCCGACGTTCTCGTCGAACTCGATGCGTCACCACGTGCGGCACGGCCTTGAGCCGCGCGCCGTCGGCCGGGCTGGTGTCGACGACGGATGGCGTGCGCGAACGCGGGTGCCGCGAACAGCAGCAGCCCGGCGAAGAGCGCGATCGCTGCCCCCCCGAGCAGCGACCAGCGGCGCAGCGACGTCGTCACGCGACGGTGCGCAGCGACGCGGCGTCGCGGGCGTCGTCGTCGGCCGCGGTGCCGGGCAGCACCCGGCGTTCCTGTGGCGGCAGCGCGCGCTCGGTGCGGTCGAGCGCCACCAGCAGCAGCAGGCCGACCAGCACGGCGACGTGCGTGGCCAGCCGGCCCGACCCGACGGCGCCGTCCAGCACGTCGTGCACCGACAGCGCCGTCAGCACGACCAGGAACACGCCCAGCAGCGGGATCAAGCCCGGCCGCGCGGCGCGGCAGCCACGCCGCGCCCAGCAGCGCGACGCCGATCGCCAGGTTCCACGCGGCGGCCTCGTGTGCGGCGTGCGCGGACATCGCCATGCCGATGCTGTCGCCGGTCAGCGCCGGGATGCCGATGCCCAGCTGCGCCAGGGCCACCAGCGCCAGCAGCGCGCGCAGCCACTGGCGGCGACGCGCCACCTTGCGGGCCGGCCGGGCCACCCGCACCGCGATCTCCTCGGACAGGTCCGGCACCGGGCGGACGTCGACGCGCGCCAGCCGGGTGGCCCGCGCCGCGTCGTCGGCCCATCGGGCACAATCGGCACAGGTCGCGAGGTGCGCGTCCAGCACGTGCACGGACATGCCCAGCGGCTCGTCGTCCAGGCGCGCGGACACCGCCTCGCGGACGCGTTCACATCTCACGCAGGTATTAGTCGGTGACGGACGGGCGCTGGTTCCCGGCGTACGACGATTTCTTTGCGGAAGGCGGTCATGGGCGGCACGGACGGGCATCGACGCGGTCACCGCGGCGGCCCTGCGGGCGCGCCGCGGCGACACCGCCGCGGCCACCGCCTTCGTGCGCGCCACCCAGGCCGACGTGTGGCGGCTGTGCGCGCACCTGGGCAGTCCGGACCGCGCCGAGGACCTCACCCAGGACACGTACGCGCGCGCGTTCGCGTCGCTGCACCGCTTCGCCGGCCGCTCGGCCGCGCGCACCTGGCTGCTGTCGATCGCCCGCAACGTGTGCGCCGACGCCGTGCGCTCGGCGCAGCGGGACCGCCGTATCGCGGTGGCGGCCGTGCCGGCCGACGCGGACGCCGCACCGGATCTCGCCAACTCGGTCGCGATCCGCGCGCTGGTGGCCGGGCTGGACGTCGAGCGCCGCGAGGCGTTCGTGCTGACCCAGGTGATCGGGCTGTCCTACGCCGAGGCCGCCGACGTGTGCTCGTGCCCCGTGGGCACGATCCGCTCACGCGTCGCGCGCGCCCGCGCCGACCTGGTGGACGGCCTGCGCGCGGGCGACGAGCGTCAGTCGCGCACCGACACCGGCTGACCGCCGGCAGCCGCCCCGGGCGTCCCAGCAGGACCGGCCGTACCGGCAGCGCCGGCGGCTTTCGCGGCCGCACGGGTCTGCCGGGTGACGTAGTGCTCGGCGACGAACGACATCGTCGGGATGGTGCCGGCGAGCATCACCAGCACGAACCGGGCCAGCGGCCAGCGCAGCCGCAGGCCCAGGATGCCGGTGACGATCACGTACACCAGGTACAGGTAGCCGTGCGCCACCCACAGGATGCCGGTGCCCGGCTCGAGATGCAGCGATGTCGTGTACTTCAGGATCAGCGCGATGGTGCCGGCGGCCAGCACGACGCCCGTGATGAACGCCATCACCCGGTAGCGCTTGAGGTGGCCGGCGCGACGCGGCCAGCCGCTCGGGCGCCACCGGCGGCTGCCCGACGTCGAAGATGCCGCGGCCGAGGTTCAGGTTGGTGCTCACGCGGTCCCGGCCCCGTCGCCAGAGGCGTTGGCCTGCGGATCGCGCTGCGCGAGCCCGGCGAGGTAGTCGTTGTAGGCGCTGCGGTAGTCGTCGTCGGCGGGCGCGGCGCTGTTCGGCATCACGTAGCGACGGTAGGCGACGGGCTCGTCGTTGGCCGCCAGCGCCCGCTCGGCGGCGTGATCCACCGGCGCCGCCCCGTCGCGACGGGCGGTGTCGCGCAGCACGCGCAGCCACATCACCACCGCGAACGCCGCGAACAGCCACCACTGGATCGTGTAGCCGAAGTTCTGGATGTCGAAGTGCTTGGACTCGGACACGTGCAGCTGCCAGCGACCCAGGAACACCATCGTCACCGCCGCGGCCAGCACCAGGACGTGCACCACGAGCCAGCCCGGGCGGGCGGCGAATCGCAGGCGACGCAGCTGACGCAGCACCGGTCAACGGTACGTCGTCGGCACTCTCGCGCGCAGTGGCTCCCGGGCGTATGTTCAGTCTTGATCAAGGAGGCCGTCGTGCTGTTCACCGTCGTCGCCCTCGCCGTCATCGCGGCCGGTGTCGCGGGCCGCTACGCCTGGCGTGCCCGGCAGCGGCGGTTCGACGCCCGCACGCCGTACATCCCCAGCCATCCCTTCGCCGACCACAACGATCGCTACGGCGGCTGGGACGCCGGCGCCTACGACAGCGACTCGCACCACGGCTCGTCGGCGACCCCGCAGCCGAGGACGCCCGACCGGCCCGCGCCCTCGATGACGCAGCAGCCGTGGGGCCGGCGCTGACCGACGACCGACCGGTCACACCCCCGACACAACCATGCGGCAAAATGCCGCCCCGTGACGAACACTGACGCCACCACTGCACAGACGACACCCCCCGCGGCGCCGCGCAACGGCCTCGACCGGTTCTTCTCGATCAGCGAGCGCGGCAGCACCGTGGCCCGCGAGGTCCGCGGCGGCCTGGTGACCTTCGTGACGATGGTCTACATCGTCGTGCTGAACCCGATCATCATCGGCACCGCCAAGGACGCGAACGGCAACTTCCTCGGCGCCGGGCACGCCCCCAAGCTCGCCGCGGTGGCCGCCGTCACGGCCGTGGTGGCGGCGTTCTTCACGCTGCTGATGGGCGTGGTGGGGCGCTACCCGTTCGCACTCGCCACCGGCCTCGGGCTCAACGCGTTCGTCGCGTTCCAGGTGGCGTCGCGGATGTCGTGGCCCGCGGCCATGGGCATGGTCGTGATCGAAGGCCTCGTCATCACCGTCCTGGTGCTCACCGGGTTCCGCACCGCGGTGTTCCTGGCGATCCCGCGCGAGCTGAAGAGCGCGATCGCCGTGGGCATCGGCCTGTTCATCGCGTTGATCGGCTTCTCCGACGCCGGCTTCGTGCGCGTGGGCAACGGCACCCCGGTGCAGCTCGGCGCCGACGGCAACCTGCGCGGCTGGCCGACGCTGGTGTTCGTGGTCGGCGTGCTGCTGATCGCGGTGCTGATGGTGCTGCGCGTCAAGGGCGCGATCCTGATCGGCATCGTGGTGGCCACCGTGCTCGCGGTGATCATCGAGGCCGTCGCGCACGTCGGGGCGTACGACGCGAAGACGAACCCCAACGGCTGGCAGCTGAACGTGCCGAGCTTCGCGCACAAGCAGTTCGGCGCGCCCGACCTGCACCTGCTGGGCTCGTTCTCACTCGGCGGCGGGTTCTCCGCCGTCGGCATCGTGTCCGGCATCGTGATCATCTTCTCGCTGGTGCTGTCGGACTTCTTCGACGTCATGGGCACCACGATCGGCCTGGGCTCGGAGGCGAAGCTGCTCGACGCCGACGGCAACCTGCCGCGCATCGGCCCGGTGCTGCTCGTCGACGGGCTGGCCGCGGTGGGCGGCGGCGCGGCCGGCGCGTCGTCGGCCACGACCTACGTCGAGTCCGCGTCCGGCATCGGCGACGGCGCGCGCACCGGCCTGGCCAGCATCACCACCGGGCTGCTGTTCGTCGTCACCGTGTTCCTGTCCCCCATCGCGCAGGTGGTGCCGTCGGAGGCCGCAGCGCCCGCCCTGGTGGTCGTCGGCGTGCTGCTGATGGCGCAGATCCGGTTCATCGACTTCGGTGACCTGACGATCGCGGTGCCGGCGTTCCTGACGATCGTGCTGATGCCGTTCACCTACTCGATCACCAACGGCGTCGGCGCTGGCTTCATCAGCTACGTGGTGCTCCGCGCGGTGACCGGCAAGGCGCGCGGCGTGCACCCGCTGCTGTGGGTGGTGTCGATCGTCTTCCTGATCTACTTCGCGATCGAGCCGCTGAAGACGCTGTTCAACATCAGCTGACGCACGGCGGGCATGCGGCTCGAGACGTCATCGCGAGCCGCGCGGCGCCCTGCGTAGCCAGGCGTCCGTGAGCAGCTCGCGCAGCAGTTCCGACGATGCCGCCGGCAGCGACACGACTGCGCAGGACAGCTTCTTGCCCCAGTAGTACGGCGCGCACACCTCGGGATATTCGGCGACGGCGGCCAGGATGCCCGGCTCGTCGAGCATCACCCGGACGTGCTCGAGGTCCGGCACGGTCGCGAAGATCTTGCCGCCCACCCGGAACGACGCCATGCCGTGGTGGTCCTGCTCGATCGCCCCGGGCAGCTCGAGGGCGATGGCGCGCGCTTCGACCAGCTCGCTCACCCGCACAGCATGCGGCATCCGCAACGTGACGAGCTAATCGAACCCGCGTTTGGTAATGTGGCAGTGTGACTGCGTTCCAGGCGTCGCTGCTCGATTCCGAGCCGGAGATCACCGTCGGCGCGCTGGGTGCGGCCGTCGAGCGCCGCCCGCTCACCGACGGCGCCTGGGTCGACCTGCGCCGCGGCTGGATCAGCGGCGCCGACACGCTGTTCGAGCGGCTCGCCACCGGCGTCGACTGGCACGCCGAGCGTCGCCCGATGTACGACCGCGTCGTCGACGTGCCCCGCCTGCTGCACTTCGTCGACGAGCACGAGCCGCTGCCCGACGCGGCGCTCGTCGACGCCAAGCGAGCCCTGGACGCCCACTACGGCGCCGAGCTCGGCGAACCGTTCGCCACCGCCGGGCTGTGCCTCTACCGCGACGGGCGCGACAGCGTCGCCTGGCACGGCGACCGGATCGGCCGCGGCAACACGCACGACACGATGGTCGCGATCATCGTGCTCGGCGCGGCACGCCCGTTGCTGCTTCGCCCGCGGCCGCACCCCGGTGCCGCGCGCAGTGCCGACGGCGGCGCCGCGCGCACCATCCGCCTCGAGCTCGGGCACGGCGATCTCGTCGTCATGGGCGGCAGCTGCCAGCGCACCTGGGAACACGCCGTGCCCAAGACGAGCCGCGCCGTCGGCGCCCGGATCAGCGTCCAGTTCCGCCCCCGCGGCGTTCGATGATCTCGAGGACTACATTCGCCGTGGGAACAGCAGTCGCGAGCCCGGGCGCGGGGTGGAGGCGAATCGAAGCGATGAGCGACGCGGCCGATTACTCACCGATCGGCCTCGCCGGCCGGATCACCACCGCGACGCGGGGAGCCGACGGCGTGGGCGAGGTGGAACTGCGCATCCGCGGCGGCACGGAGACGTTCCTCGCCCGCTCCGTCGATCCGCTGCCGGTGGGCTCGCCGGTGATCGTGCTGTCCACGCTCGGCCCGCGCACCGTCATCGTCAGCCCGTGGGCCGATCCGGTCGAGAGCCTGCTCGAACTCTAGGAAAACCATTCCGCGAAGGAGTCAGCACCATGTTCGGTTACCACGTCCCCGCCGCCGACCAGGCGATGTTGATCTCCGGCGGCAAGTCCAACGGCGGGCCGTTCCGCGTCGTCACCGGGCACGGCGCCTTCGTGCTGCCCTTCGTGCGCAAGGTCGGCTACCTGACCTTGTCGCTGTTCGAGTCCGAGGTGTCCGAGCCGTGCGTCACCCGGCAGGGCATCGCGCTGAACGTCACCGCAGTGATCGCGGCCAAGGTCGGCAACGACAGCGAGTCGATCGTCAACGCCGGCCAGCGGTTCCTGTCCGACCAGGACCAGATGTCCGCGCTGACCGGGCGCATCTTCGCCGGCCACCTGCGCTCGATCATCGGCTCGATGACGGTCGAGGAGATCATCACCGAGCGGCAGAAGCTCGCCACCGAGGTGCTCGAGGGCTCCAAGGCCGAGATGGCGAAGATGGGCCTGATCGTCGACGCGTTGCAGATCCAGTCGATCGACGACATGAAGCTCGGTTACATCGCCGCGATGGCCGCCCCGCACAACGCGTCCATCCAGCAGGCCGCGCAGATCGCGCAGTCGGTGGCCGACCAGGCCGCCGCCGAGGCGCGCCAGCAGTCGCTGCGCAACCAGGCGCAGTACGAACGCGACACCGCCGTCACCACCGCGGGCTACAACGCCGAGACGCAGGCCGCACAGTCCAAGGCCGGCCAGGCCGGTCCGCTGGCGCAGGCCGAGGCGCAGCGCGAGGTCATCGACGCGCAGACCGACCTCGCCCGCCGGCAGGCCGAGCTGCGCCAGCAGCAGCTCGCGGCCGAGGTCGTCAAGCCCGCCGAGGCCGAGGCCGAGCGCATCCGCGTGCTGGCCCGGGCGGACGCCGAGCGCACCGAGATCCAGGCAGCGGCGGCGGCATCGAACAACCGCGTCGCGCTGGACCAGCTGCTCATCCAACAGCTGCCGCAGATCGTCGAGAAGGCCGCGCCGGGCCTCGCCACCGCCAACGTCACCGTCCTGAACGGTTCGGACGGGCTGAGCGAGATCGTCTCCGGGCTGGTCGGGCAGGGCCTGGCGATCTTCGACACCATCCGCGGCAACGTCGGCGAGTCGACCGCCGCGGGCACCCCGGCCCGGCAGAACGGCGACGACGACGGCGACAACGGTCACCGCGCCCTGGAGTCCGGCCCGCAGTAATCCGGCTGCCTGCAGCGGGCGTGGGTGACAGGATCACCGGCATGCCCGCCGCCGTGCTCGCCGTCAGCCGCGACTCGACGCACCGGTTCAGCAAGGTGCCGTGCGACGCGATCACCCTCGTCGCCGGGATGGGGGTCGCGGGCGACGCGCACGCCGGCACGCTGGTGCAGCACCGCTCGCGGGTGCGGCGCGACCCGAACCAGCCGAACCTGCGCCAGGTGCACCTCATCCACGCCGAGCTGCTGACCGAGGCCAGGGCGGCCGGTCACGACGTCGGCCCGGGCAGCCTGGGCGAGAACGTCCTGACCGAGGGCCTGGACCTGCTCGCGCTGCCGACGGACACCAGGCTGGCGATCGGCGACGCCGTCCTGCGCGTCACCGGCCTGCGCAACCCGTGCTCGCAGATCAACGGCTACTCCCCCGGCCTGCTCAAGGTGGTGGTCGCGCGGGCCGACGGTGCTGCCTCCACCTCCGACGTCGACCTCGGTCCGACCGGCGGCGCGCAGTCCCTCGACGGCGGGGCCATCGTGCGCAAGGCGGGTGTCATGGCGGTCGTCGAGCGCGGCGGCGAGCTGCGCGCGGGCATGCCCATCGACACCGTCCTGCCCACCGGACCGCACCGCCCGCTGAGCCCGGTCTAGGGAGCATTTCCGTTACCTGGCGGTAGTCGAAACACTCGGACGTCCTAGTACCTGAAAGGTCCGAGTTGCCGTTCCTCACGTCGTTCCCCGCTGCCGCCGGGTCGCGGATCCTGTCCTTCGGCGCCGCCCGCCCGCGCACCCTCGTCACCGGCGAACAGCTCGGCGCCCCGTTCGGCAAGGACGCCGCGTGGGTGCAGGCGCGCACCGGGATCCGCACGTCGCGCCGGGTCACCGGGGTCACCGAGCTGCGCGAGCTCGCCACCCGCGCCGCCACCGGCGCGCTGGCCGCGGCGCAGCTCACCGAGGCCAGACGTCGACCTCGTGATCACCGCCAGCTGCAGCACCGCCAACGGGCCGAACGATTCCGGCTCGCTCGCCGAGGGCGTCGCCGCGACTGCGCCGCACCTGCACCTGAACTCGGCGTGCAGCGGCTTCTGCTACGCGCTGTCCACTGCCGACACGTTCATCCGCGCCGGCGATGCGCAGCGCGTGCTCGTCATCGCCGCCGAGCAGATGACCGCGCTCGTCGAACCCGGCGATCTGGGTACGTCGATCATCTTCGGCGACGGCGCGGGGGCCGCGGTGGTCACCAGTACCGCCGACGGCAGCGCGGGCATCGGGCCGGCGGTGTGGGGCAGCGACGGCGCGCAGTCGCAGTTGATCGACTGCGGCGCGATCGTCGGCGGCAAGCTGAAGATGGCCGGCCACCAGGTGTTCCGCTGGGCCGTCGATCAGGTGCCGCTGATCGCCCGCGAGGCGTGTGCGCGCGCCGGCGTGACGCTGCGCGACATCGACGTGTTCGTGCCGCACCAGGCCAACGGGCGCATCGTCAGCGCCGTCGCCGCGAAGCTCGGGCTCGAGCACGCGGTGGTGGCCGACGACGTCAGCGTCGCGGGCAACACGTCCGCCGCGTCGATCCCCATGGCGCTGGCCGAGCTGACCCGGCGCAAGGCCGTCGGCGCCGGGCAGCTCGCACTGCTGGTCGGCTTCGGTGCCGGGCTGAGTTACGCCGCGCAGGTGATCCGGCTGCCGTGACGCGCGTGCCGGTCGGTCAGGCGACGGGCGGTTCGTGCCGGATGGCGTCGTCGAGTTCGTGGTCGACGGCGATCTCGCGCCGGCCGATCAATGTCTCGACGGTCGCGACGGCGTCCAGCGCGCCGGGCACGTCGTGCACCCGCACGATGTTGCCCGCAGTCACCGCCACATGCGCCACGGCGGCGATCGTCGCGGCGTCGCGCCCGCGGGGCGCCTTGCCGGTGATCGCGCCGAGGAAGTCCTTGCGTGACAGGGCAAGCAGCAGCGGCCGACCGAACCGGCGGAACTCCTCCAGGCGACGCAGCATGGTGATCGTCTGGTGCGGCGTCTTGGTGAAATCAGGCCCGGGGTCCAGGATCAGCGACTCGCGAGCGACGCCGAGTTCCTGCGCCTGCGCCAGCTTGAGTTCGAAGAACTGCGCAACTTCGGCGACGACGTCCCGGTAGGCGTGCGGGTCCTGCAGCCCCACCTTGGGCGCGGTCAGCGTGTGCATGATCACCAGCGCGGCGCCGGAGTCGGCGCACAACCGCGCGACCTCGGGATGCCGCAACCCGCTGACGTCATTGACGATGTCCGCGCCGGCGGCAAGGGCCTCGCGCACGACGAGCGGCTTGTAGGAGTCGACGCTGATCAGCAGCCCCGGCCGGGCCGCGCGCAACCGCTCGACCAGCGGCACCACCCGGCGCACCTCGTCGGTGTCGCGCAGTTCGGGGCGCCCGGTGATGGCCGACTGCCCGCCGATGTCGACGAGCTGCGCCCCGGCGTCGGCGAACTGCTCGGCGAGCGCCAGCTGCCGGTCGAACGTCGCGTAGCGGCCGGCGTCGGAGAACGAGTCCGGGCTGGTGTTCACGACGCCCATCACGAGCGTGCTGTCGACGGTGAGCACGCGGCCGCGGACGTGCAGGACGGGCGCGGTCACCGGGCCAGCGTAGGCGTCAGCCGATGTGCGCGAGCAGGTCGCGTACGGCGCCCGCCGGCGGCGTGCGTGCACCGAGCCAGACCGCGCGCAGTGCCCGGCGCAGGTCCAGATCGTCCACCGGCACGGCGGCGAGCCGGCCGGCCGCGATGTCGTCGGAGACCGCGAGCCGGCTGAGCACCGCAGCGCCCGCACCGGCCAGCACGGCGGCGCGCACCGCCGACGTGGTCGACAGCTCCAGCGCGGGCTCGGCCGGCTGCGCGCCCGTCGCGTCGTGCAGCGCGGCGCGCAGGAACTCGCGGGTGCCGGACCCCGGCTCGCGGCTGACCAGCGCGGTGCCCGCGAGCTGCGCCGCGCGCAACGGCTTGCGCAGCCGCGCCCACGGGTGGCCCGCGCCCACCACGACGACGAGCTCGTCGTGCGCGACCACCCGGCTGCGCACGCCGCGCGGCACCCGCGGGCCTTCGACGAAGCCGAGCTGCGCGCTGCCGGCGCGCACGTGGTCGAGCACCAGGTCGCTGTTCGTCGCCGTCAGCACCACCTGCGGCGCGGTGAGCCCGCGACGCTGCGCCTGCGCCTGCAGCGACACCAGCCAGCCGGGCAGCAGGTACTCGGCCACCGTCAGGCTGGCGCTCACCCGCACCCGGCGCCGCGACTCGTGGCGCAGCGACGCCAGCCCGGCGTCGACCTCCGCGGCCACCTGCAGCAACCGGTCGGCCCACTCGACGACGAGCCGGCCGGCCGGCGTGGCGGTGGAGCCGTGCGTGCTGCGGGTCAGCAGCTGCACGCCGGTGATCGACTCCAGCGACGCGATGCGCGCCGACACCGCCTGCTGGCTGACGCCGAGCTCGCGCGCGGCGGTGTTCAGGCTGCCTGTCCGCGCGACGGCGACGAGCACCTCCAGCGCGCCGAGCTCGGGCATCCGGGCACTGAGTGGCATGCGCGGATCGTACGCCGGGATACAAGGCGACCTTGTGTCGCGACAAGCGTGTGGTGGCTACCGGCGACCGGCGCAGGCAGCGGATCGTTCGCAGGGTGACGACGACCCTGCCCCGCCCGACCGGCGACACGCGCCGTTGCCGCGCCGACCGCATCACGGCAGCGCGACGCCTTCGCGAACATCACGCCGAACTGGTTCGCGTCGGTGATGGGCACCGGCATCGTGGCCACCGCGGCCGCGAGCCTGCCGGTGCACGTCGCCGGGCTGCGCGCGTTCGCCACGGTGGTGTGGCTGCTCGGCGCGGCGCTGCTGATCGTGATCACGGCCGCCACTGCGGTGCACTGGCGCCGGCACCGCGCCCGCGCCGCGCGCCACCATCGCGATCCGGTGATGGCGCACTTCTACGGCGCGCCGCCGATGGCGTTGCTGACCGTCGGCGCCGGCACGCTGCTGCTGGGCCGCGCGGTGCTCGGCGCCCGCGTGGCCGTGGACGTCGACTGGGTGCTGTGGTTCGCCGGCACGCTCGCCGGCCTGGTCAGTGCGGTGGCGGTGCCGTACCTGCAGTTCACGCGCCCGCGCACCGATGACGTCCGGCACGCGGCGTTCGGCGGCTGGCTGATGCCGGTGGTGCCGCCGATGGTGTCCGCCTCGACCGGCGCACTGCTGGTGCCCTACGCGGCCGCGGGCCAGGCCCGGCTGACGCTAGTGCTCGCCTGCTACGCGATGTTCGGGCTGAGCCTCGTCGCGTCGCTGATCGTGATCACGCTCATCTGGACGCGGCTGTCCCGAGGCGACGTCGGCCCCGCGCGGATGGTGCCCACCCTGTGGATCGTGCTCGGCCCGCTCGGCCAGTCGATCACCGCCGCCGGCCTGCTCGGCGGCGTTGCGGCCACCGCGGTGCCGGCGCCGTACGCGCACGCGATGCGCGCGTTCGCGGTGCTCTACGGCGTGCCGGTGTGGGGCTTCGCGCTGCTCTGGTGCGCGCTCGCGGCCGCGATCACGGTCCGCACCGCACGCGCCGGGCTGCCGTTCTCCCTGACGTGGTGGTCCTTCACGTTCCCCGTCGGCACCTGCGTCACCGGCACCACCGGACTCTGGCTGCACACCGGCGCGGACCTGTTCCGCGTCGCCGCGGTGCTGTTCTACGCCGCGCTGCTCCTCGCGTGGGTGACGGTGTCCGCGCGCACGGTGCGCGGTGTCGTCGACGGCACGCTGCTGACGCCGCCGCGCTGAACACGTCGGAGGTCAGGCCGCCACCAGGGACGCGACGCCGGCGACGCACAGCACCAGCGTCACCACGCACGCGGCCGCCCGGGTAGGCCGGCGCAGGGTCGCCGAACCCACGACGTCGCGACGGCAGTTGAACCAGATCAGCGGCACCAGCACCAAGGGCAGCGTCAGCGTCAGGATCACCTGACTCCACACCAGCACCGACAGCTCGCTCCAGCCACTCATCGCCACCGCCGTCGCAGGCACCAGGCAGGCCAGCCGGCGCACGGCGTCGGGCATCCGCACCCCGGGCACGAGCCGCCGCAGGACGTCGGCGCTCGCCATGCCGCCGGTCGCGGACGACGCGAGGCCGGCCCCGATCAGCGTCACCGCGAAGAGCATGCCGGTGGCCGGGCCGAGCAGCGGCGACGCCGTCCGCAGCGTGCCGGCAAGGTTGCCGGTGCCGGCGCCGGTGTGCACGGACACCGACATGATCGCGACGTTCACCAGCAGCGCGACGCCGAGGGCCACCGCCGTCGTCATCAGCATGGTGCGTTGCAACTTCGCGGCGTTCCGGTGCCGGCGGGCCATCGCTTCGCCCGCCGTCGTCTCGCTGTGGACGTCACGGGCCAGCGCGGAGTGCAACAGGATGTTGTGCGGCATGACCACGGCGCCGACGAGGCCGACCGCCACCGGCAGCCCACCGGCAGGCATTGCCCGCGGCACCATGCCGCCCGCCGCACCGGCGCCGCCGTGCACGAGCAGCACGCTCAGGTAGACGACCGCCACGACGGCCAGACAGCCGTACACCGCGCGGCGGGCGGTGGCACCGGGCGCCAGCAGCAATGCCGACACCAGCCCGGCCGCGGTGAGCACGCAGATGCCCGCCGACCAGCCGGTCAGCAACTGCACACCGATGACCACGCCCAGGACCTCGACGACCTCGGTCACGGCCAGCGCGCCGAGCAGCGGCGCGATCATCGCCGAGCCGACGCGGCGCGGCAGCCGCGTGCGGATCAGCGAGGCCAGGTCGTGCCCGCTGCGCAACCCCAACCGCGCGGCCAGGTGCTGCAGGAACAGCGCGGCCGCGGTGGCCAGCGCCAGCACCCACACCAACCGGTAGCCGAAGCGCGCGCCGGCGGCGACGTCGGTGCCCCAGTTGCCGGGATCGACGTAGCCGGCGGCCACGAGCAACGCCGGCCCGAGCGTGCGCGTCCAGCCGGCAGGCTCCGCCCGGGGCAGCGCCCGCGGCAGCGTCACCCCGATCGGCGGTGCCCCGATGACCGTCATGGCTCAGCCGTTGCGGTGGCGCCGGGTGACCCGCGTCGCCGCCACGACCTGCACCGCGACGAACGCGAGGACAGTCACGCCGAGCAGCGCCGTTCCGAGGCTGCGGGCACTGGCCACGACGGCACCCAGATAGACGATCGCCAGCACGATCAGCGCCGGCCGCCGGCGGGCGAGCGAGCCGACGGCACTGAGGCCACAGATGACACGGACAGCGCGCGCAGCGGGCGCGGCACCCTGCACGGGCAGCCCCACCGGACGGCGGACGGCGGTGTGGAACATGACGGACCTCCGGGTCGATGGCGGGGGTGGGGGCGGCGGCCGGCGCCGCGGATGCGACGCCGGCCGCCCGCGGATCAGTCGGTGTCCAGCGCGCCCTTGACCTTGTTGACCACGTTCGACAGGCCCTGCGCGTTGGCAGCCCCGCCGGTGCCGGGCTTGCCCTTGCCCATGCTGCCGTCGTACGTGCCGAACAGCTTCGGGTCCGGCGCGGGCAGCAGCCCGATGTCCTCACTCGGCACCGGCTCGGCCTGGTAGATGATCTCCTGCTCGTCCACCAGCGTGCTGCCGTTGGCCCAGCGGCCTTCGGCGGCCTGGCTCTCGACGTCGAACTGCCAGTAAGTGTGGTCCTGCGTCTTGTTCTCGTTCTCGAAGTTCGAGTCCTCGATGATGTCGGCGTACCCGTCCTCCTGCAGCTGCTCGATCGCGAGCAACCACTGCTGCTGATGGAACGTGTCGCGGGCGAGGTTGTAGCTCAGCGTCTCCTTGATGCCCGGGTCGTCGGTCATGCCCCACAGCCGGCTGGTCTGCAGGCGTCCCTGACCCTCGGCGTGCGCGTTGGACCGGAAGTCGGTCAGCAGGTTGCCGCTGGCGACGATGTAGCCACCGTTCCACGGCACGCCCTGGCTGTTCGCCGGCAGCGCGCCGCCGCCGGACACGATCGCGTGCTGCGGGTTCATCCCGCCGAGCACGGCAGCGAGGACGGGGTTGGCCGCAGCGGCCTTCTCGGTGGTCTCCGACGGCGCGCCCTCGAGCAGCCGCGCCACCAGCACGCTGAGCATCTCGACGTGGCCGATCTCCTCGGTGCCGATGTCGAGGATCATGTCCTTGTACTTGCCGGGGATGCGGCAGTTCCAGCCCTGGAACAGGTACTGCATCATGACGGTCATCTCGCCGAACTGGCCGCCGATCAGCTCCTGGATCTTCGCGGCGTAGAGCGCGTCGGGCTTGTCGACCTTCACCTCGAACTGCAGATTCTTGACGTGGCGATACATGCGGGCTCCTCCTCATCGGGTCGCCCGGTCGGCGACTCATGGGATCCAGCCTTGGCGACGCCCGTAGCCGGACCCGGCTCCGCGGCATCGCCGTGCCGTGCCGGGCGGCGTGCCCGGAGCGGGGCGCCACGCATCACCCGCAGCGTCGGCGCAACGGCGCCGGTGCATTGCACGAGGCGTCCCCCGTGCGTCACCGGCGCGTCACCAGGCAGCGCGACGCTGGTGCAATCGGGTCAACTGCGACAGACTGGATGAGCGCCTGCTTCGAGGCCCCGGACGACGGGCGCGTGCCAGAAGGTCCGTGACTTTGGTATCTCCTTCGTCTTTTTCCGACGCCCATCCGGTGCAGGGCGCCGTCGACGCTCCCCCGCTGTCGCTGTGGTTGCTCAACACATTCGAGCTGCGTTCGGGGGCCGATCCGTTGCAGCTGTCGCTGCCGGCGCAACGGTTGCTGGCGTTCCTGGCGCTGCGTCGCCGGCCGGTCCCGCGCCGCACCGTTGCCGCCGCGCTGTGGGCCGACGCCGACGACCAGGCCGCGGCCGGCCGGCTGCGCTCGACACTGTGGCGCCTGCCCAGCCCAGACGGCGCCAAGCTCGTCACCGCCCTCGGTGGCGGCATCGCCCTGCGCGACGACGTCGCGGTGGACATCCACCTCGCCGAGGACGACGCGCGGGTCGGTGAGCTGGACGTCGCTCAGCTGACCGGTGACATGCTCGCCGACTGGGAGGACTCCTGGGTCGTCGTCGAGCGGGAGCGCTTCCGTCAGCTGCGCCTGCACCGGCTGGAGCAGCTGTCCGACCGCGCGCGGGCGAGCGGCAGTTTTGCGCGCGCGCTGGAGGCCGCACTGGCCGCGGTGGCCGCCGAACCGCTGCGCGAAAGCGCGCACCGCAGGGTGATGCAAGCGCATCTGGCCGAGGACAACCCGGCCGAGGCATTGCGCCAGTACGACCTCATCCGCCGGCTGCTGCGCGACCAGCTCGGGCTGTCGCCGTCCGTCGCCACCCGCGCGGTCGTCGCGCCCCTGCTCGGCCGGCCGTTGGACGCCGGCGAGGCCGAGGTCAGGCTCGCCGGGTAGGCGGCACGTCGTCCGGTTCGCCCAGCAGGGCGCCGGTCTCCACCAGGTGCTGCGCGACGACGGTCAGCTTGCGGTTGCGCCGCTGTGACACGTCGGCCAGCGCGACGAAGGCCTGGTCCGGCGTCATCCGGTGCCGCTCGATCAGGATCCCCTTGGCCTGGCCGATCAGATCGCGGCTCTCCAGTGCGGTGAGCAGGTGCTCGGTGCGTTGGGCGTCGGCCAGCGCAACGGCGGCCAACGTCGCGCAGATCATCGCGATGCGATCGTCCTGCTCGCCGAACGCGTCCGGCCGATCGGCGTAGAGGCTCAGCGATCCCAACGACCGCTCGGCCACCCACAGCGGGAAGCACAGCATGCTCAGTACGCCGAGCCCCGCCGCGTGGACGCCGAAATCGCCCCACCGGGCTTCGCTGCGGGTGTCGGTCACCCGGACGGGCTGCTGGCTGCGGGCGGCGTCGATACACGGGCCGACGCCGGTGTGTTGCTGCTCGACGTCGAGCAGGTGCGGGCCGCGCCCGGTTGCCGCCTGGGGCTCCAGCTTCGCGCCGCGCATCAGCGCGACGCCGGCCTCGAACTTCGACAGCGCGGCGGCCGTCGCGACGATGGCGTCCAGGGTCGGTTCGAGCCGGGCGTCCTGCACCTGCAGCGACCGGGCGAGCAGCGTCGTCATCTCGGTGAGCTCGTCGGCGTCGGGGCGCAGCGCGTCGTTGGCAGACATCATCACCTCGGGTCGGTTCGGGCACGCGCCACCTACCTACCCGCGTCGGCGACTCGCCTGCCCAGCCGACCTGTTGATCATCGCGCTCGCAGACCCGGCTGGCCGAGCTCGCCGGCGCGATGATCACGTGAGGCACTGCCGCGTGAGCCAGTGCCGGTGCAGGGCATAATCACCGTCACTGGGTGTCTGCCGCGAAACCCTCGCCGAGCGCCCCCCGGCCCCGCTGGGGGACGAGTGCACGCAGCACGCTCTTTCGAGAACACCTGGCGCGCCACCCTGGACGATCACGGTCCGGAACTGGTGCCGTACAGCCTCGCGCGCAGCGCCCGCGACACGTTGCAGGTCGACGGCGCCGGCATCTGCCTGTTCGGTCACCTGTTGCGCGTGCCGCTCGGCGCCAGCAGCCCCGAGGTGGCGCTCGCCGAGCGGGCGCAGACCACGCTCGGCTCCGGCCCGTGCCTGGAAGCGATCGAGCACGAGACCACGGTCAGCGCGTCGGCCGCCACGCTCGCCCGGCGGTGGCCCGCGCTGAGCGACGCCTTCGCGGCCACGCCGTACCGGTCCACGGTGTCGGTCCCCATCCGGCTGAGCGCAGGGTTGAACGCCGCCCTGGACCTGTACTTCGTCACCCCGACGCTCGGCGAGGACCTGCGCATGGTCGACGCGACGGTGGTCGCCCGGCTGACCCGCGCAGCCCTGCTCGACGCCCTCGCCGGGGACGAGGGCACTGAGGCGGGCAGTGACGAACCACCGATGCTGTCGACGACCGGCGCCCGCCGGCGTGCCCAGGTGTGGACCGCGATCGGCATCGTGATGGACGAGCTCCGCGCGGACGAGCTCGATGCGCTGGCGCGACTGCGCGCCTACGCCTACGCCGCAGGTTCGGATCTCGACGAGGTCGCCGATGCACTCGTCCACGGTCGGATGACCGCGCGATCCATCCTGGCCGACCAGGGTTGATGATCCGCGAGACGCAATTCCCCCCCCCCCCAACTGGTGTAGCGTCGATTTCGGCCGAAACCACCGGCATAGCGTCCGAAGCCTCGGGTTTCGCGACCATGTCGTCTCGAGGTCGTACATGCCCTACTCGCCCTGCGGTGTCGTGATCACCGAGGCCCCGCAGCCGTGACTGCGTCCGGCCCCGAGGACGAGAGCGGCGCGGAGCGGTGGCTGCCGGAACTGGCCGGTGAGTTCACCGACATCGGCCGGGAACTGCGCGCGGCCGCGACGAGCGGGGACGTCCTGGCCACCTTGACCCGCATCGCGGCACAGCGCGTGCCGGGTGCGGAGTTCGCCGGGATCACCGTCTCGGAGAAGCAGGGCTTTCGCAGCGTCGCGCCGACCAGCGACCTGGTCCAGCAGGTGGACGACATCCAGTACCGGGAGCGCACCGGCCCGTGCGTGGACGCGGTCGTCAAGGCGGCGTCGTCGGTCGTCGACGACCTGCGGCACGACGAGCGGTGGCACGCGTTCGGCTCGCAGGCGTTCGAGGCCACCGGCATTCGCAGCATGCTGTCGTTCCGGCTCTTCCTGGAGGACGAGCCGGGCATCCGGGCTGCCCTGAACTGTTACAGCAGGAACGAAGCGGCGTTCGACGACGCGAGCGCCACCATCGCGTTGCTGCTGGCCACCCACGGGGCCCTTGCGCTGTCCGCAGCATTGGCCAACGAGCGTGCGTCGAACCTCGAGAAGGCACTGACGAACAGCCGGGACATCGGCGTCGCACTCGGCGTGCTGATGTCCGCCTACAAGGTGACCCGGGACCAGGCGTTCGACCTGCTGCGGATGGCCAGCCAGCAGTCCCAGCGCAAGCTCGCCGACCTCGCCCTCGAGGTCGGCGACACCGGGGCGCTGCCGAACCTGCCGCGTCGGCCCCCGCGCCGCCCGACGTCGCACAACGGCGAAAGCGACCAGCGCTCGTAGCCCGCGTTCCGCTCACCGGCCGCGCGGGCTGATCAACCGGATCGGCGCAGCAGCGCGCGGCGCCGCGACGGCACCCGCGCCTCACCGACGAGGTGCTGCACCACGTCCGCACGTTGCTCCAGTGCCGCCCGGCTCGCGGCCGGCCAGTCCGGGGTGCTGAGCGTCAGGCTCTCGTGCGCGAGCGAATCCAGTTCGGTGCGCTGGGTCTCGATGTTCAGGATCAGCGCCCCGCCGCGCCGGGCGTCCTGCAGCCGCTCGAGCAGCCGCTCGTTCGGCTGGGACGGGGCGATGACGAGGACGGCGTCATCGCGGCCACCGGCGGCAAGCCGCTCGACGGGGACCGACAGGTGCGCGGGCGCGCCGGGAGCAACGCGGTGCCGCAGCAACGTCGGCGACAGGAACGCCAGGCCGGTGCGCCGGGCGGCAAGATCGAGATGCGCGGCGAGGTGCCAGGGCTCCTCGTCGTCCGGGGTGCCGACGACGAAGAGCCTGCGCTCGTCGGCCGCGCTGCGCCGCAAAACGGCGCCGAGTTCGTCGGCTCGCTCGGCGACGGCGCGCGGCAGCAGGCGGCGCAGCGCGTCGACCTCCATGATGTTCATCCGGCCCCCTACGGGTTCACCTTGACCTGAATCGGCCCGGTGGCGCTGAAGGTCAGGACGTTCGCGACCTTGATGGTGAAGGTGTCGTTGCCGGTGAACGTGCCGGTCGGGGTGTAGGTGGCCGTACCGTCCCCGTGCAGGACGACGCTCCCGTGAGTCGGTTGCGCGGTGATCGCGACTGAGGACACCTTGATCGGTGCCTTCGCGTCCGTCACGTAGCTGAGCACGTTGAAGGTCACCGGCTGACCGGTCGTCGTCGGCACCGACGCGCCACCCGCGATGGTGGCGGCGGCCCGCCGGTGACACCCGTCAGATTCGTGCCCGTCAGGTTCGTCGCGTTCGTGACGGTGACGTTGTTCAGGTTCGCGTGCGAGAGATTCGTGCCGGACAGGTCCGCCCCGGAGAGATCCGCGCCGGTGAGATCGCGGCCGCTCAGGTCCAGACCCGCGAGCGTGGCGTTCGTGAGGTCGGCATTCTGCAGCTTCGCTTGGGTCAGCACGGCCTGGGTCAGGTCGGTGCGGCTCAGGTCCGTGGCGTTGAGGTTCGCATTGGTCAGGTTGGCGCCGGTCAGGTCGGCGCGGGACACGTCGGTATTCGTCAGGTTGGCATTCGTCAGGTTGGCCCCGGCGAGGTCCAGCCCGGCCAAGGTGGCGTTGTTCGACAGGTCGACGCCCTGCAGGTTCGCGCCGGCGAGGTCGACACCGGTGAAGTCGGTCTGCTTCTGGTCCGGCGCGAGGACGTGCACGGAGACGACGGCACTGGCGCAGGTGCCGGCGCTGTCGCACACCTGGTACGTGAAGTGGTCGACGCCGGTGAACGGACCGACCGAGGTGTAGGAGATCGTGTGGTTGACGAGGCTGACGACTGCCGTGCCATGGCTCGGGGCGCCCGTGATCATGAGAGTCGCACCGCTCGCGTTGTCGTCGTTCGCAAGTACCGGGACCACGACCGAACCGTTGTGCACCGTGTAGGCGCTGTCCGGCCGGACGTTGAACGCAGGGACGACCGCGGTCGTCGTGACCGCGGTGGAATCGCCGTGGGTGTTGGTCGCGACGATCCGGAAGGTGTACGACGCACCGTCCGTCAGACCCGTGATGATTGCGCTGGTTGCCGTCGCCCCGACGTGCGTTGCTGCGAGCGCGCCGCTCGGCCCGATCGGCGTGACGGTGTAGCCGGTGATCGCGGCGCCACCGTTCTGCGACGGCGCGGTCCACGACACGGTTGCCCCGTGATCGTCACCGGTTGCCTGCGCGTTGGTCACCGGACCGGGAACGCTGAACGGGACGACCGTGCCCGTTGACGCCGCCGTCGAGTCGCCGACCCCGTTGGTCGCGATGATCGTGAAGGAGTACTGGCTGCTGTAGCTGAGGTCGTCGACGACATAGGACGTGGTGTCCGGCGGCAAGGTCCAGGACTGTGTCGGAACACCGTCCGCGATCTCACGCACGGTGTAGGACGTGATCGGGGCGCCGCCGTCGGCCGGCGCGGTCCACGACACGGTGGCCGACGAGAGCCCGGCTGAAGCCTGCGCCGGCACGGGCGCGGCCGGCGCGATGGCGTTGCCGGGCGGAGCCACGGGCATGACTTGCCCGCTCGGAAGCGACGTCGCGCTGCCGACCGCACTGACGGCGGTGACGGTGAACGTGTAGGCATCGCCGTCGGTCAGTCCGGTGATGACCGCGGAGGTGTTCTGACCCGACACGTCCACCGGCGGTGGGGCGCTCGTCCCGATAGGTGTCACCCGGTAGCTGGTGATCGCGGTGCCGTTGCCGTCGGCCGCCGTCCAGAACACGGTGGCCTCTTTGTCAGCGGCGGTGGCGGCGACGCCGGTCGGCGCAGACGGCGGGCCGGCCGGCGTGACGGACGAGGTGGTCGCAGGCGCCGAGTCGCCGACGGCGTTCTCGGCGCGGATCTGGAACGCGTAGGCCTGACCGTTGACCAGCCCGGTGACCTGGGCGGACGTCGCCAAGGGGTCGGTGACGGAGGTCGACTCGAGCGGTCCCATCGGGCCGACCGGGGTCACCGTGTACCCCGTGATGGCGGAGCCGTTGGCGTCGCCCGGCACCCAGTACACCGTCGCGTCCGTGTTGCCCGCCACGGCGGTGGGCGAGCTCACGGCGACCGGCACCCCGGCAGGCGTCACGGCAGCGGTCGGCACTGCGGTGCTGTCGCCGGCAGCGTTGCGGGCGACGATGTCGAACACGTACGAGGTGCCGTTGGTGAGTCCGGACACGGTCAGCGACGTGGTGCCTGCAGCAACGGTCGTGCCGGCCGGAGGGGCGACGCCGCCGATCGGGGTCACGACGTACTCCGTCACCGGCGAACCGCCGTCGGTGGCGGGCGCCGTCCAGGACACCGTCGCCTGCCGGTCGCCTGCCTGCGCGGCGGCCGAGCCGACCGGCCCGGGCGCGGTCGCGGGGACCACCGGCGGGGTGCTCGGGGGCGCCGGCGTGCTCGGCGGCGGCGCGGGCGTGCTCGGCGGCGGCGCGGGCGTGCTCGGCGGCGGCGCGGGCGTGCTCGGGGGCGCCGGTGTCGTCGGCGGTGGCGCGGGCGTGCTCGGGGTGCTCGCCGGCGGAGCTGGCGTGCTCGCCGGCGCGGGCGCGGGCGGTGCGAGGGGTGTGCGGTGCGACACCGGTGACGCCGTCGGCGTCGGCACGGCGCGGGGCGCCGCGGTCTGCTTGCCGGCCCGGGCCGGCCGTGTGGCGTTGCGTGCTGGCGACGCCGCGCGGTGTGTCGTGCTGTGCACGGCACCCGGCGACGAGGCGACCGGTTGCGCCTGACCGGCAGCCGGCACCGCGCCGCCGGCGGCGGACACGCCACCGATCACGGCGGCGGCGGACGCCGCCACAACCGTGCTCTGCGTCGTCGCCAAGGCACCCTTGTTGGCGGTGTCGGCCAACGTGCGCAGCATCGGCACGTTCATGAGCAGCGACGCCGGGCCCATCGCCCACAGCAGCTTCGGCAGCGGGATGGCCAGGAAGGCGCGTACGTAGGCCGGGTCGAACTGGGTGCCGGCGCAGCGGGCCAGTTCCGCACGGGCCGCGACGGTCGCCATCGGCTTCTTGTAGGCCCGGTGCGCGGTCATCACCTCGTAGGAGTCGGCGATGGCGACGATGCGCCCGCCGCGGCAGATGTCGGCGCCGGCGGCGCCGTCGGGGTAGCCGGTGCCGTCGAACTTCTCGTGGTGCTGGCGCACCGCGCCGCCCCACTCCCCCAGCCAGTCGAGCAGCGGGCCGAGCAACAGCTCGCCGTTGGCCGGGTGCGCGCGCGACGAGCTCCCACTCGCCGCTGTTGAGCTTCGACGGCTTGTTCAGGATCTCGACGGCGACCTTCAGCTTGCCGATGTCGTGCAGCAGCGACACCCACCGCAGCCGGTCGCGCGCCTCCATCGGCAGCCGGAGCTGATCGCCGAGCAGTTCGGTGAAGACGCGCACGCGCTCGCAGTGCCCGCGGGTGCGGCGATCGTGCGCGGTCAGCGCGGTGATCAGCGCCAGCGCGGCCTCGGCCGCGGACGATGCGGTGTGACGCGGGTTCGGCGATCAGCGTGGCGCGCAGCGTGCGGACCGAGAACGCCTGCCGGGCGACCTTGTACCGGCTCGGGGCCCGATCCGGGAACAGCATGCTCAGCTTGAGCAGCGCCGCGAGCGGCAGCAACCGCCGGGTCAGCCGCTCCGTTCCGACGCAGACCGCGACGCTGGCGGCGGCCGGCACCACCAGCCACCAGCGCGTCGCTTGTACCTGCGAACGCAACAGGTGCAGGCAGACGACGGTGGCCAGGTAGCCGAGGGCCAGCGGCACGCACACGATCAGCGCGCGCAGCACGAAGGCGGCGGCCGGCCGCGGGCGCCACCGCGCAGCCGCTCCCCGTCTCGTCATGAATCAGGCATCGGCCGGAAGCGCGGGAAACTTGAGCCGGCGCGGCACGGATTGTCAGTCTCGCGTGCCGCCCAGGGCACGGAACCGTGCCTCGCCCGCCAGGCGCCACGGGACCCACTCGGGCATCGGCGTGGCGCCGGCTGCGCGGTAGACGTCCTGGGCGCGGCTGTTCCAGTCGAGCACGTGCCAGTCGATCCGCGTCCAATTCCGTTCCAGACACAGCCGGGCCAGCTCGGCGAGCAACGCGCGTCCGTGCCCCTGGCCGCGGGCTGTGGCCGTGACGACGAGGTCCTCCAACTTGATGCCGCGCCGGCCGGTCCAGGTGGAGTAGCTGACGAACCAGAGCGCGGCACCGACGACCGTCCCGCCGGGATCCTGCGCCACGTGCGCGAACAGGCACGGCGCGTCGCCGAACAGGGCGTCGTGCAAGTCGTCCTCGGTCGCCACGACCGCGGCAGGCTCCCGCTCGAACTCGGCCAGCTCGCGGACGAGCGCGTGCAGCCGCGGGACGTCGTCGGCAACCGCTTGCCGCACCATCGTCACGCCTTCCCGCTGGTCAGTGGCGGCGGAGCTCGATCTCCATCTGGTGCTCGACGCCGGTGTGTTCGGTGACGGCAATGGTCGCGGCGACAGCTCCGTCCGGGCGGCCGGCAGTACCGGTGACGGCGTACTTGCGCCCACCGAGACTGCTGCCGCTCAGCAGCCCGACGAGATCTTGGATGATCTCGCTGAGGTTGATCCCGGTCTCGTCGCGCACTGGCCCCCCGTACGACGCCCGACTGCGGCTGGTTGCCGACTCCGTCCGGACGCCGCTGATAATCCAGCACTTCGATAAGAAAACGCCAGTCTGCGCTCGGCTGCGGTTCGGAAACGGTGGCCTCAGCGGCTCTGCGCCGTCGCAATGGGTAAGCGTCTTGCAGCTGGCCGCCGGCGCCCGGCGCCGCAGGGAGAGAAGGTCACGTGATCACTGTCCGTTACGTACTGCCTGCGGCTCGGACCCGTCGCCACGTCGTGCGGGCGGCCGTCGGTGTCGGGCTGCTGGCGTCGGTGCTCAGCGGCTGCAGCGGCTCCCGGCCGTCGCCGTCCACCACGCCTTCGACGGAGCACGCTGCTGCGTCGTCACCGGGCGGGTCGTCGGTCGCCGGGCCTTCGTCCGCGCCGGCAACCGACGCGCCGCAGTCGTGGACGAGTTACCACGCCGACGACGCGCGCAGCGGTGCCGTGACGTCGACGGCGTCCTTCGACCACGCGCACGTCGCGTGGTCGGACAACCTGGGCGGCGCGGTCCGCGGGCAGGCCCTGGTGTTCGACGGCCGGGTGCTCGCCGCGACGGAGAACGACCGCGTCGTCGCCCTGGACCCAAAGAACGGCGCGGTGCTCTGGTCCAGGTCGCTCGGCCACCCGTTGACCGACGTGCGGTCGGTCGCCGGATGCGGCGACATCGATCCCCTGGGCATCACCAGCACGCCGGTCGTCGATCCGCGGACCGGCACGGTGTACGTGGTCGGCGAGGTGAGCGCCGGGGACGGCCGGGTCAGCCATCGCCTCGAGGGCATCTCCGTCGCGACGGGCGCCGTCACGCTCTCCGATACCGTCGATCCGCCGCTCCCCGCCGGCGAGCGAGCCGCCCAACTGCTCCAGCGGGCCTCGCTCGCGCTCGGCAACGGGCGCGTCTACATCGCCTACGGCGGCAACGACGGCGACTGCGGGACCTACAACGGCTGGGTCGTCGGCGTCAACGAGACCGGCGCCGCTCACCAGGTCAGCTTCCGGGTCGCTTCCGACGGGCACGGGGGCGCCGTCTGGGAGTCGGGGGGTGCCCCTGCACTCGACGCCGCGGGACATGTCTACGTCACCACCGGCAACGCCAATCCCGACCCGCCGCAGGGCGGGCCGGACCCGAAGAAGTACACCGAGAGCGTCGTCGAACTCTCGCCCGCTCTCCAGCCGGTGGCGTCCTTCAAGGACCGAGTGGCCGGCGGCGACGAGGACCTCGCGACCGGCAATCCGGTGCTGCTGCCGCACGGCGAGGTGTTCGCGGTGGGCAAGACCGACATCGGGTTCGTCCTGCGCCAGAGTGACCTGTCACTGGTCGCCCGCATACCGCACGTGTGCGGCAGCGACCCGGACGGCGGCCCCGCGTACGACCGCGCGGTCAACCGCATCTTCGTGCCGTGCCGGGGCGGCGGCATCCAGGTCGTCGACCTCGGCTCGAGCAGGGTCGGCGCGAAGCTGACCGGTGCCGACAGCGCGCCGGTCCTGATCGGCGCCCACCTGTGGAGTTTCGACAGCTCGGCGGGCACCTTGGCCGAGTTCGATGCAAACTCCGGACGCAGGATGCAGAACCTCCGCGTCCCCTCCGGCGTGCCTGTCTTCGACTCGCCGAGCACCGCGCTGGGGCTGCTGCTGGCACCGACGACGACCGGGGTCACCGCCTACCGGTGAATGCCGCCGAGCGACACCGGCTGTCCGTCCCTTCCGTGCCACATTGAACGGTTCGTGAACGCTGTCCGCAGAACGGAACCGAGTGAGGCAGGTCACACGAAGGGGTTACGACACTGCCACTCGGGCCGTGCGAAGCGGAGGATCCATGAAACTAGTACGAATGCCACGACGAGTCGGTCTGGCGGTGCTCAGCGCGGTGGTGCTGGTCGGCGGCGGCGTCGGTTTCGCCGTGGCGGCCACCGGACACGCCCCGCACAGGGGCATGAACGGCTACGGCATGACGCGGGCGTACCACGCGGGCGACACCGTCAACTTCACCTACACGAAGGGCTACTTCTGCGACACGTCGGTCACGTCGTCGTCGTCATCGAAGTGCGAGGTCGGGGCCAACTACAAGCACGCCCCGGCGAAGGACTTCGACCCGCTCTACATCACCGTGCCACTGGGCTTCTCGGAGCCGATGAACATGATCGACTGCCCGTCCCGCCTCGTGTGCATCGACCATCCCGGCAAGATCGACCTCACCCGCCTGGAACCGGCGCTCAAGCCGCTCTACCCCAAGCTGAGCAAGGCCCAGCTCACCGCGGCGCTGAAGAACTTCATCACTCCTGAGCACGATCACTTCGTCACCACGACCAACGGCGACAAGCCGGAGTGGTGGGACGTGAAGGTCATCGGCGTCACCAGCCCCAAGACCTTCGCGGCGATCCGCGCGCACAAGTCCTACAGCTACATCCGGCACCTGCTGAAGAAGAAGAACAAGGCGGTGTTGGGACCCATCCCCAGCAACCTGTTCCTGTACTTCGCAGTCTGACGCACCACTGCCCGGTCGCCGGGTGGAGCACTCCCACCAGGAGCGCTCCACCCGTCGATCGACCGCGGCCGGTCGTCGATCACGCTCAAGTCGAGCCCCTGCCTGCCGATGACGGTTATGGAGGGAGGGTTCGTCTTGGCCACACCTGCGTCGGCGGAACGCGAGAAGCACGCTGCGGTTGCGTGGCAACCGCGGCACCTTGCCGCGCTCGGCGTGCGGTGCCTCGTCATCGCGGTGCCGATCGCCGCCGGTTCGATTGCGTCGCGCGTCGTCCTGGCTGCGCTCGGCGCGGGCCATTCCCCCTGGTTGACGAACGGGGCAGCGCTCGCGGCGGCCGTCCTCGCCTGCCTGCTGACCGGCCGGTTGTCGGCCAGACTGCTGCCGCTCGCCGCACTGCTGCGGATGACGATGATCTTTCCGGATCGCGCGCCCAGTCGGTTGAAGGTCGCCCGTCGAACCACCAGCCGCGACGAACTGCTGCGCCGCCTGCAGCAGCCGGACGCCGACGTCCGGGAATCGGCCACCACCCTGCTCGCGCTCGTCACCGCCCTGGGACGCCATGATCGCCACACCCGCGGTCATAGCGAACGAGTCCGGGTGTTCTGCGACCTGATCGGGGCGCAGCTGAAACTCAGCGAGGCGGAGCGCGGCCGGCTCCGGTGGGCCGGCCTCCTGCACGACATCGGCAAGCTCGAGGTGGCGGCCGCCGTGCTGAACAAGCCCGGCAAACTCGACGCGAAGGAATTCGAAGCGATCCGCGCCCATCCGGCGAGCGGCGCGGAGCTCGCGCGTCCGCTGGCGGACTGGCTGGGCCCATGGTTCCAGGGCATCAGCCACCACCATGAACACTTCGACGGCTCCGGTTACCCCGCCGGCCTCGCCGGCCACGACATCAGCCAGGCCGGTCGCATCATCTCGGTCGTCGACTCCTTCGAGACGATGACCGCAGCACGCGCCTACAAGTCCCCGATGACCACGGCCGCAGCGCGCGCCGAACTCGCGACGTGCGCCGGCACCGACTTCGACCCGCACATGGTCCGGGCGTTCCTGGCGATTGCCCTGCCCCGCTTGCTGTGGGCGATGGGACCACTGACCTTTCTGACCAACATCCCGTTCCTGCGCTGGATCCCCTCAGCCACCACCCGCGCCGCCTCGGCGGCCAGCGCAGGCTCCGTCGCCGCGACCAACGCGATCGGGGTCACCGCGGTCGGCGTCGCCGTGGCGACTACACAGACCGCTGTGCACGTGCATCAGCACGGGCAGAACCTGCACGCTGCGGCCTACTCGAGGTCGGACAGCACCCACCACAGCACGCACCGCGCAGCCGCCCGCGACGCGGGCAGTTCTCGGGGTGGCAACCAAGCGGGCACGGCTTCTCCGGCGGGTCTGGTTGCGGGGACGAGGTCGGCGACGGCCCAGGGGAAAGCCGGGTCGCCCGCTGCCGATCGCGCCCCGGGCAGCACGCCGCCTCGTCCGACGCAGGCCACGGGGACGACAACCCCACCGCCGCCGGGCACCCAGACGACTCCGACGACTCCGACCACTCCGACGGCCCCACCGGCGAAAAGCGCACCGCCACCTCCGGCCAAGAAGACGCCACCCCCGCCTCCGGCCAAGAAGACGCCACCTCCACCTCCGGCCAAGAAGACGCCACCTCCACCTCCGGCCAAGAAGACGCCACCCCCGCCTCCGGCCAAGAAGACGGCACCTCCGCCCCCACCGGCGAAAGCGGCGCCGCCGCCCCCCGCCAAGAAGACGGCACCGAAGTCCGTCCGGGCCAAGCGTGCCGGCGCGGCCGAGTAGGTCTCAGCGCATCACCGCCAGGCGTTTCCGCTCGGCAACCGCTACGGCAGCAGCATGGCCTTGAGGCTGTGCCGCACGAACTCCACGTACTCCTCCTGGGTCCACTGCCGCTGCAGCACGAGGAGCTCGTACAGCGCGGAGGCGTTGAGCGCCCACAAGGTGTCGCGGATCTTCTCGTGCGTCAGGCCGTCGCGTAACGAGCCCAACCGGACGAGCTGGGCCGCCAGAGCGCTCATCCCGGACAACCGCTCTGCGTCCATCTGCTCCACGATCGGTGCGGCGGCGCTGTCCGCGGCGGCCGCGTCGCGGGCCATCAGGTAGACGGGCGCAACGCGTTGTTGAACGTTGCCGGCGAACTCGGCGTAGGCGTCCAGCACCGCGGCCGCGTCGGTCATCGCGGCCATGCGCTGGATAGCCGGACGGTCCTGGACCGCCACCGGCTCGTCATCGCCCACCACGGAGCGATCGAACAGCGCCTTGAGCAGTTGCGGTTTCGCCCCGAACGCCTTGTAGACCAGCTCGGGCGAGACGCCCGCCTCACCGGCGATCGCCGGGATCGACACCTGCGCGTACCCATGCTCGAGGAACGCCCGATGCGCGACGTCGAGAACCCTCGTGCGGTTCGCCGCGGCCCGCGCCAGGCGGCCTGCGCTGTTGTACGCACGACGAGGGTTGACAGCTGCGGACACTTTGCTCCAGACTCCTGTATCTAATCCAGTTATCTTGAATGAATTCAACCACAGGGACGTGACGATCATGGCGGTCAGCGATGGGAAGACCTTCACCCGCGACATCTTCGAGCGAGCGTTCGGACGTGGCGAACTCGAGGCCGTCGGGCCCGCGTTGGCTCCCGATGCGGTCGACCGGCACCCCTTCGGCCCGGACGAGGCGGACATGGTGGCGCACCTCACGGCAGCCATCACGATGATCCGCTCGGCGATCCCGGACCTGACGGTGCGGATCGGTCACCTGATCCAGGAGGGCAGCACGGTGGCCGCCCGGGTCGAGATGTCCGGCCACCACACCGGGACACCGCTCTTCGGCGTCCCGGCCGCCGGTGCGGCGATCGACGTGGAGCAGTTCCACGTGATCGAGGTCGACGACCAGGGCCGCGGGGTGCGGCACTGGGCCAACGTCGGCATCGAGCAGATGCAGGCACAGCTGCGGACCGCGGTGCCGGCCTGACAGTCGCGGGCCGGTCAGTCGGTCGGGCCGGGACGCCCGCGGTCGCGGCGGTACAGCAGCGCGCCGGGACGGCCGGCGCCGCGGCTGATCGCGTCGACGAACCGGCCGAGCACGTCGTCGGCGGCATGCTGCGGCGCCCAGCCCAGACCGCGTAGCCGCGCGGAGTCCAGCAGTGGACTGCGGAGCGCGAGGTCGACCCAGCCCGGCTCGGTCGGCTGCAGCCGGGCCCGGTAGGTCAGGGCCGCGGCCGCCCGGAGCACGGCCGGCGGCAGACCGGGCCCGACGCCGCCGAAGACGGCCGCGAAGCGGTCGCGGTCGATGACCGGGTCGGCGGCCACATTGAACGCACCGCCTGCGCGTTGCTGCAGCACGAGGTCGATGGCGGTGGCGACGTCGTCGGTGTGCACGCACTGGAAGGACAGGGCGTCGGTGAACGGTGCCCACCTGACCACCGGCCGACGCACCACCGTCTTCGGGATGACGGCACCGAGGAAGTAGCGGCCGATCTCGCTGGCGGCCGCGGGCTGGAAGATCAGCGCGGGTCGCATGCGGGTCACGACGGCGTGCTGTTCCGCGGCGGACACGATCGTCTCGGCAGCCGCCTTGTCGACGCTGTAGGTCGAGGTCGGGATCCCCGTGGTGGGCCACGCCTCGTCGACGGCCGTCTTCGGTCCCGGCCCGTACGCGCCGACCGAGGACTGATGCACGAGGTGCGGCACCCCGGCCGCGATGACGGCGTCGGTCACCGCTCGCGTGCCGCCCTGATTCGTCCGCTGCATCGACGCGCGGTCGCCGAACGGCTGCAGCGCCCACGCCAGATGTACGACCGCGTCGGCGCCGGCGAACACCGCCGTCAGCCGCGACGCCGCGTCGACGTCGCCGACGTCGAGGTTCTCCCAATGCGCCCAGTCATACGGCGCCATCGGGGCGGGCCGCCGCCGGCTGACGCCGACCAGCTCGTGGTCGCCGCCGCCGAGGCGCAGGAGCAGGGAGGTGCCGACGTTGCCGGAAGCTCCGGTGATGACGATCCGCATAGAGGCGACCTACCCACCCGACCGCCCTGGGCGTCCGCTCGCGGCAGGCGCTCGCGCCGATCAGGCGCTGCGAGCCGGTGATTCCTCGTCGCCCTGCCAACGCAGGTAGATCATGCTGGCGTCGTCCCGCAAGCGGCCGCCCCCGCCGTGGGCGAGGCTGGAGCGCACCAGGCGGCGCACCGTCTCCTGCGGGCTGGCGCCGGCGAGGTGCTCGCGAGCGAGCAGGTCGCGCAGCCGCTCGTTCCCGAAATCCTCCCCGGCGGCGTTGCGTGCCTCGACGACGCCGTCGGTGAACAGCAACAGGCCGTCACCGGGCTCGAGACGCAGCTGCACCGGCTCGCCCGTCGCCGACGCCAGCGCGCCGAGGCCCAGCGGCAGCCGTGGCGCGAAATCGGTGCCGGGCAGCGCGGTCTCGCGGCGCATCACGATCGGCTGCTCGTGCCCGCAACTGAGCCAGGTCAGCGCCCCCGTCGCGACGTCGAGACGCGCCAGCAGCGCGGTGGCGAAGGTCATCGGACCGGGGAAGGCGCGGACCGCGGCGTCCACCGATGTCGCGAGTTCGGGCAGGTCCTCACCCGCGCGGCGCCCGTGCCGGTAGGCGCCGACCACCAGCGAGGCGAGGATCGCGCTGGTCAGTCCGTGCCCCATGCAGTCGAAGACCGCGAACTGCAGGATGCCGTCGTTGACCGCGTAGTCGAAGCAGTCGCCACCGACCTCATAGGCAGGCTCGAGCAGCCCGGCGATCGCAGTACTGCCGGAGGCGAAGGACAACGGCGGGAGCAGCGCCCACTGCATCTCCGCTGCCAGGGTCATGTCCTCACGCCTGCGCCGCACATGTGGCAGATCCGAGTAGTGCGCACTGGCCATCAGCAGGTACGCCGACGCCAGGCCGAGCTCGACGCAGAAGAACCTGACGTCGTCATCCCACGCGGGCACCCGCAGTCCCAGCACGCCGAGCTTGTTGGCGCGCTCGCGCACCGGGACCCAGACCTGCCAGCCGTCCGCACGCTCGACGGCGAGCGGTGCACCGCTGCGGAACACCCGTCCCGGCATGGAGCCCTCCACCGGGACCGAGGACGCCGGTCGGGCCGCGGCCGCGCTCGACGAGCTCGGCGGGTACGGCATCAGCACGCTCTGCTCGTAGTCGATCAGGTACAGCACCACGTCCTGCGCACCGAGTCCCGCGACCGCGGCGGTCAGCGTGTCTGCCAACCGGTCCGGGTCGGTCGATTGCTGCGCCTGCAGCAGCCGACCGATCGGCCGCAACCGCGGATCCGTCACACTGCGCCCTTCCCCGCGCCGGCTGCGGCTTCCCCGCCTCCAGACCTGCGGGGAGGATAACGCTGCCCATGACGAGGTGCGCCGGACCGCGTCAGCTGAACTGCGCGCGAGCGGCGGCCAGGTCGTCGGGCGTGCCGATGTCCCACCAGGCGCCGGCGACCGGCACCGCCCGCAGGCGCGCTCCCCCGTCCACCAGGGCCGCCACCGCCCGCGGTAGCTCGTACTCGCCGCGATCCGAGGGTTGCAGCTCGTCGACGTAGCGCCACACGGCCGCCGGCAGCACCCCGAGGCCGGCGTTGTTGAACTGCGTTGTGGACGTGCCGCGCGGCGGTTTCTCGACGATGCCGGTCACGAAGCCGGCAGCGTCGACATCGACGGCTGCGCCCGCCCACGGGTCGTCGACCTCGTTGACCGCCAGCGCGCCGTCGGCTGCCGAGGCGGCCTGCACGACGGCCGCATAGTTGTCGGGATCGACCAGGACGTCGCCCCAGGAGAAGCAGAACGGCTCGTCACCCAGCACGTCGCGAGCGAGCGCCACCGCGCGCGCCGTCCCCTCGAGCGCGGTCTGCCGGCGGAACTCAACGCGGATCGGCAGATGCGCTTCGCGCACCGCATGCTCGACCTGCTCGCCGCGGTAACCGGTGATCACGCCGACGTCGGTGATGCCCGCCGCGGCCATGCCGGCGAGGATCCGCAACAGCAGCGGGGTGCCGCCGACCTCCAACAGCGGCTTGGGGGTGTCGCGGGTCAGGTCGCCCAACCGCGAACCGCGACCGGCGGCCACGACGACACCGCGTCGGATCGGCACCAGGAACTACACCTCCTCGGCGACCCAGCGCGATCCAGTGAGCGCGTTGAGTCGGCACCCACCCGCGAGGTTGTCCGGCTGTGGCGCGCAGCAAACATCGGGGCGGTGCGGGCAATGCAGGCTGATCCACGGGTCGACCGGCGTGCCCGTTGCGGCTGTCCGGGTCGTCATCGACGGTGTTGGACCATGGAACCCGGTTGACAGTTGCTGTCCGCCATTGCACTCTTTACCTATGACGGTAGATAAAGAGGTAAGAACAGTGCACGAGCCCGACTCGTCACCGATCACGTTCCGGCTAGATCCGGCGTCGGGGGTACCCACCTACCTCCAGCTTGTTCAGCAGGTCGAGCATGCGCTGCGCCTCGGATATCTGCAGCACGGTGATCGGCTGCCGAAGGTCCGTGAGGTCGTGGCCGCGCTGGCCATCAATCCGAACACGGTCCTGAAGGCGTACAAAGAGCTCGAGACAAAGGGTCTGACCACGGGCCGTCCCGGCCAGGGCACGTTCATCGATGGTGCGATCGCCCAGTCCACGCTGCCCGAGCTCACTGTCCTGCGGCGCTCGCTTCGGGCGTGGTTCGATCAGGCAGACGCCGCCGGGCTCGACGACGACGGCATCGTGGCACTGGTGACGAGTTCGCTGCGGGATTTCTCTGAACGCCGCGAAACCACCAGGGTCCGTGGCCGGCAATCAGCAACGCCACGACGCAAAGGCGGCGTTGCATGAACGTCATCGAGACTGCGGGACTAGGTCGCCGCTACGGCAGCACGTGGGCGCTGCGCGATTGCACTCTGTCGATTCCGGGCGGACATCTGGTCGCGCTCGTCGGCCCGAACGGTGCGGGCAAGAGCACCCTGTTGAACCTGGTGGTCGGCCTCACTCCGCCCACCGAGGGTTCGGTCGAAGTCCTCGGTGGCGTTCCGGCGGGTTCGGTCGCCGCGCTCGACGGGATCGCGTTCGTCGCACAAGACATGCCGCTGTACCGGCATCTGTCAGTGGCAGACATGCTGCACCTCACCAGCAACCTCAACCTGCGCTTCGACACCGCCTACGCCCGGCGTCGGCTGGAAGAACTGGGTATCGACAGCAAGCAGAAGGCGGGCAAGCTCTCCGGCGGACAGCAGGCACAACTCGCGTTGACGTTGGCTTTGTCCCGGCACCCCCGGCTGCTCGTCCTGGACGAGCCGACCGCTCCTCTCGACCCCGTCGGGCGCCATGACTTCATGGCCAGCGTGCTGACCGCGATGGCCGACGACGGCGTGTCGGTCGTGTTGTCCTCGCACCTGCTCGCCGAGTTGGAGCGGGTCACCGACTACCTCGTGCTGATCTCGCAAGGCCGTGTTCGCGTCAACGACGAAGTCGAGACGCTTCTCGCCTGCCACCGCCTGGTCAGCGCCGCGACACCCGACCTCCTGCACGGCATCGGTGGCGACGTGATCGAGTCGAACGCCGCAGGCGTCCAGACCCACCAACTCGTTCGCCTGACCTCGCCCGAGGCCGCGCTCCCGCCGGGATGCGAGTCCCGACCGGTCGGCTTGGAAGAGCTGGCGCTCGCCTACCTCCGAGGAACCGCCGCCGTGCCCGCACTCAGCCTGACCGGAGTGAACCGATGACCGCCCTAGCTGCCCTGCCAGCCGCACCCGCCCGGCCAGTGCCGTGGTCACGCCTGGGTTGGGTCGTCTGGCGGCGTTACCGGACGATGCTCGCCGCCACGATCGGCGTCCTCGCCCTCATCGCGGTGTACCTCGTGATCGACGGCGAGCAGATGCGCTCCGCCTACCACCAGTACACCTCATGCAGACCGATCGACTCCGCCGCTTGCCGCTACAAGTTCCAGGTGTTCCACAACAGCTACGGCGCGACCGGACTCATCGGCGTGGTTCTGATGTTCCTACCGGGCCTCGTCGGCGCATTCGCCGGTGCGCCCCTACTGGCGAGGGAACTCGAAACGGGAACCTTCCGCTACGCCTGGACCCAGGGTGCCGGACGGATGCGGTGGGCGATCGCCGTCCTGATCTCCGGCGCGGTCGGCGTCGCGCTCGTTCTGGCCGCGTTCGGTGCGCTCATCACCTGGCACAACCAGCCTCTCCTGGACAGCGGCATCACGCCCAGACTGCACACCACCATCTTCCCCGAGACAGGAATCGCCGCTGCCGGATGGGCGCTGGTCGGGTTTGCACTCGCCGTCCTGGCCGGCCTGCTATGGCGACGTGTCGTTCCTGCGATCGTCACCGCTTTCGCCGCCTGGTTCGGGCTCGCCTACCTCGGTGCGACCTACCGCCTGCACTACCTCACACCGCTCACCACCACCGGCTTCACCAGGAAGGCCACGGACCTTCCCATCAGCGAGTGGTGGACCAAAGGCGGCATCCGCGTCAGCGACAACCAGGTCAACAACGCGCTCAGCGCAGCCGGCGCCCAGTTCAACTCCAGCGGCGGGAAGGTGACGCCTGTCGCGTCCGGGAGCGCCTCCAGCTCGGGAAGCAGCGTCGATCCAGTTCAGTACCTGCTCCATCACGGCTACACCCAGGTCACCAGCTACCAGCCCGACAGCCGCTACTGGCCGCTCCAATGGATCGAGTTCGGCTGGCTCACCGGCGTCGCGCTCATTCTCCTCGGCATTGCTTTGTGGCTCCTGCGGCGGCGACCGGCGTGAACGATTCGGCGACGGGTCCCCTACCGGACGCCACGCACGACGGCAGAACGAACCGCGGGCCGCTGCATGATCTCCATGCAGCGGCCCGCGGCCGAATTTCGCGAATAAAGGACCCTCGAAAATCGTGAGGATCCCGCGGTGGAGGTGGCGGGAATCGAACCCGCGTCCTTCGTCGCTTCAACAGGGCTTCTCCGGGCGCAGTGTGCCTCGCCTCTCTCGGCCCCGACGATCATGCACACAAGTCGTCAGTGACAGGCCCAGCCGCTGTATGTTGTCCCGTCCTCCCCCGCGGCCGGCGAGGACGGTGAGTCACCTAGCTGATGCCAGCGACCGGGTCGGTGACGAACCCGGGCTGACAGACTTGCTCAGGCTGCGTCAGGCAGCGAGAGCGAAGTCAGCGCGATTGGAATCGGCGCTTATTTTGTTGTGCATCGCTTTTTTTACGAGGTCAGCAATGCGGTCCTCGGCCCGCTTCCCCTGAATCGACGAACGAAGTCGAGACCATTCACCCCCCAGATCGGGAACGTTTCGAGTCTAGTGGGTGGAAGCAAGCCCCAGCAGCCGCGCCGGATTCTGCCAGCAGACGGCGCGCAACCAGTCGTCACCGAGACCGAAGCGCTCCAGCGCCGCGAGCTGCTCGGCATAGGCGTACGGGATGTTCGGGAAGTCGCTGCCCAGCACGACCCGATCGCCCAGATCGCCCAGTGCGGCGACGGTCGACGCCGACATCGGCGCCATCGTTTCGGTGAACGGCGTGCCCACCATCGTGGTATCCAGGTGCAGGTTGGCGTAGCGGTGGGCAAGCGCCAAGTGCGCGTCGATGTCCGGCATCCCGCAGTGCGCGATCACTGCGGTCAGCCGCGGGTGCGCGGCCAGCACGTCGCCGAAGACGTCGGCGCCGGTGTGGCTGCCGGGGATCGGGCCGTGCCCGCAGTGCACGACGACCGGCACCTGCGCCTCGGCCAGCTGCCCCCAGACGTCGCGCAGCAGCGGATCGCGCGGGTCGTAGTCGCCCACCTGCACGTGCGCCTTGAACACCCGGGTGCCGGCGTCCAGCGCGTCGCGGACGTAGTCGGCGGCGCCCGGGCTCGGGGAAGAACGTGCCCGTCGACAGGCAGTCCGGGGTGCGGGCAGCGAACTCGCGCGCCCACTCGGACAGCCACTGCGCCATGCCGGGCTTGTGCGGGTAGACGAGCGCGGTGAACGTGCGCACGCCGAACCCGCGCAGCAGGGCGAGCCGCTCCTGCTCCGCCAGCCGGTAGTGCACCGGCCAGGCGCGCCCGTAGTGCCGCTCGGCAGAGTCGAAGTACAGCCACACCGCGTCCATGACCGGTTTCGGCATGAAGTGCGTGTGGACGTCGATCAAGCCCGGGCAGGCCGAGGCGCTGCCACCACGCAGGGATGTCGGCGTCGACCAAGGGATCTTCGTCGTGCCCCATCACATGCCCTTGCTGCGCCGACCCATCGCGCGCGCGACCTCACGATCGGCGTCGCGCTTCGCGAGGTCCTGCCGCTTGTCGTAGGACCGCTTGCCGCGGGCCAGCGCGAGCTCGACCTTCACCTTGCCCTGGGAGAAGTACAGCGACAGCGGCACCAGGGTCAGCCCGCTCTCGCGCGTCTTGCCGATCAGCCGGGCGATCTCTTCCTTGTGCAGCAGCAGCTTGCGCACCCGACGCGGCTCGTGGTTCGTCCAGCTGCCCTGCTCGTACTCCGGGATGTGCACGTTGCGCAGGTAGATCTCGCCGTCGTCGATGGTCGCGAAGCCGTCCAGCAGGGACGCGCGACCGAGCCGCAGCGACTTGACCTCGGTGCCGGTGAGCATCACGCCGGCCTCGTAGACGTCGACGATCGAGTAGTCGTGACGGGCCTTGCGGTTCGAGGCGATGATCTTCCGGCCGGTCTGCCGGTTGCTCGATTTCGCCTGCGACATACCTACAGTCTGACGTACAGCCGCAACGTGATCAGCGCGGTGAGGGCGGCCAGCACCACACCGGCGATCAGCCCGATGCCGCCGGCCACCAGCACGTCGTTGGTGGTCAGATCGGGGATGACGCCGCGGTTCACCGGACTTCGGAAGATCCCGTTGAGGACGAACCGTTTACCGAGCGCCAGCAGGCCGAACGAGATCACCCCGCCGATGACGATGGACACGATCGTCTCGATGACGAACGGCAGTTCGGTCATCCATCTGGACGCGCCCACCAACCGCATGATCGACGTCTCGTTCTTGCGTTGGGACGCCGCCACTTGAATGGTGTTGGCGATCAGCAGGATCGATGCCACGAGCACCACCAGCGCGATGACGATGGAGAAGAGTCTGGCGCCGTCGATGATGTTCAGCAGCGTGTTCAGCGCGTCGTTGGCGTTGGTGGTCGTCGAGACGCCGGGCAGCGAACCGTACTTCTTGGCGAACGCGTCGAAGTCCTTCTTGATGTCCTTCAGCTTCACGGTGAACGACGCCGCGAGGTCACCGACCTTCGTCAGCCGCCGGACCTCCGGGGTCGACGTGCGGTCGAAGATCTTGAGCTGTTCCGTCTCGTTCACGTAGTGCACGGACGTCACGGCCGGATCCGCCTCGAGCGTGTGCCTGATGTTCGCCGTCTCGGACGTGGTGGTCTTGTGCTGGCAGTTCGCCCCGGCGCTCGCGCAGAGGAACACCGAGACGTTGAGCCGGTTCTCGTAGTTGTGCTTGAAGCGGCTGATCTCGGTGCTGGCGAGGTAGGCCGAACCGACGAACGCGAGCGCGATGGAGGTGCTCAGCACCAGGGCGATCGTCATCGTCAGGTTGCGGCGGATGCCCGTCGTCACGCCGGTGATCACGAAGTTCGCGCGCATGGATTCCTCACTGCTGTTGTCTGCTGCTCGGCTGTGCCCGTCCGGTCACGTGGTCGCGGCCGGACGCCCGTACGCAGGGCCACCGGCACCGTGCCGGCGGCCCACTGTGGTCAGCGACCGACGCCGTAGACGCCACGGTTCTGGTCACGCACGACGCGACCGGTGTCGAGTTCGACGACGCGCCGGCGCATCGCGTCGACGATGTTGTTGTCGTGCGTGGCCATCACGACGGTGGTGCCCGTGCGGTTGATGCGTTCGAGCAGGCTCATGATGCCCTGGCTCGTGTCGGGGTCGAGGTTGCCCGTCGGCTCGTCGGCCAGCAGCACCAGCGGCCGGTTGACGAACGCGCGGGCGATGGCGACGCGCTGCTGCTCACCGCCGGACAGTTCCGTCGGCATGCGCAGGGCCTTGCCGGACAGCCCGACGAGGTCGAGCACCTCCGGCACGGTCCGCTTGATCACCTTGGGCGACTTGTTGATCACTTCGAGGGCGAACGCGACGTTGTCGAAGACGTTCTTCTTCGGCAGCAGCCGGAAATCCTGGAACACGCAGCCGATGCGTCGGCGCAGGTCCGGGACCTTGCGCTTGGGCATCCGCCCGACGTTGCGGCTGTTGACCGTCACGAGCCCCTTGCTCGGCAGTTCCTCGCGCAGCAGCAGTCGCAGCACCGTCGACTTGCCGGAGCCCGATGCGCCGATGAGGAACACGAACTCACCCTTGTCGATGTCGAGCGAGACGTCGTCGAGGGCGGGGCGAGCACCGGCCGGGTAGACCTTGGAAACATTTTCGAGCCGGATCACGAGGCGCAAGTTTACCGAACGGTTACCTGCGGCCCGGACAGGCCGACCGGCGGAGTCACAGCTTTGTCAGCAGGTCGGCCGGATCCGGGTAGCGCCGACGAGCACGCTGGGCGCCGCGAAAACGAGGGTCAGGACGACCGGCGCCAGCGGATACCGGCCTCGATGAAGCCGTCGATGTCCCCGTCGAGCACGGCTTGCGGGTTGCCGACCTCGTAGTCGGTACGCAGATCCTTGACCATCTGGTACGGATGCAGGACGTAGCTGCGCATCTGGTTGCCCCAGCTGTTGCCGCCGTCCTTGAGCGCGTCCATCGTGCCCTGCTCCTCCTGCCGGCGTCGCTCCAGGAGCTTGGCCTGCAGCACCGCCATCGCGGACGCGCGGTTCTGGATCTGGCTGCGTTCGTTCTGGCAGCTGACGACGATGCCGGTGGGCAGGTGGGTGATGCGCACCGCCGAGTCGGTGGTGTTGACGCCCTGGCCGCCCGGCCCGGACGAGCGGTAGACGTCGACGCGGATGTCGTCGTCCGGGATCTCGACGTGGTCCGACGACTCGACGACCGGCAGCACCTCGACGCCGACGAACGACGTCTGGCGGCGCCCCTGGTTGTCGAACGGGCTGATCCGCACCAGCCGGTGGGTGCCCTGCTCGACCGACAGCGTGCCGTAGGCGTAGGGCGACTTCACCTGGAACGTGGCCGACTTCATGCCCGCCTCTTCGGCGTAGGAGGTGTCCAGGACGTCGACACCGTAGTTGATGCCGCTCGGCCCAGCGGGTGTACATGCGCAGCAGCATCTCGGCGAAGTCCGCGGCGTCCACCCCACCGGCCTCGGAGCGGATGGTGACGAGCGCCTCGCGCGCGTCGTACTCACCGGACAGCAGCGTGCGCACTTCCAGCAGGTCGATCGCGCCCTGCAACGCGGTGACCTCGGCTTCGGCCTCGGCCCGCGAATCCGCGTCGTCCATCTCCTCGGCGAGGTCCCACAGCGTCTGGGCGTCGTCCAGGCGCTGGCGCAGATCCTCCAGCCGGCGCACCTCACCCTGCGCGTAGGACAGCCGTGAGGTGAGCTTCTGCGCGTGCTCGAGGTCGTCCCAGAGATCCGGCGCGGAGACCTGCTGCTCCAGGTCGGCGACCTCGCGACGCAGGGCGGCGACGTCCACGACCGCCTCGATGCTGCCCAGGGTCGCGGACAGTTCCTTCAGATCGGCCGGTACGTCCACGACCGACGAGCCTACGCGGGCAGTGCGGGCGCCGGCGCCGTCACCGGCCGCCGGTGCGGCGGTACAGCACGCCCTGCAACCCGGCGACGGGCAACACCCGGAAGTGCGCGCGCAGGTAGCGCTGCGCCGGGCCGGCCGTGGGCACTGTCACGGTGTCGCGCGCGATCAGGTAGACGAAATCGGCCTGCCGGTACGCGGCCAGCCACTGCGCCTGCACCGCGCGCGAGCCGCAGCGCGGCCGGCGTGCCGCCGTGCGCGATCAGCACGCCGAGCGGGTCGAGCAGCGCCGGGCAGTGCGCCGAGCGGGCATCGGTGGCGAAGCGGTCGTCGGCGATCGTCGTCGACGACATCGACGCCACGACGCACGACCCGGCCGGCACCGCGGCGTCGAAGGCGCGGGCCTCGTCGTGCAGGTGGTAGCCGCGCGCGTCGCGGTGCGCCAGGGCGACGCACAGCCCGATCAGCGCCAGGCACAGGACGGTGACCGCGGCGCGGCGGCCGAGCCGCGGCACGGCGCGCGGGCCGAGCGCGGCGACGAGCGCCAGGAACGGTACGGCGAACGCCGCGTAGTGCCAGTAGAACGTCGCCGGCACGAACAGCATGGCGACGACCGCGGGCGCGGCGAGTGCGGCGAACCGCTCGAGCGGATCCGCGGCGCGCAGCAGCCGCACGCACAGCGCGCCGAGGACCGCGGCGACCACCACCGCGACGCCGATCAGCACCGCCCGCGCGCTCGCGGGCAGCGCGCCGTTCGGGACGCCCGGGCCGAACAGGTGCAGCAGCCGGAACGCCACGCCGGTTCGCGAGCCGGTGCCGCGCAGCAGTTGGTCGACGACGACCTCGTGCACGAAGGCGCCCGGCGCGAGCAGCGCGAAAGGCAGCACCGGCACGACGAAGCCGACGGCGACACCCCCCGCGTAACGGCGGAGCCGGGTGCGGTCGGGCCAGAGCACCGCGAGCAGGACCAGCACGGGGACGAGCGCCCAGATCTTCGTCGCGCACGCCAGGCCCAGGACGATCCCGCCCCACCACAGCGCGCGCCCGTCGCGCAGCCGGCCCGCATCGAAGATGAACACCAGGCCGAGCAGTGTCAGCAGCACCAGCCACGGCTCGAGCAGCAGCGTGTAGGCGCTGGCGACGGCATCGCCCTGCACGGCCACGAAGGCGCAGGCGAGCACGGTCGGCACCAGGCCGCGGTGCTGCACCAGCCTTGCGGTCAACGGCACCGCTGCAGCACCGGCCAGCCCGGTCGCGATCTTGGCCAGGCCCATCGCCTGGGCGGTGCCGATCACCTTGGCCAGCAACGCGATCGGCGTCAGCAGCCAGGTGATCATCGGCGGCTGCACGAACACGACATCGCTGTAGGGCAACTGCCCGTGCACGAACTCCAGCGCCGAGCCCAGGTAGACGCCGTCGTCGTAACCGACGACGGCGTGTCCGTAGCCGAAGGCCAATCGGTAGAGCCGAACACCGGCGGCGAGCACGGTGATCGCCAGCACCGCGTACCGCACGCTGCGCGGGGTCGGGCGCAGCCGCCGCGCGAGAGGCGGCTGCGGGAGCGGCTGCGCCGCGGGCGCCGTCCGCCGGGCCGGCACGCGGGCCAGCACCGGCGCGGTAGTCATCGCCTCCGATCACACCACGCGCGCGGCGCGATCGCCCGCGTTGCACGCGGTTCGTAAGGACTTACGCGGCGACGCGAGCGCCCACCGACCGGTCGTCCGACGGGGCAACGTCCTCGTCGACGTGCACGTAGCGCGTGCCGCGCAGCAGCGAGGCCAGCGCACCGATCACCGACATCGCCGACCGCCATCGCGAACACGATCACCAGGCCGTGGTGGAACGGCTGCGAGATCAGGTTCGGGAAGAACGAGTGGCCGGTCAGCGTGGCGCGGTCGGCGGCCGACAGCCGACGACAGCGTCTTCGCGCCGACCAGCTGCTGCACGGGGTTGTAGCCGAGGAACGCCGCGAACAGGCTGCCCACCGGCGGTTGGTGCGCCACCGACGGTCGCCACCGCGCGCCGGCACGCCGTGCTCGGTCAGGCCCGAGTACAGGGCGCTGGGCAGCGTCGACGCGAGCCCGGCGATCATCAGCGAGAAGAAGACGCCGATCGACAGCGACGTGCCGGAGTTGAAGAACGTCGCGCGCATGCCGGACGCCGACCCGCGCTGGCGGGCCGGGACCGAGTTCATGATCGCGGTCGTGTTCGGCGCGGAGAACAGGCCCGAGCCGATGCCGTTCAGCACCAGCAGGCCGGCGAAGGCCCAGTAGCTGAAGTTGACCGGCAGCAGCATCAGGCCGAGGAAGCTCAGCGCGACGATCAGCAGGCCGCCGGTGGCGAACGCTGCGGGCGCCGAACCGGTCCGACAGCGCGCCGGACAGCGGGCCGGCGACGAGGAACGCGACGGTCAGCGGCAGCAGGTAGATGCCGGCCCACAGCGGGGTGTCCTCGAAGGCGTAGCCGTGCAGCGGCAGCCAGATGCCCTGCAGCCAGATGATCAGCATGAACTGCAGGCCGCCGCGGGCGATCGAGGCCAGCAGGCCCGGCCAGGTTGCCCGCCCAGAAGGCGCGGATCTTGAACAGCGTCATCGCGAACATCGGCTCGGCGACCCGCGTCTCGACGACGCCGAACGCGATCAGCAGCACCACGCCGCCGATCAGGCCGGTGATCACCTTCGGGTCGGTCCAGCCCATCGTATGACCGCCGTAGGGCTGGATGCCGTAGGTGATCGCGGCGAGCAGCGCGGTCAGGCCGACGGCGAACAGCGCGTTGCCCCACCAGTCGATGCGTGCGGCGTTGCGCTGGCTGGTCTCGTGCAGGCTCAGGTAGGACCAGATCGTGCCGGCGATGCCGATCGGCACCGACACGAAGAAGACCAGCCGCCAGTCGACCTCGGACAGCAGGCCGCCGACGATCAGGCCGATGAAACCGCCGGCGATGGCCGCGACCTGGTTGATGCCCAGGGCGAAGCCGCGCCGCTCGGCGGGGAACGCGTCGGTGAGGATGGCGGTGGAGTTGGCGAACAGCATCGCCGCGCCGACGCCCTGGACGAGCCGCCACAGGATCAGCCACAGCGCGCCGGAGCTGGACGTCAACGGGTCGACGGCCAGCGCGATCGAGCCGACGGTGAACACGACGAAGCCGGCGTTGTAGATCTTGCACGCGGCCGTACATGTCGCCGAGCCGGCCGAGCGTCACCACCAGCACGGCGGTGACGACGAGGAAGCCCATCAACGTCCACAGCAGGTAGCCGACGTTGCCCGGCTGCGAGCGGGTCGAGCTTGATGCCGCGGAAGATCGCCGGCAGCGAGATGATCACGATGGAGCTGTTGACCGTGGCCATCAGCACGCCGAGCGTGGTGTTGGACAGCGCGACCCACTTGTACTTCGGGTGGTCGCGGTCGACCGAGAGTGGATTCCACCGGCGGGTTGGTGTGCTCATGCAGTCTGCTCCGACAAGAACGATCGTTAGCCTAACTAACGATACCCGGCTCTTCCCGCTTCTTATCGGTACCCGGCGGCGGCGCAGCGGTTGCCGGTGACAGGTCGGCGAGCGACCGACGATCTGCGACGCTGGCGGGGTGCGCATCGCCACCTGGAACGTCAACTCGGTCACCGCGCGGCTCCCCCGGCTGCTCGACTGGCTGGGCACCGTCGAGCCCGACGTGCTCTGCCTGCAGGAGCTCAAGGTCGCCGCCGACGCCTTCCCGCTGGACGAGGTCGCCGCGCTCGGCTACGAGGTCGCGGCGCACGCCACCGGCCGCTGGAACGGCGTCGCCGTGCTGTCCCGGGTCGGGCTCGGCCGACGTGCGGGCCGGACTGCTGGACGAGCCCGGCTACCAGCCCGAGGACTCGATGTTCGAGGCCGACCGAGCCGCGGGCCGTCGGCGTCGACCTGCGCGCGGCCTGCGGGTCTGGTCGGTGTACGTGCCGAACGGCCGCGATCCCGACCACCCGCACTACCAGTACAAGCTGCGCTGGCTGGAGGCCCTGCGCGCGACGGTGGCCGCAGAGCTGCCGACTTACGAGCGGTTCGCGGTGCTGGGCGACTTCAACATCGCCCCGACGGACGCCGACGTGTGGAACCGCGCGCTGTTCGAGGGCAGCACGCACGTCACCGAACCGGAGCGCGCGGCGCTGGCGGCCCTGCGCGATCTGGGGCTGGCGGACGTGCCGACGCGCGCGCTGAAGTACGACACCCCGTTCACGTACTGGGACTACCGGGCCGGGCGGTTCCACAAGAACGAGGGCATGCGCATCGACCTCGTGTACACGTCGAGGCCGGTGACGGCGGCGGTGACCGATGCCTGGGTCGACCGGGACGCGCGTAAGGGCAGCGGGCCGTCGGACCACGCGCCGGTGGTGGTCGACCTGCGGGACTGAGCCGGCCCGCCGCGGTCTGCGCAGCGTCGGCTCAGCTGGCTCGCTCGCGCACTTCGGCGACCGCGGCGCGGATCGGGCGGCGCAGCGGTTCGCCGTGCCCGGGCAGCACCAGGTCCGCATCCAGGTCCGTCAGCGGCGTCAACGCCGCGAGCACGTCGCCGTGGTTGAAGAACGCGGGCAGCACCTGCGGGCCGGTCCTCGGCAGCAGCGGGTGCCCGGTGACCAGCCCGTCGCCCGTGGCGACCGCGCCGACGCGCGGCAGCCAGTACGCGGTGTGCCCGCGGTGTGCCCGTGCGTGGCGATCGGCACCGGGGCGCCCGGCAGGTCGAGCGCGCCGTCCGCACCCGCTGCCGGGAACGGCTGGGCGTGCGCGACCGTGACGTCCGTCGTCGCGCCGGCGCGCACGACCCGCAGCGTCCACGGCAGCGCGCCGCGCCGCCACAGGTTGCGGACGACGTCGCGCTCGTTCGCCTGCTCGAGCCGCTCGCGGTGGGCGTGCGCGACCTCGACGGGGTCGGTGTAGGCGGGCACGCCGAACCGCTCGTTCAAGTGGTTCGCCGCGCCGACGTGGTCGATGTGCGCGTGGGTGATCAGCAGCGCCCGCACGTCCTGCGGCTGCGCGCCGATCTCGCGGAGCGACGCCTCGACGGCCGCGACGTCCCCCGGGTAGCCGGAGTCGATCAGCGTGATGTCCGCGCCGTCGCGCAGCAGCAGCCAGTTGGTGTCCGTGCCGCGGGCCAGGAACACGTCGTCGGCGACCTGCGTGACACGCTCGGTACTGCGTCGGGGCATGCGCCGATCATGCCGGTGCGCGGGGTTACTGCTGCAGGTCGGCGCGCGCCGCCGAGTGCGCCACGTGCCGCACCGCGCGCCGGTCGAACAGCCACCCGAACGTCAACGGCACCTGCTGCGTGCAGGTCAGCGCGATGCGTCGGCGATCGTCGGACAGCCGCACCTGCACGTGCACGTCGCGCCGCTGCGGGTCGCGCGCCAGGTAGTCGTCGACCGCGGCGCCGACGTCCGCGAAACGCAACGAGGTGGCCGACGCGAGGACGTCGCTCGCGGTCGAGGTCGGCCGAGCTCGCGGCAGCGGCGGTGGCCGCGCCGTCGCACACGTCCTGCAGGTCGCGCTGCTGCACGAACGCCTGGCCGAGCGCGATCGAACCGGCGATCATCAGCAGCGCGACGAGGAAGAAGCCGAGGATCAACGGGATCGTCGACCCGCGGTCGTCACGCGGCGCTGCCGCCGCCTCATCGGCGAAACCCGGAAGTCGTCGACGTGCACGACGTACTCGCCGACCGTGGTGATGCCGTGCCCGGACAGCACGCTCGGCACGGCCGGCAGCTGCACCCGGCGGGTGACGCACACGGTGAACTCGGCGCCCGCGGTGAGGCGCGGCGCGACGCTGCGGTCCGATGCACGGCGCGCCGGAGCGCACGAACCGCAGCCGCGCGTCGTCGGGCAGCCCCTGGTCGTCGAGCGCGAGGCGGACCGCGGCCCGGGCCCGCTGGTCGGCCTGCGCCTGGGTGTCCGACGTCGCGAACGCGCGGCCGGCGTTGCGCGCGGCCTGCGTCACCGCCAGTTGGTTGCGCTGCACCGTCGCGACGGCCGCGACGAGGTAGACCAGCGGCACCATCACGATCACCGCGACGAAGACGAACTCGATGATCGCGCTGCCGGCGTCGTCGTCTCGCGCGCAGGCGGGCCGGTCGGGCGCGCTTCATCGCACGCCCTCGCGCAGCACCGACGAGCGGACGTCGATGTGCAGCGGCAGGTGCAGCGGCGAGAACAGCAGCCGCACCCGCCCGGTGCAGCGCACCGTGGTGACCGGCAGGCCGGACGCGCCGTCGCGCGCCGCCTGCGCGCTGCAGTGGATGCCGGAGGCGTCGGCGTCGTCGAGGCCCTGCACCGATCAGCCGACGCGCGCGGGCGGCGCCGGCGCGCGGAGCGACGCCTTCCGCCGCCGCGTACCGGGCGGCGTCGGCGGCCGACGACGCCGCGACGTTGCGCGCGTAGAAGTAGACGGCGACCTGCAGCACGCCGAACAGCAGGAAGATCAGCAGCGTCGACATCATCACGAAGTCGACGACCGCGGCACGCGTCGCACGGCGTCAGCGCGTCGCGTCGTGTCGGCCGGCCGAGCGCCGGGAGGCCCGGCCCATCGGCTACTTGCCGCCGCTGACCGAGTCGATGATCCCGGACAGCGCGCTCTTCACCTGCGGCTCGAAGATGCCCAGGATGGCGACCACCAGGATCGCCGTCATCACCGTCACCATCACCCAGCCGGGCACGTCCCCGCGGTCGTCGCGGCGGGCAACGACTGCGCGCACCCGTTCGGCCGCGCGCGATCAGCCCTCGCGACACGAGCGCGATCTTCGTCATCTCGACCTCCAGCTCTCGCGCCTCAGCGCGCCAACGACGTCAGGGTCAGCAGGCCCGGGAACAGCGCGAACAGCACGGTGACGGGCAGGATCAGGAAGACCACCGGCGCCATCATCGAGATCTCCTTGCGGCCGCCCGCCTCGAGCAGCGCGCGCTTGCCGACCTCGCGCACGTCGACGGCCTGCGCGCGCAGCACGTCGGCCAGCGGCGTGCCGCGCTCGATCGCGACGACCAGTCCCTGCAGGAAGCGCGCGAAGGACTCCATCGTCGTCTGCTCCGCGAGCTCGCCCAGCGCCTTGGCGACGGGCATGCCGGCCCGGGCGCGGGCCAGCGCGCGCGACGAGATCGCGGGCGAGCTCGCCACCGGTCAGCCGGCACACCCGGTTCAGCGCCTCCACCGGCGACTCGCCCGCGACCACCGCCAGCGCCAGCAGATCGGCGACGACCGGGAACTCCGACAGCATCGCCTGCTCACGCAGGCGCAGTTGGCGGCGTCAGCCACCAGTCGCGGGCGAGCACGCCGGCGACCAGTCCGCCGAGCGCGGCCAGGACGACCAGCACGGGTTGAGCGCGTGCCGCACGAACTCGCCGGCGAGCACCAGCGACGGCCAGCAGCACGCCGCCCGCCGACGCCCCACAGCACCTGCTCGACGCGGAACTCCTCGACCGTCGTCCGTGCGACCCGAGCCCGGCCAGCCGGCGGCGCACCGACGCCGCGCCGCCGACCACGCGGTCGAGGAAGCGGACCGCATCGGCCAACGCCGGGCCGAACAGCCGCCGCGCGACGACGAACGGCGCGGTGGTGGCGGTCGGGCGATCGAGCAGTCGCGACGGCGGCGGCGTGTCACCGAGGTAGGGCGCGATGCGGTCGGCGAGCCGGATCGGGCGCATGGGCGGTGCCGCGCGCACCGCGACGAGCACGCCGACAGCGGCGAGCAGCCCGAGGCCGGCGCCGGTGAGCCAGCCGCCGTTCATCGCAGCACCCGCTGTTCCTCGGGCAGCCGGCCGATGTGCAGCATGATCCGGTAGGCGACGAGGCAGACGGCGGCGCCGATGGCCAACAGCAGCGTGCCGCCCGGCGAGTCGTAGGCCGTCAGCGTCTGCGACTGCGTGCCCAGCAGCAGCAGCACGGCCCACGGCGCGGCGACCGCGAGCCGCGCCGCGTTGACCACCCAGCCCTGCCGCGTCTCGAGCTCGGCGCGGGTGCGGGCGTCGGCGCGCAGCAGCTCGGACAGCGTGCGCAGCACGGTGCCGAGGTCGCTGCCGCCGACCTCGCGGGCCACCCGCATCGTCTCGCAGACACGGTCGCCGACCGGATCGGCGAGGTCGTCCTTCAACGCGTCGAGGCAGGCGCCGAACCGGCCGCTGGCGCGGTAGGCCGACGCGAAGCGCTCGAACGGCGCGCGCAGCTCGACCGGGCCGCGCAGCGGCCAGCGCACCCAGACCCTCCGGCAACGACAGTCCGGCGCGCACCGCCGACGCCAGGTTGTCGATGGCCTCGGGCCACACCTCGCGCAACGCGCCCTGCCGTCGCCGGCGCATGCGCCGCACGATCAGCACCGGCAGGAACAAGCCGAAGACGCCGAAGCACCCGGCGACGCTGACGGCGCGCGTCATGGCCAGCACCACCGCGAACGCCAGCACGGCGCAGACCACCTGCGCGGCGATCAGCTGGCCGGGGCCGACGCCGTCGACGCCGGCCTGACGCAGCAGGTCGCGGCGCCGGTCGAACCAGCCGGCGGATGCCGACGTCGAGCGTTGGGGCGCGCGCGGCCCGCTGCGCCAGATCAGCAGCAGGCCGAGCCCGGCGACCAGCCCCAGCAGCGCGCCCACGTCACCGCTCCCCTGCGGCGCGCACTGATCTGCGCGGCGGACGTCGCGTCCGTGTGCCCGGTGACCGAGCAGCCGCACGAGCTCGATACCGGCCGCCTCGTAACGGTCCGGGTGCGGCGGGTAGCCGTCGCCGCGGTCGAGCCGGCCGTCGCGCGTCCCGAAGATCTCCGCGGTCTCGATGACGTCGCCCTCGACGCGGCCGGTGACGCCGACGATCTCGCGCACCCGCCGATGCCCGCCGGCGTCCAGCCCGAGGTGCACGACGAGATCGACGCTGGCCGCGACCGTCGGCACGACGAACGCGGCGGAGACGTTCTCGCCGGCGAGCAGCGGCAGCGTGCACATCTTGACCAGCGCCTCGCGAGCGGAGTTGGCGTGCAACGTGCACATGCCGGGCAGCCCGCTGTTGAGCGCGATCAGCAGGTCGAGGCACTCCTCCTGCCGCACCTCGCCGACGATCAGGCGCGACGGGCGCATCCGCAGCGCTTCCTTGACCAGGCGGCGCAGCGGGATCTCGCCGGTGCCCTCGAGGTTGGCCTGCCGCGTCTGCATCGCCACGACGTCGGGCAGCGCAGCGACAGCTCGAAGACCTCCTCGACCGTGACGACCCGTTCCCGGCCGGGATCGCCGCCGCACAGCGCGTTGAGCATCGTCGTCTTGCCGGCCTGCGTGCCGCCGGCGACGAGCACGTTCAGGCCGGCCGCGACCGACGCCTCGAGGAAGCGCGCCGCCTGCTCGGTCAGCGAGCCGGCGCGCGACCAGCTGCGTCCAGCGACGCGCAGACCGATCGCGAACTTGCGGATGTTGACCGCCATGTGCCGGCGGGTGATGTTCGGGATCACGACGTGCAGCCGCGACCCGTCGGGCAGCATCGCGTCGACGAACGGCGTGCGACAGGTCGATGCGACGGCCGGTGGTGCGCAGCATCCGCTCGACGAGCTCGGCGACCTGCTCGGCGGTCAGGATGCACGGTCGTCAGCTCCGAGCGCCCGTGCCGCGCGACGAACACCCGGCCCGGCTCGTTGATCCAGATCTCCTCGACGCCGGGATCGTCGAGCATCGGCTGCAGCGGCCCGAACCCGGCGACCGCGTCGAGCACCGCACGCGAGCGCCGCCGCCGCATCGCCCATCGGCGGCAGCGGCGCGGTGATCGAGCGGTCGCGGTAGTCGCCGATCACCTCGTCGACGAGCAGCGCCACCGCCTGCGGCTCGACGGTCGGATCGATCCCGCGCCGGCGCACGAGCTCGCGCACCTCGGTCTCGAGGATCGCGAGAGCCGACGTCATGGTCGCGCACCCCCCGGCGAAGTCGATCAGTTGATCAACAGACAGTAGGGGTGATCAGCTCGGAGCGCGACCCGTGCGCGTCGGCTGTGGACACTCGCGCAACGGATGAGACCGGTGGGGCGAATGTGCAGTCCGCACGAGCCCCGCAGGTCTACCCAGTAGTGGTCGTGAATCCGACGCGATTCACGACCACTACTGGGTAGACCTGACGCGCTACGCCGTCACGCGCACAGCAGCTCGATGATCTCCGCCACCCGGTGCGCGTCGAGCCGGCACGTGGCCCGGCCGACGGACAGCTCGCACCGCACGACATCGGGATCGTCTGTCGGCACGGCTTCGGGCCACACCCAGATGCCGTCGTCGTCGCGAGGCGGCGCGCGTTCCGGGTGAACCGTTCCGCGGACACGCGGAACAGCAGGTGCATCATCGGCGTCTGCGGCGGGTCCGGGACGACGCGGACACAGTCGACGTCGGCGAGCGCGCGGGCGATGGCTCGCGCGTGCGTCCAGACGCGCCGGCATCTCGGCCAGCCGATCGGGAAGCGCATGCAGCGCGGACGCCGCGGCCGGCCACATCGCGAACAGCGTGCCGCCCAGCCGCTGCCGCCAGTCGCGGACCTGGGCTACGACGTCCTCCGGGCCGACCACGCAGCACCCGGGCAGTGCCCCGATGCCCTTGTAGAACGAGACGTACGCGGTGTCGAACAGCGCGGCGATCTCGCCCGGCCTCCGCCCGTAGCCGGCGGCGGCCTCCCACAGCCGCGCGCCGTCGAGGTGGGCGGCCGCCCCTCGGTCGCGTGCCGAGTCGACCTGGTCGACGAGCTCATCCCACTCGGGCAGCTGACCGCCGAGGTCGCGCTGCGGCAGCTCCCACAGAACGGCGGCGGCGGGTTCGGCGACGTCGTCCAGATCCTGGCGGGTCAGCAGGCGATGGCGTTCACCCACCGCTCGGCCCGAGCAACCCGTGCACGCGCGAGTACGCATCGCCTTCGTGGGTGGCCAGGTGGCACATCGGATGCCAGAGCACCGTTCGGCGGCCGCGCTGATCGGCGTGCACGCGCAGCGTCGCAGCCTGCGCCATCGTGCCGCTCGGCAGGAAGACCGCGGCGGGGAAGCCCAGCAACTCGGCGACCGCCGACTCGAGCTCGCCGACGACACCGCCGTCGCCGTAGACATCCGGGACGACGTCGTCGCCGATACCGGCTAGCACGTCAGCGGGGCGGACCAGGCCGTCGCCCTGCAGGAAGGTGTGGCATCGGTTGCGCCGGGCGCGGGTCTCGTCGTCCACGCGCCCCACTCTGCACGTCTACCCAGTTGTGGTCGTGAATTCCGTCGAATTCACGACCACTACTGGGTAGACCTGCGCGGGGTCAGGACTGCTTGCGGGCCTGGCGCTTCTCGGCCGTCAACGTGCCCAACTGGTTGGCGTCGCCGCGCTTGTCGGCAGCGGCGGCACGGTCCGAATCGGCCTCGGCAAACGTCGCCTTCGCGGCCTGCTGGGCCCTCTTCTTGCGCGCGTCGGCGACGGCGTCGACCCGCTCGGCGTCCTGCCGGACGGCGTCGGCCCGCTTCTGCGCCCGGGCGTCGGCCTGCTGCTTCTTGCGTGCGGCGGCCGCCCGCGCGTTCTTCGCCGCGGCCTGTTTGCCCTCACGCTCGGTGGCAGCAGCCTGCTCGACGCCGTCGACGGCCGTATCCCGGGCCTGCTGCGCCTTGTCGGCCGCACGCTGGCGACCGGCCTTCGCTGCATCGGCAGCGGCCGCGCGGCGCTCCTCGGCCTCGCGCTCGAGCGCGACGGCGGTGGCGCGCTTGTCGCTGCGCTCGATCCGGTCGTTGCCGCGGCGAGCGATCGACTCATCGGCGAGCACCCGGCCGGCCAGCTTGTCGTAGGAACCGAGCACGCGGTCGAACACCAAACGCGGCTTCGAGTCCTTCGGCAGCCGGCGGGCGATCTGGGAATCGACCAGCGTCAGCGGTGTACGGGCGATTTGGTAGGGCAGGGCGAAAATGGTTCGACTGTTCATGGCGGTCCTCATTCGGCTTGTGCGCGCAGTGCTGCGGCGCGCTTCTCGGCGTCGGCGGCTTCGGATTCCAGTCGCGCCTGTTCCTGCTGGGCATTGCGCTCGGTCGCTGCTGCGTCGGCGCCCAGCTGTGCGGCTTCGTTCTGGCTCTCGCGGACCTGGGCGTCGGCCCGGGCCTCGGCCTTGTGGCGGTCGGCCTCCTGCTGACGCGCGGCGTCGGCCTCTGCACGGGCCTGCTCGGTCGCCTCGTCGCGGGCGACGGCCTGCTCCTGCCGGGCGGCGCGCTCATGGGCTTCGCGCTTCGTCTCGCGGACGTCCTGCGCCTCTTCACGCAGTTCCTCGGCAGCCTGGCGGGTGTTCGCGTCGGCGACGGCCTCCCGGCTGTTCGCATCCTTGCGGGCCTGCGCGTCGGCCTGCTGCAGCTGGCCCTCTTCGGCCAGATCGCTGTTGTTCGTCACGGCGCCGGCGACTTCCTTCGCCTTGCCGGCCACGGAGTCGAACAAGCCCTTGCGGGCTTCTTCGGATTTGTCGGTAGTCATATATCTCCTGGGTCTCTATGCGGGAATTACAGTGCGTGGGCGACGGGCACTCGGACCGCGTTGCAGTTCGGGAGGGGCGAGTCGCCCGGCCCCCGTCTCTATTGAATTACCCACGCTCGGCGCCGACGATCGCCCGCCGTGCCGTGCGCCACAGCCAGCGACCGGCATTCGCGCGTAGCCAGGCCCGTCACCGTCACGCCGCGATCGGGTACCTGTGGGCTGATGCGAGACGCTGAATCCTGGGTCCGAGCGCGGCCTGCGCTCACGCACCGAGCGCACTGGTGGGTCACCGCCGCGTCCGCGCTCGTCTTCTCGGCCCTGGCGGTGGCGGTCGCGCTCCGCTGGCAGCCGATGGTCACGGTCGACCGCTCGGCAGTGAAGACGATGGACGGATGGTCCGCGGCCCACCCGGGGCTGCGGAGTTTTTGGGTGGGTGTCTCGACCGTCCTGCAACCGTTGACCTGGCAGGCGGCGTCCGCCGCATCGGCACTGTGGCTGCTCGCCCGTCGGCGCATCAGGCACGCGGCGGCAGTGGTGATCGCGGTAGCCGGAGCGACGGGGACGTCGTCGGTGGTCAAGGCGATCATCGATCGGCACCGGCCCGTGCCACCCCACGTCGTCGCGCACGCTGCCGGCTGGTCGTTCCCCAGTGGTCACGCAACGGCAGTGAGCGCCGCTGTCACGATCGGCGTCGCCGTGCTGGCAGCCGCCCGCGAGCGCCGGCACGGCCTGCTGGTGGCGGCGCGAGGTGTCGGAGCCGTGCTCGTGTGCTTGGTCGGCCTCAGCAGGATCGGCCTGGCCGTGCACTTCCCGAGCGATGTCGTCGCAGGCTTTGCGCTGGGCGTGTTCTGGGCTTCGGTGGGCGCAACAGTGCTGGCAACGGCCGGCTGCCGCGACCGCGGCAGTGGCCACGGTAAGGACGAGGCAAGAGCGGCGCACGGGTAGTCCCCGAGAAACCTACGGTTGCGGCAGTGACAGTGAGATCCGTCGGGGCAACAGCGACGCGATGACGGCTCGTGAACGCTCGATGTCAGAACGCCGAACCGAAAGCAGCCCACATGACGGACGGATCCTGGTGATCGAAGCCCAGCACCTGACCAAGCGCTACGGGACGACCCTGGCCGTGGACGACGTCACCTTCACCGTCCGGCCCGGGGTCGTCACCGGATTCCTCGGGCCGAACGGGGCCGGCAAGTCGACCACGATGCGGATGATCTTGGGTCTGGACCGGCCCAGCAGCGGAACGGTGACCGTCAACGGCAAGCCGTTCGCCGAGCACCCCGACCCGTTGCGTCAGGTCGGCGCGTTGCTGGAGGCGCGGGCGGTACACCCTGGCCGTTCGGCTCGTAACCACCTGCGCGCGATGGCGGCGACGGCGGGACTCGGCCGACGGCGGGTCGACGAGGTGCTCGACACCGTCGGGCTCACCGATGTCGCCGACCGGCGGGTCGGCAAGTTCTCGCTGGGAATGGGGCAGCGACTCGGCATCGCGGCAGCGCTGCTGGCCGACCCGCACACCCTGATCCTCGACGAGCCGGTGAACGGGCTGGACCCGGAAGGCGTGCGATGGGTGCGCCTGTTGCTGCGGCGCCTGGCCGGTGAAGGCCGGACGGTGTTCTTGTCCTCGCATCTGATGAGCGAGATGGCGGTGACGGCCGATCACGTGATCGTCGTCGGAAAGGGTCGGCTGCTGCGTGACCAGCCGATGGCCGAGTTCATCGCCGAGAGCGGTGCCCAGGTTGTCCGGGTCCGCTCGCCCCAGGCCGGGCACCTCGCGGAGGTCCTGCGAGACGCCGAGGCGATCGTCCGGATGCCCGATGCGGGCGTGCTCGAGGCCGAAGGGATCGCGATCGAACGCATCGGTGACCTCGCGGCGCAGGCCGGCGTCACGCTGCACGAGCTGTCGAGCCGCGAGGCATCGCTCGAGGAGGCTTACCTGACCCTGACGGGCGACGCGGTCGACTACCGCTCCCACGACGCGGATCAGCAACCGATCGGAGCGGGGGCAGCATGACCGTCAGCGACGTGCACGGCACCATCACCGCCGCGTCGAGCGACGCGAGAGTCTCCTCGGCCGGGACCGTGGCGGCGGAATGGGTGAAGTTCCGGACGCTGCGCTCCACGCTCGCCGTCCTCGGCGCGGCCATGGTGGGCATGGTGTTGATCGGGCTCATCGTGGCGTTCAACACGCGGCACCTGTCCGCGAACCTGCAGCCCGATGACATCGTGCCGTCCTCGACCCTGCAGGGTTACTACCTCGCGCAACTGCTCATCGGGGCGCTCGGGGTGCTGTTCGTCTCGGGCGAGTACGGCACCGGCATGATCCGCTCGTCCTTCGCCGCCGTACCGAAGCGAATCCCGGTGCTGTGGGCCAAGGCAGCGGTGTTCGTGGCCATCACCTTCCCGGCAATGCTCGTCGCGTGCTTCGTCTCGTTCCTCGCCGCGCAGGCGGTGATCTCCACGTCCCGCCCAGGGTTCTCGTTGAGTGACCCCGGAGTCCTGCGCGTCGTGTTCGGGACCGCCGGCTACCTGACGTTGATCGGGTTGCTCGGCGCAATGTTGGGCTGGATCGTGCGCAGCACGCCTGGCGCGCTCGTGGCGTACTTCGCGACGGTGCTCGTGCTGCCGGTGATCTTCGGCAACGTCCTCGGCACGTGGGGGAAGGACGTCGCCCAGTTCCTGCCCAGCAGCGCGGGGGGCAGCTTCGCCTCGAGCCTGCCCGAGTCACCGACCTTGTCCCCGGGAGTCGGGCTGATCGTGTTGCTGGCGTGGCTCGTCGTCGCTGTCGCGCTCGCGGTGGCACAACTGGTCAAGCGCGACGCCTGAGGTCACCCCGCGGCGAGCTCGACGACGAGCGGCCGGTGGTCGGACACCGGCTGCCGGGGTGTGGCGGCGACGGTAACCCGGGCTGCCGCGTCCGCCGCATCCCGCATGAGAATGTGATCGAGTTGCAGGCGCGGCCGCGGCGACGGGAACGTCGGCGCCGAGATCAACGCCTGGTACCCGGTCAATCTCGCCGGCAGGCCGCCGCGCAGGTTCAGGTCGCCGAGCAGCACCACCGGGTCGGGCGCCGTGCGCAGCTGTTCCACCACCAGGCGCAGCTGCCTGCGGTTCCAGCCGGGGACGAACGGCAGGTGGGTGGCGGCGATCGTCCAGACGTCTCCCGGAGCGACCTCGGCGCGGGCGATGATCGCCACGCGTGGTTCTTCCCGTGCCACCACGACACCGCGGCCGGGCACCCAGAGCGGCAGGGCGACCCGAGCAGCCGGCATGCGGAACACCCGGACGTCGTTCAGCGGTACGCGGCTGAGCAACGCGCAGCCGTAGGCGGCGCCGGCACGCGGCCGGTCATCAGCCGGCACCCAGCGCTCGCCCGGAGTGCCCCACAGCGTCGGCGCGAAGACGTGGTGCGCCGCGCCCATCGCCTCGGCCGCGAGCGCGGTCAGGTCGTGCCCGCCGGAGCGCGGTTGGTCGCGGTCGACCTCCTGCAGCGCAAGGATGTCCGCGTTCAGCGAGGCGACGGCCCGGGCGAAGCGGTCGGCGTCCACCCGGCCGTCGTCGAGCGAACGGCCGGAGGAGATGTTGAAGGTCGCGAGGCGCACCTCGACCCATTACCCACCGCGGCGCACCGGAGACGCGTCAGCGGCGCACGCGCCGCAACACCGACCGAACGACGAGCAGCAGGGCCACCACGCGAAGCAGCGCCGGGCCGCCGACGATCAGCGGATCGAGCACCTGGTGCCGCCGATCGACCCGACCAACCCGCGAGCCGAGTCCGTGGTGCCGGTACTCGCTGAGCACGCCGGTCTCCGTCAGCAGGTTGTCCGGGCGCCGGGACACGTACGAGCGCAACCTCGCTTCGGTGGCGTCGAGTCGGTCGCCGACGATGAGCAACAGCCAGTGGGCCAGCCGTCCCTCGCTGAATCGGGCGTAGGCATAGCGGCGCACCGCCCCGGACGGCCCGTGCAACGGCTGCGCGGTACCGAACACCGGCGTCAAGCGCTCGTGCTCGATCGATCGCTCGCGCGGCTGGTGCTCGGGCTGCTGCTCGGGCAGGTCCCAGTGGGCGCCGGTGATCTCCGGGGCGAATCGCTCACGAGGCACCGACGGTCGGTCGGCCGGATCCAGATCGGCACCCCAACCGGGGATGCGTGCGCGCAACTGATCGCTGGTCTCGGGCAGTGCTGGTTTGTCCTTCGTGTAGGGCACGGCATACCTCCTAGGCGGCCGATGTGACGACGAGCGGCTTGATCACGCCGTCCAGCTTGGCCGAGAACGTGTGGTAGCCCTCGGCGATGTGCTCCAGCGGGAAGCGATGGGTGACGATCTCGCTCGGCCGCAGATGACCGTTCTTGATGTGCTCGAGCAGCCGCGGCCACTGCCGTTTGACCGGGCACTGGTTGGTCCGCAGCGTGAGTCCCTTGTTCATCGCGTCGCCGAACTTGACCATGCTGAACACCGGCCCGTAGGCGCCCATCACCGAGATCGTGCCGCCCTTGCGGACGGCGTCGATCGCCCAGTTGAGCGCGATCGGCGAGCCGCCCTGCATCTTCATCTTGGCCGACATCACGTGCTGCATCAGGTTGCCGTCGGCTTCCGCGCCGACGGCATCGATGCACGCGTCGGCGCCCAGCCACTCCGTCTGCTTCTTCAGTTCCAGGACGATGTCGTCGACCTCGGCGAAGTTGATCGTCTCCGCGTACGCGAAGGTGCGCGCCATCTCGAGCCGGTACTGCAGGTGGTCGACGACGATGACGCGGCCGGCGCCCATCAGCCACGCCGATCGGGCCGCGAACAGGCCGACCGGGCCGGCCCCGAACACCACCACCACGTCGCCCTCGTGGATGTCGGCCAGCTGCGCGCCGAAGTAGCCGGTGGGGCACGCATCGGTGAGCAGGACGGCGTCCTCGTCCGGCAGCCAGTCCGGGATCTTGCTGGGGCCGACATCGGCGAACGGCACCCGCACGTACTCGGCCTGCCCGCCGTCATAGCCGCCGGTCGTGTGCGAGTAGCCGTAGATGCCGCCGACCGCCGTGGCGTTCGGATTGACGTTGTGGCAGTTGGAGTACAAGCCGCGAGCACAGAAGTAACAGGAACCGCAGAAGACGTTGAAGGGCACCATCACGCGGTCCCCCACCTGCAGGTTCTGCACGGACGGCCCGACCGAGTCGACCACGCCGATGAACTCGTGGCCGAACGTGTGCCCGATCCGGGTATCGGGCATCAGCCCGTGGTACAGGTGCAGGTCCGAACCGCAGATCGCGGCCATCTGCACCTTCACGATCGCGTCGTTCGGGTGCTCGATGGCCGGGATGTCCTTCTCCTCGACCCGGAGCCGGTACGGGCCGCGGTACACCATCGCTCGCATGGCACTCTCCCCATCGGGCGCGCGCTGAGGGCATCCGTTGTTGGGACGAGCGGCTACGCCCTTGGCAGTCGCATACCCCGCGGCGCGGCGCGCTATGCACCGTGGCGACCGGTAGGGGTTGGATGAGGCGATGGACGTCGACTCATGGTTCCTGTCCCGCGACGAGCGGCGCAACGGCGCGACGGATCTCGACCGTCGGCACCCTGACGCGACGGCGTGGACGACGGGCAACGAGGTCACGCCGCTCGTGCACGGCAGCACCTACTTCGCCGAGCTCGTGCGGTGCCTCGCGATGTCGGGCCCGGGTGACCTCGTGCTGTTCACGGACTGGCGTGGCGACCCCGACCAGGCGCTGGACCACACCGGCATGAGCGTGTCCCGCGCCCTGTGCGAGGCAGCGGCGCGGGGCGCGGTGGTCAAGGGACTGGTGTGGCGCTCGCACCTGGATCAGTTCTCGTTCAGTGAGGAACAGAACCGCCACCTCGGCGAGGACATCGAGGCCCACGGCGGGGAGTGCCTGCTCGACCAACGGGTGCGTCCGGGCGGCTCCCACCACCAGAAGTTCGTCGTGCTGCGGTACCCCGGCCGTGGCGAGCTGGACGTCGCGTTCGTCGGCGGCATCGATCTGTGCCACAGCCGCCGAGATGATGCCGACCACCGCGGCGACAAGCAGAAGCAACCGATGGCGAACGTCTACGGCGATCGTCCGCCGTGGCACGACGCGCAGCTCGCGATCCGGGGGCCTGCGGTCGGCGACGTCGAGGCCACCTTCCGCGAACGCTGGCAGGACCCGGCGCCGCTGACCCGCAATCCGGTGAACGTGATCAGCGAGCGGGTGCGCGGCGACGACCACGACGCGGGGGCACTGCCGCCTCAGCTCCCCGATCCGGCGCCGCGCGGGACGATGAGCGTCCAACTGCTGCGCACCTACGGCAATCGGCACCCCGGCTACCCGTTCGCGCCGGGCGGCGAGCGCAGCGTCGCTCACGGCTACAACAAGGTCGTCGCGCACGCGCGGAGCCTGATCTACGTCGAGGACCAGTACCTGTGGTCGGCCGAGATCGTCGCGTGTTTCGCAGCGGCCTTGCGTCGCAGCCCGGACCTGCACCTGATCGCCGTCATCCCGCACCATCCCGACCAGGACGGCCGGTTCTCGATGCCGCCCAACCTGGTCGGCCGCCAACGGGCGATGGACGAACTGCACGCGGCGGGCGGCAACCGGGTGGCGGTGTACGGGATCGAGAACCACGACGCGACGCCGGTCTACGTGCACGCGAAGGTGTGTGTCATCGACGACGTCTGGGCGGGCGTGGGGTCGGACAACATCAACCGCAGATCATGGACGCACGACTCCGAACTGTCCTGCGCGGTCATCGACGACGTCCATGACGAGCGCGCGCCGGCAGTCGTCGACCGGTTCGGCCACGGCGCGCGGCGCTTCGCCCGCAACTTGCGCCTGGAACTCGCCCGCGAACATCTCGACCGGCCCGATGACGGTGACAGCGACCTCGTGGACCCGGCCCGGATGTTCGCCGCGTTCGCCGACAGCGCTGCGCAGCTGCAACGCTGGCACGACGGCGGCCGGGTCGGCGCGCGCCCAGCAGGCAGGCTGCGGCCCTACCGGGCCGCCCGGCTCTCCAAGCGGACGTTGGCCTGGGCCACCCCGCTCTACCGCATCGTCTACGACCCCGACGGGCGGCCGCTGACGGCGCGGTATCGCCACCGGTTCTGACCCCGAGCCGGCGTAGCGCCGTGACGGGCGCAGGGACACTGGGTACGTGCCAGACGTCCGGCGACGGTGCAACCTCCGCCAGTGCCGCGGCAGCACGGCCTGCATGTGAAGGTGACGCGTGAGCGAGACACCACCGGTTCCCGACTGCTCACTGCGCTACATCGGCACGGCCACGATGTTGCTGCACCTGGGTCCGTTCACCGTCCTGACCGACCCGAACTTCCTGCACCGGGGACAGCTCGCCTATCTCGGGTACGGCCTGGCCTCCCGCCGGCTGACCGAACCGGCGATGACGGTCGACCAGCTGCCGCCGCTGGACGCGATCGTGCTGTCGCACATGCACGGCGACCACTGGGATCGCGTCGCCAAACGCGGCCTGCCGCACGACGTGCCCATCCTGACCACGTCCAAGGCCGCTCGCGCGTTGCACCGCCAGGGGTTCAGCGCGCCGGTGGCGCTCGACACCTGGCAGAGCGAGTCGGTCACCCGCGACGGGCACACCCTGACGGTCACGGCGACGCCCGGACGGCACGCCACCGGCATCGCGCGGCACTTGTTGCCTCCGGTGATGGGCAGCGTGCTCGACTACGCGAACACCGACGGCCCGGTGCTGCGGCTCTACATCACCGGGGACACGCTGTTCATCGACGACCTGCGCGCCATCCCGCAGCGATTCCCCGACATCGACGTCGCGGTCCTGCATCTGGGCGGTACCACGCTGCCCGGCGGCCTGCTCGTCACGATGGATGCCCAGCAGGGCACGGACCTGCTCGAGTTCCTTCGCCCGCCGGTCGCGATACCGATCCACAACGACGACTACGGCGTGTTCCGGTCCCCGCTGTCCGACTTCGTCAGCGAGGCCGCGCGGCGCGGGCTCGGCGACCTGGTGCGCGTAGTGGAACCCGGCGACACCACCCAACTCCTGCGCTGAGCGCCGGCCAGCTCAGCCTCGGACGGCAGCCCCCAGCCGGTCCGCCAGCTGCTTGGCGGCGTACAGCCCGGCAGTGATGTCATGGCGGCCGTGCTGGCCGAGCACCACCCCGACGACATCGGTCACCTGCCCGTGCACGGACGGCGACGTCCGGGTCGAGCTCACGCCGGACGGCACGCTGACGGTGATCAGCGGGCCGGTCGTTCCCGCCGTGGGCCCGAACGAGATGGGCGGCCTCAGAGTGGACGTCCACCTGTGGGTGGTGCACTGACGGCACCGCTCGTCGCGTGAGCCGTGCCACCACGCGCGGATGGAAGAATGACCGGTATGAGTGGCACTGCGCCGGAGCCGCGCGGGCGTCGTCGCGGCACGGACGGCAAGGCGGACGAACTGGTCGCCGCGGTGCTCACGGCGTCGCGCGTGCTCGTCGGTGTGTCGGCGGCCTCGCTGGCCGAGGTCGAGGACACCGTCACCCTCACCCAGTTCCGCACGTTGGTCGTTCTCGACAGCCGGGGGCCCACCAACCTGGTCGGGGTGGCCGAGACGCTCGGCGTCAACGCCTCCACTGCCATGCGGATGGTCGACAGGTTGATCGCCGCCGGGCTCGTCACCCGCACGGACAACCCGGCGAACCGGCGCGAGGTCGTGCTGGAGCTGACCGACAGCGGATCGGACCTGACCCGGCGGGTGACCGAGCGCCGGCGTGTGGAGATCGCGCGCATCGTGCGGCGCATGTCGCCGGATCAACGAGACGACCTCGTGGCGGCGCTCAGCGCCTTCGCCGACGCCGCCGGAGAGCCGAACGCGCGGACGGCGGCGAGTGCGATCGGCTGGTGATCGCTGATCGGATGTCACATCTCGTGACCCGCCGGTGTCTTCATGTCGACACCGACAACGAGGAGTTGACATGGGCACGATCCGCATCCCCCAGACGGAGATCACCGGTCTTTACGGCGTCCTGGTGAAGAGGTTCAGCAAGAGGCTGCTCGGCCGGGTGCCGGAACAGGTCGGCGTGTACTGGCACAACCCGCCGGTGCTGAAGGCGACGATGGGCATGGGCGCGAAGGCCCAGAAGTGGAAGGCCTGCGACCCCGCCCTCAAGTCGTTCGCGCACATGGCGGTGGCCGCCCAGATCGGCTGCAGCTGGTGCCTGGACTTCGGTTACTTCCAGGCGTTCAACGAACACCTGGATCTGGACAAGGCCCGCAACGTCCCGTGCTGGCGCGACTCGGCGGTGTTCACACCGCTCGAGCGCGCGGTGCTGGACTACGCAGAGGCCGTGACCCGGACCCCGCCGACGGTGACCGACGAGATGGTCGCCGATCTGCTCGGCCGGTTGGGGGCGCCTGCCATGGTCGAGCTGACCGCCTTCATCGCGCTGGCCAACATGAACGCCCGGGGCAACGTGGCTCTCGGTGTCGAGTCCGAGGGCTACGCGCAGGCCTGCGAGCTGGCGCCCTTGGCGATGCCGCCCGCCCTACGCTCGCCGGCATGACGGACGATCCCTTCGTCGCTCATCGCAGCCTGCTGTTCACGATTGCCTACGAGCTGCTCGGCTCGGCGGCCGATGCCGAGGACACGGTCCAGGACAGCTGGCTGCGCTGGGACGCGATCGGCGCGACCGCCCGGGCCGAGGTCGCCGACCCGCGGGCCTACCTGGTGCGCGTGGTCAGCCGGCAGGCGCTCAACCGGTTACGCACGCTGAGCCGCCGTCGCGAGGTCTACGTCGGCGAGTGGCTGCCCGAACCGCTGCTCACCGCACCCGACGTGGCTGCGGACGTCGAGCTCGCCGAGAGCGTGTCCCTGGCGATGTTGACGGTGCTGGAGACGCTGACCCCGACGGAGCGGGCCGTGTTCGTGCTGCGCGAGGTCTTCGGCCTGCCGTTCGACGAGATCGCTGCGGCGACGGACAAGTCGGCGCCGGCGGTACGGCAGATCGCCCGCCGCGCTCGTGGGCACGTCGCCGCGCGCCGGCCGCGCGTGCATGTCGACCGCGCCGAGCAGCAGCAGGTCGTCGACCGGTTCCTGGCGGCTCTGCACACCGGCGACATGCAGAACCTGATGGACGCCCTGGCACCGGACGCGGTGCTGATCGCCGACGGCGGCGGCGTGGTGGCCGCGGTCCGGCAGCCGGTGGTCGGCGCCAAGAAGATCGTCAACCTGCTGGGCGGCTTCTCCCGTGCTGCGCCGAGCGCCGTGATCGAGCCGATCCTGCTCAACGGCGCCCCGGCGGCGAGCATCGTGCTCGACGGCGCGGTGGACACCGTCCTGGCGTTCGCCTTCGACGGCGGGCACATCAGCCGGGTGTTCGCAGTGCGCAACCCGGACAAACTGCACCGGCTCACCGAGGCGACCACGCTGACCCGCGGAGGTGCATGAGCGTTCCCGCGAACGCCCAGGTGCGCCGGCAGCTCGCGCAAGCGGGCCGACGGCGAGTCGGGAGGGCCTTGCGTGCATCCCGCACCGCGGGGTCGCATACTGGGTAGGCTTCGAAACTCACGGGAACGTTACTTGCCCTGATCTCGGCGAATCAGGATCAGGGCGTCACGTCGAACAAGGGCGCGGCAAGAGCACGACCATGGCGAGACACGCGGGCGAGCAGGGAGGGCTACGCATGTCAGCGACGCCGCCCAGGTCCGGCATGCCCGTGGCTCGGCGCAGCACCTCGCGCGGACGGTGGATGCTTGCGGCACTCGGGTCCACCGCCGCGGCAGCGCTGCTCGCCGCGGCCCCGCCTGCCGCCGCGGACACCACCTGGGGCGACACCGGCGCGTCGTACTCCGGCGGCATCACCTGTCACCTGCGCGGCGGAACCGTCGTGCCGATGGCCACCTGGGACGTCGACAGCACCGCCACGTTCGCCACTGCAGACATTTCCGAATCCGGCGGGAGCTACGGCCCGGCACCGACGTCGGGCGCGGCCAGGGCGATGCGACCCGGCGACGCGGGACTCGACGGCAGTGCCATCGCCACCGCCGCGTACCTCATCGACCACAACGGCTCCGGCCCGGCGCCGGACGTGGCCGAGGTCAGCGCCGAGATCGCCGCCCTGGCCGGTGGTGGCGGGGTGCAGTCACGGTGCCTCGGCCAGGAGGGCACCAGCCGCAAGAAGGCGACAGCCCTGCTGACCGAGGCGCAGCGCTACGCCGGGCCTTACAAAGTGGCCTTGTCACTGCCGCCGCACGCGCCGCCCGGCAAGCCGGCAGCCATCGCTGCCACCGTGACGTCGGCCGCGGGCGCGCCCACGCCGGGTCTCGACGTGACCTTTTCCGTCAACGGCGGTTCGGCGGTCGCGGTCACCGGCCAGGACGGCGTCGCGCGCACCCAGGTCACCACCCCGGCCGCCACCACCGGCGCAGCCGCGGTGCCGATCACCGCGTCGATCAACCAGGCGGTGTCGCTGACCTACTACGCCACCGATCCCGGCGCGGTGTCGCTCGCGGCACCGACGAGCGTCACCGTCACCGGCTCGCTCACTCCGGTGCTGCACCCGACACCGCACGTCAGCACCCAGGTGGCCGGCCTGGTGCTGCAGAACGCGACCGTCACGCCGCACGCGACGATCACCGGCACCTACGGCTATGCCGGCCAGGGCGCGCTGACGCTGCACGGTCCGGTGCAGCCGGCGCACGGCCAGGACTGCTCCGACCTGACCTCCGCGGACTACGCGAAGGCACCGACCGCGTGGACGGCCAACTTCGGGTTCGTCGGCGACGGCACCCATGACGGCGGCGCGACACCGCCGCTCGCCGCGGGCTGCTACGCCGCGCACGCGTCGATCACCACCACCAACACCGCACCGCCGGCGAAGGCGTCCACGGGCTACGGCTCCACCGTCGTCGTGTCGACCCTGCAGCTGAGCGAGTCGACGGGCCCCGGCGTGGTCGGCGCGGGCGGCCTCGCCGCCACGGTCACCGGCGCGCATCCCGGCGGTGCCGCGGTGACGACGTCGATCACCGTCCACGGCCCGGTGACCCCGAACGGCGGGTCGTGCAGCGCCGGCATGGACTGGAACCAGGCGCCGATCGACTCGGTGTCCGACGCCGCCGACCTCGCCGCCGCCGCCGGCAGCGACTCCCTCAGCGCGACGATCAAGATGCCCCAGGTGCAGCGGGCCGGCTGTTACGCACTGAGCAGCCGCAGCGTCGTGTCGCAGGACGGCCACACGACCGTCGTCGAACCGGCCGTCGGCTCGACCGGCTCCACCGAGTTGCTGGCCCGACCCACGCTGGCCGTCACCGACAGCGCCTACGACGGCCAGGTCGGCAAGCCGATGACCGGCACGATCACCGTGGTCGGCTCCTACCGCTTCGCCGGCACATTGAACGTCGGGCTCATCTCGGCCCCGCGCACCGACGTCGGCTGCCGGGGCACCACATTCGCGTCTACGAGGCAGTCGGGCGCGGTGGTCACGTCGGCCACGGCCGGCGACGGCACGGTGCGTTTCACCACACCGCCGCCGAAGAAGAACCTCTGCTACGCGGTGACGGCCGTGCTGCGGCTCACGGCAAACCCTGCTGTGCAGGCGACGTCACCGGCGCCGTCGACGTCGTCGGTCTTCCTTGCCGGTGACGTCCTGCGCTCCCCCACGCTGCGCGGGATCCCGGGCGGCGACGACGACGCGCTGCTGCAGACCGCGATCGCCGGCGGGATCACGTTGCTGATCATCTTCGCGGTCGCGTTCGTGGTCATCGCCCGCGCGTACGCCCGCCGCGGGCCGCGCATCGCCTGAGCGGGCTGCCGGGCGCGACTACGGTCAGGCGTCGAGGCCGACGGCTGCGCGCAGCACGTGCCCGTCCCGCTCGTCCGGGTCACCGGGCACGAGCACGAAGCCGATGCCCACGCGGGTCGCGGCGCCGTCGTTGTCCGGGTTGTCACCGACCATCACGGCGGCCTGCGCAGGCACGCCCAACTCCGCGCAGGCGAGTTCGAAAATCGCCGGGTCGGGCTTCTGCACGCCGCGCTCGTCGGAGAGCACCAGGGCATCGACGTCGTCGAGCACGCCGTACCGCGCCAGGACCGGACGCGGGTCCCACCCGATGTTGCTGACGATCGCGGTCGCGACGCCGGTCGCCGCGAGGTCGCGCAGCGTGCTGACGGTGTCCGGATACGGCAACCAGGCCGCCGGCGACGTGCTGTGCTCGTAGAGCGCCGCTGCCTGCGCCGCGCTCAGCCCGGCTCGCTCGGCAAGCCCGGCGTACGCGCGCCGGTGCGCCGCCCGGGACAGGTCGCGACCGCGCCAGTCGTCGGCCAACTCGGCCGGCAGGTCGTGCGCAATGCCGCACCCGTTGTAGCCGCCGCGCCGCACGACCTCCGCGGCCAGCGGCACGTACTGCTCACCCAGCACCGCGGCGATGGCCTGCGCGGCCGGTTCGATGTGGAACAGGGTGTCGGAGAAGTCGAACAGCACGGCGGCGGGTGGCATGTGGCTCCGGTCTCTGCGGGCCGGTGCGCCGCCCGTTCGGCGGGCCAGGCACGGGCTGCGCGGTTAGGGTCGGATCCATGATGGCTGCCCGGGTCACCGACGCCGTCGACACCCTGCTCGATCGCGCCATCGTGCCCGGGTACTCGCGCATCGGTTACGCGCTGCGCCGTACGTGGTGGCCGGCCGACCTCGTGCCCGGGGCGCTGGATGGCCGCGTCGTCGCGGTCACCGGCGCGAATTCCGGGCTCGGCAAGGCCACCGCCCTGGGTGCGGCCGCGCTCGGCGCGACGGTCCGGATGCTGTGCCGCGACACCGCGCGCGGCGCTGCGGCGCGCACCGACATCCTGCGCGAGATCCCCACCGCACAGCTGGTGGTCGACGAGTGCGACCTCAGCAACCAGAAGTCCGTGCGTGCCTGCGCCGCGGCGCTGCGCGCCGAGGTGCCGGGACTGCACGCGCTGGTGCACAACGCGGGCGTGCTGCCGCCCGAGCGGACCGAGAACGACGACGGGCACGAGCTCACCGTCGCGACGCACGTGCTCGGCCCGCACCTGCTCACCGGCCAGCTGCGTCCGTTGCTCGCCGCCGACGTCGACGCGCGCGTCGTGTTCGTCTCCTCCGGCGGCATGTACGCCCAGCGGCTGCGCATCGACGATCCTGAGTTCCTCGCCGGCGACTACGACGGCACTGCCGCCTACGCGCGCACCAAGCGCATGCAGGTGGTGCTGGCCCAGCTGTGGGCGGCGCAGCTGGCCGACCAGCACGTCGCGGTGCACGCGATGCATCCCGGCTGGGCACGGACGCCCGGGATCACCGACTCGCTGCCGCGCTTCGCCAAGGTGGTCGCGCCCATCCTGCGCACCCCGGCACAGGGCGCGGACACCGCCGTCTGGCTGCTCGCCGCCGACGCCCCGGGACGCACCACCGGGCTGTTCTGGCACGACCGCCGGGCGCGCCCGACCGACTACCTGCCCTTCACCCGCCACGGCGCCGCCGACGCCGCGCGGTTGTGGGACTACTGCGCGGTCAACACCCGCTGAGCGGTGCCTACGTGGCGCGCAACGCCGCCACGGCGGCGCCGACGAACGGCGCGCGCTCGGCATCGGTGGCCAGCACCACCTGCGGCATGGCGTGCTCCTGCGCCCCGGTCAGGAACGGCGGCCCGAGTACGTCCCACGACGCGGCCATCGAGCCACCGATCACCAGGAGGTCGGCGCGGAAGCGCCCCACGCACTCGCCGACCACCTGGCCGAGCGCGCGCAGCGCGGTGTCGAGCACCCGGCGGGCGAGCGGCAACCCGGCGCGGGCCTGCTCGGCGATCTCGCGGACGTCGGCCTGGGGATCGCCGCCCGCCGCCGCGAACGCCCGGCGGATCGCGCGTCGCGACACGACGTCCTCCAGGGGGCGCGCCGTCGACGGTCATCCGGTGGATGCGCCCGCCCGCGGGTACGCCCGGATCGACGACCGCGCCGTCGACCAGCCAGGACGAGCCGATGCCGGTGCCGAGCGTCAGGCCTGCGCACCGCGCCGCGCCCGCCGCAGCGCCGCGCTGCCACTCCCCGAGCAGGAAGGCATCGGCGTCGTTGACGAACTCGATCGCCGGCGACAGCGCGGGGGTCAGTGCGGCCCGCACGTCAACGCCGTTGAGCGCGCCGAACTTGCCGACACCCTCGAAGCGGCCGATGCCGTGCTCGTAGTCGAACGGGTCGGGCATCGCGATGCCCCAGGCGCAGCCGGCGGGCACGTCCACCGTCGCCGCGGCCTCGGCGAATCGGTCGATCAGATCCCGCTCGCTGCCGTCGCCGTCGACGTCCAGCCGGGTCACCGGCCCCACCTGCCAGCCTGCGGTGTCCACGGCGGCGGCGCTGACGTGCGTGCCGCCGATCTCCAGCACGCCGACGGACGTGTCGCCGCAATTCCCGCCGGCGGTCACGGCGTCACTGGGCCAGCTTGTACTCACGCAGCAGGCCACGGCTGATGATCGTCTTCTGGATCTCCGACGTGCCCTCGCCGATGAGCAGGAACGGCGCCTCGCGCATCAGCCGCTCGATCTCGTATTCCTTGGAGTAGCCGTAGCCGCCGTGGATGCGGAACGACTCCTGGGTGACCTCGGCGCAGTACTCGGACGCGAGGTACTTGGCCATGCCGGCCTCGACATCGTTGCGCTCGCCGGCGTCCTTGAGTCGCGCCGCGTTGACCATCATCAGGTGCGCGGCCTCGACCTTCGTCGCCATCTCGGCGAGCTTGAAGGCGATGGCCTGGTGCTCGGCGATCTGCTTGCCGAACGTCTTGCGCTGCTGGGCGTACTGGACGGCGAGTTCGAACGCGCGGATCGAGATGCCACACGCCCGTGCGGCGACGTTCACCCGACCGACCTCGACGCCGTCCATCATCTGGTAAAAACCACGGCCGCGCTGCTCCGGGCCGCCGAGCACGGCCTCGGCCGGCACCTGCACGCCGTCGAGGATCATCTCGGTGGTCTCGACGCCCTTGTAACCCATCTTGTCGATCTTGCCGGGGATGGTCAGGCCCGGCCGCGTCTCGCCGAACCCGGGCTCCTTCTCGATCAGGAACGTCGTCATGTTCCGGTAGACCGAGTCGGCGCCCTGGTCGTCCTTCACCAGCGTCGCGACGACGCCGGCGCGCGCGCCGTTGGTCAGCCACATCTTGGACCCGTCGATGGTGAAACCGTCGTCGCTGGGCACCGCGCGGGTCTTGATCGCCGCGACGTCCGAGCCGAGGTCCGGCTCGCTCATCGAGAAGGCACCGCGGATCTCGCCGGTGGCCATCTTCGGCAGCAGCCGCTGCTTCTGCTCGTCGGTGCCGTGCTGCGCGATCATGTACGCGACGATGAAGTGCGTGTTGATGACGCCGGACACCGACATCCAGCCGCGCGCGATCTGCTCGACGACCAGCGCGTAGGTCAGCAGCGACTCGCCGAGCCCGCCGTACTCCTCGGAGATCATCAGCCCGAACAGGCCCATCTCCTTCATGCCCTCGACGATGGCCTCCGGGAACTCGTCCTTGTGCTCGAGTTCGGTGGCGTGCGGCAGGATTTCCTTGTCGACGAACGTCTTCACTGCCGACAGGATCTCGGTCTGGATGTCGGTGAGTCCGGGTGTCTGGGCGAGGCGGGCCATGCGATCTGTCTCCGATGCTCGAACCGGTGCTGCCTCGAAGTATCCCTTGCGCGTCCCGGCCATGCCCGTGACGTCACTCTCAGCACTGCAGGACCACCCGGTGCAGGGTCACCTGCTCCGCGGCGTCGACGGGGTCTCTTGCTGCGTCGGGGCTACGGCCTGCGTCGCCTCGCCAGACGCCCGACGCGCGATTCCTTGCTATGACGACGATGTTCGATTATGATCTATTCATGCCGTTCGGGTCGGAGGCAGTGTCCGCGGACCGCGACGCCCGGATCGCAGAGTTGGCGTTCATCCGCCGCCGCCGGGCCGAACTCGATGCCCGGGAGACCGTGCTGCTGGCCTTGATCGCGGCCGACTCGAACACCGCGCCGTCGCAGCAGCGCGGCGAGCTGGACAAGCAGTGGCTGCGCGAGGACGTCGCTTGCGCCCTGCGCATCTCGCCCACCGCCGCAGCCTCGAAGCTGCACACCGCCGCCGTGCTCGCGACGCGATTCCCGACGACCGTCCAGGCGATGCACGACAGTGCGTTCGGGCTACAGCACGCGCGTCGGCTCGCGGACGCCGCTCACGGACTGCCGGTTCGCGCCGCCGCATGGGTCGAGGCCGCGGTGCTGCCGCGGGCGGCGAGCCAGACACTGACGCAGTTCGGGCACTCCGTGCGCCGGGCGGTGCTCGCTGCCGACCCGCGCACGAGCGAGCAGCGGCACGTCGCCGCCGTCGAGCAACGTCGAGTCGTCTTCACCCCGTGCGACGACGGCGTCACCGAGCAGTTCGCGGTGTTGCCCGCGGGCCAGGCAGTCGCCATGCGCGGACGCATCCAGCAGCTCGCCGATCGTTGGCAGCAGGCCGACGCACGAGCAGGCGTGGTCCGCACCGCCGACCAGCGGCGGGCCGACGCGCTGTGCGCCCTCGTCCTGGGCACGAGGGGCACCGCCGACGAAATGCAGATCCGACCCGTCGTGCACGTGAGCGTCGCACTGTCCACGCTGCTGCATCTGGACGACCAGGCGGGAGAGGTCGCCGGCCACGGCCCGGTCCCGGCGGTCGTGGCCCGCGCCCTCGCCGCCGATCCGAACGGGACCTGGCGGCGACTGCTCACCGACGACACCGGTCAGGTCCTCGACTACGGCCGCCGTACCTACCGTCCGCCGGCCCGGCTGGCCGACTGGTGATGGCGCGCGACATGTACTGCACGTTCCCCGGCTGTGTGCGCGCTGCACGTCGCTGCGAACTCGACCACCTGCTCGCGTGGGACGACGGCGGCACCACGGCTGCCGGCAATCTGCATCCGCTGTGTCCACGGCATCATCACCTCAAGCACGAGGCGCGCTGGGACGTCGAGCGCGAACCCGACGGCACCACGCAGTGGATCTCGCCCGGCGGCCGCGTGCATCGCGAACCACCGCCGGACAGACCCGTCGACCGGACCCGCCGGCTTGTCGCCGAGGCAAGCGGTCCGGCCCCACCGTTCTGAGCGCGCGTCCCGAGGCGCGAAGACGGTAGAGCCGGTGTGGTCCTTGCCTCGCCACTGCTCGCGCGGTTCCGTGCGCTGCTAGCGTCCGAAGCCATGCGATCCGCCAAGGACTTCTTCGTACCGCTGGCCGTCGGCGCCCCGGCGCCGTTGCGCGAGATCCCGGCGCGGCCGTCGCGGGCCATCCACTTCTTCGACCCGAGCAACGCGAAGATGGCGGCCAAGGTGCCGGACATGGTCGGCACCGTCGACGTCCTGCTCGGCAACCTCGAGGACGCCGTCAAGGTCGAGAACAAGGACGCCGCGCGCAACGGTCTGGTCGACATCGCCCGGGCCACCGACTTCGGACCGACGCAGCTGTGGACGCGGATCAACGCGCTGGACTCGCCGTGGGCGCTCGACGACCTCACCACGCTGGTGCCGCAGATCGGCGACAAGCTCGACGTGATCATGGTGCCGAAGGTGCAGGGCGCCGAGGACATCCACTACGTCGACCGGCTGCTCGCGCAGTTGGAGGCCAAGGCGGGGCTGCGAGCGGCCGATCCTGGTGCACGCGATCCTCGAGACGGCCCGCGGCATGGTCAACATCGAGGAGATCTGCGGTGCCTCGCCGCGCATGCAGGGCCTGTCCCTCGGCCCGGCCGACCTCGCTGCCGACCGCCGGATGAAGACGACGCGCGTCGGCGGCGGCCACCCCGGCTACCTCGTCCGGCAGGACCCCGTCGGTGGCGACATCGACGGTCACCGCGCCGACGTACCAGCAGGATCTCTGGCACTACACGATCGCGCGGATGGTCGACGCGTGCGCGATGCACGGCATCTACCCGCACTACGGCCCGTTCGGCGACATCGCCGACGTCGTCGCCTGCGAGGACCAGTTCCGCAACGCCTACCTGCTCGGCTGCGTGGGCGCGTGGAGCCTGCACCCGAAGCAGATCGCCATCGCGAAGAAGGTGTTCAGCCCGAGCGTCGAGGACGTCACGCACGCCCGCCGCGTCGTCGCAGGCGATGGGCGACGGCAGCGGCGCGGTGATGCTCGACGGCAAGATGGAGGACGACGCGTCCACCAAGCAGTGCCTGGTGATGGTGCGTCTGGCCGAGCAGCTCGCCGAGGTCGATCCCGAGCTCAAGGAGCAGTACGACGCGATCGAGGTCGACGCGTGAGCGACGACACCTTCCGCCCGCGGCGCTCGGTGCTGTACATGCCGAGTTCCAACGCGAAGGCGCTGGAGAAGGCGAAGACGCTGCCCGTCGACGCGATCATCTTCGACCTCGAGGACGCCGTCGCGCCGGACGCCAAACCGGCCGCACGCGAGGCGGCCGCGGCCGCTGCGCGCAGCGGTGACTACGGCCGGCGCGAACTGACCATCCGGGTCAACGGCATCGGCACCGAATGGCACGACGCCGACCTCGCCGCCGCCGCGCAGGCCGGCCCCGACGCGATCGTGGTGCCGAAGGTGAACAGCGCGGCCGAGGTGCGCTCGCTGGTCGACGCCATGGGCGCCGCCGGGGCCCCGGACCGCACGACGCTCTGGGCGATGATCGAGACGCCGCAGGCGGTGCTGCACGCCGCCGACATCGCCGCCGCCTCGGACCGGCTGACCTGCCTGGTGCTCGGCACCAACGACCTGGTCAAGGAGCTGTTCGCCGAGCACGTGCCCGGCCGCGCGCCGCTGCTGACCAGCCTGTCGCTGGCTGTGCTCGGCGCGCGCAGCGCCGGCGTCGCGATCCTGGACGGCGTCTACAACGACGTGCGCGACGCTGGCCGGGTTCGCCGCCGAGTGCGAGCAGGGCCGCGCGCTGGGCTTCGACGGCAAGACGTTGATCCATCCCGGGCAGGTCGAGGCCGCCAACACCGCGTTCGCGCCGTCGGAGCAGGCCATCGAGGACGCACGGGGCGTCCTGGCCGCCGTGGGAGGCGGGCGCAGGCACCGGCGTCGTCACCTACCAGGGCCGCATGATCGAGAACCTGCACGTCGCGTCCGCGCAGCGCACGCTGGCGATCGCCGACGCCGTCGCGGCGATGGGCTGATCAGCCGGATATCCACGCCCGGCGGCTAATCTGCTTACCGTGACGACGCACCGGGGCCAGGCGTGAGCGCGGACCGGGTGTTCCTGGCCCGGCTGGCGGGAACCGACGTGTTCGACCCCGGCGGCGACCAGCTCGGCAAGGTCCGCGACGCCGTCACGATGCTGCGCGCCGACCGCCGCCCGCCGCGCGTGCTGGGCCTGGTGGTCGAGGTCATCAGCCGGCACCGCATCTTCGTGCCGATGGGCCGCGTCACGCGCATCGAGCCGGACCAGGTCGTGCTGTCCTCGGGCACCGTCAACATGAAGCGCTTCGAGCGGCGCACCAACGAGGTGCTCGTCGTCGGCGAGTTGCTGGACCGTTCGGTGACGCTGCGCGAGGACGGCCGCGGCGGCGAACGTCGCCGACGTCGCCATGGAACGCGACCGCGCGCGCGACTGGGTGCTGTCCCGGCTGGCCGTGCGCACCCAGACCAGCCGATTGACCCGCCGCCGCGGCCAGCTGCTGCAGGTCGAGTGGAACGAGGTGGACGGGCTGGCGCTGTCCGGCAGCGTCCAGGGCACCGATGCGCTGCTCGCGACGCTCGCCGACATGCGCGCGGCGGACGTCGCCACGGCGTTGAAGGACATGACCGAGAAGCGGCGCACCGAGGTCGCCACGGCGCTCGACGACGAGCGGCTTGCCGACGTCATGCAGGAGATGGACGAGGACGACCAGGTGCTGCTGCTCGGCTCGCTCGCCGAGGAACGCGCAGCCGACATCCTCGAGGCGATGGACGACGACGACGCCGCCGACCTGCTCGGCGAGATGTCGGCTGCGGACCAGGAACGGCTGCTCGAACTCATGGAACCGGGCGAGGCCGAGCCGGTGCGCCGGCTGATGACCTACGGCGACCTGACGGCCGGCGGATTGATGACCTCCGAACCCGTCGTCATGCTGCCCGACGCCACGGTGGCCGAGGCTCTCGCGCGGGTGCGCAACCCCGAGCTGTCCCCCGCGCTCGCCGCGCAGGTGTACGTGGTGCGCCCGCCGCAGGCGACGCCCACCGGTCGGTTCCTCGGCACCGCGCACCTGCAGGCGCTGCTGCGCGAGCCGCCGTCGGCGCTGGTCAGCGGCATCTGCGAGAAGGACACCGGGGTGCTGCGCCCGGACGCGACCCTCGACGACGTCACCCGGCACCTCGCGACGTACAACCTGGTGGCGGTGCCGGTGGTCGACGAGCACGAGCGGCTGCTGGGCGCCGTGTCCGTCGACGACGTGCTCGACCACATCCTGCCGGAGGGCTGGCGCGACGCCGACCGCGACGCCGCGGCCGACGCGTCGGTCTCGGCGACCGCGGGGGTGACCCGTGGCTGAGCGGCGCACCCGCGCGGAGTCGGCGCGCCTGGACCAACCGCGCCAGCAGCGCCGCGGCCTGCGGATCCGCTTCGACCCCGAAGCGTTCGGCCTGCTGACCGAGAAGGTCGCCCGGTTCCTCGGCACCGGCCGCTACCTGGTGGTGCAGTCGGGGGTGGTGATCCTGTGGGTCATCTGGAACTCCGCCGCGCCGCACGCCTGGCGCTTCGACCCGTGGAACCCGACGAAGTTCATCTTCCTGACCCTCGTCCTGTCGCTGCAGGCGTCCTACGCGGCGCCGCTGATCCTGCTCGCGCAGAACCGCCAGGACGACCGCGACCGCGTCAACCTCGACTCCGATCGCGAGGAAGCGCGCGAGTCGAAGGCCGACCTGGAGTACCTGGCGCGCGAACTCGCCGCGGTCCGGATGGCACTCGGCGAGGTCGCGACCCGCGACTTCGTGCGCTCGGAGCTGGCCCGCATCGAGGCCAACCGCGAGCGCGACACCAATCCGGACCCGCGGGCCGAGCGGGAGGTCTCCTGACCCCGCGCCGGGCTCAGCGCACCGGCGGCTCGGTACCGCCCTGCGCGGGCCCGACGTTCGGGTCGTAGGCACGCGTCTGCTGCGGCGCGTCCTGGTCGTAGACGTGCGATCCGGCCGGGGGCACCTGCGCGGCATGCTCACCGGCGGTGTCGACGTGCCGCGGCTCGGTGCCGGCCTGCGCCGGGGCGACATCGGTGCGCGACGCCTCGCGGCGGCGGGCGCCGTCCCGATCGGCAGCGTCGCGCTCGGCAGCCTCGCGCTCGGCGAGCGCGCTGTCGTGCCGACGCTCGGCGGCCGCGACATCGCGCCGACTCACCACGGACAGTCGGCCGAACGCCGTCGCAGCGAAGAAGATGATCAAGGCGCCGAGGGCGTAGAAGAGGAACAGGGACTCGAGCGCCATGACGCTGCGGTGCGTCCCGGCCGGCGTCCCGGGTGAGCCGATGTGCATCAACTGCGCCAGTTGCGGGCCGACGACGAACCACGCACCGGCCAGGATCGCGAGCCACGCGCCGAACACTGCGGTGGCCCGGCTCGCGCTGACCAGCAGCAGCAGGCCGCCGAGGAACGCGGCCGCGCCCGGCAGCACCTCCAGCCACCCGCGCGCGGCGTCCCAGTGCCACGCCTTGTCCGGGGTGTAGGAGAAGTTGAAGTACGGTCCGACGAACGGGATCAGCGCCCCCCACACGCCGAGCAGCAGCACCACCAGCCCGGTGCCGGCGCCGCGCGAGCGGGCGAGTCGACGTTTCGCACCGGGGACGCTGACGTCGTCGCGTGCTGCGGCGGTGCGCCTGGTTTCGCTCATCCGAGCCTCCATGATCGGCCAGCAGGTTCTTCACGGCCTACCCACAGTGGGCCGCATCCGCACCGGCCTGCCCGCTTTCAGGCCAGGCGTAACAAAGCGGCGGTCGCCGCCGCTACGACCACGACGACGAGGAACGGCGCGCGCCGCCAGACCGCCAGTGCACCCACCGCGACGCCGGCAAGCCGGGGGCCGTCGATGTCGAAGCGCCGGCCGTTCGCGACGGCCTCGACCACCACCAGACCCGCCAGCAAGGCGACCGGCAGCAGCTCCACGAGCCGGCGCACCCGCGGGTGTGCCAGCACGGCGGGCGGGACGAAGTAGCCGGCCAGCTTGAACGCGTAGCAGCCCACGACGGTGGCCCCGACCAGCACCCAGAGATTCACGACGCGCGCACCCGCCCGGCCAGCACCAGTGCCGCGCAACCGGCCAACACCGGCACGCCCGGCGGCGCCACCGGGATCAACGCCGCGGCGATCGCAGCGGCGGCGACCGCCACCCGTCGCTCGACGGCGCCCCTGCGCAGTTGCGGCGCGACGAGCGCGAGGAACGCCGCCGGCACCACCGCATCGAGGCCGACGGCCACCGGATCGATCAGCGAGCCGGTCAGCGCGCCCAGCGCGGTGGACAGGTTCCAGAACACGAACACGCCGCCGAACGTCCACCAGAACGCCGTGCGGCCGAGCGCCGGCGCGCGCTGCGCCGTGGCCATCGCGGTCGACTCGTCGATCGTGCCGAGCGCGGCCAGCAATCGCCGAACGCCCGCGCACCTGCAGCAGCGGTGCCAGGCGCATGGCGTAGAGCGTGTTGCGCGAGCCGAGCAGCAGGCCGTTGGTCAGTGCCGCCGCCAGCGAGCCGCCGCCCGCCACCACGCCGACGACCGCGAACTGGGTGCCGCCGGTGAAGGCGAGCAGCGAGAGCAGGCACGTCTGCAGCGTCGACAAGCCCGGCCGCCACGGACGCCGCGCCGAACGCGAAGCCGTAGCTGCCCACCGCCAGCCCGACGCCGAGCGAATCGCGCACCACGCCGCGGTGCCCCTCGGGTGCCGCCGGGTCGCTGCCGCCTGCCGGCCCGCTCACTCCCCGACGGGCCAGATGCGGCCGAGCAGCCCGTCCAGTTCGCGCAGCTCGTCGTCGGTGAAGTGCCGCATCCACGCGCGCTCGACACTCGCCAGGTGCGACGGTGCCGCGGCGCGCAACCGCTCGATGCCGACCGGTGTGATCACCGTGTAGGTGCCGCGGGCGTCGTCCTTGGACGGTTCACGGCGCACCAGTCCTTCGGCCTGCAGCCGGTCGATCAGGCGGGTGAGGCCCGAACGCGACAGCAGCACGCGATCGGCGAGGTCGGCCATCCGCAGCCTGCGGTGCGGCGCCTCCATCAGCTGCAGCAGGACGTCGTACCAGGCGATCGGCATGCCGACCTCGGCCATCAGATCGCGCTCGAGGGTGCGCAGCACGCTCGCGTGGGCGCGCAGGAACGAGCGCCACGGCGCCAGTCGCCAATCCCCCGCCTGCAGATCCGCGGCGTCGCGGTCCGGCGGGGGCAAAGGCGTCACGGCGGGTGATCCTACGTACCATCGAGGCCGTGCCCCAGCCATTTGCCCAACTGGAAAGTTCGGTCCGCGCTGCGCTGGCCACCGTCGACGATCCGGAAATCAACCGGCCGATCACCGACCTGGGGATGGTCGAGTCGGTGATCATCTCGCCGGACGGTGTGGCCGCCGTCAAGGTGTTGCTGACCGTGCCCGGCTGCCCGATGAAGGACAAACTGACCCGCGACGTCACCGCCGCGGTGTCCCGCGTCGACGGCATCTCGGGCGTCCAGGTCGACCTCGGTGTCATGTCCGACGCCCAGCGCGCCGACCTGCGCACCACGCTGCGCGGCGACGCGCCGTCGAACGAGATCCCCTTCGCCCAGCCCGGTTCGCGCACCCGCGTCTACGCCGTGGCGTCCGGGAAGGGCGGCGTGGGCAAGTCGTCGGTCACGGTGAACCTCGCCGCGGCGCTCGCGGCCAAGGGACTGGCCGTCGGCGTCGTCGACGCCGACATCTACGGCTTCTCGGTACCCCGGATGCTCGGCGTCACCGGCAAACCCACGCAGGTCGACCAGATGATCATGCCGCCGAGCGCGCACGGCGTGAAGGTCATCTCCATCGGCATGTTCACGCCCGGCAACACCGCGGTGGTCTGGCGGGGGCCGATGCTGCATCGCGCGCTGCAGCAGTTCCTCGCCGACGTCTTCTGGGGCGAGATCGACGTCCTGTTGATGGACCTGCCGCCGGGCACCGGGGACATCGCGATCTCCGTCGCCCAGCTTGTACCCGCCGCGGAGCTGCTCGTGGTGACCACGCCGCAGCTCGCCGCGCGCGAGGTCGCCGAGCGGGCCGGTTCCATCGCCTTGCAGACGCACCAGCAGATCGTCGGCGTCGTCGAGAACATGAGCTGGCTGGACATGCCCGACGGCTCGCGGATGGAGCTGTTCGGCAGCGGCGGCGGGCAGGCGGTGGCCGATTCGCTGGCCGCGTCCACCGGCACCCGGGTGCCGCTGCTCGGCCAGATCCCGATCGACCAGACGGTGCGCGAGGGCGGTGACAGCGGCGCGCCGGTGGTCCTCACGGCGCCGGACTCACCGGCGGCGCAGGCACTGAACGCCGTCGCGGACACCCTGGCCGCGCGCTCGCGCAGCCTGGTGGGCCGCTCGCTCGGCCTCACCCCGGCCGCTCGCTGACCACCCGCCCGCCTACCGACAGGCAGGCTCAGGTGGCGTCGTCGTCGTACGGCGTCGCGGGCGCGGCCGGACGCGGCCGAGGTCGCGGCCTGCGTGCGCCGTTGGCCGTTCCGTTCGCCGACGGGGCCTTCCCGAGATCGACGCGCGCGGATCCCTGCGCACCGTGCGAGCCGGCCGCTGCGTCGGCCGCAGCACTCGACGCATCGTCGTCGCCGAACAGCGCATGGTGCGCGGCGCCACGGGCGTCCCAGCGGCGCGGGTCGAGCTTGCGCAGCGACTCGAGATCGTCCTCGTCGCCGAAAACGGCGCGGGTCAGGGCGGTGCGCGGGTTCAGGTTGCGCAGGTCGACGTCGGCGAACTCCGGCCCGAGCTCGTCGCGCAGCTGTTCACGCGCGCCGGTGGCCATCTCGCGCAGCGATCGGATCAGCTGCGCCGCATCGCGGGCCAGCTTCGGCAGGCGCTCCGGACCGACGACGACAACGGCGACGATGGCAAGCACCAGCATCTCCATCGGACCCACGTTGAACACGTGCGCACCTAGCCTTTGCCGAGGGTCACCGTCGTCGTCCGCTTGTCAGCACCACGGTAGTACGTGACCGCGATGCGATCGCCCGGCTTGTGCTGCTGCACGATCACCACCAGCTGGTCGAACGTCTGCACGGCGAGCTTGTCGGCCACCACGACGACGTCGCCCGGCCGCAGCCCCGCCTTGGCCGCGGGGCCGCCGGGCGAGACCTGCTTGACGTACGCGCCGACCTGCAGACCGGCCAGCGCTGTCACGCCCTGCGCGCCGATCGACGCGTGATCGACCTTGCCGAAGCGGATCAGTTGCGTCGCGATGGAACGCGCGTGGTTGATCGGGATCGCATAGCCGATGCCGCTGATCGGGATCTGGTCGCCCGAAGGGTCGGACGTGGAGAAGCGGCCGGCCGAATTGATGCCGATGACCGCGCCACTGGCGTTGACGAGCGCTCCTCCGGAGTTTCCCGGGTTGATCGGGGCGTCGGTCTGGATGGCGCTGAGGTACGCCGACGTGCCGTTGTCCGACTCGGCCTTCACCGGGCGGTTCAGCGCGGAGACGATGCCCGCGGTCACCGTGCCCTGCAGGCCCAGCGGCGAGCCGATGGCGATCACCGAGTCGCCCACCGCGATCTTGTCCGAGTCGCCGAGCGACGCGACGGTCAGCTGCTGGTCGGGCACCTTGATCACCGCGAGGTCGCTCGTCGGGTCGCGGCCGACGATGCGCGCCTTGGCCGTCGCCTCGTTGCTGAACGTGACGACGATCGACGAGCCCTTCGACGTGGCGGCCGAGGCGACGACGTGGTTGTTCGTGAGCACGTCACCCTGCTTGTCGATGACCACGCCCGACCCGATCGCGAACTCCGACGGCGTCTTCACCGCGATGGACACGACCGACGGCCCGACGCGCCTGGCGACACCGGCGACCGATCCCGCGGGCCGTTTCACCGGCGTCTCGACCTTGGCGATGGACGCGTCCGGGCGGTGCAGCGCGTCGTCGGTGCGATCAGCGGCGAACCAGCCGATGCCGCCGCCGACGATCCCCGCGACCAGCGCGATGACGAGCGTGGCGATCACGGTGGGCAGCCCGAACCGGACGTGCCGGACGGTGCTGTCGCTCTCGAGATCCTCGAGGTCGCCGGCGGCACCGGCCCCCGCGTCGAGGTCGTCGTCGGCCAGGGTGTCCTGGTCCGGGTCGACCTGGGCCGGCGCGCCTCGGGTGAACACGGCGCCGCGGCCGAGCCAGAACGGCGCGGACGGGTCGCGCCACGGGTCGCTGGTGGCGCCGGGCTTCCACCACGGCGATTCGGGCGCACCGGTCTCGGGGTTGAGCCGGGTGCCCCGAGGCGGCGCGAAGCCGTCACGGGCGTCCTGCGGGGCACCGAACGCCTGCGTGAACGCCGCCGGCACCGGCGCCTCGACGTGCGGGCGGGGCCGCAAGCGCTCGCCCGGCGCGGGCTCGAACGCGGCGCCGCTGTACGGCCGGCCGAACACGGCGCGCTCCTGCGGTGACGCGGTGGGCGGGGGCGGCGTGTAGGCCGGCGGCTGCTCGTGCGGGGCGAACGCGCCCTCGACGCCGCTGGGTCGCGCGTAGCTGTTGTGCGCCGCTAGCGGATCGGTAGCAGGACGCTCGGCGGGGGTTGTCTCGGCGGGGGTTGTCTCGGCAGAGTGCCGGCCGGGCTCGTCGGTCACTCACCACTCCTCGTCGCAGGAGGTCCGCCGGCGCTGGCACGGACCACGGCGCACGCTTGCACGTTCGTCACCGAGTCTGCCCCAGCGGACGCGGCTTCGGCGACCCGCCTGCCGGCGCTCAGCGGCGAAACCCGCCGAGCCAGTGCGACGACGTGCCGCGCGAGCGCCTCGGGGCGGCCGGGACGAGGGCGGCCATCGGCGCGAACGTCGCCAGCAGCGGCGTGCCGTCGTCGTCGATGGCGGTCGGCAGCGTCTCGATCGGCGTGGTCTGCGGTACCGACAGCAACCGCGACGCGAGTCCCGCGGGCAGCGCGGGTGGGGGGGCGGCGCGCAGTGCGAACACGGCCTCGCGCTGCACGCGGACCGCCTGGGCGCACTCGGCGCACTCGTGCACGTGGCGCATCGCGCGGTCGCTCGCGTGCCCGCTGAGCACGCCGTCGGCGCAGGCGGCGACGGCTTCGTCGGACAGGTGTTGGGCCTTCATGCGTGCACCCCCTGCGTTCCCGGCGCCGGAGAGCCCGGTTCGGCGGGTCGCACGCCCGGGGCGCGGTGGGCCAGCGCTTCGCGCAGCAGCACCCGGCCGCGGTGGATGCGCGAGCGCACCGTGCCGACCTTGATGCCGAGGGTCGCCGCGATCTCCTCGTACGACAGCTGCTCGAGATCGCACAGCACGACGGCGACGCGGAAGTCGGGTGGCAGCGAATCCAGCGCGGCCTGGATCTCCGGATCCAGGTGCATGTCGTCGTACGTCTGCTCCGGGCCCGGGTCACTGCCCGCGAGGCGGTCGCCCGCGTCCTCGGGCAACGCGTCGAACCGGATGCGCTGTCGGCGCCGGACCATGTCCAGGAACAGGTTCGTGGTGATGCGGTGCAGCCAGCCCTCGAACGTGCCGGGCGAGTACTGCGCCAGCGAGCGGAAGACGCGGACGAACGTCTCCTGGGTCAGGTCCTCGGCGTCCGCGCGGTTGCCGGCCAGCCGGTAGGCGAGGCGGTACACGCGGTCGCCGTGTTCGCGCACGACGGAATCCCACGTGGGTGGGACCCACGTCGACTCGTCGCTCGACTGCGCCGTCATCTGGTCACCTCATTGTCCATGGTCGGCACCGACTCAACCACGCCAACCTGTACGCCGGCTAAACGCCAACCCTGACGCGAACGTTCCCCGTCGCCGCCCCGTGCGCCCGCGACGCCGTACGCTCACTGGCCGTGCACACGTTCACCGATGGGGTCGAGCGCACCGTACGCACGCTCGCGCAGATGTGTATCGACCGGCTGGCGCTGTCCGCCCCGCTCGATCGACCGCGAACACCCGAGGACCTCGAGGGCGCTGCCGGGGCCACAGTGACCGCAGAGGGCATCGGCGCGGACGAGGCGGTGCGCCTGTGGCGCGATGTCCTGGGCCCCGCCTGCCTGTCCGTCGACCACCCGCGCTACCTGTCGTTCATCCCCAGCGCGCCGACGAAATCGGCGGCCGGCTTCGACATGCTCGTCGGCGCGACGTCCGTCTACGGGGGCTCCTGGCTGGAGGGGTCCGGCGCGGTGTACGCGGAGAACCAGGCGCTGCGCTGGATCGCCGACCTCGCCGGCCTGCCCCCGGCTGCGGGCGGCGCGTTCGTGCAGGGCGGCACCATCGGCAACCTGTCGGCGCTCGTGGCAGCGCGCGAATCGGCGCGGCACCGCCGCGGTACCCCGCCGGGGCGGTGGGCGGTGTGCATCACCGGCGAGACCCATTCGTCGGTCGTCCACGCCCTGACGACCGTGATGGACGTCGACGTGGTCGAGGTGCCCGGCGACGAGCGCGGCCGGCTCACCGGCCGTGCGTTGCGCGCAACCGTCGACGCCCTGCCCGCTGACGTGCGCGACGGCATCTTCGCCGTGGTCGCCACCGCAGGCAGCACCAATCTGGGCATCGTCGACGACATCGCGGGCGCCGCCGATGTCGCGCGCGAGCACGGCTGGTGGCTGCACGTCGACGGCGCCTACGGCGGGGCCGGGCTCGCCGCACCGAGCGTCGCGCACCTGTTCGCCGGTGTGGAGTTCGCCGACTCGTTCATCGTCGACCCGCACAAGTGGCTGTTCGCGCCGTTCGACTCGTGCGCGTTGCTCTACCGGGATCCGGTGCAGGCGCGCGCCGCGCACACCCAGCACGCGGGCTACCTGGACGCGGTGACCGTGGACGGCGAGTGGAACCCGTCGGACTTCGCGATCCAGCTGACCCGGCGTGCCCGCGGCCTGCCGTTCTGGTTCTCCCTGGCCGTCAACGGCACCGATGCCTACACCGCCGCGCTGGAGCACACGCTCGACGTCACCCGCGCCGGGGCGCAGACGTCATCCGCGACCGCGCGCACGTCCAGCTGCTCGTCGAGCCGGACCTGTCGGTGCTCGTCTTCGAGCGCCTCGGCTGGGACGCGCAGGACTACGCGGACTGGAGCAGCCGGCTGCTCGACGAGCAGGCCGGCTTCGTCACCCCGACGAAGCACCGTGGCCGGGTGTGCACCCGGTTCGCGATCGTCAACCCGCTGACGAGCGTCGAGGATCTGGCGACTCTCGTCGATTCGATGGCCTGACCCGGGCGAGGTAGACCAGCGCCACGACCGGCAGCACGGCGGGCAGGTACCCGTAACCGCTGCCGTAGCCGGACCAGACCGTCGCGTCCGGGAAGTCGTGCCGTTCGACGTAGCTCAACGTGCCCACCACCAGGACGCCGACGAGTTCGATGCTGCAGGCCACCACCGCCGAAGCGCGCCGGTCGGTGACGATCGCCGCAAACGCGACCAGATAGATCACCGCGGCGACGGCGGACAGCAGGTACGCCGTCGGCGCATGGTGGAACATCACCGCGAGTTGGTAGGCCGAGCGTGCCGTCGCAGCCACCGCGAGCAGGCCGTAGAAGAACGTGAGGAGCCTGCCCGGGCCGGTGCTCAACGCGGCCGATCGCCGGCGCGGTCCGGTGGACGGCTCAGCCATGGGCGGTCCAGACCTGGTCGATCCGGGCGAACAGCACCGCCACCACGAGCGCGCCCGCCACGAACACCAGCGGACCCCAGCGGCTGCGCTCGGCGATACCCAGCGCCACCGCCACCGGCATCACCAGCACGATGCCGACGAGGTACGCGACCGCCAGGCCCATGCTCGGCGGCCGGTGACCGCCGACCAGTTCGGCCACCCGCACGCCGACGTAGAACAGCACGCCCAGTTCGAGCGCACCGGCGGCCGCCAGCTCGATCGTCGTGACCGGCCTGTCCCGTAGGGCACGGATGCCGCCGGCCAGCACGGTAACCAGTGCCAGCGCCAGGCAGACACCCGTCGCGACCGCGAGCATCGCTCCCGTGCCTCCCGAATCCGTTAGGGCGAAGTGTGGCACGACCGCACCGCGCGGGATGACGCCCGGGGCACCTGCCCGGCACTAGCCTGTCGGGCATGGCCGACGCGATGCTCAACGAAGCCAGCCTGTCCTACGTCGAGTCGTTCTCCCCCGAGAACGACGTGGTGCTCGGCGCGCGCGAACGCGGCCGTGAGCTCGGCTGCACGCCGATCGGCGCGGCCGGCGGCGCGGCACTGCGGGTGCTCGCTGCCGCCACCGGCGCGCGCAGCGTCGTCGAGGTCGGCACCGGCGCGGGTGTGTCGGGCCTCTACCTGCTCGCCGGGATGGCGCCGGACGGCGTGCTGACGACCATCGACATCGAGGGCGAACACCAGCGGGCGGCCAAGGAGACGTTCACCGCGGCCGGTGTCGCGCCGGCGCGGTACCGGCTCATCAACGGCTCGGCCACCGAGGTGCTGCCGCGGCTGCGCGACGCCGCCTACGACCTCGTGCTGATCGACGCCGACAAGACGGCGTACAGCGTCTACTACGAGCAGGCGCTGCGGCTGCTGCGCCCGGGCGGCGTCGTCGCGATCGACAACGCGCTGTGGCACGACCGCGTCGCCGACCCCACGCAGCGCGATCCGGAGACGAACGTCGTGCGCGAGCTCGGCCGCACCGTGCGAGACGACGACCGCGTGCTGTCCGCGATGCTCGGCGTCGGCGACGGCCTGCTGGTCGCCGCACGCCGCTGACCACGACGTCCGGACCAGGAGGTCCCGCCGCAGCGTTGCCCCATCGCTCGTGGTCGGACCTTGTGGATTGCCCGCACGAACGCGGGCAGGCAGGCCTGCCTGCATTCACGCAGGCAAACCACAAGGTGCGCGCACACCGCTCTGCGCCTGCGTTGCGCCGCCCACTCACGCCGGGCGTGACGCGATGAGTTGTTACGTCGACACCGTGCGCGACTACCCAGGCGCCGGGCTGCGGCACAGCCGGTTCTGCCACCTGCTCGCCGACACCCGCGACGAGCTGCACGACATGGCCGACCAGCTGGGCATCCCGCGGCGCTACTTCCAGGACCACCCGTGGCGCTGGCACCACGACCTACCGGAACCGTTACGCGCCCGGGCCGTCGAGCTCGGTGCGCGCGAGCTGACGTTGCGCGAGGTCGGCGCGCTGCTCGTCGCGCGCCGGCGTGCGGTCACCGGCGCCGAGCCCAGCAGCCCGGAGCCCAGCAGCCCGGAGCACGGCAGCCCGGAGCACGGCATCGCGTAGGTTCGAATCCGTGCAGATCGCGGTTCTGGCCGGTGGCATCGGCGGCGCACGGTTCCTGCGTGGGGTGCGCGCCGCCTGCCCGGACGACGACATCACCGCGATCGTGAACACCGGCGACGACGTGACCCTGCACGGCCTGCGCATCTGCCCGGACCTGGACAGCGTCATGTACACGCTGGCCGGCGTGAACGACGCCGAGCGCGGCTGGGGCCGCACGGGCGAGACCTGGCGCATCAAGGACGAGCTCGGCGCCTACGGTGCCGAACCGACGTGGTTCGCGCTCGGCGACCTGGACATCGGTACGCACCTGGTGCGGACCCGGATGCTCGACGCCGGCTACCCGCTCAGCGATGTCACCGCGGCGATCAGTGCGCGCTGGGACGTCGGGGTGCGATTGCTGCCGATGACCGACGACCGCTGCGAGACACATGTCGTGGTCGAGCTGGACGGGGCGCGGCGCGCCATCCACTTCCAGGAGTGGTGGGTGCGGCACCGCGCGAAGCTGCGTGCGCTGTCGTTCGCGCAGGTCGGCGTCGACGACGCCGAACCCGCACCCGGGGTGCTGGCAGCGGTCGCGGGCGCCGACGTCGTCATGCTGGCACCGAGCAACCCGGTGGTGTCCATCGACACCGTGCTGGGCGTGGCGGGCATCCGCGGCGCGATCGTCGACGGCGCCGCGCCCGTGGTCGGCGTATCCCCGATCATCGACGGCGCACCGGTGCGCGGGATGGCCGACGCATGCCTCCCGGCGATCGGCGTCGAGGTCAGCGCGCAGGGCGTCGCCGAGCACTACGGCGCCCGCTCGGTCGGCGGCCTGCTGGACGGTTGGCTGGTGCACACCGGTGACGAAGCGAAAGTCGACGGCGTCACGACCCGCGCCGTCCCGTTGCTGATGAGCGACGACGACGCGACGGCCGCGATGGTCCGCGCCGCGCTGGAGCTCGTCCGGTGATCGGGGCCCATCCGGCAGACCACGCAGTGCCGCGCCTGGAGGTGCTGCCGGTCACCGGCATCGGCGACCTGCGTCCCGGCGACGACCTGGCCGCGGCGATCGCCGAGCAGACGGACCTGCGCGACGGCGACGTGCTCGTCGTGACGTCCAAGGTGGTGTCGAAGGTCGAGGGCCGGCTGATCACGCTGGACTCCGCCGATCCTGCCGCACGCGAGGCCGCCCGGCAGGCTGCGATCGACGCGGAGACCGAGCGCGTGGTGGCCGCCCGGGGCGACCTGCGCATCGTCGCCACCCGGCACGGGCTGGTGATGGCCGCGGCCGGCGTCGACGCCTCCAACGTCGCCACCAACGAACTGGCCCTGCTGCCACTCGACCCGGACGCCTCGGCGCACCAGCTGCGCGACGCCCTGCGCGAGCGGTGCGGCGTGGAGGTCGGCGTGATCATCAGCGACACCATGGGCCGGGCGTGGCGCGACGGCCTGACCGACGCGGCGATCGGTGTCGCCGGGCTCACCGCGTTGCGGGACGCGCGCGGGCACACCGATGCCTACGGCAACACGCTCGGCGTGACCCGGGTGGCGGTGGCCGACGAGATCGCCGCGGCCGCCGACCTGGTCAAGGGCAAGTTCGGCGGCGTGCCGGTCGCGATCGTGCGCGGGCTCGCCCCCGAAGGCAAGCTGCCCGACGACGGCCGCGGCAGCCGCGACCTGATCCGGGTGGCGACCGACGACCTGTTCCGGCTGGGCACCGCCGAGGCCATCGCCTACGGCCGTCGCCGGGAGCACGCAGGCCGGCGCCGACGACACCGCGGCCGCGCGGCTGCACGCCGACGCCGTCGACGTCATCGGCCAGCTGGCATGCAACAGCGCGCAGGAGCGGGCGGTGCGCGAGGGCTTCCTCGGCCTGCTGACGGCGAGACCGGACGCGATGTGGCGCTCGTGCGAGCCGGGGCACCTGACCGCCAGCGCGCTCGTGCTGGACCCCGAGCGGCAGACCGTGCTGTTGACACTGCATCCGCGCGTCGGCATGTGGCTGCAGCTCGGCGGCCACTGCGAGCCGAGCGACCACAGCCTGCTCGACGCCGCGGTACGCGAGGCGCGCGAGGAGAGCGGCATCGGTGCGCTGTCGTTCGACCCGGTGCCCCTGGCGCTCGACATCCACCCGATCACCTGCTCGCTGGGCGTGCCGACCCGGCACTTCGACGTCCAGTTCGTGGCCGTGGCGCCCGACGGCGCGGAACCGGTGCGCAGCGACGAGTCGATCGACCTGCGCTGGTTCGGGTGGGGCGACCTGCCGGCCGACGCCGCGCCGGAGCTCGCCGACCTGGTGGACGCCGCGCGGCTGCGCCTCGGCCTGTGAGCGCCCTCGGCGCCGCGCTGGACCAGCTGCACCACTGGCCGGTGGGCGTGGCCGCGGCGGCCGTCGTCGGGCCCGAGGGCGTGCTGGCCGCCCACGGTCCGCTGGACGCGCACGTGCGACTGGCGTCGGTCACCAAGCCGCTGACGGCGCTGGCGGTGCTCGTCGCGGTCGAGGAGGAGGCCGTCTCGCTGGACGACGCGGCCGAGCCCGCCCTGCTGCCAGGCGCGACCCTGCGCCACCTGCTGGCGCACGCGTCGGGTCTCGCGCCGGAACGGTTGCTCCGCTCGTTCGCGCCGGCGCAGCGCCGGGTGTACTCGAACGTCGGCATCGAGCTCGCCGCGCAGCACGTCGAGCGGGCTACCGGCATGCCGTTCGCCGACTACCTGAGCGGTGCGGTGCTCGAGCCCCTCGGGCTGCACGGCACGTCGCTGGCCGGCTCCCCCGCCCGGGACGGGGTGTCGACCGTCGCTGACCTTGCGCGGGTGCTGCACGAGTTGCTGACCCCGAGCGGCCTGCTGGCGCCCGAGACACGTGCCGATCTCGCGCGCGTGCAGTACCCGGGCCTGCGCGGCGTGCTGCCCGGCTACGGCGGCCAGGAACACAACGACTGGGGCCTGGGCCTCGAGATCCGTGCGGACAAGTCCCCGCACTGGACCGGAACGGCGAACTCGCCGCGCACGTTCGGCCACTTCGGGCAGAGCGGCACGATGCTGTGGCTCGACCCGGACGTGCCGCTCGGGCTGGTGGCGCTGACCGACCGCGCGTTCGGCGACTGGGCGATCGAGGCGTGGCCGCGGCTGTCCGACGCCGTCCTGGCCGCGCACGCCGGCTGACGCCGACCCCGCGTCAACGGCGGCCGACGACCAGCACGCACGCCTGCACCGTGGCCAGCACGGCGAGCCCGATCAACGCCGGCGTCCATGAACCCGCGGCGTCGTGCACTGCGCCGGCCGCGACCGGGCCGCCCGCCGCGAGCAGGTAACCCAGCGACTGCGCCATGCCGGACAGCGCCGCGGCGTGTGCGGCGTCGTCGGCGTCCAGGCTGAACAGCGACAGCGCCATGACCAGTGACGCACCCGAGCTGAGGCCGGCGAGCAGCACCCACAGCGGCACGCGCGCCAGGCACGAGCGCCAGGCCGAGGACGGCGACGACGGTCGGCACCGTGACCAGGCCCGCCGCGCGGTGCGCTTCGACGCGGCGCAGCACCAGCGGCACACCGAGCCCGGCGACGAGGCCGAACACCTGGTAGGCGAACAGGTACCAGCCGCCGGCGGCGTGCGACACGTGATGCGCGGCGACGATGGACGGCAGCCACGAGACCAGCACGTAGAACGCGGTCGACTGCAGGCCCATGAAGGCGCTCAGCCGCCACGCGGCGCCGGTGCGCCACACCGACGTCCGCGCCGCGGCGGCCGACGCTTCGGGCGTGGTGGGCGCAGTGAGCGCTGCCGCCGCTGTCGGCGCAGCCGCCCGCCGGCGCAGCAACCAGATGGGCGCCGCCAGCACTGCCGGCACCAACCAGACGCCGAGCGAGCGTCGCCAGCTGCCGCCGAACGCGTCGGCCAGGGGCAACGAGACACCCGACGCCAGCGACGCGAACGCCCCCATCACTGCGGTGTAGCCGCCCACCACGAGCGCCGCGCGGCTGGCGTAGTCGCGGCGCACCACGGACGGCAGCAACACGTTGCCCACGGCGATGCCGGCCCCGAGCACGGCGGTGCCCAGCCACAACCACGCGCCGCCGGGCACCGAGCGCAATGCCACCCCGGCAGCGAGGCCCACCAGCGCCGCACCGATCAGCCGTTCGGCGCCGATGCGGCGGGCCAACGGCTGCACCAGCGGAGACGCGGCCGCGAACGCCAGCAGCGGCAGCGCGCTGAGCAGGCCGAGCAGGGTGTCCGAGAGCCCGGTGTCGTCGCCGATGCGCCCGAGCAACGGGCCGACCGAGGTGATCGACGAGCGCAGGCAGGCGGCAGCGAGAAAGACCGCGATCAGCCCGCGTGCGCCGCGGGCCGGGGATCCGGCGAGCGACACAGGCTAGATGGCGCGGATGTCGGTGTAGTGGAACTTGGGGCCGAAGCGCGGCGCGCCGATGCCGGCGAGTTCGGCCAGGCGCATCACGCGCTGCCGCTGCCCCGCCCACGGGGCGAGCAGCTCGAGCATCTGCTCGTCGGAACCGCGGGCGCGGCCGGTGAACAGGTGCACGATCATGTTCTTGAGGTGGTAGTCGCCGACGCTGACGGCGTCGGCATGCCCGTTCGAGCGCTGCGCCGTCTCTGCGGCGGTCCACTCCCCGATCCCCGGGATCAATCGCAACCGGACCAGCGCGGCGTCCGGCGCCATGGCGGCCGCTTCCTCGAGCCGGTTCGCGACCGACGCCGCGGCACGGATGGCCCGCTGGCGCTTGAGATCGACCCCCAGGCGGTGCCATTCCCACGACGGCAGGTCCAGCAGCGCCCGGGCCGGGGGTGGTACCCGCAGGCCCGCTCCGGCCGGGCCGGGCGCCGGGGCGCCGAAGCGCTGCAGCAGCAACCGCCACGAACGCCGCGCCTCCACGCCGGTGACCTTCTGCTCGAGCACCGCGGGCACCAGCGCGTCCATGACGAGCCCGGTGCGCGGCAGCCGCAGCCCGGGCCGGCGGCGCCGCACGCCGTGCAGCACCGGCACCGCGGCGAGATCGAGCGACGACCAGTCGTCGTCGGCACCGAGCAGCGTCGGGACCCGCTCCAGCAACCAGTCGGCGCCCGGTCCCCAGGCGCGCGCGTGTACGCGGGCATCGACCGAGGCCGGGTCGTGCACCGCCAGCTCGAGCGTGCCGTCGCCGTCCGGAGTGGTGCAGGCCCACCAGAAGCGGCCCGCGGCGTCGAAGCGGTGGGCGGGGTCGCCGGTGCCGCGCGCTAACGGGGCGAGCGTCGCGCGCAGGTCCACCGGCCGGTGCGCGGCCCAGACTCGCTGCGCGGGACTCACCGACGCATCATCACAGATCGGCGGAGAACCGCACCGATCCGTCGGCCAGTGTCGCGTCCGGCCAGACGCGCGCGCCGGACCGCAGCTCGATGCCGCTGCCGATGCGCGCGCGGTCGCCGACGACCACGCCGTCGTCGAGCACCGTGTTGTCGCCGATCACCGCGTGCGCGCCGACCACCGAATCGCGGACCACGACGCCGGCGCCGATCTGCGCGCCGTCGAACACGACGCTGCCGGTCACCGTCGACCCGTCACCGACGACGACGTCGCGGCCCAGCGTCGTGCCGCCGTCGACGGTCGCGTCCGCGGCGACGTCCGCTCCGGGCAGTACCAGACGGTCCCCCGGCGCGGCGACGGCCGGCGACGGCGCGATGCCGCGGACGAGATCGGCCGAGCCCGCCACGAAGTCGCGGGGCGTGCCGAAGTCGCGCCAGTACCCGTCGTTGACGTGTCCGACGAGGCAGCGTCCCGCCTCCAGCAGGCCGGGGAAGGTCTCGCGCTCCACCGACACCGGGCGCCCGGTGGGGATCGAGTCGATCACCGAGCGGCGGAACACGTAGAGCCCCGCGTTGATCTGGTCGGTGACCGGGTGCGGGTGCTTCTCCAGGAAGGCGGTGACCCGGCCGGTGGCGTCGGTGGGCACGCAGCCGAACGCGCGCGCGTCGGGCACCCGGTGCAGGCACAGCGTGACGTCGGCGTCGGTCGAGCGGTGCGTGGCCAGCATCTCGCCGAGGTCGACGCCGATCAGGTTGTCACCGTTGAACACCAGCTGGGTGTCCGCGCGCAGCCGGTCGGCGACGTTGCGGATGCCCCCGCCGGTGCCCAGTGCCTCGCGCTCGACGACGTACTCGAGCTCGACGCCGAGGGCCGCGCCGTCGCCGAAGTGCCGCTCGAACACCTGCGCGCGGTAGGACGTGCCCAGCACGATGTGCGTGACGCCGGCGTCGCGGATGCGGGTGATCAGGTGTGTCAGGAACGGCACGCCCGCGGTCGGCAGCATCGGCTTGGGGGCCGAGAGCGTCAGCGGCCGCAACCGGGTGCCCAGGCCGCCCACCAGGATCACGGCGTCGACGTCGTCGTGCACCGCGTCAGCCTGGCAGAACCCTGGCGGGCACGTGCACCCGGAGCGCCGTGTGCCGCGTCACGCGTTGCGCAGGGTGAACCACGTCGTGTCGGCGCCGAGCGCCCAGTTCAGGTCGTCACCGCTGGTGGCGACGCGGGTGGACTTCTTCCCGCGCAGGCCGTAGACGTAGCCGGCGAGCACGCGACCGCCTCCGGCGCCGTGGCCGTCGCGCTTCGACACCACGATCTTGGTGACCTTGGACAGCCCGTAGTAGGCGGAGATCGACGACACCGGGACGGTCCGGTGGTAGGACAGGAACGGGTCGCCGGAGCGGGCCGAGTCGTACGGGTCGCGCTGTGCGACCAGGTACGGCTCGCCCCCCGAGGTGCTCCAGCCCCCGTCCGAGGCGCTGAACTGCGCGAACACGACCTGTCCGCGGTACGTGAGGACCTTGCCGGCCGAGTCGCGCGCGGCCTGCGGGTCGTCGACGGAGACCACCTTGCCGCGCGGGCCGTAGTGCACGTGGCCGCCGTAGACCTGGCACATGGTCGTGTCGCAGATGTCGTAGTTCGAGCTGCGCGGGTGGCGCACGGCGTACAGCCCATAGGTCCGGGCGGCGACGGCCTGCGCGGCCACCGCCTGCCGCGACCAGGAGGCCGGCATCTCGCGCGGCACCACGCCCGCGGTGTAGTCGTCCAGCGACAGCCGGTTGACCGTCATCAGCCCGACGGACGAGCCGGACCCGGACTTGCGCACGGCCCGCAACCGGCCCAGGTAGGCGGTGCTGCGGCCGTCGGTGCGGTACAGGCGAACGGCACCGCCGTCATGGCGGTAGAACTCGGTGTCGTTCTTCAGCCCGCGGCGCACGGTCGTCCAGCGCGCGCCGGAGCCGGTGGCCAGTCGCTGCAGGGTCTCGGTGCGGGCCGAGCCCGCGGTCAGGCGGTAGCGCGCGACCCCCGACGCCGGCAGCGTGCCGGAGACGCCGGTGATCGCCAGCGGCGCTGCCGCGCCCACCACCGTCGTCGACCCGGCGTGGCTCAGGTGCACGCGGATGGCGGTGCCGGCTGCGCTGACCAGCTTCGTGTGCGGGTAGTAGAAGGCGACGATCTGCCGGTACGACAAGCCGGCGAGCGCGGCGCCGCGCGCGCCGTACTGGCTCATGCCGTGCCCGTGGCCCTCACCGTGCATCGTCACGACGACGGCCGGGTGCCTGACGTTGCGGATCAGCAGCGTGCTGGCGCCGGCCGACGGTGCGGCGACGGTCCAGCAGGCCGCGAGTGCGACAGCGCACGCGGCGCCGACCGGCACCGCCCGACGCATCGGGTTCCGCACGGTCTGGACGGGATGGTTCAGGGGGCGCATTACCACTCGTTCCTGGATTTATTGTGCTGACACCCCGCCGGGTCCGAACTTTACGATGTTTGTTCGCTGTTAGCTAGTCCTGGCGCGAAATTTCCGGACAGCACGTGCGAGCGACCCCGCTCGCGCCTGCCGGACGGGCGGCGGGCGGGCGGTTAGCCTCGCTGCGATGCCTGACGACCTCGACCTGTCCGACGCCGACGCCGCTCGGCGCGCTGTCCGCGGTCGAGCGGCTCGCGGCAGCCGGGGCCCGCGGGCGGCGGCCGGACTCCGCGGACCGCACTCGCGGGGGGTCACCGTCGGCGTGCGCGCGCTGTTCGCCTCGTTCTCCCTGCTGATCCTGCTGGTCGGCGGCATCAGCTGGGCCACGTTCCAGAACTTCAAGGCGAGCGTGCCGCACGGCGATGCCGTGCCGGCCGATGCGCTCGACCCCGACGGCGGCGACCAGAACATCCTGCTCATCGGCAACGACACCCGCTCGGGCGCCACACCGACCGAGCTCAAGGCGCTGCACGCGGGTCACGACACCACCACCGACAACGCCGACACGATGATGGTTCTGCACATCCCGAGCAACGGCAGCCGGCCGACGCTCGTGTCCTTTCCGCGCGACTCCTGGGTGACGATCCCCGGACACGGCAAGGCGAAGATCAACGCCGCGTACCCGGACGGCTACAACACCGCGAAGCAGGCGCACAAGAACGAGAAGCAGGCCGAGAGCGCAGGCATCATCTCGGTGATCCGCACCATCCATGCGCTCACCGGACTGCACATCGACCACTACATGCAGGTGAGCCTGCTCGGCTTCTACCGCATCAGCGAGGCCATCGGCGGCGTCACCGTCTGCCTGAACGCCGCGCAGAACAAGCACACCGAGGTCGGCGACGGCGGCCACGGCGACTCCGGCATCAACCTGCCGAAGGGCGTGTCCGTCATCAAGGGCACCCAGGCGCTGGCGTTCGTCCGGCAGCGCCATGGCCTGCCGCACGGCGACCTCGACCGCATCAAGCGCCAGCAGTACTTCCTCAAGGCCGCGTTCCAGAAGATCGAGTCGGCCGGTGTGCTGCTGAACCCGTTCAAGATGCGCGACCTGCTCAAGGCCGTCGGGTCGTCGCTGCTCACCGACCCGAGCCTCGACCTGCTGGCGCTCGCCCGGCAGTTCGAGTCGCTCACCTCGGGCAAGATCGCGTTCGAGACCATCCCCAACAACGGCGCGCAGATGATCACGCCCGACGGCGTGCCCACCTCGATCGTCGCCGTCGACACCAAGGCCATCCCCGCGTTCGTCGCGCATCTCGAGGGCAAGAGCGCCGACGCCTACGCGAAGGCCACCGCGGCCGCGCCGGGCACCGTCACGGTGGACGTGCTCAACGGCGCGAACATCGCGCGGCTCGCCAGCCGCAACGCCGACCAACTCAAGATCGACGGCTTCCGGATCGACAACGTCGACTCGACGTCCACCACGCCACATACCACCGTCGAGTACCCGCCCGGCAGCGAGGCGCAGGCCAAGGCCGTGGCCCAGCGGGTACCGCACGCCACCGTCCTGGACACCCCCGACGTCAACCGGGTGACGCTCATCCTGGGCACCGACGGCCGGGGCGTCACCGGGGTGGCGAGGGCGTCGGCCCCCGCGGGCGCCGGCGCGAGCGGAACGCGTCCGGCCACGACCAAGGACGCGACCCACGGACTCGGCTGCATCGACTGACGCACCACGCAGCCCCGCGGTGTTGGTGGTGAAAACGCTTTGCTGCTCAGCCACTTCATACGTGATGGACTTGTAACCTCAGCAGGTGCCGACCAACTCCCACGCGGTGGACCCCAACCAGCCGCTGCCGCCGCATCTGGATCCGCGGGGCCGTCACCGCGGCAAACGCAGTGGCGGCGGCGGCGGGAACACGCGCGCCGGTGCCGCCCGGATCGCGCTCTCGCTCGGCACGCTGCTGTCGGTGGCGCTGCTGATCCTGGCCGGCTACACGTTCTACACGTACCGCAGCATCAACAACGGCATCCACCGGCTGTCCCTCGGCACCAGCGGCAGCGACGGCTCGGCCAACAAGAAGGCCGCGTTCAACGGCAAGGACCAGAACATCCTGCTGACCGGCAACGACGACCGGACGAACATGACGGCCGACGAGCGCCACAAGCTGCACACCGGCGCCGACGGCGGCAGCATGAACACCGACACGATGATGATCTTGCACCTGCCGGCCGACGGCAAGCAGGCCACGTTGATCTCGCTGCCGCGTGACAGCTGGGTGCACATCGACGGCGAGGGCATGAACCGGCTGAACTCCGCCTACCCCTACGGATACTCCAACAACGCACCCAGCGGTGCCTCGACGAACGAGCGCCGGCAGGCCGGTGCGCAACTGCTGGTCAAGACCGTCCACCAGCTGACCGGCCTGACGATCAACCACTACGTGCAGGTCAGCCTGCTGGGCTTCTACGAGATCAGCAACGCCATCGGCGGGGTGCCGATCGACCTGTGCAAGGCCGTCGACGACACGAAGTCCGCGAACGAGGCGGCCGGGCTCAGTGGTGGGTCGGGCCTCAAGCTGTCCAAGGGCAAGCACGTGATCCAGGGCGTCACCGCGCTGGAGTTCGTGCGGCAGCGGCACTTCCTCGGTGCGGGCGACCTCGAACGCGTGAAGCGCCAGCAGTACTTCCTCACCGCCGCGTTCCGCAAGATCGCCGGCGTCGGCATCCTCACCGAGCTCAACGCGCTGGGCAACGCGATCAAGCGCAATGTCTACATCGACGGCGACCTCAACCTCACCGATCTCGGCGAGCAGCTCGACTCGCTCAGCGCCAACAACATCAAGGGTCACACCATCCCGACGACCGCGGAGACGATCAACGGGCAGGACGTCCTGGGCGTCACACCGAGCAAGGTGCAGGCGTTCGTCGAGAAGGTGCTCAACCCGCCGGCGCCGACCGTCTCGCCGTCGGGCTCCACGCCGTCATCGTCGACGTCCGGCTCCACCGCACCCCAGTCGTCGGCCAGCTCGAGCAAGGCCATCGATTCGAAATGCATCGAGTGACCGGTGCCCGCGGACACGCCTGAACGGCTCTTCGCACAGCTCGTCGCAGCGCAGCCGTCCCGGCCGTTCGTCACCCACTACGACGAGGCCGGCGGCGAGCGCACGGAGTTGTCGGTCAAGTCGCTGGCCAACTGGGTCGCCAAGACGCATCACCTGCTCGGCGACGAGCTCGGCCTGGGTGTCGGCGACACCGCCGCTATCGACCTGCCGGCGCACTGGATCTCGGTGCCGATCCTGCTGGGCTGCCTGAGCGCCGGGCTCGCGCTGACGCCGGATGTTGCCGACCCGGCCGCCGACGTCGCGTTCGTGGCAGCCGACGGCGTCTCGCCGGTCCTGCCGCCGGACGCCTTCGCGATCGCGCCGGCGGCCGCGGCGTTGGGCCTGCGGGACGACGTGCCCGACGGCGTGCGTGACTACGTCACCGCGGTGCGGCCGCAGGCCGATGCGTGGGCCGGTGTGCAGATGCCCGCCGGTGCGGGCGACGCGTGCGTCGATGGGCTGACCCGGGCCGAGGTGCTCGATCGCGCCAGGGCGGCGGCACGGTCGGTCGGGCTGGCCGCGGGCGGCCGGTTGCTCACCGCGCGCGAGTGGACGTCGCCCGGCGACTGGGCCGACTCGCTGTTCGCGGTCCTGGCCGTCGGCGGTTCGCTGGTGATCGTGCGCCACTGCGCCGACGACGCGGTGCTCGAGCGGCGGTACGGGCAAGAACGCGCCACCGCCCGGCTCTGAGCCCGAACGCGCAGCTGGCACACAGGAAACGCACGGCATCCGTACAGCCTGGGCCGACACCATGAGTGCCATCGGAACAAGCCCAGGAGGCACTCGCATGACCGCGTTCAACCGCCCGTTCACTCCCGCCGCGCACCCCGCCCCGCGCTTCGACGCGGCGTACGAGGCGTGGAACACGGTGGGCACCTACGACGACTACGCCGACGCGCAGCGCGCGGTCGACCGGCTCTCCGACGAGGGCTTCCCGGTCGAGAACCTCGACATCATCGGCTCCGACCTGCGCCTGGTCGAGCGGGTCATCGGCCGGCTCACCAAGGGCCGTGCCGCCGCCGCAGGCGCCGCGAGCGGTGCCTGGTTCGGGCTGCTGATCGGCCTGCTGCTCGGCATCTTCACCACCGACAGCTGGCTCGGCCTGATCGTGGTCGCGACGCTGATCGGTGCCGTGTGGGGCGCCGCCTTCGGCTTCTTCGGCCACGCCGCGACCAAGGGCAGCCGCGACTTCGCCTCGGCCAGCACGCTGGTCGCCACGCACTACGCCGTCGTGGCCCGCAACGGCCAGGTGGACGCCGCCCGCTCGGCCCTTGCACGGTCCGGACTGCTCGGCGCCGCCTGAGCGTCGAGCACCGTCTGCCGCCCCCCACGGCAGATCGCCCGGCTGGGACATGTGGGCCTATCCTCGCCCACATGTCCCAGCCTTTCGACGCGGCGACCGCGTCCGCCGCGTACCGCAACGCCCTGCAGGTCATCGAGGCCGTCGAGCCCACCGTCGCCGGGGCGATCCGCAGCGAGCTCACCGACCAGCGCGAGTCGCTGAAGCTGATCGCCAGCGAGAACTACGCCTCCCCGGCCGTCCTGCTGACCATGGGCACCTGGCTCTCGGACAAGTACGCCGAAGGCACCATCGGGCACCGCTTCTACGCCGGCTGCCAGAACATCGACATCGTCGAGCAGGCCGCGGCCGGACCACGCGAAGGCGCTGTTCGGCGCGCCGCACGCCTACGTGCAGCCGCACTCGGGCATCGACGCGAACCTCGTCGCCTTCTGGTCGATCCTGGCCCAGCGCGTCGAGTCCCCCGCCCTGGAACGCGCGGGCGCCAAGCACGTCAACGACCTCACCGATGCCGACTGGGAGAGCCTGCGCGGCGAACTCGGCAACCAGCGCGCGTTGGGCATGTCACTCGACGCCGGCGGGCATCTGACGCACGGCTTCCGGCCGAACATCAGCGGCAAGATGTTCGAGCAGTCGTCGTACGGCACCGACCCCGACACCGGGCTGCTCGACTACGCCGCCGTGCGCGACAAGGCGCGCGAGTTCCGGCCGCTGGTGCTCATCGCCGGATACTCCGCCTATCCCCGGCGGATCAACTTCGCCACGATGCGCGAGATCGCCGACGAGGTCGGCGCCGTGCTGCTCGTCGACATGGCGCACTTCGCCGGGCTCGTCGCCGGCAAGGTGTTCACCGGCGACTTCGACCCGGTGCCGCACGCGCACGTCACCACCACCACCACGCACAAGTCGCTGCGCGGCCCGCGCGGCGGCATGGTGCTGTGCCAGCCGGAGTTCGCCGACTCGGTCGACCGCGGCTGCCCGATGGTGCTCGGCGGCCCGCTCGGCCATGTCATGGCGGCGAAGGCTGTTGCATTCGCCGAGGCCCGGCAACCGGCGTTCGCCACGTATGCGCAGGCCGTCGCCGACAACGCCGTCGCGCTCGCCGACGGCCTCGCGCGGCGCGGCGCGAAGCTGGTCACCGGCGGCACCGACAACCACCTGGTGCTGCTCGACGTCACGTCGTTCGGGCTCACCGGTCGCCAGGCGGAGTCCGCGCTGCTCGACTCGGGCATCGTCACCAACCGCAACGCTGTCCCGCGCGACCCGAACGGCGCCTGGTACACCTCCGGCGTGCGCATCGGGACGCCGGCGTTGACCTCGCGCGGGTTCGGCCCGCAGGAGTTCGACCGCGTCGCCGAGCTGATGGTCGACGTGCTCACCGCCACCACCCCCAGCGCGGCGGCCTCGGGCGGCGCGTCGAAGGCGAAGTACACGATCGCCGACGGCCAGGCCGCGAAGACGCACGACGCGGCCACCGAGCTGCTCGCCGCCAACCCGCTGTACCCCGGCCTCGACCTGAACTGATCCGCCTTCTACCCAGTAGAGGTCGTGATTCCGGCCCGGATCACGACCACGACTGGGTAGAAGGCGAGGCACCTGCTTGGATCACGGCATGCCCCTGGACCCGAACATCGCCGGCCTGCTGCAGTTCATCGAGCAGGCCGGCTATCCCCCGATCGCCGAGGGCACGCCGGAGCAGGCCCGCGCCGGCCTGCGCGCGCTGATGGTCGACTTCCGCGATCCCGCGACGCTGCCCGAGGTCGAGTCGGTGACGCCGCTCACGCTCGGCGCCACGGACGCACGCGTCTATCGCCCCGCCGGGGTCAGCGACACCGCACCGACGATCGTCTACTTCCACGGCGGCGGTTTCGTGATCGGTGACCTGGACACCCACGAGGGCGTGTGCCGGCTGCTCGCCCACGACACCGGCGCGGTCGTCGTCAGCGTCGACTACCGGCTCGCGCCCGAGCACCGGTTCCCGGCCGCGGTCGACGACGCCTACACCGCGCTGCAGCTCGTCGCGAAGCAGATCGAGCAGTACGGCGGCGATGCCGAGCGCCTCGCCGTCGGCGGCGACAGCGCCGGCGGCAACCTGGCCGCGGTGTGCGCGCAGCTCGCCCACGCCGACGGCATCTCGCTCGCCGCCCAGCTGCTCGTCTATCCCGCAGTGGACCTGCTCGGCGAGTACCCGCTCGCGCGAGGACAACGCCACCGGGTACTTCCTGACGCTCGAGGACATGCGGTGGTTCGCGCGCAATTACGTCGGCATGGACGAGACCGACCCGCGCGCCGGCGAGCTGGCGCACGACCCGCGGCTGTCGCCGCTGCACGCGGAGTCGCTGGACGGGCTGGCGCCCGCGGTGATCGCGACCGCCGAGTTCGACCCGCTGCGCGACGAGGGTGACGCCTACGCCGACGCGCTGCGCGCAGCCGGGGTCACGGTCCGGCACCGGCGCTTCGACGGCCTCATCCACGGCTTCTACGGCATGGAGATGATCAGCCCCGCCGTGGCCGAGGCATCGGCCTGGGTCAACGCCCAACTGCGCGAGGTGCTGGCCGGATGAGCGACTACCCGCCCTACCCGGACCCGCCGCAGGGCGGTTACCCGCAGGACCCCGACGACCCGAACAACCCGTACCGCTACGGGATGCCGAGCGCACCGCCACCGCCGCCGGGCTACGGCTACGGATATCCCCCGCCGGATGCGCCGCAGGGCCCCCGCCCGCAGCAGGTGACCACCGCGGTCCGGCTGATGTACGTGCGCGCCGTGATCGGCGTGGTGTCGCTCATCGTGCTGTTCGCGACCCAGGACGACCTCAAGCGCCGCATCCGGGAGAACAGCCCGAACCTCGACAGCTCCGCCGTGAGCACCGCTCTCACGATCGGCGCCGTGTTCGGCGTCGTCGTGCTCGTGCTCTACGTCCTGCTCGCGATCCAGGTGGCCAAAGGCAGGAACTGGGCGCGCATCGTCACGTGGGTGATCGGTGGGCTCGCGATCCTCGGTTTTCTCGGCGGCCTCGCCTCGGCCTCGACACCCTTCTACCGCGCACTCGGCGTGCTCACCGTGCTGATCGACATCACCGTGGTGGTCCTGCTGGCGCTCGGGCCGAGCAATGCCTACTTCTCCCGCCGGCAGTACTGACCCGGCGCGCAACAGCGGCGATCAGGTCGTGGTCGCGACGCCGAGGGGCGTGACGTTGTGCCCGGGGAACACCGAACCCAGCGACCCGACACCCAGGCGCTTCTGCGCGAGTTCGCCGAGCACGTCGAACGGGTTGTTCAAGCCGGGGACGTCGCCGTCGTCCAGCGAGCCGGCGGTGAGCTCGGTCCACCTGCCGTAGACCCCGCTGCCGGCCAGCCCGCCCCCGAGCAGCCACATGACGCTGCCGTGCCCGTGATCGGTGCCGCCGCTGGCATTCATCTCGACGCGACGGCCGAACTCGGTGACGACCGCGACGGTCACCCGTGACCGCCGGTCCGCACCGAGATCGTCCATGAACGCGCGCAGCGCCGCAGCGGCCGCGGACAGGTTGCGGTCGAGGTCGCCCGCTTCGTCGGTGTGCGTGTCCCAACCCCCGACGTCGACGGTGGCGACCTGCATGCCCACCTCGGCGCGCAGGATCTTGGCCAGATCCTTCAACGCGCCGGCGAAGTCACCGTCCGGGTACGCGACCGAGGTCGCCGGCGCGGCCTGGATCGACGCGGCCGTCGACAGCGCCGCGAGCGTCGTCGGGACGTCCTCGCCCAACGGCCCGGCCACGCCGCGGTAGAGCGTCCGGATCGCAGCTTCGGAGCCCGGGACGATGTCGCTCCACCCCGGGAAGCTGAAGTTCGCGAGGTTGTCCATCGCCAGCGACCGCGCATCCCCGGCCAGGGACGCCGGTGCGCTGCCGCCGAGCGCCACGGCACGGAACGTCGTGCCGGTGCCCAGCTGCTGCAGCACGCGCTCGAGCCAGCCCGAGCCCGACGTCGGGACGCCGCCCTTCTCGACGAACTGTTGCGCCGCGAAGTGGCTGCGGTTGATGCCGCCGGCCGAGACGGCGGGCACGAACGCGAGCTCGCCGCTGGACCACAGGCCGTCGTAGAGCGGTCGCAGCGCACCGTTCAGCGCCCAGCCGGACGTGCCCGGCAGCGCGACCATCGACGACGCGGCCGGCACGAGCGGGCCGCGCACGGACTTCAGGTAGTCCAGCCCGAGCGAGGACGCGGCGGGCACCAGCATGCGCAAGCCGTCGGCGGCGCCGCGCAGGAAGACCACGACCAGCGTGTGGTCGTCGGGCGACGGCGTCGCGGAATACGCGGCGCGCGCGGTGACCAGTTGCGAGCCGAGGGCCGCGACGCCGACCAGGCCGGCGCCGGCGAGGAAGCGCCGCCGGGTCCAGCCGCCGGTGCCCCACGCGTCGTCCTGGGCCTGCAGCTCGCAGCCGACCCGGGCCGCGGCGCTGCGCAGCGCGCGGTCGGCGGGGTTCGTCGATGTCGTCACGGTCGATTCCTGTCCGCGCTACCGGAGCGCATGGTGCGGGCTGTCGAGGATCAGGGCCACGAGCGGGTACAGCAGCCACTGCAGGCGGGAGTTCTTCATCGGCTGCGAGGCGGGTTCGGCGAGGAAGGTCTGCAGCGCGCCACGGTGGGTGGCCGACCACTTCATGCCGGTGAGCCGGGTCGTCAGCAGGTCGATCGCCTGGCCGCTCGTGGTGGGCGTCGTGCCGTAGAGGGTCGTCAGGTCGACCTTCTTGAAGCCGCTGTACCAGTTCCCGGCGATGCCCGAGTGACCGTTCCACAGATCGAGCAGCGAGCCGGCGACTGCGCCACGACGCCGCGACGTCCGGATAGCCGTTGGGCGCCGGCCAGTCGAGCGGGCTGTGGCCCAGCTGCGCCGTCATCCAGTGCAGCGTCGGCAGCGCCTTGCTGAGGTCACTGGGCGCGACGCCGACCGTGCGCAGCGCGGCGATCAGGTTCTCGGCCGGGCGGCGCACCTTCATGCCGCGCGACTGCCAGAACTCGGTGGTGCGGAAGATCGCGGACACGGTCGGCAGGATCTGCGTGTCGTGCGCCAGGTAGACGGCGGCGATCGCCGACACCAGACCGCTCGAGGGCGAATCGCTGACGAAGCGCTGGCACAACTTGCGCGCCAGGTGCGTCGCGGTCGACGGGTGCTTGGCGAGGTAGCGCAGCAGCAGGTCACCGGCGTGCTCGCCCGCCGTGGCCGAGGTGTTGGCGTTGGTGAAGCCGAGCACCCGCACCGCTCCGGTGCCGTGGATGTAGTCGTCGTAGACGTAGTGCTGGTTGTCGTCGAGCGTGCGCCCGGTGAGCAGTTTCGCGGCGTTCTTGACGTCGTTCTCGGTGTAGGTCAGGCCGACGGTGTGCAGCTCGAGCAGCTCGCGGCCGTAGTTCTCGTTCACCGCGGACTTCGTCGACTCGGCCAGGTTGAGGAACGTCAGCATGGCCGGGTGCTTGGCCGACGCCAGCAACATGTCGGTGAACGAACCCATCGCGTGTGCGCGGATCACGTCGCGGTCGTAGGCGTGCCGGGTGTTCCAGACGTCGCCGTTGTGGTTGGCGACGTTGAGGTGGTTGCTGAAGAAGTCGACCAGCACCTCGTACAGCTGCGCCGAACTCCACGCCTGCAGGCCGAGCGTGACCTCGGTGAGCTGGTCCATGGCGTCCCAGCCGTACTCGTTGCCGTGCGCCTTGAGCCACTGCCGCACGTCGTAGGGCGACAGCTTCAGCAACGGGCCCTGCGCGGCCACGGCCGCATTCCGCGGTACCCGGAGTACTTCACGGCGTACTGGCTCTGCTGGGTGAACCACTTGTCCGGCCCGTGCGCGCCACCCACGAACGGGTGTACGCCGTCGAGCCGAACGTGAAACGGGCGAGCAGGTGACCGGTCGGGTCCCAGGTCAGCGGGGCGACGCTGGTGCGCTTGGCGGCGTGCAGGGCGCCGCTCAGGGTCGGCCAGACACGAAGGACACGGGCAGGGCCTTTCTCGTCCCGGACCCCACATCCGGCGAACCGACCCCGCACGTCGACATAAGGTTAGCGTGAAGTCTGATGGCGGGAAGCGGCGTCCGCTGACGGCTAACCTGGATGACATGAGCGACGCTGCCGCGATTCCCCGTCCACCGACGTCATCGGCACCGCCGACATCGGCGTCACCGGCCTCGCGGTCATGGGCCGCAACCTGGCCCGCAACCTCGCCCGGCACGGGCACACCGTCGCGCTGCACAACCGCACGCACCGCGCGCACCCGAATCGCTCGTCGAGGAGCACGGCGACGAGGGCACGTTCGTCCCGTCCGAGTCGCTGGAGGACTTCGTCGCGTCGCTCGAGCAGCCGCGCGCGATCATCATCATGGTCAAGGCCGGCGAGCCGACCGACGCGGTCATCGACGAGCTCGTCGCCGCTGCTCGACGACGGCGACATCGTCATCGACTGCGGCAACGCGCACTTCGCCGACACCCGCCGGCGCGAGGCCGCGCTGCGCGAGCACGGCCTGCACTTCGTCGGCTGCGGCGTCTCCGGCGGCGAGGAGGGCGCGCTGCTCGGGCCGTCGATCATGCCCGGCGGCTCGAAGCGAGTCCTACGAGAAGCTCGGCCCGATCTTCGAGTCGATCGCCGCGCAGGTCGACGGCACCCCGTGCTGCGTGCACGTCGGCCCGGACGGCGCCGGGCACTTCGTCAAGATGGTGCACAACGGCATCGAGTACGCCGACATGCAGCTGATCGCCGAGGCCTACGACCTGCTGCGCGCCGGGCCTCGGCGCGTCGCCGGCGCGAGATCGCCGAGATCTTCCGCGACGTGGAACGAGGGCGACCTCGAGTCGTTCCTGATCGAGATCACCGCCGACGTGCTCGGCGCACGCCGACGCCGACGACCGGCAAGCCGTTCGTCGACATCGTGCTCGACCAGGCCGAGCAGAAGGGCACCGGCCGCTGGACGGTGCAGAGCGCGCTCGACCTCGGCGTCCCGATCACCGGCATCGCCGAGGCCACGTTCGCCCGGGCGCTGTCCGGCCACGCCGAGCAGCGCGGCGCCGGCGCAGCAGGCGTTCGGCACCGGACGTCGGCGACGCTCGACGATCGACGACCGCGACGCGTTCGTCGAGGACGTCCGCGCGCGCGCTGTACGCGTCGAAGGTGGTCGCCTACGCGCAGGGCTTCGACCACATCGCGGCCGGCAGCGCGGAGTACGACTGGGACGTCGACCGCGGCGCGATGGCGACGATCTGGCGCGGCGGCTGCATCATCCGGGCCCGGTTCCTCGACCGGATCCAGCGAGGCCTACGACGACGACGCCGACCTGCCGTCGCTGCTCGTCGCGCCGTACTTCGCCGACGCGGTGCGCGACGGGCGTCGACTCGTGGCGGCGGGTGGTGTCGCAGGCCGCGCTGGCCGGCATCCCGACGCCGGCGTTCTCGTCGTCGCTCGCCTACTACGACGGGCTGCGCCGCGAGCGGCTGCCGGCCGCGCTGATCCAGGGCCTGCGCGACAACTTCGGCGCGCACACCTACCAGCGCGTCGACCGCGACGGGCACGTTCCACACCGTGTGGGCCGGGGACCTCACCGAGTCCGAGGCCTGAGCCGACGATCCTGCCGCCGCGCGCGGGTCACGGCGTGTCCGGGTGCGGCGTCGGCATCCGGTTCGGCGGGCGGATCGGCTCGATCTCCGCGTCACCGGTGCGCCGCGGTCCGGTCCACGGGGCGGGCACCGCGTCGAGCCGGCGCTGCCAGCGCGTACGCGACGGCCTCGTAGTTGACCCGCCAGCCGCGGAAGTCCGGCCACGCCTGCTCGGGCGTGCGCTCCATGCGGAACGTCGTCTGCTCGATGCGCCCGACACCCTGCAGGTAAGCGCTCGTAGGGCAGCTGCAGCTCGGCGTCCGGATCCGGGTCGCGCTCGACCTCGATGCCCGAGCGTCTCGGCGATCGGCGCGCAGCGCGAGTGAAGCCCATCCGCAGCGCGAGCCGCGCCTCGGTGAGCGGCGCGGTGGTCGGCGCCAGGGCCAGCCACAACGCCGCCGAGTCCATCACCGCGACCATCGCGACCAGCCAGGACGAGAACTTCAACGGCGAGCGCAGCACGATCAGCACCGGGTAGTTGGTGTGGACTCTCGGACAGGTCCGCGGCCCACCGCTCCCACTGCAGGTAGAAGTCGTTCATCACCGCGCCGTCATCCTCGGCGGCGAACCCGAACCGGGTGCGGGCCAGCAGCTCCGGGCCCCACGCGGGCGTGCCCGCCCGGCTGGACAGCAGCCGCACCTCGGTCTCGCGGCGGTTGAACGCGCCGTACAGCGTCGGCAGGTAGCCGATCTGCAGGGCGACCACCATCAGCCCCGTCGCGGCGGCCAGGTAGTCGACGACGCTCAGCGACGCGCCGCGCGGGCCGGCGTAGCCGAGCGTGAACAGCGACGAGCCGGACTGCGCGAACGCGTGCGCCACGCTGTCCGGCTGGATCGGCGTTGAGGATCAGCGCGAAGCCGACGTAGAACAGCGCGAGCCAGCCGCGAGCTGCACCAGGATGAGCACCGGTCCCTGCCACGCCAGCAGGCGGTCGCGCCGGCCGAAGCTGCGCAGCCGCACGGCGACGACGCGGAATCCGGCCTCGACGACGGTGAACAGCCCCCGGCTGATCAGGTTGCGACTACGCCGCGGCACCACCAGCACCGACAGCACGCTGCCCCAGCCGAGCAGGACGAGCAGGGCACCGACGACGGCACCGAGCACGTTGGGAACGCTCACGCCAGCATTCTGCGCGACGCGGGCAAAGCCGGGTGCTACTCGCCGGTGGGCAGCTCGTTGTGGCCGCCGAACGCCTTGCGCATGGCCGACAGCAGCTTGTCGGCGTAGACGGCCTCACCGCGGCTGGAGAACCGCGCGAACAGCGACGCGGCGAGCACCGGCGTGGGCACGCCCTCGTCGATGCCCGCCTTGATGGTCCACCGGCCCTCGCCGGAGTCCGAGACCCGCCCGGCGATGCCGTCGAGGTTCGGGTTGCCGTGCAGCGCGCCGGCGGTGAGGTCGAGCAGCCACGACGCGATCACCGAGCCGCGACGCCACACCTCGGTGACCTTCGCCGAGGTCGAGGTCGTACTGGTAGTACTCGCGGCTGCTCGAGCGGGGTCTCCTCGGCGGAGTGCGTCTTCTCGGTCTTGCCGGCGTTGGCCTTGGCCAGCACGTTCAGGCCCTCGGCGTAGGCGGCCATCATCCCGTACTCGATGCCGTTGTGGACCATCTTGACGAAGTGCCCGGAACCCGCCGGCCCGCACTGCAGGTAGCCCTGCTCCTCGGGAGCCGGGTCGCCGTCGCGGCCCGGCGTGCGCTCGATGTCGCCGAGGCCGGGTGCGATGCTCGCGAACAGCGGCTCGCAGTGCTGGTAGGCCTTCTCGTCGCCGCCGATCATCAGGCAGTAGCCGCGGTCGAGTCCCCACACGCCGCCGCTGGTGCCGACGTCGAGGTAGTCGATGTTCTGGTTCTCCTTCAGGGCCTTGGCGCGGTCGTAGTCCTCGCGGTAGTTGGAGTTGCCGCCGTTGATGATGATGTCGCCCTCGTCCATCAGCCCGGACAGCTGCTCGACGACCTTGTCGGTGATGCCGGCCGGGATCATCACCCACGCCACCCGCGGCTTCTCCAGCTTCTGGACGAACTCCTCGAGCGTCTTCGCGCCCTCCGCACCCTCGCCGGCGAGCTGGTCGACGGTGTCGGGGTTGGTGTCGTAGGCGACGGCGGTGTGCCCGTCGCGCATGATGCGCCGGACGATGTTGGCGCCCATGCGGCCGAGGCCGATCATTCCGAGTTGCATCAGGACTCCTTGCGAGCGTCGCGGTAGCGGCGGATAAGTGCGTTCGTGGAGCTGTCGTGCTGCAGTTGCGGCTCGTCGGCGGCGGACAGCTCGCCGGCGACCTTCTTCGCGAGCACCTTGCCGAGCTCGACGCCCCACTGGTCGAAGGAGTTGATCGACCAGATCGTGCCCTGCGTGAACACGCTGTGCTCGTAGAGCGCGACCAGCGTGCCCAGCGCGCGGGGTGTCAGCTCGTCGAGCAGCAACGTGTTCGACGGCCGGTTGCCGTCGAACACGCGGTGCGGCACCAGCCAGTCCTCGGTGCCCTCGTCCTTGACCTGCTCCGGGGTCTTGCCGAACGCGAGCGCCTCGCCCTGGGCGAAGACGTTGGCGGTCAGCAGGTCGTGGTGCGCGGTGCCCTCCGAGGTGACGACGGGGTTCAACGAGTGCGTGAACCCGATGAAGTCCGCCGGGATCAGCTCGGTGCCCTGGTGGATCAGCTGGTAGAAGCTGTGCTGTCCGTTGGTGCCCGGCTCGCCCCAGTAGACCGGGCCGGTCGGGTAGTCGACGGTCGTCCCGGCGAGCGTCACGTGCTTGCCGTTGGACTCCATCGTCAGCTGCTGCAGGTACGCCGGGAACCGCTTGAGGTACTGGTCGTAGGGCAGCACCGCCTGCGTCTGCGCATCGAAGAAGTCGGTGTACCAGACCGTCAGCAGCCCCAGCAGCACCGGCAGGTTCTGCTCCAACGGCGCGGTGCGGAAGTGCTCGTCCATCTCGTGGAACCCGGCGAGCATCTCGCTGAACGCGTCGGGGCCGATGGCGATCATCGTCGACAGCCCGATCGCGGAGTCCATCGAGTACCGGCCGCCGACCCAGTCCCAGAAGCCGAACATGTTCATGACGTCGATGCCGAATTCCTCGACGGCCTCGGAGTTCGTCGACACCGCGGCGAAGTGCTTGGCGATCGCGGCTCGGCTGTCCATCGCGGCCAGGATCCAGTCGCGCGCGCTGATCGCGTTGGTCATCGTCTCCAGCGTGGTGAACGTCTTCGACGACACGATGAACAGCGTCTGCTCGGGGTCGAGGTCGCGGGTGGCCTCGACGAAGTCGGTGCCGTCGACGTTCGACACGAAGCGGAAGGTGAGGTCGCGGTCGGCGTAGTGCTTGAGCGCCTCGTAGGCCATCACCGGCCCGAGGTCCGACCCGCCGATGCCGATGTTGACGATGTTCACGATCGGCTTGCCGGTGTGGCCGCTCCAGTTGCCGCTGCGGATGCGGTTGGCGAACTCGGCCATCCGGCCGAGCACCTCGTGCACGGCGGGCACGACGTCGACGTCGTCGACCGCGATCCGTTCCCCGGTGGGCGCGCGCAACGCGACGTGCAGCACGGCGCGGTCCTCGGTGACGTTGATCTTCTCGCCGGCGAACATGGCGTCGATGCGCTCGCGCAGGCCGGACTCGTCGGCCAGCTGGCGCAGCAACTGCAGGGTCTCGTCGGTGACGCGGTTCTTGGAGTAGTCCAGGTAGATGCCGCAGGCCTGCGCGCTCAGGCGGGTGCCGCGGTCGCTGTCCCGCGCGAACAGATCGCGCAGATGGGTGTCGGCGACGGCGGCGTGGTGCTGCTTCAGCGCCGTCCAGGCCGCGCGGTCGGTGAGGTCAGTGATCTTGTCCGGCGTGCTCACGTGGTGTTTCTCCCCATCACGCATGCCTACCAGACACCGCCCCGGCTATGCGGTGCGCGCCTGCTCGGCTGTGGCCGCCGGCAGGTCGCCCGCGACGAGGTCGAGCACCCGCGCGGCTGCGTGGCCGTCGTCGTGCGGTGCCAGCCGGGCGACGAGATCGGCGCGTTTGCGCTGCGACGTCGGGTCGGCGGCGCCCGGCCCGAGCTCGCCCAGCGTCAGCAGCGCGGCCTCGAGCTCATCCTGATCCTTGGCGATCGGGCCGGGGACGTCCTCGATCGGCAGGTAGAACCCGCGCAGCCGGGAGGCGTAGCGGGCGAGGTCGTACATGTAGAACACCATCGGCCGCCCGAGCAGGGCGTAGTCGAAGTAGATGCTCGAGTAGTCGGTGATCAGCACGTCGCTGGCCAGGCACAGGTCGTTGATGTCGTCGACGCCGGACACATCGCGGACGAAGTCGCCGACGCCGCTGAAGTCGATCGTGTTCGTGACCAGGTAGTGCGCGCGGAACAGCAGCAGCCAGCCGTCGCCGAGCGTCGCGCGCAGCCGGGCCACGTCCAGCGGCTGGGTGTAGACGTAGCCCGAGCGCGAATCGTGCTGGTCGTCGCGCCACGTGGGCGCGTAGAGGATGACCCGGACGCCCGGCTCGATGCCCAGCGCCGCGCGGACGGCGGCGACGTCGTCGGCACGGGCGGTGGCCAGGACGTCGTTGCGCGGCTGCCCGGTCTCGACGAACGGGCTGCCCTCCCCCGCCGCCGGTAGCCCGAACGCGCTGGCGAACGTCCGGGTGGTGAACGGCGCGGAGGACAGGAAATGGGTGACCTTCCTGGCCTCGTCGCGGTAGCGCGCGTCGATCTCCGCCTTGCCGTTCATCGCGGTCTCGGTGGTCTCGACGACGTCCAGGCCGATCCGCTTGAGCGGCGTGCCGTGCCACGTCTGCACGTACGTCTGGCGCCGTGTCGGCCACAGCTCGGGCGCGATGATCGAGTTGCTGATCCACACCCGTGCGCCGCCGAACGCGCGGTAGTACGCACGCGAGCGGTACTGCACGACGCGCGTCCGCGGATCAGCCAGTGCCGGGAAACGGCCTGCCCGCGCCGGGTCGCGCATGCCCCACACGAAGCGGCAGTGCGCGAAGCGCGGGTCGGCCAGCATCGCCTCGTACAGGGCGCGCGGCGAGCCGGCGTAGCTGCGGCCGACGAAGCACTCGAAGACGATCAGCTGCGGGTCGGCCGCACCGCGCGACACCCAGCGGAAGCACAGCAATCGCACCCGGTTGCGGGCCGCCCGGTAGAACACGCGAAGCCACGGCGTGTGCTTGAGGATCTCGACACCGCCGGCCTTGAGCCGGGCGTTCATGGGCCCGGCGGCAGGTCGGCCGCCGCCAGTTCTGTTGGGCTCGCGCCGAGCGCCAGCGCGACGATGCGCCTGGTGCTGCCGCCGTCCGGGGCGCTGACGAAGTACGCCCGGAAGCGTTCGACGTCCGCGGGGGTGACCTCGTGGGCCAGCAGCGCCCGCACGACCGACTTCTCGTCGCGGTAAATCTGTCCGGGCATGTCGTGCTCGTAGTCGAACGGGATGCCGCGCCGTTCGCGGTACTCGTCGAGGTCGTAGGCGTAGGCGTAGGTGGGGACGCCCAGGACGGCGGCATCGAAGACGACCGCGGAGTAGTCGGTGATCAGCTCGCTGGCGACCGTCAGCCAGTCCAGCGTCGTGAACGCCGGGTCCTGCGTCACCCCGGGCAGCCGGGTGAAGTCGCGGCGGTCCAGCGGGTGCAACGCGACCACGACGTCCAGCTCGGCCTCGATCAGCGCGTCGAGCAGCGGTTCGACGCGCACCGGGTCGCCGGTGCGGAACGTCGGGGCGTAGAGGACCACCCGACGATCGCGCAGCTGGGGGTGCGCGGCGTCGATGCGGGCGCGTTTGCCGGCGAGGTAGTCGGCGTCGCGCAACAGGTCGACGCGCGGGGTGCCGATCGGCAGCACCTGTTCGGGTCGCACGCCGAAGGATTCGGCGAACGGCTCGACCATCCGCCGGCCACCGGCGATCACCCAGTCGTACCCGTGGTGCATGCGCATGACCCGGGCGAGGCCGCTCGGTCGGCCCTCGGCGGTGCCGACCGCCGCGAGCCCGAAGCGCTTGATCGCGCCCAGTGCGTGCCACATCTGCACGACGATCAGCTCGTCCTTGTGCTCCAACGCGCTGATGACGGCCATGTAGCTGTCGGTGATGCACGCGCGCGACGTGGCCAGGTGATACATCTCGAGCAGCATCTGGGCGGGGACCGCCCATGGCGCGGTGTTGCGGTGGTTGAGCACGACGACGCGGGTGCCCGGGCTCTGCCGCGCGATCTCGTCGCGGACCCGGGCGAAGTCCTGCGACGTCTCGCCGTACAGGCGCGACATCAGCACGATCTTGTCCTGGGTGGGCAACCGCTTGAGCAGCGCGTAGATGGCCCGCATGCCCGCGACGGCGACCCGGGCCACCGCCACCACGGCGGCGTCGACCAGACGGCCGGCCGTCCCGCGCTGATCGCCGCGCAGTACCGAGAATCTCGGGTCGGGCGCGCCGGGGGGACGCTGCCTGACCTCGCTGTGCATGGCTGCCTACCTTAGCGGTGCGACGGGTCGGGTCACGCGTCGAGCGCGGCGTCCACGATGGAGCGCGCCTCGTCCTGGATTCGCGCCAGGTGGTCCTTGCCCTTGAACGACTCGGCGTAGAGCTTGTAGACGTCCTCGGTGCCCGACGGCCGCGCGGCGAACCAGCCGGACTCGCTGACGACCTTCAGCCCGCCGATGGCCGCGTCGTTGCCGGGCGCCGCGGTCAGCTTGGCGACGATCCGCTCGCCGGCCAGCGTGTCGGCGGCGACCTGGTCGGGCGACAGCTTGCCCAGCACCGCCTTCTGCTCGCGGTCGGCCGGGGAGTCGACGCGCGCGTACGCGGGGTCACCGAACTGCTGGGTCAGCTCGGCGTAGCGCGCGGACGGCGACGTCCCCGTGACGGCGGTGATCTCGGAGGCGAGCAGGCACAAGATGATGCCGTCCTTGTCGGTGGTCCACACCGAGCCGTCCGTGCGCAGGAACGACGCGCCCGCGCTCTCCTCGCCGCCGAAGGCCACCGAGCCGTCGAGCAGGCCGGGGACGAACCACTTGAACCCGACCGGCACCTCGAGCAGGTCGCGGCCGAGCGACGCCGCCACCTTGTCGATCATGGACGAGCTGACGAGCGTCTTGCCGATGGCCGCTCCGGCCGGCCAGCCGCTGCGGTGCCGGTAGAGGTAGTCGATCGCGACGGCCAGGTAGTGGTTCGGGTTGAGGAGGCCGCCGTCCGGCGTCACGATGCCGTGCCGGTCGGCGTCGGTGTCGTTGCCGGTGGCGATGTCGAACTCGTGCTGGCGCGCGATCAGGGACGCCATGGCCGCGGGCGACGAGCAGTCCATGCGGATCTTGCCGTCGGTGTCGAGCGTCATGAAGGCGAACTGCGGGTCGACGGTCTCGTTCACGACGGTCAGGTCGAGGCCGTAACGCGTCCCGATCTCGGCCCAGTAGTCGACGCTCGCCCCGCCGAGCGGGTCGGCGCCGATCCGCACGCCGGCATCGCGGATCGCCTCGAGGTCGACGATGGTCGGCAGCGCAGAGACGTAGGCGTCCAGGAAGTCGTAGCGCTGCGTGGTGTCGGCGCGCACCGCCTGCTCGTGCGGCACCCGCCGGACGCCGCGCAGCCCGTCGCGCAGCAGGTCGTTGGCGCGGTCCTGGATCCAGGTGGTGATCTCGGTGCCGGCCGGCCCGCCGTCCGGCGGGTTGTACTTGAAGCCGCCGTCCGGCGGTGGGTTGTGCGACGGCGTGACCACGACGCCGTCGGCGCGCCCGGCCGCGTCGGCGGCCGGCCGCGCGTTGTGCGTGAGGATGGCCAGCGAGACTGCCGGCGTGGGCGTGTAGCGCCCGCGGGAGTCGATCAGCACGGTGACGCCGTTGGCGGCGAACACCTCGAGCGCCGATGCCGTGGCCGGGGCGCTCAGCGCGTGCGTGTCCTCGCCGAGGAACAGCGGCCCGTCGATGCCCTGGCCGGCGCGGTACTCGCAGATCGCCTGACTGGTGGCGACGATGTGGTCCTCGTTGAACGTGGTCTTCAGCGCCGACCCGCGGTGCCCGGAGGTGCCGAAGCTGACCTGCTGCGCGGGGTCGGCGGGATCCGGGTGCCGGTCGTAATAGGCGGCGCGCAGGGCGTCGACGTCGACGAGATCCTGCGGCTGGGCGGGCGTGCCGGCACGGGAGTCGCTCATGACCCGATCCTGGCACGTGCGCGGGCGGCGTCAGGGGTCGAGGCGGATGCGCACCGCGCGGAACTGCGCCGGCGTCTGCTCCAGGGTGCGCAGCTTGACCTCGTGCACCTGCAGCCACGGCTCGCCGGGCTCGAGACCGCTCAGCCGCGGGTCGGCCAGCACCGCGCGCACGGCGTCGCGGTCACCCCCGGCGAGGAACGCGTGCAGCTGCTCGCCGGCCAGGATGCGCGCGGCGACGTCCGCGGCGTCGGCGAAGGCGGCGGCCGCCTGGTTGCCGCGTCGCCGGGCGTAACGCTGCTGCGACCACCCGCCGGCCTTGGTGGAGCCCTGCACGTAGCGGGAGCCGACCTTGGACGCGACGAGCTCGGGCCCGTCGAAGACGCCGGCCGCGTAACCGCCGCGGCGCACCAGCAGCACGCCGATGCGCCGCCGTACCAGGGCGTGCTCGACCAGGTCGCCGGCCAGCGGCGGGTACGGGACGTCGAGCCACGCCCGTGCGCCGTCGGCGCCGACGAGCTCGACGACGTCGGTGCCGGTGGTCGTCTCGGTGGCACCGTGACGCTCGCTGAAGCCGGCGAGCCAGCGGCCGAGGCGTTCGGGCGCGACCGCCACGACCCGCGCGCCCGGCGCCGACGTCATCGCGTCACTGTCGCACAACGACCTCGGCCGGGGTGCCGGCGTGCGCTGACACATCCTCGGCCGCCGGCGGCCGCTCGCCGCTGCGCACCAGCGCGATGCCGACGAGCACGATGACGCCACCGATCCCCTGCAGCAGCGTGGGCCGCTGGCCGAGCCACAGCCACGCCACCAGCACGGCGAACAGGACCTCGGCGAGACCCACGAACGAGGCCAGGCGCGCACCGAGGCGCCGCGCCGCCGCGATGCCCAGCGTGTAGGCGAGGGCGGCCGCGACGAACGACAGGCCCAGCACCGGCACCCACCAGGGCACGTGCGTTCCGGAGAAGTCCACGTCCGCGGTGGAGGCGCGCATCGGCACCGCGCGCATGACGCCGAGCAACAGCAGGGCAAGCGTTCCGATGCACATACCTGCCCACACGGTGACCACCGGCGGCAGCGGGTCGTCCGCGCGCGCCGACAGCACGAAGTACGTCGCGAGGCCGACTGCGGCGGCGAGGCCCCAGAGCACGCCGACGACGTCCAGGTGCGCGCTCCCGGTCAGGTCGAGCACGCAGCACCAGGCCGGCGAGGGCGACCGCGCCGCCCGCTGCCGTCCGCGCGCTCGGGCGCTGGTGGTGGCGCGCCCACAGCCACGCCACGACGAGCAGCGTGCCGCAGTACTCGAGCAACAGCGCGACACCGACCGACAGCCGCTCGACGGCCTCGAAGTAGAACAGCTGGCAGCCCGCCACCGCGACCAGCCCGAACGCCGCGACGGCACCGAGCGACCGGCGCAGCAGCTCCCACCGCCCGCGCAGGGTGCGCACGGCGGGGACGGTCAGCATCAGGGCGGCGGCACCGACGCGGATCGTCACGGCCGCGCCGGGCGACCAGCCCGAGGCCAGCAGGCCGCTGGCGAACGTGCCCGAGGTGCCGAACGTCGCCGCCGACGCCAGGGCGAAGCCCAACCCGGCACCGCTGCTGGGGTGGGCGCGCATCGTCACTCCTTCGCCGTATGAGGTCAAAAGCCTTACACTCCTGACAGGCAAGCACGGTGGCAGTCAGGAGTCAACTTGCTTTTCGCTCATGACACGGAAGAGGCGCTCGCGTGCGCCGCGGCCCTCGTGAACACCGCTCAGGACGGCACGCTGGAGACGGTCGCGGACCTCGACGACTTCGTCCAGGGCTGGCGGTTCACCGGCGTGTACCGGCACACCCGTACCGAACTGGACGCCGTGCGCGCGCTGCGTCCGCGCCTCGCCGCCCTGTGGACCAGCGACCAGGACGGCATCGTCGACATCGTCAACGGCCTGCTGCGCGAGGCACGGGCACTGCCGCAGCTCGTGCGCCACGACGAGTGGGACTACCACATGCACGCGACGTCACCCGATCAGCCGCTGGCGCAGCGCATGCAGGTGGAGGCCGCGATGGCCTTCGCCGACGTCGTGCGCGCCGGGGAGCTGGACCGGTTGCGGGTGTGCGCCGCCGACGACTGCGCCGACGTGTACGTCGACCTGTCGAAGAACCGCTCGCGGCGCTTCTGCGGCAGCGGCTGCGGCAACCGCGCGAACGTCGCCGCCTATCGCGAACGGCGCCGAGCGGCTACGACGTGATGTCCTTACGGTCGAATCGCAGCCACGCCCAGCCGAGGAACACCGCGCTGTAGATCAGCGACAGCCCGGCGCCGCGGATCATGTCGTCCCACACGATCGGCGAGCTCAGCGTGTCCACCCACGCGTAGTCGAAGTGCGTCGGCAGATAGCTGCGGTAGGAGCCGAGCGCGGTGATCTGGTCGATGATCGAGGAGACCACCGCGAACATCACCGCGCCGCCGACGGCGCCCAGCGGGTTGTCCACGGTGACGCTGAGCAGGAAGGCGAGCGACGCGAACTTCAGCAGCGTGATGCATACGTATGCCACGACGATCAGCAGCCGCAACAGCGATTCGCCCGAGCTGAAATCACCGCCGATCGGCGAGCGCGCCGGGTTGAAGCCGAACACGACGCCGCCGACGACGAACGCCCACACCGGCAGCAGCAGGTTAGCCGCGATACACAGCAGCCCGGCGACAGCGAACTTCTGCCGCAGCAGTCGCGAGCGCGGCACCGGCTGCGCCAGCAGGTAGCGCAGCGAGGCCCAGCTGGCCTCGCTGGCCACGGTGTCGCCGCAGAACAGCGCCACCACGACGACGAGCAGGAAGCCGACGGCCGCGAACTCGGCGAACAGGGCGAAGTTCGCGGCCCCGGCAGTGGCGAGCCCGACCAGCTGCGGGGTTTGGCCGTCGGTGGGGTTGCCGCCGATCTCGAACGCGACGGCCATGATGATCGGCAGCAGCAACAACAGGCCGAACGCCACCTGCGAGCGCCGGCGGCGCAGCTGGCGGGCGAACTCGACGCGCAGCCGCAGCGTGTGACCCGGGACGAAGTCGGGCGCGTGGCCGGCGTCCAGCTCGGCAAGCCGGTCGTGGATGCCGCGGCGGGTGGCCGCGATCTTCGACAGCTCGCGGTCGTCGGCGCGGGCGCGCGTTCTCGGTTCGCTCACTGGTCCTCCCCGATCAGGCCGAGGAAGACGTCCTCGAGGGCGCGCCGTGCGGGGACGAGCTGCGCCCCGACGCCCGCGGCGGCCAGGATCTGCGCGGCGGCCGCCGGGTCGTCGACGGCGAGCTGCTGCCCGGCGCCACCGGCGATCTCGGCGACCGAGCCGGCCGCGACGATCTTGCCGCGGTGCATGACGACGACATCGGTGCACGTCTGCTCGACCTCGGCCAGCAGGTGACTCGACACGACGACGGTGCGCCCGGTGCGCGCGTAGTCGGCGAGCACCTCGCGCATCTCGGCGATCTGCGGCGGGTCGAGGCCGTTGGTCGGCTCGTCCAACACCAGGACCTCGGGGAGCCCGAGCATGGCCTGGGCGATGCCCAGCCGCTGGCGCATGCCCTGGCTGTAGCTGCGCACCCGCCGGTCGATCGAGGCCCCGAGCCCGGCGATGTCCAGCGCGGTGTCGAACTCGGCCTCGGCGAGGTCGCGCCCGGTGGCCGCCCAGAACAGCCGGAGGTTCTCCCGGCCGGACAGGTGCGGCAGGAAGCCCGGACCCTCGATGAACGCGCCCAGCCGGGCGAGCACCGGTGCGCCCGGCACGACGGGCTGCCCGAACACGTAGACCCGCCCGGCCGTGGGGGTGATCAGACCGACGAGCACCCGCAGCGCCGTCGTCTTGCCGGCGCCGTTGGGGCCCAGCAGCCCGACGACCTGCCCGCGCTCGACGCGCAGGCTGATGTCGTCCACGGCGCGGTAGCCGCCCGCGTACTCCTTCACCAGACCTTCGACGGCCACCGGCACGTCGGCGAGATCCGGGCGCGGCTTGAGGATCCGGCGCCGCCGGATGATCACGAAGCCGACGCTGCCGAGGACGAGCAGGAACACCGCGCCGCCGACGATCAGCCAGCCGAACGGGTGGCCGCCGCCGATCGCCGCGCCGGTGGTGGTGGGGATGGTGACCGGCGCGCGGTCGGCAGCGAGCCCGACGGTGTACTGCCGCGCATCCGTGGGCCCCGCGTAGGCGAAGTCCGACCCGCTGATGCTCAGCGCCAGGCGGTGCCCGGCCAGCACGTTGCGCACGACGGCGGGCAGCCGCACCGTCACCGTGCGCGGCACGCCCGGTGCCAGGCCGGTCAGCTTGATCGGCGACACGAGCTGCGAGGGCAGCGTCGGGGAACCGCTGGAGTCGACGTCGCGCAGGCCGGCGAAGAGGACGGCGTCGGTGCTGGTCCGCGTGGTCACGGTGATGCGCACCGTCGGCGCCCCGATGATGCGCACCGCCGTGCGCAGCCGCGCGGACTCGAACAACGCGGTCTGGCCGGGCGCGCTCGGCACTGCTGCAAGCAGGCGGTCGACGTCGGGCGAGATGCCGCCGAGCCCCGGGATACTGGTGATCACTGCGGGAGCGCCGCCCGCGGGTGACGAGATCTGCTGGACAGCGCCGGAGACGGACACCGTGCGGCTGTGGCGCGACGTGCCGGCGATGCCCGGGTATCCGGTGGCCTGCAGCACCTGTTGGGACGCGTCGCCCGTCTCGGCCGACACCACGCCGGCCTGCTCGGCGAACTGGAACGCCTGGTGGGTGCTCACCTTGTGCCCGGCATCCTGTGCGTCGAACGCCTGCCGGAACCAGTCGATCGCGTCGCCGGCGGCCTGCGGCTCGCCGACCGAGCCCGCGTCGTGCCCACCCGGCCGCCACACCACGCAGACCGGGGTGCCGTGCGCCGCGATGCCGCGGGCGTTCGCGTCCGCCTCGCTGAGCGGGAACAGCGAGTCCTGCTCGCCCTGCGTCAGCAGCGTCGGCGCGTCGATCCTGTCCAGCACGGTGGCCGGGCTCGCCCGGCGCATCAGCTCGCGCATCGCGGCATCGGGCGTGCCGGCCGCGGCGGACGACTGGTAGGCGGCGCAGACGTCGGCGGCGAAGCGGCCGCACGACACCGAGCCCTGCTGTGCGGCAGGCTGCGACCCGCCGTCCAGCAGGCTGTTCAGGTCGGGGCGGGAGAACGCGTTGCCGAACAGTTCACCGGCCCACAGCTTCTTGAACACGCCGGGTTGCGTGCCGCCGAAGTTCGGGAACAGCGCGTGCGAGAGGTTGTTCCAGGTGATGTCCGCCGCGACGGCCTGCACGCGTGGGTCGGCAGCGGCGATCAGCAGCGACAGGCCGCCGCCGTAGGACGAGCCGGCAACCGCGATCTGCGCCTTGCCGCCGACCTTCTTCACCTGCTCGAGCTTCGCCAGGTAATTGATCAGCAGCGTGCCGTCGTGCACCTCGTAGTCGGGCGCCGCGAAGTGGATCAGGCCCCCTGAGTTGCCGAACCCGCGGGCGCTGTAGGTCAGCGCGACGAAGCCACGCTGCGCGTAGGTCTTCGCCGTGGCGGCCAGCGAGCTCTTGTCGCCACCGAAGCCCTGCGAGAGCAGGACCGCCGGTGCCGGGGTGGTGTCCGGCAGGTACAGCGAGGTGTCGAGCTCCACCTTCCGGCCGGCTTCGGGCGTGCCGGTGACGAAGCGGGAACTGACGTGCACACCGCCCGATGCGGTGACCAGCACCGGCACCACGACGGCGACCGCGACCACGACCAGCGCGATCAGGGCGGCAAGCACCTTGTGGGAGCGCAGCCGCTCACGGACCGCGGCCGGGGACACAGGGCCACAGTACGGACGCCGTCTGTGGTCGCTCGCCGTCAGGTCAGGCGCTGCTGCAGTGCCTCGTTCTTCGCCTCGGCGCTCGCTGCGAGTTCGCGCTGGAACGTCGCCACCCGCTGCGCCAGGACGGCGTCGGTGGCCGCGAGCATGCGCACCGCCAGCAGCCCGGCGTTGCGCGCACCGTTGATGGACACCGTCGCCACCGGTACCCCCGCCGGCATCTGCACGATCGACAGCAGCGAGTCCATGCCGTCGAGGTACTTCAGCGCCACGGGGACACCGATCACCGGCAGCGTCGTCAGCGACGCGACCATGCCCGGCAGGTGCGCGGCGCCGCCGGCCCCGGCGATGATCACCCGCAGGCCGCGGCCGGCGGCGCTCTGCGCGTACTCGGCCATGCCCAGCGGGGTGCGGTGCGCGGACACCACGCGCACCTCGTGCGGCACGTCGAACTCGGCCAGCGCGGCGGCCGCCGCGCCCAGCACGTCGAAGTCCGAGTCGCTGCCCATGATCACGCCGGCAATCGGATCGCTCATGACTGCTGGTCCCCGTTCATCAGGTAGTCGGCTGCTGCCGTTGCGCGGGCGCGCACCTCGTCGACGTCGCCGCCCAGCGCCGTCACGTGCCCCACCTTGCGGCCGGGACGCCACGCCTTGCCGTAGAGGTGCAGCTTGACATCCGGCCAGTGCGCCATGAAGTGATGCACCCGCTCGTCGATGCCGGCCGGGCGCACGCCGTCCGGGCCGCCCAACAGGTTGGCCATGACGGTCACCGGCGCCGTCGGCCGTGTCGAGCCCAACGGGTAGTCGAGCACCGCGCGGGCGTGCTGCTCGAACTGCGACGTCCGCGCGCCTTCGATGGTCCAGTGTGCGGAGTTGTGCGGGCGCATCGCCAGCTCGTTGACGAGCAGGCCGGACGCGGTCTGGAAGAGCTCGACGGCCAGGACGCCGGTGACGCCCAGCTGCGCCCCGATGCGTAGCGCGAGGTCCTGCGCGTGCTCGGCGAGCTCGTCGTCGAGGTCCTGCGCCGGCGCGATCACCTGCACGCAGATGCCGTCGCGCTGCACCGTCTCGACCACCGGCCACGCCGCGCCCTGACCGAACGGCGAGCGCGCCACCACCGCGGCCAGTTCCCGCACGATCGGCACCCGCTCCTCGACCAGCAGGCGCGTCCCCGAGCCGAGCACGTCGGCGGCCGAGGCGAGCGAGTCGACCGTCCACACGCCCTTGCCGTCGTAGCCGCCGGTGGCCGCCTTGAGCACCACCGGCCAGCCGACCTCGTCACCGAACGCCGCGAGGTCGGCCACCGAGTTCACCGGCGCCCACCGCGGGCACGGCACGCCCATCGCCGACAGCCGCTCACGCATCGCGAGCTTGTCCTGGGCGAAGCGCAGCGCGTCCGGCCCCGGCTGCACGTTCACGCCGTCGGCGACGAGTGCCTGCAGGTGCTCGTTGGGCACGTGCTCGTGGTCGAAGGTGACCACGTCGCTGCCGCTGGCGAAGGCGCGCAGATCCGCCAGCGAGCGGTAATCGCCGAGCACGACGTCGGTCGCGACCAGCGCCGTGCCGTCGTCGGGCGACTCGGCGAGCACCCGCAGCGACTGCCCCAGCGCGATCACCGCCTGGTGCGTCATCCGCGCTAGCTGACCCGCGCCGACCATGCCCACCACCGGCAGCCCGGTGCGTCCGTCCACGACGCGCAGCCTATTTGTCGCCTGAGCGTTGCGTCTCGGCAGGCGACGACGCGCGTAACGTTCGGGCTGCCATGTTCAGCACGCGCCCGTCATTACGCGCCCGGCTGCACGGGCTCAGCCGGATCGTGGTGAAGGAGCTCGCGGCGTTCGGCGTGATCGGGGCGCTCGCCTTCGTGATCGACATCGGCATCTTCACCTGGCTGCGGCCCGACGGCGCACTCAAGGCGAAGATCGTCTCGACCGCCGTCTCGACGACCTTCGCGTACTTCGGCAACCGGCATTTGTCCTTCTCGCACCGTGCGCGTACCGGGGTCGGCCGCGAGACGGCTTATTTCTTCGCGATCAACCTCGTGACGCTCGCGTTCTCGCTCGCGGCGATCGCGGTGTTCGTCTACCCGCTGCACTACGGGCACAAGAGCACGATGGTGTTCGTCGTCAACCTGGTCACGATCGCGCTCGGCACCATCATCCGGTTCTGGGCCTACAAGCGCTTCGTGTTCCTGCACCCGGACCGGGTGCACACACCGGGTGTCGACCTGGACGAGGAACTCGCCGAATGACGCCTGCTCAGTCGCCCCCGCCGATGTCGGTGGCGAAGGCCTCGTAGATCAGGTCCGCGCCGCGCTGCCGGTGCCGCGCCAGCGCCGCCAGCAGGTCCGTCGCCCGGTCGCGCATCTGCTCCACGTCGGCCGTGTCCACCGAGGCAGCGCTGCCGTCCACCAGCGCGCCCAACCGCTGAGAGATCTGCGCGTGCTGCGCCGTCAGGGCCGCCACCGCATTGGCCAGCCGCAGATCGCCGCCGAGGATCGCCTCGTGCAGCCCGCCGCTGCCCTCGGTGACCTCGATGTGCGCAGCGAATTCGGCGGCCAGCGCGGCCAGGGCGGCATGCACACCCGCGGCCCACTGCTCCTCCTGCCGGGGGGCCGGTGCCGCGAGCGCCTGCTCGACGGCACCGAGTGACTCGCGCATCTCGGCGCGGCGGATGCGGACCGCGTCCAGCTCACCGCGCGCAGTGCTGACCGGTCTCATCGCTACCTCCGCGGGCCGGGAGTCCCATCGTGGCAGGAGACGCCTGCGCAGCAAACCCCCCTCGGCAGAGTCCCCCTACGTGCCCGCCGGCGAAGGCTGAGGATCAGCGCAGTGGGCCGACCGCGTTGCGCGGCAGGTGTACCTACGATGGCGCGCGTGCCCGGTCGGATGAACGCTCCCTCGCCCAGCCGCGTCCTCCGATTCCTCGCTGTCTGCGCCTTGGTGCTGGGCGTCGCGGCGTGCACGACCAGCACGCACGAGGCGCTGCACGGTCGCACCCACGCCTCCCCCGGCCGGGTCGCCGGCCCGCACAGCCCGAACATCGTCTTCGTGCTCACCGACGACCTGTCGCTCAATCTCGTCTCGCACATGCCGCACGTCCTGGGCCTCGAGCGTGCCGGTGTTTCGATGTCGAACTTCCACGTCGTCGATTCGCTGTGCTGCCCGTCGCGGTCGGCCACCTTCACCGGCGAGTACCCGCACGACGACGGCGTGTACCGCAACAGCGGCTCCGACGGCGGATACCTGGCCTACAACGCACACGGCGACCGGCAGAAGTCGTTCGGCCTGTCGCTGCAGCACGCGGGCTACCGCACCGCGCTGATGGGCAAGTACCTGAACGGGTACCAGCCGGCCGACGGCGTCCCGCCGGGCTGGGACGACTGGGACGTCGCAGGCCTGGGCTACCCGGAGTTCAACTACTCGCTCAACGAGAACGGCAAGATCCGCCACTACGGCAGCAAGCCCGCGGACTACCTGACCGACGTGCTGTCGGCGAAGGCGGACGACTTCGTCCGCTCGAGCACCGCGGACCGCCAGCCGTTCATGCTCGAGGTCGCCACGTTCGCGCCGCACAAGCCGTCGACGCCGGCGCCGCGCTACGCGAACGCCTTCCCGGGCCTGCGCTACCCGCGCACCCCGGCCTACGACACACTGCCGAGCAACCCGCCGGCCTGGTTGCGCGGCAGTCCGCCGCTGACCGGCCCGCAGCAGAGTTTCATCGACCAGCAGTACCGCAAGCGGGTGCAGGCCGACATGTCGGTGGACGACCTGATCGCCAACCTGCAGCGCACCCTGCAGGCCACCGGGGCGGGCCGCGACACCTACTTCGTCTTCAACTCCGACAACGGCTACCACATGGGCGAGTACCGGCTGCTGCCCGGCAAGCAGACCGCCTTCGACACCGACACCCATGTGCCGTTGGTCGTCACCGGGCCCGGCGTGCCGCACGGCGTCGTGATGCCGCAACTCGTCAGCAACATCGACCTCGCCCCGACGTTCGAACAACTCGTGGGCGCGAAGATCCCCAACACTGTCGACGGCGTGTCCCTGGCGCAGCTCTGGCACGGTCACACGCCGGCGACCTGGCAGCAGTACCTGCTCGTCGAGCACCACGGGCCGGCCGATGCGCGCAACGACCCCGACGCGCAGACCAGACGCAGCGGCGCCCCGCCGACGTACTCCTCGGTGCAGTCGGCGGACGCCGTGTACGTGCGCTACCGCAGCGGCCAGCAGGAGTACTACGACCTGCGCACGGACCCCTACGAGCTGCACAACATCGCGGCCGCCGGAGTCCCGCCGGCGATGACGCAGGCACTGACGACACTGACGGCGTGCCACGGCGCTGTGCAGTGTCAGGCCGCCGCCGACGGCTGACCGATCACGGCTCGACGGCGTCGATCGCGCGGTAGATGCGCTGCTCGCTGATCTTGCGCGCCACGCCCAGTTGCTGCGCCCACAGGCTCACCCGGAACTCCTCGATCGACCAGGCGATGTCGCGCACGTCGGCAGCTGCGGCGCGTCCGGGCGGCAGGGCACGCACCAGCTCCGCGTACGCGTCCTGCACCGCACGCACGCGGGTCATTCGCCCGGCGTCCAGGTCGGCGTCACGCGACAACCGCTCGAGCCGCTGACCGATCGCCGCGACGTAACGAGCCACGTCGCGCAACCGGTCGCGGCCGGCGGCCACGACGAATCCCGGCGGCAGCAGCCGGCGCACCTGGTCACGCACATCGTCCAGCGCGGCCCGGGTCGCGGGTGTGCCCTGCTGCGTCTGCAGCGCGAGGCGCACCTCGTGGGCCGCCGCAAGCACCGGCTCGACCAGGCGCACGGTGGCCGCAGTGTCGGCGGGCAACTGGGCGGCCACGCGCCGGCGCAGCTCGTCGAAGCCGCTGCGCGTCCACCCCACATCGTCGCCGAGCAGCGCATCGACGGCGGCGTCGGCACAGTCGTCGAGCAGCGCCGTGAGCGAGCCGTCCGGATTCGCCCCCAGGACCAGCCGGGTGCGGGTGGACAGCCCACGCTCGACGCTCTTGACCGGCGACCCGACGCTGCAGCGCAGCAGCCGCCGCACGCCGGCGCGCTGGGCGGCCTGCTGCTCGGCGGGGCTGGTGAACACCCGCACGCTCACGGTGTCACCGGCGTCCACGAACGCCGGGTAGCCGCGCACCGAGTGCTCGCCGGTGCGCCGTTCCACGCTGCGCGGCAACTGGTCCAGATCGTCCGGCCAGGCGCGCAGGCCGGTGCGCTCGAGCTCGCCCGCGACGGCGGCCGCCACCGCCTCGCGCACCGGCGCCGCCAGGCTTTCCTGCAGGGCGCCCAGATCCTTGCCGCGCGCAATCTCGGTGCCATCGGCGCGCTCGACGGCGAAGGTCACGCGCAGGTGCGCCGGCAGCTTCGTCAGATCGAACGCGTCCAGCGGCACCAGCAGGCCCGACCTGCGATGCAATTCGCGCTGCAGGGCGGCCAGCAGCGGCTCCTGCCCCGGTGACAGATGCGCGAGCACTGCTCTCGCAGTGTCGGGTACCGGCACGAACGCGCGCCGCAACTCCTTGGGCAGGGAGCGGATCAGCGCCACCACCAATTCCTCGCGAAGCGCCGGCACCTGCCACGCGAACTCGTCGCCACCCAGCCGCGCGAGCACGCCCACCGGCACGTGCACCGTGACGCCGTCGTCGGCCGTTCCGGGGGTGAACGCGTAGCTGACCGGCAGCGCCAGGTCGCCGGCACGCCACACGTCGGGGGTGGCTGCGCCCGCCTCGTCGACGTCGGTGTCCGGGCGGAGCAGGTCGTCGCGGGTCAGGGTCAGCAGGTCTGGCGTCTCGCGCCGCACCCCCTTCCACCATGCGTCGAAGTGCCGCGCGGACACGACGTCGGCGGGGATGCGCGCGTCGTAGAACGTGAAGACGGTGTCGTCGTCCACGAGCAGGTCGCGCCGCCGCGAGCGTTCCTCGAGCTCCGTCAGCTCGGCGCGCAGCTCGGCGTTGTCGTGCACGAAACGGTGCCGCGTGCGCCATTGCCCTTCGACCAGCGCGTGCCGGATGAACAGCTCGCGTGCCTCGTCCGGGGCGATCGACGCGTACCCGACCGGCCGCCGCGCCACCAGCGGCAGGCCGTAGAGCGTGACCCGCTCGTAGGCCATCGCAGCGCCGCGCTTCTCGCTCCAGTGCGGCTCGCTGTAACTGCGCTGGACGACATGGCCCGCCACCCGCTCGATGGCCTCCGGGTCGATGCGCGCGGCAGTGCGCCCGAACAGCCGCGACGTCTCGACCAGCTCGGCGACCACCACCCAGCGTGGCGGGCGTCTCGTCAACACCGAGCCGGGCGCCAGCACGAAGTGCGAGTTGCGGGCGCCGAGGTAGTCGCGTGACTGCGCCTCGCGCAACCCCACGTGGCCGAGCAGGCCGGCCAGCAGCGCGGCGTGCACGCGGTCGGGCTGTGCCGCTTCGGAGTTCTCGACGATGTCCAGGTCGCGGGCGATGCTGCGCAGCTGGCCGGCGAGGTCCTGCCACTCGCGCACCCGCAGGTAGTGCAGGAACTCCTCTCGGCACATCCGGCGGAAGGCGTTGCCCGAGCGTTCGCGACGCTGCTCGCGCAGGTGGTTCCAGAGGTTGAGGTAGGACACGAAGTCCGAGTTTTCGTCGGCGAAGCGCGCGTGCGCCTGGCGTGCGGCGGCCTCCCGCTCGGCCGGCCGTTCACGCGGGTCGGGGATCGACAGCGCGGCGGCGATCACCAGCACCTCGCGCACGCAACCCTCCTGCGCCGCGGCCAGGATCATCCGCCCGACGCGTGGGTCGAGCGGCAGCCGCGCCAGGCGGCGACCGGTGTCGGTCAGCGCACCGTGCCGGTCGAACGCGCCGAGCTCCTGCAGCAGCAACACGCCATCGCGCACGCTGCGCCGGTCGGGCGGATCGAGGAAGCCGAAATGCTCGACGTCGCCGAGGCGCAGCGCGGCCATCTGCAGCAGCACCGAGGCGAGGTTCGTGCGCAGGATCTCCGGGTCGGTGAAGCGCGGCCGGGCGGCGAAGTCCTGTTCGCTGTAGAGCCGGATCGCGATGCCGTCCGCGACGCGGCCGCACCGCCCGGCGCGCTGCGCGGCCGACGCCTGCGAGATCGGTTCGATCGGCAGCCGCTGCACCTTTGTGCGCCTGCTGTAGCGCGAGATCCGCGCCGTACCCGGATCGACCACGTAGCGGATGCCGGGCACGGTCAGCGACGTCTCGGCGACGTTCGTGGCCAGCACCACGCGCCGGCCGGTGTGCGGTTCGAAGACCCGCTGCTGCTCGGCCGTCGGCAGCCGCGCGTACAGCGGCAGCACCTCGCGGCGGCGGTGCATCATGCGCCTGCGCCGCGAACTCGGCGCGCAGCACATCGGCTGTGTCGCGGATCTCGCGCTCGCCGGACAGGAACACCAGCACGTCGCCGGGTGCCTCGCGTTCCAGTTCGCGCACGGCGTCGACGATCGCCTCGGTCTGGTCGCGCGGTTGCGTGCGTACGAGGTCGTGATCCGGGTCGTCGGGGTCGTCACCGGCGGCGAGGTCGTCAGCGGGTACCGGCTGCTCGAGCGGCCGGTAGCGGATCTCGACCGGATACGTGCGGCCGGACACCTCGATGATCGGCGCCCCGCCGAAGTGCTCGCTGAAGCGTGCCGGTTCGATCGTCGCGGACGTGACGACGACCTTGAGGTCCGGGCGCCGCGGGACCAGCTCGGCGCAGGTAACCGAGCAGGAAGTCGATGTTGAGGCTGCGCTCGTGCGCCTCGTCCAGGATCAGCGTGTCGTAGCGCAGCAGGCGGCGGTCGCGCTGGATCTCGGCCAGCAGGATGCCGTCGGTCATCAGCTTCACCAGGGTGCGGTCGTTGGCCTGGTCGGTGAAGCGCACGGTGTAGCCGACCGCCCCGCCGAGCGGCGTGCCGAGCTCGTCGGCGATGCGTTGCGCGACGGTGCGGGCGGCGAGCCGGCGCGGCTGGGTGTGCCCGATCGTGCCGCGGATCCCGCGCCCGAGCTCGAGGCAGATCTTCGGCAGCTGCGTGGTCTTGCCCGAGCCGGTCTCCCCGGCGACGACGACCACCTGGTGATCGCGGATCGCCGCGGCGATCTCGTCGCGCCGCTCGCTGACCGGCAGGTCCGGGTAGGTGATCGCGGGAACGGCCGCCGTGCGCGCCGCGACGAGCCGTTCGGCCGAGGCCAGCCGGGCCGCGATGCGGGCGACCGTCCCCGGGCCGGGCCCGGTGCAGCCGGCGGCCGAGCCGGGCGGCGTCGGCGAGAGTCACGGCGTCGAGCCGGGCGCGGAGCTGGGCGACGGACGGCTCGGACACTGCGGCCACGATAGGCGCCGCGGCGGGACGCCGTGGTCGGTCAGTCAGGGGTCAGGCGGTCTTGACCCGGCCGAGCCGCTGCGCGACGTAGCGGCGGGCCTCGACCTTCGCCTCGGCACGGGCGCGGGTGAAGTACGCCTGCGGGTCGGCCACCATCTGGCGCATGCGCTCGTCCGCATCGGCGCTCGACAGCGGGGCAGTCCGCACTGCCGCGGTGCGTGCCGTTCGTCATCGGGTCCCCCAGGTCGTTGTCGTCGAGAATACCGCGCAGCGCGGCACCGCTACCGCGTTCCGGCCGCCGGCTCACGCCGTCTCCTGGACACGTGCAGACGGCGAGGATCCGCGCCAGGACGTCGAGGATCGGCTTGTCCCTGTTAGCGTCCAGGTCACCGGCGGTCAGCGAGTCGACGGTGAGCATGCCGAGCGGGCGGCCGTTGGCATGGACCGGGACGGCCAGGAAGGTGCGGTAGGCGTGCGGGTGCTCCTGCCACCCGGCGGGGGCTCGGTCTCGGTGTCGCGCGCAGAACGCGAAGGTGTTGTCGCGCAGCATGGCCAGCGCTTCGTCGCCGCGCGTGGTGCCGGCGGCGAACGTCCGACGTCGGCTCGTCGGCGCGCCCGGCGTAGACGTGGGCCCAGGTCAGCGTCCGGGGGTCGTCGGGGTCGTCGGCCTCGAACAGGCAGGCGCGCACGCCCTGCTCGGGGCCGATGGCCAGCGAGGCGGCGTAGACCGCCGAGGTCCGCAGCTGCGCCCGCATCCGCGCTCGTTGCGCGGCGCCGGTGGCGACGACGAACTCGGCGAGCAACGCGAGCAGCGGCGTGAACGCGTTGGACATCGCGTTGTTCGTGACGGTGCGGGTCTCCTCGGCGATCCGCTTGGTGGCACGTTCGCGCCGTTGCGCGGCGACCAGTTGCACGACGCCGACGCCGGCCGCCGCGATGATCAGCACGACGCGCACCGCACCGTGCGTCGCACCGCCGGAGCGCCCAGCAAGATCACGCCGGCACCGCCGACGTAGTTCAGCGCGGCCCACCACCTCGCGCGCAATCCGCTGCTCCACCCCATCACGTCGTCCATCCTCGCGGTGCCCACCGACGATTCGGCGCCGCGGCGCGCGGTCCGGCCGGGCGGCGAGCGCCGGCTACGGCGCGCGCTCGACCGGGAAGATCCGCAGGTCGCGCACCTCGCCGTCGACCACGGTCAGCTCGCCCATCGTCGGGTGCGGCTGGCGGCGCTTGTCGGTGGGCGAGCCGGGATTGATCGCCCGCTGGCCGTCGTACGTCTCATCCCACGGGATGTGCGAGTGGCCGAACACCACCAGCCGCGCGGCCGGGAACATCCGCCGCAGCCGGGCCCCGCGGCCCTTGGCCGGGCCGCTGTCGTGCAGCATCGCCACGGGCAGGCCGGCGAGGTCGAGCTCGAGCCGCTCCGACGCGCCCCACGCGGCGACGTCCGCGCCGTCGTTGTTGCCCAGCACGGCGTGCACCGGTGCGAACCGCGCCAACTCGTCGAGGACGCCGGCGGTGCACACGTCCCCGGCGTGCAGGATCGCATCGACACCGTCGAGCACCCGCGCGACAGACGGCGGGCAGCCCTTCCAGAACCGCGGCGCGTGGGTGTCGGACAGCAGCGCTATGCGCATCACGGCCGACCACGCGCCGCGGTGAGCACGAGCGGACCACGATCGGTGACGGCAATGCTGTGTTCGAAGTGCGCGCCGCGTGACCCGTCGGTGCTGCGCAGCGTCCAGCCGTCGTCATCGACGCGGTAGGCGTCGAGCCCACCGGCGAGGAACCAGGGTTCGATCGCGACGGTGAATCCCGGGCGCAGGCGCAGTCCGCGGCCCGCGCGGCCGTCGTTGGGCACGTGCGGGCTCTCGTGCATGGTGCGGCCGATGCCGTGGCCGCCGAAGTCGGTGTGCAGCCCGTACCCGGCGGCGCGCGCGACCCGGCCGATCGCGGCGGACACGTCCCCGAGCCGCGCACCGGGTTGCGCCGCGGCGATGCCGGCCTGCAGGGCGCGCGCGGTGGTGTCGAGCAGCCGCGCGGTCGCCGTCGACGTCTGCCTACGCAGAACGAGATGGCCGCGTCGCCCGTCCAGCCGTCGAGGGTGGCACCGCAGTCGACGCTGAGCAGGTCGCCGTCGAGCAGCCGTACGGCGGCTCGGGGGGCCGTGCAGCACGGCGTCGTTGACCGACAGACACAGGACGCCCGGATACGGCGTGGTGGCGAAACCCGGCTGGTAGCCGAGGAACGGAGAGGTCGCCCCGGCCGTGGCGAGGACTGCGCGCGCCACCTGGTCCAGGTGGTCGAGGCGGACGCCCACCGCGGCTTCGGCACGCACCGCGGCCAGCGCGTCGGCGACGACCGCGCCCGCGGCGCGCATGGCGTCGATCTCGCCCGGCGTCTTCAGCTCGACCATTCGCGCGTCCGCTCCGTGTCGTCCGTCGGGATTGTTATCCCGGTATTAGTATCACGCCCATGGTGCGACCGATGCTCTCGCCCCGCAGGAACGGGCGCGGGGCCGGCAGCTGGGCGCAGCACTGCGCGAGGCGCGCGGCGCGCGCAGCATGGTGGAGGTCGCTGCCACCGCCGGCGTGCCGGTGGAAACCCTGCGCAAGATCGAAACCGGCCGCGTCCCGACGCCGGCGTTCTTCACCGTCGTCGCCATCGCCGATGCGCTGGACGTGCGCCTTGCCGATCTTGCCGTCCGCGTCGAGTCGCCCACCGGACGGCCGCGGGAAGCGACGGCCTGATTCCGCTTCACCAGGAGAGGACGCCATGATCCACCGCCTGCTCGGCAACTGCACCGTCACCGATCTCGAACGCGCCGAGCAGTGGTACACCCGCCTGTTCGGCCGCGGGCCCGACGCCCGCCCCATGGCCGGCCTGCTCGAGTGGCATCTCGGCGACACCTTCGGCGTCCAGGTGTGGTCCGAAGCCGACCGCGCCGGGCGGTCGACCGTCGTGCTGGACGAGACCGACCTGGACGCCGCTGCTGCCCGCGCCACCGACGCCGGCATCGAGCACGGCGGACCGCAGCCCGGCGGCGGAGCACGCATCCTGCAACTCACCGACCCCGACGGCAACAGGGTGGTGCTCACCGGCGTCTGACATGAAGATCATCTCCACGTCAGGGCGGCGCGAGCAACGGACGACGAGTGCGCCCGGGCCGTCCGCGATCCGGTCGGTAGGCGGTGCGCCTGGTCAGCGTTCGGGCTGTGTCGGTTGACCGATCTGGCGGTACGGCGTGCGGGGCGGGGCAGGCGCACACTTCGGTCGTGATCCGCGTCGAACAGCTCGGTCCGGCGATCGACGTGCGGGCAGAGTTCGTGGCGGCCCGCACGGCACTCGTCCAGCTGTTGCGCGACGTGCCGGACGAGGCTTGGACGGCCGCGACGGTCTGTCCGGGCTGGACCGTTCGAGACGTCGCGGCGCACCTGCTTCATGACGACCTGCGCCGGCTCAGCAGAACGCGCGATCACTACGGCACTCGGACAGCACCTGTTCCGCCGGGAGAACTCGTCACATCGCTCGACGCCGACAACCAGCGCTGGGTCGCCGACTCCGCCTTTGCCAGCCCGTCAGTCCTGATCGACCTGCTCGATCACACCGGCCGGCTCGTTCATGCGATGTGGGCAGACGCGGACCTCGACGCGCCGAGCGAAGGGATCTGGTGGGCCGGCGTGGACGTCGCACCGATCTGGCTGGACCTTGCCCGCGACTACAGCGAGGAGTGGACCCACCAGCAGCAGATCCGAGACGCGGTACAGCGACCGGGACTGGCCGACGCACGATTTCTCGACCCGGTGCTCGACACCTTCCTGCGCGCCCTGCCGCACACCTATCGGGAGGTCACGGCGCCGCCCGGTAGCAGTGTCGCCGTCGTGCTCGTCGACGGCGAGCGCACGTTGACGTGGTCACTGTCCGCCGACCTGACGGGCTGGAGCCTGAGCCGCGGCCGCCGGACGGCTCCGTCGGCGACAGTGCGCATGCCGGCCGACGTCCTGTGGCGGCTCGCCACCGGGGCCACTACCCCCAACATCGCGCGAACGGCCGCGGTGATCGACGGCGACCAGGAACTCGGCGAGCCACTCCTGCGCATCGTCTCCGTCGTGCGCTGAGACCGAAGTCCGACAAGCGGTTGACGCTTTCGAACACGTGTTCGATGATGGGCGGATGCTCGATGTCGCGCTCCGCACGGCCGACGGTAGCCGTGCCGTCGACTGGCAGCACGTCGGCGTCAAGGCCGTCCCCCCGCTGCCGGTGGCCGCGCCGCTGCGCACGCTGTTGCCCGGCGGCCTGCGCCGCGGCAGCACCGTCAGCGTCGGCGGCTCGGTGTCGCTGCTGCTCGCCCTGCTCGGCGGCGCGTCGGCCGGTGGCGCCTGGTGCGCGCTGGTCAACTTCCCGCGGATCAGCGCCGAGGCGGCGGCGGAGTACGGCATCGACCTGCGCCGGCTCGCCCTCGTCCCGTCCCCCGGCGAGGCGTGGACGACGGTGGTGGGCGCCTTGCTCGACGCCGTCGACATCGTGGCCGCGCGCCCGCCCCAGGCACGCGCCGGCACCGGCCGGAGCCCGCTCGCCCCGGCCGACGTGCGCCGCCTCGCCGCCCGCGCCCGCAGCAAGGACGCCGTGCTCGTGCCGTTCGTGGCCGGGGATGCGGGCAGCGCGGCGCGGGCGTGGCCCCACGCGGATGTGCGGCTGCACGCGCACGCGGGCGAGTGGTCGGGCATCGGCACCGGCACCGGGCGGCTGCGCGCCCGGCAGCTGACCGTCGTCGCCGACGGTCGCGGGCAGGCGGCGCGCAGCAGGTCGGCCGACCTGTGGCTGCCCGCTGCCGGCGGCGGCATCGACGTGCCGGCCGAGCACGTTGCCGGCATCACCCCCGCCCTCGCTCCTGACTTCATGCCGGACTTCACGCCAGGTCTCGCGCCCGTCGTCGACCTCGCCGGCTGAGGCCGCGCGATGCCTGCGGTGGGGGGCCGGCGATGAGCCGGCGCATCTGCGTGTGGCTGCCGGACTGGCCGGTCACCGTCGCGCGGGTCGAGGCGGGGCTCCCCGACGACGCACCGATCGCGGTCGTCACCGCGAACCGGGTCGTGGCGTGCTCGCATGCGGCGCGCGGCGACGGCGTGCGCCGCGGGATGCGCCGGCGCGAGGCGCAGGCGCACTGCCCGCAGCTCGAGGTGCGCCCGCGTGACACCGCGGCCGAGGCACGGGTCTTCGAGCCGGTGGTCGGCGCGCTCGAGGCCCTGGCCCCGGGGGTCGAGATCACCCGGCCGGGGCTCGCCGCGATCGGCATGCGCGGCCCGACGCGGTACTTCGGCGGCGAGACGGGCGTGCTGCAGGCGCTCTCGCGCGGCGTCGCCGACCTCGCCGTGCTCCACGGCGCCGACGTGCTGATCGGCATCGCCGACGGCGCGTTCGCCGCGGAGCAGGCGGCCCGGCGCGGCGTGGTCGTCGACCCGGGCGGCTCCCCGGCATTCCTGCGCGACCTGCCGGTCGAGACGCTGGACCCCGCAGGCACCTCGGCGTTGATCGACCTGTTGCGCCGCCTCGGCATCCGCACGCTGGGCGCGTTCGCCGCGCTGCCCCCGCGTGACGTCCTCGCCCGGTTCGGTCCGGACGGCGCGTGGGCGCACCGGCAGGCGGGCGGGGTCGACGAGCGCCCGGTGTCCGGCCGGCGGCCCGCGGTCGAGTTCGCCGTCGCCCTCGAGCTCGAACCCGCCGTCGAGCGCGTCGACACCGTCGCGTTCTCCGCGCGCGGCATCGCCGAGCAGTTCGTCACCGATCTCGCGGCGCACGGCCTGGCCTGCACCTGCCTGGAGCTGCAGGCCACGAGCGAGAACGGCGAGGAGACGGTGCGCCGCTGGCGCCACGCCGGCGTGCTGTCGACCGTCGACGTGCTCGACCGCGTCCGCTGGCAGCTCGAGGGGTGGCTGACCGGGCCGAACCGGCCGAGCGCCGGGGTGTGCCGGGTGCGGCTGCTGCCGGTCGAGACGGTGCCGACCGGGACGCACCAGCGCGCGCTGTGGGGTGGCGCGGGCGACGACGACGAGCGCGCGCACCGGGCGCTGGCGCGGGTGCAGACGCTGCTCGGGCACGGCTCGGTGCTGGCCGCGGTGATCGACGGTGGCCGCGACCCCGGCCAGCGCACCCGGCTGGTGCCCTGGGGGGACGAGCCGGCGCCGGTGCGCTCACCGCAGCAGCCGTGGCCGGGGCAGCTGCCCGCGCCAGCACCGTCGGTGCTGCTCGACCCGCCGCGCCCGGCACAACTGCTCGACGCCGGGCGCCGCCCCGTGGTGGTCACCGAGCGCGGCGCGATGCCCGCCCCGCCGGCGCTGTTCGGCATGGGCGATCAACCTGCCGCCGCAGTGACGTCCTGGGCCGGTCCGTGGCCGGTCGACGAGCGGTGGTGGAGCGACGACACCGCTCGCCGGGTGGTGCGCTGCCAGATCGTCGACGTGCGCGGCCGGGCCTACCTCGTCACCGGCACGATGAGCGACGAACCCCGCTGGCAGGTCGAGGCCATCTACGACTGACCCCCCTGCGCGTTACGGTGCTGCGATGGCGCAACCGCAGGCACCGAAGGTGCTGCTGGTGGTCCACCACACCGCGTCGCCGGCGATGCAGGACCTGCTCGAGGCCGCGCTCGACGGCACGCGGGCCGACGGCATCGAGGGCGTCGAGGTACGGGTCGAGCCCGCGCTCGGCGCGACGGTCAGCGACGTCGCGGCGGCCGACGGCTTCCTGCTCGGCACCCCGGCGAACATCGGCTACATGAGCGGCGCGCTCAAGACCTTCTTCGACGCGATCTACTACCCGACGCTGATCGCCAAGACCGGCGCGCCGTACGGGCTGTGGGTGCACGGCAACAACGACACGGCCGGGGCGGTGCGCGCCGTCGAGTCGATCGCCAGCGGCCTCGGCTGGGTCAAGGCCGCCGCGTCCGTCCAGATCACCAGTGCGGTGGGCAAGCAGCAGCGCGACGCCGTGTGGGAGCTCGCCGCGACGGTCGCCGCGACGCTCAGCGGTGCGCTGGGCGCCTGACCGACCGCCCGGCCACGGCCGGCCGGCGGCTCAAAAGCCGCCGGTGCCGTTCGGCGTGCCGAGCCCGGTCGGCCCGTCGTAGCCGGCGCCCGCGGTGCACAGGTACGACCCGCTGCACGAGCCGTTCGATCCCGACGTCACGTCGTTGAGCGATCCGGTGTGCGCGTAGGGGTACGAACTCGCGGTCACCGAGTTGCCGGCGAGCGCGTACACCGAGGCGATCAGCGGCGAGGACAGGCTGGTGCCGCCGACCTGCGCCCAGCCGTCGAGGCCCTGCGCAGCGCCGAGCGAGATCAGGAAGTCGCAGTACGACGACGAGCCGCACGTGTTGTAGGTGTCGTAGACGCCCAGCCCGCTGTTCGGGTCGGCGTCGGCCGAGACGTCGGCCACCGTGCGCTTCGCACAGCCGGTGTCCTGCTGCCACGACGGCTTCGGCTCGTAGGCCGAGCAGCCGCTGCCGGCGCCGCTCCACGCTGTCTCCGTGTAACCGCGCGCGTTGCTCGCCTTGGTCAGCGTCGTGCCGCCCACCGCCGTGACGTACGGCGAGGACGCAGGCCACGAGACGCCGTAGCCGTCGTCACCGCTCGACGCGGTGATCGCAACGCCGGGGTGGTTCAAGTGGCTGTCCTCGGCCAGGATGCTCGAATCCTCGGCGCCGCCGTAGCTGTTGGACACCGACGACGCGCCCAGGCGCACCGCGGTGTCGACCGCCGTCATCAACGGATCGTTGTCCGGCGTCGAGGCCTCCACCAGCAGGATGTGACACGACGGGCAGGCCGCGGACACCGCGTCGAGATCGAGGCTGATCTCCTCCGACCAGCCCGCGTCGGCCGTCGGCAGCGGGCTCGCCGCGCCGTTCTGGTTGACCTTCCGGAAACAGCCGTTCGCCGTGGTGCACGCCGACAGCCCGTACGCCTTGCGGTAGACGCCGAGGTCGGCCTCGGCCTTCGGGTCGTCGTAGGCGTCGACGATCCCGACGGTGCGCCCGCTCGCGTTCGCGCCGGCCAGGCCGTACGCGGCCTGGATCTGCGTCGGGCCGAACCCGACCGGGCCGGACGTGGTGTCCGGCCGCAACGTCTGCCCCGCGCGTACGGTGCCGAAGCACGATGCCGTGCCCCGTTCCAGTGTCGGCGCGAGGACCGTCGACGAGTGCCGGCTGGCCGGGTTCGCACAACCGAACGGCAGCGCGTGCCGCACGACCGCGGGGCCGGTGGCGGACGCGGCCGCGTTCGCGTCGGTCGCCACCGTCATGCTCGTCAGCGTGGTGACGCCGAGGGCGAGGGCGCCCAGCGCGGCGAGGGCTCGGGTACGGCGGCGCGTCGCCGAAGTTCCCGGAGAGAGAGCGCGATGCAAATCGGCATGATTGGTCTTGGACGGATGGCCTCCAACATGGTGCGGCGGCCGCTCGAGGGCGGCCATGACTGCGTGGTGTTCGACTGGCTGTCCGCAGCGGTAGAGGAGCTGGCGCGGGACAACGCCGTCGGGGCGTCCTCGCTCGCGGACCTCGTGGGCAAGCTGAAGACGCCGCACGCGATCTGGATGATGATTCCGGGGGCGTTGGTCGAACCACTCATCGCCGATCTCCTACCCCATCTCGAGCCGCACGACATCCTCATCGACGGCAGTAACTCCTACTACGTTCGATGACATCCGGATCGCCAGGGAACTCGCCGCCAGAAAGATCCACTACGTCGACTGCGGGACGAGCGGCGGCGTCATGGGCGGGGAGCGCGGCTACTGCCTGATGATTGGGGGCCGACCGACGCGGTGCAGCGCCTCGAGCCGCTGTTCAAGACGCTGGCGCCGGGCGCCGGCGATATTCCCGACTCCCGGGCGTGAGGCGATCGGCGGCACGGCCGAACAGGGCTACCTGCCCTGCGGCCCGAGCGGTGCCGGCCACTTCGTCAAGATGGTCCACAACGGCATCGAGTAAGGTCTGATGGCGGCCTATGCCGAGGGCCTGAATCTCCTCGCGCACGCGAATGCCGGCCGGCAGGTCCAGTCCCACGATGCCGAGACGACGCCGCTGCGCCACCCGGAGGAGTTTCAATTCGACCTCAATCTGCGCGACGTCGCGGAGGTCTGGCGGCGCGGCAGCGTCATCGCCTCGTGGCTGCTAGATCTGACCCGGCCGCCCTGCTCGAGGATCCTACGCTCGCTCAGTTCGACGGCCGGGTCTCGGATTCCGGGCGACGGGCCGGATTCCGCGGCGGCTGGTTATGACGGTCCGGATTCCCGGGGGGCCTCGGTCGTCCAGTAGCCGGGCCGCCCGTAGTGTTCGTGGATTCCCATCTCCTGCTGACGGTCCACATGTGCGACGGTGTCATAAGAAGGCGCGTCCTTGACCGCCTGGCGGGTCACATCGACGGAGACCGTCGCCTCGAGCCAGCTCACCCTGGTGATCCACCGCGGCGCCACCAGCACCTTGTGCCCCATCCACCAATTGCTGGTGTCCACGACGAGGTAGCGAATCGCCCACGTGTCTGCATCGAGGAGAAAATCCTCGACATGGCCGATCGCACCATCGGTCGCCTCGATATGATGGCCGGTCACGGCTTGACAACTGCGCAAATGGGAATCGGGGGCCTCTTGCGATGCCGTCGCTTCCGCCGACCGCGCGGCGATGTCCGCTTGCATAGTCGCCGCTGACATCAGGTAGCCCGGGTATGCACCCATCCCCCACATCCCCATGCCGCCCCAATAGTAGGGATATCCGTAGTAGCCGAAGTAATCGGCTTCGTGCTGTCGTGAGACCGGCTTCTGCGTGTCGATATCGGGGCTGTTGCTCACCCGCTCTCGCGTGAGCGCCACCGGCAGCGTCTGTGCGCTCCAGTCGGGGCGGCCAAGCGAGATCGGAGAGATCAGCACCCGCCGACCCGAAAGCCATCCACCGGTGTCGATGGCGAGATAGCGCATGACCCACGCCTCGTCATCGAAATAGAGATCGTCCACCTGCCCGATGTCACCATCGCTGGCACTGATGGCGTACCTCTCAACTCTTTCGCGCTGAGCAGCATCGTTCCTTCTTTCAGGCTGGGTCGCATGTCGTCACGCGACATCTTGACGGGGCAGACTCGTAGTCACCGACTATAGCGCGATCGGATCGGCACCGCTGTCGATTGTGGACACCGGCTCGCGCCATCGGCGGGCATGGCCGTGCTTGTTCAAGCAGCTGCCTACGACCCGGCTCCGGGTGACACTGGACCGTGCGAGAAAAAAGGCTTGCACGGGAAGTTCTCACGCTCGACCTTGCCGGGCGGTGGGAGATCGCGAATCGATCGTTGCGTTGACCTCGGCGCCCAACAACACTGCGACGGCCAACAGGTACAAATACACGAGCAGGACGATCGCCGCGCTGAAGCTGCCGTACGTCACACCGTAGTGCAAGACGGTGGAGAGGGCGAACGGGAACGCCACGGAGACCAGCGCCCACAGCCCTGCGGCCAGCGCCGCACCCGGCAGCAGTCGAGGGACGGAGGGCGATCGCCGGCGCCGACGCGGTAGACCGCCGACAACAGGCCCATCAACAGCATCACCGCGGCGGGAACGCGAACTCGGTCCCATACCGCGACCATGGCCACATCGAGGACCATCAGCCCCGCTCCGCGCATGAGGGTGCGCGAGGTCACGACCAGCAACCCGATGGCGGCGATTCCGGCGAGCGTGAAGACCGGTACGCCGAGGAGGGAGAAGACGATCCGCTTCCAAACGGGATGCGCTTCCGGTACGCCGTAGGCCGTTTGAAGGGCCCTCCGGAGCAGGCGGATGCCGGTCGCCGTGGCCCAGATCGCGGTGAGCGCCCCGACCGACAGCACGGCGCCACCCGGTCGCCCACGAAGTTGCGCGATGAGCCATTCTTTGAGCGGGAGGGGCACCTGCCCGGCGGCCCCGACCGTGCCAGATCGACCAACCCGTCCAGCAGTTGATCGACGTGCAGGACGCTGATCAGGGCGATGAGGAAGATCACGAACGGAAACAGCGCGAGCAGTCCGCGATACGCGAGCGCCGCCGCGTAGGTCGACATGTCGTGCTCGAGGAATCGGCGCAGCGCCTGGGCGACCAACCCGAGGCCGGGCGAGCCCACGACCTGGACTCAGGTGAAGGACGTGGTGCCGCCATCTGTGTAAGATAAGCGCTCCATCATCGACCGGGCGGCTCTTTGTAACCGCGCCGGGACAAGTCCGCTTGCGGGCATGCGTGGGGCACTCCCATCCGACACGCGAGCACAGGCGCCTGCGGCTCGTTCCGGCATCGTCGGTCGTGGCTCCACCGAGGCGAATACCCATGGATGACTCTACAAATTCCCCCTTGAAAGTGACGCGACTGAAACGTCTTGGCCTGTATGCGACCGTGGTCTTTGCGGCCTTCGTTGTTGGCTTCGTTCCGATGTGGCTGGCGGCGCGCACCCGCGCGAATGAACGCGACGTAGTGCAGCAGGTGCTGCGTTTCACGCAGCTCGAGAACGGGTTGGCCGCTGCAGCCATTCAGGCTCGACGCGGCGATTATGAACCGGCACGCGAGGCCGCCAGCGCCTTCTACACGAATCTGCGTGCCGAACTTGACCGAAGTCCGTCCGGATTCACGTACCCCCAGCGCGAGATGATGCAGTCGCTGCTCGCCCAGCGTGACCAGCTGATTACGCTGCTCGCGCGCTCGGATCCCGCCGTCGCCGAGCGCCTGGCGGACGCCTACGTGTCGTACCGACAAACCACGGGAACCCTGCCCCGGCCAGACAGTAGTCGGTAGCTCGGGGCTTACGACACCCCTTCAGAAGCTCAGGCGCGTGTGTCGCGTGCGACTCACGTTCGCTAAGTGCTCGCGCTTGCACGCTCCGATGGATTATTTCATCGGCTGGTGCCGGGAGGAGGTGGCACGGGATTGTTGGGCGGCGTTCCCGGCAACGACGGTCCGGGATTGGGCGGAATCGGAGCCGGATCCCGCTGTGGCAGCGAAGGAGAGTTGGGGGTGGACATCACGGCGACCGATGCAACACCGAGGCCGAACTCCGATCTGCGATGACAGTCTGGATGCAGGTTGTCTTCGACGACTGGCGACTCAGGGCCACGTCGTCCGAGGCGTATATCGACCGTCCGTCGTCAGCCCCAGCACGTCCTCTCGCACCAATTCAGCGAAGATGCGCAGGGCCACAGCCTCGCTGAGGTTCAACAGTTTCATCCCTTGCCGCACCGTCAGCGAGAGGCCAGGCACTTCCGTAAACTCGGCGCGGACGCGACGCATCAACGCTTCGCGCGCAGCGAGGTTACGGCGCTCGTGGAAGGCTGGGGATGGCAGGTGAGCGACGGCCGGTTTGAGGGCGATATCGAACAGCAGTGTGCGGTGGTCGACGGGGTTCGGATTGGACAACGGCTCTCTCCTGATTACGAGCACACAGCAGCTTCGACCCTTATCGGCAGACGTGGAGAAAGGCGATACTGGGAGGGACGCTGGGGCCTGGACCCGAACCTGCGTCCGCGCGTGGTGCGGGCGCACGACAGCGAGCAGGCGAACGCTCGAACCGGGTCGCACGCCGGCATACCGCGCCAAAGAGCAGAGGGAGCCTCGATTAACTTACCGCGCGTGGGCGTCGCCCCCTGGTCGGGGAGGCGGCACCGCGGGATTGGTCTGCCGTGCCGGTGCAGAACCGCGGCCCTGAAGAACAACGACAGCGCCACCCAGCCAAGAACGATTGATAAGGGAATCGCAATGACCCTTGGCCATTGCCAGGCGATTCCGCTCAGGAGCAACAGGAGCCCGCCGGCGGCCGCCAGAACGCGAGCCTCAGCCGGGCCGAGCACGCGCCGGTCCGTCAGCGCCGCGCCGACCGCGCTGCTGACGCCAAGCGCTCCGGCCGCGGCGTGTTGCCCGGTCCCGCGGAGGCGGCGGTTAGCTCCGGACGGCGGCGGCGATGCTGACGCGCCCAGCCGGCGCACCCGCTGCCGCCCCGTCAGCACGATCTCGGTGGCGCCCGACAGGTCGTCCAGGTACATCGCTTCCATCACCTTCGCGAATGGCTCGTCCTCGATCGCGACATCGAGTTCCCAGTTGCCGATCCAGCTGGTGAGATTGAGGTTGGTCGATCCCACTCGCGCCCAGCGGGAGTCGGCGACCGCGGTCTTCGCGTGCAACATCGGACCGTTCCATTCGAAGACGCGAATGCCGGCCTCAAGGAGCGGTCGATAACCGGCTCTCGAGAGCGAGCTGACCAACGGCACATCCATTGAGCCCGGCACCAGGAGCCGGACGTCCACGCCGTCCCGGGACGCCGATTTCAGCGTCTCGACGTACACCGTCGTCGCGACGAAGTAGGCATCGGTCAGCCAGAGCGAACGACGGGCGCCCGCGGCAATCAGCTGGTCCAGCCGATAGAGCTGCGCCGTGGTCGGGGTGCTCGCGACCACCCGTGCCGTCATCGCTCCTGCCGTGGACGAGGCCAGGTTCCCGCCCTCGTCTGCCGCGAGCGGCGCACCCGCCACCGCCCAGGTCTCGGCGAAGGCGCGTTCGATGGCCGCTACCGCCGGACCTTCGATGCTCACACCCGTGTCGCGCCACGGCGCGATCTTTCGATCGGGGTATCCGACCCAATCCTGGCCCACGCACAATCCGGAGACGAACGCCAGTCGTCCATCGATGGTGATGACCTTGCGATGGTCGCGGCTGATCCAGCCGAATGGCCGGTCGAGCCGAGGGGGATTGAATGACCGGACTTCGACGCCCGCCTGGGCCAGCATCGGCCAGTGACGATTGATGCCGACGCCAAGGTGGAATGAGCCAAGCCAGTCGTAGAGCAGCCGGACGCGCACGCCGTGGCGCGCGCGCTCGGCCAGCGCGTCCGCGAACTCGAGCCCGATGTCGTCACGATGGATGATGTAGGTCTCGAAATGGACCGTCCGGGTGGCGCCGGCGATCGCCGCGAGCCACGCGGGGTAGTTCTCCTTGGCATCCTTCAGCAGCAGGATCCGGTTGCCAGGGACCAGTGGAGCGCCCGCGGCTCGCGCGAACGTCTGATCGGCGAGGCTGCGGGCGTCATTGACGGCGGGGCTCATCTCTTCTCCAGGCGTTCCGGTGACCACGGCCACAGCAAGAGTATCCCGGCCGGGGCAGCTCATCGCCATCAGATCACGGTCGCGTCCGGATGCGGCACGACGGCACCACCGTTCACGAGGCGAGGTCGATGGAATTGCAACGATCTCAGCGGTGCCGATTCGGATGGTGACCGCCGCCGTCGACTCGCCGGCGATCTCGGCCAGGTTCGAAAGAGAAGAGGCGCGGCCGGCATTCCGCGCATCACTTTGAGCACCGAGCAACCGACCTGGTCGCGGAGACCGATGGCGATTGCCAGCGACGACTGATGGTCCGGTCGAAGCGCCGGTGACAAGCGCACGCAGCGCTGTCGCTCGGCTCGCATCGAATCGGTTCATGCTGTGACTGACGGCGAGAGGAAGAAACGGATGCCAAAGCCGTTACACACTTCTGCGTGGTCCGTACTGATTGCGACCATCTCGATCGGGCCGTCAATGGTCTGCAGGTGAAGAGCGGCAGCACGTCGCGCTAGGAGCGTGTCTGAGTAAGGGGAACACGCTCCCGGAGGGCGTCAGGCATTACTCGGACGGGCTCCTTCGCCGCATGAGACGCAGACTGAACAGGTACAGCGGATAGATTCCACCCGAACCGGGCCGCCGCGTAACGGCGGACGGCATCCCGGGTCCAGGTCGTGGTGCGATACCGGGCGAGCACAAGACCGGAGATGGCGAAGAACACGCTCAACGTCACCCAGGCCAGTTCCAGCAGGGAGTGCAGACGGGGCTGGCGCGAGTCAGGGGGTCGAGGAGACGACGGACCGCCTGGGTACGAGCCGCCAACTCGATGTCAGCGATACGGTTGCCGCCTGCGCTCCGCGAGCCCTGCCCGCGGGTCAGGCCGATCCTGCCCCCCGGTCCGGCAGTTCGATATCATCGAGGCTCGAGGCGAACTGATCATGGCTGCGCCGCACGACGCTGAAGGAGCCATCGGTTTCGAGCACGACCGCTTCGACGTCCTCGAGCGCGGCGACGCCCTGCGAACGAATCGCTGCGCGGATCTCGCCCTCGGTAACCCGCGACCGGCGCATCGCCTGCCTCTCAAAGGCACCTCGGTACAGCAGCAGCGCCGGCTCGCCGGTGAACACCCGCCGCAGCCATTTCGATCGCACGCTCGACCAGGTGATCAGGAACTGCAGGCTGACAAGCAGCGCGAGCGCGACGCCGCCCTGCGCCGCCGTGACGTCCCGGCTGAGGATGATCGTCGCCAGCGTTGATCCGAGCGAGACGGTGACCACCAGGTCGAAGGCGTTCATCTTCGCCAGCGTGCGCTTCCCGGCGACGCGGAGCAGGACGATCAGCCCGAGGTAGGCGATTACCCCGCTGAGCAGCACCCGGAGCAGCGTCCGCCAGTCGTCGAACAACAGGTGATCCAAGGTTGCGGCTTCCTCGCATTCAGCAGAGCGGTCCGGACACGATGGCCGGGACGCCGACAGGATGGCCGGCTTCACCGATGCCCTTCACGCCGAGCGGATGTTGCGGCAGCAGAAATCCCGCGCTGGTCATCATCCCGGCCATCGCCATGAACACGCGCGCCCTCCGCCAATCAAAATGTCCATAAGGACACAGCCAGCGACCGAGTGTTCCAGTTAGGCTGTGGGCCGAGCTCCGGGATACACGCCGCGAACCACGCGGGCGCGCCACGAATTCAGGACTGCCGCTTCACCTGCTGCAGGCGGATCCGTTTGCGTATCTTCAGCTGCAGACGGCGTGCTTGCAATCGCAGCGAATCTCCGTAAGGTCTTTCGCCTCGCTGCATGATTCGCTGCAGTATTTTCCGTAGGGGCCACCGGCGGCGACGGTGCACTTGCAGGCGGGGTGAGCGCATTTGCTGGGCGTGTCCATAAAAGCTCCTGGTTCAATTGGTTGTGAAGGCCGCGGACTGCAGCCGTCGGCGATCCCGGTTACCTGCGGCGTGTCGTCGCCTTCTGATCCTGCACCTGCAGCTCGTTGACGACCTGCTTGACGTTGGCTACATCCGCCGCTGCCTTCTCGACATTGGTCCTGATCGCCTGCGAGGCGACGGTGCCGGTGAGCGTGACCACCGCGGAGGTGACGCTGTATTTGACGTCGGCCGGGGAACCGATTCGAATCATCGTCGCTTTGAGATTGCTCTCGATTCCGTCATCGACCGCATCGTGAATCGCTGCCGCGTCGTGAGCCCGCCCGGGCGGCGTGACCATGATCTGATTGGCGACGACCTGGCCCGGAGCAGCCGTCTGGGCAATGGATGCCGCGGCGGATTTCTCGTCCTCTGAAGGGACCTTGCCGCTAAGCGTGACGACACCGGTGTCGCGGTCCTGAGCGACGCTGACGTCTTTCAACCCGCGCCGTTCCAGATCGGACCGCAAATTTGCCGTCATGTCGGGTGACTTGGCTGGCGAGTCGAGCACGCCGCAGCCGAGGCTGAGAGCAGTATGGGAAGGCAGAGAGCATTTTTCTTGTTCTTACCCAGATGGGAGCAAGAAGCGAGCCGGTCGCAGCCACCCGCTTCCCATCGTCACTCGGTCCGCCGCCGACGCATTCACGCCGGATCCGCTGCCGTCGCCCGACGAATCTGCAGCTGCGGCAGACCGACGATCTCGAATGTCGCCGACGCGATGCCGATGCCGGCCTCCTCCAGGTCGCGCAGAATCTCGCGGCTCATGCCGTCCTTCAGCTCGCGGATGCCGTGGTCCCGGACGACGAAGCGAACCGTCAACTCGAGCCAGTTGTCGGTCAGGCGATAGTAGACCTTGGGCTTCATGTCCGCCGGCTTCATGAAGTAACGGCGCTGCATCTCGTCGAGCGCGTCCCGGCTGAGCGACGCGATCGACACGGTCTGGCGCTGTGCCGCGTCGAGCAGGATCCGCTCGGCGACGTTGCGGTCGCTGCGGTAGCTGATCGGCAGGGTCATCTCGTCCCACAGATAGGGAAACTCGCGGGTGTAGTTGTAGACCGGCTCTTCGAAGATCCGCGCATTGCTGACCGTAACCACCCGGCCCGTGTATTGGCGGCTGAGCACCCACATCGCTGGATCGGCGCCCTGCACGGGAGGCGGCTGGCCCATCTCCATGATCGTCGTCTGCATGAACCCCAGCGCGATGACATCGCCGCGCACCCCGCCCATCGTGATCCGGTCGCCGACGTTGAAGGTCTTGCCGCGAAGGATCACGAAGTAGCCGGCCACGGCGGTGACCGCTTTCTGGAGCGCGAACGCCAACCCGGCGGTGACCAGTCCCAGGGCCGTCGCCAGTCGCGTCGGATCGTCGAACCAGATCGAGGCCAGGCCGACGACCAGCAGGAGGGCCGACACCAGCGCGATCCCCTGACGCGTCCAGAAGACGACGCGCTCATTTCGACCGCGGAACAGGCGCGAGGTGAGCGCCCGGAGAAGCCGTCCGACCAGGATCACCACCGCGATGAAGACGAGCGTGAAGAGGAGCTTCTTGCCGTTCTCTACAGCGGAGACGCGAAGGTTGATCCTGCGCCGTTGAGGCGTGTCCCGCGACTCGCGAACGGGGTGTTACATCCGGCTGCCGCGGCGATCGTGACTCCGCGTTACACGGAGGTTACCAGCGCCTGCTTTAATTCGCTAAAGCGAATATTGCGACGTCGTCTTCATCGGCGTGATTCGTCGATCGAGACACGCCCAACAGTCCCTTGCGATATGAATTCAATTGTTACAGTGATGCGGCTACGGATCAGCAGGCACGTCGTCTCCGTCGCGATTTCGTCCCTGTCTCTTACCGATGCTGCCTTTGGACAGGACATTCGCAGCAGGCCGACGGGCACATCGGTCTCCAGCGTCGATTCGGCGTCACGAGCGACAACGACCCGCGACGAAGTCGAACTGACTCCTGCTCGACGTCAGAGCGGAGCGGGGAGCGTGTCAACCAACTGCAGTTGGAATCAGAGACAGCGGAGCACGGTACTGGCTAATATTGAGCGTCGGCTAGCCGAGCTCGACTCACAAGCGCGCGGACCGGCCGGTAGCGATGACGAAGTCCACTCGCTCGAGCCGGACGGCAGTTCAGCAGACACGCCTGGACAACCCGCGCAGACCGTCGGCGCATCGGCCTCGCCGCAGCCAATGATTGTCCAAGCGGCGCGTATGCTCGACGCGGAACGGGCGCCCGGCGTGGGCGGCCGGAGCGACGTGCAAGCACCGGCGCGAGAAGCAACGCGGCCGGTTCCAGAACCTAAATGGTACTAGAAATACAGCCTGCGCGGCTACACGCAGTTCCGCCGGCCGAGGTGTTCTCGGCCGACGGCGTCCCGCTCGAAGTGCCGGCCGACCGGCAGTCGCCAACAACGAGTCGTTGATGATCCGGCGCGGCCGGTTCATCTTCAGCGGCGACGTCAGCGATCATCTGGCCTCTATGCCCAGACCGACTTCAACGGCTCGACCGGCACGGCCGACTTCTCGCTGCAGATGCGCGACCTCTACGGCGACATCGCGTTCGACAAGGCCAAGACGTTCCGCGTGCGGCTCGGACAGTCGAAGGTGCCGTTCGGATTCGTCAACCTGCAATCGAGCCAGAACCGCGGCGCCGCTCGAGCGGCCCGACGCCTTGAACTCAGCGGTCGAAGGCGAACGCGATCTCGGCGCCTACGTGATGTGGGCGCCGGCGAAGACGCGCCAGCTCTTTCGCGACCTGGTCAGCCGCGGCTCAAGGGCTCGGGCGACTACGGCGTGATCGCCGTCGGCGCGTTCGGCGGCCAGGGGCTCAACCGTCCCGATCAGAACGGCGAATTGCACTGGGTCGCGAGGGCCAGCTATCCCTTCACGATTGGCGACGAAGCAGATCGTTGAGTTCGGGGTACAAGGCTACACCGGCAGCTTCGTGGTCCCCACCCAGGCCATCACGGCCGACGATGTCTCGTCACGCCGAGCGGCCCTTACGATGGTCAGACCGACAGGCGGGTGGGCGCATCGGCGGTGTGGTATCCGCAGCCGATTGGCCTCGAAGCGGAATGGAACGTCGGAACCGGTCCACAGCTCAGTGATGATGGTCGCCACATCGGAACCGCGTCCCTCAACGGCGGCTACATCCAGCTCCACTACCGGCAGGCGGGCACCCACGGCACTTGGTTCCCGTTCACGCGGTGGCAATACTTCGATGGGGGCCGCAAGTTCGCTCGCAACGCACCGCGCGAGCGGGTCAAGGAGATCGATTTCGGAGTGAAATTCGCAAAATGGGCCGACGTCGAAACCACGTTGATGTTCACACACACGTACGAACGTAACCGGACCAGCGCGTATCCGTATCTTCCGCTGCGGAATGTCAACCGACTAGGCGTTCAAGTGCAATGGAACTATTAACCGGCGAGTTCCTGAAGCGGGTGCCGACGCAACTACGGTGCCGAATCCGCCGGCAAACACCGACGTTTACGGGTTTGCATCGAGAAGCATACTGCTGACCGTGTCGCCGCAGGTCGCGCCGACCATCTATTGATGACTACCGCACGCGCACAGCAGGTCGCGGCAGTGACCATAAACGTGACGCGTCGAGTCGGCCGAAGGGTGGGCGAATGTCAGGCGACTCAAACTGTATCCAGCAGCTGGGCAATGCGTTCTTCCTTATCTGTGCGCCGGCCGCCGTCGCGGCCTACCTCGTGGTCGCCTGGCAGCTTCGCGGCAAGCTGCGCGGCCGAGCATCGATCTCACGAACATGGACGTCATCGACGCGAATGCCGCGGACGTCCGTTTCTTGCAGGCGGCCCGTCATGGCGAGGTGCTCACCGCCGTGGAGCTCGTCGAGGCCCACGCTGGTCCGGACGACGCGTGGGGGAATGCGTGCTCTCCAGGATCCGCGGCGGCCAGCCACTCGGCGTCGCGATGATCGAGGAAGACGTGCCCGAGCCGACGCGTCGCCTGCTGCTTGGGCACTTCGTCGCGGAAGAACTGGCCGACGGGCTCGATCGCCACTACGTGCTCGACGTCGCTGGAGAGTATGAGGCGGCATTGCAAGCGGAGCAGGCCGTCGACGAGGTGCTGGCGGTCATGGCCGGGGTTCGCCTGCGGGCGCAGAAGCTCGGGGCGTTCGCACTGGTGCCGTTCGTCGCCTTGTTGATCCTGCATGGCCTCGATCACGATGTGCCGCTGTTCCTGGCGTCGTTTGCCGGGTTTTTCGCCGCACTGCCGGCCATCGCCGGCATCCCGAAGATGCGCGGCCTGGCCTTGCGCGAGGCGCGGCACGAGTACGCCGAGTACTACTTTCTGTTTCCGCTGTTCCTGTCGATTACGCTTGCTGACCACCGCCGGATTTTTTGAGGGCATGCAGGGCTGATCCACCGCGGGATCGAGACGCTGGGGACCTCGCATGTCGCGGTCGGGCAATTTCTCGGCGCGACATTTCTTTCGGCGATTCTCGATAACAACGTCGTCGCTGACTTTGCGTCGCGCGGACTTGCTCGGATTCGAGACCAAGATTCTGCACCTGTTCGCGATGGCTCAAATTGTCGGCTACGCGCTCGGCGGATGCTGGACCCACATCGGCTGCGCGCAATCGGTCGTGGCCTATGCCTTCATTCAGCGCGACCTGGATGAGCACTACCGGCCCTTGCAGTGGATCCGGGAGATGACGCCGGTCATTCTCACGATTCTTGTCGTCATGGCGGCGATCATCTATATCGAGAGCGCTCTGCTGAATCTGCTATGACCATGACTCGGAGAGCTCGGGTCGAGCATGACGAATTGATTCGCGCGTGCCATCGCTGTCGTGCTGTTGCATTCGAAGAACCAGCCTGCCTGGGTAACGATGATTTTTGAACGACGGACCGAAGACAGCTGGCGTGAACCACAGGCTTGGACTGTTTCAGGGCAGGAAATCCCACTGTCTACTCGTCGGCGCGATTCACTCGTCTGGAAGGTCGGCGTCAAGCGCGGCGTCGGCGAGCAATGATGATTCATCACGCGCCGCGCCGGTGACAACGATTCGTCCCCAAATCTGTTTACGGATGTATTTACCGGAGCGTCCGACGATGGCGCGGCGTCCGCCGATCGCGTGCAAGGCGACCCCGCCGGCCCTCAAGTCGCGGTAGTCTCGTCCCAGCATCAACGCGAACGATGCCGGATAACGGACAAAGAAGCCGCGCACATCAGCGGCATCGTGCAGGACAACGAGTTGATGACGGCTGTAGAACCGGATGCTGCCACGCCAATCGTCCAGCCCATAGACCCCGATTGGCACATGGTCGGGCGTGTGACGAGCGATCCACCGGCCGACCGGGGCCGTGGGGCGTGACCGCTCCAGCACCGGAAATCCCTCGACGACGACCACGCCATAGACCACCAGCAGCGTACCTACCAGCACGCCAGGAACGGCGCTGACGTTGGCATGACGCAAATGCCACACCAGGAGGAGTCCCCCACCGACGAGGGCACATGGCAGCAGCCCGGCGAGCGCGGAGAGTCCCAGGTCGATCCTGAAGACGGTGGCGGCCAGCGTACCGCCGGCCACGACCAGCACCACCGCGATCGCCCATCCCGCGATCACCGTTCCTCGCAGGAATGACGTTCGCCGATCGAGGGCCGCCTGCTGCCATCCCATCGCCGTGACCAAGCATGTCGCCGGCGCGGCAGGGAAGATATATGTGTCCAACTTGAATCCCGCAACGGTGAAGAAGACGAGGATCAATCCGATCCAGATCCACAGCGCCTGCTCTGCTGCTGAGAGGCGACGTCGGTTCACGAGCGCATCCAGCGCGACGCCAAGGGCGAGGAGACTCCACGGGAAGCACGCGCCCAGATAGGTGCGCGCGTAGAAGAGGACGTCGCTGTGGTGCGCGGAGAATTCCGCCGGGCGGGTGAAATACCAGAGGTTTCCGGCGAGGAGATAGTCATGCACAAAGCGGTCGCCAAAGGCGATCGCCATGTAGACAAACCACGGGGAGGCCACCAATGCCACAAAGGTGAGGCCCAGCCCCCAGCGGAGGACGTTGACGAGCGGGCGGGTGGGGCGCGGAATGGCGAGGGCGATCCCGAAGAGCACCGTCAACAGCACCGCGACGGGCCCCTTGGTCATCACCGCGAGTGCGAGCAGCGGCCAGCCGACGTATTCGAGTCGCGGCCTGTTCGTCACCGCGGCCACCAGCAGACAGGCGATCGCACCGAACAGGAATGCCGTGTACACCATGTCGAAGACGCCGATGCTGGCGAGCGCAAACGTCAACGGAGTCGTGGCGAACAACTTGGCCGCGGTGCTTCCGACGGTCCGATCGGTCAACGAGCGGCCGACCCACCACACGGTCCAGATCAGCGCAATGGCCGCGCCCGCGCTCGGGAGCCGTAGCGCGAATTCGTTCTCGCCGAGCAGCCACTCGGCGGCGGCCTGGAGCCAGTGATAGAACGCTGGCTTGTCGATGAACGGCACGCCGTCAAGGATGGGAACGAACCACTGATGGGCGCGCATCATCTCACGGGTGAGCTCAGCGTAGTGAGCCTCGTCCGGATCCAGCAGGCTCGTATAACCAAGCCGCCAGAACACCACGATCCAGATCATCAGCGCCCACGTGAGGGCACCCCTGAACGCAGGGAACCGAATACGGCGTATTGCTTCTTCCATGGCGGGCGCGGCGCATGGTAACAGTAAGAAGACAGCTCTGCAATGCGTCGAGTCCTGAATTCGACGGGATGTGAGCCGACACGTGCTCTGATCCGATCCACATCGTCAATGGCTCGGCGCGTCGTCTTGTCGCGAGTGTCTGTCCGATCGCGACCACTGGCGCCGTCGCGTGCCAGTCGCGAGCGGTGAGCCCACAGCAGCGCAACCGGACAGGTGCTCAGCACTCCTGAAGCTGCAAGGAACGGCTCCGGCCCGAACTTCAGATCGACGGTATCTGCCGGTGATCAGATGTCGATACTGCGGCGCCTGCAATGCCTCGGGGAGGAGGATTCGTGTCGAGGTCCAGGTTGACTCGCCAAGTGGCCAGGGCCGGCCGTCCGCGGTGAGCGACGCGACGAGCCTCGGCACGACCGCCAGCAGCGTCCCCGACGCGTGCTGCCGCGCAAAGGCGACGATGTGATCGGCCGCGGGGCCGTCGGTTCGCAACGGCACGTAGTCCCCGCGAGCACCACTTCGGCGTGGCGGCGACGAAAGCGCAGGCCGATCGCCGTGATGAACAGCTTGATGCGGCCATCATCCCAGTGTTCCAGCAGGTCGTCCGAGAATCGGCCCACCGACGGCATCACCGTTTTCAATCGACAGGATCAGCGGCAGCAGCGCCGTCGAGCAGCCGGCGCCGGTGCGCGAAATCAACCTCGCGGCGGTTGTCGGGATCGACCAGATTGAGATCCCACAGCTCGTTGCCCTGATAGAAATCCGACACCCCAGGCGACGCCAACTTGAGAACGAGCTGGGCGATGGAGTTGACCATGCCCGCGACGGCGACGCGGCGCTGAAACGGCACGAATGACCGCAGAAACCGCGCCGCGCCGGTCCCATCGAGCGACCTGTTCAACGAACCGCGTCACCGCCGGCCGTAGGCCGGATCCTCGTCGATCCAACTGGTGTGCACCTTCGCTTCGCGAACCGCCTTCTGCATGTAGTCACGGACGCGGGCCACGAGCGTCGCCGGCGCGCGTGTCGGGCAGCGGCGCCTGCGCCAGCTCCGCCGGCCACACGCCAACCAGCGTCTGATAGAACAGATACTCGTCGTTTCGATCCGGCGCCCAGAGCGCCACCGATCTTCGATCGATGCCGGCCATTGATGCGCATCCATTCCGACACCGCCCGCCGCCACGCCTCGGGAATCTCGGACAGCACATTGATTCGCATCCGAGCGTCCTCGCCGCGCTTGGTATCGTGCGTCGCCGTCGTGATCAGTTCACGTCGGCCAGCACTCGAGGCGACGGACGTTCGCATCGTGAAATTCCGCGGGCGTCACGCCCAGGCGGCCCGGATGGCCGCCGACGTCGTTGGCCGAGATCAGGACGTGATATCGATAGAACGCGGTATCCTCGACGCCCTTGGCCTGCACCGGGCCGGTGAACTGCTGCACCTTCATCGCAAACTGCGCACCGCTCCTGCGTCGCTCGCATCGTCGCGTGACGGTGATGCCGCCGGGCGCCGTCAGGAGGATCTCCTCGAGGAACTCGAAAATCGACGCTTCCATCAGCGGATTGCGGCGGCGCGCCTGCGCGATCGCCTCCTGAACCGCGGCGCGGTCGAACCCGATCGATGCCTCGACCGCTGATGTAGGTGCGATACACCGGGAAACAGGCGATCACCTCCCGCAGCACCGCGCGACAGCTGTTCAGCGTGAAATCGCGATGACGGCGATCGCGTTCGGAGATGCGATTGAGCGCGTGCGCCAGCACGTTGAGCTCGCTCGCCATGGCGGTCAGCATGATCGTGCGCTTGCTCTGGTAGACCACCTCCTCGAATGCCTCCTGGCGACCGGTCAGTCTGCGCGTAGACGCGGCGAAGCCGCCGCGCGTGACGGCCGTCGATGAACAGCCCGGACACCAGGTTGAGGAAGCCGTATCCGGTCGTACCGGCGACGCGGCCAGTCGGCACGCAGCGACTCGCCGGGCGAGAGAATCTTTTCGGCGACGACATAGAGCGGCTGATCGCCGTCCGGCCGCGCCTGCACGCGCCATCTGCTGCACGCGCTGAAAATACTCGGCCGGATCGAACAGGCCGTCGGGATGGTCGATCCGGAGCCCGCTGATCTGCCCGGACGCAATCAGCCGGCGGAGCAGCCAGTGGGCCGCCTCGAACACCGCCGGTTCCTCCATCCGGAGACCGACCAGCTCGTTGATGTCGAAGAACCGGCGATAGTTGATCTCGTCGACCGCCGTCCGCCAGTAGGCGAGACGGTATGCCTGATGCTCGAGCAGGGCGTGCAGCAGATCGAAGCTCGCCCGGTCGCCGGGGATGCCGTTCGCGACCCGTGACCGGCCGCATCGATGTGCTCTCTGATCGCCGTCGAGTCGCTGACCAGGCGCGCCAGACGCTCGCGAGCGACTTCCTTTTCACGCTGACGCTCGACGATTCGCGTCGGCGTCCCGCTCGGTGTAGGCGGGCAGGTTCTGCAGCGCCGTCAGGATGCTGAGATACTCGCGCAGCGCCGGGTCGCCCTGACGACGCGCCGTCGAGCCGGTCGATGCCCAGCCCCAGCACCCGCGGCGACTGGCGCGGATTGATCGGCAGATCACGCTCGAAGTATCGCAGGTGCAGCGCCCCGGCCTCGAAATGCAGGCGCAGTTCGCCGCGCTCGAGCACGCGACCGTACTGGTCGCCAAGCAGCGGCAGGAGCACCTTGCCCTTCAGCTCCGGTTTGACCGGATCCCAATCGATGTCGAAATACCTGGCGTATGGCGAGCTCGGGCCGTTCTCCAGCACGTCCCGCCACCACGGGTTCGTCGTCGGATCGCAGGACATGTGATTCGGCACGAAGTCGACGATGTGCCCCATGCCGGCGTCGCGAAGCGCCGCGCACCACGCCACGAAGTCCGCGCTCCGTCCCGAGCTCGGGATTGAGTCGCCGTGGTCGCAGATGTCGTATCCGTGCGTGCTGCCGGGCGTCGCCCGCAGGATCGGCGAACTGTAGCAGTCGGTGACGCCCAGGTCCGCGAGGTATGGCAGCAGTTCACGCGCGGCAGCAAAGCCGAACCGCTGGCTGAATTGCAGTCGATAGGTGCTGGTCGGTCGCATCTGTACGTCAGACATGGTTCAGTCTTGGGCAACGCTGAGAGGAGCATGGGAAGCGTCGCTCCGGTCTTACCGACCAGAGCGCACTTTGGCGAGCGCACCTGCATCTTCGTCGGTATTGTTCAGAAAGTAATTGAACCCGTTTTCCGATTGATCGGGCTCGTAGGTCACGATGATGCCGGCAAGGGCTCCCAATGGGCGGTCCGATCCTGCGCGGTCGGGTCGAGATCCCAGGCCGAGCCATCCTCGAGCGTCACCGTCAATCCTCCAGCGCCCACCATCTTGAGGTAGTGGCCGGCGCCCGCAGCCGGATAGAGTTTCAGCGTCAGCGTGCGGGTGATGAGACGAAGCGCGCGCTCCTCTTTGTCCTGACGCACGTAGACGGTATCGTTCTCGACCGCAAACGTAACGCTCGTATCGATCGTCGCCGTCAGCGGCCGCCGACCTGGTTCGATCGTTTCCTGGACCTCGAGATGAAATTGGTCCGTTTCGATGGCGTAGTTTCGATCGAGTCGGGCGGGCGCTCGCAGCCGCCATCGGCGTCGCCCATCTTCCCGTCTGCCATTCATGCGCCGCCGCCAGACTCGCCAACTGTGACGAACAGGACGCCGATCGCCAGGAGAATTGTTCGCATCCTGACCATGGTAGATCGCCGTGCGTCGAAACGCTCGTTCTCGACCGCACGCGCGATTCACTCAGTACTGGACTTGTGGACGACGAAAGCCCGCATCGTAAGCAGAGGATGACGATGATCTCGACACTTTTCCCGATCCCCTCCCGCAGGTCTGTCATAGTTCGGTTGACTGGGCATCCTGAGACGCTCGCCAATGCTGGTTGAAGAAATGAGCGTCTGGCCAAATGGTAAACCCATCGCTCTATCTACTAGCCGGGATCGGATTAGCCGCAGGCGTGCTCTCCGGTGTTTTTGGGATTGGCGGAGGTGTTGTCATCGTTCCGGCTCTCATCTACCTTGCCGGATTCCGACAACACGTCGCCACCGGCACCAGCCTCGCGGTGCTTCTTCCTCCAGTCGGAATCGCCGCCGTCGCGGAGTATTACCGGCATGGCAACGTCGATCTGCGTGCGGCCTTGGTGATTGCCATTGCGCTGACGGCTGGTGGCTGGGTCGGCGCGATCATCGCCAACCGGATGGCAGGCCCCTACCTGCGTCTGGCGTTCGGACTATTTGTGGTCACGCTTGGCGTATATCTGGTGTTTGGAGCGGCCCGCCGTCTTGCCTGGATCTGATGCTGACCCGCCACAGTCGCACCCGCTCACGCGATTGTTGTGCCAATCGGATGTAGACACCATTCCGCGCAGGCACGGTCTGCCGGGTGAGGTCCCGACGTTTGAAACCCGGCTTCGCGAGGATGCGCATCCTCACACCGGTCACTCTCCCGCGAGGTCCAGCTGGCCGGGGCGCAGATACTTCCTGGTTTCGGCTGCCACGACGTTCGACAGCAGGAGCAGCGAGATCAGATTCGGCACCGCCATCAGCCCGTTGGCGATGTCGGCGAAGTCCCAGACGACTGGAGCGGCAACACCGAGCCGACGAACACCGCCACCACCCAGAGCCAGCGGTACGGCTGGATCAGCCCGCGTGCCCGAGCAGGTACTCGGCCGCCTTCTCGCCGTAGTACGACCAGCCGAGGATGGTCGAGAAGACGAAGGTGAGCAGGCCGACGGTCAGGACCGAACGGGCCGATCACCGGCAGCTCGGCTGAAGGCGGCGCTGGTCAGCGCGGCGCCGTTGAGGCCCGTGCCGTCCAGTCCACCGGAGTGTCACCACCACCAGCCCCGTCATCGCGCAGACGACGACGGTGTCCCAGAAGGTGCCGGTCGACGACACCAGCGCCTGCCGCACGGGGTTCCGGGTCTGCGCCGCCGCGGCGACGATCGGCGCGCTGCCGAGCCCGGACTCGTTCGAGAACAGCCCGCGCGCGATGCCGTAGCGGATGGCCTCGCGCATGCCGGCGCCCATGAACCCGCCGACCGCGGCCTGGCCGCTGAAGGCGCTGGCGAAGATCAGCGCGAGCGTCGCCGGGATCGCGTCCGCGTTCATCACCAGGATGACGAGGCAGCCGGCGACGTAGAAGATCGCCATGAACGGCACCAGCCCCTCGCAGACCGTGGCGATCGATCGGATGCCGCCGAGGATCACGACCGCGGTGAGCGACGGTCATGCACCGCCGCCGCGTGATCCAGCGCGGGACATGCCGAAGTGTCTCCGCGCACCAGCGCCGAGATCGAGTTCGCCTGCACCATGTTGCCGATGCCGAAGGCGGCCACCGCGGTGAAGGCGGCGAACACCACGCCCAGCCACTTCGCATGCCCAGCCCGCGCTCGAGCACGTACATCGGCCCGCCGGCCATCGTGCCGTCGGCGGTGGTGCACGCGGTACTTCACCGCAAGCAGCGCCTCCGCGTACTTGGTCGCGATGCCGAACACGCCGGTGAGCCACATCCACAGCACCGCGCCCGGGCCGCCCGCCGCCACCGCGGTGGCGACGCCGACGATGTTGCCGGTGCCGATGGTGGCGGCGAGGGCGGTCGTGAGCGCGCCGAACTGGACGACGTCGCCCTCGCCCCCTTTTCCGCCGGAGAGCGAGAGCGGATCGCCGTCCCGAGGTAGCGCTGGATGAAGCGCAGTCCGGACGGTCAGGAAACATGTGGGTGCCGAACAGCAGGATGAGAAGCGGCGGACCCCAGACGATTCCATCGATGGTGATGATCCAGCCGTGTATGACATCAAGCATGCGACTTCATCTGCAGTTTCCACCGATCCCGCGCGCGCCAAGGTGAGCGTCCATGGATCACCAGTTTCAGATTGCCGTTCAGACAACGTACCGATCGAATACGCATCGTGAGGTCAGGCCGGCGAGGCTTCGGTTAATTCGAGGTTTCCTGATGGCCTTCGAGATTGTGAGATGAAGGCTATTGCCTCGGCTCGGCATCGTCAAGTTCGCCATGCTCCTATCGAGGGCATCAGTCGCGGATTGTGTCGATCGCCGCTTGCGGTGACAAGAGAATGCCGCCTGGTTCCTGTCGCTTTCACGGGCGTAAGCGACATCGCTGTCGCAATCCAATTGACAAGGCGGACTAGTTGCGACCGGTCCTGCTACCGATCGGAGAAACCGGATCGAACTGGGCGTCGTCTCAGGCAGGTGACGGCGCACAGCAGAACCCAACCATCGCTGACACCGCTGTCCGGCGCCATCAAGTTTGATTTCAAAGCAGTTTGTCGCCTATCGTGAGGTGTGGTGGCTGCACTCGGCCCGACGCAAACAGCAGCGAACGCGCGCGACTGATCCATCGCGAGTTCCTGCAGATCCTCGCCTTGATTGTTCTCGCGGCCGCCGCGTTCGTGCTGACCGATCGGCTCGAAGCATCCAACCGGGCGCTCGCCAAGCGCGATGCGGTGGAGTGGTATCACCGGGGCTCTTCCCGCCTGCAGGCCGGAGATCTCGCCGGCGCGATCGACGCCTTCCGCCGCGCCACCGTCAAGGAGCCGGAACGATCGGACCTACGCCATTGCCCTCGCCGACGCGCTCGCCCGCAGCGGTCGATCGAACGAGGCGCGGACTGGCGCTGCTCGCGATGCGGGAGTCCGCGCCGGACGATGCCGCGCTGAACCTGCAGCTGGCCCGGCTGGCGGCCGACGGCAGGACGACGTCACCGAGGCGGTACGGTTCTACCAGAGTGCGCTCTATGCGCCGTCGACCCTCGCGTCGGCCGACCTCCGTCGCCAGACCAGAGGCGAATTGATCCGCGTTCTGCTCGCCCACCAGCAACCCGCCCGCGCCGGAGGCCGAACTGCTCGCGCTGAGCACCGACCTGCCGGATACCGCGACGGCCATCTCGACATCGGCCGGCTGTTCGCGCAGGCCGGCGAACCACGGCGGGCGCTGGAACAGTTCGTCGCGGCGCTGCATCTGGAGCCGCGCAACGCCGAGGCGCTCGCCGCCGCCGGCCTCGCCGCTTTCAGTCTCGACGACTATCGCGCTGGCGGCGCGAGTATCTGAAGAGCGTCGCGAGCTCGCGGCCGGAGGTGAAGGAGACCTACGACCTGGTGGAGCTGGTCCTGGCGCGCGATCCGCTGGCGGCCCGGATCCGCTCGGCCGAACGGGAGCGGCGCCTGAACGACGCGCTGACCGCGGTCGGCGACCGGGTCGATCACTGCCTCGCCGAGGCGACTGACGCCGATCACGCGCCGCTCGCCAGGTCGCCGCCGACGTCCAGGCCTTCGCCGACAGGCCCGCCAGCCAGCGCGGCCTGACCGCCGACACGATCGAAGACGGCGTCGATCTGATCGTCCGGTCGAACAGCAGATCGTCCGCGCTGTCCACCGGCGACGCCGCTCGATACGCGCCTGGATCACGATTGGCCGTCTCCACGCGGCGGTCCGACACCGTGACTCGCGCCTGTCCCGCCGCCGCAGCAGCTTCGACTCCGCGAGAACCAGCTGTTTCTGGTCCTGGCGATCGTCATCGGCGTCATCGCCGGGCTTGTCCGCGGTGCTCTTTTCGCTCGCCATCGAGCAGACCACCCGCCGGCTGTTCGGCCTGGCGCCGTCGCCGGCCCGCCTGTTTGCGATCCCGCCGCTGGTCAGCCTGTTGACCGGCTTCCTGCTGCTCAAGGTGTTTCCCGACGTCCGCGGCAGCGGCGTGCCGCAGACCGAGGCGGCCTACCACCTGTCGAACGGCGTCATTCCCGGCCGCGTGCCGTTCGGCAAGTTCATCACCGGCGTGCTGTGCATCGGCTCGGGGCATTCGATGGGCCGCGAGGGACCGTCGGTGCAGATCGGCGCCGGCCTGGCCTCGGTGATCGGCCGCTGGATCGGCCTGCCGCCCGAGCGGGTGCGGGATCTCGTGCCGATCGGCGCGGCCGGCGCGCTGTCGGCCGCCTTCAACACGCCGGTGGCGGCGGTGCTGTTCGCGCTCGAGGAAATCATCGGCGACATGAACGCGACGCTGCTCGGCTCGACGGTCGTCGCCTCGGTCGCGGCGGTGATCGTCGAACGATCGCTGCTCGGCAACGAGCCGCTGTTCCACGTGCCGATCTACCACCTGGTCCACCCGGCGGAACTGGTGGCGTACGCCGGCCTCGGGATCGTCGGCGGCCTCGTCTCGCTGCTGTTCTGCAAGACGCTGCTGGCGCACGCGGCTGCTGTTCCGGCGGCTGCCGGCCGCGACCAGGCTGTTTCAGCCGGCGATCGGCGGCCTGGTGATCGGCGCGCTGCTGCTCGATTACGCCGGCGATCATGGGCGTCGGCTACGAGTACGTCGACCAGGCGCTGAACGGCGGCCTGCTGGCGCGAACGATGGTGCTGCTGTGCGCGCTGAAGCTGGTCGCGACGATCGTGTCGTATGCGTCCGGCAATGCCGGCGGGATCTTCGCGCCGAGCCTGTACATCGGCGCGATGGCCGGCGGCGCGGTCGGGCATGCTGGTCCATCGCATCGCGCCGTTTCCCACCGCCGATCCCGGCGCCTACGCGCTGGTCGGCATGGGCACGCTGTTCGCCGGCATCATCCGCGCGCCGATGACGTCGGTCTTCATGATTTTCGAGATTACGCAGGACTATCAGATCCTGGTGCCGCTGATGGTCGCCAACCTGCTCAGTTTCGTCGATCTCGAAGCGCTATCAGCCGATGCCGCTCTATCACGCGCTGCTGCATCAGGACGGCGTGCATCTGCCGTCGGCCGCGCTGCACGGATCTGCCGGAGGGTCGGACCGCGCGCGGACATGATGGGCCGCGACATGCCCGATCATCCCGGACCACACCCCGATCGCGGATGCCTTGAGCCTGCTGGCCGGCACGACCGCACTGATCGTCGGAGACGGCGGGTCCGGCATCGGTGTGGTCGGGCGGGAGCGGCTCGCGGACGCCGCCGCCGCCGGCCGCGGCGCGGAGCCGGTGTCGTCAATCGCCGGTCGGCTCGACATCCACGTGCATCCCGATCACCCGTTCGACGTGGTGCTGGCACGTTTTCCCGCCGCCGACGGGGCGTTGCCGGTCGTCAGCCGGGCCGATGCGACCCGCATCGAAGGCGTGATCACGCTCGACAGCATCATGGCTGCGGTCGCCCCGCGAACGCGCCGCCACACCACTGGGCTATCGAGGCAACGACGGTCGACGGCGCCGATAGCGACGGGACTCGCGCAGACCCGCGAACCTTCAGCAGCACGATGACAAAGGCGGCCGCGTTCTGACCCTGCGACCCTCGCTCGATCAGCCGTACGCGGCAGTGGAGGTCACCGCCGTGTCTGCATTGGGCAAACGGCGGCCATTGTCGAAGCTGCGCGACGCCCGTCCCGAGTGGCCGCGCCGCTGCTGAGCTCGCCGACCCGGCCGAACTGCCGGCTGGCACAACGGTCGAAGTCACGGTCACGCCGGGCGATCCGGATTCCGGTCTGCTCATGAAGGCCGGTGTCGATGCCGTTGCGCGTCGGGTCGGACGTGGCACCACGATAAAATGGAGCGCGGCGGCTAGGCCAGCGGGCCATCGCACCCGACCAAGCGTCAAGCGCGCTTCCGTTACCGGTTGCGGGTTTGAGTGATCAGGAGCGTCAACAATCGGCTGTAGCGCTGGTCCGCCTTGCCGAATCTCTGGGAATAATCCGTCTTCGACAGCTTGTGCTGCTCCGGCCGCCCGTCGAAGATCGTCTGCGTGACGCCGCCCTCGTACATCACGTCCACCGTCTCGCCCGGCCCGGCGTGAATGCCGTCGGCGCCGATGTCCTGGATGAAGAGACGCTGGCTAGGCTCGGAAGCTCCCTGCAGCGTGGTATAGACGTCGCGATAGGCTTTGCGCTGCATCTGATCGACGAGCACGGCCGGCGCGGCATAACGGGCGGAAATCACCAACAGCTGACCCGGAAAGTAGAGTGCCGCCACGAATCGGCTGGGATCGGCCGGGTCGACCGCCGATATGGCGTCCAGTTGATGCTGTTGCAACAGCCCGCTGAGTTCCTTCGCCAGCGCCTCCGACCGAGGCTCCCCGCCGCGCCCGTCGCGGTGCCGCTGACCAGGATGCACAGACAAGCGAACCACAATGTCCTGCTCATTTCCACATCTCCGTTCTTCCGATGCAGACTCGACTTCCATTCACGACGATCGGCCCTGCCGATCGCTATTGATCGGTAGACCGCGGCTTCGTCCCCTGAGTCTGATGCTTCGTCAGCCAGGCGGCGTATTCGTCGTCGGTCAGCGGCACGACGTTCATCCAGGCGTGGCCCATCTCGTCGACGGTCCGGTCGCCGTATCCGACCCATTGATCCGGATCGGGGTTGTTCTTGTTGGCCTTGGTGTTGTCATACCAGGCGGTGACGTGGATCATCGTTCCCTTCGGGAATGCCGGCGCGGCATCGTCGGCATAGATGTAGTTGGTCATCCAGTTGAAGTTGAAGTGACCGACATAGCTGATGATCTGCCGCGAGCCGTCCGGCAGAATCGCCTCGACCTGCATGGCGCGGCCGCGCAGATGGAAGTGCGGCTGGAAGTTCGTGATCAGCGTGTTCTCCGTCAACACCGTGAAGCCTTCTGACATCGTCACCGAGTTCGGCGGAATGTCGAGGCCCTTGCTCCGATCGATGGCGGTGAAGCCCGACCAGGTAGCTGCGCTTGGTCGGCTCCTGCGCCTTTCGGATAGAACCAGATGCCGAGTTCGACGCCCGAGGTGATCTCTTCACCGGCGGCGTGGATGTGCTCGTCCCAGGAGATCTTCTCGCCCGGCAGAATGAGCTTGCCGGTGTCGGCGACGATACAGGTCGTAGCTCTTGCCGATCGCCCACTCCATCAACTGCGGGCGGCGGTTCACCAGATCGTCGGCGGCGGTCTTCGCGCCGACGCCGGTCGTGATGCCGGTGCTGACCGCCTCCGGATCGTTGTTCAACTCGAGATACGCGATCGCGTGATGCATGATCTTCCGCCCGGGCAGGTCGTCGGGCGCATCTCCGCCATGCTTGCACCCAGCGCGGCTCGGTCAGCGGGATGTCGCTCTCCGGCCGGAACCAGACGTCCTGATGCTGGGCCGGCATCGTGTAGTCGGGCGCCTTGATCACCAGGTCGGGCGGTCCATAGCCGTCCTTCGTGCCCGCCACTCGTTGTCGGTCTCGAGCGGCTTCGGCGGCGGCATGTCGGCCGGGTCACCCTGCACCGCGCCGCCGTCCACCCAGGCGACGATGGTGTCGATCTGGTCCTGGCTGAGCGACATGTCGTTCTTGAACCTCTGCACGCCGACCGCCGGATCGATGTGCCAGGGCGGCATCTGGCGGGTGCCGACGCGATCCCTGATCGATCGCGCCCACGGCCGGGCGTCCTGATAAGTGATCAGCGACATCGGCGCGATCGAGTTCGGCTGATGGCACTCTGGCACTTCTGCTGAAGAATCGGCGCGACGTCCTTCGAGAACGTGACCGGCGGCGTCGCGCCGGCCGCCCTGGCCGGCGCCGCCAACATGAGCGCCATCCCGAGGGTCGTCACAGTTATTCCGAGTCGTGCGAATCCGGCAGTCATATCACTCTCCTCAGCGCATCCCGCCATCGGTTTCCGGGGCATCGCCGCGCCTGCCGATGCTCCATCTGAATATAGTTTGAATTCAAACTATATTTGTGTCAAACTCCAAGATGGAGGATTGCACCTGCACCGGACGTCTCGCGGCAGGGCGACAGCGCCGGTCCGCTCACCGACAATCTGCTGGGGATCATCGCGGTCAACAATCTCCTCTGCATTTCGCTCTTTGGTTTGGTCGCGGCGGCCATCGACCTGACGACTGGCCTCGAAGGCCTGACCGCGAGCGCCATGCTCTACCGGTCGGGGTTCTGGTTTCTGTGGGAGATCGTCGGGTCTGCGGCCCTGGGATATCTGGTCGGCCTGCTGCTCGCCGGATGGTCGTCGCACGTGACCGAGAGTGGAGAAATGCTGATCCTGCTCGCCGGGCTCGCTTCTCTTTTGCGTCGGGGTCTCGCGGCGTTGCATCTCTCGCCGCTGGTGACGAGCCTCGCGGTCGGCGCGACGATGGTCAATCTGGCCGACCGGAGTCGTCACCTGTTCGGCACCTTGTCGAATACCGATCCGCCGTTCTATGCGATGTTCTTCGTGATCGCGGGCGCCGAGCTCGATGTGAGCCGCATCCCGGCGATGGGGTTGCTCGGTCTCGTGTATATCGTCGGCCGCGCCAGCGGCAAATTCGCCGGCGCGAGGCTCGCCGCCTGGCGGCTCGGTCTCGAGCCGACGGTTCGGAAGTTCCTGGGCTTTGCGCTGCAGGCACAGGCAGGGTTGGCGGTCGGTCTCACGCTGGCGGTCAACAGCCGCTATCCGCAGTTTGCCCCGGTCGTCTCGACGGTCGTGCTCGCCGTCGGTCGCCGTGTTCGAGATGGTGGGACCGGCGAGTACGCGTTTCGCGCTGGTGCAGGCGAGGCGGGTCTGGCCGGGAAGTCCGACCAGACCCGCCACTCTCAGCTTGAGCCGCAAGCGTGAGGGCGCGATGCGCCCCTGACGTTGGTCGCCTGAAAGGCGCTCCGACGTTGTCCGTCGCATCTTTCATCACGACGAGAGGAGGTAGGCAGGGCAAGACACGACGCTTTCTCGAGGAAAAGGCCTTCGGGACCAACGTGTTCGTCGTGACGTCAATACACGGAATCGTGATACACGGAATATCGTGATACACGGAATATCGTGATACACGGAATAGAGAGCGTCAGCGGCGCAGGATTCGTCGATCGCCGTCGCGCACCGTGACCCCGGTCCGGTCGAAGTATTCGAGCAGCGGCACCAGCACACGGCGACTGCTGCCGAGTCGCGCCCTGACGTCGGCCAGCGTCGCGAAGCCGCGCTCGCGAATCAGTGCCACCACGGCGTCCCGGGCGTGCCTCAGGCTGTCCGGCGCCAGAATCACGTCAGCGCTGACCGCGACTGCCTCGCCGCTCTCGATCAGAAACCGCAGCGCCTGCGCCGACGGCGGATCCGGGCGCGAGACTGCCGCGCGAGGGCGGATCGAACGGCCGCGCCGCCAGCGCCGCCACGCAGGATCGAGCCGGCGGTCTCGAGCGCCGCCGGCAGGGCCGGCCGATGCGTGATTCGGCGAAGGACCCCGCTATCCCGAACGAAGCCCATCGCGCAGACGTCAGCGAGTAACGCATCGAAGATGCGGCCGCCGTCCACCACCGGCGCGAGCCGGGCGCGGAGATCGGCGACTGGCAGACCGGGGCGATCGGAATGCATCGCGTGATAGCCGTCGATCGCGTCAACCGCCTGCCGGCGAAGGGCTGCCCATGTCGGGCCGGCACAGAGGTGGTCCGCGGCGACGATGATCGTCCCGGCGTTCGCCAGGCCCGCCACCGCCGCCGCAATGTCGTCGTCGCTGAAGGTCGACTTGATCAGCAGGCGCGCCCGCGGCACCACCGCCTCGCGCTCGATCAACGATCCGACCCACACCACCGGGTCGCGCGGCGCCGCGGCACGCCGCTCGAGACACCGCGCTGACGCGGCGCTCCGGAACATCCTGCGGCCCGCCTCGGTATCGAGCACGATGCCGCCGGCCAGGGTGAACTGCTCGCTCCAATCGCGGATCGTGAACCGATCGCCCGCGAAGACGAACGCCGGCCGCTCCAGCTGCAGGTGCGCGATCGCCCGACCGCCGGGGGCGAGCTCGCGCGCCGTCGCGAACGTCACCCGCGCTGCGGCGTGGCCGCTGCCGTAGTAGACGCGGACGCGAGCGCCATGCCTGATCGTCTTGATTGATCGTGGCGAGATCTCCAGCAGGACGTCGAGACCGGTACTCGGGCCGCCGAAGGCCGCCAGCGTCACCACGTCGCCGCGATGAACGTCGGCAGCGCCGATGTCGGGAAGATTGAGCGCCGTTCGCGTACCGGGACCGCTGCTCTCCACATCCTGGTGCTGTGACTGAACACGACGGATACGGCTGGCGATCCCCGAAGGCTGGACCACGATCGGCTGGCCCCGCGACAGCCGGCCGCCGAGGAGCGTGCCGGTCACGACGGTGCCGATGCCCGGCACCGTGAACACGCGATCGATCGGCAGCCGCGGCTTGCCGATATCCGGCGATGGCGGGAGGTCCGCCAGCACCTGCACCATCGCGGCCTGCAAGGCCTGCGATGCCCCGCCCGTCGACGACCGACGTCGGGACGATGGGGGCGCCGGCGAACGGCGTGCCCCGCAGCCGCAGCCGAACATCGTCTGCGGCCCCGTCGAGGTCCGACGACAGATCGGCCTTGGTCAGCGCGACCACCGCGGCTCTCACGCCGAAGTACAGGAGCAGTGCAGGTGTTCTTCGGTCTGCGGCATCCAGCCATCGTCGGCGGCGACGGTGAGCAGTGCCAGGTCAGCCGCTCCGACGCCGGCGACCATGTTCTTCACGAAGTCCTCGTGGCCGGGCACGTCGATCAGCCCGAGGCGGACGATCGAACCCGACGGCCCGGGCAGGTCGAGTCCGGCAAAGCCAAGATCGATCGTGATCCCGCGCGCCTGCTCTTCCGGCAGCCGATCGGGATCGATGCCGGTGAGCACTTTCACCAGCGCGCTCTTGCCATGATCGACGTGGCCGGCGGTGGCGACGATGAAATGGGAGAGCGCCTCGACATCGCTTGCTACCCGGCGGCGCCGCGGATGGCCTCGACCAGCGCCGCGTCCTGCGATGCGAAGATCGTCCGCAGATCGAGCTTCAGCACGCCGCGGGCGACATAGCCGATCACCGGCACCGGCTGCTGCCGCAGCCGGCGGGCCAGCTCCTGCGGCGCGAGACGTGTGGTGGGTCAGATCGACGGTGACCGACGCCAGCGCGGATCGCGGCAGCGCGCCGCCGCCAATCTGCGCCCGGCCGCTGCCGACGGTGGCGGTCATCGGCAGGCCGTCCAGCGCGGCGACGATGGCGTCGGCGCGCGGGCGGAGAGCGGCGACATCCAGCCGCAGCATGTCGACGACCGGCACGCCGCCTGCCGCCGCGCAGGTGCAGATCGACCGTCGCCTCGAGCGCGGCGAGGGTCAGCTTGTCGCACCGGAGCGCGCGAAACAGCGGCTCGCGCTTGAGCGCGGCGATCACCGTCCGGCGCCCGGCGATGATGCCCGCCTGAGGGCCGCCGAGCAGCTTGTCGCCGCTGAAGCAGACGAGATCCACGCCCTGGCGCAGTACCGCGGCGGGTGTCGGCTCCGGCTCGAGGCCGGCGATCGCGCTGGTGTCGAACATCGCCCCGCTGCCGAGATCCTCGACCAACGGCACCCGTCTCTGGCGGGCGATCGCGGCAATCGCCTCGAGTGGCGGCGAGGCCACGAAGCCCGTCCATGAAGAAGTTGCTGCGATGGACCCTGAGGATCAGTGCCGTCTGCCCGGTGAGTGCGTGGGCGTAGTCGTCCGCGGACGTGTGATTGGTGGTGCCCACCTCGCGGAGCCGGGCGCCGCTCGATTCCAGGATCTCGGGAATGCGAAAGCCGCCGCCGATCTGGATCAGCTCGCCGCGGGAGATCACCACCTCGTTGCGCTCGCCGCGGCAGAAATGCTTCAGCAGCAGCACCAGCGCCGCGGCGTTGTTGTTGACGACCGTCGCGGCCTCGGCCGCGCTGCAGCACCGCGAGGCTGTGATCGAGGTACGCCGTGCGCGCGCCGCGCACCCCGTCGGCCAGGCCGTATTCGAGATTGTTGTAATGTGACGCCACCACGCATCAGCCGCTCGACCGCCGCCGCCGCGAGCGGCGCGCGGCCGAAGTTGGTGTGAACCAGAATGCCGGTGCCGTTGATGATCGGCTGGATGCGCGACGACTGCAGCCGCGCGAGCACGCCGCGCACGATCGCCGAGCACCGCGTCGAGATCGGGGATCGCAGGCGCCGCGGCGCAGGAGCGCGCAGCTCGCGGCGGACCGTCTCGAGCACGATCGGCCGCGGCAGTCCGGTGTCGCCGAGCTCCCGGAGCAGACGATCCACCGACGGAATCGCGCGCAGCCGCGACGCCGTCATGCGCCGACCCGGATCCGCGGCCGGCCGCGGACGATCCGGCCGATCACCGCAGCGCACGGCGTTCGCAGCGCGACCAGCCGCGCCAGCACCGCGTCCACCCGGCGTGCCGGCACCGACAGCAGCAGGCCCCCGCTGGTCTGCGCGTCGGTCAGCAGCGTCTGAAGGCCGTCGGACACGCCGTCCCACTCGGTGAATCGGCTGGCGTCGGTACGGTTGTCTCGGCTGCCGCCGGGAACGCATCCAGCCGCGATCAGCTCGAGCACCGACGGGGCAATCGCCGGCACCCTCGCCGCGCCGATCTCGGCGCCGACGCCGCTCGCCCGGCACATCGCCATCAGATGGCCGAGCAGCCCGAAGCCGGTCACGTCGACCGCCGCCCGCGCCAGCCGCCGCTCGGCAACATCGGCTCCCGCCGTATTGAGGTGCTTCATCACGGCCATCGCTTTCCGCTCCAGTGCCGCCGGCGCGAGCCCGCGCTTGATTGCGGTGGTGACAACGCCGGTACCGATCGGCTTGGTCAGGACCAGGACGTCGCCTGGACGGGCGCCGGCATTGGTCAGCATCAGACGCGGCGACACCACGCCGGTCACCGCCAGTCCGTAGATCGGCTCCGGATTGCGGATCGTGTGACCGCCGACCAGGGCGCACTTCGCCCGGACCAGGGTCGAGGCGCCGCCGCGCAGCATGCGGTTGACGATCGGCAGCGGCATCCGGTCCGCCGGGAACCCGACGATATTGAGCGCGGTGAGCGGCCGGCCGCCCATCGCATAGACGTCCGACAGCGCGTTGGCCGCCGCGATCTGCCCGTAGGCGCGCGGGTCGTCGACAATCGGGGTGAAGAAGTCGACGGTCTGGACCAGTGCCCGATCGCGGTCGATTCGATACACTCCGGCATCGTCCCCGGTGGCGGTGCCGACGAGGAGATTGCGATCGATCGCGGAGGGTAGACGACGCAGGACCTGCGTCAGCGCCTGTCGGCTCAACTTGGCCGCTCAACCGGCGGAAGTCGAGAGCGCGGTCAGGCTGAAAATCCGTTCGCGCGACATGCGGGATCACCTCCTTTCGCGGTGGCGGAGAGGGTGGGAATCGAACCCACCCCCCGGCACGAAGTGCCGGAGCGACGGTTTTGAAGACCGTGACGACCACCAGGCACGCATCACTCTCCGAGACCTACAGTAGCGCGTCGCCGGTCGCCGAGGCGAATCGACCGACCGACCAGGTGAATTGCCAGATTGCAGAATTCGATTCTGACCGCCCCGGCGGACCAGAACGACCAGGTGACGCGGAGGTGGCGGAGCTGCGCCGGCGTCCCTAAGCGTGCGAACATGTTGTCCAAGCCTTGCGATTCTCCGCGGCAGGAACCTGATGCCACTCCGCGAGATGAATGTCCGTTATTGAACGATGACATTCCGATAGGAGAAGGTCATGAGAAGATTCTGGATTTGGGCTCGGTGGCCGCACTCGTGCTCTTGGCATTTCTGGCGGGCTTCTGGCCGCAACATCGAGCGCTGGTGGAATCGCAGGCGGCGGCGGCCTCCCTCCAGGCAGCCCTCGACGCGACGGAGGCACGCATTCGCCTCGGCCGAATTCTCGGTCAGCTCCTGCGCCTGTCAGATGCCGTGACATTGAAAAACTACGGCGAGACGGCGACGTTGTCATCTGCCTACTTCGACAGCGTTCGTCAGAAAGTCTCTCGGAGCGAGGCCATGGAGTCGGTGGCCGCGCTCAACAGCATCCTGCAAAGTCGCGACCGCGTCACGACCGCCATCGCGAGCGCCGATGCGACGCTGAGCGAACACGAACAATCTGCGGCGGGCACTGGGATATCCGACAACCACTCCGTCCTGACACGAGCCACGCTGAAGGACTGCGCCTCGCGCATGAAGCGACAGAAGCTCGCTGATAGCGGACTCCGACGGCATGCACGGTAGGCGTCGCGGCGGTGTTGCTGTGTGTCGCTGGGGCTGACTCTCTCACCGGCTCTGCGATACGGCCAGCTGCTGATGTTGCGGCCAAAAAGCCCGGAGATACGTGCAGTCGGACGAGCGCCGCTCCTGTGACTGACCAACTTCTCTTTATGGTGTTCTCCCTTGCTCTGTCATAGTCGAGTGGACTGGCGAACCGTCGACAACGGTGGCAGATTCGGGCGTTCCTCGCGATGGCCGTCGTCGCCGCCCTGTCGGCGGCGGGCATCACGTGGTTGAACCGTGCGCTGACAACGGTGATGCCGATGGTGCCTGCGCCGGACTTGATCGAAATCTTCTTCGATCGGACTCCGGTGACGGTACTTTCACGATTGCCGGCCAACCCCTGGAATGGCGGACCACCGCCGATGACGTGCGGGGCAACGTGACGTTGTGGCGGCGCCTGCATCTCGCCGAATGGAACCAGGTGCCCGAGCCGTTGCGACGTCAGGGGTTGGACAACATGTTTGCGCGCTATCGGCCGATCTGATGAGCCCCGAACACTGGGACGCCATGACGGTCGCCGACTGGGACCAAGTGCCGCAGCCGATGCGGACGCTGGCCTATCGGCAAATGCTCGCCTATTGGGCGGGCTACTATGACGTCGGCCGCGCGTATGGTCTGCCTCGCCGAAACAGCAGCAGGATGACGCCGATCTCGGCGCCGGTGGCAACGAACTCCTCGCTCGCATCCAACGGCAACAACCCGCCATGCCCGAAAGCCAAGCCGGCCAACAAATACAAGGGAATCGGCGAGAAGCCGACCCGCCCAGCGATCCGCCCAAGGATGCCGAGGGCAAGCAGTACGGCACCGAGCTCGATCAGCAACGAAGTCGTCTCGTGCATCAGCTCACCCGCCGGAGATCAGGCTGGCTACGGCGTCTACGCCTTCGCGGGTGCCGACGACGACCAGGGTGTCGCCGGTGGCGAAGCGGAAGTCGGGGGTGGGCGACGGGATCGCGCCCGTGCGCCGGAGTACCGCCACGATCGAAGCTCCGGTTCGGCTGCGGGCCTGGGTGTCGCCGAGCGTGCGGCGACCGGGGATCTGGCGGTGACCGGGATCTGCTCGGTGACGAGGTCGATCTCGATCGCAGTCGGCAGCGCGTCGGTGGGGCTGGGGAGGAGCAACTGGCTCAGCGCGGCGGCCTCGCCCGGATCGAGGGGCACCGAGGCGCTGCAGCTGTCGTCGTCCTCGGGATCGTGGAAGCCGAGGAAGCGCCGCCCGTCGGTGTGCACCACGACCGAGACGTGCTTGCCGCCCTCGGTGGTCAGGTCGTACCGGGTACCGATGCCGGGCAGAGTCGTCCGGGTCGGGTGGGCCTGCTGCTTCATAATGCTCCTCGATCGTCGGCAAAATAGCTGGCGTCTGCAACCATTCTCCCAGATCCACCTAACGCACCCGGTGTGATTCGTCTTGCAATCAGGTGCAGTGCAACTAGTTGCATAGGTACAGTCCGCGCATGGCGATGGAGCACGCGTTGTTGGTGTCCCTGAGCGAGCGGAAGGGGTCGGGGTACGAGCTGGCCCGCCGGTTCGACCGGTCGATCGGGTTCTTCGGGTCGCCACGCACCAGCAGATCTACCGGGTGCTGCGGCGGATGGACGAGGCCGGCTGGGTCACCCACACGGATGTCGCGCAGGAGGGCCGGCCCGGACAAGAAGGTCTACCGGGTCTCCGACGCCGGTCGCGCCGAGCTCACCCCTGGCTGGCCGAGCCGGTCGAATCGCCGTGCTGCGGGACGGGCTGGGCGTGAAGCTGCGCGGCGCGTCGCTCGGTGATCTGGCCGCCGTACTCCGCGAGGTCGAGCGGCACCGCGGTGAACATGCCGCGCGACTCGAGGTCTTCCGGGGGATCCAGCGCCGCGACTTCCCGAAGCCGTCGAAGCTGAAGGGACGGGAACTCATCATACCTGGTACTCCGTGGTGGGATCCGGGCCGAGGAGTCGTTCATCGACTGGTGTGACGAGGTCCTCCAGGCCCTGCGACCGGAAGGCTCCCGATGAGTACCCGAAGCTGCTCGCGCCCCTCGACCTCGGGCACGTGACCCTGAAGAACCGGGTGATCATGGGCTCGATGCACACCGGTCTCGAGGATCGGTCGCGGGATCTGCCGAAGCTCGCGGCGTACTTCGCCGAGCGGGCCCGTGGCGGGGTCGGCCTTGATGGTCACCGGCGGTTACGCGCCGAACTGGCCGGGCTGGCTCACCCCGTTCGGGTCCCGGCTGACGAATCGCCGGCAGGCGCGAAAGCATCGGATCGTCACCGATGCGGTGCATGCCGAGGGTGGGCTGATCGCGTTGCAGATCCTGCATGCCGGGCGGTACGCATATCACCCGTTCAGCGTCTCCGGCCTCGGCCTTGAAGGCGCCTATCAACCCGTTCAAGCCGCGGGCGTTGTCGGATCGCGGAGTCCGGCGCCAGATCGACTAGTCCCGGGGAGGGCACGCATGTCCGATACGTTCCAGACGAAGCCGCCGGCCGAGCGCCGCCGGGAGCAGCACCGCTGCACCTGCGGCGCCCGATTCGAGGTCGGGCACTTCGGCGATCCGCTGCTGACCGCGGTGCAGGTCGACATCAAGTGCCCGGCCTGCGGGAAGCCGCACACCATCTCGGTGCCGAAGGGCACGGAGAGGACTTGACCGTCGAGGTCGCGCCCCGGGCTCGAGCCGGAGACGGGCGGAAGCGGTTGATCTCCCGACTGTAGCTCCGCCGTTCGCGCCGACTACAATGGATTCCCTGCAGCGCATCCTCATCTGCGAGCCGCAGTGCCGCGGGTCGGAGCACGCGGACTTCAACGCCGCGCTGCTGCGCACCGTCGAGCTCGCCTTTCCGGGCGCCCGCGTCTGGTTCGCGGCGGAGCCCGAGCACCTCCGGTGGGTGCGCTCGCGGCTGTCGGGAGGAAGGCACGCGGTGGGCTGGGTGGAGAGCGCGATCCCGCCGCAGCGCGCCACCTGGCTCGGCCGCAACGGCCCGCGGGGCCTGCGCGCCGCGCATCGCTTCTGGTCGGCCATCCGCGCCCTGGCCGCGGCGAACGACGCCGACCTCCTCGTCCTCGCGTCGATCACCCCGCCGGGCTCATGGCCTGGAAGGCGACTTCACGCCGCGACGACCCGCCGACGCTGATCATCCCGCACGGGATCCTGACCGCGCTCGACGGCGTCGGGCGCGCGCGAGCGGTCGCGGGCGATGCTCCTGCGCGGCTCTTCCGCTGGCGGGCCTCGGCTTCGGTCCGCTACGTCGCCCTGGGCGGATCGATCCACGCCGCGCTGCGTCAGCATCGATCCGCCGCGTGGCGGACGCGCTTCAGCACGCTGGACATCCCGAACCTCTGGACGGCCGACCCGCCCGCGGAAGGCGGGCGCCCCTCGTCGCATCCTTCGGATACTTCGGCGTCGCCGCCAAGGGGTTCGCGGCTTTCGAGCGACTCGCCGCCGGCGTGCGCGAGACCGCTATCCCGGACCGGAGTTCCGTCTCATCGGCTTCCACGACGAGCCGCTGGCCGCCGCGGAGTACGCGCGCCGCGCCGGCCACCATCACCCACGCGGTATGGACGGGGGAGCCCGAGCACTACCGGCTCACCGCCAGCGCCTCGTACATAGACGCCATTGCTTTCGGCAAGCCCGTGATCGCCATGCGGAACGCCTCGTCGAGCATTACTTCTCGCAGCTCGGCGACATCGGTACCTCTGCGACTCCGAGGCGGCGATGCTCGAGACCCTGGCCGCCCTCGCCCGCGAGCTTCCCGCCAGAGCGCTACCGGGCACAGTGCGCGAACCTCGCGCGGGCGCGCTACCGGTTCGCCCCCGCCATGCTGGCCGGCCGTTCCGGCGCATCGCCGCCGAGCAGGCCGCCGTTCCCGCGTTCCCGGCGCGCGCGGCCGCGCCGCGGACACCGCGGGATGGCTCGCGCGCGGCCTCCGGGTCCGCCGCCGGCTGGCTGCGCGGGCCCGGCGTGCGACCTCGACCGGGCGCCCTTCGCCGCGCGCCGGGGCAGCGCGGCGTGCTGTTCGTCCTTTCAGGGTTCCCATCGACGACACCGGCGGCGGCGCGCGCTGCGACGCAGATCGCGCAGGAATCGCTCCGGCAGGGCGGAGCCGTCGTCTTCATCCACCGCTTCCCGAAGCACGAGACCGTCGACCTCCGGCCTGCGCTTCGATCACCCGCGTCTGCTTCAGCGGCGCCCTCGCCGCTTCGACCTCGACCGTTTCCTCGCTCGTCATCCCGGGTGGCGGGAAGCCCCGTGAGCGTCCTCGTCGATTCGCGGTGGCCGAGTTCCTGCCCCTCATCGACCGGTTGCGCGCGCCGGGCGGTGGTCGCCTACGACCTCTCGACGACTGGGACTCGTCGCTGGGCGCGGCCTGGTATCGGCCGACGACGGAAGCGGCGGTCGTGCGAAGCGCGCCGACGTGCTGATCGCCACCGCGCCGTCCCTCGCCGATCGGCTGACGCGGATCGCGGGACGGCCGGTCGAGATCCTTCCCAACGCCGTCGACCTCGGCCTCTTCGATCGCCGCCCTCGGTCACGCCGGCCCGCCGACCTTCCGCGCGCGGAGTGGACCGCGCTGTACTTCGGCGCGCTGTGGGGGGACTGGTTCGACTGGGACCTGTCCTCGCCGCCGCCGGGCGGTTCCCGCGAGCCGCGTTCGTGCTTGTCGGCGACTACCGGGGCCAATGCCCGCGCGCGCTGCCCAACGTCCATTTCCTCGGGCTGAAGGCGCAGGCCGCCCTTCCCGCGTACCTCGCGCACAGCGACGTCACCTTGCTCCCCTGGAAGGTCGCGCCGATCACCGAGGCCACGAGCCCTCTCAAGGTGTACGAGTCGCTGGCCATGCGGAAGCCGGTGGTCGCCCCGTGCGCTTCGCCGCTGGAAGGGATGCCGTTCGTGCTCCTGTCGCGCGACGGCGAGGACTTCCTCGCCGACCTGGATCGCGCCCGCCGCCTCGAGCCGCGCGGCCCCGAGCTCCGAGCTCTTCGTGAGCGCGAACTCCTGGGCGGTGCGGACGCGGCGGCTGCTCGAGATAGTGCGGCGAATGCAGCGTGAGCTTCGCGCCGTCCGGCGTCGCCGTCGCGCTGCCGAACTCGTCGAGGCGCTGGCCAACGAGCACGCGAGCGGGATGCTGGACGCGGGCGCGCTTGCTCGCGCTGGGGGCGCGCTCTCGCCTTCCATGCCCGTCGAGCGGCGTCGGCTCATCGTGGTGGAGATCGGCGCCTATCGCGGGGGGACGACCGTCTTCATGGGCCGCGTGCTGCGGCTGCTCGTCGCGGTCCGGACAATCCTGAGCATCGACCCGTTCGAGGGCGCGCGCCGCGACGCGCTCAACCCGCGGGGAAGCCTCGCCGCCTACCTGAAGGCCTTCCGCGCCGCCGCTTCGAAGGCTTCTGCATCCCCGCTCGTGGGGCGGTCGCAGGAGGTCGCGCTGGCGGTTGTGCCGCAGCGGATCTCGGCTCTCGTGCTCGACGGCGATCATCGATACGCAGAGCGTTCGCGAGGATCTTGGGCGTATGCGTCGCGGCTGGCGCCCGGCGGCGTGTGCTTCGTCGACGACTACGCGCGCCGTATGACGGCGTGCGGCGCGCGGTCGACGAAGCTTCGGCGAAGGCTCCGGTTCGCGGTCCTTCACCGGAGCATTTCCTGATCGCCGCAGGGACGCTGAGCCGCATCCTGATCGCCGGCTATTACGGCTACGGGAACCTCGGCGACGAGCTGATCCTCGGGTCGATGGTCGCGCGGCTGCGCGCGGAACGGCCCGGCTGGCGATCACCGTCGTCAGCGCGACCCGGCGGCACGCGGCCCGGCACGGCGTCGACGCCGTGGCATGGTCGGACATCCGCGGCCCTCGTCGCGGATGCTGCCGGCGCTCCGACGTCCTCGCCCTGGGCGGGGGAGGGCTGTTCCACGACTACTGGGGGTGCGATCCCGACGCCCTCCTGCAGCGCCAGCACGCCGGGCTTCCGCAGTACCTCGGCCCGTGCCTGCTGGCCGCGCTGCTGGACAAGCCGCTGATGTTTTACGCGCGTCGGTGTCGGGCCGCTGTTCAGCGACGCCGGGCGGCAGCTGACGCGGGCCGGCCTTTGACCAGGCCGCGGTGGCGACGGTCCGCGACGACGCCTCGCGCGCGCGCCTCGCGGAGATCGGCGTCGACACCTCGCGCGTCGTCGTGACCGCGGATCCCGCGTTCGACGCTCTCGGCGTTCCGCCGACCTCGGTGGCCGGCCTCGCGCACCGGGGCCGCGCCGCCGCGGTCGCCGTGGCGCTGCGGAGCTGGTCGCACGGCGTGCTCGCCGAGACCTGGGAAGGCCAGGTCGCCGAGGGCCTCGACGCCTTCCTCGATCGCCATCGGTGGCGAGGCGGTCTTCGTTCCTTTCCAGGACGCCGCCGGAGCCGTTCGGCGACGCGCCCGTTGCCGAGCGTGTGCGCGCGCCGGATGAAGCCGGGCGGCATCGCGTGCTGGGCCCGGCGCAGCCCCCGCATGAGCGGCTGGCCGTGCTGGCCGGTGCCGACGTCGTCCTCGGCATGCGCCTCCACGCCCTGGTCATGGGCGGCGCGCGCGGGCCGGCCGCTGGTCGGCCTCGCCTACGACCGCGAAGGTGACCGCGGCCATGGACGGCTCGGCGCGGGGGACGTTCGGCGCTGGACCTCGGCGGGCTCACGGCGCCTCGCTGGCCGGGCGGCTGGACGATGCCTGGCAGGCGGGCGCGATCGGCCCGCGCGTGGCGGCTGCGGCGGGGCGCTGGCCGGCCGCGCGCGGACGAACGCCGCCTCGGCTTCTCGCCTTGCTCGACGACCCGCCGCCCGCGCGCCCGCGGCGACATGGGGCGCTGCTGCGGCAGACCAGCCTGCCGCTGGCGCTGGCTGCGGACGAGGTCGCCGAAGGCCGAGGACGAATGCGGCGGCTCCTCGCCCGGGCCGAAAGCGGAGGCGCCGGTGCAGCGGTGGGAGGCGCTCGCGCGCGGGCGCGGCTCATGCGCGTGTGGCGGCGGTGGCGCGGCTAGCGCACGTGGCCGAGCGGCGATCGCGCGATGCCGCGGCCCGGCGCCGCCGGGCGCGAAAAGCCGCCGGCCCTCGAGGATCGCGCGCTGCTGGGCGCGGTAGCGTTCGACCGGGAAGTCGCGCGAGGATCGACTCGACGACCTCGCGCGCCTGCTCGGGAGTCGCAGAGATAGCCGATGTCGCCCAGGCGGTCGAAGTAGTGCTCGACGAACGGGTTCCGCAGGTAGATTCCCGGCTTGCCGAAGCGGAGGGCGTCGACGAAGGACGCGCTGGCGCTCAGGCGATAACGCGCGGGATCCGCCGTCCACACCGCATAGGTCACGCCGCGCGCGCGGCGCTGGAACTCCTCGCGCGGCGGGGCCGGGCCCCGACGCCCTCGACGGCGCCCTCGTACGGCGGCGGGCGGCTCCGGCGTGTTGAGGAACCCGACGAGGTCGAAACGCGAGGACGGATATCGGGGCCGGAGGGAGCGCGCCAGGCCGGCAAAGGACGCGATCGAAGCGCACGACGTCCGGGGCGTCGGTGATCTCCGCGCCCGCGTCGTGGCCCGGGGAT
>CAVQFH010000016.1:0-81171 GCA_963711775.1 uncultured Actinomycetota bacterium | reverse complement strand
GGCGGCGCGTCCATGACCGGCCGCACCTCGAGCCACTCGTACATCGGTTCGCCGCCCCGGCCGGGCGCCGACGACGCGTAGGCCGCGATCTCATGTGCGCGGGCCTCGGAGTCGACGTCGACCACGAACCACCCGGCGACGAGCTCCTTCGTCTCGGGGAACGGTCCGTCGGTGACCGGCGCGGCGCCTGGGCCGCCGTAGCGCACGTACGTGCCGTCGGTGCTCAGCCCTTGGGCGTCGACGAGTTCGCCGCGCTCGCGCAGCATGGCGACGATCTCGTGCTGGAACGCGATGTGCGCGTCGATCTCCTCGGGTGTCCACTCGCTCATCGGCGTGCAGTTGGGCAGCGGCTCCGGGCCGCCGTTGTAGTGCTTGAGCAACAGGTACTTCGGCATCTGCCGACCTCCTCGTTTCCGGGGCGGCCGTCCCGCCGCCCGCATCCCATGGACGGAGCCGTTCCGGCTTTCTCGACAGCCCCGCCCGTTCTTGTCAGCCGACCTCGCCCAGAACGGCGGTGCGCAGCACGTCCAGGCCGAGCGAACCGACGTCCAGCGCGCGCCGGTGGAAGCGCGCAGGTCGAACGCGTCGCCCTCGCGGGCCCGGACCTCGTCGCGCAGCTGCAGCCAGAACCGCTCGCCGATCTTGTACGACGGCGCCTGCCCCGGCCAGCCGAGGTAGCGGTCGAGCTCGAAGCGCAGCAGCTCGTCCGGCTATGCCGACGTGCGCGCGCAGGAACTGCCATGCCTTGTCGTACGTCCACGCGCCGCCGCCGACCTCGGCGCGGGTGCGGGCAGCTCGCAGTGCACGCCGATGTCGACGACCACGCGCGCCGCGCGCAGCGACTGGCTGTCGAGCATGCCGAGGTAGTCGCCCGGGTCGTCGAGCCAGCCGAGGTCGGCCATCGAGCCGCTCGGCGTACAGCGCCCATCCCTCGCCGTGCCCGCTGACCCACGACGCCAGCCGGCGCCAGCGGTTGAGCAGCTCGCGGCGGACCGCGGTCTGCCCCGACCTGCAGGTGATGGCCGGGCACGCCCTCGTGATAGACGGTCGACTTCTCCCGCCAGGTGGTGAACGCGGTGACGCCCTCCGGCACCGACCACCACATGCGCCCCGGCCGCGTGACCAGGTCGTCGCTCGGGCCGGTGTAGTACATGCCGCCGGTGCTGAGTCGGGGCGATGCGGCACTCGAGGGTGCGGATCTGCTCGGGGATGTCGAAGTGCGTGCCGGCCAACGCCGCCACGGCGTCGTCGGACGTGCGCTGCATCCACTCGCGCAACGCCGTCGGTGCCGTTCAGTTGCGCGCTGGCGGTCGGCGTCCAGCACGGCGATCGCCTGCGCGACGCCCGCGCCGGGCCGGATGCGCTGCGCCGTCGCGGCCATCTCGGCGGTGATGCGCGCGAGTTCCTGCTGGCCCCACGCGTAGGTCTCGTCGAGATCGACGTCGGTGCCGAGGAACGAGCGCGAGTGCAGCGCGTAACGCTCGCGGCCGACGGCGTCGCGCTCGCCGGCTCGAGGCAACAGCTCCTGGCGCAGGAACGACGCGAGCTGCTCGTACGCCTCGCCCGCCCCCTGTGCCGCGTCCTGCAGCGCGGCGGACGCGTCCGGGGTCCGCGGCGGCGAACCGGGCGAAGAAGCCGTCGGCGCCGGCGTTGCGGTCACACTGCGCGGCGCCGGCGATCACCTGCCGGCGCGCGCTGACCTGGCCGCGGGCGGCAGCGGATGCGCAGCGACTCGGTGTAGCCCGCCACGGCGTCGGGCACCGCGGCGAGCCGGCGGGTGATCGTGGCCGAGTCGTCGGCGGTCCCGGTCGGCATCGAGGTCGAAGACCTCGCGGATCTCTTGCAGCGGCGAGGCCAGCACGTTCAGCGTCGGCCTCGTTGCTACCGGTGGCAGCGCAGCGCGAGCTCGGTGCCCAGCTCGTCGCGCATCGCGAGCACCGTGATGCGGTCGACGTCGTCGACGTCCGTCGTGTCGGCGGCCGCGTCCAGTCGCGCGAGCGTGTCGCGGCGCAGCTGCACACCTTGCTGCCACCAGTCGGGGGTGTATCCGGGCAGCCGGTCGTCGCGGCCGGGCAGGCCCAGCCCCGTGGCGAAGGCGGGATCGTGGTCGTGCCAGCCGCTCGACGTAGTCGTCGGCGACGGCGTCCACCGCGGACGGCCGGCGCGGGGCGGGGGTGCGCGGCGCGGTCATGCTCAGCAGACTAGGGCGGTGCGCGGCCCGAATAAGCGATGAGATATCTTGACGTCAAGGTATCTCGCACCCGAGAGGCATTGCATGGCGAAGATCATCTACACGCACACCGACGAGGCACCGGCGCTGGCCACGTACTCGTTCCTGCCGATCGTCGAGGCTTTCGCCGCTCCTGCCGGTGTCGAGTTCGAGTTGCGTGACATCTCGCTGCCGGACGCATCCTGGCGCACTTCGGTGACCGGTTGAGCGACGATCAGCGGGTGTCGGACGCGCTGGCCGAGCTGGGGGAGCTGGCCACGACGCCCGAGGCCAACATCATCAAGCTGCCGAACATCAGCGCGTCGGTGCCGCAGCTGAAAGCGGCGATCACCGAGCTGCGCGAGCAGGGCTACGACCTGCCTGACTACCCGGAGAACCCCGCAACCGACGACGAGCGCGACGTCCGCGCCCGCTACGACGCGGTCAAGGGCTCCGCGGTCAACCCGGTGCTGCGCGAGGGCAACTCCGACCGGCGCGCACCCGCCTCGGTGAAGGCCTACGCCAAGAAGCACCCGCACTCGATGGGCGCGTGGTCGCCCGATTCGCGCTCGCACGTGTCGACGATGTCCGACGGCGACTTCCGGCACTCCGAGTCGTCGGTGACCGTGCCCGGCGAGACCGTCGCGCGCATCGAGCATGTCGCGCAGGACGGCACCGTGACCGTGCTCAAGGACGAGACGCCGCTGCTGGCCGGTGAGGTCATCGACGCGTCGGTGATGCGCCGTCGCGCGCTGGAGGAGTTCCTGCGCGCCCAGGTGGCCGAGGCCAAGGAGCAGGGCGTCCTGTTCTCGGTGCACCTGAAGGCGACGATGATGAAGGTCTCCGACCCGATCATCTTCGGCCACGCGGTGCGCGCAGTCGTCGGTGACGACCTCTACGACCACTATCCCGATGCCAGCCCCAACGACGGCCTCGGCTCGTTGCTCGCGGTGCACCCGGAGGCGACGCGCACCGTCGCCGCAGCGATCGAGGCGGGCCCGTCGATCGCGATGGTCGACTCAGACCGCGGCATCACCAACCTGCACGTGCCCAGCGACGTCATCATCGACGCGTCGATGCCGGCGGCGATCCGCACGTCGGGGCAGATGTGGAACGCGGCGGGCGAGCTGCAGGACGCCAAGTTCGTCATTCCGGACTCGTCCTACGCCCCGCTCTACGCCGAGACCGTCGAGCACTGCAAGCAGCACGGTGCCTTCGATCCGTCGACGATGGGCACCACGCCGAACGTCGGGCTGATGGCCCAGAAGGCCGAGGAGTACGGCTCGCACGACAAGACGTTCGAGATCGCCGCCCCCGGCGTGGTGCGCGTGGTCGACAGTGCGGGCACGACGCTGCTCGAGCACGACGTGGACGCAGGCGACATATGGCGCATGTGCCAGACGAAGGACGCGGCGATCCGCAACTGGGTCGAGCTCGCGGTCGCGCGCGCCCGCGCGACCGGGTCGCCGGCCGTGTTCTGGCTGGACGAGACTCGCGCGCACGACTCGCAGGTGCTGGCCAAGGTGCGAGCGCAGCTCGCGGAACTGGACACCGACGGGCTGCAGCTGGAGATCATGGACGTCGCGGCGGCGACCCGCTTCACGCTGGATCGCGCGCGCAACGGCCAGGACACGATCTCGGTCACCGGCAACGTCCTGCGCGACTACCTGACCGACCTGTTCCCCATCCTGGAGCTGGGCACCAGCGCCAAGATGCTCTCGATCGTCCCGCTGATGCACGGGGGCGGGCTGTTCGAGACCGGCGCGGGCGGGTCGGCCCCGAAGCACGTGCAGCAGTTCGTCAAGGAGAACCACCTGCGGTGGGATTCACTCGGCGAATTCCTCGCGCTCGCGGTGTCACTGGAGATGTTCGCGGACAAGACCGGCAACGCGCGTGCCGCGGTGCTCGGCTCGGCGCTGGACCGCGCCACGGCGACCTTCCTGGAGAACGACAAGTCACCGAAGCGCAAAGCGAGCGAGCTCGACAACCGGGGCAGCCACTACTACCTGGCGCTGTACTGGGCGCAGGAGCTCGCCGGCCAGCAGGACGACGCAGAACTCGCCACGGCGTTCGGCCCGGTGGCGCAGGCGCTGGCCGCGGGCGAGCAGGCGATCGTGGCCGAGCTGACCGACGTCCAGGGCGAAAGCGTGGACATCGGCGGTTACTACCGCCCGGACAGCGGCAAGGTGGATGCCGCGATGCGGCCGAGCAAGACCCTCAACGAGGCGCTCGCCCAGCTCACCTAGAACGCCGGCGGCGCGCGGGGCGGCGACGGGATCCTGCGCTCGACCCGGCTGTGCAGCCAGGTACCTGTGACAATGTGTCAAATGTGACCTCGGGCACGTACGTTAAGTGTTTCCGGTGGGTAACGTCCGGGAGACCGCCGGGTGGCGCACGCCCGACGCAGACCACGGGAGGGCGCATGCTGGCCTGCGAACGGCACGGCTCGGGCGAGCCGCTGGTGCTGGTGCACGGCGTGACGCACCGCCGCCAGGCCTGGTACCCCGTGCTGGACCGGCTGACCGAACATCGCGAGGTCATCCTCGTCGACCTGCCCGGGCACGGGCAGTCACCGCCACTGGTCACCAAGGGCGTCCCCGTCGAGGACGTGCTGCGCGAGGAGTTCAAGCAGTTCCTGACCGAGCAGGGCCTCGTCCGCCCGCACGTCGCCGGCAACTCGCTCGGCGGCCTCGTCGCGCTGATGGCCGGCGCGGAGGGCGACGCGCGTACCGTGACAGCGCTGTCGCCCGCCGGATTCTGGCGCAACCGCACCGAATTCGCGTACACCCGGCAGATCTTCATGCGCTTCTGCGCGCTCAGCGACCGCCTCGGCGAGCGGTCCGAGTCCTTCGCCCGCACCCGGGCCGGCCGTCAGGTGATGTACCGCCTGCTCGTCGCGCATCCCGGTCGGGTGTCCACCGACCAGGCCATCGGCGACGCCCGCGCCTTCCGCTACGCGCGCCCCGCGCTGCGCACGCTGCTCGACGCCGCCGAGCCGTTCGACCGGGTGATCGGCGCCGACGTCCCGGTGACGATCGCCTGGGCCGCCCGTGACCTCGTGCTGCCGCCGTGGCAGGCCGCGCGGGCCAGGGAGGTCGTACCGCACGCCGAGCACCTGATGATGCGCGGCGTCGGGCACGTGCCGATGACCGACGACCCGGGCTTCGTCGCGACGGTGTTGCTGCGCGGCAGCCAGCCGGCCGCCGACGTGGCCCCGCTCACCGCCCGGCGCCGGACGGGCGGCACCAGCGCTCGCACGCGCGTCGCGGCCCGCGTCGTCGGCGCCTGAGCACCGCCGCGATCCGCTCGGCGGCGCTCATCACGCCTGCGGGTCCGTAGACTCGCGCACGTGGTCGGCGCGACGCTGCTCAACATCGGCATCGTGCTGCTGCTGATCGTCATCGAAGGCATCTTCGTCGCGGCCGAGATCGCGCTGGTTTCCCTGCGGGACAGCCAGATCCGCGCGCTGGCCGACGCCGGGCGCGCGGGCGCCGCCGTCGCCAAGCTCACCGCCGACCCGAACCGGTTCCTGGCCACCGTCCAGATCGGGGTCACCTCCACGGCCCTGCTGTCCAGCGCGTTCGGCGCCGTGACGCTGTCCGACCAGGCGAAACGCGAGCTGATCAGCCTGGGCTGGAGCAACGGGCTCGCCGGCGCCACCGGCATCATCGGCGTCACGCTGATCATCTCGTTCGTCACGCTGGTGCTGGGTGAGCTCGCGCCGAAACGGCTGGCGTTGCAGCGGGCGGAGAAGGCTGCGCAGTTCTTCGCGCCGTCGCTGGGGCGGGTCGCGACCGTCCTGCGGCCGGTCATCTGGCTGCTGTCCAAGGCCACCGACATCGTGGTGCGCCTGCTCGGCGGTGACCCGGGCGCTGCGCGCGAGCCGATCAGCGAGGAGGAGTTGCGCAACCTCGTCGCCGCGCACGAGTCGCTGGGCACCGACGAACGGCAGCTGATCGACGACGTCTTCGGCGCCGGGCAGCGCGCCATCGACGAGGTGATGATCCCGCGCACCGAGGTCACCTTCCTGGAGCGGTCGATGACCGTCAGCCGCGCGGCCAAGGTCGCCGCGGAGTCCCCGCACTCGCGCTACCCGGTGATCGGCCGCGGACAGGACGACGTGATCGGCTTCGTGCACATCCGCGACCTGTTGCTGCCGTCGGTGCGCCACGAGCGCGACGCCACCGTCGGCAGCCTGGCGCGCGAGATCAAGGCACTGCCCGGCAGCGTGCACGTTCTGGCGGCGATGGGCCAGATGCGCGCCGAGGGCCACCACCTCGCGATCGTCGTCGACGAGTACGGCGGCACCGACGGCATCGTCACACTCGAGGACCTGCTCGAGGAGGTCGTCGGCGAGATCCGCGACGAGTACGACACCGAGGCCCCGGAGTCGCGCCGGCTCGCCGGTGGCGAGATCGAGGTCGACGGCAAGCTGAACCTGGACGAGATCGCCGAGATCTGCGGGGTGGCGTTGCCGGAGGGCCCGTACGCGACCGTCGCCGGCTACGTGATGGCGGCACTCGGCCGGTTGCCGCGCGCCGGCGACGCCGTGGAGTACGACGGGGTGCGCCTCACCGTCGTGCGCATCGACGGGCGCCGGGCGGCGCGGGTGCGCCTGACACCGCGACCGGACGACGCCGCGCCCGGGACAGCGGCACCGGCCGCACCGACGCCGACACCGACACCGACACCGACACCGACACCGCCCGACACCGGCTGAGCCGACATCGTCCGTGGCAGGCGCCGCAGGCGCCGACGCGCAGCGAGCTACCGCGCAGAACCGGGCGCAGCGCTGAGCGCCGAGCCCCGTCGTGCCCACCGGAGCGCGAACAATTTGTCCACGGGTGGAACAATCGAGCCCATCATGTCGACGGGAAGCGCTGCCGTGCCCCGGGTGCTGTCCGGCATCCAGCCCACCGCCGGGTCCTTCCACCTCGGCAACTACCTCGGCGCGGTCAAGCAGTGGGTCGCGATGCAGGACGGCAACGACGCGTTCTACTGCGTCGTCGACCTGCACGCACTGACCCTCAACCCACCGGCGCCGGAGGAACTGCGCACCCGCACGCGCGTGTCCGTGGCGCAGTTGCTGGCCGCGGGGCTGGACCCGCAGCGGTGCACCCTGTTCCTGCAGAGTCACGTGCCCGCGCACACCCAGGTCTCGTGGATCATGGAGTGCCTGACCGGGTACGGCGAGGCCGCGCGGATGACCCAGTTCAAGGACAAGGCGGCCCGTGCAGGCGCCGACCGGATGTCCGTGGGCCTGCTGACCTACCCGATCCTGCAGGTCGCCGACATCGTCATCTACCAGGCCAACTACGTGCCCGTCGGCCAGGACCAGCGCCAGCACGTCGAGCTGACGCGGGATCTCGCGCAGCGGTTCAACGCCCGCTACGGCGACACGTTCGTCGTCCCCGAGCCCTACATCCTGCCCGAGACGGCGAAGATCCTCGATCTGCAGGACCCGAAGGCGAAGATGAGCAAGTCGCTCGGCGAGGCGGGCACGGTGAACCTGCTCGACGACCCCGCGGTCAGCTCGAAGAAGATCAAGCGCGCGGTCACCGACGCGGGCACCGACATCCGCTTCGACCCCGAGGGCAAGCCCGGGGTGTCGAACCTGCTCTCGATCTACGCCGCTGTCACCGACCGCACCGTGGCGCAGGCCGAGGCGGACTTCGCCGGCGCCACCGGGTACGGCGCGTTGAAGGTCGCCGTGGCTGACGCCGTGGCCGCGTTCGCCGAGCCGTTCGCCGCGCGGACGAAAGAACTGCTCGCCGACCCCGGCGAACTCGACCGCATCTTGGCCGGCGGGGCGCAGCGCGCCAATGCCGTCGCGAGCGAGTCGGCACGGATCGCGTACGAACGCGTCGGGTTCGTCGCGCCAGGTGTGGCGCGGTGAGCAGCTCGGACGACGTGCTCGTCGGCGTGGCGATCGCCATCCCGCAGCCGCACGCGGGAATCCTGACCGGCTGGCGCAAGCAGGTCGGCGACGCCAACGCCGACCTCGTGTTCCCGCACGTGACCTTGCTGCCGCCGACCAAGGTGGCGCCGCGCGCGCTGGACGAGGTCGAGTCCCACCTCACGCGCGCCGCCAAGTCGCGCGATCCGTTCGTCATGCACCTGACCGGTACCGGGACGTTCCGGCCGGTGTCGCCGGTGGTCTTCATCCAGGTAGCGACGGGCCTGTCGGACTGCGAGCTGCTCGAGCGCGAGATCCGCACCGGCCCGCTCGCGCGTGACCTCGAGTTCCCGTACCACCCGCACGTGACGGTCGCGCAGGACGTCGCCGACGAGCAGTTGGACGAGGCCTACGAGGGCCTGGCGGACTTCGTCGCACGGTTCACCGTCGAGGACATCGTGCTGTTCCAGCGCGACGGGGGCGGCGGCTGGGCGCGGCGTGCGCAGTTCCCCCTCGGCGGCTGAGCCCGTTCGCCGCCCGTCGGCGCCGGTGACGCATCGCGACCCCAGGGGCACACTCGCGCCATGAGCGACGACGACGCCGCCCGGCCCGGCACGCTGACGCGGGCCAAGGACGAGGCGACCGGCCGATGGGCGGCGCTGCAGGCGCGTTACCGCTGGCTGCGCCACGTGCTCGAGGCCTACCGGCTGCTCACCCGCAACCACGGCAACCAGTACGCCGGGGCGATCACGTACTTCAGCTTCCTGGCGCTGTTCCCGCTGCTGCTGCTGGCGGTGTCGGTCACCGGCTTCGTGCTGCACGCGCATCCGGCGGCGCAGCAGGACCTGTTCGCGCACATCACGGACAAGGTGCCCGGGTCGTTCGGCACCACGCTGAAAACCGGGCTGCAGAAGGCGATCGACGCGCGCGCCGGCGTCGGCATCGTCGGCCTGGTGGGCGTCCTGCTGAGCGGGCTCGGCTGGATCGCGAACCTGCGGGAGGCGATCGACGCCGTGTGGGGGCGCACGGTGCCGAAGCAGAACTTCGTCAAGTCCAAGATCAGCAATCTGGGGGTGCTGGGCGGCCTCGGCCTCGGGATCCTCGTGTCGCTCGCGCTGACGGCGGTCGGGACGTCGTTGACGAAGCAGATCCTGCGGGCGCTGTCACTGGACTCGTTGCCCGGGTTCACCCTGCTGCTCAAGGTCGTCGGCATCGCGATCGCCGTCCTCGGCGACATGGTGATCTTCTGGTGGGTGCTGGTGCGGATGCCGCAGATGACCGTCGCGCGGCGCGACGCGGTCAAGGGCGTGCTGCTGGCTTCCGTCGGCTTCGAGATCCTCAAGATCCTCGGTACGTACACGATCGCGAAATCCGCGGGCAGCGCGACGGCCGGCCCGTTCGCCGGCATCATCGCGGTGCTGATCTGGATCCAGCTCGTGGCGCGCTACATGTTGTTCTGTTGCGCGTGGATGGCTACCGCCAAGGAGGCCGACCGCGCCGCGAACTCGGTGCCGGTAGTGCCGTCGGGAGCCGGCGGGGCGGTGTCGTCGCAGGAAGTGCGCCGCGGGCGCGAGCCGGGCGTGCCGGCGCCCGCCGCGGTTGGTGCAACGCTCGTCGGCGCGGGCGCGCTGGCGGGCCTGTTGGCGAGCTGGCGTCTCGCGCGCGCCGCCGTGCGCCGGCGGCCGCCGGGTGAGCTGAGGCGCTAGTCCGGCGGCGGTCGCTTGCCGCGCCGCGGTGGCGGCCGGCGGCGATCACGCGGCGGGATCAGCCGGTACTTCTCGTCGCCGGGGCGCCGCGGGTGGGCCGCGCGGCGGATCCGCTGGCTGACCAGCAGCAGTGCGCCGAAGACGAGTGCGACGATCAGCAGCCGGGCACCCTTCGCGCCGCCGGACACCTTTTTGCCCGGCGTGCTCGACGGCGATCCGGTGCCGGGCGACGTCGTCGTCGAACCGGACGAACTGGCGGCGCGGGCCGCGACGCCGACGGCACCACCCGTCGTGGGCACGGCGGCGGCCCCTGGACCGAACGCAGCGACCGCGGCCAGGAGTGCCACGGCCATCCCCAGCGCCGCCAGGGCTGCACACACACGGGAACGCACGGCTCGAGGGTAAACGCGCCACTGGCTCGGCAGGTCGTCCCCCGCCGAACCCGCCCGGGTAACCGACCTACCGGCTGCGGATACTCGAGTGTGTGGTGATGTCGCGGCGGATCGGCTGGTTCCTGGTCGCGTTCGGCGTGTGGTCGTGGATCATCTGGCCGACGTTCCTGAAGAACATCTGGGCCGACCACCGGTCGTGGAACCACGGAATGACCGCGTTCTTCGGCGTCCACCTGGTGCTGACGGTCGTCTCGCTGGTGCTTGGCACCGCGATCGGTGTCCTGGGCGTCCGGGCCTTGCGCGCGCCGGCGCGGCGTGGCTGACGCGAGGTCAGCGGCGCCCGCGCAGCTCGTGCTGCGGGTTGAAGTGGTGCAGCGTGTAGGCGTCGGCAGCGGCGGGCAAGCGGCGCAGGGCCGCCGCGAGACGGGCTCGAACGGCGCGGGCAGGGGTACGTGTCGGGTGCGTCGTCATGCCCTCAACGGTCCCGGGCCCAGCCGGCTGATGCAGACCGGGCTCAGGCGATGCCAAGAACCCGACCGGTGCACAGCCGGGGAACCGTCGCCGGTCACTGCTAGACAAGGGCGGTGACCGGAACCGTCGAGCGCACCGAGCTGCGCGCCCGCGCCGAGGAGCAGCTGCGCGCGCTCGCCGGCGAGCAGGCGCGGCTGCGCGACGACCAATGGCGCGCCATCGAGGCACTGGTGGCCGACCGTCGGCGCGCGCTGGTGGTGCAGCGCACCGGATGGGGCAAGTCGGCGGTCTACTTCGTCGCCACGGCGTTGCTGCGCGCCGCCGGGGCGGGCCCGACGGTGATCGTCTCGCCGCTGCTCGCCCTGATGCGCAACCAGATCGCCGCCGCGCAGCGCGCCGGGATCCACGCGGCCACCGTCAACTCCGCCAACGTCGACGAATGGCGGGCCACCTACGACGCCGTCGCGGCAGGGGAGATCGACGTGCTGTTGCTCTCGCCCGAGCGGCTGAACAACCCGGAGTTCCGCGACACCGTCCTGCCGCAACTGACTTCCACGTGCGGGCTGCTCGTCGTCGACGAGGCGCACTGCATCAGCGACTGGGGGCACGACTTCCGCCCGGACTTCCGCCGGCTGCGCACGCTGCTGCCCGAGCTGCCCGCGGGCATCCCGGTGCTGGCCACCACGGCCACGGCGAACAGCCGCGTGGTCACCGACGTCGCCGACGTCCTGGGTCTCGGTGTCGGCGCGGGTGACGACGATGACGTGTTGGTACTGCGCGGCAGCCTGGACCGCGAATCGCTGCATCTGGGCGCAGTGTCCCTGCCGTCCACGGCGCACCGCCTCGCCTGGCTGGCCGACCGCCTGGACCGGCTGCCCGGCTCCGGCATCGTCTACACGCTGACCGTCGCCGCCAGCCAGGACGTCGCCGACTACCTGCGCGGGCGGGGCTTCACCGTGGCCGCGTACTCCGGTCAGACCGAGCACGCCGAGCGTCTGGCCGCCGAGGACGATCTGCTCGCCAACCGGGTCAAGGCGCTCGTGGCGACGTCCGCGCTGGGCATGGGCTTCGACAAGCCCGACCTCGGCTTTGTCATCCACTTCGGTGCGCCGGCATCGCCGATCGCCTACTACCAACAGGTCGGGCGCGCCGGCCGCGGCGTCGCGGACGCCGAGGTGGTCGTGCTGCCCGGCACCGAGGACCGCGCCATCTGGGACTATTTCGGGTCGGTGGGCTTCCCCGGCGAAACTCAGGTGCGCGCGGCGCTGGCGGCGCTCGCCGAGCAGGACGGCCCCACCAGCACGGCCACCCTGGAGACGCGCGTGGAGCTGTCGCGCTCCCGGCTCGAGGCGATGCTCAAGGTGCTCGACGTCGACGGCGCGGTGCACCGGGTCGGGCGCGGATGGGTCGCCACCGGCCGGCCGTGGCACTACGACGCGGCACGCTACGAGCGCGTGGCGCAGGTACGCGCTGACGAACAGCAGGCGATGCGTGGACTACCTGGCCACCGACCGGTGCCGGTTGCGGTTCCTGCGCGAACAGCTCGACGACCCGCACGTCGCCGACGAACCGGACTGCGGGCGGTGCGACAACTGCGGCGGTCTCGACCTCGGCACGGACGTCGCGCAGGCGCAGGTCGCCGATGCGGACCGCACCCTGCACCGGCCCGGCGTGCCGTTCGAGCCGCGACGCATGTGGCCGTCCGCGATGCCCAACCTCGGCGTCGACGTCCGGGGCCGCATCGACGCCGCGCACCAGCCGCGCACCGGGCGGGCCATCGCCCGGTTCACCGATCTGGCGCTCGGCCAGTCGGTGCGCGCCGCGGCCGGCGAGCAGGCCGCGGACGCCCCGCTGCCGGACGTGCTGCTGCGCGCCGCCGTCCAGGTGCTGGCGGCGTGGGACTGGGAGCGGCGTCCCGAGGTCGTCGTGCACGTCGGCTCGCACCGGCACCCGCAGCTCGTCGCCGACACCGCCGCCCGGCTGGGCGAGCTCGGCAGGCTGGCGCACGTCGGCGCGCTCGAGCACCGCGGCCCGTCCGGCCGCGGGCGGACCAACAGCGCCTTCCGGCTGCGCGACGTCTGGCCCGCGTACCGGCTGCCCGACGACGTCGCCGCGCAGGTGGCCGGGCGCAGCGTGCTGCTCGTCGACGACGTCACGGACACCGGCTGGACGCTGACCGTCGTCGCCGCGGCTGCTGCGCCGTGGCCGGCGCCGAGCAGTGTCCACCCGTTCGTGCTCGGCATCGCCGGCTGACGCGCGCACGCGGGCGAGGCGCGCGGACGGGGCAACGATCTGGTTGCGACCCGCGCGGCCCGCCACCTGGGGCTTGTCAGAAGTCGCTCGCTGGCTAACGTGGCGCCATACACTCGGGCGGCCCTCGGCCGCATTCGAAAGGATGACCTATCGTGCATGGTCTGCGTGCGAGCGCGGCGGTCGCCGGAGTCGCAGCGATCGCGCTGGTTCTCTCCGGCTGCGGCAGCAAGTCCAACGGCTCCAAGAAGACCGACAGCAGCCGCCGCGAGCGACCGGCAGGCTCCAGCTCCAGCTCGCAGTCCGCCGCGGGCGCGGCGCTGAACGCCTGCATGGTGCTCGACACCGGCGGCATCGACGACCACTCGTTCAACGAGACGTCCTACGCCGGCATGACCGCGGCGAACAAGGCCAACCCGAACCTGAAGATCAGCTACGTGCCGTCCAACTCGGGCAACGACTACACGCCGAACCTCAACACCGAGGTCAGCAAGAAGTGCGACCCGATCATCGCGGTCGGCGGCCTGATGGCGACCAACGTCAAGAAGGCCGCGGTGGCCAACCCGAAGGTGCACTTCGCGGAGGTCGACAACCCCTCCGAGGCGCCGAACATGTACGGCATGCAGTTCAACACCGCGCAGGGCGCGTTCCTGGGCGGCTACCTCGCGGCCGGCATGACCAAGACCGGCAAGGTCGCCACGTTCGGCGGCGCGGACATCGGCCCGGTGACCATCTACATGGACGGCTACTGGGAAGGCGTGCAGTACTACAACCAGCAGAACAGCAAGCACGTCCAGGTGCTCGGCTGGAACGAGAAGAACCAGAAGGGCGGCACGTTCGTCCCCGGCAACAACCCGTTCGGTGACCCGAACGGCGGCCAGTCGATCAGCCAGACCTTCATCAACCAGGGTGCCGACATCATCTTCCCGGTGGCCGGCGGTTCGGGCCTGGGCGCCGGGTGCAGCGGCGGCGAAGTCCGGCGGCAAGGCCAACGTCGATCTGGGTGGACACCGACGGCTGCGCAGTCGGCCCAGCAGTACTGCAAGTACTTCATCACCAGCGTGACGAAGGGCCTGTCGCAGGCGGTGCAGACGTACCTGACGCAAGGCGTCCGCGGCACCTACCCGACGGGGTCCTACATCGGCACGCTGGCCAACGGCGGCACCGGCCTCGCGCCGTACCACGACTTCGCCTCGAAGGTGCCGTCCGTCGCTGACCAGCAAGGTCAACCAGGTCAAGGCGGACATCGAGTCCGGCAAGATCAAGATCACCTCGCCGAGCCAGCCGAAGAGCTGACCGGACTGCAGGTAGGTTCGACGAGCCCTGCGGCGCTGCACCGGCCCGCGCGGCCGGTGCAGCGCCGGCGTATTCGCGAGGCAGGATCGCCGCCGCCGCGGTGCTGCGAGGGAGCAGGCGTTGAAGCTTGAGCTGCGCGGGATCACGAAACGGTTCGGCTCGCTCGTCGCCAACGACTCGATCGACCTCGTCGTCGAGCCGGGCGAGATCCACGCCCTGCTCGGCGAGAACGGCGCCGGCAAGAGCACGTTGATGAACGTCCTCTACGGGCTGCACCAGCCCGACGAGGGCGAGATCCTGGTCGACGACAAGCCGGTCATCGTTCCGCAGCCCGGGCGACGCCATGCGCGCCGGGCATCGGCATGGTGCATCAGCACTTCATGCTCATCCCGGTGTTCTCGGTGACCGAGAACGTCGTGCTCGGGCACGAGGACGTCGCGCCGCTCGGCCTGATGAGCAGGCGCAAGGCGCGGCGGCGGGTCACGGAGATCTCCGAGCGCTACCGGCCTGCAGGTGCCGACCCGGACGCGCTGGTCGCGGACCTGCCCGTCGGCGTGCAGCAGCGCGTCGAGATCCTCAAGGCGCTCAGCCGCGACGCCGAGCTGCTCGTCCTCGACGAGCCGACCGCCGTGCTGACGCCGCAGGAGACCGAGGAACTGATCACCGTCATGCGCGCGCTGCGCGACGCGCGGCACCTCGATCGTGTTCATCAGCCACAAGCTGCACGAGGTCCGCGCCATCGCCGACCGCATCACGGTCATCCGCCGCGGCAAGGTGGTCGGCAGCGGCCGAACCCACCGCCGAGCTCGAACGAGCTCGCCGCGCTGATGGTCGGCCGGCAGGTGCAGCTGGTGGTCGACAAGCAGCCGGCCGCAGCCGAGCGCGACGTCGTGCTCGACGTCGACGGGCCTCACGGTCGCCGACGCGCAGGGCATCGTGCTGCGTCGACGACGTGTCCTTCCAGGTCCGCGGCGGCGAGATCTACGCGCATCGCCGGCGTGCAGGGCAACGGGCAGACCGAGATCGTCGAGGCGCTGGTCGGCCTGCAGCCGCACGCTGCGCGGCCGCATCACGATCGACGGCCAGGACGTCAGCCGGCCGCAGCACCGACGAGATCCTCGACCTCGGCGTCGGCTACGTGCCCGAGGACCGGCTGCACGACGGGCTGGTCAGCTCGTTCACGGTCGCCGAGAACATGGTGCTGGACCTGCACGACAAGCCGCCGTACGCCGCGCGCGGCAGCCTCGACCTGCGCAAGATCAGGGCGAACGCCGCCGAGCGGGTCACCGAGTTCGACGTCCGGCCGCCGACGCCGGCAGCGACCGGCGAACACGCTGTCCGGCGGCAACCAGCAGAAGGTCGTGCTGGCGCGCGAGCTGTCGCGACCGCTCAAGCTGCTGATCGTCGGCCCAGCCGACCCGCGGCCTGGACGTCGGCTCGATGGAGTTCGTGCACCGGCGCATCGTCGCCGAGCGCGACAACGGCGCCGCCGTCGTGCTGGTGTCGACCGAGCTCGACGAGGTGCTCGGCCTCGGCGACCGCATCGCGGTCATGTACCGCGGGCGCGATCGCCGGCGAGGTGCCGGCCGGGACGAGCGCCGAGGTGCGTCGGCCTGCTGATGGCCGGCGCGAGCCCCGACGAGGCGCAGGCACAGGCCCGGCCGCTGTCCGAAGCCGCGTCCGGCAGCCCGCAGAGCCGGAGGCCTGGTGACGACGCACAGCCGACGACGCCGTGGCACGACGCGCCGCCGGCGGACGCCGGCCAGCGAGACGCCGCGCCGCCGCGGGCCGGGCCGCCGGCTGCTCGACGCCGTACCTCGACGGCAGCACGCCGGTGCTGGTACTACTGGCGTTCCTGTGCGCGCTGGTCGTCGGCGCGGTGCTGATCGTCGCCGCCGACCCGGGCACGCGCACGGCGATGGGGTACTTCTTCCAGCAGCCGTCGGACACGTTCAGCCGCGGCTGGAAGGCGATCTCGGCCGCGTACAGCGCGATGTTCCAGGGCTCGATCTTCAACACCGAACTCGCTGTACTCCAACGGCGGCGTGCCGGTCTTCGGCCCGCTGTCCGAGACCCTCACCCGCGCGACGCCGCTGATCCTCGGCGGGCTGTCGGTCAGCGTCGCGTTCCGCGCCGGCCTGTTCAACATCGGCGGCCAGGGCCAGATCCTGGCCGGCGCCGGATGCGCCGGCTACGTCGGCTTCGCCTGGCACCTGCCCGCGGGCCTGCACGTCGTGGTCTGCCTGCTCGCGGCCGCGCTGGGCGGCGCGATCTGGGGCGGCATCGCCGGCGTGCTGAAGGCGCTGACCGGCGCGCACGAGGTCATCGCGACGATCATGCTCAACTACATCGCCGTCTACCTGCTGACCTACGTCCTGACGCTGCCCGGCTACCAGCTGCCGCACCAGAACGACGCCATCTCCCGGCCCGGTCGACTCCAACGCGCTGCTGCCGCACCTGTTCGGCGACCACCTGCGGGTCAACGTCGGGCTGCTGCATCGCGTTCGCGGCGGCCGTCGCCTGCTGGTGGCTGCTGAGCCCGCTCGACGCTCGGCTTCCGGTTGCGCGCCGTCGGCGCCAACCAGTTCGCCGCCCGCACGCGCCGGCATGAGCGTCGCGCGGAACTACATCGCCGTCATGCTGATCGCCGGGCTGCTGATGGGCCTGGCCGGCGCGACGCAAGTCATGGGCGTCGGCACGCAGGTCACCGCCGGCGGTCGACAACAACTACGGCTTCGACGCGATCACCGTGGCGCTGCTCGGCCTGGCCACGCCCGGCGGCACGGTGCTGGCCGCCCTGCTGTTCGGCGCGCTGGAGGCCGGCGGCCAGCAACTGGTCGGGACGACGACGCACGCCGAACGAGCTGCCGCAGATCATGGAGGCCGTCATCGTGCTGTTCATCGCCGCGCCGCAGCTGGTGCGGATCCTGTTCCGGCTGCGGGCCACCCGCGGCGGCGGCGGCCAGCTGGCGAAGGGATGGAACGGATGACCGTGATCAGCGAGCAGCCGGCCCAGGACGACGAACTGGTCGTCAGCCACGCCGTGGTGACCCGCGCGCCGAGCCGCCGACGCATCCGCGTCGGGCTGGCGTGGATCGTGCTCGGCGTGCTGACCATCCTCGGGCTCGGCTTCGGCGCGAAGTCCGGCGACGCCGCGTTCGGGCTGTCGCAGTTCAGCGAGAAGGTGCACATCCCCATCCTGCGTTTCCCCGGCGGCGACGCGGCGATCGTGTGCGGCGCGCTGATCTGCGTGCTCGGCGCTGTGGCACGCGACGCGCGGCGTTCCGGTCGCGGTCGATGAAGTGGGTCTCGGCGCTGGTCGCGCTGCTGTTCTTCGTCGGCGTTCCTGTGCTGGGCGGCCACCGGCAACGCAGAGCAACCCGATCGACGTCGTCGGCCTGCTGCAGCAGTCGATCTTCCTGGCCGTCCCGCTCATCCTGGGCTCGATGGCCGGCGTGCATGTGCGAGCGCACCGGCGTGATCAACATCGCCATCGAGGGCCAGATGCTCGTCGGCGCGTTCGCCGGGGCGCTCGGTGTCCAGCGTCGCGAACAACCTCGGCGTCGGCATCGTCGCCGCGCTGATCGCCGGCGGCCTGTTCGGCGCGCTGCTCGCCGTCTTCGCGATCACGTTCCTAGTGAACCAGGTCGTGCTCGGCGTCGTGCTGAACCTGCTCGCCCTCGGCCTGACCGGCTACCTCTACGACGCGCTGATGCAGAACAACAGCCGAGACGTACAACGCCGGCCTCGGCCTGCGCGCAGCACAAGATCCCGCTGCTCGGCGACATCCCGATCCTCGGCACGGCGCTGTTCGACGCGAACTGGATCGTCTACGCGATGTACGTGCTGCTGCATCGTGATCAACGTCGCGCTGTTCCGCACCCGGTGGGGGCTGCGCACCCGCGCCGTCGGCGAGCACCCGAGCGCGGCGGCCGACACGGTCGGCATCAAGGTGCGCTGGACGCGCTACCGCAACGTCATCCTCGGCGGCATGATCGCCGGCCTGGGCGGGTCGTTCCTGACCATCGGCACGGCGACGGCGTTCCAGAAGAACCCGATCGGCATGACGTCGGGCAAGGGCTACATCGCGCTGGCCGCGTTGATCTTCGGCCGGTGGAGCCCGACGGGCGCGCTCGGTGCGGCGCTGCTGTTCGGGCTGCGCGTCGGAGCTGCAGCCGCTGCTGTCCGGCTCGACGCCGGTGAACATCCCGTCCGACTTCTGGCTGGCGTTGCCCTACCTGGCCACGCTGCTGGCGGTCGCCGGCATCGTCGGCCGCGTGGTCGCGCCCGGCCGCCGACGGCGAGCCGTACACCGGATGAGCGAGCATCGACTGGCCGCGTGCTGCGCCGGCACGCCGTGGAGGCGATGGGGCACGCGTACGCGCCGTACTCGCAGTTCCCGGTCGGCGCGGCGGCGCTGGTCGACGACGGCCGCATCGTCGTCGGCTGCAACGTCGAGAACGCCTCGTACGGCGTGGGGCTGTGCGCCGAGTGCGGGCTGGTGTCGGCGTTGCACGCCAGCGGCGGCGGTCAGCTCGTCGCGTTCGCCTGCGTCGACGCGCACGGTGCGGTGCTGATGCCGTGCGGGCGGTGCCGGCAACTGCTCTGGGAGCACGGCGGCCCGGACCTGCTGCGTCGACACCGCCGAGGGCGTCCGGACGATGGCCGACGTGCTGCCGCTGGCGTTCGGGCCGGCGGACCTCGCCTGACGCCTGGCACGCGCGAGTCCTTCGACGCCGTCGACGTCATCCGCACCAAGCGCGACGGCGGCGCGCTCGCCGACGCGCAGATCGACTGGGTGATCGACGCGTACACCCGCGGCGCGGTCGCCGACGAGCAGATGTCGGCGCTGGCGATGGCGATCCTGCTCGACGGCATGACGCGCGCGCCGAGATCGCCCGGTGGACGGCGGCGATGATCGCGTCGGGCGAGCGGCTGGACCTGTCCGGCGTCGCCCGACCCGACCGACCGACAAGCACTCCACCGGCGGGGTCGGGGACAAGATCACGCTGCCGCTGGCGCCGCTGGTCGCGGCGTGCGGCGCGGCCGTGCCGCAGCTGTCCGGGCGCGGGCTCGGGCACACCGGCGGCACGCTCGACAAGCTCGAGTCGATCCCCGGCTGGCGCGCGCAGCTGACCAACGCCGCAGTTTCGCGCGCAGCTCGACTCCGTCGGCGCGGTCGTGTGCGCGGCCGGCGCCGAGCTCGCGCCGGCCGACCGCAAGCTCTACGCGCTGCGCGACGTCACCGGCACCGTCGAGTCGATCCCGCTGATCGCGTCGTCGATCATGAGCAAGAAGATCGCCGAGGGATCGTCGTCGCTCGTGCTCGACGTCAAGGTCGGCACCGGCGCGTTCATGAAGTCGGTCGACGACGCCCGCGAACTCGCCGCGCACGATGGTCGCGCTGGGCACCGCGCACGGCACGCGCACGGTCGCGCTGCTCACCGACATGTCCACGCCGCTCGGGCTGACCGCGGGCAACGCGCTGGAGGTGCGCGAAGTCGCTCGAGGTGCTCGCCGGCGGCGGCCCGGCCGACGTCGTCGACGCTGACCCTCGCGCTGGCCCGCGAGATGCTGGCCGGCGCCGGGCTCGACCGACGTCGACCCCGCCGACGCGCTGCGCGACGGCCGCGCGATGGACGTGTGGCGGGCGATGATCGCCGCGCAGGGCGGCGACCCGGCGGCGCCGCTGCCGACGGCGCGCGAGACGCACACGGTGCACCGCGCCGGCAGCCGGCACGCTGACCCGCCTGGACGCGCTGGCCGTCGGTGTCGCGGCCTGGCGGCTCGGCGCCGGCCGGGCCCGCAAGGAGGACGCGGTGTCGGCCGGCGCCGGCGTGGTGCTGCACGCCAAGCCGGGCGACCGGGTGCGCGCCGGGGCAGCCGCTGCTCGACCTGCACACCGACGACGCGCGCGCGCTTCGACCGCGCGCTCGCGGCGCTCGACGGCGGCTACGACATCACCGCCGCGGCGCGGCTACGAGCCGGCGCCGCTGATCATCGACCGGATCGCCTCGACGTCGGCACGGCTGCAGAGGATCGGGGTCATGACGACGATCGGCGCGATCTTCCCGCCGTACCAGCCGCCGGAGCAGCTGCGCGACGTCGCGCAGGCCGCCGACGCGGCGGGCCTCGACCAGCTGTGGGTGTGGGAGGACTGCTTCGCAGGAGAGCGGCATCGCCACTGCCGCGGCCGCGCTCGCCTGGACCGATCGGCTCACGCTCGGCATCGGGCTGCTGCCGGTGCCGTTGCGCAACGTCGCGCTGACCGCGATGGAGCTCGCGAGCGTGGAGCGGATGTTCCCCGGCCGGTTCGTCCCCGGCATCGGGCACGGCGTGCTCGACTGGATGGGCCAGGTCGGCGCGCGCGCCGAGTCGCCGATGACGCTGCTGCGCGAGTACACCGCGGCGCTGCACGCCCTGCTGCACGGCGACACGCGTGACCACCGAGGGGCGCTACGTGCAGCTCACCGACGTCACGCTCGACTGGCCGCCGGACCCGCCGCCGCCGCTGTGGTCGGCGGCCGCGGCCCGAAGACGATCGCGGTCGGGCGCGAGCTCGGCCGACGGCGTCATCCTCGACGAACAGGTCGACGACGACGCCGTACGGGCCGCGCTGCCGGCTACCTCGCTGCCCGTGCGGCCACCGGCCGGCACGGCAGCGGCCACGTCGTCGTCTTCCGCGGCGTGCCGGCCGGCGAGTCCGTCGAGCGCACCGCCGAGCGCGTCCGCGCCCTCGCCGACCTCGGCGTCACGCATGTCGTCCTGCGTTCGCTCGACGACGGCGCTGCCGCTCGCCGCGTTCGCCGAACGGTCCGCGCGTCGAGGTGCGCCCGCTGGTCCCGTGATCCGCGTCGACGGTCGTGCGGTGGATAGCGTGGGGGCCATGCCCACGCCGCTGACCTTCGACACGATCCGGACCGCCCCGAAGGTCCTGCTGCACGATCACCTCGACGGCGGCGTGCGGCCGGCGACGATCATCGACGAGGCGCGACGCATCGGCTACGACGCGCTGCCCAGCGACGACGTCGACGAGCTCGCCCGCTGGTTCCGCGAATCCGCCGACTCCGGTTCGCTGGAGCGCTATCTGGAGACGTTCGCGCACACCGTGGCGATCATGCAGGACGTCGAGGGCATCACCCGGATCGCGCGCGAGTGCGTCGAGGACCTGGCGGCCGACGGCGTGGTGTACGCGGAGGTCCGGTGGGCGCCCGAACAGCACGTCGAGGGCGGCCTGACGCTCGAGCAGGTGGTCGAAGCCGTGCTCGACGGCTTCGCCGCGGGCACCGCGAACGCGGTCGCCGCCGGGCAGCACATCCGGGTCGGTGCGATCGCCACCGCCATGCGTCACGCGGCGCGCTCCAGCGAGATCGCCGCAGCTGGCCGTGCGCTACCGCGACGCCGGTGTCGTCGGCTTCGACATCGCCGGCGCCGAGGCCGGCTTCCCGCCGTCGCGCCACCTGGACGCCTTCGAATACCTGCGCCGGGAGAACTTCCACTTCACGATCCACGCCGGCGAGGCGTTCGGGCTGCCGTCGATCTGGGAGGCGATCCAGTGGTGCGGCACCGACCGGCTGGGCCACGGTGTGCGCATCGTCGACGACATCGTGCCCGACGACACCGGGCATACCCGCGACGGCGCGCGCCTCGGCCGGCTCGCGCAGTACGTGCGCGACAGGCGCATCCCGCTGGAGATGTGCCCGTCGTCGAACGTGCAGACCGGCGCCGCGGCGTCGATCGCCGAGCACCCGATCGGGCTGCTGCGCCGGCTGCACTTCCGGGTCACCGTCAACACCGACAACCGGCTGATGAGCGGCACCTCGATGACGCGCGAGATGGCGCTGCTGGCCGAGGCGTTCGGCTACACGTGGGCGGACCTGCAGTGGTTCACGTTGAACGCGATGAAGAGCGCGTTCATCGGCTTCGACGACCGTCTCGCGATCATCAACGACGTGATCAAGCCGGGTTACGCGGCGCTGATGGCCTGAGTCAGCGCAGCAGGCCGCGCGCCTGCTTGGCGGCGAGCACGCGCAGGACCGCGGCATCGACCAGTGCTGCGGAACGCCGGGTCGGACGCCGCGCGGGCGTACAGCGCGTCGCACATCGCACCCGCCTGCGTGGCGTCGACGGTCAGCACCATGTCGCCGCCGGCCGCGACGAAACGCACCGCGCGTTCGCCGACCGGGTAGGTCGCGACCTGCTTGGCAGCGCCGACGTCGTCGCTGATCACGACGCCGCGGAAGCCCAACTGCTCGCGGAGCATGCCGGTGACGATCGCGTGCGAGAACGCGGCCGGCGTGCCGGGGTCGATCTTCGAGTAGACCGCCGTCGACATCATCACGAAGGGCACACCGGCCGTGCACCGCTGCGCGGAACGGGGCCAGGTAGGCGTCGTCGCGCGTGGTCACGGCATCGGTGACGCCCGCGGTCGTGTCCGTGTTCCCGGTGACCCGGCCGAGGCCCGGGAAGTGCTTCGCCGTGGCGTCGACGTGCGCCGCGGCGAGCCCGCGCAGCACGGCGACGCCCGTGCGCGTCACCGCGCCGGGATGCCGCCCGTACTCGCGGTCGAGGTCGCCGATCGGCGGGTTGGCGGCCGAGCCGGGCGGCACCGTGTCGAGCACCGGCGCGAGGTCGACGTTCACGCCGGCACGGCGCAGCTCGTCGCCCCAGCCGCTGCGCGTCGGACTGCAGGGCCGCGGCGGGCAGCGAGCCCTGCTCGACGGCGCTCGGCACCGGTGCTGAAACCGTTGCCCTGCAGGCGCTGCACGAGCCCGCCTTCCTGGTCGGTGGCGACGAACAGCCCGATGCCGCGCGGCGCGAGCGCCTGCAACCGGTCGGTCAGCGAGCGCGTCGCCGCACGACCCTGCGTGGCTGGTGCCGTCGAGGATCACCGCGCCGACGTGGTCCGCGGTCGATCGCGGTGCGGGTCGCGTCTGCCGATCGACGTCGACGGGCGTGTCCACCATCAGCAGCTGCCCGATCCGCTGGCGCTCGCTCATCGCGGCGAACACGCGCCGGGCCGCCGAGGCGGGCGAGTTCCGTGATGACGGACCTGCGCCGACGAACTGGACGACGGGCGCAGCGGACGACGAGCGCGTCACGTCCGCCGACGAGCGCGACGGCGGTGACGTGCCGGCGGTACTTCCCCCCGCAGTGCATGCCGCAGTCGCCGCCACGGCGAGCAGCGCGGCCACGGTGGCGATGCCGGCGGGCGGCGGATCAGTCGGCCTCGTCGAAGCAGGACTCGATCTCCTCGATCAGCGCGCGCCAGTCGTCACGGTCCACGCGCGGCCCGTCGAGCACCTCGACGTCGTCGTGCAGACCGCAGAACTCGCCGAGCTCGCGCGCCAGCTCGATGGCGTCCGGCGTCGGCTTGCGCAGGTCGAAGCGCGCGTCGTCGGCCGGCGTGAACTCCTGCGTCGTCGGTGACGTCGGCGAGTTCGTGCCACCACTCGAGCTTCATCAGCCGGTGGCCCTTGGCGGTGCGGCAGTACTCGGCGAGGTCGGCGATCTCGGTGAACACCACGACGCCGTCGTCGTTGCCGATGAACGCGACCTCGGTGTCTCGGTGGTGGCGTCGACGAGTACCTCGCCGCGCACCGTGTAATAGGTCGTGTCACTGATGACGAACTCGATCGGCTGCGCGCCGACGCGCGTCCCACAACGCCTCTTCCTCGAGCTCCTCGGCGTCCTCCTCGTCGAACTCGCCCTGCCAGTTCAGCCAGCGAGTCGACGCGGTTGATCGCGCGCTCCCACGAGTCCGCGATCGTGTCGCCGAGTTCGTTCCAGCGCTTCTTGCCGTCCTTGCCCTGGTAGCTGACCTCCTCGTCGGTCAGCTCGGCGTACTCGGGGGTGTCCTCGACCAGGCGGCGCAGCGCGCCGTCGTCGCAGCAGTCGGCGATCTTGGCGACCATGTCGACGACGTTCGCCAGCGACGAGACGTGCACCGGGTCCGGCTCGTCGCCGGCCCACTCGTAGACCGCGTCGAGGTCGTAGTGGTCCTCGGCGCCGGGCCGCAGGTCGGCCGGCGTCGACTTGAGCACCTGACCCCAGCCGGGGTGGTCGGACAGGTCGTTCTCCTCGCCCGAGGCGATGAACGCGGCGAGCTCGTCGGCGTTCGGGTAGAGCAGGATCTTCGCGCCGTCGCCCAGGAAGCCGTGCCACTCGTCGCCGTCCTCGTCCTCCCACGGCGGCGCCCACAGGGTCAGCCCGGTGCGGCCGTTGACGGTCAGGGTGATCGGGATGATCGCGGCGGCGGAACTCGTCATAGCCGCGAACCTACCTGCCCGGCGCCGAGGTGCGCCCCATCGTGCGGCGCCAGGGGTGATGATGAGGTCATGATCGAGCAACCGCGTGCCGTTCACCGGCAACCTGCGCAGCCTGTGGGCCGACGCCGAGGTCGTCGGGCCGCTCGACGCCTCGACGCAGGTCGAGGCGACGCTCGTGCTGCGCCGCCGCGCCGAACCTGACTCCGCGGCGTTCGCCGGCGACGCGCTCTCGCGCGACGAGCTCGCGCAGCGCTACGGCGCGCGACCCGGACGATCTCGCTGCGGTGCGCACCGCGCTGCAGGCGGCGGGTGTCGACATCGTCGCCGCCGACCCAGCCACGCGCCTGGTGCGGGTGCGCGGGACGGCGCAGGCGGTCAACGAGCTGTTCGGCACCGATCTGCGCTCGGTGCGCCTTGCCGACGGCGGTGCCGCGCACCAACCCGACGGAGAGCTCGCCCTGCCGGCGCGACCTCGACGGCGCGCTCCTCGGCGTGCTCGGGCCTCGACGACCGGCCGCAGGCGCGCACCCGGCACGTCGTGGCGGCGGCCGCAGAGCATGCCGGGTACACGCCGCTGCAGCTCGCCACGGCCTATGACCTGCCCGACTCCGACGGCGCGGGGCAGACGATCGCCATCATCGAGCTCGGTGGCGGCTTCGGCCAGGACGATCTCGACGCCTACTTCAGCGGCCTGGGGCTGACCGCGCCGACGGTCACCGCTGTCGGCGTCGACGGCGCGGCCGAACCAGCCCGGGCAGGACCCGCAGGGTGCCGACGGCGAGGTGTTGCTCGACATCGAGGTCGCCGGTGCGATCGCCCCGGGCGCCGCGCAGTTCGTGTACTTCGCGCCGAACACCGACGCGGGTTTCCTCGACGCCGTCACCCAGGCCGCGCACGCGACGCCCGCGCCGACGGCGATGAGCATCAGCTGGGGGCAGAGCGAGGACCAGTGGAGCGCCTCGGCCCGCACCGCCATGGACAGCGCCTTCGCCGACGCCGCGCTGCTCGGCGTCACGGTCACCGCCGCGGCAGGTGACAACGGCAGCGGCGACAACCAGTCGGGCGGCACCCCGCACGCCGACTTCCCGGCGTCCAGCCCGCACGTGCTCGGCTGCGGCGGCACGCGCATCACCCTCGGCACGGGCGACACGGTCACCTGCGGAGTCGGTGTGGAACGACGGCGGCCAGGGCGGCGCCACCGGCGGGCGGCATCAGCGACGCGTTCCCGTTGCCCGACTACCAGGCCAAGGCGGGGCTGCCGAAGCGCTCCGGCGCCGGCGGCAAGCCCGGTCGCGGCGTTCCGGACGTCGCGGGCGACGCCGACCCGGAGATCCGGCTACCGGGTGCGCGTGGACGGCACCGACACCGTGATCGGCGGCACCAGCGCCGTCGCTCCGCTGTGGGCCGGGCTGATCTGCGCGGCTCGCCGCAGAGCTCGGCGCGCCGCTGGGCCTGCTGCAGACGAAGCTCTACGCGGGCGCCACGGCCACCGCCTCACCGCCCGGGCTGCGCGACATCACCTCGGGCAGCAACGGCGCCTACTCGGCCGATCCGGGCTGGGACGCCTGCACCGGCCTCGGCGTGCCCGACGGCGCGAAACTGCTCGCCGCCCTGCGCGTCGCCGGCTGACTCCAGGGCCTTGCGTGCGGCCTGCACGGTCTGCTCGCGTGCGCGTCTGCCGCCGGCTGACACGCGCCGCTGGCTGACACGCGCCCCCGGGCTGACATGCGCCGCTATGCCGCGACCGTGCTGTCATCAACGCGGGCGGCCGCACCCGCCCAGGTGGCACGTGGGTCATCCCCACGCCTTGTGGATTGCCTGCACAGGTGCGGGCAGCGAAGCCCGCCTGCGTATTCGCGGGCAATCCTCCACTCGTCGGCAGAGCTGTAATGGGGCCGCGCCGAGGGAACGGCTCGACCAGCAGCGGGGGTGTGGATAAGCCGCGCTCCCGTCCACAGGGCGTGCGCTGCGGCCACCTGTACGGATCTTGCAGCGCAGGATCGGACGATGAACTGCGGGGCGATGTTGCGGGCGGCGCGGACCATCCGCCGCGTCAGCCAGCGCGAGCTCGCCGACCTCGCTGCTGTGCCGCACTCGACCGTCGACCGCATCGAGGCCGGCCGCACGGTGCCGCGGGTGACCACCATGAGTGCTCTGCTGGGCGCGGTCGGGTACGAACTCGTCGTCCGCACCGTGATGGATCGCCCGCTGCCGGTGGACGAGCAGCGCGAGGAACTGCGCGATGGGGGCGGTCGGCGGTTTCCCGCTCACCTGCCGCTGGACCGGCCGCGGTACATGGGCGAGGGGCCGAACTGGTGGGGGTGGCACCGCATCGCGTGGCCCGGCTCTCCGTCGCGGGTGCCGCAGTACATGTACTGGCACCCGGCGCGCCGGACTCCGCCACAGCTGGGTGACCCGGTTCCGTCGCCGCTCGGCTACGTGTGGGACGACGCCACGTGAAAGCCGGCGCCGCGCTTCAGACGCCGATCGGGTGCCAAACGGTTTTTGTCTCGACGAACGCGTTCAGTCGCGCCAGTCCTGGATCCGCGGCCCAGTCGCTGCCGTGACGTGGGACGAAGACGCGCTTGACGTTGTCCGCCGCCGCGACCTGCAACGCGGTTCGGGTGGCGAGATCGTCGCGCGCACCCGGTGAGGTCGATCGCGTTCACGTCGCGGTGGCCGGCGAGCCAGGGCGCGAGCTCGGCGGTCATCCCGGTCAGCAGGTTGACCGCGCCGGCCGGCAGGTCGGATGTCGCCAGCACCTCGGCGAACGACGCGGCGGGCAACGGGCGTTGCTGCGACGCGATGACGACGGCGGAGTTCCCGGTGGCCAGCACGGGCGCCAGCACCGACACCAGGCCGAGCAGCGACGAGTCCTGGGGCGCCAGCACGCCCACGACGCCGGTCGGTTCGGGCAGCGAGAACGTGAAGTACGGCCCGGCCACCGGATTGGTCGAGCCGACGACCTGCGCATACTTGTCCGCCCAGCCGGCGTAGTGCACCCAGCGATCGATCGCGCGGTCGACCGACGCCACGGCGCGTGCGGGCGCGACGCCCTCGGCCGCGGCGACCTCGTCGGCGAACTGCGCGCGCCTGCCCTCGAGCATCTCCGCCACTCGGTACAGCACCTGCCCGCGGTTGTACGCGGTCGCCGCCGACCACTTTGCGACGCCGGCCCGTGCCGCGAGCACCGCGTCGCGCAGGTCCTTGCGCGACGCCTGGGCGGCGTGCGCCAGCAGAGTGCCGTCGGCGCCGGTGACCGGGTAGACGCGCCCGGACTCCGAGCGCGGGAAAGCGCCGCCGATGAACAGCTTGTACGTCTTGCGCACGGGCAACGCGTTGCTCAGGCATCGAGGTAACCCGCCAGCCCGTGCCGGCCGCCCTCGCGGCCGAATCCCGACTCCTGGTAGCCGCCGAACGGCGCCGTCGGGTCGAAGCGGTTGAACGTGTTCGCCCACACCACGCCGGCGCGCAGTCGCGACGACATCGCCAGGATGCGCGAACCCTTCTCCGTCCAGACGCCCGCCGACAGGCCGTACGGCGTGTTGTTGGCCTTCGCGACGGCCTCGTCGGGAGTGCGGAACGTCAACACAGACAGCACCGGGCCGAAGATCTCCTCGCGGGCGATGCGGTGCGCCTGCGAGACACCGGTGAACACCGTCGGCGCGAACCAGTAGCCGCGCTCGGGCAGCTCGCACGGTGGCGACCACCTCGTCGCGCCCTCGGCGTCGCCGGAGTCGGTCAGCTCGCGGATGCGGGCCAGTTGCTCGGCGGAGTTGATCGCGCCGACGTCGGTGTTCTTGTCCAGCGGGTCGCCGACGCGCAACGTGCCGAGGCGCCGCTGCAGCGCCGCGACCAGTTCGTCGGCGATCGACTCCTGCACGATGAGCCGCGACCCCGCGCAACACACCTGGCCCTGATTGAAGAAGATGCCGTTGACGATGCCCTCGACGGCCTGGTCCAGCGGGGCGTCGTCGAAGACGATGTTCGCTGCCTTGCCGCCGAGCTCGAGCGTGAGCTTCTTCGCCGTCCCGGCCACCGAGCGTTGGATGATCTTGCCGACGTCGGTGGAGCCGGTGAACGCGATCTTGTCGACGTCGCTGTCGACGATCGCCTGGCCGATCTGTGGGCCGCCGGCCAGGATGTTGACGACGCCGGGCGGCAGATCCGCCTCGGCGATGATCTCGGCGAGCACCAGCGCGGTCAGCGGCGTCGTCTCGGCCGGCTTGAGCACCACCGTGTTGCCGGTGGCCAGTGCGGGCGCGATCTTCCAGGCGGCCATCAGCAGCGGGAAGTTCCACGGGATGATCTGCCCGGCGACGCCGAGCGGCCGGGGGTCGGGACCGAAGCCCGCATGACCGAGCTTGTCCGCCCATCCCGCGTAGTAGAAGAAGTGCGCCGCAGTGGTCGGCACGTCGACGTCGCGGGACTCCCGGATCGGCTTGCCGTTGTCCAGCGACTCGAGCACCGCCAGCTCGCGCCCGCGCTCGGCGATCGCGCGGGCGATGCGGAACAGGTACTTGCCGCGCTCGGCACCGCTCATGGCCGCCCACGGGCCGTTGAACGCGCGCCGCGCTGCGGCCACCGCGTCGTCGACGTCGGCCTGTCCCGCCTGCGCGACCTCGGCCAGCGGCTCCTCGTCGGCCGGGTTGATCGTCTTGACCGCCTCACCGGATCCGTCGCGGAACCGGCCGTCGACGAAGATCCGGTAGCTGGGCTTGAGCCGCGCGATGTCGCGCGATTCCGGGGCGGGGGCGTACTGGAACGGGCTGTCCATCAGTCCACCGTCACATAGTCGGGACCGTCGTAGTTGCCGGTGGCGATCTTGTGCCGCTGCTGCAGGAGGTCGTTGAGCAGCGACGACGCGCCGAAGCGGAACAGCTGCGGCGTCAGCCACTGCGGCCCGGCGACCTCGTTGACCACGACCAGGAAACGCACGGCCTCCTTCGACGTGCGGATGCCGCCGGCGAGCTTGACGCCGCGCACGTCGCCCGTCGCGGCGGCGAAGTCGCGCACCGCCTCGAGCATCACCAGCGCCACCGGCGGCGTTGCTGCCGGCGCCACCTTGCCGGTGGACGTCTTGATGAAGTCGCCGCCGGCGAGCAGCGCCAGCCAGGACGCGCGGCGGGCGTTGTCGAGCGTCGCGAGCTCGCCGGTCTCGAGGATCACCTTGAGGTGCGCGTCGCCGCACTCGGCCTTCGTGGCGACGATCTGGTCGAACACCTCGAGGTACCGCCCGGCCAGGAACGCCCCGCGGTCGATGACCATGTCGATCTCGGTGGCGCCGGCTGCCACCGCGTCGCGGACGTCGTGCAGCTTGGTCGCGAGCGACGCCCGGCCGGACGGGAAGGCCGTCGCCACCGACGCGACCTGCACCGCCGAGCCGCGCACCGCCTCGACCGCGGTCGCGACCAGGTCGGGGTACACGCACACCGCGGCGACCGGGGGCGTCGACGGATCGCCCGGATCGGGGCGCACCGCCTTCGCGCACAGCGAGCGCACCTTGCCCGGGGTGTCCGCGCCTTCCAGCGTGGTGAGGTCGACCATCGAGATGGCGGTGTCCACCGCCCACGCCTTGGCGGTCGTCTTGATGCTGCGGGTGGCCAGCGATGCGACGCGGCCCTGGGCGCCGACCTCGTCGACACCCGGCAACCCGTGCAGGAACCGGCGCAACGTGGCGTCGTCACGCGTCACGTCGGCGAGCGCACCCGGCGTGCTGTCGATGAGCGTCACCCGCCCATCGTAGGAGCGCGCGGCCGGTAACGCGCTGGTCCCGGCGCCAGGGGTGCACGAAGATGACGGCATGAGTGATCTCGAGAACGCCATGGCGGTCGCCAATGACGCCGCCCCCGAACGCTGGACGCAGGCGACGGTGCATCCGGACATGTGGGCGGACACGGCTGATGACCCGCGGGAGAGCGGTGCCGTGGCCACCACCGACGAGCGCAGCACGCTGCTCGAGTACCTGCGCCGCTACCGGCTGACGCTCGAGCTCAAGTGCGCGGACCTCGACGCGGAGCAGCTGGCGCGCCGCTCGGTGCCGCCCTCGACGATGTCGCTGCTCGGCCTGGTGCGGCACATGGCCGGCGTCGAATGGCACTGGTTCCGCAGCGTGCTGGCCGGTGAGCCCGGCACGCGCCCGTTCCGCACCCCCGAGGACCGCGACTACGAGTTCACCGGCGCGCGGGCGGACCCGGACGAGGTGCGCGCGGCGTTCGAGGCCTGGCGCGGCGAGATCGAGTTCGCGCAGCACTGGGTGGCCGGTCAGTCGGACCTCGCGACGCACGGCGCGCAGACCGGCGCGGACGCCGCCCAGCTGCGCGACATCCTGGTGCACATGATCGAGGAGTACGCGCGGCACTGCGGGCACGCGGACCTGCTGCGCGAGTGCGTCGACGGGCGGGTCGGGCAGTAGGGGACGTCGCCTGCGCGCCGCTAGGGTCGGGCCCGTGAGCACCCTGCGGACGACCGTCGTCGACCATCCGATCGTCCAGGCGCGGCTGACCGTGATGCGCGACGAGCGGAGCACGAACTCCGAGTTCCGCGCCGCGTTGCGGGAGCTGTCGACGCTGCTCGTCTACGAGGCCACCCGTGACCTCGCGCGCGCGGACGTGCCGATCACCACGCCCGTGGCGCCCGCGGTCGGCTCGGCGATCGCGAACCCGCCGCTGCTGGTGCCGGTGCTGCGCGCAGGTCTCGGGATGGCCGAGGCAGCGTTCAACCTGCTGCCCGAGTCGCAGATGGGCTTCGTCGGGCTGGCGCGCGACGAGCGCACCCACGAACCGCACCCCTACATGGCGTCGCTCCCGGACTCGCTGGCCGGTCGCCCGGTGATCGTGCTCGATCCGATGCTCGCCACGGGCGGCTCGCTGCTGCACTGCCTGCGCCTGCTCGTCGCGCGCGGTGCCGACGACCTGACCGTCGTCTGCGCGCTGACCGCGCCGGAGGGCGTGACGGCGCTGGCGGAATCCGGCCTGGTGATCGGGCTGTTCACGGCGAGCATCGACGAACGGCTCAACGAGAACGCCTACATCGTGCCGGGTCTGGGCGACGCCGGCGACCGGCAGTTCGGCCCGCGCTAGGCAGTCTTTCCGGCCCGTCGCGTCCTGGCGCGCTACCAGCCCACGGTGCCGGGGCCGCCCTTGAACGGGCCGACGACGTCGTCGGTGATCCAGCCCGCGTAGAAGCCGCCCGGCTGCGGGCGCACGAGTTCGCCGTCGACCTCGCAGCGCAGCAGCGCCGGCGAGAAGGCCAGATACCCGGCGATCTCGCCGAAGCCGCCGGTGGGCCGCTCGTAAGACCAGGCCGCGGCGACGAGACCGGCCACGTCCCAGTAGGTTGCCGCACCCTTCCACTCGCACCACGTGGACCGCGTGCGCGACTGCGTCAGGGCGCCGGGCGTGACGTCGCTGCGCGGCACGTACCAGGTGGGCGGGTGGCTGGTTTCCAGCACACGGTAGGCGGCGACGGTGTCGGCGACGGGTGACGCCGTGCCCCGCGCGTCGACGGCCGACACCACGACACGCCGGGGCGAGGCCACGAGCGCGGGCGGGCGCGGGTAGTCCCAGACGGACTCCTGCCCTGGGGCTGGCTCGATCCGGTCGCGCGGTGGCATGACGCGACGCTATGCCACCCCGTCGTGGTGGACGAACGACGGATCCGGGTAGGCGCTTGCACATCAGCCCGCGCCGACCTGGGAGAGACCGCGATGCGCACGTCCCGCCTTGCCGAGACCATCGTCACCCGTATCGAGCATGCCGAGGGCCTGGACGGTCTGGCCGCCGCGCTCAACACCGCGATCGGCAAGGTGGTACGCCCCGGGCCGGTCGAGGACGTGCTCAGCGGCGTGCCGTTCGGGCATCCGCCGCATCCCGCGGTGATCGCGGTCCCGATCGGCGCCTGGACTTCGGCGCTCGCGTTGGACGCGGCCGGTGAGGACGACGCGGCGCGCCGGCTCATCGGCCTCGGCGTCCTCGCCGCAGTTCCCGCCGCGGCCAGCGGCGGCTCCGACTGGCTGAGCACCGACGGTGCGGAACGCCGCGTCGGGCTCGTCCACGCGCTGCTCAACTACAGCGCGATCTCGCTGTTCGGGCTCAGCTGGCTGGCCCGCGGGCGCGGCCGGCGCGGCGTCGGCATCGGCCTGAGCGCCGCCGGGACGGCGGTGGTCTCGGCGGCCGGGCTGGCTCGGCGGTCACCTCTCCTACGCCCAGGGCGTGGGCGTCGACACGACGGTGTTCGAGTCGTTGCCCGACGAGTGGACCGACGCCGGCGCGCTCGACGACGTCCCGGCGGAGGGCTCGCTCGGCCGGATGGACGTCGGCGGCGTGGCACTGCTGGTGACCCGCCTCGACGGCGACCTCGTCGCGCTCGCCGACCGGTGCACGCACCGCGGCGCGCCGCTGGACGAGGGCGCTGTCGAGAACGGCTGCGTCGTCTGCCCGTGGCACCAGAGCGCGTTCGACCTCAAGGACGGCTCGGTGCGCTCCGGCCCCGCCACCCGCCCGCAGGCGGCACTGGAGACGCGCCTGGTCGACGGCCGGGTCCAGGTGCGCCGCCGCACCGAACGCACCCTGCCGACGCGCTCGGCCGGCGCCTAGCGCGCCGCGCGCCGCCGAGACGGTGGCGCGCCGCACACAACCTCGATCGGGTACTGCACGTCCTTCCCGTGTGGCAATCTTGTCCGCGGTGAAACCCGACGAGCGGGAACGGATGCGCGCGCAGCCGATCGACATCCGTCAGCTCTACGCCGCGCACTGGCACTACCTCGTCCGTCTCGCCGTACTGCTGGTCGACGACATCGCCAGCGCGGAGGACGTCGTGCAGGACGCGTTCGTCGCCTTGCATCGCCGTTCCGCCCACTTGCGCGACCCCGATGCCGCGCTCGGCTACCTGCGCACGTCGGTCGTCAACCAGTCCCGCTCAGTGCTGCGCCGGCGGCACACCGTCCGCAAGCACCTCAAAGTCGCCGAGCCCGAAGCCACCGCCGCCGCCGACCACGAGGTGCTGCTGCGCGACGAGCACCGTGCCGCGCTGCGGGCGGTCAACGGCCTGCCGCGCCACCAGCGAGAGGTGCTGATCCTGCGCTACTGGTCGGGACTGTCCGAGCGGGAGATCGCCGAGGCGCTCGGCATCAGCGCGGGCTCCGTGAAGTCCGCCGCCAGCCGCGGCCTGGCCGCCCTGCACAAGATCCTGGGCGGTGCGCCGCGATGAGCGAGCACGACGACCTCGGCCGGCTGCTCGGCGAGGCGTTCGACGCGCGGGCGCAGGCGAGCGTCCCCGCCGGCACGCCCGTCCCACCGCCGCACTTCGCCACCGCCCCGACGTCGCACGCTGCGCCCGCCACGCCGCACCGCCGCCGGGGGTGGCTCGCTCCGGCCGCCGCAGCAGCGGCAGTCGTCGCTGTGCTGTCACTGGCGTTCGGCCTCACCCGCGGTTCCACGCCGGCTCATCCGCAGGCGGGCGGCGCGCCGTCCCATGCCGCCGCGCCGCAGCAGCCGACGCCCACGATCGATCAGCGATCCGGTACACATCAAGCTGCAGAACACCGATGGCGAGACCTACGGCGTCGGCATGCCGGTCGTCGCCCTGTTCTCGCACCGCATCACGGACGCGCCGCGCGTTCCAGCAGGCGACCCGCGTGACGGTGAACGGCAACACCGTCGACGGTGCCTGGTACTTCGAGCCGTCGAACGCGGTCAAGGGCTACCCGCTGGCCGCGCATCTGCGGCTGCGCAACTACTGGCCGGCGCACGCCAGTATCCAGGTGTCGATGCCGGTGCGCGGCGTGTCGGCCGGCGGCGGCTGGCAGTTCGCCGACGACCTCACCCTGTCGTTCCGCACCGGGCGCGGCGATGATCTCGACCGTCAGCCAGCAGACGCATCGGATGACGGTCGAGCGCGACGGCCGCCGGATCGCCAGTTACCCGGTGTCGCTCGGCGCGCGCAGCACGCCGACGACGAGCGGGACGAAGGTCGTCATGGCCAAGGACCCGAGCATCTGCCTGCGCGGCCCCGGCTACGACGAGTGCGGCATCAAGTACACGCAGCAGCTGACCGACAGCGGCGAGTACCTGTACGCCGCGCCGTGGAACGTCTACAACATCACGCAAGGCGTCGGACACCTCGCAGCGGCTGCACGAACATGCTGCCGGCCGACGCGGCGCAGCTCTATGCGATGTCCGAGGTCGGCGACGTCGTCCGGTTCCCGAAGACCGACGGCGCGAAGATGGCGGTCGGCGCGGGGTTCGGCGACTGGAACGTGCCGTGGTCGACGTGGGTGCGCGGCGGCGCGGTGCCGACGCACTGAGCGTGCTCAGGCGCCGACCAGCGCGCTGACCTCGGCGCGCAACCGGGCGATCGCGCCCGCCGCCCGCTCGGCGGAGCCGGAGGCCTCGACGACCTCCAGGTAGGCCTTGAGCTTCGGCTCGGTGCCCGACGGTCGCACGACCACCCGCCCGCCCGGCCAGCGCCAGCGCAGCACGTCCGCGGCGGGCTGCAGGTCCTCGGCGTGCACCGGCTCGTCGAGCAGCGTGGCCGGCGGTGCGGCCCGCAGCCTGCGCATCGTGTCGGCGATGACGCGCAGGTCCTCGACGCGCACCGACACCTGGTCGGTGGTGTAGCGGCCGAACTCGGCGGCCAGCTCGTCCAGCCGGCCGCAGCAGCGACGAGCCGGCAGCGCGCGCCTGCGCGGCGATCTGCGCGACGAGCAGCGCCGCGCTGATGCCGTCCTTGTCGGCCACGAGCTGCGGTGCCACGGCGTAGCCGAGTGCCTCCTCGTAACCGAACGCCAGATCCGGCGCGGCGCGAGCGATCCACTTGAACCCGGTGAGCGTCTCGACGTACGGCACGCCGGCGCGCGCGGCCATCGCGCGCGAGCATCGACGACGACACGATGGTCGTGGCGTACGTGCCTGGCACGCCGCGGCGCAGCAGCGCGTCGGCGAGCAGCACGCCCACCTCGTCGCCGCGCAGCATCCGCCACAACCCGTCCGCGTCGGGCACCGCGACGGCGCACCGGTCGGCGTCCGGGTCGTTGGCGATGACGATGTCCGCGCCCCGCTCCCGCGCCAGTTCCAGCGCAAGGTCCAGCGCGCCCGGCTCCTCCGGATTGGGGAACGCCACGGTCGGGAAGTCGGGGTCGGGCTGCTGCTGCTGCGGCACCGCGGTGATGTCGGTGAACCCGGCGCGGTGCAACACCGCGTGCACGATCTCGCTGCCGACGCCGTGCAGCGCCGTGTGCACGATGCGCAGGTCGCGCGGGCCGTCGGACGTGGCGCCGGCGAGCGCCGCCACCGACGCGACGTAGGCCTCGGGCAGCTCGGCGCCGAGGTGCCGCACGGCCGCCGCGTCCAGCGGCACGGCGCGCGCCGAGGCGACGTCGCGGATCGCGGCCTCGATCGAGGCGTCGGCCGGCGGCACGATCTGCACGCCGGTGGCGTCGTAGACCTTGTACCCGTTGTCCTCGGGCGGGTTGTGCGACGCGGTGACCATCACGCCGGCCACCGCGCGCAGGTGCCGCACCGCGAACGCCAGCACCGGCGTCGGCAGCGCCGACGGCAGCACCGCGGCCTCGAAGCCGGCGGCGGCGAACACCGCGGCCGAGTCGTGCGCGAACTGCTGCGAGCGGTGCCGCGCGTCGTAGCCGACGACGACGCGCGTGCCCGGCGCGTGCCCGGCGGCGCGCAGGTGCGCGGCCAGCCCGGCGGCGGCGCGGCGCACGACGGTGCGGTTCATGCCGTTCGGGCCGGCGCGCAGCGGCCCGCGCAAGCCCGGCGGTGCCGAAGGTCAACGGCCCGGCGAACCGCGCCGCGAGTGCGCGGTCGTCGCCGGCGTCGAGCAACGCCTGCAGCTCGCGTGCGTCGTCGTCGTCGACGTCGTCGGCGATCCAGGCGCGCACGGCGTTCGCGTCGGGTGACTTCACCACCGCGTCACCACCGCGTCGCCACCTCGTCGATGCCGAAGCCGGGCGAGGTGAAGCCGCCGCCGACGAACCCGTCGGACGGGTCGGGCGCTGCCGCGTCGAGCGCAGTCGGCGTAGGCCTCGGCGTCGTCGCGCGGCTCGTAGCCGAGCGCCCGCCCGGCGGCCAGGTCCCAGGTGCGGCGGGTGTTGGCCGAGACGCCCCACACGATCGCGAAGCCGAGCGCCGGCGCGCGCAGGCAGGCGTCGACGAGCCGCGCGCAGTCGGCGGGCGAGAGCCACGTCGACAGCGTGCGCACGTCGCGCGGGCGGTCGGTGAACGTGCCGATGCGCAGGCACGCGACCTGCCATGCCGTAGCGGTCGGCGTAGTAGCGGCCCAGCGCCTCGCCGAACACCTTGCTGACGCCGTAGAGCGTGTCCGGCCGCGGTGCGACGTCCGCGGGCAGCGGCGGCTCGCCCGCTGCCGGCACGGGCGTGAACCCGGTGGCGTGGTTGGACGACGCGTACACGACGCGCCGCACCCCGGCGCGGCGCGCGGCCTCGAACACCTGCACCAGCCCGTCGATGTTCGCGTCGCGGATCACCGGCCACGGCGCCTCGGTCGGCTGGCCGGCGAGGTGCACGACCGCGTCGGGCGCGGGTCGCCGCCAGCGCCGCGTCCAGCGTCGGCGGGGTCGGTGATGTCGCCGACGACGCCGCCGGGCACCGCGGTGCGGTCCAGGCTGCGCAGCTCCCAGCCGAGCGCGGGCAGCCGCTCGCGCAGCGCGGTGCCGATCGAGCCGGCCGCGCCGGTCAGCAGGACGGTCGCGCTCATATGCGCGGGATGACCTGACGCAGCAGTTCGCCCATCCGCGTCGCGGACGCGCGGCCGACCGCCAGCACGTCCTCGTGGTCGAGCGGATCGCCCAGGCCGGCGGCGAGATTGGTGACCAGCGAGATGCCGAGCACCTCGCAGCCCTCGGCGCGCGCGGCGATCGCCTCGAGCACCGTCGACATGCCGACCAGGTCGGCGCCGAGGATGCCGGCCATCCGCACCTCGGCCGGCGTCTCGTACTGCGGGCCGGGGAACATCGCGTAGACGCCCTCGGCTGATCGACGGGTCGACCTCGCGCACCAGCGCCCGCAGCCGGGCGGAGTAGCAGTCGGTCAGGTCGACGAACTGCGGCGCCGACCAGCGGCGAGCGCCACGTCAGGTTGAGGTGGTCGCTGATCAGCACGGGGTCGCCGACGGCGAGCCCGGGGCGCAGCCCGCCGCAGGCGTTGGTCAGCACGACGGCCCGGCAGCCGGCCGCGGCCGCCACCCGCACGCCGTGCACGACGGCGTCGGCGCCGCGCTGCTCGTAGAGGTGGGTGCGGCCGAGGAAGCCGAGCACGCGCACGCCGTCGACCTCGAGCGACCGGATGCGCCCGGCGTGGCCCTCGACCGCCGGCGGCAGGAAGCCGGGCAGCTCGGTGTTGCCGAACTCGGCGTCGGGCGTGCCGAGCGCGTCGATCGCCGGCACCCAGCCCGAGCCCAGCACGATCGCGACGTCGTGGCGTGCCACCCCGGTCCGCTCGGCCAGCGCGGCTGCTGCGGCGCGCGGCGGTGTCAGCGCGGTGAGGTCGGCGGCGGCTCAGAGACGTTACCCGGGCCAGCGCGCGGCTGCGTCACGGGCCGGGCGCAGGGCAGGCACCGCGGGGTCTGCGGCAGGATCTCCAGCCGCTCGGTCTCGACGGCGCCGCCGCAGCCGGTGCACCGGCCGTAGCTGCCCTCGTCCATCCGCCACAGGGCCGCCTGCACGTCGCGCAGCGCCGCCCGGGCGCCGGCCGCGAGCGACCGGAAGATCTCCGGGTCCGCGCTGGCCAGCGGCGCCGCGGCATCGAGCGCGTGCAGTTGCGCGAGCTGCTCTATCCGGAACTCGCGCTGCTCCTCGAGCATCGCGCGCAGTTCGACCAGATCGATGCCGGGTTGCACCTGCATGTGGGAGGGACGCGCAGGGTGGTGGGGTGGTTCCGCCGCGACGGCGGTTCCGCGGCAGGACACAGCTGATTCATGACCGGTCGCGCGCGCAGCCGACGCCGGCAGCGGCGAGATATCGGCCACCTGGCAAGGACGTCGGGGCCGCGGGACGCCTAGCATCCGAGAATGCCTGCCGAGCCCGAGGAACTGGCGCTCGCCGCCGATTTCCCGGCCCCGACGCGCGAGCAGTGGCGTGAACTCGTGGCCGGCGTGCTGGCGAAGTCCGGCGCCGCCGACGACACACTCGACGACCCCGAGGCCGCGCTGAGCTACCGCACCTACGACGGCATCGAGATCCGGCCGCTGTACACAGCCGAGGACGACCTGCCGGACCTCGCCGCCGACGGCGTTGCCCGGCCGGCCGCCGTTCGTGCGCGGCGCAACGCCCGAAGGCGCCACCGCCGGCGGCTGGGCCGTGTGCACCCGGCACGGCGGCACCGATGCGGCGCGCGCCAACGCCGCGATCCTCAACGACCTCGAGACCGGTGCGACGTCGGTGTGGCTCGCGCTCGGCGACGCCGGGCTCGCGGTCGACGACCTCGGTGCGGTGCTCGACGGCGTCTACCTGGACCTCGCGCCGATCGTGCTCGACGCCGGGACGTCGTCGGTCGACGCGGCGCGCGCGCTGCTGGCGCTGGCGGGGCGACGCGGCGTCGACGCGGGTGACCTGCGCGGGTCGTTCGGTGCCGACCCGATCGGCACCCGCGCGCGGACCGGTGCCGACGCCGACCTCGGCACGCTCGCGGCTCTGCTGCCGTTGCATCACCAGGCGCCGGGCCTGCGCATCGCCACCGTCGACGCGACGGTGTTCCACGACGCCGGCGCGTCCGACGCGCAGGAACTCGGTCTGGGCACCGCCGTCGGCGTCGCCTACCTGCGCGCCCTGGTCGACGCCGGGATGACCGTCGACGACGCGCTGGCGGCGATCGACTTCCGCTGGGCCGTCACCGCCGAGCAGTTCCCGTCGATCGCGAAGCTGCGCGCGGCGCGGCGGATCTGGGACCGTGTCGCGGAACTGTGCGGGGCGTCCGACGAGCGGCGCGGCCAGTGGCAGCACGCCGTGACGTCGGCGGCGATGATGACGCGTCGCGACCCGTGGGTGAACATGCTGCGCACCACGATCGGCTGCTTCGCCGCCGCGGTCGGCGGTGCGGACGCGATCACCGTGGCGCCGTTCGACTCCGCGATCGGGCTGTCCGACGACTTCGCGCGGCGCATCGCGCGCAACACCCAGGCGGTGCTGCACGACGAGTCGTCGCTCGGCCGGGTGCTCGACGCGGCGGGCGGTTCGTGGTTCGTCGAGTCGCTGACCGACGAGCTCGCCGACGCGGCGTGGACGGTGTTCACCGACGATCGAGCGCAACGGCGGCGTGCTGGCGCGCCTCGACGACGGCACGGTCGAGACGTTCCTCGCCGCGGACCCGCGACAGCGCGCGACGACGACATCGCGCACCGCCGCGCCCCGATCACCGGCGTCAGCGAGTTCGCGTTCGTCGGCGAGCAGCCCGTCGAGCGTGACGCCGCGCCCGGACCTGCCGGCGGGACTGTTGCCGCGCGTGCGGTACGCCGAGAGCTACGAGTCAGCTGCGCGACCGCAGCGACGCGCTGCCGCAGCGGCCGAAGGTCTTCCTGGCGACGCTGGGGACGGTGCCGCAGCACAGCGCGCGCGCCGGGTTCGCCACCAACCTCTTCGCCGCGGGCGGCATCGAGACCGTCTCCGGCCCGGTGACGGAGTTCGGCGACGCCGGCACCGAAGTCGCGTGCATCTGCGGGCCGGACAAGCTCTACGCCGAGCAGGCCGGCGCCGACCGCCAAGGCGCTGCGCGACGCGGGCGCCACCTGGTCTGGCTCGCCGGCAGCCACGAGACGAGCGGCGTCGACGGCACGCTGCACGTCGGCAGCGACGCCCTGGCCGCGTTGCACCGCACCTACGACGCGCTGCAGGAGGCGCACGCATGAGCATCCCGGACTTCGGTGACGCGACGCTGCGTGCGGCGACGCCGCGGGCGGACACGCCGGTCGACGACCCGCAGCAGCGCCACGCAGCGGGCGAGGCAGCGGTGGGAGACGCCCGAGGGCATCACCGTGCCGCCGCTGTACACCGCGGCCGACCTCGCGGAAGTCGACTTCCTGCGACACGTACCCGGGCATCAAGCCGTACCTGCGCGGGCCGTACCCGACGATGTACGTCAACCAGCCGTGGACGATCCGCCAGTACGCGGGCTTCTCCACCGCGGCCGAGTCCAACGCCTTCTACCGGCGCAACCTGGCGATGGGGCAGAAGGGCCTGTCGATCGCGTTCGACCTGCCGACGCACCGCGGCTACGACAGCGACAACCCGCGCGTCACCGGCGACGTCGGCATGGCCGGCGTCGCGATCGACTCGATCTACGACATGCGCCAGCTCTTCGACGGCATCCCGCTCGACCGGATGTCGGTGTCGATGACGATGAACGGCGCGGTGCTGCCGGTGCTGGCGCTCTACGTCGTCGCGGCCGAGGAGCAGGGCGTCGAGCCGGAGCAGCTGACCGGGACCATCCAGAACGACATCCTCAAGGAGTTCATGGTCCGCAACACCTACATCTACCCGCCGCAGCCGTCGATGCGGATCATCAGCGACATCTTCGAGTTCACGTCGCAGAACATGCCGCGCTTCAACTCGATCTCGATCTCCGGCTACCACATCCAGGAAGCCGGGGCGACGGCCGATCTGGAGCTCGCCTACACGCTCGCCGACGGCGTCGAGTACCTCCGCGCGGGCATCGCCGCCGGCCTCGACATCGACCGCGTTCGCCCCGCGGCTGTCGTTCTTCTGGGCCATCGGCATGAACTTCTTCATGGAGGTCGCGAAGCTGCGCGCGGCGCGCCTGCTGTGGGCGAAGCTGGTGTCGCAGTTCGACCCGAAGAACGACAAGTCGCTGTCGCTGCGCACGCACTGCCAGACGTCGGGCTGGTCGCTGACCGCGCAGGACGTCTTCAACAACGCCGTCCGCACCTGCGTCGAGGCGATGGCCGCGACGCAGGGCCACACGCAGTCGCTGCACACCAACGCGTTGGACGAGGCGCTCGCGCTGCCGTCGGACTTCTCCGCGCGCATCGCGCGCAACACGCAGCTGGTGCTGCAGCAGGAGTCGGGCACGACGCGGGTGATCGACCCGTGGGGCGGCTCGGCGTACGTCGAGAAGCTGACCTACGACCTCGCCCGCCGCGCGTGGGCGCACATCAGCGAGGTCGAGCAGGCCGGCGGCATGGCGAAGGCGATCGACCAGGGCCTGCCGAAGCTGCGCATCGAGGAGGCCGCGGCGCGCACGCAGGCGCGCATCGACTCCGGCCGGCAGCCGGTGATCGGCGTGAACAAGTACCGCCTCGCCGAGGAGGACATGCTCGACGTCCTGAAGATCGACAACGCCGGGGTGCGCCGCGAGCAGCAGGAGAAGCTGCAGCGCCTGCGCGCCGAACGCGACGCCGGCGACGTCGAATCCGCGCTCGACGCGCTGACCAAGGCGGCGGACAACCAGGACGGCAACCTGCTCGCGCTGGCGATCGACGCGGCGCGCGCGAAGGCGACCGTCGGCGAGATCTCCGACGCGCTGGAGAAGGTCTACGGTCGGCACTCGGCGACGATCCGGACGATCTCCGGCGTCTACCGCGAGGAGGCGGGCTCCGACGTGGACGTCATCGACCGCGCGCGCGCGGCGACCGACGAGTTCGCCGAGGCGCAGGGCCGCCGGCCGCGCATCCTCGTCGCGAAGATGGGCCAGGACGGGCACGACCGCGGGCAGAAGGTGCTCGCGACGGCGTTCGCGGACCTCGGTTTCGACGTCGACGTCGGCCCGCTGTTCCAGACGCCGGCCGAGGTCGCCCGGCAGGCGGTCGAGGCGGACGTGCACATCGTCGGGGTCAACTCGCTCGCCGCCGGGCACCTGACGCTGGTGCCGGAGCTGCGCGACGCGCTGGCCGAGCAGGGCCGCGACGACATCATGATCGTCGTCGGCGGCGTGATCCCGCCGCAGGACTTCGACGCGCTGCGCGCGGCCGGCGCGGCGGCGATCTTCCCGCCGGGCACGGTGATCGCCGAGGCCGCGATCGAGCTGCTCGACAAGCTGGCCGACGTCCCTGGCCGACCTTGAGTGGTCGGTCCGGGCCGAGTGGTCACCGCGCAGTCGACCACTTCGGCCGGTACTGACCACTCAGGGAGGGGCGCGCGAGTGAGCGCCGTTGTCGCCGACCGACGAGCTGGCCGACGGCGTGCGCGCCGGGCAGCGCGCGGCCGATCGCCCGGGCCATCACGCTCGTCGAGTCGCGGCGCGCCGACCACCGCGACGCAGGCGCAGGAACTGCTCGCCGCCCTGCTGCCGCGACACCGGCAACGCGCGAGCGCGTCGGGATCAGCGGCGTGCCAGGCGTCGGCAAGTCGACGTTCATCGACCAGCTCGGCGTCAACCTGATCGCCGACGGGCACCGGGTCGCCGTGCTCGCCGTCGACCCGTCGTCCGGGCGCACCGGCGGTTCGATCCTCGGCGACAAGACCCGCATGGCCCGCCTGGCCGCCGACGAGCACGCTTTCGTCCGCCCGTCGCCGTCCGCCGGGCACGCTCGGCGGCGTCGCCCAGGCGACGCGCGAGACGATGCTGGTGATGGAGGCCGCCGGGTACGACGTCGTGCTCGTCGAGACGGTCGGGGTCGGGCAGTCCGAGTACGTCGTCGCCGGCATGGTCGACACCTTCCTGTTCCTGACCCTCGCCCGCACCGGTGACCAGCTGCAGGGCATGAAGCGCGGCATCCTCGAGCTCGCCGACGTCATCGCGGTGAACAAGGCCGACGAGACGCACGAGACCGAGTCCGAGCAGGCCGGCGCGGGAACTGTCCGCCGCGCTGCGCTTCCTGCGCGGGGCCGACGACGACTGGCAGTCGCCGGTGGTCACCTGCAGCGGACTGCACGACATCAACCTGGACCGCGTGTGGAAGCACGTGCAGCGCCACCGCGCCTGGCTGGACGAGCACGGCGGCCTGGAGCGCAAGCGGCGCGAGCAGATGGTGGAGTGGACGCGCGCGATGGTGCGCGACCGGCTGCTCGCCCGGCTCTCCACCGGCGACATGCGCGATGCGGTGCGGGCCGCCGAGGACGCCGTGCGCGCCGGCGAGCTCACCCCTGACCAGGGCGCGACGCAGATCCTGGCGGCCCTGGAACGCGCTCGCTGAGCGCAGTCCGAGAGCGGTCGTCGGTAACGAAATGGTCTCGGCTAGGGTCCTCGGGTGCACTCAGCAAGGAACCGGGCGCGCGTCGTCGCTGCCGTGCTGGCCTGCGTCGTCGCGGGCGTCATCGGCTTCGGCGTCACCACCTCCGACGCCCGGACCGCTGTCCACAGCGCAGCGGCGCCCGTGCGCTCCACGGCCCCGGGGCACGGGCCGGACCTCACCTCGCACGCGTTCTTCGTCGACGTGCTGAAGCGGATGCACCTGCCGAGCACGCAGGCCAATCTCGATGCGCTGTACGCGGTCGAGTCGCGCGAGGGTGACAACAACCGCTACAACCCGCTCAACGTGGTGCAGCCCGAGCCGGGCTCCAGCGCCTACAACTCGATCGGCGTGCAGCGGTACGCGAACTTCGCCACCGGCGTCACCGGCACCGCGCACCTGCTGTCGAACGGCCACTGGACGGGCGTGCGTGCCGCACTGCGCAGGGGCCACTCCACGTCCGGTGTGCTTGCCGCCTTCGGCCGGGCCTACACCTGGTCCGGCGGCATCAGCTTCGCTACCGACCCCGCTGCCCTTGCGGCCGAGGCCGTGCGCGACGTCGGCGGCAGGTACGCCGACACCGCCCTGGCCGCCGGCCGCGCGGCCCGCGAGCAGGCCGGGCTGCGGGCGGACATCAAGCGGCTGAGCGGTCCGCTCGATACAGCCACGAGTGCCGCGGCGGCGGCCCGGCACGACTGGACCAGCCAGCGGGCGCTCAACGTCACCGCAACGCAGGTCGCCGACGGCAGGCGACGGTCGCGACGGCGCTCGCGACCCGCGCCGGCACCGAGCGCCAGCTGTTCGTCAGCACCGTCAATTCGCAGTACATGAGCGGCGGCGCCGCGGCATCGGCGGGCGAGTTGCTCAACTCGAACTCGGCCTCGCAGTACCTGTCGTACCTGACGCTGCAGGGCTACGTGAACGCGGCGCAGCGTCGCGTGCTGTCGCATTACGCCCGCGACCAGCGACAGGCCGACCAGGCCTCCGCCGCCCTGGCCGAGGTGCAAGCCACCGTCCGCGACACTTCCGCGAGGATGGCGCAGGACCAGCGCACGTGGACGACTGCCGACGCGCGGGCCGCGAAGCTGCGCACGCAGCTGGTGGCGTCCTGCACGCCGGAGAGGCCGATTCGATCACCCAACCGGTGGCAGTGGCGGAACTGGCCGCCCTGTCGCCGGCGCGCTCGAGCGCGCACGCCAAGCATCGCGCGCAAGCGCGCCTAACCGAACTAGCCGTCCCTTCGCCGCGCGCGCTCGGCTTCGACGTGCGCGGTACCGAAACGCAGCATCGTCATGGCGACGGCGAAGCTCGCGGCCACCGAAGCGATCCGGTGATGGACTCGGGTGACGGCCGTCGCGGGATCGATCCGCATCGACGGGCTCCCTCCCGTTGCGGCTGCCGGAGGTTCGCGCATCTGCTGCTGTACAAGGGAATGCGCGCTGCACGTCGACAGCCGATAGGGTGATGCGCGGTGTGCCGGGAAGCCTGGTCGGCGTCGTCCGTGGTTGCCCGGGAAGGAACGATCAGCGTGCACGATCTCGCCCATTTCGCGATCGTCGTGCTGTTGGTCGCGCTCACCGTGCTCGCCGCCGTGGCGCTGCAGCGGCTGGCGGCCCTCGTACGCATCCCTGCGCCCGCGTTGTTGCTGGTCGCGGCCGCGGGCGCGTCGGCGATGTTCCCCCGGCTGCGCGGTGCCGGCATCATCACCGACCAACGGATCGTCACCGTCGCGCTCGCGGTGATCCTGTTCGAGGGCGGCCTGCGGCTGGGGCGGCGCGGCGTCCGGCGCGACGCGGCGGCGATCGCGTGGCTCGGCGTCGCCGGCACGCTCGTCACGACCGCCGCACTGGCCACCGGAGTCCACCTGCTGTTCGGGCAGGACTGGCGCACTGCGCTGCTGATCGGTGCCGCGCTCGCACCCACCGACCCTGCGGCGGTCTTCTCGGTGCTCTGCGGCCGCGAGATCGAGGGCCGCACCGGCACGTTGCTGGAGGGCGAGTCGGGCGCGAACGATCCCGTCGGCATCGCGGTGCTCGTCAGCCTGCTCGGCGCCACCGGCAGCGGTTGGCACGCCGTGGGAAGCGGGCTGGGCCACTTCGCGCTGCAGCTCGGGGTCGGGGTCGTCGTCGGCATCGGCGGTGGCTGGTTGGCTGCCCAGGCGATGTCGCGCCTGACGCTGCCCAACGCGGCGCTGTATCCCGTCGTCGCCCTGACTGCGGCGTTCGTGCTCTACGGCGCGGCCGGGGCACTCGACGGCTCCGGCTATCTGGCGGTCTTCCTCGCCGGCATGGTGGTCGGCGAGCGGCGTAGCCGGCACGAGCGTGAGGTCGTCCGATTCGCCGAGAACGTCGCCGGCATCGCGGAGATGGTGGCCTTCGTGGTGCTGGGTCTGTCGGTGGACGTCGCAGCGGTCCTGCGTCACCATCTCTGGCTGGGGCTCGGCATTGCGGCGCTGACGATCGTCGTCGTGCGCCCGGTGTTCGTGGGCGCCGTCCTGGCACCGATCAGGATGACCCGCGGCGAGCGCGGGTTCGTGCTGTTCAGCGGGTTGAAGGGCGCGGTCCGATGCTGCTGGGCACCTATGTCGTGGCCGACGGCGCGCGCCATGCTTCCCGGATCTATGACGTGATCTTCGTCGTCGTGGTGGTCTCGGTGGCATTACAAGGTGCGCTTGTGCCGGTGGCCGCCCGGCTGGGCCGGGTGCCGATGCGCCGGCTCTGACGCACCGCGTGCGGCGCCCGGCCGTGGCCGCGCGGCGCGACAGCAGCCGATCCCTCTACGCTCGGGCGATGCGCATCGACTTCACCTCGTCGCAGCGAACGAGTCTCGGCGTCGAGTGGGAGCTCGAGCTCGTCGATGTCGAGACGCGCCAGCTGATCGGTGTCTCCAATTCCGTGCTCGAAGCGGTCTCGCCCGAGGGCGACGGCGAGCACCCGAAGGCCAAGCACGAGCTGCTGCAGTCCTGTGTCGAGGTGATCACCGGCATCTGCCAGACCGTGGACGAGGCGAAGGCCGATCTGGCCGCCACGGTCGCCGAGGTCGCCACCGCGGCCGCCGACTTCGGTGCCGGCCTCATGTGCAGCGGCACGCACCCGACCACCGACTGGTCGACGCAGGAGATCACCGACACGCCCCGCTATCTGCAGTTGATCGAGCGCAACCAGTGGATGGCACGCCAACTGCAGATCTTCGGCGTTCACGTGCATTGCGGCATCCGCGCGCCGGAGAAGGCGATCCCGATCGTCAACGGCCTGCTCGCCTACCTGCCGCACTTCCTGTCGCTGTCCGCGTCGTCGCCGTATTGGATCGGGTCGGACACCGGCCTGGCGTCCTACCGCTCGAAGGTCTTCGAGGCGCTGCCGACCGCCGGCCTGCCCTACCAGTTGTCCGGCTGGGACGAGTTCGAGCGCTACATGGACCTGCTCATGGCCACCCGCGCCATCGAGTCGATCCGTGAGGTGTGGTGGGACATCCGACCGCATCCCAACTTCGGCACCGTCGAGCTGCGCATCTGCGACGGCCTGCCCTCGCTGGACGAGATCGGCTGCATCGCCGCGTTGGCGCAGTGCCTCGTGGATCGTTTCGACCGCCAGCTCGACGACGGGTACACGCTGCCCGAACCGCGCCCGTGGCTGGTGCGCGAGAACAAGTGGCGCGCCGCCCGCTACGGCCTCGAGGCGGAGATCGTCGTCGACAACACCGGGCGGCTGCAGCCGGTCACCGAGGCGATCACCGAGCTGGTCGACGACCTGCTGCCCATCGCGCGGCGCCTCGAGTGCGCCGAGGAGCTGGAGACGATCCCGAAGCTGATCGCCCGCGGTGCCAGCTACCAGCGTCAACGCGCCACGGCCGCCGCGAACGGCGGCGCGCTGGAACCGGTGATCGACCAACTGCTGGACGAGATGCGCGAGGGGCTGCACCTGTGACGGACGAGTTCGATGTCGTCGCCGTCCGCCGCGACCTGCACGCCTATCCGGAGATCGCCTACCACGAGACCCGCACCACGCAGGTGATCCTCGACCACCTGCGGTCCTGGGGACTGGCGCCGACGGTGCTGTCCGGCGGCACCGGCGCGGTGTGCGAGATCGGCACCGGCGACCGGGTGGTCGCGCTGCGTGCCGACATCGACGCCCTGCCGCTGGCGGACGAGAAGGCTGTCCCGTACCGCTCGACCGTCGAGGGCATGTGCCACGGCTGCGGGCACGACGCGCACACGGCGATCCTGCTGGGCGCGGCGCGGGAGCTCGCGCTGGACCCGCCGCCCGGCGGGCGCCTCCGGCTGATCTTCCAGCCCGCCGAGGAGACGGTCCCGGGCGGCGCGCACCACGCCGTGCTCGACGGCGTGCTCGACGGCGTCGCGCAGATCTACGCGTTGCACTGCGACCCGCGGCTGGCCACCGGCACCGTCGGCCTGCGCGTCGGCGCGATCACCGCCGCGTGCGACCACATCGAGGTCACCGTCACCGGCGCGGGCGGACACACCGCGCGGCCGCACCTGACCCAGGACGTCGTCTACGCGCTCGGCCGACTGATCACGGACCTGCCCGGCGTGCTGTCGCGCCGCGTCGACCCGCGCGCGTCGCTGGCGCTCGTGTGGGGGTCGGTGCAGGCCGGGCGCGCCGCCAACGCGATCCCCACCTCGGGCCGGCTGCTCGGCACGCTGCGGGTGTTCGGCCACGACGCGTGGGAGTCCGCAGGCCCGCTGGTGCAGGACCTGGTGGCCGAGCTGGTGGCGCCGCTCGGCGCGCACGCGCGGGTGGAGTACACGCGCGGCGTGCCGTCCGTCGTCAACGACCCCACGGCTGTCGCGGTCCAGCGCACCGCGGTGCGCGCCGGGCTGGGCGACGCCGCGCTCGTCAGCACCGAACAGAGCATGGGCGGCGAGGACTTCGCCTGGTACCTCGAGAGCGTCCCCGGCGCGCTGGCGCGGCTCGGGGTGCGTACGGCAGGCGGTCCGGCGTTCGACCTGCACCAGGGGACGTTCGACATCGACGAGGACGCGCTGGACGTCGGCGTGCGCTACACCGTGGCCCTCGCGCGCGCCGCGCTGGACGTCGACTGATCACTCGCCCAGCGAGCGGCACTCCCGCGCGCGCAGGTCGGCGACGTAGTCGGCCGGCGCCCCGGCCGCCTCGGCGGCGTCGGACATCAGCCCGATCGTGCGCGCCGACGGCAGGCCGCCCTCGTAACCGTCCAGGATGTACACCCAGGCCACGACCTCGCCGTCGAGCGTGTTGATGCGCAACCGGATGCGGTTGTAGAGCCCGGTGTCCGCGCCCTCCCAGTAGTCGAGCATCGCCAGATCGGGCGGGGACATCTCGTAGAGCGCGACGAAGATCTGACTGTCGGCGTCCGGCACGGCCATCGGCAGCGCGCCGTCCCAGCCGAGGTCCTCACCGCCGAAGGTGAGCCGCCAGCCGGCCAGCCACCCGGTGCCCGCGGCGGGGGAGTGCGGGCACCGCTCGAGCATCTGCTCGGGGTCCATGTTGGAGCCGTATGCCGCATACAGCCCGCTGTCGTGCTCGCCCATATCGGGGGGAGCGTACCGACGATGACCACCCGGCGGGACAATCGTGGGGTGACGCGCATCGTGATCGTCGGCGGCGGCCCGGCCGGGTACGAGTCCGCGCTGGTCGCCGCACAGCTCGGCGCCGAGGTCACGGTGCTCGACCGGGACGGCATCGGCGGCGCCTGCGTGCTCACCGACTGCGTCCCCAGCAAGACGCTGATCGCCACCAGCGACCGCGTGACGGCCTTCCGCGACGCCCCGCGGGTGGGCATCGGGACGGCGGGCAGCGATGTCGCGGTCGACTTCGCCGTCGTCAACGAGCGGATCAAGTTGCTCGCGCAACAGCAGTCCGAGGACATCGCCGCCCGGCTCGCGCACGAGGGCGTCAAGGTGCTCGCCGGCGCCGGTCGCTTCGCCGCGAGCCAGCCGGGCCGCGTACATAGGGTCGAGGTGCTCGACGACTCCGGCGACGTGCTCGACACCCTCGAGGCCGACGCCGTGCTGCTCGCCACCGGCGGCACGCCGCGCACGCTGCCCACCGCAGTGCCCGACGGTGAACGCATCCTGTCCTGGCGCGACGTCTACGACCTCGACGTCGAGCCCGAGCACCTGGTCGTCATCGGCTCGGGCGTCACGGGTGCGGAGTTCGCCAGCGGTTACAGCGAGCTCGGCGTGCCGGTGACGTTGGTGTCCAGCCGCGACCGCGTGCTGCCGGGTGAGGATCCGGACGCCGCCGAGGTGATCGAGCACGTGTTCACCAGCCGCGGCGGCACGCTGGTGCGCCGTGCCCGGGCTGCGGCGGTACAGCGGACCGACGACGGTGTGCTGGTGGAACTCGTCGACGGCCGCACGGTCGCCGGCTCGCACGCGCTGATGTGCGTGGGTTCCGTGCCGAACGTCGACGGTCTAGGGCTGGAGCACGCCGGCGTGGAGTTGGACGAGCGCGGTTACATCGCCGTCGACCGTGTCTCCCGGACGTCGGTGCCCTCGGTCTACGCCGCGGGCGACTGCACCGGGGTGCTGCTGCTGGCCTCGGTCGCCGGGATGCAGGGGCGCATCGCCATGTGGCACGCGCTGGGCGAGGCCGTGGCGCCCCTGCGGCTCAAGACCGTCGCGGCCAACGTCTTCACCCATCCGGAGATCGCGACCGTAGGTGTGGGCTACGACGCCGTGTCCACCGGTGCCATCCCGGCGCGGCAGGTGACGCTGCCGCTCAACACCAACGCCCGCGCGAAGATGCAGGGCCACTCCGACGGCTTCGTCAAGATGTACTGCCGCCCGGGCACCGGCGCGGTGATCGGCGGCGTGGTCGTGGCGCCGGATGCGTCCGAACTGATCTACCCGATCGCGCTCGCGGTGCAGCGCGGGCTGACCGTCAACGACCTCGCGTCGACCATCGGCGTCTACCCGTCCCTCGCGGGCTCGCTGGCCGAGGCCGCACGCCGGCTGATGTTCCACGACGACCTGGATTGAGGTACCCGCCATGACAACCAGCCACGGTGATCATTCGCCCGAGGCGCGGCACGCCGCGCTCGGCAAGGCCAAGGCGGCCACGGTGTTCGCCGACAACGCCGAGGTGATCGTCGCGGCGCTGGTCGACGTGCCCGAAGGCCATGTGCTGGTGGCCGTCGTCGACCACACGCACGACTTCACCGGTACGCACCACGTGCCGCAGACCGACATCGTCGCTCGGGTGCCCGAGCTCGAGCGCGAGGGCTGGGCGATGGTGTTCACCGACGGCACCGACGCCGAGGGCGTGCGCCGGCGCGCGGACGAGATGGCGACGCTGGCCCGCCGGCGCGCGGAGATGATCACCCGCATCAACGCCCGCAACCCCCGCTGAGCGTCGTGGCCCCGTCCGCGGCGTAACTGGTCGGTGGCCCCTTTTTGCGTTCGATGGCGCGGTATTCCGCGCCACCGAGGCGCAAACGGCGCCACTGAGCGTGTTGGGTCGGCGGAGCAGGTCTTCAGCGGACGGGCACCGGGTCCGCGCGCAGCCGGCGCACCAGCGCCGCCAGTTGATCCTGGCGACGGAAGACCTGCACCGGCCCCACCGACAGGCTGCGCCATCCTGACCCGAGGACATCGAGGCCGCGCGTCATGTCACGGCGTTGCCTGTCGACATCCGCGTGCATCGCGCCGTTGTACTCGATCGCCAACCGGACGTCGTCGTAGCTGAGGTCGGGCTCGGCCAGCCACCCGCCGTGCGCGTCGTAGATCGGCACGTTGACTTGCGGCATCGGCAGCCCCGCGTCACCAGGCGCACCGAAGATGACTCTCCGGGCGCGATCGCGAGCGCCCGTCGAGCAGCGGCAGTGCTGCGCGGGCGCCGACGACGCCCGGGCGGTGTCGCGGCCCGCCGTGACGATCCGTCGCCAGCTCGGCGGCCGACGCCGTACCGCGCAGGGCGGAATCGCCCGCGGCGACGAGGTCGGACAGCGGCAGCTCACGGGCGAGGTCGAACCACGTGCGTGCCTCGGTGGTGACCGCGACGCCGTTGTACAGCGTGACCTCGTCAGACAGCAGGATCCGCCGGTGCACCCGCAGCGCTGCCCGTCGACTGTTCGCCCGCGCGGCGGGCACCAGGACGTCCGGGTGGACGATGACGTCGATGCGCTGCCCGCTGTCCTCGGTCGGCAACCACAGACCGTGCAGCCGTGCAGCCGTCATGCCCGACACCACGGTGCCGGAGGGGCAGGCGCTCAGGACCGCGGCCACCCGCTCGGCGAGGTCGTCGCACGTCGCGCGGCACCGCCACACTTCTTGGGTGAGCCGGACGAGTTCGGTCATCCGCCGACTGTGCCGCCGCGGAGCAGCATGGCGCAGGCCCTGTGGACAGCCACCGTCGTCGTCCACAGGATCGGCCGCCCTGCCCGCGGCACGCCAGTGGCGCGGTATCCGCTTCAGTGGCGCGCGAATAACGCGCCACTGAGCGCGAAAAGGCGCCACGTGACCGAGGAGGGACGGGCCTCAGGAGGGGTCGGCGTCCTTGATGTCGCAGATGACGCTGCCGGCGGTGACCACGGCGCCGACCTCGGCCTGCAGGTTCGTGATCGTGCCCGCCTTGTGGGCGTTGAGCGGCTGCTCCATCTTCATCGCCTCGAGCACCACGACGGCCTGACCTGCCTCGACGGTGTCGCCCTCGGCGGCCGCGACCTTGACGATCGTGCCCTGCATGGGGGCGGTCAGCGAGTCGCCGGACGCCGCGGCGCCCGCCTTCTTGCCGGCCGAGCGCTTGGGGGCCGCGCGCCGCGCCGCACCACCGCCGCCACCGCCGCCGCCGAAGCCCGCGGGCAGCGAGACCTCGAGCCGCTTGCCGCCGACCTCGACGACGACCGTCTCGCGCGGGTCGGGCTCGGCCGAGCCGTCCGCCGCCGCCGCCGAACGGCTCGATGCGGTTGTCGAACTCCGTCTCGATCCACCGCGTGAAGATGGTGAACGGCTCGCTGGTGAACGCCTCGTCGCGCACGACCGCGCGGTGGAACGGCAGCGCGGTGGCCATGCCGTCGACGACGTACTCGTCCAGCGCGCGGCGGGCCCGCTCGAGCGCCTCGCTGCCGCGTCTCGCCGGTGACGATCAGCTTGGCGAGCAGCGAGTCGAAGGCGCCGCCGATGACCGACGAGCCGGCGATGCCGGAGTCGACGCGCACGCCGGGGCCGGCCGGCTCGACGTACGTCGTGACGGTGCCGGGCGCGGGCAGGAAGTTGCGGCCCGGGTCCTCGCCGTTGATGCGGAACTCGAAGGCGTGCCCGCGCGGCGACGGGTCCTCGGTGAAGCGCAGCTGCTCGCCCTCGGCGATGCGGAACTGCTCGCGCACGAGGTCGATGCCGCTGGTCTGCTCGGTGACCGGGTGCTCGACCTGCAGGCGGGTGTTGACCTCGAGGAAGCTGATCACGCCGTCGTTGCCGACGAGGTACTCGACGGTGCCGGCGCCGTAGTAGTTCGCCTCGCGGCAGATCGCCTTCGCCGACGTCGTGGATGCGTGGCGCGCTGCTCGTCGGTCAGGAACGGCGCGGGCGCCTCCTCGACCAGCTTCTGGTTGCGCCGCTGCAGCGAGCAGTCGCGGGTGCCGACGACGATGACGTTGCCGTGCTGGTCGGCCAGCACCTGCGCCTCGACGTGCCGCGAGCGGTCCAGGTAGCGCTCGACGAAGCACTCGCCGCGGCCGAACGCCGACGTCGCCTCGCGCACCGCGGACTCGTAGAGGTCCTCGACCTCCTTCATCTCGCGGGCGATCTTCATGCCGCGCCCGCCGCCGCCGTAGACGGCCTTGATGGCGATCGGCAGGCCGTGCTCCTCGGCGAACGCGACGACCTCGTCGGCGTCCTTGACCGGGTCCTTCGTGCCGGCGACGAGCGGGGCGCCGGCGCGCTCGGCGATGTGCCGGGCGACGGCCTTGTCGCCGAGGTCGGCGATCGACTTCGGCGACGGGCCGATCCAGGTCGAGCCCGGCGTCGATGACGGCCTGCGCGAAGTCGGCGTTCTCGGACAGGAACCCGTAGCCCGGGTGCACCGCGTCGGCGCCGGACTGCCTGCACGCCTCGATGACCTTGTCGATGACGAGGTAGGAGTCGCCGGGCGTCGTGCCGCCCAGCGCGTACGCCTCGTCGGCGGTGCGTGACGTGCAGGGCGTCGCGGTCGGGGTCGGCGTAGACGGCGACCGAGGTGTAACCGGCGTCGCGGCACGCGCGGATGACCCGCACCGCGATCTCGCCGCGGTTCGCGATGAGCACCTTCTGCACGGTCTCGCGCCTCCCTGCATCCCTGTCGGTCCGGCACGGACATTACCGGCCGGCGCGTCGCGGCCGCCGGGGCCGCAGTCGCCGGCGACCTGGCGTCCGTCCGCGCCCGGGCCATGCCGATGCGAACCGGATGCGGAACAGTTCCGTAGCCGCTTACGGTTGTACTCGGCTACGCGGTGCCACAGGTCCGTGACCCGTCGACAGGCCGCGTCCGATGCGTCTGTCGCCCGTGCGACGCGCCTGCTCGTCCTCGCGCTCGGCGGCTTCGGCATCGGCACCGGCGAGTTCGTGATGCTCGGCCTGCTGCCCCAGGTCGCGGGCGGCCTGCACGTGTCCATCCCGCAGGCCGGCTACCTGATCTCGGCCTACGCGCTCGGTGTCGTCATCGGCGCGCCGACCGTCACCGCCCTCACCGCGCACCTGCCGCGCAAGGGCCTGCTGATCGGCGCTGGCCGTCGCGCTGGCCGTGGGCAACGTCGCCACCGCGCTGGTGCCGTCGTTCGGCGGCGTGCTCGTCCTGCGCTTCGTGTCCGGCCTGCCGCACGGCGCGTACTTCGGCGTCGCGTCGGTGGCGGCCAGCAGGTCTCGTCGACGCCGTCGCGGCGCAGCCGGGCGATGGCCGTGGTGTTCGCCGGGCTGACCACCGCGAACGTCGTCGGCGTGCCGTTGACGACGTTCGCCGGCCAGCACGTCAGCTGGCGCTACGTGTTCGTCGGTGTCGCTGTCGTCGAACTGCTCGCCGGCGTCGCTCATCGCGTGCGTGCTGCCGCGCACCGAACGGCCGGCCGCCGGGCGGTGCAGCGTTGCGCAGCGAGCTCGACGACCTTCCGCACGCCGCCGGTCTGGCTGGCGCTCGGCGTCGCGACGATCGGCGGCGGCGCCATGTTCGCGACCTTCAGCTACATCGCGCCGATGATGACGCACGTCGCCGGCTACGCGACGTCGTCGGTCACCTGGCTGATGGTGCTGTTCGGCCTCGGCATGACCACCGGCAACCTGGTCGGCGCGCGGCTGGCCGACCGCGCGCTGATGCCGACGATCTACGGCGCGCTGAGCGCCGAGGTCGTCGTCGCGCCTGCTGTTCCTGCTGACCGTCGCACAACAAGATCGCCGCGGCGGTCACGATCTTCGCCTTCCCGGCGACGAGCCTGGCGATGCTGCCCGCGCTGCAGGCGCGCATCGTCGCGCTCGGCGGCGGCGCGCCCAACCTCGCGGCCGCGTCCATCCACGCCGCGTTCAACATCGCCAACTCGATCGGTGCGTGGCTCGGCGGTGTGGCGATCGCGGCCGGGCTTCGGGTACGCCTCGCCGAACGCGGTGGCGGCGGTCCTCGCGGTGCTCGGGCTCGGCGTCGCGTTCTGGTCCGGCGCACCTACGACCGCAGGTCGAGCGCGCCGGCGCGCAGCCCGCCGACCAGTCGAGCTCGCCGCCGCGTAGCTGTGCTCGGCCGCGTCAGCCGCAGTTCGGCCAGGCGCTCGCGGCACTGCGCCGCGACGTCGTCTGACCTCGGTCGAGCGTGCGGCGCATGTCGGCCTGCCGCGCGGCGCAGGTCGGCGGCGATCTCGTCCAGCCGGCCGAGCAACGTGCGCAGCTGGCGCTGCTCCGACGACGCGCGCGCCGTCGTACATGTCGACGATCTCGCGGCATTCGGCGAGCGTCATGCCGAACCGGCGCCCGCGCAGGATGAGCCGCATCCGCGCGTGGTCGCGCGGCGCCGTAGACGCGGTTGCCGCCCGCGCGCTGCGGCGTCGAGCAGGCCCTCGGCCTCGTAGAAGCGCAGCGTGCGGGTGGTGATGCCGAGCTCGTCGGCCAGCTCGCCGACCGTCCAGCGTCCGCTCTTCCGCGGTCGCAGCCACGGCGTTATGGTCGCTTGACGTTGACGTAAACGTCAAGGCATCCGGAGAGGCGAGATCGTGTCGTTCGAGCTGTCCGAGGACCACGAGACGTTCCGCAAGGTCGTGCGCGACTTCGCCGAGCGCGAGGTCGCGCCGCACGTGGCGCAGTGGGACCGCGAGCACCATTTCCCGGTCGACGTCGTGCACGCCATGGGCGAACTCGGCCTGTTCGGGCTGACCGCGCCGGAGGAGTACGGCGGCGCGGGGGCGGACTTCACCACGCTGTGCGTCGCGATCGAGGAGCTCGGCCGGGTCGACCAGTCGATCGGCATCACGCTGGAGGCCGGTGTCGGCCTCGGCATCAACCCGATCCTGACCTACGGCACCGACGAGCAGAAGCAGCAGTGGCTGCCCGACCTCGTCGCCGGCCGCACGCTGGCCGGCTTCGGGCTGACCGAGCCGGAGGCGGGCTCGGACGCCGGCGCCACCCGCACCCGCGCGGTGCTCGACGGCGACCAGCTGGACGATCGACGGCGCGAAGTCGTTCATCACCAACTCCGGCACCGACATCACGTCGCTGGTCACGGTCACCGCGCGCACCGGACAGGACGAGATCTCGAGCATCATCGTGCCGGCCGGCACGCCCGGCTTCACCGTCGAACCGCCCTACGCCAAGCTCGGCTGGCACATCTCCGACACCCACGGGCTGACCTTCGACGGTTGCCAGGTGCCGGCGGCGAACCTGCTCGGCCAGCGCGGCGACGGCTTCCGCCAGTTCCTGGCGGTGCTCGACGACGGGCGGATCGCGATCAGCGCGCTGGCCGTCGGCCTCGCGCAGGCCTGCCTGGAGCTGTCGGTGCGCTACGCGGGCGAACGGCACACCTTCGGCAAGCCGATCGGCGCGCGGCAGGCGGTGGCGTTCTCGCTCAGCGACCTCGCGGTGTCGGTCGAGGCCGCGCGGTTGCTGACGTACAAGGCGGCCTGGCTCAAGGACGCCGGCCGGCCGGCCAAGGCGGTCAAGCAGGCGGCCGCCATCGCGAAGCTGTACTCCACCGAGGCGGCCGTCACGGCCACGCGCATCGCCACCCAGGTGTTCGGCGGCAACGGCTTCATGGAGGAGTTCGCCGTCGCCCGGTTCTACCGCGACGCCAAGATCCTCGAGATCGGCGAGGGCACGTCCGAGGTCCAGCGCATGCTGATCGCCCGCGGCCTCGGGCTGCCGGTGCAGTGAGGGACACCGCGCCGTGAAGGACAAGGAGTTCCGGGCCGCCCGCGAAGCGACGCTCGCGCCGACGCCGAGCGCGCCGCGGCCAAGCTCGCGTCGCAGCACAAGCTCTACGTTCGCGAGCGCATCGCGCTGCTCGTCGACGACGGCACGTTCGTCGAGGACGGCCAGCTGGCCAACGCGCTCGCCACCGACCTGCCGGCCGACGGCGTGGTCACCGGTCAGGGCCTCGTCGACGGCCGGCCCGCGCTCGTCGTCGCCAACGACCCGAGCGTCAAGGCGGGTTCGTGGGGCGCGCGCACCGTCGAGAAGATCATCCGGGTCACCGAGCGCGCGCTCGTCGAGGAGCTGCCGATCTTCTGGCTGATCGACTCCGCGGGCGGCCGGATCACCGACCAGGTCGCGCTGTTCCCCGGCCGCCGCGGCGCGGGCAAGATCTTCCACAACCAGGTGGCGCTGTCGGGCAAGGTGCCGCAGATCTGCTGCCTGTTCGGCCCGTCCGCGGCGGGTGGCGCCTACATCCCGGCGTTCTGCGACATCGTGATCATGGTCGAGGGCAACGCGTCGATGTACCTCGGCTCACCGCGGATGGCCGAGATGGTGGTGGGCGAGAAGGTGTCGCTGGAGGAGATGGGCGGCGCGCGGATGCACGCCACCGTGTCCGGCTGCGGCGACAACCTGGCCGTCGACGACGAGGACGCGATCGAGCAGGCGCGGATGTTCTTCTCCTACCTGCCGACCTGCTGGCGCGAGCCGGCGCCCGAGGTCGAGGCCGAGCCGCCGGCCGTCGAGCTCGCCGACGACTGCGTGCCGGCCGACGAGTCGGTGCCCTTCGACATGCACGACGTCGTCGACGGCACTCGTCGACGACGGGTCGTTCTTCGAGATCAAGCCGCTGTTCGCCGCCGAGGTGATCGTCGGGCTCGGCCGGCTCGACGGGCGGCCGGTGGGCATCGTCGCGAACAACTCGGCGGTGCGCGGCGGGGTGCTGTTCGTCGACTCCGCCGACAAGTGCGCGCGGTTCATCTGGCTGTGCGACGCGTTCAACGTGCCGCTGCTCTACCTGGCCGACGTGCCCGGCTTCATGATCGGCAGCGACGTCGAGCGGCAGGGCATCATCCGGCACGGCGCGAAGATGATCACCGCGGTGTCCGAGGCGACCGTCCCGCAGGTGTCGGTGATCGCGCGCAAGGCCTACGGCGCGGGCCTGTACGCCATGGCCGGCCCCGGCTTCATGCCGGACGCGTGCATCGCGCTGCCCACGGCCAAGATCGCGATCATGGGCCCGCAGGCAGCCGTGAACGCCGTCTACGCGAACAAGATCGCCGAGATCACCGACGCCGACGAGCAGGCCGAGTTCGTCGCGACCAAGCGCGCCGAGTACGAGCAGGACGTCGATCTGATGCGGCTGGCGTCCGACCTCGTGCTCGACGCGGTCGTCGAACCGAGCGAGCTGCGCGCCGAGCTGATCCGCCGCTACGCCGTGCTCGTCGGCAAGTCCCGCGCGACCGCGGCCAAGCGGCACGGCGTGCCGCCGACATGAACGACGCCCGCTCCGCGCATCGCCGTCTCGCCAGCCGGCGACACGGACGAGGAACTCGCCGCGGTCGCTGGCCGCGCTTGCCGCGCGTCGCGCGGCCCACGGCTCGCCGGCCGACAACTACGAGAAATGGCGACGAGCCCGGCAAATCGCTGTGGCGCAGGCGATCCACTAGCCCGTCGCGACAGGACACCGCGCACTCGGTGTTGGACAATCGAGGTGTGGATCGCGTCGTACGGCACGTGCGTGACGGGCACCGAGCACGCCGGTGAACCGCTCGACGTGCGACGCGTCGCGGCCAACCTGCCGTTCGCCGTGCGCACCATGCTCGGGATGGCCGCGCTCGCCGTCGCCACCAACATCATCGGCGTGCTCGTCGTGGTCGCCATCAACGTCGGGCTGAACCAGACGGCGACGCGACACCAGCTGACGGTGTCGCTCGTCGCCGCGGGGATCTTCACCGCGGCGGCGCTGGTGGTCGGGCTGGGCTCGGCACTGCTGCTGCACCGCCGCACGTCTGCGCTGGTTGCTGCGCGGCGAACCGCCCTCGCGCGTCGACGCCATGCAGGCGCTGCGCTTCCCGCTGCGGATCGCCGCGGTGACCGTCGTCGCTGTGGGCGGTGGGCGCGATCGTCGTGGGCACGACCGCCGCGCTGGTGGGCAAGGACGCGCAGGCCGTCGTTCGGCATCGGTGCCGGCATCGCGCTCGCCGGCCTGGCGACGGCCGGCCTGACCTACCTGCTGATCGGCCGCGCGCACCAGCCGGTCGCGCTCGCTCGCGCTGGCTGCGCAACCGCCGAGGACCGCGCCGGTGGTCGGGGTGCGATGGCGGCTGATGCTCAACTGGATCCTGACGACCGCGACACCGATCGTCGGCGCTGATCATCGTGCTCACGTCGCCGCACGGCAAGACGCACATCATCGGCATCAGCCTGGTGGTCGCGCTGCTCGCGCTCGTCGTCAGCGGGCTGTCCATCTCGTTGTCCGCGCGCGACATCGGCCAGCCGCTGCGCGCGATGGTCGAGGCGCTGCGCAAGGTCGGTGACGGCGAGCTCGACGGCAACGTCGATGTCGCGGACGCGGGCGAGATCGGCCTGCGTGCAGAGCGGGTTCAACGACATGGTGGCGGGTCTGCGCGAACGCGAGCGCATCCAGGACCTCTTCGGCCGGCACGTGGGCTCCGCGGTCGCCGCGCAGGCGATCGACAGCGGCGTCACGCTGCGCGGCGAATCGCTCGACGTCGTCGCGCTGTTCGTCGACATCGCCGGATCCACGAAGCTCACCCGCGAGACCGAGCCGGTCGAGTTCGTCGAGATGCTCAACCGGTTCTTCGAGATCGTCGTGGACGAGGTCGAACGCCACGGCGGCCTGCTCGAACAAGTTCGAGGGCGACGCGGCGCTGTGCGTGTTCGGCGCGCCGGCGCCGCTGGACGACGCCGCGACCGCCGCGCTGCGCACCGCCCGCGCCATTCGCGATCGCGTGGCCGAGGCGGGCGAGGTGCCGTTCGGCATCGGCGTGGCTTCCGGGCCGGTGATCGCCGGGCAGATCGGCACCGCGAGCCGCCTCGAGTACACGATCATCGGCGACGCGGTGAACGAGGCCTCGCGGCTGACCGACGTCGCCAAGCGCGCCGACGGCTGCATCCTGGCCAGCGCGGCGACCGTCGACGCCGCCAGCGACGAGGAACAGGCCGCACTGGGTCCGCGGCCGGCAGCTACGCCTGCGCGGACGCGAGGCGCCCCACCGACACCTACCGCAGCGTGACACCCGCCGACGAGCGCGCGCACCCGAGCCTGGCGACAGCGGCTGACCGGCGTGGCGCGGACGGTCACGGAGCTGCGGCCGTAGGCCACCCGATCGTCGCGGGCGTGTGGCCGAGCTCGTGCAGCATCGCGCGAACCGCGGGCAGCGAGACTCCGACGACGTTGTGCGGGTCGCCGTCGACGCCCTCGACGAGCCAGCCGCCCAACCCGTCGATGGTGAACGCGCCGGCCACCGACGACGGCTCGCCGGTGGCGCAGTAGGCGTCGATCTCGACGTCGCTGGCGTCGGCGAAGCGCACCGTGGTGGCCACGGCGCCGCACGGCGCTGCGCTGGGTGCCGGTGTCGATCAGATGATGGCCCGTCCACAGCGTTCCGGTGCGCCCGCGCATCGCGCGCCAGCGCTCGCGCGCGGCGTCGGGTGAGCCCGGCTTGCCGAGCGGTTCCCCGTCGAGGTCGAGCAGCGAATCGCAGCCGAGCACCAGCGCGGCCCCGCCCACCTGCGCGGCGACGGCATGGGCTTTCGCCACCGCCAGCAGCGTCACGAGTTCGCGCGTCGAATCGGCGGCGACCGAGTCCTCGTCGACGCCGCTGACGACCACCTCGGGCTCGACGCCCGCGCGGCGCAGCGTGTCCAGCCGCGCCGGGCTGCGCGACGCCAGGACGAAGCGGGTCACAGGCCGTAGGACTTGCTGATCACGCTCTTCATGATCTCGCTGGTGCCGCCGTAGATGCGGGTCACGCGCGCGTCGGCATAGCGCCGGGCGATCGGGTACTCGGTCATGTAGCCGTAACCGCCGTGCAGCTGCAGGCACCGGTCGATGACCCGGCCCTGCAGTTCGGTGCAGTAGAACTTCGCCTTGGCGGCGTCGGCGGCGGACAGCTCGCCCTCGTTGAGCCGGTCGACGCAGCGGTCCAGGTAGGCCTGCGCGACCTCGATGTCGGTCGCGATCTCGGCCAGCACGAACTTCGTGTTCTGGAACGACCCGATCGAGGTGCCGAACGCCTTGCGGTCCTGCACGTACTGCAGGGTCTCCTGGAACGCGGCGGTGGCCTCGGCGACCCCGTTGACCGCTATGGACGTGCGCTCCTGCGGCAGCTTCTGGGTCAGCTGCGCGAAGCCGCCACCTTCGTCGCCGAGCAGGTTCTCGATCGGCACGCGGACGTCGGTGAACGACAGCTCCGCGGTGTCCTGCGAGTGCATCCCGAGCTTGTCCAGGTTGCGGCCGCGCTCGAAGCCGGCCATGCCGCGTTCGACGATCAGCAGCGACATGCCGCCGCGGCGGTCGTCGGCGTTCTTGCCCGTCTGCACAGCGGTGATGACCAGATCGGCGTTGATGCCGTTGGTGATGAACGTCTTGGCGCCGTTGACGACGTAGCTGTCGCCGTCGCGGCGGCCTGTGGTGCGCATGCCGGCCAGATCGGAGCCGGCGCCGGGCTCCGTCATCGCCACGGCAGTGATCAGCTCGCCGGACGCGATGCCGGGCAGCCAACGCTGCTTCTGCTCGTCGTTGGCGAACGACAGGAAGTAGGGCAGGCAGGTGTCGTTGTGCAGCGAGATGCCCAGGCCCGCGCCGGTCACCCCGGCCAGCGCGATCTGCTCGGCCAGGATCTGGTTGAAACGGAAGTCCACGACCCCGCCGCCGCCGTACTGCTCGGGGATCGCCATGCCCAGGAAGCCGCTGCGCCCGGCCGCGGCGAAGATCTCGCGCGGCGCGATGCCGGCGCGTTCCCACTCGAGGTAGTCGGGCACGAGTTCCTTGTCGGCGAAGGCCCGGAACGCCTCGCCGAAGGCGCGGTGGTCGGCGTCGTAGTGCTTGCGGTCCATGAGCGGATTTTAGGACGTCCTAGTTGTTCGGTGACGCCCTAGTGTTGGACCGTGCTTCCTGCTGCCGCCGAACCGATCGGGATCATCGGCGGTTCCGGGTTCTATTCGCTGCTGGAGTCGGCGGCCGAACACACCGTGGACACCCCGTACGGGGCCCCCAGCGACGCGCTGACCTTCGGCTCGCTGGCCGGACGCGAGGTCGTGTTCCTGCCGCGGCACGGGCGCGGGCACCGCTTCGCGCCGCACGTGGTGCCCTACCGCGCGAATCTGTGGGCATTGCGGTCGCTGGGCGTGCGGCAGGTCGTGTCGCTCTCGGCCGTCGGCTCGCTGACCACGTCCTTGCCGACGGGCACGCTCGTGGTTCCCGATCAGGTCGTGGACCGCACGCACGGCCGGGCGCACACGTTCTTCGGTGACGGCGCCGGAGTGGCCCATGCGTCGTTCGCCGATCCGTACTGCCCGCGCGGGCGCGCCGCCGCCCTCGGGGACCGCGTCACGGCCGCCGCTGCCGGCGCGCACGACGGCGGCGCGCTCGTCGTCGTCAACGGGCCGCGCTTCTCCTCGCGCGCCGAATCTCGCGAGTTCCAGGCCCACGGCTGGACGATCATCGGCATGACGGCGATGCCTGAGGCCGGGCTGGCCCGCGAACTCGCCCTCTGTTACACGACGCTCGCGCTCGTCACCGACCTGGACGCCGGCGTCGAGGCCGGCGAAGGCGTCACGCATGCCGCGGTGCTCGAGCAGTTCGCCGCCAACCTGCCCCGGCTTCGTGAGTTGCTGGTCGCGACGCTGCAGCGGCTGCCGCCGGCGCAGGACGACTGCGCCTGCGGCGACACGTCGGGCTACCCGTCGTCGTTCGTGCTGCCGTGAGCCGCGTCCTGCTCACCGGCGGCGCCGGGTTCATCGGCACGCACGTGCGGGCCGCGCTGCTGGGTGCGGGGCACGACGTCGTGGTGCTCGACTCACTGCGCCCCGACGTGCATCGCGGCACGCCACCCGCCTTCGACGGGTTGGTCGTCGGCGACGTCCGCGACCGCGACGCGGTGGACTCCGCGCTGCGCGGGGTCGGCGCCGTCGTGCATCTGGCCGCGAAGGTGGGGCTGGGTGTCGACGTCGCGGACCTGCCCGACTACGCCGACTCGAACGTGCACGGCACCGCGGTGCTGCTCGCCGCGATGGCCGCGGCCGGGGTGCGCCGGCTGGTGCTGGCGAGCTCGATGGTCGTCTACGGCGAGGGGCTGGGGCGGTGCGTCGAGCACGGCGATGTGCGGCCCGGGCCGCGCGCGGAGGAGCAGTTGCGCGCCGGCCGGTTCGAACCGCCGTGCCCCGTCTGTGGCCGCAACCTGGAACCGGCGCTGGTCGGCGAGGACGCGCCGCTCGACCCGCGCAACGCCTACGCCGCGTCGAAGCTCGCGCAGGAGCACTTCGCGTCGTCGTGGGCGCGGGTCTGCGATGCGGACGTCGCCGCGCTGCGGTTGCACAACGTCTACGGGCCGGGCCTGCCGAGGGACACGCCGTACGCAGGGGTGGCCGCGATCTTCCTGTCGGCACTGCGCGCGGGCCGCGCACCGCAGGTCAACGAGGACGGCGGCATGCGGCGCGACTTCGTGCACGTGCGCGACGTGGCAGCGGCATTCACCGCCGCCGTCGAGCACGGCGGCGGCGTGCGCGCGTTCAACGTCGGGTCGGGCACGCCGCGCACGGTGGGCCGGTTGGCGCAGGGGCTGGCCGAGGCGGTCGGCGGTCCGGAACCGGTGATCACCGGCGACTACCGGCTGGGCGACGTCCGGCACATCACCGCGGATTCGGCCCGTGCGCGCGCCGAGCTCGACTGGCGCCCGACCGTCGAGTTCGTCGACGGCATGCGTGAGCTCGCCCGCGACTGAGCTGCGTCAGCGCGGGTTGGCGACCGGCAGGCGTACCCGGAAGCTGCAGCCCGCCCCGGTGTTCTGCACCTCGACGACGCCGTCGTGCGCCTCGACGATGCCGCGGGTGATGGCCAGGCCCAGCCCGCCGCCGGCCTGGTTCACCCCGTCCGGGGTGCGCGCCGGCTCGCCGCGGAACCCGACGTCGAACACCCGCTCGAGGTGCTGGGCGGGGATGCCGCCGCACTCGTCGCGCACGATGACCTCGGCCTGCGTCACGGGATCGGAGATGAGTGCGACGCGCACGTCGACACAGCCGGACGCCTTGGTGTGCCGGATCGCGTTGGCGACGAGATTGGTCAACGCGCGGTTGAGCTCCGGCCCGTTGCCGCTGACTTCCGCGGTGCCGTGCACGCTGCTGTCCACCGAGCCGGTCAGCCGGACGCCCTGCGCCGCGGCCAGTGGTTCGAGCGCGGCGACGCAGTCGGACACCAGATCGTCGAGAGCGATGCTCTCGACGTCCCGGGAGGACACCCCGGCCTGGATGCGCGAGAGATCGAACAGGTCCTCGACCATCTGGTTGAGCCGCTCGACGGACGCCGCGATCTGCTTGTAGTACAGCTCGGGATCATCGGCGACACCGTCTTCCAGCGCCTCGGCCATCGCGCGCAGGCCGGCGAGCGGCGTGCGCAGATCGTGGCTGACCCAGGACACCAGTTCGCGCCGCGCCGTCTCCAGGCCGCGTTCACGCTCGCGCGTCTCGGCCAGCGTGGCCGCCGTCGTACGCAGCTCGCTGCGCACGCGCTCGACCTCCGCGGTCAGTCGGCGGCCCGTGTCGTCGGGCACCCGTCCCGCACCGACCTCGGCAACAGCCCTGCGCAACGCGGCGTTGTCGCGGGTCAGCCGGCGCCCGACCGCCCACGCGGCGATGCCGGTGACGATCGCGCTGGACGCGGTCAGGGCAGTCACCGTCTTCCAGTCCCACCAGGGGGCGAGCATCGAGTGGATCGCGCCCCACAGCGCCCCCGCCGAGGCGGCCGCACCGGTCAGCACCAGCGACACGAGCAGGCCGGTCAGCGAGCGGCGGCGTACCGGCGTCAGCACCAGCCAGACGACGATGCCGCTGACGACGCACCACAGCAGCGCAGCACCCAGATTGGCGAGCGTCAGGGTCACGGCAACTCCAAGCGGTAGCCGATACCCCAGACGGTCTGGATCAGCGTCGGGTTCGTCGGGTCCTTCTCGACCTTCTCGCGCAAACGGCGCACGTGCACGGTGACGGTGGACTGGTCGCCGAACGTCCAGCCCCACACCTCACGCATCAACTGCTCGCGGTTGAACGCCTGCCCGGGGTGCGCCATCAGGAACGACAGCAGGTCGAGTTCGCGCACCGTCAGGGCAAGTTCGCTGCCGTCGCGGGTGGCGCGGCGGGCTGCGGTGTCCACGGTGATGTCGCCGGCGCTCAGCAGCGGGCGCGCGGTAGCGGCAGGCGGGGCGCTGGCGCGGCGCAGCACCGAATCGACACGCAGGCTCAGCTCGCGCGGCGAGAACGGTTTCGTGACGTAGTCGTCCGCGCCGACCTCGAGCCCGGCGATGCGGTCGTCCGGTTCGGACAGTGCGGTGAGCATGATCACCGGCAGGTGCGGGTGCCCGGCGTGCACGCGGCGGCACACCTCCAGGCCGTCGAAACCGGGCAGCATGATGTCCAGGACGATCAGATCGGGCGTGCGTTCGCGCACCGACTCGACCGCCGACGGCCCGTCGACCACGTGCCGGACGCTGTGCCCCGCGCGCTCGAGGTACGTCAGGACGACCGCGGCGACGGTGTCGTCGTCGTCGACGACCAGCACGTGCGCCATGACGCCACTCTATTGACGCCACGGCGTCCGCACCGCCCGCGTCACGGCACCGTAAGAGTTGCGGCCCGAATCTTTGTCTTAGCGCTCGATCTTGTGGCGGCCGTTCTCGACATCGTGCTGCCCTGCCTGGACGAGGCCGCAGCACTGCCGTGGGTGCTCGAGCGCATCCCCGCCGATGCCCGTGCGGTCGTCGTCGACAACGGATCGCGCGACGGCTCGGCGGACATCGCCCGCGCCCACGGCGCCACCGTCGTCGACTGCCCGCGGCGCGGCTACGGCGCGGCCTGTCATGCCGGGCTCGAGGCCGCGGACGCCGAATTCGTCGCCTTCTGCGACTGCGACGCCTCGCTCGACCCGGCGGTGGCGGCCGAGTGCGTCGACCCTGCTGCGCGCCGGCGCCGATCTCGTGGTGGGCCGGCGCGTGCCGGTCGGTCGCGGCGCCTGGCCGCTGCACGCGCGGGTGGCCAACCGCGAACTCGCGCGGCGGGTGCGGGCCCGCACCGGCCTGACGCTGCGCGACGTCGGCCCGTTGCGGGTGGCCCGGCGCGCGCCGTTGCTGGCGCTGCCCATCGCCGACCGGCGCAGCGGCTATCCCGTCGAGACCGTGCTGCGGGCCGTGCAGGCCGGCTGGACGGTGCGCGGCCACGACGTCGCGTACACGCCGCGAGCCGGGCGCTCGAAGGTCACCGGCACGCTGCGCGGCACGGTGCAGGCGGTGCGCGACATGAACGCGGTGCTCGCGTCGTGACCCGGGCGCCGTTCGGCTCCGTGCTGGTGATCGCCAAGGAGCCTGTCCCGGGGCGGGTCAAGACCCGGCTCGTACCGCCGCTGACCCATGAGCAGGCGGCGCGCCTCGCCGCAGCGGCGCTGCACGACACCCTGGCGGCGACCAGCCGGGTGCCGGCCGCGCAGCACGTGCTGGCCGTCGACGGCGACGCGCGCGATCTGCTGCCCCCCGACTGGCGATGCGTGGCACAGCCCGAGGGCGGCCTGGCGGAGCGGCTGTGCGCGGCGTTCGACGCCGTGCACGGGCACGGACCTGCCGTGCTGGTCGGCATGGACACCCCGCAGCTGACGCCCGCGCAACTGCTCGCCTTCGATCCGGCTCGCCACGACGCGTGTCTCGGGCTTGCCGCCGACGGCGGTTACTGGGCGATCGGCTTCCGCGACCCGCGCGTCGCCCGCTCGATGATCAGCGGCGTCCCGATGTCGACGGCGCACACCGGCGCGGAGCAGCTCCTGCGGTTGCGTCGCGCCGGCCTGGACGTGCAGCTGCTCGACGAACTCGTCGACGTCGACACCATCGCCGACGCCGACGTCGTCGCGGCCGGCGCGCCGGCCACCCGGTTCGCGACGGTGCTGGACGCCCTGACCCCGGCGCGGGCGGCCGGCTGATGGACGTCGGCGCCCTGGCCCCCTACGAACGCGTGCTCACTGACGTCGGGCCGCTCGGCCTGCACACCGAGGACGGCCGGGTCATCCCGCTCGACGTGCGCCGCTGGCTCGCCGGCGCCGACGCGGCCGACGAGACCGTACTCACCCGCTGCGAATCACCGGTGATCGACATCGGCTGCGGCCCGGGTCGCCTGGTCACGTCGCTGAGCCGGCGCGGCATGGCGGCGCTCGGTGTCGACATCGCCGAGACGGCCGTCGCACTCACGCGCGGGCAGGGCATGCCGGCGTTGTTGCGCAGCGTCTTCCACGACCTGCCGGGCGAGGGCCGCTGGCCCACGGCACTGCTGATCGACGGCAACATCGGGATCGGCGGCGATCCCCTGCGGCTGCTGAACCGGGTCGCGTGCGCTGCTCGCGCCGGGCGGCCGGGTGCTCGTGGAGATCGATCCGGACGACGACGCCGATGAACTGCTCACCGTCCGCTTCAGTGAACACGGTGTCGCGGTCGGCCCGCTGTTCGACTGGGCGCGAGTAGGACGCCGGGCGATGGCGCGCTATGCCGAAGCGGCCGGTTACGCGGTGCTCGAGTCGTGGTCCGCCGCAGGCCGCGAGTTCGTGTCGCTCGGCTGAGCGGGCGCGCCGCGGTGGCGCAGCACGCTGACGACGTAGAGCAACACGGACCCCACCAGCACGATCAGCGCGAGGATGCCGAGGTTCGCGGCGAAGTTCTGCTCCAGGATCGCTTTGATCCTCGGTTGCGAGTGCGCGCGGTAGATCATCGGCAGCGCGACGACGGTGATCAGCGCCGCGGCGAGCAGCCCACCCTGCAGGAAGCGCCGGGCACGCGGCGGCACGGTGCGCGCGAGGCCGGCACCGACCGCGACGACGATCGGCGACAGGATGCCGTCGTGGATCACCAGCGCGCCGACGAGCCAGCAGGCCAGTACGAACAGGTCGTAGCCGCCGATCTGCGTCACCAGCCGGAAGACGCCGAACAGGCCGAGCAGCACGCCCGGCACCGCGATCGCGATCCGCGTACGCATCAGAGGATCTCCACGGTCGCGAGCCATTTGGTGTTGAGCACGCCGGCGCGGTCGGGGCAGATCAACCTGATCGGGTAGCCGTGGTCCAGCGTGATCCGCTGCCCGTTCAGATGCGTCGCGAGCAGTGCCGTTGCCACCTGTGGGCCGTCGACGAACGACTGGTTGTAGGAGCCCTTGCGCTCCATCGACGTCACCTTCACGCGCGAGCCCGCGTCGCCGCCCGCGCGCTCGAGCACGTCCAGCAGCGGCACCCCGCGCCAGTGCGCGCCGACGCTCCAGCCCTCGACGCAGGAGATCGGGAAGCTGTGCTCGCGCACGGACATCGACTCGAGTTCGGCGAGCGTCAACGAGAACGGGCGGGGTCCCTTGACGTGCAGCGTGTAGTCGCTGTCGACCATCGCGACGCCGGCCTGGTCGGCGGTGCGGTTGATCGGCACCCGTAACGGGCCCTTCGGCGACTGCCGGACTGCGAGCAGCCCGATCGGCTCCAGCGGCGTCACCGTCTGGCCGATGGACGTCACCGCCACCAACCCGATGCCCGCGCCGGTGGCCAGGAAGACGCCCCGCCGGCTGATGCCTTCGGGTTCCGGGGGCGGCTGGTGGGTGTTCTCGTTGTTGCTGTACGCGGCGGGGTTCTCCTCCCATCCGCGCTCGTCCAGGACGTCGCCCTGGGCCAGCTTCGCGCTCAGCCCGTACTTGATGTCCGGCAACTTGATCGCGATGTGCAGCAGGATCGAACCGATGACCACGTAGCCGAGGAACCGGTGTACCGGCACGAAGCTCCACGACCACGGGTACCAGTTGAGGACGTTGAGGAAACCGGTGGTCAGCTCCACGAGCGCCGACGACACCAGGATCCCGATCGACGCGCGTTCCAATCCGTTCTTGGCCGACTTCACCGGCGGCCACTGGAAGAGATTCGGGTAGACCGACCACAGCTTGATCAGGATCAGCGGGATGCACAGCGTGCCGGTCAGCACGTGCGTGCCCTGCGTGATGCGGTAGAGATAGATCGGTGCCGACGGCTCGGGCAGCCACGACCACGGGTGGTACTGGTAGTGGCTGAGCAGTCCGGTGACGAAACAGATGGCGAAGCAGATGCCGAGCACCCGGCCGACGCGCGCGGTGACCGCGGTCGAGCGCAGCGGGCTGGTGAAATGCGGCCACCACGCCGGCCGCTCACCGGACGTCAGCTGCGGGGGCACCCGTCGATTGTGCTGGCTCGAACGCCGTCCGGGACCGCGCCGGGCCCTTACGAGCTGAAGACGATCACGGCGTCGGTGTACGGCGTCGGCGCCGGTTTGGCACGCTTCCCAGGTGACGGCGGCGCGAGGGGTGACGGTGGCGGTGCTCGTCGCCGCGCTGCTGACCGAGGCCGTGCTCTACGGCTGGCTGTTGGGCTACGACGATCTGGCGCACTACCGGCACGCGCAGTGGCTCGTCGAGTCGTCGGCGCCGGCGTGGGTCGTGGCGGTGTTCGCACTGTCGCGGCTGACCGTGTCGCGCCGCGCCGCCACGGCCGTGGTGCTCGGGGCCGCGGCGCTGTTCAGTGCTCTCGCGCTCACACATCGGCCGACGACGTCCGACGACGACTACCGCTACATGTGGGACGCGAAGGTCCAGTTGGCCGGCGTCGACCCGTACGCCCACGCGCCCGCGTCACCCGCGCTCGCGCGGCTGCGCACGCCGTCGCTGTTCGGTGGCCCCGGCGATGCCGCGCACTGCATCCATCAGTTCTCGGGCGGCTGCACGTCGATCAACCGGCCGACGGCGCACACGATCTACCCGCCGGTGGCGCAGGCGGCGTTCGACGTCGTGCGCCTCGTGTCGTTCGGCGGCCAGGGCAATCACCTGCCGTTGCAGCTCGCCGGCTCCTTGGGCTCTCTGGTGCTGGGCTGGCTGCTGCTGCGCCGCCGGCCGCCGTGGGTCGCGGCGCTGTGGTCGTGGTGCCCGGTGGTGATCATCGAGTACGCGAACAACGCGCACATCGACTGGTTGGCGGCACTGCTCGCCGTGCTGGCTCTGACGGTGCGCGGACCGTGGAAGGCAGGGGCGTTGGCCGGCGCGGCCGTCGCGGTGAAGCTCTACCCGCTGCTGATTCTGCCGTCGTTGATGCGTCGGTCGTGGCTCGCCGCCGTTGCCGCGGTCGCCTTCGTCGTGCTCGTCTACGTGCCGCACGTCATCGCCGCGGGTTCGGCCGTGCTCGGTTACCTGCCGGGATACCTGCACGAGGAGCAGTACGGCAGCGGCGGCCGGTTGCTGTTGCTGGGGGCGGTGCTGCCCCACCCCGCCGACACCGTGGTGGGTGGCGTCGTCGTCGCGGCGGTGGCGCTGTGGGCGTGGCGGCGCGGGCCGGCCGAGGACCTCGAACGCTCCGCGGTGGTGGTCGTCGGTGTCGCGTTCGTCGTGTTCACGCCCAGCTACGGCTGGTACGCCGGGCTGCTGCTGGCGCTGGTGGCCCTGTCCGGAGCGCTGGAATGGCTGCCGATCGTGTTCGCGCCGACCTTGGCCTATCTGGTGCACACCGACCACGACACCGCCATCTACTTCGTCGCGACGCTCGTCACGATCGCGCTCGCCGCGGTGCGACACCTCGATAGCCTGCGCTCATGTCTCCGGTCGATCTCAGCTACGACGGACCGCTCGCGGTCATCACCCTCGACGCCCCGCCCCTGAACCTGTTCGACGAGGCCATGATCGAGGGCCTGCGCGCCGCGATCGCAGCGGTGGCGCAGTCGCCGGACGCCCGAGGTCTGCTGATCCGCGCGGACGGCCGCGCCGTGTCCGGCGGCGTCGACGTGCACCTGTTCGAGCCGTTGACGCCGGAGACCGGCAGTGCGCTGTGGCGTTCGCTGTTCGAGCTGATCCACCAGCTCGAGGCACTGCCGATCCCGACCGTTTTCGCCGCGCACGCGCTGTGCCTGACCGCGGCGTTCGAGGTTTCCCTGGCCTGCGACCTGCTGCTGGCAGCGGAGTCCGCGCGGTTCGGTCTCGTCGAGATCGTCGTCGGGCTGACGCCGTCGATGGGCGGCCCGCAACGCCTGGCCGAACGTGCCGGGCCGGCCCGCGCGCGCGAGCTGATCTACACCGGTGAGTTGTACGACGCGGCGACCCTCGAGCGGTGGAACGTCGTCAACCGGGTACTGCCGGACGACGATTTCGCCGACGCCGTGCACGCGTTCGCCCTGCGGCTGGCCAACGGGCCGACCCGCGCGCACGCGGCGACCAAGGCGATCATCGCGACGCAGGGAGCGGCCGGCACACACGCGGCTGACGCCGTGACGCCGGGCATCAGCGGCGCCTTGTTCGGTACCGCGGATCTGCAGAACGCGGTGGCCTCGTTCCTGCGCGACGGCCCCGGCAAGGCCACCTACACCGGCCACTGAGCTTCTGTTCAGGGCTCCTCCCTCGTTGAGTGGTCACTTTGGCTCTGAGTGGTCGCGGACAGCTGACCACTCAGCCCGAAACTGACCACTCAGTCAGCGTCAACCGAGGCATGCACCCTGTGGGAAAGTGCGCCGCTCCTCCACAACCCCCTAGTTTCGGCCCTCGGCGGCGGTCGGCGCGGCACGCTCGGGTGGTGAGCACCGTCGCCGGACCGCACACCGTTCGCATCGCGCGTGGCTGCGCCGTCCGAGAAACCGACCAGGACGACCTTGCTGCGCTGTGCGCGGCAGCCGTTGCGTCGGCAGCGCCGGACAGCGTCATCGTCGGGATCACCGCGGCGCGGTTGCACGGCTTGTGGCTGCCTTCGCTCCCCGATCGGCGTATCCACGTCGCGACAGCGACGCCCACCAGGACATCGCGGCAGATGACCCGCGGGCGACGCCCACAGTTCGCCGCTCATCGACGGCAGCTGACGGAGCGCGATCGCTGTGTGATCGACGGCGTCCCCGCGACCTCATTGGCCCGTACCTGGGCGGACCTTGCCGCGGTGTTGGGCACACCGGACCTCGTCGCCGCGGGCGACAGTGCGTTGCGCTCCGGCGCGACGATCAAGCAGATGCAGGACGTCCTGCGCGCCAGCACGCACGTGCGCGGCATCCGTCAAGCACGACGTGTGCTGCCGCGGTTGGACGGTCGATCTCGATCGCGTGCCGAGAGCCACCTGCGAGTGGCCGCGTCGTCCGCCCGGCTCCCGGGATTCGACGTGAATGTCGGCGTCTACCGGGACGAGGGTGGCTGGCTCGCCGAGCCAGACCTGTCGCTGCGGTCGGCGAAGCTCGCGCTCGAATACCAAGGGGCGGAGCACGCAGCGACCGAGCGGATGCGCAAGGACATCACGCGAGCAGCCGATCTGCGGCGCGAGGGGTGGCTGTGCATCGAGTACGGGCCGGCCGAGGTCTTCGGCCGGCCGTGGCAGATCGCGCCAGACCTCGAGAGAGAGCTCGCGGCCCGCGCGCCCCAGCTGCTGCGGTGCCCCTCGCGTTGAGTGGTCACTTGCGTCCTGGGTGGTCGCCTACCCGCGACCACTCAGCGCGTAGGTGACCACTCAACGGAGGTAGACACCGGAGCTCAGCGGTGGAAGGTGGCGCGCCAGGCGTTCGGGCCGGGGATCGGCATCCGCCGGTGCTGCGCGCCCGGGTCGTTCCACCCGCCGCGACGCACGCGCTCGGCGCGGGGCGCCGCCGTCCCCAGCCGCGCGCCGAGACGACGGCGGTCAGCGCGGCGAGCTCCTCCGCGCTCGGCGAGCCGCCCACCACGCGCAGCAACGGCCGCCCGGCCTCGCTCGGCAAAGCCGGATCCGAAGCGGACTCCACGCCGCCGCTCACAGCGGGATGTTCCCGTGCTTCTTCGGCGGCAGGGACTCGCGCTTGTTGCGCAGCATCCGCAGCGCCCGGATGACGTAGGCGCGGGTCTGCGACGGCGGGATCACCGAGTCGACGTAACCGCGCTCGGCGGCGACGTAGGGGTTCACCAGCGTGTCCTCGTACTCCTGCGACGAGCTCGGCCCGGACCGGCTTCGGGATCGTCGGCCTTCGGCCAGCTTCTTGCGGTGCAGGATGTTCACCGCGCCCTGCGCGCCCATGACGGCGATCTGCGCGGTCGGCCAGGCGACGTTGATGTCCGCGCCGAGGTGCTTGGAGCCCATGACGTCGTACGCGCCGCCGAACGCCTTGCGGGTGATGACCGTGACCTTCGGGACGGTCGCCTCGGAGTAGGCGTAGATCAGCTTCGCGCCGCGTCGGATGATGCCGGCGTGCTCCTGGTCGACGCCGGGCAGGAAGCCGGGCACGTCGACCAGCGTCAGCACCGGGATGTTGAACGCGTCGCAGGTGCGCACGAAGCGCGCCGCCTTCTCCGACGCGTCGATGTCCAGGCAGCCGGCGAACTGCGTCGGCTGGTTCGGCCACCACGCCGACGGGATAGCCCTCGATGCGGCCGAACCCGACGAGGATGTTCGCGCGAACAGTTCCTGCACCTCGAGGAACTCGCCGTCGTCGAGCAGGTGCGTGATGACCTCGTGCATGTCGTACGGCATGTTCGCCGAGTCGGGGATGAACGTGTCCAGGAACGCGTCCGCTCGTCGGCCACGTCGCTCGACCGTCCGGTCTCGAACACCGGCAGCGGGTCGAGGTTGTTCGACGGCAGGTAGGACAGCAGCGCCTTGACGTAGCCGATCGCGTCGTCCTCGTCCGAGCCGAGGTAGTGCGCGTTGCCGCTCTTCGTGTTGTGCGTGCGCGCGCCGCCGAGCTCCTCGAGCGTGACGTCCTCGCCGGTCACGGTCTTCACGACGTCCGGGCCGGTGATGAACATCTGCGAGGTCTTGTCGACCATGACGACGAAGTCGGTCAGCGCGGGGGAGTAGACGTGCCCGCCGGCCGCCGCGCCCATGATCAGCGAGATCTGCGGGATGACACCGGACGCGCGCGACGGTGCGGTGGAAGATCTCGCCGTAGAGGCCGAGCGAGACGACGCCTTCCTGGATGCGCGCGCCGCCGCCCTCGTTGATGCCGACGACGGGGCAGCCGGTCTTCATCGCGAAGTCCAGCACCTTGACGATCTTCTCGCCGTACACCTGGCCGAGCGCGCCGCCGAACACGGTGACGTCCTGGCTGAACACCGCGACCGGCCGGCCGTCGACGGTGCCGCAGCCGGTGATGACGCCGTCGCCGAAGGGCCGGTTCTTCTCCATGCCGAACGTGCGTCGAGCGGTGCCGGGCGAGCTCGTCGAACTCCATGAACGAGCCCTCGTCGAGCAGCGCCGTGATGCGCTCGCGCGCGGTCATCTTGCCCTTGTCGTGCTGCTTGTCGACCGCCCGCTCGGAGCCGGCGTGCACGGCTTCGTCGTAGCGCCGCTCCAGGTCGGCGAGCTTGCCGGCCGTGGTGTGCGGGTCGAGATCGGGGCCGGACCGGCGTCTGCTGCCATGGCTCCGGAGCCTAATCGCCGCGCGGCGTCTGGCGGCCGAGAGGTGACCCGATCTCGCGGGTGCCCGTGCACCGTCGCATGACGAGTGGCCGCACGCCGCGCGCTCCGCTCGACCTCGCCGAGCTGCACGCGGCCCGGCTACCGCCTGCTGGGAACGGCGTCGACGTCGTCGACCGAGACCGCGTCGACCAACGCCGACCTGCTCGCCGACGACCCGCGGCGCCGGACCGCAGCGTCCTCGTCGCCGAGCACCAGTCGGCCGGCCGCGGGCGGCTCGAACGCAGCTGGGTCTCGCCGCCCGGCGCCGGGCTGACGCTGTCCGCGCTGCTGTGCGCCCGCCGGTCCCGCTCGCCCGGTGGGGCTGGCTGCCGCTGCTGGCCGGCGTCGCGCTGCTCGACGCGGTCACGCGAGGTCACCGGGGTCGCGGCGGCGCTCAAGTGGCCCAACGACCTGCTGCGCCGCGCAGTCCGAGCGCAAGCTGGCCGGCATCCTGGCCCAGACCGCCGGAGCCGACGCGGTGGATCGGCATCGGGCTCAACGTGTCGACACGCCGCGCGCCGAACTGCCGGTCGACACCGCGACGTCGCTGGTGCTCGAGGGCGCGTCCGCCGTCGACCGGACGGCGCTGCTCGACCGCAATCCTGACGCAGCTCGACCCACCGGTTCGAGGTCTGGACGGCAGCCGACGGGGACGCCGAGCGCGCTGCGGGCTGGCCGCAGGCCTACCGGGCGCGGTGCGCGACGCTCGGCCGCCGCGTCACGGCGGCCGTCGGCGCCGCGGACGACGCTGGGCACGGCGCGCGACGTCGACGCGATCGGGTCGCCTGGTGCTGCGCACCGCCGACGGGCCGCTGCAGGTCGGCGCGGGCGACGTCGCGCACCTGCGGCCCGCCTGACGCTCGACCACGGGGGCCGGGCAACCGATAGCCTTTGCCGGCAGCCGTGCGAGGAGGTCGCCGTGGCGTACCCGGAGAAGATCCTTGCCGACGACGAGCAGGTCGTCGAGCGGCTGCACCCGCACTGGATCACGCTCGTCCCGGCGACGCTCTGGTTCGTGCTCATCTGCGCCGCCGGCGGGTTCGGGCATCGCCTTCGCGCCGGACAGCGGCACGAAGCGCACCGCCGACGATCATCGCCATCGTGGTCGCTCGGTGTGCTGCTGCTGTGCTGGCTGACCTTCGCGCCGTGGATCCGCTGGCGCACGACGCACTACATCTTCACGACGCACCGGGTGCTGATCCGGCGCGGCGTGCTGCGCCACACCGGCCGCGACATCTCGCTGCAGCGGATCAACGACGTCGGATTCGTGCAGTCGCTGTGGGACCGCATGGTCCGCGCCGGCACGCTGACCATCGAGTCGGCCGGCGAACACGGTCAGGAGTCGCTGAACAACATCCCGCGCTCGGACCAGCAGCAGCAGACTGCTCAACCGGCTGATCGAGCAGGACGGCGAACGGCGTAGCCGACTGGCCTACGGCGGCCCGGCGGCCGGCGGTTATCCGCAGAGTGGTTACCCACCGGTAACGCAGGGTGGCTACCCGGCGCCAGGGAACGCGCCGGGCGGGTACCCGCAGCAGGAGTAAGCGCGGGAATTTGCTACCGAAAGCGCTGCCGAGTTCACCGCTCATCTACCCCTTTCGCCGTACAGTGAGCAGTTGCTGGGGGAGTGCTATGCGGACCGGCCGGCGCTCATCAGCGCAGGAGCAGCCGATGCCAGCGGGTATCGGGCCCCCCGGCCGAGCCACCCGCTGGCATCGGCGCGCGCCTGGCTGCGTGCCCGGCGAACGCTTGTAGGGCTCAAGGTTCGCCGCGGTTGGTCGATGAAGGAACAGTGGAGTCCTCGCACGTCGTCGACGGTCTCGCGCGGGTACGGCTGCTTGTGCTGGTGCCAGCCGCCGTCAGCCCTTTTCTGTGGCCCGCGTTGCCGGCCGACGGCACCGCATTCGCCACGTTGGGCGACCGGTTGCTCCACGGGCAGTTGTCGAGCGTGTATGACAGTGCGCAGAATCAGGCCGGTCCGATCCAGTTGCTGCTGAACTGGCTGTTGTTGCTCGGCGGTCACGACGGCCGGCCACAGCCGGCCCTGGTCAGCGCTGTCAACGTCGCGCTGCTCGCCGCTGCCATGCGGATGAGCCGACGGGTCGGCCCGGCACGCCTGCAGGCACGCCGTCAACTGGTCGTCGGTGTCCTGGGCATGTTGTGTCTGACCCAGATCGACATGTGGGCCGGTCACCCGGCAGAGGCCGCGATCCCACTGCTGTGGCTCGCCGGGCTGAGGTACGCGGCGATCGGCCGTGGCCTGCGTGGTGCGCTGCTGTTCGGCCTGAGCGTCGGGGTCGCGCCGTGGGCCGTGCTGGCGCTACCCGCCTTCCTGGCCTTCGCGCCCGTGCGCCGGGCCGTGTTCCTGGCGCTCGGCGCGACTGCCGTAGGTGCCGGGCTCTACCTGCCCTTCGTGCTGTCCGGTCACTTCATGCTGTTCGCGCACATCTGGCCGGTGACCTCAACGACCTTGCTCGGTCATCTCGCACCGTCCCTGACGACATTCGACTGGCGGCTGCGGCTCGCCCAGGCAGCCGTGGTCGCGGGCGGAACGGCCTGGGCCGCGCTCGGGGTGCGCCGGCGTCCGCAACTGGCGATAGCTCTGGTGCCGTTGACGACCGTGCTCCTGCGGATCTTGACCGACCCGCTGCAACTCGACTACTACTGGACAGCCGTCGGCGTGCTCGCGGTGGCAGCACTGGCAGCGAGTCCGCAGCGTCGCAACGTGCTCTCGACCGACGTGCGGTTGATCGCACTGGTCTACTTCTCGTTCGCGGCAGTCGCGAGTCATCTGCAGATCGCCGGCGACATCTCGTCGCTCGTCCTGATTGCCTCGTTGATCACCGGCCGGGGGCGGCAGGTGTACCTGACCATCCTGTCGCGGCTACCGCAGCCGCCAGGCCGACAACCTGCCTCCTGACTCACCCGGGCTGATCTCCTGACGCGCAACCACCGCTCTGGCGCCCAGTGCGGTCGGTGGCCGCGGGGGGCCCTCCAGGGCCGGAGCCGATTGCGTCAGCCGTCGGTGTCCGGACAGCCCGCCAGACTCACCGCCGGGAGTGGGGGTGTTTCGGTCCTGGAAAGGCGACGCGATGGCGTGCTGTCTCCCGCCGCCTTTGCCATGCTGCGCGCACATGAGCGTCACGCGCAGCCTCGGCGTCAGCCGCCGCTGGTACCCGTCTCGTGCACGTCGGTCAGCGCGCCACCGAGCGAGCTGGGGTCGGCGTTCCACTTCTGGTCAGTGCCGCCGGTGCAGGTGTTGACGGTGGCCTTGAGGTACTGGGTGAGGTACGTGTCCGAACTCGGGCCCGGGCCGAGGCACAGGCCCCCGGCGGGCGAGGTGACGGTGTCGTCCTTGATCGTGTACTTGGTGGCATAGGGCAGTTCGACGGTGCCGGCGGAGTTCGCGTACTTCTGCGAGACCGTCCAGACGAAGCCCGCGCCGGCGGTGCTGACACTGGACGGGCACGGGGTCGACAGCGTCGGGTATCCACCGGACGTCCCTGGGCTCTGCAGACAGTAGGTGGGGCCCCCGTCGGGGGTGACCTGCAGCAGCGTCTTGGTCGGCGCGGTACCGAGGGCCACCGAGGGGACGAATTTCTGGTTCCACCTGACGTTGGCGGGGTTGGGGTTCTGCTTGCAGTTGTAGAGGATCAGGTACGTGGCCGAGACCTGCTGCCCGGTGACGTCGAGACAGGTGGCGAACTGGCGGTAGTTGACCAGCTGGTTGTCGCCGGCGCTGGCCATGCCGGTGCCGGTCGAGGACGACAGCACCCACGTCTGAGTTTGGTCCTGGGTGCCGCCGGCACAGGACGCCAGGGACAGCGCGATGCCGGCGGATTGCGACGCCCCATAGATGCAGGTGCCGTCAAGGTCGGACTGATCGGTCTTCGCGCCCTCGAGGTGCGCGTTGTCGTCGATGCTCCACTGCTGGTTCCACGGCGAGACGCCGCAACCGTTGGTGCCCTTGGCCACGCCGGCCGCGCAGACCGACTTGTCCGATACGGCGCACGGCTCGAGCACCAGCGGATCGCCGACCGAGTGTTGGGTCGGCGCCGAACCGGTGTCGATGCACAACGCGGTGGAGCCCTGCGCGACGGACTCGACCAGCTCGATGCTCAAGTCGCTGCGGTAGGCCCACACCTGCTGCGCGATCGGCGGCGTCGCCGCGCTGCACGGCTGCAGCACCACTGCGGTACCGGTCGCGGGGCTGGTTCCTGCGTCCATGCAGTACTGCTGCGATGTCGCGTTCGGCGGGAAGAGGTGGATCTGACCGCCGGAGACGTTCACGTCGTTGGTCCGCACCACGTACGTCGACGTCACCGTGCGACCCGCGCTGCTACCGGTGGACGAGCCGTCGGTGCCGGTAGAGGTGATCACGGCGAACGCCGGGGTTCGGCTGTGTGCCGACGCCTGGTACGGCCCGACGCTCGTGCACAGCATCTTCTGCTTGTTCGTGAGCGAGGTGCTGTCGAAGTAGTAGTCGACGTGCGACTGGTACCTGGCGAGGCCCTTGCTGTCGACAGTGCCGCTCCACGATCCCGGCGGGGTGGTCTGCGAGCCGCACGGGAGCTTGCCGGCGTCGCCGCTGACGACCCCGGTCGTGGCGTTGGTCATCGTCGCGGACCGCAGTTGGCCGAGCGCGACGTCGGTGCCCGCCTGCGCCGCGGCGAGCTCCTGCACGCGGCTCGAGGCGAAGTGGGTGGACCGACTCTGGTTGACGATCATGCTGAGCATGATCCCGCCGAGCGCGGTGGACACGACGATGACCAGCATCAACATGGCGATCGATCCGTCGTCCTGGTTCCGGGGAGCCCGCATGAGCAGGGCACGGCGGATGCTTCGATGCTTCATGATGTCTGCCCCACCGAGACCTGTTGGCACACCGAGGCGCCCGATCCGGGCGAGCTGTTCAGCGCGGTGAAGGTCATCGAGTTCTGCGTGGTCCCCGACGTATTCGTGCCGGACCCGGCGACGATGCTGATCGTCAGTTGCTGGAACGAGCTGTTCGTGCTCGTCGACGGGTTCGCGAAGGGCGCGGGAGAGGCGCCGACCGCATAGTTCGTGATGTTGCCGGCCAGCGGCTGCCACGCGGTCAGGCTCGAATATCCCGAGCCGGTGCTGTTCGGGCTCCAGGTGCGCCACTCCAGGTTGCCGGTGAGGTGGTTGGTGCGCAGCTGCGTGCAGGTGTCGACACCGGAGATCGTCCGCTCGAACTCGACGTGCCAGTCGTTACTGCCGGCAGCCGGCGTCACCGTGCTGATGCCTGAGGCGTAGCGCACTGACTTGTCGAGCTCGAGGAAGGCGTTGGTGAGCTGCGCGGAGGAGTTGCTCACCGCTTCGACCTTGTTCGTGGAGTTGCTCACCAGCAGTATGGCGCCGGTGAACATGCCCATGAAGATCACCATGATGGTCATCCCCACGACGAGCTCGAGCAGCGTCGCGCCGCGGTCGTCGTCGTGCACCGTGCGCAGTCGATCGGCGAGGTAGCTCACGATGCCGCCAGGTACTGCTGGTAGATCTGATCGGAGTTCAGCGCGCTCGGGTAGTAGGCGACGTCGTCAAGTGTGCCCTTGAAGTACGAGTTCGTGGTGGCGTTCGGACTGCTGCCCCAGGTGCTGCCGAGGCTGTTGTAGCCGATGCGCCAGTAACCGGCGTAGCTCTGCGCGCTGGTGACCGCGGAGTTCGCGGCGACCTGCTGGCCGTCCACGTAGAGCAGCATCCCGGCCGGTGACAACGTGGCGGTGGCCAAATGCCACTTGCCGTCGTTGTAGGTGCCGGAACTGGCGATGATCTTCGCACTGCTCGGATAGACGCCGAACACGACGTTGCCGGCGTTGTCCAGGTACAGGTGGCGGTCGTAGCTCGACGGCGTGCCGGTCTGCGTGTTCGCGAAGCCCATCAGCGCGCCGCCGGTGGTGCTGGTCGTCTTGAACCAGGCTTCGATGGTGAACACCTGCGGGCCGGGAGAGCTGATCTGGGTCGGCGTGGTGATCTGACCGGAGCTGCCGTCCAGCGTCACTGCGGTGGCGTTGTCATTGGCGCAGCTGCCGGACACGCCGTAGGTCACGCCGCTGCCGGTGTAGGTGCCCGTGCGCGCGTTACCGGAGCTGTCCGTCGCGCTGGTTCCGGAGCCCTCACCGAGCTGGTAGTAGAACGACGGGTTGGTCGCCGTCGCCGCGTGCACCGCGCGGCGATCCTCCGGGCTGCTGTCGGCGTAGATCGCCGCCCGGAGCACGGGGTGGCGGAAGGTGATCGCACCGCCCACCACGTCGGCGAGGCCCGCGTGCTGTGCCTTCGCCGAGCAGGGCGGGGTCGACGTCGAGCAGGGAGCAGACGTCGCCGGTGAGCCGCCGGTCGCCGTTGCAGGCGACGGCCGCGAGCAGCACCGTGCGCACGGCCTGTGGCAGCGTCCTCACCCGCCGGGCGAACGACGCGGTGAGCGCGGCGGAGAGCGGCGGCGGGACGGCGGGGCGGGTGTCTCCAGGGCGTCGGGGTTCTCGGCGAGCTCAGTA
>CAVQFH010000015.1:0-132652 GCA_963711775.1 uncultured Actinomycetota bacterium | reverse complement strand
GGCGCAGAACATCAACGCGCTGTCGAGCACGTCCTGGCTGGTCAGCCCGCGGTGCAGCCAGGCGGCGCCTCGGCGTCCAGGCGGTGCGCGCGTTCGCGCAGCAGTGTCGACCAGCGGCACCACCGGATTGCCGGCGGACTCGGCCGCACGAGCGATCGCCGGCACGTCGTCGGCGCCGGTCAACCCGGCCAGCGGCTGCGCGGCCGCCCGCGGCGCGATGCCGTGCGCGGCGAGCATTGGCCAGCCATGCCGTCTCGACCGTCACCATCGCCGCCAGCACCGCTGTGTCGCCGAACTTGTCACCGGCCCGGTCGTCGCCGGGCCACAGCAGGGCGCTCATCCGCAGCGGGCGCGACAGTCCAGGAACACGGTCTCGTTCTGCCCCTGCAGCACGACGTCGAACCGGTACCCGTCGCGTCCGGCTCGGCCACCAGCGTCGCGCGGCGCTCCGGCGGGCAGCGCGCCAGCAGCGGGTCGGCGTCGGCAGCGCGTCGGCATCCGGCCGGCCGGGCAGGTAGACGCGGGTGAGCAGCCGGTCGAGCAGCCCGCGGGCGAACACCGTCATGGCGAGGAACGGCGGCCACCGGAGGGCGGTCGCGCCGGGCACGACGCGTGGTGAACGGTACTGCGCCCGCGGCGTCGGTGGCGGCCCGGCCCCATCCGGTGAACGTCCAGCCGTCGCGGTGCAGCGACCCGCCCCGTGCCGCGCACCGAGCCGTCCGGCGCCGGCCTGCCAGATCTCGAGCAGCGCGTCCGGCACGGGCTCGCCCGCGCCGTCCAGCACCCGCCGTGCAGCCGGATCGCGTCCGGGTGCGCCGGCGGCACGAGCTCGGCGCCGCCGGCGTAGGGCAGCGCGAAGCCGAAGAACGGCCCGACCGTCTGCCCGGCGGTGCCGCGCGGCCGGCTCATCGGTCCGCGCTCCGTCCAGGTGCGGCGCGCGCCGTCGAGCACGATGTCCCACCGGTAGCCGGTCGACACTCCGGCCGCGTCAGGTCGTGGTCGTAGGCGGCGATCAGCGCGCTCGCGCGCCTGCGGGTCGGTGATCGACTGGAAGATCGGGTCGAGCGGGAACAGCGGGTCGCCCGGGAAGTACATCTGCGTCACCAGCCGCTCGGTGAAGGCGTTGCCGAACAGCGAGAAGTGGATGTGCGCCGGCCGCCAGGCGTTGAGGTGGTTCTGCCACGGGTACGGGCCGGGCTTGATCGTGGTGAACCGGTACCGGCCGTCGTCGTCGGTCAGGCACCGCCCGGCGCCGGTGAAGTTCGGGTCGAGCGGCGCCGGGTGCTGGTCGCGCTGGTGCAGGTAGCGGCCCGGCGGCGTTGGCCTGCCAGACCTCGACGAGCTGGTTGCGCACCGGGCCGGCCGGCGCCGTCGACGACCCGGCCGGTGACGACGATCCGCTCGCCGATCGGCTCGCCGCGGTGCTGCACGGTCAGGTCGGCCTCGATCGGCGCGACGTCCTGCGCGGCCGAACACCGGCGCGGCCAGTTCGAGCGCCGTCCGGGTCGGCCTGACACCGGCGCCTTCGTCGGGTGCCGCAGCATGCTGCTGCGGTAGGGCGGGTAGTCGAGCAGCGGCTCGCCCAGCCCGGGCCGTGCCCGGCAGAGGTCGGCGATCTCGGCGCTGATCTGCGCCTGGCTCGTGCTCGCAGACGTCGGAGGACGCCGGTCGGTCCGGGCGTCTTGTCGCACGCCGCCTGCCGATGTCGCGAACGCTAGGCGTGGCCCATCCATCGGGCCACCGCTAGGTTCCACTGAACGGAAGGCGGTCGCGATGGCAGGCAACGCGTGCGGCGCACCGGCGCGTCGGTGACGTCGCGCGCGCTCGCGGCTGCTGGGCGCCTTCGACGAGCACGCACCGCCGGCTGACGCTGAGCGAGCTCGCCGACCGCGCCGGCCTGCCGATGCCGACGGCGCACCGGCTGGTCGGCGAGCTCGTCGACTGGGGCGCGCTGCGACCGCGAGACCGACGGCGAGCTACGTCGTCGGCCGGCGGATGTGGGATCTCGGCCTGCTCGCGCCGATGCCGACCGACGCTGCGCGCGATCGCGTCGCCGTTCCTGCACGACCTCTACGGCGCCACCTTCGCGACGGTCCACCTGGCCGTGCGCGACGGCACCCGGGTGCTGTACCTCGACCGGCTCGCCGGCCACGCGTCGGTGCCGGTCGTCAGCGACATCGGCTCGCGACTGCCGATGCACGCCACCGGCGTCGGCAAGGTGTTGCTGGCCTACGCGCCCGAGCCGTGGTGGAGGAGGTGCTCGCCGACCTGACCCGCGTCACGCCGTACACGATCACCCAGCCCGGGCGGCTGCGCGATCAGCTGCGCCGGGTCCGGCGCGACGGTTACGCGCAGACCAGCGAGGAGATGAGCCTGGGCGCCTGCTCGATCGCCGTGCCGATCCGCGGCCCGGCCGGCGAGGTGGTCGCCGCGCTGGGCATCGTGGTGGCCGACCTGCGCCGCGAGCGCGCCCGGCTGGTCGCCGTCGCTGCAGGTCGCCGTCGCGCGGCATCGAGCGCAGCCTGACTGCCGAGCGCGATTCCGCCCAGTGAAAGCACGCGGTGGTGCGCGACGGGCGGCACCGCGAAGACTGACCGGCATGCGCACCCAGGTCGCGATCGTCGGCGCCGGCCCGGCCGGTCTGCTGCTCTCGCACCTGCTCGCCGCGGACGGCATCGACTCCGTCGTGGTCGAGACGCGGTCGCGCGAGTACGTCGAGGCGCCGCATCCGCGCCGGGATCCTGGAGAGCTCCACCGTCGACGCTGCTCGACCGACGCGGGCTCGGCGAGCGGCTGCACCGCGAAGGCATCGAGCACCGCGGCATCCACCTGCAGTGGCCGCACGAGCGGCACCACCTCGACTTCGTCGAGCTCGTCGGCCGCAGCGTCTGGGTCTACGGGCAGACCGAGGTGACCAAGGACCTCGGGCGCGCGCACGACCGCGCCGGCACCGCAGCGCTGCTACGAGCGTCGCGGACACCGCGCTGCACGACGTCGACACCGACCACCCGCGCCGTCACCTTCGTCGACGCCGACGGCCGCGGCGCAGCGCATCGACGCCGACGTCGTCGTCGGCTGCGACGGGTCGTTCGGGCCGAGCCGGCACGCGATCCCGGCCGAACGCCGGCAGGTCTGGGAACGCGACTACCCGTACGCCTGGCTCGGGCATCCTCGCCGACGTCGCGCCGTCGACCGACGAGCTGATCTACGCCTGGCACCCGGACGGTTTCGCGCTGCACTCGATGCGCTCGGCGCACGTGTCGCCGGCTCTACCTGCAGGTCGACGCCGGGCACCGACGTCGCCGACTGGTCCGACGACCGGATCTGGGACGCGCTGGCCGCCCGGCTCGGCCACGGCGCAGGACGGCTGGCAGCTGCAGCCCGGGCCGATCACCGAGAAGTAGCGTGCTGCCGATGCGCAGCTTCGTGGCGGCGCCGATGCGGCACGGCCGGCTGTTCCTGGCCGGCGACGCCGCGCACATCGTGCCGCCGACCGGCGCCAAGGGCCTCAACCTCGCCGTCGCCGACGTCGCGCTGCTCGCGCCGGCGCTGCGCCGCCTGCTGCGCAAGCACGACGCCGACGCTCGCCGACGCCTACTCCGACACCGCGCTGCGCCGGGTCTGGCGGTGCACGCACTTCTCCTGGTGGATGACGACGATGCTGCACGCGACCGGCGACCCGTTCGACGCGCAGCTGCAGCTGTCGCAGCTGCGCTGGGTCGCCACCAGCGAGGCCGGCGCCGCCGGGCTCGCCGAGAACTACGCCGGCCTGCCCCTGACGCTCTGACCGACCCTCCTCAGCGACCGGACAGGAATCCCATGACACGCCGCACCACCCCGCCGTTCCGCGCCGACCACGTCGGCAGCCTGCTGCGCCCGAAGGCGCTGCTCGACGCCCGCGCCGCGGCGCCGCCGGGCGGCTCGACGCCGACGGACGCTGCGCGAGATCGAGGACGACGCGATCCGCGACGTCGTGCGGATGCAGGAGGACCTCGGCCTGCAGTCGGCCACCGACGGCGAGTTCCGCCGCACGTCGTGGCACATGGACTTCATCTACCAGCTTGCGCGGCGTCGACCAGACCGACGAGAAGATCGCGGTGCACTTCCGCAACGCGGCCGGCGACCTCGACTTCAGCTCCGCGGCGCTGAAGATCGACGGCCGGATCGGGCTCGACGAGACGATCTTCGGCGACGACTTCGCGTTCCTGCAGTCGGTCGTGCACCACCGCGACGCCGAAGCTGACGATCCCGTCGCCGAGCATGGTCCACTACCGCGGCGGCCCGGCCGCGATCGACAAGGCCGTCTACCCGGACGAGGACGAGTTCTGGGACGACCTGTCCGCCGCCTACGCCGAGCAGGTCGCAGGCGCTCGGCCGAGCTGGGCTGCACCTACCTGCAGCTCGACGACACCAGCCTGGCCTACCTCAACGACCCGGCGCAGCGGGCCGAGCTCAGCGCGCAAGGGCGGCGACGCCGAGCACCAGCACGAGCGCTACATCCGCCAGATCAACAAGCCGCGCTCGCCGGACCGGCCCGACGGGCATGCACGTCACCACGCACATGTGCCGCGGCAACTTCCGCTCGTCGTGGACGGCCGAGGGCGGCTACGACTTCGTCGCCGAGGCGCTGTTCGGCGAGCTCGACGTCGACGGCTTCTTCCTCGAGTACGACGACGCGCGCTCCGGCGGCTTCGAGCCGCTGCGTTTCGTGCCGCCGGGCAAGCAGGTCGTGCTCGGCCTGGTCACCACCAAGCGGGCGGAGCTGGAGAGCAAGGACGACCTCAAGCGGCGCATCGACGAGGCCGCGAAGTACGTGCCGCTGGACCAGCTGTGCCTGTCCGCGCAGTGCGGCTTCTCCTCCACCGTCGAGGGCAACGACCTGACCCTCGACGACGAGATCGCCAAGCTCGCGCTGATCGTCGAGACCGCCGCCGAGGTCTGGGGCTGACACGCTCTTCTCTTGATCAACTCGCCCGGGCCGCCGGCTTTCCGGGGACCAGGGCGAGTTGATCAGTCGGTTCGGTGACGAGGTGCGGCGTCGTTGCCGCTTGTGGGTATGTCGCTGCCGAGCACATATCGAGCGCAGCATCCGCCGGCCGCGCTCGGATCCTCGGAGGGGTAATCGCATGACCGCTCGCTTCGTCCTGCGCACAGGCTCGGCCGCGGTAGCGGTCAGGTGAGGCCCGAGACGGCGCTGCGCGCTGCAGCCGCAGGCGCATCGACCGGCGGGCGCACGTTCACCGCGCTCGCCGCGCTGGTCGTCGCGACGCCGGCGCAGGCGGATACCCGACCCGACTTGCTCCTGAACCGCACCTGGGTCAGGGCCACCACCGTCCTGCTCGCCCTGGGTGAGCTGACCGCCGACAAGCTGCCGCGGGCGCCGAGCCGGCTGTCACCACCCGGTCTGGGCGGCCGGGTCGTGACGGCAGCGGGAGTCGGGGCGCTCATCGCACACCGCGCGGAACGTTCGGCGGGCCGGCGCGACCTCGTGCTCGGCGCGACGCTCTCCCTCGCCGCGGCCGTGGCCACCGCGTGGCTGGGAGTGCGCGGTCGCGCGCTGGGCGCGTCGCGGCTCGGCAACGACCGACCGGGCGCCGTACTGGAGGACGCCGTCGTCCTCGGCCTGGCCGCGGCTGTGGCCCGGTCGCTCGCGCCACCGACGGTGTCGGCAGCAGGACGCGCCGCATGAGCCAGGAACGCCCACCCATCGTCTCGCGGCAGCTCCTGCTGGTGATGGTTGCCGCACCGATCATCGTCGGGCTCGCGATCCTGGTGTTCACCTGGCCCGCGGCGCGCTCGCGCCCGCGCGACGTGCCCGTCGGCGTCGTCGCGAGCGGTGTTGCGGGCGACGCGCTGGCAGGCAAGGTCGCCGCCGCGCACGGCATGTTCGACGTCCATCGTTACCCGACTGCCGCCGCGGCGCGCAGCGCGATCCGCCACCGGGACGCGTACGCGGCGATCATCGGTACCGGTCCGCGCCCGCAGCTCCTGCTGGCCGGCGCGGACGGTCCGTCGCTGTCCATGGCGCTGCAACCCGCCTTGGCCAAGCTGGTGGGCAGCTCACCACCGACGGTCGTCGACGTGGTGCCGACGCCGAAGACCGACCCGCAGGGCAGCGTCCTCGGAGGCGCGGTGCTGCCGCTGACGCTGGCCGGGGAGATCAGCGCGATCCTGCTCGCCTTCTCGACCCGCCCGGGCCTGCGGCAAGTGCTGCCGCTCATGGTCATCAGTGCGGCGATCGGGCTGATCGGCACCGCCATCGTGCAGGCGTGGCTGGCCGCACTGGACGGCGGCACCTGGTGGATCGGCGCCGGGGTCCTGGCATTGACGGTGCTGGCCATCGGCTCGATCGTGCTGGGTCTGCATGCCCTGTTCGGCCGCTTCGGGCTGCCGGTTGCCGTCGCGTTGTTGGTGTTCGTGGGCAACGCGTTCTCCGGTGCCACTTCCTCGCCGCAACTGCTTCCCGAAGGCATCAAGCGGGTGGGCCAATGGCTGCCGCCGGGTGCCGGCAACGAGCTGCTGCGCAGCGCGTCGTTCTTCCACGGGTACGGCTGGGTGCACCCGTTCGTCGTGCTGGTCGTGTGGATCGTGCTCGGCTTCATCGGCATCAGCATCGGTGCCGTCCTCGCCGAGCGGCGCGCGTCGGGGACCGGCCGGCACGAAGTGGCCGACGACCCCTCCCCGCTCGCGCCCGTCTCGGGATGAGGCGACCATCGCCCCCGACCTTGCTAGGGTCGCCGCGGCGATGGATCCCGCCGAGGCGGCTGCCGACGGCACTGCCTGAACCGCCCGCCCGGGCTGATGGTTTCCTTCCGTACAGGGAGGAACTGCCGCATGTCCCCGCGCGATCCGCATCCGGAGCTGCCGCTCGATCCGGACACCGACCCCCGGCCGCCGCACACAGGTCTCGCCGCGGTCGGCCTGGTGTTCGTCGGCGGCACTGTCGGCACCGCGGCACGCTACGGCCTGGCCGACCTTGCCCCCACTCCTGCGCACGGCTGGCCGACCGGGACGTTCCTCGCGAACGTCGCCGGCGCCTTCGTGTTGGGGTTGCTCCTCGAGGCGCTCGCCCGCGGCGGCCCGGACCACGGACGGCGGCGGGCAGCCCGGTTGCTCGTCGGCACCGGCTTCTGTGGCGGGCTCACCACGTACAGCACCTTCGCGGTCGAGGCCGCGCTGCTGGTCCGAGCTCACGACGTGGGTCTGGCCGCCGGGTATCTCGCGGCCAGCGTCGTCGCCGGGGTGATCGCCGCCGCGGCCGGCATCGCGGCGGCGACCGCCCGGCATCGCGCGCCGCGGACCGGGCAGGCCGCACCGTGATCGTCACGCTGCTCTGCCTGGGCGGCGGTCTCGGCGCCGTGGCGCGGTTCCTGCTCGACAGCGTCGTGCGCGCGCGAGTCGGTGACTTCCCCTGGGCGACGCTGCTGATCAACCTCACCGGTTCGCTACTGCTCGGCGTGCTGACCGGCCTGGTCCTCTTCCGCGGCGCGCCCGACCAGATCCGGCTCGCGCTGGGCACCGGCCTGTGCGGTGGTTACACGACGTTCAGCACGGCCAGTTTCGAGACCGTCCGACTGGTGCAGCAGCACAGCGCCGCGCGCGCCGTGACGTATTCCGCAGCCTCGGTGCTCGGCTCGCTGGCCGCTGCGGGCCTCGGGCTGGTTCTCACCGGCTCTCTACAGTGACCCCATGACGGGCCGACAGCTGACACTCATGACGGTGCACGCACACCCCGACGACGAGGCCACCGGCACCGGCGGCACGCTGGCCCGCTGTGCCGCCGAGGGCGTGCGCACGGTGCTGGTCACGTGCACCGACGGCCGGTGCGGTGACGGTCCGGGCGGCGTCAAGCCGGGGGAGCCGGGACACGACCCGCAGGCCGTCGTCGACATGCGGCAGGGCGAGCTCGAGCGCAGCTGCGCCGTGCTCCGGGTCAGCGATCTGGAACTGCTCGGCTACGCCGACTCCGGGATGATGGGGTGGTCGACCAACGACGCGCCCGGCGCGTTCTGGACCACGCCGGTGGCCGACGCCGCCGCGCGGCTGGCAGCGCTGATGCGCACCTACCGGCCGGACGTGGTCGTCACCTACGACGAGAACGGCTTCTACGGCCACCCCGACCACATCCAGGCGCACCGCATCACGATGGCCGCGCTGGACCTCTACGACGGCGCCCCGAAGACCTATTGGACCACCGTGCCGCGTACCCAGATGGAGCACTTCGGCGAGGTGATGCGCGAGCTCGGCGCCGACTGGGACCCGCCGAACGAGGAAGGCGCCGGCGAGGACGGCCCGGACTTCGAGATCGGGCTGCCGGACGACCAGATCAGCGCCTGGATCGACGTGCGCGACGTGGCGGGTCAGAAGTACGACGCGCTCGCGGCGCACGCCAGCCAGAGCGAGAACATCTTCTTCCTGCGCATGGGCAGGGAGCGCTTCGCCGACCTGATGGGCGTCGAGACGTACGTGCGGGTGCGCGACACCACCGGTGCGCCGGTGCCCGAGTCGGACCTGTTCGCCGGCCTGCGCTGACCCTTGCCTGAAAAACACGGCCTCGTCCCCGGAAAACCGGGGACGAGTGCGAGTTGATCAGCCGGACCGGGTGGGTGCCGCGGCGGTGAGCAGTTCGCGCAGCATGTGCATGGCGACGAGCACGCTGCGCCGGCGGACGTCGGCACGCGAGCCCGGCGCGACGATGCGCCGCTCGACGCGGTGCTGACCGTCCGACGCACACAGGTGCACGAGGCCGACCGGCTTGCCCTCGGTGGCCCCACCCGGTCCGGCGATGCCGGTGATGCCCACGCCGACGTCGGTGCCGACGCGTGCGCGGGCACCGTCGGCCAGCGCCACCGCGACCTCGGCACTGACCGCTCCCACGCGTTCGAGCAGGTCGGCCGGGACGCCGGCGAGCCGCTGCTTCGCCTCGTTCGAGTACACGGTCAGCGCGCCGACGACGTAGGCGGACGAGCCCGCGCGATCAGTCAGCCGACCGGCCAGCAGGCCGCCGGTGCACGACTCCGCGGTGGCGACGGTCAGCCCCCGGTCCAGCAGCGACTGCGCCACGATCTCGTCGACGCTCGCACCGTCCGGTGAGAAGACGGTGTCCGGGTAGGTCTGCACGATCGTGCGGTGCAACGCGTCGTAGGCGGCCTGCGCCTCGGGGGCGTATCGCGTGACGATCTCCAACTCGCCGTCGCGCAGGCAGGTGGTGATTTCGAGGTCGGCGAGCTGTGCCGCGTGCGCGCGCAGGGTCGCGGCCAGATCGGCCTCCGGCGTGCCCCAGAGCAGGATCGTGTGCTGGCGCAGCTCGCGCGCGCCGGCCAGCGCCGCACGCACCGTGGGGTCGGCGAGCGCTGCCGGCCACATGCCGTGCACCTCGCGCGGCGGGCCGGGCAGCACGAGCACCGGGGGAGCGGTGCTGCCGTCGGCCGGCGGGATGACCAGGCCGGGCGCGGTACCGACCGGCTCGAGAACCGTGGCGCCGCGTGGCACCAGTGCCTGCTTGCGGGTGCCCGCGGCTGCCGCGGTGTCGTCCATGCGCCACGTGCCGTGCGCGCGGATGCGCTCGATGATCGCCCCGATCCGGTGCTCGAGTGCGGGGTCCAGCTCGAGTCCGCGGCCCTGGAATTCCCCGACGACCTCGGCCGTGAGGTCGTCGGCGGTAGGGCCCAGCCCGCCCGACGTGATGGTCAGGTCGACCCCGGCGTCGGCGAAGAAGCGCAGCGCGTCGCGCATGTCGGCCGGCCGGTCGCCGACAACGACCACCTGCGCGATGTCGACGCCGGCCACCCGGAGCTGCTCGGCGAGCCACGGCCCGTTGCGGTCGGTGACCCGGCCGGTCAGCACCTCGGTGCCGGTCACGACGACGCCGGCGCGGGCGGTCACGACCGCGCCGACCTGCTGCGCGGGCGCCGACCGGTCACGGGCGGCACAGCCGGCGCGGCGACCGAGCCCCGCGGCTGCGCCACGGGGGTGACGAGCGTGCGCCGGGAGCGCTTGTCCTCGTCGATCGCGCGGACCGTGCGCTGCACCGCATCGCGGACGAGCGTGTCGACGGGCCAGCGGAAGTTCGACAGCGGCGGTGTCAGCAGCCGCGACACGGGGTGGTCGTCGTAGCCCAGCACCGACACGTCGGCGGGGATGCAGAGCCCGAGCTCACCCGCCGCGGCGTACACGCCGTAGGCCATCGAGTCGGCGAGGCAGAAGACCGCGGTCGGCGGGTCGGCGTCGGTCAGTGCCAGCGCTGCGACGGCCGCGGCGCCGTCCAGGTCGTGCGGGGACATGTGGAAGGACACGCGCATGCCGAGATCCGCCGCGACCCTGCTGATCGCGACCTCGGCCGGCCGGTCCGGGGTGTTGCGGGCCGACGGCGTCAGCACCGCGACCCGCCGGTGACCGGCGTCGGCCAGTTGGCCGAGGGCGGCGGTGACCCCGGCGTCGTTGTCGAACACGATCTCGGCGGCGGTGGCCGCACCGGGGATGCCGTCGCCGATGGACACCAACACCGTGCGGCGCGCGATCTTCGGCCAGTGCCGTGCACTGGGGTCGACCCACAGCACGATGAGCGCGTCCACGCGCTGGTCGACGAGCTGCGTGGCGAGCTGCATCTCCAGTTCCGGACTGTTCGACGCGTCGACGATGAGGGCGTGCCGGTCGTGTTCGAGCAGCTCGCGTCCCAGCGCGGCCGCAACGCTCTGCTGCCAGATGTCCTGCAGCGAGCCGCACAGCACACCGACGTTGCCGGTCCGTCCGGACGCCAGCGCGCGGGCGATGGGATCGACCTGGTAACCGAGGCGATCGGCGATGTCGCGCACGCGGGTCTGCGTCTCGAGCGGCACGTGCAAGCCGCGTAACGCGTAGGACACGGCCGCGGTGGACAATCCCGATTCCTGTGCAACGTCGCGCAGAGTCACCCGCTTCGCCCGCTCGCGCACCGCACGATCGTAACCGGGAAGTGACGAGGCGGGAGCGGATCGCTGCTGGTGAACCGCTACATTGAAGCGGTTCACCAGCTATGGTGTCGACGACGGAAGGAGCAGTTCGTGAGCAGCGGCAGCGCGCGCATCGACGTGCACCAGCACCTGTGGCCGGCCGCGCTCGTCGACGAACTGCGCCGCCGCACCCGGCCCCCGATGCTGCGCGGCTGGACGCTGTCCACCGACACCGAACCGCCCTACGAGGTCCGACCCGGCGACCACGACGCCGCGGCGCGCGCTGCGCTGGACGCCGGAACCGCCGCCGCCCTGGTGTCACTGTCCGCACCGCTGGGCATCGAGGCGCTGGACCCGCTCGATGCGCAGCCCCTGCTGCAGGCCTGGCACGACGGTGCGCGCGGCCTGCCGGCGCCCTTCCGGGCCTGGGCGTCTGTGACCGACCGCGACCCGGATCTCGGCGGCCTCAAGGACCTGCTGGACGACTTCGTCGGCGTGCAGCTGCCTGCGCACGCCTTCGCGACCCCGGCCGCGGTCGAGCGCGCGGGTCCGGTGCTGGAGCTCTGTGCGCAGGCCGGGCGCGCGGTGCTCGTCCACCCGGGACCGGCAGGTGCCATCGGTGCCGGCGACGACACGTCGCGCCCGGCGTGGTGGGCGGCCGTCGTCGACTATTCCGCGCAACTGCAGCAGGCGTGGTGGTCCTGGCACGTCGCCGGACGTGACGTCGCGCCGCACCTGCGGGTCTGCTTCGTCGCCGGCGCCGGACTGGCACCGCTGCAGCACGAGCGCTTCACAGCGCGGGGCGGCGGCCGATTCGTCGTCGATCCCGACGTCTTCGTCGACACGTCCAGCCACGGCCGCCAGGGCATCGATGCGCTGACCCGCGCGCTCGGCATCGACGTCGTCGTCCTCGGCAGCGACCGCCCGTACGCGCAGCCGGCCGACACCGGTGGCGAGCACGTCTTCGACTCACTCGGCGACGCCGCCCGGCAGGCGATCTGCGTCGCCAACCCGCTGCGTCTATTGCAAGGAGGACTTGGATGACCGCATCCTCAGCGCCGTCGGCGCCGCCCGTTCCAGGTACGGCCCAGCCCGGCGTGCCCGCCCGGGCCGCCCATGCCATCGACGCCATGGCGGACGGGAGCGAAATCGCCCGGCTGCCCGATCGCGCGCTCGCCCACGACGAACTGCAGCATCTCGCCGCGTCGATCGCGTCCGACCCGCAACAGTGGCAGCACCACGTCGCCTTCGACGACGACGAGCGGCACTACGTGTGCCTGTACCGCGACGCGCACGTCGACGTGTGGGTGCTGTGCTGGACGCCGCGCAATGACACCGGTTGGCACGACCACGACATCTCTTCCGGCGCCGTCGCGGTCGTGCAGGGGCGCCTCGTCGAGCGCAACCTGGCCGTCGGCACGCCCATCGTGTCGACGGTCGTGGGGGCCGGGCAGGTTTTCGGCTTCGGCCCGGACCACATCCACCGCCTGACCGGCGTCGACGCCGGGAGCGTGAGCATTCACGCCTACTCGCCGCCGCTGTGGCGGATGGGCCAGTACGCGCTGAGCGCCGACGGCGTACTCCGGCGGACGTCGGTGTCCTACGCCGACGAGCTGCGCCCGCTCGACGACATGGAACCGCCCGCGGTCGCGGGGGTGCCGCAGGCGCCGTGCGCATGAGCGCGATGGAGCCGGACGGTGCCGGTGACGTGCTGGACCTGCTGGTCATCGGCGGGGGTGTCATGGGCCTGTTCACCGCGTACTACGCGGCCGCGGGCTTCGACCGTGTCGCCGTGCTCGAACGCGGTGAGATCGGCGACCCTGCCACGGCGTCCTACGGGCGCACCCGTTCGTATCGCAAGGACTACCTCGATCCCGTCTACGCGAAGCTGGCCGACGACGCGATCGCGTTGTGGACGCAGTTCGAGCAGCGCAGCGGCGTGCGCGCGCTCGTGCGGTGCGGCTGCATGAACATCGCCAACTCCGCCGTGACGCCGGATCTCGCCGGCACCTACGCGCAGTTGAGCACCGACACGCTGGCCGCCATCGGCATGCCGTTGCAGGAGCTGCGCGGGTCCGAGGTGCGCAGCCGCTACCCCTATCTGGACGCCGACCTGGCCCATCTCGACCCTGCCGCGGGTCTGGTGGACCTGCGCGCCGTGGCGGGGGCACTGACCGCGTACCTGACCGAACGCAAGGTCGGGGTGCACGAACACGTGACCACGCAGGCCGTCCGCCGGGGGGCGGACGGCCTGCTGCACGTGGCCACGGACGCGGGGGAGTTCGTCAGCCGCACGCTGGTGGTCACCGCGGGCCACGGCACCAACGACGTGCTCGCGCTGCTGCCCGGGTGCGAGCTGCGGGTGCCGATCACCCGCGACCGGCCGAGCGAGGCCAAGTACTTCACGCCACCGGCGGCGTCGCGCGCGCAGTTCACGTCCGAGGCCATGCCGGTGATCGCCTACCTGGACACCGGCGTGTACGTGCACCCGATCGTCGAGGGCGTCGTCGACAAGGTGAAGGTCGGGTACTACAACCCGCCTGACATCCCGCGCGACCGCACCGGCGTGCGCGACATCGCCGACTTCGTCGCGCAGTGCATGCCGGGCCTTGCCGGCGCCGAGTACGCCGACGTCGAGGATGTCGACCAGTGCGACTACGACCTCGTCGCCGACGACGACTTCGTGCTCGGCCCGGTGCCCGGTGTCGAGGGTGTCTTCGTCGGCGTCGGCTGGCGCGGCACCGGCTACAAGTTCGCGCCGTGGGTCGGCCGGATGCTGTTCCAGCTGGCACTGCAGGGCGGCAGCGTGTACGACCTGCGGCGATTCGACCCCGCCCGGTTCGCCGTACCTCACCAGGAGGCACCCGCATGACCAGACCGTCTGCCCGCACCTTCGAACAGCGTCTCGCCGACGGCGTGCTGGTCGGTGCCGAGGGGTACGTCTTCGAACTGGAACGGCGCGGCTACGTCCAGGCCGGCCCGTACGTGCCCGAGGTGATCCTCGACGCGCCCGACGCCCTGCGCCAGCTGCACCGCGAGTTCCTGCGCGCCGGCGCCGACGTGATGGTGGCGCTGACGTACTACGCCCACCGCGAGAAGCTGCGCGACGTCGGCCGGGCCGACGACCTCGAGGCGATGAACCGCCAGGCCGTGCGCATCGCGAACGAGATCGCCGCCGAGGGCGGCGCGCTGGTCGCCGGCAACATCTGCAACACGTGGTGCTTCGACCCCCGGGATCCGAAGGGATCCGGCGACGTCGTGCGCGACCAGTACCGCGAGCAGCTCGGCTGGGCGAAGGAGGAGGGCGTCGACTTCGTGATCAGCGAGACCAACGACTACCTCGGCGAGGCGCTGATCGGGCTCGAGGTCTGCCATGAACTCGGACTGCCCGCGCTGGTGACGCTCGCGAGCGTGCAGCCCGAGACGACCTACGACGAGATCGACTACGTGCGGGCCTGCCGCACGCTGGCCGAGCACGGCGCGGCGGCCGTCGGGCTGAACTGCTCGCGCGGGCCGGCCACGATGCTGCCGTTGCTCGAACGCATCCGGGCCGCGGTCGACGTGCCGGTCGTCGCGCAGCCGGTGCCCTACCGCACCGACGCGCAGACACCGGCCTTCGAGTCGTTGACGGGCGCCGACGGCACCCGGCTGTTCCCGATCCAGCTCGAGGGCGCCGCCCTGACCCGCTTCGAGATGGCGCGCTTCGCCAAGGACGCCGCCGCTCTCGGCGTCGGCTACATCGGCATCTGCTGCGGCGGCGCGCCGCACTACGTGCGCGCGATGGCCGAGGCGTTGGGCCGCGAAACACCGGCCAGCCGGTACTCGCCGGCGATCGAACTGCACCCCGTTCTCGGCCAGCACGACGGCGTCGGCAAGGAGCAGATGGGCGACTGGACCGCCGCGTCCTGACGTCGCGGGCTAATGCCGCTCAGCTGACCGGGGCGGCCGCGGGGACGGCTTCAGGTGGCACTGCGCCGGCGCGGGCCGCCCGCGCCGCGTGCCAGCGCCGCACCGCTGCGCGCGACACCGCCTGGATCCCGGCCACCATCCAGGCACAGGCGACGAGCAGCGCTACGGCCACGATGCCGTCGAGCCACCAGTGGTTGCCGGTGGACACGACTACGAACACCGTGACGGCGGCGTGCACCGCGCCGATCCAGCGCCATTTGCTCGGGCTGATGCGCACGGTGTACCAGCCGACGAGCACGGCCCATGCGACGTGCACCGAGGGCATCGCCGACAGCTGGTCGCTGGGGAAGCCGTTGCTGTACACGGACTGGTGATAGACCATCGCCAGATCGCGGATGCCGTCGCCGGAGGTCAGCCGCGGCGGCGCGACGGGGATCAGCTGCACCAGCAGGCAGGCCAGCGTCGTCCATGCCAGCACCTGTCGGACCTGGCGGTAACGCTCGCGATGCCGGAAGAACAGCCAGAACAAGAACACGAACATCATCGAGAAGTGCATGGTGGCGTAGTAGAGGTTCGCCGGCTCGACGATCCAGGCATGCCCGGAGATCAGGTGCTGGACGCTCGCCTCCGACGGCAGCGGCAACCAGTGCCGCTCGAACTCGAAGACGTCGTGCCCGCGGCGGTAGCCACCCGCGCTGCCGGCGTTCGCCAGCTGGCCGGCGAGCTGCCACATGCCGTAGAGCGCGGCGATGATGGCGGTCTCCCGGGCGCACGCGCCGACCTTGCGGACCCGTGACTCCCGGGACAGCGCCATGGCGCCGCCGATCGCTCCCAGCAGACCCGCGAGCTCGCCGGCGTGTTGCCAGCTGAGCGCGACGGTCTGCACGCGCGCCATTGTGCCCCGACCCAAGACGTCGCGCGGCAGCACCGGGCGCGCCCGCATTGATTGCCGCACGGTTATGCGGGCATAACGATCACTGTCCACGCCCGTGCGCCGGCCACGAAGGAGCGAGCCGCATGACCGCAGTCGCCGAAGCGACCCCGAAATCCGCACGGAGTCTCGTGCCCGCCCGCATGGACCGCTTGCCGTGGACGCGGTTCCACTGGCTGGTCGTCGTGGGCCTCGGCGTGTCCTGGATTCTCGACGGCCTCGAGGTGCAGATCGTCGCGCTCAACAGCGCCCCGCTGACCGACAAGGCCACGCTCGCGCTCACCACCCAGCAGGTCGGCTTCCTGGGCACGTCCTACCTGATCGGCCAGGTGGTGGGCGCGCTGTTCTTCGGCAGGCTCACCGACAAGCTCGGCCGCAAGCGGCTGTTCATCATCACGCTGGCGATCTACCTGCTGGGCAGCGGCATCGGCGGCTTCGCCTGGAATTTCTGGTCGCTGATGATCTGCCGCTTCATCGCCGGCACGGGCATCGGTGGGGAGTACACCGCCATCAACTCGGCGATCGACGAGATGATCCCGTCGCGCTACCGCGGCCGGGTGGACATCGCGGTCAACGGCACGTACTGGGCCGGGGCGGCGCTGGGCTCCGGCGTCGGTCTCTACCTGTTCTCCAGCCACGTGCCGATCAACTGGGGTTGGCGCATCGGGTTCTTCATCGGTCCGGTGCTCGGCCTCGTCATCATCTTCCTGCGCCGCTCCATCCCGGAGAGCCCCCGCTGGCTGATGACGCACGGGCGCAACGACGAGGCCGAGGCCACGGTCGACGAGATCGAAGCGCGTATCGAGCGCGAAGGCGTGCACCTGGAGGAGGTGGACGAGAGCAAGGCGATGGAACTCACCGAGCCGCCGCACATCGGCTTCTTCACCCTGACCCGCATCTTCTTCGGCACGTATCCGAAGCGCTCGATCTACGGGTTCACGATGATGGCGACGCAGGCGTTCCTCTTCAACGCGATCTTCTTCACCTATGCCCTGGTGCTGCAGAAGTTCTACTCGGTGCCGGCCGGGCACATCGCCTATTACTACTTCCCGTTCGCGGTGGGCAACCTGATCGGTCCGCTCCTGCTCGGCCCGCTGTTCGACTCCGTCGGGCGTCGCAAGATGATCTTCTTCACCTACGGCGTGTCCGGTGTGCTGCTGCTCGTGTCGGCCTGGCTGTTCAAGACGGGCGTGCTGTCCGCGACCACGCAGACCGTCATGTGGTCGATCGTGTTCTTCTTCGCCTCAGCAGGCGCATCGTCGGCCTATCTGACCGTCAGCGAGATCTTCCCGCTGGAATTGCGCGGGCAGGCGATCTCCTACTTCTTCGCCATCTCGCAGGGCATCGGTGGGTCGCTCGCGCCGACGATCTTCGGGCACCTGATCGGCGGCGCGAACAACCAGCACGTCACCACCGGGCCGCTGACCATCGGCTACGCGATAGGGGCGGTGATCATGATCATCGGTGGTCTGGTGGCCTGGTTCATCGGTGTCGACTCCGAGGGCAAGTCGCTCGAGGACATCGCCGATCCGCTGTCCGCTGCGAAGAGACCCAGCGGCGGCGTCACTCCGGAGCCGGCGTCATGACCGGCGCCGCGCCGAACGCCGTGGTCGTGGGCGTCAGCCCCACGACAGGGTCGCCGAACGCGTTGCGCTGGGCGGCTGCCGAGGCCCGGTTGCGGGACGCGCCGTTGCGCGCCGTGATGGCGTGGCGCCCGCCGCGCCCGGCCGGGGTCTCGGGCACCCGGCCGCCCGCGACCATGAGCCAGGTCGGCCGCGACTACGCCGCCGACGCCGCGCAGCAACTGCGGGAATTCGTCGCGCACGCGTTGGACGGCACCGACGACGTGGGCGAACAACACGTCGCCGCTGCGGACGTGCACTGCGAGGTGGTCAAGGGGTCCGCTGTGACAGCGTTGCTCGCCAGCGCCCGCGACGCGCAGTTGCTGGTCATCGGCGAGCCGCGCACCGGTCGGGTGAGCCAGGTGCGCGCGAGCCTTGTCGCACCGCAGGTGACGCTGCGCGCGCACTGCCCGGTGGTGGTGTTGCCCGGCCGCAGCTGAGCTGCGACCGGCACTCAGGTGTTGCGCCGCACTCCGGGGTGCTCGGGGCCGTCGTCGCCCTCGACGGCCTGCTCGGCGTCGTCGTCGCTGATCGTCACGCCCTCGATCGGGTTACCTGCCCCGGTGCCCTCGACGTCCGGAGCGGTGTTCGCCGGCGGGGCGTCGGTGGGCGGGGCGGCGGTGTCCGCGGCGCGGGCGAGCGGCGTGGACTGGTTCTGCTCGTACGCGCGGGCGTCGGCGTTCGCCGCGGCGTCGATGCCGTCGTGGGGTTCGGGGGGCAACTGCTGATCGGTCGGTTCACTCACGGGTCGGGCCTACCCAAAGATGCCACCGCCGCACCGCGCCGGGGGAGGCGCGATGCGGCGGTGGACACCCGCGGGGGGCGGGCTTCGGTGGGGGTCAGGTGTGGTACTTGCCCGTCCAGGCGAGCCGCCACGTGTGGGGGCCGATCAGCCCGTTCGGCACGAGCCCGTTCTGCTTCTGCAGTCGGGTGACCATTCCCCAGGTGTTCCACCCGTACTGTCCGGTGCCGACGGGGAAGAATCCGCGGCGGTGCATCTGATCCTGGAAGACCTTGAGCTTGGCACTGCGGTCGCCGTAGAAGTACCAGTGCGAGCCGCCCGGGAAGGCGGGAACCGACTTCGCCGCCGGCTCGGCGGTCCGGGTGGTCTTCGTCGCCGGGTGATACGTGCCCTTCCACGCCAAGCGCCACGTGTGCGGGCCCAGGAGCCCGTTCGGCACGAGCCCGTTCAGCCGTTGCAGCTGCTTGACCATGGCCAGCGTGTTCGGTCCGTACTGGCCGGTGCCGACGGGGAAGTAGCCGCGGCGGTGCATCTCGTCCTGGAACTGCTTGATCTTCGAGTTCCACTCGCCGTAGGTGTACCAGTGGGAACCGCCGGGGAACGCCGGGACGCCGTTCGTGCTCGTGTGTTTGGTCTTCGACACGGTGATGTCGCTCGTGCGGCCGGAGCGGGCGTCGGAGTCGTTGCGCAGGCCGAGGATGGTGGCGCACTGCCACGGCTGCCACCCGCGCTCGCGATAGAGGATCAGCGCTCGCTTGTCCTGCTCGGCCTTCGACGCACGGCTCGGGTAACCGCTGCCGCCGACGCTGCGCCACGTCGCAAGATCGAACTGGTAGGCGCCGTAGTGCCCGTTGCCGGTGTCCGTCGAGTAGTTGTCGCTGGACTCGCACATGCGCAGCCGGTACCAGGTGTGCGCAGAGGGATCGGCCGAGGCGGTCGTGATCGGCGCGATCACGCTCGCGGCCGCAGCGGCGATCAGCCCGGCGGCCGCGAACCGCTTGGTGCGCCTGCGGCGCCGCAGTTCGCGGTCGGTCGGCTCGATCGGCCGCAGGTCCGGCGCGTCGACTTCCTGCCTGTCGGCGCTCGCCGGTCCGACAGGGGCCTGGCCCGCCCAGTCGGTGAAGAACCCCGAGACCCGGGCGGGTGTGCGGATGGTCCGGTGCTCGTTGCTGGCCATGCGCGGCGAGTCCCCCTCGGCGTGACGAAATCGGCGTGACGAGAAAGGCCCCGTACGCGGCGTGCCGTGCGGACCGGGGCCTGGTGCCGACGACCACGAATGCGCCGTCGACTTGATGTATCAACTGCACCAACCGTCACACAGGAAACATTGATAGACAACCCCACCAAACGCCTCATCGGCTGCGGACGGTGTGTCGCGGAACCAGTCCCGGCGAAGGTGTGCTATTTGCGGGCGTGTCGCGGCGGTACCTGTAGCCCCTGGCGGTCGGATATCGAACGGCCGCAGAAATTGATCGAATTACAGGCGTGTAGTACGCATTTCTGCGCGCATCGGGGCATATACCCGGCATGTCACCCCAACGCCGCGGAGTCCTGTTCGACGTCGACGGGACTCTCGTCGACACCACCTTCCTGCACGCCGTGCACTGGGCCGAGGCATTGCGCCAGCACGGTCACGACGTCAGCTGCGCAGACGTCCACCACGCCATCGGCATGTCCAGCGACCAGCTGCTGGAGCGGTTGCTGGGCGAGGACCGCGACACCGGCCAGGACGACGCGATCACCGCCGCGCACGACACCTTGTACCGGCAGGAGTGGGGTCGGCTGCGGCTGCTGCCGGCAGCGGCGGACCTGCTGCGGGCGTGCGCGGCACGTGGCCTCGAAGTCGTGCTCGCGTCGTCGGCGTCCGATCCGGAGCTCGCGGAACTGTGCCGGACGATCGACGCGGACGATGCGGTCAGCGCCACCACGAGCTCCAGCGACGCCGACGCCGGCAAGCCGGCGCCGGACATCGTCCAGGTGGCGCTCCAGCGCACCGGCCTGGACGCCGACCAGGCCGTCTTCGTCGGGGACGCCGTATGGGACGGCGCCGCGTGCCGGCAAGCCGGAGTCACGTTCGTGGGGCTGACCTGCGGCGGTACGCCCGAGCAGGAGCTGCGCGACGCCGGGGCGGTCGAGGTGTGGCGCGATCCCGCTGACCTGCTCGAGAACCTGGGCGACGACAGCGTGGTCACCCGATCCTGAGTTCTGCCGGTCAGCCCAGCAGACCGCCGGCCACGCGCAGGTCGGACACGAGCCCGTCGTAGGCGGCGGCGCGATCGTCCGGGTCAGCTCGCAAAACCGCCGACGGGTGGATGGTCGCCAGCCCGTGCGCGACGCCGAGTGCGTCACCCGCGGGGCCGGCGAACTCGCCCGCCTCCGGCGGCCAGCCCAGCGGCGTTCCGCGGTGCTGGGTGAGGCGGAACGACGGACCGAACAGCGACGCCGCCGCGGTGGCGCCCAGCGCAACCACCACCGCCGGTCGCACGGCGGCGAGCTCGGCGGCGAGCCACGGCCGGCAGGCGGTCGACTGACCGGCGGTGGGCTTGTCGTGGATGCGCCGCTTGCTGCCGCGCACCGCCTTCCAGCGGAAGTGCTTGACCGCGTTGGTGACGTACGCTTCGCTGCGCTCGATCCCGGCGTCGCGCAGGGCGCGGTCGAGCACCTGACCTGCCGGGCCGACGAACGGCAAGCCCTCGGTGTCCTCCACGTCGCCGGGCTGCTCGCCGACCAGGACCAAGCGGGCCTGTTGCGGGCCGCGGCCGAACACGACCTGGGTCGCCTTCTCGTAGAGGTCGCACCCGGTGCACCCGGTGGCCGCCTGCGCGAGCTGCTCGAGGTCGGCGGACTCCGGCACGAACTGCGCCGCGCCCGGATGCTTGATGCGAGCCGCCATGCGGCAGGCGTACCCAGCGCCGGCGGGTCGCGATCACCCGGCCCGGTTGCCAGGCGCGGCAAGATTGTCGGGGTGCCCACCGATGCGCCCAGCGACGATCGACACGGCCGCAGCGAGACCCCGACCGAGCGGCACGACCGCAACTGGGGCGAGCTCCTGCAGGAGCTGCGCGTCATCCAGACCGGCGTGCAGCTGTTGACCGGCTTCCTGCTCACCCTGCCGTTCCAGCAACGCTTCACCGCGCTGTCGCACCTGGACCACGCGGTCTACCTCATCACGGCCGGCTCGGCGATCACCGCGACGGCGCTGCTCCAGACGCCGGTGATGGTGGCGAGGGCGTTGTTCCGGCGGCACCGGCGCAAGGAGACCGTCATGGTGGCGCACCGCTTCGCGATTGCCGGCATGACGATGCTCGCGGTGGCGATCGTCGGGGTGGCGTTCCTCATCGGCGCCTCGGTACTCGGCCGTGCCGCGGGCATCGTCGCCGGCGCCGCGGTGGCTGCCGCGCTGCTGGCGCTGTGGCTGGTGCTGCCGTTGAACGCCCGTCGCGGAACGCACGCCCGGGAGTCGACCGAGCCGAGTTGACCGGTCAGCCGCCGTGCTCGCGGCGGCGCCGCGCGCGGGCACCCAGCGCGGCGAGCATCGCCTGGTCGTAGTCCATCGGCTCGAACGGGATCAACCGGCGCAGGGTGTCGTCGCGCACCACGACCTCGTTGTGCATCGACTCGATCAGCGAACGGATCGTGCGCGAGTCGACGCCGGTGACCAGCGGCATCACCTGCGACGCGGCGAACGCCGCCAGGCGCACGCTCGGCACCGGAATCTCGACCTGGAGCGCGGGACGCCCCTCCAGTGCGCTGAGCCGGCTGAGCACCTGCGTGTACCGCAGCACCTCGGTACCGCCGATGTCGTAGGTGCGGCTGTCGTCGCCGTCGAGATCGAGAACGCCGATCAGATAGCGCAGGACATCGTCGAGCGCGATGGGCTGGGCGCGGGTATTGGCCCACGTCGGGACGACGAGCGCCGGCAGGTGCTCGACCATCCCGCGGATGATCTCCCACGATGTGCTGCCGTCGCCGATCACCATCGCCGCGCGCAACGAGGTCACCCGCACACCGGACTCCGCCAACAGGCTCTCCACCTGCTGCCGGCTGCGCAGGTGCGCCGACAAGCGGTCCGCGGGATCGCCGAGCCCGCTGAGGTACACGACATGTCGAACGCCGGCTTCGGCCGCGGCCGTTCCGAACGCCCGCGCCGCAGCCGCGTCGCGACGGCCGAAGTCGCGACGGTCGAGCGAGTGGACGAGGTAGTAGGCCACGTCGTGGCCGGTCAGCGCGGGGGTCAGCGTCTCCGGCCGGCCGACGTCGGCCACCACCGGCTTCCCGGCGCCGCGGTAACGCTCCGGGCGGCGCGTCAGTGCGGTGACCTCATGGCCCGCGGCGAGCAGGGCGGGCGCCAGATGCCGGCCGATGAAGCCGGTGGCGCCGGTGACCAGGATGCGCAAGGTCAGCCGAGTCGCGCGACGGCGGCGGTGATGCTGTCCCGCGTCTCGTCGCCGAGCTTGTCGAACTCCCCTTGCAGGATCGGGCCGGCCAGCTTGGCGACGCCGTGGAACTCGATGCTGGCGTGATAGGTGATGCGCGCGCCGGTCCCGGCGTCGGCGACGGTGATGTCATCGGTCGACGTCGCGGTCTTGTTCTTGCCGACGAACGTCAGGTGCGAGCCCTCAAGCCGGACCAGCTCGTAGGTCAGTTCGGTCTCCCGACCCTTGATCTCCGACACGTTGTGCCACGTGGTGCCGACAGCGACCGGGCCCTGGGAGGTCTGCGTGCAGCTCTTCGTGCCGGGATCCCACTGCGTCGCGTTCGCGAAGTCCTTGAGGTAGTCCACGACGACCGACACCGGTTTGTCCACCTCGAAGGTGCGTTCCACATCGATCACGACGAGCTCCGAATCCTGTGCATGGGCCGGCGCGCGGTCGGTTAAAGTTCAAGTACCCCCGCCGGACCGGGGGCTATCGACGGTGTGACCGAGGAGCGCGTTGATGACTGCGGAGCCGCTTGCAGCGAAGCCGTCCTGGGCGGCGGTCGACGACGACGTCGCGGTCGGCCTCGAGCAGCTACGGCGCGCCCTGCACGTCCAGGACGCAGAGCTGCGGTCGACGCTGGACGCCGTGGCCGCCGAGGCGGTGCGCACCATCGACCCCGCCGCTTACTGCGGGGTCAACCTGCTGGTGCGGGGCAAGTTCGTCCCACAGGCCACCTTCGGCGTGCCGCCGGAAAAGCTCGACGCCTTCCAGCAGGCCAACGGCACAGGTCCGTGTGTCGACTCGGCACGCGACCAGAGCGTCGTGCTGTCGGTCGCGACGGTGACCGAGGACCGGTGGGGGGAGTTCGGTGCCCTCGCGGCCGGCCTCGGCGTGCAGTCCATGCTGTGCGTACCGCTGCGCGTCGACGACAACCAGCTGGGCTCGCTGAGCCTGTACGGCACGTCGCCGAGCGCGTTCGGCCCGCGCGACGAGACGGTCGCGCGGCTGTTCGCGCTGCACGCGGCCATCGCCATCGCCGATTCCCAGCGGGTCACCAACCTGCAGGCCGCCCTGCGCAGTCGCGACGTGATCGGGCAGGCCAAGGGGATCCTGATGGAGCGCCGGCGCATCACCGCCGATCAGGCCTTCGCGGTTCTGACGCATGCGTCGCAGCAAGCGAACCGCAAACTGGTCGACATCGCCGAGAAATTCGTCCTGACCGGCGAACTCAGCTGAGCCCCGCCCCGAAGGCCGTCGTGTGACCCGCGCGTGGGTCGGGGGTAGAAGCGCCCTGGGTGGAACCCACCGCCCCTGAGCCCAAGGACTCGTGTTCGTGCCACGACCCGACTTCCCCGAGGACGCCGCGTTCGGCACGATCCCGCCCCGATGGGCGGCCCCGCTGCTCGACGCCGCAGCCGGCGCCGGCGAGGACGTCGATGCCGCGCTCGCGCTGGCCGTCGACTGCGGAAGCCACCTGCCCGCGCCGGGCGGGGGCGCGACCGCCGAACGGTGGACCGTGCTGGCGCAGGTCGCGGCCGTCAACCTGACCGCGGCGCGGGTCCTGGAAGCGCACAGCGACGCCCTGGCGATCCTGCACGAGGCAGGTGACGCCGCGCAGCCCGGCGGATCGTGGGGCGTCTTCGCCGCCGAGGGCCCGGAATCCCGCCTCGTCGCCCAGGGAAACGGCCCGGCGGGGACGACGCTGTCCGGCAGCAAGCCGTGGTGCTCGCTCGGTGACCGCCTCGACCACGCCCTGGTCACAGCGCAGCGCGGTGACGGCCGGCGTCAGCTGTTCCGGGTCGCCCTGCGCCGCCCGGACGTGCACCCCGCGGCCCCCGAGGGCTGGGTGGCCCGCGGGCTGCGCAGTGTCACGAGCGTGGGGATCGAGTTCGACGCGACGCCGGCTGTCGCGGTGGGCGATGCCGGGTGGTACCTCGAGCGGCCCGGCTTCGCGTGGGGCGGTCTCGGCGTCGCGGCGTGCTGGTACGGGGGAGCAGCGGGGGTCGCGGCCGCGGTGCGCGCGGCCGCCACGCGGAGACCTGACGAGTTGAGCGCGATGCACGCCGGCGCCGTCGACGTCGCCTTGCACGGGGCGGGATGCGCGCTGGCGGACGCGGCGCGCCGCGTCGACTCCGGTGCCGCCGCCGGCCCGGCCGGCGCGGTGCTCGCCCTGCGGGTGCGCGCTGTGGTCGCCGACGCGGCCGAGGCCGTGCTGCGCCACGCTGCGCACGCGCTCGGGCCGGCCCCGCTGGCCTTCGACGCGGCCTACGCCGCCCGCGTCGCCGACCTGCAGCTGTACGTGCGCCAGCACCACGCCGAACGCGACCTCGCCGCGCTCGGACGGCACATCGCCCCGGCGACGGTCGGCTGATCCGTGGGCGAGACATTCCGGCACAGCGACGCCGGCACCGATCCGTGCGCGTGGCAGGCGCTGCGCGCGGGCCTGGACGACGTCCGGGCACCTCGGGCGGGCGAGCACGTGGTGCTCGTGGCTGCGCACCCCGACGACGAGACGCTCGGTGCCGGCGGGCTGCTCGCGACGGCCGAGGCGGCGGGTGCGCGCACGACCGTCGTCATCGCCACCGACGGCGAGGGCTCCCACCCGTCGTCGCCCAGCCACTCGACGGCCGACCTCGCCGCGGTACGCCGCCGCGAGGTCTACGCCGCCCTGGCCGAGCTCGCGCCCAGCGCCCAGGTGGTGCTGCTCGGTCTGCCCGACGGTGGCCTCGCACAGCACGAGGACACGCTGCGCGAGCGCCTGCGCGATCTGCTGGGCGGCTGCACCCACGTCGTGACGACCTGGTCCGGCGACCGGCACCCCGACCACGAGGCATGCGCCCGGGCGGTGGCCGCGCTCGTGCGCGAGCCGCAGTACCGCGACGTGCGTCACTGGCAGTACCCCATCTGGGCGTGGCACTGGGGCGTGCCGGACCAGGCGCCGTTCGCCGCCGGGTCGTTGCGCAGGTTGTCCCTCGACGCACCCGCCCGCGCCGCGAAGGACCGCGCGATCTCCGCCTACCGCAGCCAGACGAGCGCGCTGTCCGATCGCCTCGGCGACGAGCCGGTGCTGTCCGCGCGGATGCTCGAGCACTTCGCCCGCGACGACGAGGTGTTCGTGCTGGAGACGGACGCCGGCTCGGAACCGCGCGGCGCCGCCACGGTGGCGGGTTACTTCGACGAGCTTTACCGGCACAGCACCGACCCCTGGGGCCTCGACGAGCGCTTCTACGAACAACGCAAGCGGGCAGCGGTGCTGGCCGCTCTCAACCGGCCGGTGTACGAGCGGGCCTTCGAACCGGGATGCGCAACCGGAGCGTTGACGGTCGAGCTCGCCCAGCGTTGCAAGGAGGTCGTGGCGTGGGACGTCGCCGCGAGCGCGGTGGCAACGACGCGCCGGCGGCTGGCCGCCCTGCCGCACGTGCACGTCGACGCCGGTCGGATCCCCGACGAGTGGCCGGACGGGAAGTTCGACCTCGTGGTGCTCAGCGAGGTCGGGTACTACTGCCCGGATCTCTCGGTGCTCGTCGAGCGCATCGACTCCTGCCTGACCGAGGACGGCGTGCTGGTTGCCTGCCACTGGCGGCGCGCTGCGGCGATCCACGCGCACACCGCGGGGGCGGTGCACGGGGCGCTCGCGGCCGGCCGGCGCATGATCGTCAATCACGTCGAGGACGACTTCCTGCTGCAGGTCTGGTCGCGTACCGGTGAATCCGTCGCCACCGCCGAAGGCATCGTGCCCGCGGCGGACCGCGTCGAGATCAGACCCGACGCCGTGATCCGGCACGTCGCCGTGGTGGTGCCGGCCGCCGACGAGGAGGTCTTGATCGCCCGGTGCCTGGACTCCGTACGGCGCGCGTGCGCGGAACTGGCGGCGACGACCGGCGGACGGGTGACCACGGACGTCGTCGTGGTGCTGGACGACTGCCGCGACGGTACGGCCGACATCGTGGCCGCCTGTCCCGACGTGCAGGCGCTCGTGGTGGAACTGCGGTGCGTGGGACTGGTACGCGCGGCCGGCTGCGCCCTGGCGGCCGGGCGGGCCGCCGCGCTCGGGGTGCCGGCGGCGGAGGTCTGGCTCGCCACCACCGACGCGGACTCGGTGGTGCCGTGTGACTGGCTCACCGCCGGGGCTGCGCTCGCCGACGCGCACCGCGCCGACGTCGTCGTGGGCACCGTCCTGCCCGGCCCGGAGCTCGCCTCGTCGGCACGCGACGCCTGGCTGGCAGCCCACGATCCCCGCGACGGGCACCGGCACGTGCACGGGGCGAACCTCGGGATACGCGCGACCAGCCTGCAGCGCCTCGGCGGCTGGGGCGCCCTGACCACCGGGGAGGACGTCGACCTCGTCGAGCGTGCCGATGTCGCCGGCATGACCGTGCTGCGGACGGGCGTTCTCGCGGTGCACACCAGCGCGCGCCTGCACAGCCGCATCCCGCTGGGCTTCGCCGGTTACCTGCGCGGACTGCCCGGTGCCGCCGGGCCCGCCCCGGCCGACGCCGACGCCGACGCCGACGGCCCCGGGACCGAGGTCACCGGGGCCGCATGAGCGTCGCTCCCGGGAGGCGATCAGACCTTCTCGGTCTCGTCCCCGGGTGTGGTCGGGCCGGCGGGCGTGCCCGGCGGCGCAGGCACCCTGGCCGACCAGCGTCGCGCGCGCTCGGCCTCGCTCTGCTCCCACCACGGCGTGCCGCGTTCGCCGAGCGCCACCTTCGCCGCCTGCACACCGTCGCGAGCCCGGCGTTGCGCCGTGCCGGTGGTCCGGCCGACCTCGCGCCGCCACGCCATGAGCACGCTGCGCAGCTCGGCCTGGCGTTCGTCGGGGATCAGCGGGTCGGTGGCCCGCCACCGCCGGCCGTCGATCACGACGTACCGGCCGTCGTCGGTGTGCTCGGGCACCGCGATCAGTCGCGTTCGAGGATCAGCAGGTGGGTGGCGATGTCGCCCGCGGACAGCAGCTCGCCCAGGATGTCCGTCTGCTTCTGGGCAGTGCGCCACGCGTCGTCCGTGCCGTAACGGCGGGCGAGCTCGCCGTCGATGCGTTCGGTGTGCGCTGCCCAGTCAGCATCGATCGGTTCGTCCAGATCGGCCTCGGCCACGCGCTCGACGACGCGCAGGCCGGCGGCGGCCAGCGCCGAGGCCAGCGTGCGCTCGGTGGGGAAGGTGTTGCCCTCGGGTCGGTCCGGCGGCGGCTCGTTCGCCGCGATCAGCACGAGCAGGCCGATGCGCCCGGCGGGGACGACGATGCGGCGCAGCTCGCGCAACAACGCGAGGTGGTCGGGCATCGTGCACATGACACCGAGCGCCCAGGCGGCGTCGGCGCGCCCGTCCGGCACCGGCAGCGCCACCGCGTCGGCCACCGCCACCGGTGCCGCGTACAGCCGGCGCGCGGCCCGGCACGCCCCCGGCTCGGGCTCGAAGAGCACCGGGCGCACGCCGCGGCGGCGCTTGGCGTACTCGGCGGGGCCGCCCACACCGGCGCCGACATCGGCCAGCCGGTGCCCGGGCTCGAGCCGGAGGCGCTCCAGCAGCCAGTCGAGCGCGGGCGGGCTGCCGCTGCCACGACACCCTGCGGGCACGTGGAAGGCGGCACCCAGGTCGAGCGCGACGTCCGCCGTCCAGGCAGCCACCGTGTCGAACTCGGCGTCCATCGCGTCGTCGCTCATCTTCCCTGCTCCCCGCGGATCAGCCGGCCGACGTCGGCCTTGATGCCGGCCGCGTGCTCCCAGCCGGCTGCGGAGGCGAGGCCGGACAGGTTGACGCCGGCGACGCCGTCGACGGCCAGCAGCGCGCGGGCCTCGGCCACCGCGACCTCGATGCCGGCCGCCCGCGGATCGCGCGCGCTGACCACCTGGTGCACGGTGGCCGCGTCCAACGTGAGTCCGGGCAGCCCGGCCAGCGCCGCGGCCGACGTCTCGTCGGTGTATATGGCGACCGCCGCGATCACCGGGATGCGCAGCCCCAGCGCACGCGCCGCTGCGACGAAGCGCGCTACCTCACCCGGGTCTCCGACGTGGTTGAGCACCGCGACCGACGCGCCGCAGCGCTGCTTGTCGACCAGGCGGGCCGGGCGCAGCGCGGCCGGCGCCGCTGTGATCGTCTCGGGGACGGCGGCCGGCAGGCCGTGTGCCGCGGCCAGCATCGTCAGCCGTGGCCCGTCGAGGTCGAAGACCTGCGTCACGTCGGGGCGCACGTCGTACGCACGGGCGTCGCCGGTCACGCAGAGCACCGCGTCGACGCCGACCTGCCGCAGCCCGGCCAGTTCCTGCTCCAGCCCGATGCGATTGCGGTCGCGGCAGGCCAGCGTGATCCACGGCCGCAGCCCGGCGTCGCGCAGCAGGGTGGCGAAGAGGGTGGGCGGGAAGTCCGGCCGGTCCTGGTGTTCGCCGACCAGCACCGCGTCACAGCTGGGCGCGAGGATCTCGGCCGTGCGCGCCAATGCCGTGCGGTCGAACGGCGGGGTGCTGAAGTCGGTGAGCACCAGCGGCGTCGCCGGCAACGGGATACCGGTCCGGTGTTGGGCGACGGGCACCGGTGTCGGCTCCGGGAACACGCACGGACCGGCGACGACCTCGCAGCCGCCGTCCGGGTGCGCGCCGCCGCAGGGCCCGTAGACCATCCGCTTCGGGCACGCAGGCGTCGGGGGCGCGCTCACGGCACGAGGCTCACTGCGGCGGCGGGTAGTTGTCGCCGCGCAGCAGCCGGGCGACGTGCACCGCATTGGCTGCCGCCGACTTGGTGGTGGCGGCCGTGCTCTCGGGCGTCTCGTCGAGGTCCTGGTAGTCGGTGCCGTGCATGGCCTCGCCGTTCCAGTAGGTGACGCCTTGCGCCGGGATGGTGAAGCCGACGTCGTTCAGGGCCTGGAACAGGATGCCGCAGATGTGGTGCACGCCGTCCTCGTTGCCCACAACGGCGGCGAGCGCCACCTTGCCCAGGGTGGTGAGCCGCCCGGCGTCGTCGGTCTGCGAGAGCTCGGCGTCCAGGCGCTCGAGCACCCGTTGGCACACGCTGGTGTGCTGCCCCATCCAGGTGGGCGTCGCGATCACCAGGATGTCGGCGGCAGCCACGCGCTCGCGGATCGCCGGCCATGCGTCGCCGTCGCCCATGTCGGGCTCGACGCCGGGACGGACGTCGTGGTCGACGACCCGGATCGTCTCGCCGGTGACGCCATGCGTGCCGAGCGCCTCGAGCACCTGCCGGGCGATGAGGTCGCTGCTCGACCTTGCCGGCGACGGCCGCAGCGTGCAGACGAGCGCGACTGCGGTCAGCGCAGGTGCGGTCATGGATGCTCCTCGTTGTATGCCGACCCCCCGCGGCGGCCGGCCATCGCCTCTCGGCTACCCGCGGTGCGCGCGGTGCAAACGAGGCCGCACGCCGGGTAGTCCTGTTGCATACCGGCAGCGACAGTGCCGACCGGTGCGGAAGGAGAACCTCATGGCCGATGAACTGAACGGCAAGCGCGTCGCGATCCTGGTCGCCAACTCCGGCGCCGAGCAGGTCGAGTTGACGAGCCCCTGGGACGCGGTGAAGCAGGCCGGGGCGCCGGTCACCCGCTGGCGCCGGAGAAGGACACCGTGCAGGCGTTCAACAACGACGTCGAGAAGGCGGACAGCTTCGACGCGGACGTCGCCGTCGCCGATGCCACGGCCGACGACTTCGACGCGCTGGTGCTGCCCGGCGGCACCACCAACCCGGACCAGCTGCGGCTCGACCCCGATGCCGTCGGCTTCGTGAAGGCGTTCGCGCAGGCGGGCAAGCCGATCGCCGCGATCTGCCACGGCCCGTGGACGCTGATCGAGGCCGACCTGGTCCGGGGCAAGCCGCTGACCAGTTTCCCGAGCCTGCAGACCGACATCCGCAACGCCGGCGGCGAATGGCGCGACGAGGAGGTCGTCACCTCGTCGGACGGCGGATTCACCCTCGTGACGAGCCGCAAACCTGACGACCTGGACGCGTTCTGCGCCGCCGCGATCGAGGCATTTGCCGCCCGGATAGAGCGCAAAACCGCTTCGGGATGCAAGGATGGGGTTGTCCACGCGGATATCGCGTGGATATTCACCATGGCTAGGAGAAGGCATGCAGGGAACGGTCAAGTGGTTCAACAGCGAAAAGGGTTACGGATTCATCCAGCCCGATGACGGCTCGGCGGACGTTTTCGTCCACTACTCCGAGATCCAGACGAACGGGTACAAGACCCTGGACGAGAACCAGCGCGTCGAGTACGAAGTCGGCCAGGGCCAGAAGGGCCCGCAGGCGCAGACCGTTCGGCCTCTCTGACGAGCAGCCGACGTAACCGTCGTACGAACGGCCGGAGCCCTAGGCTCCGGCCGTTCGGTCGTTAACCGGGAAGCACCCGGCGCGTCGTCGTGTCGACGCGTTCGGTGCGGCCGAGCCCGTCCAGGTGCTCGAGCAGCGGTACACCACCCGCCGGGTGCTGCCCAGCGCCTGGCGTGCGGCACTCGCGGTGAACGGCTGCGGCAGCTGCCCGAGCAGGTCCGCGGCGTGGGCCGGGGCGTCCGGCAGCAGGACGACGTCTCCCGGCAGGACCAGCAGCGTGTCCGCTTTGGCGGCCGCGGCGAGTTCGCGCCGCCCGAGGCGCAGTGCGTCGAGGTCCTCGCGGGTCGGGGCGGCGAACGGGTCGGCCGTGAGGCGGTCGACGACGGCGTAGATGCCGACGGGCAGGGCGGCAGGGGGGCGGGACTCCGGGTAGGTGAGCCGACCCTCGAGCAGGTTCAGCCCGGCGGCGGCGACCACGGCGTCCAGCAACCCCGGCTCGTTCGGTAACCCGATGGCGTCGCGCGCCGCCGCGGCCGTGGGGCTCGGCTGCAACGGGTCGCGTGCGGGCCAGTCCGCAACCGCGGTGCGCAGCGCGGCCACCCAGTGCTGCCATGCGTCGTCGGCGACCAGCAGCTCCCCGACGGCGCGGGTCAGCGTCTCGCCGTCCCCTTCGGCGCCCAGCGCGTCGGCGGCGATGCCCAACCGCTGCAGGTGCGCCCGGGACACGACGCGCCGGCGCTGCACGTGGGCGTGCACGTCGGGCGGCCCGGGCGCGGCGGCCAGCTGGTGCGCGCGGCCGGCTGCCGCACCGCGCCGCCCGAGGTCCGGCGGGTCGACATCGAGAACTTCGACGCCGGCCGTGACAGCGCGGCGGCCGGGGTCGCGCAACACCGCGCGGTCGCCCGGCGCAAGGGGCAAGGCGATCGCGAGACCCAACCGGGCGAAACCGTCCCCGAGCGGCCGCACCCGCGCCGCGACGGCTGCGGTGCCGATGTGCAGCACCGCCTCGTGCGGCAGGGCCGCCGCGGCGTCGGCCGCCGCTTCCGCGCACGCGTACACCCGCACGTCGAGGGTGTCGGTGTGGTGCCAGGCGTCCGGCGTCAGCAGCGCGTCCCCGCGCGCCAGGTCGCCGGGCCCGCACGCCGCGCAGGTTCAGCGCCACCCGCGCCGTCGCGCCGACGCTCGGGCGGCCGGCACCGTTCACCTGCACCCCGCGCACCCGAACCTGGTCGCGGCGCCCGGAGAGCTGCACCGCGTCGCCCACCGAGACGGTGCCGGCGCCGAGCGTCCCGGTGACCACCGTGCCGCTGCCGCGGATGCGTGAAGCTGCGGTCGATCCACAACCGCACCCGGCCCCCGGCGGGCGGCGCGGGCAGCTGCGCCAGCACGCCGTCGAGCGCGTCGCGCAGCCGGGGCAACCCTGCGCCGGTGCGCCGGACACCGGCACTGCCGGGACGTCACCGAGGCTGCTCGCGGCGAGGCGGCGGCGGGCATCGGCGAGCGTGGGGTCGGGATCGGCGAGGTCGCTGCGTGTCACCGCGAGAACGCCGTGGCTGATGCCCAGCGCGTCGATGGCGGCAAGATGTTCGGCCGACTGCGCCGACCAGCCCTCGTCCGCGGCCACGACGAACAGCACCACGGCGCGGGGCCGAGGCCGGCGAGCATGTTCGCGATGAAGCGCTGATGACCGGGCACGTCCACGAACGACACGTCCCCGCCCCGCGGCAACGTCGCCCAGACGAAACCGAGATCGATCGTCAGGCCCCGCCGGCGCTCCTCGGCCCACCGGTCGGGCTCCATGCCGGTCAACGCCCGCACCAGCGTCGACTTGCCGTGATCGACGTGCCCCGCGGTGGCGACGACGTGCATCGTCAACGTCCGGCAGCGGCTAGCACCGCGTCGCGCAGCGTGACATCGTCGGATGCCGCGACGCAGCGCAGATCCAGCAGGCAGCGATCGTGCTCGACGCGCCCGATCACCGGCGGCCGGCCGTCGCGCAGGCGCGCCGCGTAGGCAGTGGGCAACGTCACCGCCCAACCGGGGAGTGCCACGCCGGGCGCGCCGCCGCCGCCGACCGCCCCAGTCACAGGCCACGACCTCGGCGTCGACGCCGTTGCGCGCCAGCGCGTCGGCAAGTGCGGTGCAGCGCTCGCGCAGGGACGCCTCGTCGGCGTCGAGCGCCTGCCACACCGGGTTGCGCTGCGGATCGAGCGAGGCGGCCAGCGCGGCGATGGTGAGCTTGTCCACCCGCAGTGCGCGGGCCAACGGATGCCGCCGCAGGCGCTCGACGAACGCTGCCCGGCCGGCCACCACCCGGCCTGCGGGCCGCCCAGCAGCTTGTCGCCGCTGCAGGTCGACGACGGCCGCGCCCGCGCGCAGCGCCGAGGCCATGTCCGGCTCGTCGGGCAGCAGCGGGTGCGGGGCGAGCAGTCCGCTGCCGACGTCGGCGATCACCGGTACCGGCAGCGTCGCCAGTTCGCGTACCGCCACCGACGACGTGAACCCCTCCACCCGGAAGTTGCTCGGGTGCACCTTCAACACCGCAGCCGTGGCCGGCCCGATCGCGTCCGCGTAGTCGCCCAGTCGAACCCGGTTGGTGGTGCCGACCTCGCGCAGGCGGGCGCCGGTTGACTCGATCAGCTCGGGCAGCCGGAAGCCGTCGCCGATCTCCACCAGCTCACCGCGGCTGACCACGATCTCCCGGCCGGCTGCGAGCGCGGTGGTCGCCAGCACCACGGCCGCCGCGCCGTTGTTGACCGCGAACACCGCCTCGGCGTCGGGCAGCGCCGCGGCCAGCGCGTCGAGCATGCCGCGGCCGCGGCGGGCGCGGGCCCCGGTGGCGAGGTCGAACTCGACATCGCTGTAGCCGGCGGCGCCGACCAGCGCGCCGATCGCGGTGTCCGACAGCGGCGCCCGGCCGAGATTGGTGTGCACGACCACCCCGGTGGCGTTCAGCACGCGGCTCGGGGCGCCGGGCGGTCCGTCGGCCAGCGTGCGCAGCACGGCGGCGGGCAGGTCGTCGGCGGCGAGCCCGCCGGCCCGCACCTGCTCCTGCGCCGACGTGACCGCCCGTTTGACGGTCGCCCGGCCGAGCGTCGCGACGGCCGCGGACAGCCGCGCATCGGCCAGCACCGTGTCGGTGCGCGGAACCTGTCGGCGCGGATCACTCGCCACCGGCGCAGCCCTCCCGTCCCGTCGACGTCCTGGCGGAGGCGGACGGGAATCGAACCCGCCAAACCGAGGTACTCGGCTTCACCGGTTTTGAAGACCGGGAGGGCCACCAGGCGCCTGTACGCCTCCGTCGCCAACGCTACTGGCCGCGGGCTAGCGTCGACGCGTGACGGTTGCTGACCAGGTCCGGCTGACCCAGTACGCGCACGGCGGGGGCTGCGCCTGCAAGATCCCGCCGGGTGAGCTCGAGGACATCGTGCGCGGGCTGGCGCTCGACTCGGGCCCGGACCTGCTCGTGGGCCTCGGCGACGGCGACGACGCCGCGGTGGTGCGCCTGGACGAGGGCACCGCGATCGTGCACACGGCCGACTTCTTCACCCCGGTCGTCGACGACGCCTACGACTGGGGCCGGATCGCAGCCGCGAACGCGCTGTCCGACGTGTACGCGATGGGCGGCCGGCCGGTGGTCGCGGTCAACCTCGTCGGCTGGCCGCGCGACGTGCTCGCGCCCGACCTGCTGCGCGAGGTGCTGCGCGGTGGCCTGGACGTCGCGCGCGAAGCCGGCTGCCATGTCGGCGGCGGCCACAGCATCGACGACCCGGAGCCGAAATACGGCATGGCGGTCACCGGCGTGGTCGACCCGCAGCGGTTGCTGCGCAACGACGCCGCGCGACCCGGGCTGCCGATCACGCTCACCAAGCCACTCGGTGTCGGCGTGCTGAACAACCGGCACAAGAGCACCGGCGAGGTCTTTGCGCACGCCGTCGCGTCGATGGTGGCGCTGAACCGGGACGCCGCAGCGGCCGCCGTCGAGCACGGCGCGCGGGCAGCCACCGACGTCACCGGTTTCGGGCTGCTCGGCCACCTGTACAAGATGCTGCGCGCGTCCGGCGTCGGCGCGGTGCTCGACACCGCGGCGGTGCCGTACCTGGACGGCGCCCGCGAGGCGCTGCGCGACGGCTACGTCAGCGGGGGCACGCGGCGCAATCTCGACTGGGTTCGCCCGCACCTGGCCGGCGACGTGAGCGACGAAGAGTTGCTGCTGCTCGCCGACGCCCAGACCAGCGGCGGCCTGCTGGTGGTCGGCGAGGTGCCCGGCGCGCCGGTGATCGGCGAGACGGTCGCAGGCGCCGCCACGATCACGTTGCGCTGAGCGTCCCGGTCGCGACTCAGTCGCGTGGTGGCGGGTCGAACGTCACGGTGATGTCCTCGAAGCCCTTCAACCGCGCCGCCCGCGCCTGCCCCGCATAGGCGGCCTCGTCAGCCCTGGTCAGGTCGACGTCGTCGGTGAACGGCGTCAGCAGCGCGCGCGGCCACAGGCGCTGCGAACGCACGACGTTGTACTCCACCGCGAACACCACGACGGTGGCCTCGAGATAAAGGAACGCGATCAGGCCGAGCACCACGGCGAAGACGGTGTTCGACTCCGTCGCGTGCTTGACGACGCCGCCGACGAGGAACGTGCCGACGTACTGCAGCACCTGCCACGCCACGGCGGCAGCGACCGCGCCGGGGACGGTCTCGCGCCAGGTGAGCGGTCTCGCCGTCGCGACCTTGAAGCCCAGCGTGAACACCGCCGCGTTGGTGACCACGGCGAGGCCGATGAACAACACCTTGAGCCCGTCGCCGATGCTGGCGCCGAAGGCGTCGGCGCGGGCACCGAGCGCCGACAGGATGGTGGTGCCCAGGACCGCCAGCCCGACGACCAGCAGCAGCTGCAGGCTGCGCAGCCGGCTGCGCAGCGGGTTCGGCCGGTTGTTGCGCGGCACCCGCCACGCGGTGTTCATGGCGTTCTGCGCGGCCTGCGCCACGCCGAGACCGCCGTAGACCGTGCCGAGGACGCCGAAGACCAGGCCCACGCCGCTGCCCTTCACGCCACGCTCGCTGCGCAACTGGGTGCCGACCACCGGGAACTGCCCCAGCGCGGAGTTCAGCACCCGGTGCTGCAGTTCGGGATTGTCGGCCAGCGTGAAGTTCAGGATCGTCGACAGCAGCAGCAGCAGCGGGAACAGCGACAGGAAACCGTAGAACGCGATCAGCGCAGCCAGGTAGGACCCCTGGTCGTCGAAGAACTTGTAGACCACCGCCAGCGGCCGGCCGAGGCGGGGATGCCGGCGCTGGAACGCGTCCAAGCGATCCACGACGTTCATCGGGTGCGCACCGCCGGCTCCTCGTGCCACCGGGTCGGCGACCCGCCTGTGTCGATTATGCGGCGCGGCGGTCAGGTCGGGCGATCAGCGGCCGCCGCTCGCTGCGCGTCGAGGCGCGCGCGCTGCGGCACCACGGTGTAGCGGGGGTCGCGGGCGGACTCCTGCCCGGCCTCGAACACGCCGAAGCGGGTGCACACCGAGCCCGCCACCAGCGCGACACCGGCGACGGCGGACGCGGCCCGCGAGCGGCGGCCGGCGACGGCCGCCAGTGCCCCGCCGAAGGTGGTCAGGGCCTTGCTCGCCCTCATCAACGTTCCCGGGCGCCCGGCGTGCAACGCCTCGGCGGCCAGGCCCATCGACTTCTCCATCGCCTGCTCGGCCGCGAGCTCGCCTGCGGCGCCCAGGACGGCGAGGCGGCGCGCCGGTCCGGCCTGTGCGGTCGGCGTGGTGATCATCGCCAGGCCGCCGGACGCGGCCGCGGCCGATCCGACGAACACGAACGGCAGCTCACGGTAGGCCTCATGCCACGCCGGGCTGGCGGTGTCCGCCAGCAGGACGGCGGTGTACGACGCCACCGCCGGGCCGGCCAGGGCGGCCCCCAGGCCTGCCGGGCGGCCCAGGGCCCGCAGCACCGGGCGCAGCGCGCGAGGCACGAGGAAGGGCACCTCGGCCGCGGCGGCGACACCGGCGGCCGGGCCGTACGCCGTCAGGATCCAGGTGCCGACCGACATCGGTGAGGTCGGCTTGGCCACCCGCAGCATGTTGACGAAACGGCCGGGGCGGCCGAGATCGTGGACGAGCGCTGCGAAGCTGAGGGTGATCGCCCCCAGCCCGGCGAGGCGCCCGGCGCGGCGCAACGCGGGCCGGCCGGTCAGGTCGCCGCCCGCCCCGAGCAGCGACGAGCCCGCCGCGAGCCCGCCCAGGAACAGGTACGCCGGGATGTCGGCCGCCCACGGCGAGGCCTTGACGACCGGGCGGCCGTAGTACGAGGTGAACTCGGCGTCCGGGACGACCGGTGCGCCGTCGCCACCGCCGCGCCCGCGCCGCCGCCGGGGTTTGAGCTCGGTCACGGTCGCCGGCCGAGGAACGAGGCCGCGGCGGCGGCGAGCAGCCCCACCGCGGCGACACCCGCGCGCCGCCACATGTCGGGCAGGTCGCGGGTGGTGACGACCGGGTCCGGCGGCAGGCCGTAGACCTCGGGCTCGTCCAGCAGCAGGAACATCGCGCCGGCCCCGCCGATGCCGTCGTCCGGGTTCTCGCCGTACAGCCGCGCCTCGCCGTACCCGGCCTCGTGCAAGGCCTCGACCCGGGCCGCGGCGCGCTGGCGCAGTTCGTCGACGTCGCCGAACTGGATGGACTTCGTCGGGCACGCCTGCGCGCAGGCCGGCTCGTGCCCCGCGCCGAGGCGGTCGTAACACAGCGTGCACTTCTGGGCCACGCCCACGTTCTTGGTCGTGTCCTTGTCGCCGATGCGTCGGTCGATGACGCCGAACGGGCACGCCGGCACGCAGTACCCGCAGCCGTTGCAGATCTCGTCCTGCACGACGACGGTGCCGAACTCGGTGCGGAACAGCGAACCGGTGGGGCAGACGTCCAGGCAGGCGGCGTGCGTGCAGTGCTTGCACACGTCGGAGCTCATCAACCAGCGGAAGTCCGTGCGGCGTCCTTCCGGATCGGTGGCGCCGGGCAGCGTGGTGGACGGCATGCCCAGGCTCACCGCCGTGGTGTCGGTCCCCAGCATGCTTCGGTCGCCGGACAGCGCGTCGTCGGCGGCCTGGTTGAGCGCGTCGGTGGCCGCGGGCCCGGTGGGCGTGTTGCGCGCGCCCATCCGCTGGGGCCCCAGCGGCTTCGGCTGCTCGATGAACGCGACGTGCCGCCAGGTGGAGGCGCCCAAAGCGCCGGTGTTGTCGTAGGACGACCCGAGCAGGTTCAGCCCGTCCTCGGGGACGCCGTTCCATTCTTTGCAAGCCACCTCGCACGCCTTGCAGCCGATGCAGATGGAGGTGTCGGTGAAGAAGCCCTTGCGCGCCGGCGGGTCGTCCCAGCCGGAGTGCTCGGCCACCTGCGGATCGGGACCCGAGTACTGGCTCATGCGCCCTCCGGCGTCATCTGGGTGTTGCCCGTGCTGACCGTCGAGCCGGCGCGGGCGTGGTAGCGGGCCACGTGCTCGAGCAGCGCCGGGCCGGTCGGGCGGCGACCGGGCTGGATGTCGCAGGAGGCGACCTTGCTCTCCTGGATGTGCACGTTGGCGTCCAGCGTGACGCCGAACAGGTCGTTGGCCGAGTCGCCGCTGGTCAGCGCATCCTTGCCGACGCCCCAGTGGTAGGGCAGCCCGACCTGGTGCACGACCCGTCCGGCCACGCGCAGGGGCACCATGCGGTCGGTCACCAGCACGCGTGCCTCGATCGCGGTGCGCGAGGTGGTGATGGTGGCCCAGCCGAGGTGCTCGAGGCCGCGCTCGCGGGCCAGCTCGGGGGACACCTCGCAGAAGAACTCCGGCTGCAGCTCGGACAGGTAGGGCAGCCACCGGCTCATGCCGCCGGCCGTGTGGTGCTCGGTGAGCCGGTACGTCGTGAACACGAACGGATAGACGTCCGAGTGCGGTTCGGGCGGCGACGGGTTCTGCAGGTTGTCCTTGCGCGGGTAGACCTCGCGGGTCGGGTTGGCCTGCTGGTGGTACAGCGGGTTGCGCACCGGCGACTCTGCCGGCTCGTAGTGGGCCGGCATCGGCCCGTCCAGCAGTCCGGTCGGGGCATAGAGCCACCCCTTGCCGTCGGCCTGCATGATGAACGCGTCGTCGCCGGCGAGGCCTTCGACGCCGGCGACACCCGGCTCGGGGCGGTACGTCGGTGCCTTGGTCGCCTCGAAGTCCGGGACGTCGAGTCCGGTCCACTTCTGCTGCTCGGCGTCCCACCAGACGTAGGCCTTGCGCTCGCTCCACGGTTTGCCGTCGGGATCGGCCGACGCGCGGTTGTAGAGGATGCGGCGGTTCGCCGGCCACGCCCAGCCCCACTCGAGGGCCACCCGGCCCTGCTCGGTGTGCGGCTTGCGGCGGGCGGCCTGGTTGACGCCGTCGGCGTAGACGCCGGTGTACACCCAGCAGCCGCCGTCGGTGGTGCCGTCGGCCTTCATCTCGGTGTAGGAGTTCAGCGGCTGACCGGCCTTCTCGCCGGTGAGGTGTCGGCCGTTGATCTCCGTCAGCACCGCCGCCGCCGACGGGTCGCCGGAGTCGTCCACCGGGTAGTCCCAAGTGAGGTCGAGCAGCGGGCGGTCGCGCTCGAGCGTCGAGCCGGCGAGGCGCTCGCGCATCTTGCGACCCAGCTCGTAGAAGAAGCGCAGCTCGCTGCGGCAGTCGCCCGGCGGCTCGACGGCCTTGTGGTGCCACTGCAGCATGCGCTGGGTCTGGGTGAACGTGCCGTCCTTCTCGACGTGCGAGGCGGCCGGGAAGAAGAACACCTCGGTGGCGATGTCCTCGGTGCGCAGCTCGCCCGTCTCGATCTCCGGGCTGTCCTTCCAGAACGTCGCCGACTCGATCATGTTCAGGTCACGGACGACCAGCCACTTCAGGTGCGCCATGCCCAGGCGCTGCATCTTGCCGTGCGCGGAGCCGACGGCCGGATTCTGGCCGAGCAACATGTAGCCCTCGACCTTGTCGTCGAGCATGTCCATGACCGTGCGGTAGGTGCCGTGATCGCCGGTCAGCCGCGGCAGGTAGTCGTAGCAGAAGTCGTTGTCCGGGGTCGCGGCGTCGCCCCAGTAGGCCTTCAGCAGGCTGGCCGTGTAGGCGTCGGCCTTGGCCCAGAAACCCTTCTGGCTGGGGCTGGAGATGGAGCCCACGTAGTCCTGCAAGGTCTCGTGCTCGCCCGCCTTCGGCATCGGCAGGTACCCCGGCAGCAGGTTGAACAGCGTGGGGATGTCGGTGGAACCCTGGATCGACGCGTGCCCGCGCAGGGCCAGGATGCCGCCGCCCGGACGCCCGATGTTGCCCAGCAACAGCTGGATGATCGCCGACGTGCGGATGTACTGGATGGCGACGCTGTGGTGCGTCCACCCGACCGAGTACACCCAGGCGGTGGTGCGGTCGCGGTTGCTGTTCTCGGTGACGGCTTCGCAGACGGCGAGGAAGTCCTCGACCGGCACGCCGCACACCTCGGACACCATTTCCGGCGTGTACCGGGCGAAGTGCCGCTTGAGGATCTGCAGGACGCAGCGCGGGTGCTGCAGGGTCTCGTCCCGGCGCACCTGGCCGCCGCCGCTCATGGTGGCGCCGCGGCCACCGAGCTCGTGCCCCGCACCGCGACTCTTCTGCGACCCCTCGTGTTCCTTGTCACCGCGACCTGCGGTGCCGTCCGAGCCGGACTCGTCGCCGGCGTCACCGTTGTCGACGGCGCTGCCGCCGGCGCCGCCGTCGCCGCTGTCGCCGCTGTCGCTCTCGTCGTCCGGCGACGGGGATCGGGCGTTGCCGGCTGCGGCGTTCTCGTCCACGTTCTCGTACTGCCAGGACTCGGTGTCGTAGGTGCTGGTTTCCGGGTCGTAGCCGGAGAACAGCCCGTCGAGGTCCTCGGTGTCGCGGAAGTCCTCGCTGACGATCGACGCGGCGTTGGTGTAGGCCACGACGTAGTCGCGGAAGTACTTCTCGTTGCTCAGGACGTAATGGGCGATGCCGCCCAGGAACGCGATGTCACTTCCGGCGCGCAGCGGCACGTGCTGGTCGGCCACGGCCGACGTGCGGGTGAACCGCGGGTCGACGTGAATGATCTTCGCCCCGCGCGCCTTGGCTTCCATCACCCACTGGAAACCGACAGGGTGGCACTCGGCCATGTTCGAGCCCTGGATGACGATGCAGTCGGACTCGGCGAGGTCCTGCTGGAAGGTGGTCGCACCTCCGCGACCGAACGAGGCCCCCAGACTGGGGACGGTGGCGCTGTGTCAAATACGGGCCTGGTTCTCGATCTGGATCGCGCCCATGGCGGTGAAGAGCTTCTTGATCAGGTAGTTCTCTTCGTTGTCCAGCGTGGCGCCGCCCAGACCGGCGATGCCGAGCGTGCGCCGTACGACCGTGCCGTCCTCGGTGCGGTCCTGCCACGTGCGCGCCCGGCTCTCGAGCAGCCGGTCGACGATCATGTCGGTGGCCTGGTCGACGTCCAGCGACTCCCACTCGGTGCCGTAGGGGCGCCGGTAGAGCATCGCGGTCTGCCGGCCGGGGGAGTTGACCAGCTGCTCGCTCGCCGCACCCTTCGGGCACAGGCGCCCGCGCGAGACGGGAGAATCGGGGTCGCCCTCGATCTGGATGACCTTGTCGTTCTTCACGTACACCCGCTGGCCGCAACCCACCGCGCAGTACGGGCACACGCTCTTGACTACGCGGTCGGCGGTCTCGGTGCGGGCGACATGCGCCGCGGTCACCGGTGACTTCGCGGCGGCGCCCCGGGCGAGCCGATCGGGGCCGGTCAGCTGCCGGACGACCGGCCAGCCGAGCACGGCTCGCGTGACGTGGCGAACGCCGTCCGAAGCCGAGCCTGACCCCATGGCGCGACCCTACCCACGCCCCGCCGTGTCCTTCGCCGAGTGGCGCAACTTTTCCGTCGGTGGCGCGAAATATCGCGCCACCGAACGGGAAACCGCGCCACACACGCGAGGGGACGTCGGCGGTCCCGGCAGACTGGGGGCATGGCAGCCGCCCCGCGCACGCTCGGCATCGAGGAGGAGTTCCTGCTGCTCGACCGGGGCGACGCCGGGCTGCGCCCGGTGGGTGATCCCGTCACCCAGGACGCCGACCGGCGCTCGGACGGCCAGTTCGAGCACGAGCTCAAGCGCGAACAGGCCGAGCTGGGCACCGCCCCGCACACCGACCTCGGCGACCTGCACACCGAGCTGCGCCAGCGCCGCGCCGAGCTGGCGGCCAGCGCCGCCGAGCACGGCACCCGGCTGGTCGCCGTGGGCACCGCCCCCACCGACGACGACGCCACCACGACGCCGGACGAGCGGTACCGGACCATGCGCGACATCTTCGGTGAGACGGCACGCGGCGCGCTGTCGTGCGGCATGCACGTCCACGTGTCGGTCGAGTCGCGCGAGCGCGGCGTGCAGTTGCTCAACGGCGTGCGGCCGTGGCTGCCGATCCTGCTCGCACTCAGCGCGAACTCGCCGTTCCGTGCGGGGCGGGACACCGCCTACGAGAGCTACCGCGGGATGCTCTGGCAGCGCTGGCCGACGGCGGGCGCCACCGCGCCGTTCGCCGACCTCGCCGACTACGACCGGACCCTCGCGGCGCTGGTCGAGTCGGGGGCGGCGCTGGACGACGGGATGATCTACTTCGATGCCCGGCTGTCTGCCAAGTACCCCACGCTGGAGTTCCGGGTAGCCGATGTGTGCGTGCGGACGGCCGACGCCGTGACGCTCGCGGGGCTGTGCCGCGCGCTCGTCGAGGGCTCCGCCCGGGGGGTGCTGCCGGCAGTGCCCGGGCCCGCCGGACGGGTCGAAGTGGTACGGGCGGCGAACTGGCGGGCGGCGCGTTACGGCGTCACCGGCGAACTCGTCGACCCGCGCACCGGCGGCCTGCTCGACGCCTGGCAGCTCGTCGACGACGTGCTCGGGATGCTCCGGCCGGTGCTCGACGACGCGCCGCAGGTCGTCGAGGGGCTCGAGCTGATCCGCGCGCGCGGCACGGGCGCCCGCCTGCAGCGCGATGTCTACCAGCGCACCGGCGATCTCGGCGCGGTCCTCGACGCCCTGGCCGACGCCACTGTCGCCTGACCCCGGCCGGGTGACCTGATTGTGATCAACTGCGCGCAACTTCTCTCAGTGTTTGCGCGTCATAATTTGTGGCAGTTGTCCGTGACCGAAGCCGCCGTGTCCCCGGACGTCGTCAGCCTGAACAGTTGCAGGAGGGGAGACCGGTGACCGACGAGCCGGCCGAGTCCGACCTGCGCAAGCGCGCCGCGTGGCTGCTCGCGATGCTCGCCGTCGTGGCGGGACTGTGCGTCCTGCTGTTCACCACGCTGCTCGGCGGTTCCGGCGGTGGCAGCAACGGGAATCAAGGGGGCCTCGACGACAACCTCGGACCGTCGTCGGCGGCAACGGTGGTGACGCACTCGCCGTCGCCGTCGCCGAGCACCTCGGGTTCGACCAGCAGCTCCGCCCACGCCCCCGCGTCGTGTCCCACGTCGTCGGCGTGCGCGCTCGACGGGGACGTCGGTGGCGCCGTGGACGCGATCAACGCCTACCGCACGCAGCACAACCAGAAGTCCGTCCCCGGTTCGGTGTCGTCGGCTGCGAAGAAGTGCGCCCTGGCCAACGGCAGCGGCTGTACCGGCGGCTGGGCGGAGAGCCAGGTGAGCAAACCCACCGGCGCCGCGGCCGTCGCGAAGATCAGCAAGCTGGGCCGGCTGCTCGACCCGTCGATGACCTCGTTCGAGGTCGGCTGGGCCTACGACCCGCAGTCCAAGCAGTACTACTTCGCGATCATCCGCAACGACTGAGCGCGGCCACCGCGCGGCGGAAGATCGCGTCCCCGCGGGTGGGGTGGCTAGGGTCGACAGCGTCCGCATCGCCGCGCACCCGGAGGTCCTCTCGTGTCCGTCAGTCTCACCAAGGGCGGCAACGTCTCGCTCACCAAACAGGCGCCTGGGCCTCAGTGCGGTCGTCGTCGGCCTGGGCTGGGACGCACGCACCACTGACGGCCGTGCCTTCGACCTGGACGCCAGCGCCATCGTCTGCAACGCCGACGCCAAGGTCGTCTCCGACAAGCACTTCGTCTTCTTCAACAACCTGAGCTCGCCCGACGGGGCGGTCACGCACACCGGCGACAACCTGACCGGCGAGGGCGAGGGAGACGACGAGCAGATCAAGGTCGACCTCGCCCGGCTGCCGGCCGAGGCCGATCGCGTCGTGTTCCCGGTGTCGATCTACGAGGGCGAGAGCGCCGGGCAGAGCTTCGGGCAGGTGCGCAACGCGTTCATCCGCGTCGTGAACCAGGCCGACCAGGCCGAACTGGCGCGCTACGACCTGTCCGAGGACGCCTCCACGGAGACCGCGATGGTGTTCGGCGAGCTCTACCGCAACGGCACCGACTGGAAGTTCCGCGCGGTCGGCCAGGGCTACAGCACGGGCCTCGCGGGCATCGCCCGCGACTTCGGGCTGAACGTCTGATCCACCGAAGACCCGGCGCGGAACTCACCGGGTGGCCGCGCACGTTGGACCGCTAGGAGCAGCTCGCACCGACCGGATCGTGGAAAGGAACAACCGATGAGCGTCAGCCTGAACAAGGGTGGCAACGTCTCGCTGACCAAGGAGGCGCCGGGCCTGCAGGCCGTGCTGGTCGGCCTCGGCTGGGATGCGCGCACCACCACCGGCGCCGACTTCGACCTCGACGCCTCCGCGTTGGTGGTCGGTCAGAACGGCAAGATCCTCTCCGACGCGCACTTCATCTTCTTCAACAATCTGACGAGCCCGGACGGCTCCGTCGAGCACACCGGGGACAACCTCACCGGCGCCGGCGAGGGCGACGACGAGGCCATCAAGGTCAACCTGGCGGCCGTGCCCCAGGAGGCCGACAAGATCGTCGTGACGGTGTCGATCTACGACGCCGAAGCGCGGCAGCAGTCCTTCGGCCAGGTGCGCAACGCCTTCATCCGCGTCGTCAACCAGGCCGACGACAAGGAGATCACCCGCTACGACCTGTCCGAGGACGCGTCCACCGAGACGGCGATGATCTTCGGGGAGCTGTACCGCAGCGGCGCCGACTGGAAGTTCCGCGCCGTCGGCCAGGGTTACTCCACCGGGCTCGCGGGGATCGCCCGCGACTTCGGTGTCAACGTCGGATGACTGACGCCCACCGGGCGCGGGGGGGTTGACGGTGTTCCTGCGTACCTTCGCCGGTTCGCTGGTCATCGCCGTCATCGGCCTGGCCCTGGGCTGGATCTACGGCGGCGGCACCGGGCTGGCGCTGACCGCGATCCTGGCGATCCTCGAGGTGTCGCTGTCCTTCGACAACGCGGTCGTGAACGCGACCGTGCTCGTGCGGATGAGCCCGTTCTGGCAGAAGATCTTCCTGACCGTCGGCGTAGCCATCGCGGTGTTCGGGATGCGGCTGATCTTCCCGCTGCTGGTCGTGTGCCTGAGCGCGCAGAAGATCGCCGGTGGACGCGATCCGGCTCGCGCTCGACAAGGGCAACCCGGACAAGCCCGGGACCTACGGCTACCTGCTGCACCAGGCCCACCCGGCGATCGCGGCGTTCGGCGGCATGTTCTTGCTGATGCTCTTCCTGGACTTCGTCTTCGAGGAGCGCGAGCTCACCTGGCTGAGCTGGATCGAGCGACCGCTGCAGCGCATCGGCCGGCTGGACCAGCTCTCCGTCGTCATCGCGCTCGGCGTGCTCGCCGATCTCGGCATACACGCTCGGCGAGAGCGCCGACACGCACACCCATGACCGCACGTCGACGATCCTGATCTCCGGCGTGCTCGGCCTCGCCACCTATCTGCTCGTCAACGGTCTCGGCGAGCTGTTCGACGTCGACGACGACGACGACGACGGCGAGCGACGGTGCCGACGAGGCCGTCGAGGAGCCGGCGAGCGGTGACCGCGGACCGGCGCAAGGCCGTGCAGGTCGTCGGTAAGGCCGCGTTCTTCCTGTTCCTCTACCTGGAGGTGCTCGACGCGTCGTTCAGTTTCGACGGCGTCATCGGTGCCTTCGCGATCACCTCGGACCCGATCATCATCGCGATCGGCCTGGGTGTCGGCGCGATGTTCATCCGGTCGCTGACCGTCTTCCTCGTCCGCAAGGGCACGCTGAGCGAGTACGAGTACCTCGAGCACGGCGCGCTGTGGGCCATCGGCGCGCTGGCGGTCATCCTGCTGATCACCATCGAGTACGAGGTGCCCGAGGTCGTCACCGGCCTGGTCGGCGTCGCGTTCATCGGCGCCGCGCTCGTGTCGTCGATCGTGCGCAACAAGCGCAACGACGACCCGACGCCGGAACCGGCGGTGACCCGCCGTCGCCGCGAGTCTGAGGAGCACGCCATGCCGATCGACTACACGAAGCGGCCGAACAGCCCGCCCGGCAGCAGCCGGGCGGACCGACGCCACCGCCGGGCCCCCCGCCGGCGCCGGCGGTCTCGCTGTCGAAGGTCACCCTGACCAAGGCCGCGCCGACGGTTCGCTGACCAAGCACGGCGGCGCCGGCGGCACGATGCGCGTCAACCTGAACTGGAACGCGCGCCCGGAAGGCGGCGGCGGGTTCTTCCGCAAGCACGCCGCCGCGCTCGACCTCGACCTCGGCTGCCTGTACGAGTTCACCGACGGCACGAAGGGCGTCGTGCAGGCGCTGGGCAACACGTTCACGGCGCGCGACGGCAGCGGCCGCGAGATCATCCGGCTCGACGGCGACGACCGGTCGGGCAACGTCGCCACCGGCGAGAACCTGTCGATCGACCTGTCGGCGGTCGCGTCGATCCGCCGCGTGCTGGTCTTCGCCCTCATCTACGAGGGCGCGGCGAACTGGGCCGCTGCCGAGGGCATCGTGACGATGTTCCCGGTGGGCGCGGCACCGGTCGAGGTGCGCCTCGACGACCCCGCGACGGCGCGCGGATCTGTGCCGTCGCGATGCTCGAGAACCAGGGCGGCGAGCTCGTCGTACGCCGCGAGGTCAACTACCTCGACGGCGCGCAGCGCGCGCTCGACCAGGCGTACGGCTGGGGCATGAACTGGACGAGGGGACGCAAATGACGGTGAATCTGCAGCAAGGGCCAGACGGTCTCCCTGCGCAAGGAGGGCGGCACGTTGCGCGCCGTGCGCATGGGTCTCGGCTGGGACGCCGCGGCCAAGAAAGGGCTGTTCGGGCGCATGCGTGCGCAGACCATCGACCTGGACGCGTCGGCGTTGCTGTTCGACGCCACCGGCCGGCTCGTCGACCAGGTCTGGTTCCAGGAACTGGTGAGCCGCGACGGCTCGGTGCAGCACACCGGGGACAACCTCACCGGCGAGGGTGAGGGCGACGACGAGTCGATCCGCGTCGACCTCGGCTCGGTGCCACCGGACGTCACTGCTCTCGTGTTCACCGTCAACTCGTTCACCGGTCAGGACTTCTCGCAGATCGAGAACGCGTTCTGCCGACTGATCGACGAGAGCACCGGCACCGAGATCGCCCGCTACGACCTGTCGGGCAGCGGCACGCACACCGCGCAGATCATGGCCAAGGTCGCCCGCGACGGCAGCGGCTGGTCGATGACGGCGATCGGCGTGCCGGCCACCGGGCGCACGTTCCACGATCTGCTGCCGACGATCGCCGCTCATCTGTAGCAGGATCGCTTCCAGGAACACTGCTTTCCACGAGGAGTCAGACATGTCCGAGCTCGATCTCGGTGCCACCGGCGGCCAGCCCGCCGCTGCCGCGGCTGCTGCGCCCGCCGCCCAACCGGTCGCAGGTGGCCTGGTGCTCGAGCCGCCGCAGCCGGTGGCCGCCGTGCCGGAGGAGCAGGCCGCGGGGGCCGTGCCGGTGCCCGACGCCAAGAAGACCGAGCTCGCCCAGCGGGCGGCGGCGTTCGCCAACGAGCTCGCTGCGATGGACACCCGCACGCCGGAGTTCGCGCAAGAAGGTCGATTCCATCGCCTCGATGGGCGACAAGGAGCTGCGCGCCTCGGCGGCGTGTCGAACCGCATGCTCGACCGCCCGGCCGCGGTCGCGCGCTCGGGCAAGGGTGGCGGCGTCGATGCCCAGACCCGGGTCGCCGGCACGTTGAACGAGCTGCGCAACACCGTCACCGATCTCGACCCGAACCGCGCTGACCTCACCGGCGTCAAGAAGGTCCTCAAGTGGATCCCGGGCGGCGACCGCATCCAGAAGTACTTCCAGAAGTACGAGTCCGCGCAGACGCAGTTGAACGCGATCATCAAGTCGCTGGACTCGGGCCAGGACGACCTGCGCAAGGACAACGCCGCGATCGAGACCGAGAAGCAGAACATGTGGACGACCATGGGCAAGCTCAGCGAGTACAACGCGCTCGCCACCGCCCTGGACGACGCGGTCACGCAGAAGGTCGCCGAGCTCGAGGCCGCCGGCAACACCGAGGCGGCCAACACCCTGAAGTCCGACGCGCTGTTCGCGATCCGCCAGCGCCGGCAGGACATCATGACGCAGATGGCGGTGTCGGTGCAGGGCTACATGGCCCTCGACCTCGTCCGCAAGAACAACCTCGAGCTGATCAAGGGCGTCGACCGCGCGCAGACCACCACGATCTCCGCGCTGCGTACCGCCGTCATCGTGTCGCAGGCGCTGGCCCGGCAGAAGCTGGTGCTGGACCAGATCACCGCGCTGAACACCACGACCTCGAACCTGATCGAGTCGACGTCGCAGCAGCTGCGCACGCAGGGCGCGGAGATCAACCAGCAGGCGGCGTCCAGCACCATCGACGTGCAGAAGCTGCAGGCGGCCTTCGACAACGTCTTCCAGACGATGGACGCCATCGACTCGTTCCGGGCGCAGTCGGTCGACTCGATGGCGCAGACCGTCACCGCGCTGCGAGGGCCAGATCGAGCGCGCCCGGCCCGTACCTCGAGCGCACCCGCCGCGGCGAGGGCAGCACCGCCGAACTGCCGGGCGACCCCGCGGCCGGGCAGCTGCCGCCGTCGAGCTGACCCGTGCCGGGGTTGTTCCGCCGCGGGCACGACGACCCGCCCGCGCCGCCGTCCGACGCTGCCGGCGGCGTCGCTGCCGGCGACGCCGAGGACAGTCCGGAGCAGCTGTCGCAACGGCTGTGGTCGCTGGTGCAGTTCATCAACCGCAGCGCCGGGCAGTTGCCCGTCGACGCCGTCGTGCTCGCCCGCGAGATCACCGACACCGTGCGCGAGGTCATCGCGACGTCGACCGACCGGGATCTTGATGTCTACGCGGTGGTGCAGATCAACGGCATCGTCGGCGACTACCTGCCCACGACGCTGCGCGCGTACCTGGCGCTCGACCCGGCGGTCACCGAGCGGGACGGGCCGTCCGGACGCACGCCGCGCACCGCGCTGCGCGAGCAGCTGGAGTCGCTCGCGGACGCAGCCGACGAGATGCTGCAGGCGATCGCATGCGCACGACGTCGACGCGCTGTTCACCCAGGGCAACTTCCTGCGCACCAAGTACACCCGCTCCGACCTCGACCTCTGAGACCGCGCACTACAGTCGCAGGCGAGATGGCCGAGATGAAGCGGGGTGCGAACGTCGCCCTCACCCGGGAGGTGCCCGGGCTGCGCACCGTCGTGCTGGGCATGAGCTGGAACGCCGGCGCCGAACGCGCACTGGAGGACAACCTGACCTTCGCCGCCGTCCTGTGCGGCGCGCGACGGCCGGGCCCGCGACGACCGCGACTTCGTGTTCTTCAACCAGCTGGCGTCGCCCGAGGAATCGGTGGCCGAGCGCGACGCCGCGCTCGGCCCGGACGCGGAACAGATCGAGGTCGAGCTCGCCGCCGTGCCCGCCGAGATCGAGCGGATCGTGGCCGTGCTCTACGTCAACGACGGGCCCGCCGCAGCGACGCACGCTCGGCCAGCTGCGCTCGTGCGTCATCCGGGTGCTCAACGCCGATGGCAACACCGAACTGGTGCGCTCGGAGGAACTGGCGCGCACCTTGCAGAGCGAGACCGCCGTCGTGCTGGGCGAGCTCTACCGCCACGACGGCGGATGGAAGTTCAAGGTGCTCGGCCAGGGCTACTCGAAGGGCGTCGCCGGGGTGGCCGCGGACTACGGCATCCCGCTGTGATCGCCGACCCGGCCGCCGCCCCCGCACGCCCGGACCTGCCGTTCCTGCGGCACCGCGGCAAGCCGCGCCGCGTGGCCGCGGCACCGTCGCGGACGTCGTCGCCGCCCGGTACAGCGGCCGGGAGCGTCGCCGACTTCATCGGTGGCCGGTCCGCGCCGCCCGGGCGCAGCGCGACGGCCGGGGCACCCGCGCCGCCGGCGCCGTCGCCGGGCGCCGGGCCGCCTACGAGCGGTGCGCACATCACCTTCGACCGCCCGGGCCGCGTGCAGCACGGTGCGGCGCCGGCTGCGCCTTCGGCGCCTGCTGCGCCCGCAATGAGCTCGCTGGACCTGTCCGGGCCACCGCACCCCCCGGCCGCCGGGGCCACCGTCGCAGCACCGCGCCCGGCCGCCCGCGCACCGCGGCGCCCCGTCCGGGGCCTGACCGTGCCGCCCGGTCGACCCCAGCTGCTCACCGTCAACCACCCGGTTGCGCGACTCACCCGGGTCCAGTCCGGCATCGGGCAGCTCTCGATCGAGGCGGCCTGCTCCGCGGACGTCGGCGATCTGCGCCTGGGTGCGGCCTACCAGCTGGGCGACGGAACGACCTCGACCGTCCAGTACGCCGCGGGCGGCAACCGCTTCGCGCCCTCGTCCCGACGGCCGGTGATCGTCGGCGGCCGGGACGAGTACGAACACCTGCGTCTCGACCTGCGCCAGACGCGCGGCCTGGTGCGCCTCGGCGTCTACGCGTTCTCCGAGTCGCGCACCACGCTTGCGCTGGGGCGGCACGCTGGTCGATCACCACATTCGGCGGCGGCCGCGCCGAACTGCCGCTCGAGTCGCTGTACCCGGGCTCCACCGCCATGCTGGTGTCGGTGTACAACGTCGACGGCGAGCTCGTGGTCCGCGCGGAGATGGAGACCATCGCCGGCGACGTCCGCGAGGCCGCCCGGGCGTACGGCTACGACCGGATCACCTGGCGCGACGACCGCCATCCGGTCGACTGACGGCAGGGGGATTCATGCGTGCGGTGACGTGTACGGGCGGCGAGCTCGAGGTCCGCGACGTCGACGACCCACAGCCCGGCGCGGGCCAGCTGCTGCTGCAGGTGCTGCGGTGCGGGATCTGCGGCTCGGACCTGCACGCGCGCACGCACTGCGACGAGCTGGCGGACCTGACCAGTGAGATCGGCTACGACGACGTCTTCCGCTCGTCGGACTCCGTGGTGCTCGGGCACGAGTTCTGCGGCGAGGTCCTCGAGCGCGGCCCGCGCACCGGCACCCGATTGCGTCCCGGTACGCGGGTGGTGTCCTTCCCGCTGCTGCGCCGCGGCCGCGACGTGCACCTGACCGGGTTGTCGCCGAAGGCACCGGGCGGGTACGCCGCGCAGGTCCTGGTCGAGCAGTCGCTGACGTTCGCGGTGCCGAACGGGCTGGGGACGGACGTCGCCGCGTTGACCGAGCCGATGGCGGTCGGCCTGCACGCCGTGCGCCGCGCCGAGGTGGGCAAGGGCCAGGTCGCCGTCGTGATCGGGTGCGGCCCCGTCGGCCTCGCGGTCATCGGCATGCTGAAAGCCGCCGGCGTGCGGACCGTCATCGCCAGTGACTTCTCCGCCGGGCGGCGGGCGCTGGCCACCGCGTGCGGGGCCGACGTCGTCGTCGACCCGGCCGCCGAGTCGCCGTTCGCCTCGGCCGAGCAGTACGGGCACCTGACCCGCGCCGACCAGGTGCTCGACCTGGCGGTGTCGGCGATGGACAAGTTGCGCCGCGTGCCGCTCGTGCCCTGGGAACGCTTATGGCAGCTCGCCGAACTCACCGGTGCCGCGACGCCGAAGCATCCGGTGATCTTCGAGTGCGTCGGCGTGCCCGGGGTCATCGACTCGCTGATCACGGCGGCGCCGTTGTACTCGCGCGTCGTGGTCGTCGGCGTGTGCATGGAAGGTGATCGCATCCGGCCCGCGATGGCGATCAACAAGGAGATCGACCTGCGGTTCGTGCTCGGTTACACCCCGCGCGAATTCCGTGACTCGCTGCACCTGCTCGCCGAGGGCAAGGTGCGGGCCGGCCCGGTCGTCACCGGAACCGTCGGGCTGGCCGGTGTCGCGGCGGCGTTCGACGCGCTCGCCGGCGCGGACGCGCACGCGAAGATCCTCATCGACCCGGCCAGTACGGTGACGGCGCCGGCCTCGCCGTCCTGACACTCACAGCGGCGTGTCGAGGTCCAGCACGGAACCGCTCGTGTCGACGAATCCCCGCTCCTGCCGCTCCGGCGCCGGCGGTGCTGACGCGGGGGTTTCAGGTGTGGGCGGTGCCGGTGCGGGGCGGTGCCGGTACGGGCGTCGACGGTCGGCCGACCGTGATGCCGAAGTCCGCGGCCAGCCCCTCCAGGCCGGTCGCGTAGCCCTGCCCGACGGCACGCAGCTTCCACCCGTCGCCGTGCCGGTAGAGCTCCGCGGTCACGAAGGCGGTCTCCGCGTCGGCGTGCATCGCGAACACCGCAACCCGCCCACCCGTCGACGAGTCGGTGACCGTCAGCGTCAGGTCCGGCACCTGGCCGAACACGCCCCCGTCGCAGGACGCGGCCAGCACGATGCGTCCGCACCCCGCCGGGACGGCGTCGAGGTCGACGTCGATCGGGTCCGCCGCCTGCGGCACGGCGGTCTTGCCGGCCAGTCGCACGGCCCCGCTCGGGTGCACCGGCTGGTTGTAGAACACGAAGTCGGTGTCGGCGGCGACATCGCCGCTCTCGCCCAGCAGCAACGCCGAGGCGTCGACGTCCGGTACGCCGGGACCGCCCCGCCACGACAGGGTGGCGCGCACGGCGTGCGCCGGCAGCGGCATGTTCGCGCCCATCGTCAGCTGCGTCATGGCGCCATCGTGTCGCATGGCGCGGGCGACGTCAGCCCGTCACCTCGGCACAACCCGGCGGACACGGCTGCGTGCGATCATCCGCGCATGCGGCACTTCGCCTTTCTGACCGACGACGAGCGGGACCGGCTGTTCCAGCAGCCACCGCAGGACTTCGACGTCGATGACTCGTTGGAACAGGTGGGCACGGCGATGGGCGCCACGCTGTACTGCCCGGCGACACGGCCCCAGCTGGCGGCCGACGTCGTCCGGCGGGCGGCGCGCGGCGTCGTCACCGTCGTCGTGTGTCTCGAGGATTCCGTCGCCGATCAGGAACTGCCGGGTGCCCAGGCGAACGCCGTGCACCACCTGCGCGAGCTCGCAACACATCCGGGGCCGTTGCCGATGCTGTTCGTGCGCGTGCGCTCGGCGGCGCAGATCACCGCCGTCTGCGCCGGACTCGGCGGTGAGCACCCGGGTGCTCACGGGTTTCGTGCTGCCCAAGTTCACCGAGGACAACGCCGGTGCCTACCTCGATGCCGTGGTGCAGGCGGGCGAACGGCACGGCGTGCGGCTGCTGGCCATGCCGGTGCTCGAGTCGGCGCAGTTGGGCCATCTGGAATCGCGCACCGATGCGCTTCTCGGTATCCGTCGCATGCTCGACAAGTACCGCGGATCCGTCCCGGCCGTGCGCGTCGGCGCCACCGACCTGTCCGCGGCGTACGGGCTGCGCCGCGCACGTGACCTCACCGTCTGGGACGTCCGCGTGGTCGCCGACACGATCGGTGCGGTGGTCAACGTATTCGGCCGGGCCGGTACCGAGTACGCGACCGACTACGTGGTGGCCGGGCCGGTGTGGGAGTACTTCCCGGCCACCGAGCGCGTGTTCAAACCGCTGCTGCGCGAGTCGCCGTTCGTCGACCATCAGGAGCGGGAGCTGCGCACCAGGCTGATCGCGGCCGACCTCGACGGCCTGATCCGCGAGGTCGTGCTGGACCGCGCGAACGGGCTCGTCGGGAAGACGGTCATCCACCCCACGCACGTCGCCGCCGTGCACGCGCTGTCCGTGGTGGCGCCGGAGGAATACTCCGACGCAGCCGACATCCTCGCCACCGACGCGGGTGGCGGCGCCAGGGCGTCGAGCTTCGGCAACAAGATGAACGAGAGCAAGCCGCACACGGCGTGGGCTCGCCGCACGATGCTGCGGGCACGCGCCTTCGGCGTCGCGCGTGAGGGCGTGTCGTTCGTCGACCTGCTCGGCGCGGGGCTGCCCGGATGACGGTGCCGGGTTGGGTCGCCGACAGGCTCGGCGTGCGCGTCGACGGCGACGCTCGGCTGGGCGACCTCGTGCAGGTGGCACTGCGGCGCAATCCCCGGCGGGCGCACCTGCTGGTCTCGACGGTGCTCGGCAAGCATGTCCCGGCCGACCCGCGCCGGATCCACGCGGCAGGCTGCGAGCTCGGCGTCGAGGTCGCTCGCGTGCTCGGCCCGCAGCGTGCCGTGGTGCTCGGCTTCGCCGAGACGGCCACCGCGCTGGGGCACTGCGTGGCCGAGCAGCTGGCCGTGCCGTACGTCCACTCCACCAGGCGCACACCGCCGAACGCCGTGGCGCACGCGGCGTTCGAGGAGGAGCACAGCCATGCCACGGCACACCGGCTGCTGCCGGACGACCCGCGCCTGCTGGCGTGTGCCGACGACGCCGTGGTGCTCGTCGACGACGAGCTGTCCACCGGGCGCACCGCGCTTAACACGATTGCCGCTCTGCACGCGCAGACGGCACGCAGCCACTACGTGCTGGCCGCCCTGGTCGATCTGCGCGGCGAGGCCGACCGCGCTGCGCTGGACAAGGCCGCGGCCGAGCTCGGCACGCAGATCGACGTCGTGTCGCTGGCGGCCGGCTCGGTCACGCTGCCGTCGGGACTCGCCGCCGCTGCCGCCGAGATCACGTCCGCAGCGCAGGCCCCGCACAGCACGCCGACGGCCGGTGGCGGCCGGGTCGTGCGGCACGACGGCGCCTGGCCGCGGGGAACGCGGGAGAGCGCCCGGCACGGGTTCACGCCCGCCGACGTCGGCGCCGCACGCGCCGCCGCCGGGCGCGTGGCCGCGTCGGTCGCACGCGTGCTGCACGGCGACGACGTGCTCGTGCTCGGTACCGAGGAGTTGATGTACGCGCCGCTGCTCGTGGCGCTGGCGCTGTGCGCGCCCGGGCGTGCGGTGTGCATGTCGTCGACGACGCGGTCGCCGGTGCACGTCGCCGACCGAGACGGTTACCCCGTGCGCAGCGCGCTGCGTTTCGCCGCGCACGACGGGCCGGCGGACGGACCCGGGCCGCGCTTCGCCTACAACGTGAGCGAGCACAGCGACATCGTGCTGGTGGTCGACTCCGCCGCCGACACCGCGGAGCTGGCCGACGGCCTCGTCGAGCAACTGCGTGCCCGTTGCGTCGTGCTGCACGTGGTTGTGTTGCCGTGCACCGCGCCGCTGCCGGCGCCGCTGCGCGGCCCGCAGTTCGGCAGCTACGCCCGCGAGGACGTGGCGTGGTTGCTCACCGACCTGTCCGCGGTGCCGCTCGAGGCGCCGACCGAAACGCGCGAGGAAGCGATCCAGGCGGGCGGCGCGCACTACGCCGAGTCGCTGCCGATCGAGTACCAACCGGACGCGCGCTACCGCGCGCTCTACGCCGACGCGTTGGCGGCGTCGGCCCGGCGCATCGCGCACGCCGTCGGCGTCGTCACCGAGACGGTGCTCGCGGAGCGGGGCGCGCAACCGGTGATCGCGTCCCTGGCGCGGGCCGGCACGCCTGTGGGGGTGTTGATGCGGCGATGGGCGTCGTTCGCGCACGGCGGCGACCTGCCGCACTATGCGGTGAGCATCGTGCGTGGACGCGGGATCGACACGGTGGCGCTGCGCTACCTCGCGCGCCACCACGACCCGGCGGACGTGGTGTTCGTGGACGGCTGGACGGGCAAGGGCGCCATCGCCCGCGAGCTCGCCGCCGCGGTCGCCGCCGCGAACGACGAGCTGGGCACCGCGTTCCGGGCCGACCTCGCCGTGCTGGCCGACCCGGGCTCGTGCGTGGGCACGTTCGGCACCCGGGCCGACTTCCTGGTGCCGTCGGCGTGTCTGAACTCGACGGTGTCCGGGCTGGTCTCGCGCACGGTGCTCAACGAGCGCGTCCTGGCGCCCGGGCAGTTCCACGGCGCGAAGTTCTACCGAGAGCTCACCGGGCAGGACGTGTCGGCGCAGTTCGTCGACACGATCGCGGCCTGCTTCCCCGACGTCGCACCGGACGTCGCCCGCGACTGGCCGGTGCTGCAACACGCCGACCGCACTCCGACGTGGGCGGGCTGGGCGCAGGTCGAGGCGTTCAGCGAGCGCTACGGCATCGGTGACGTCACGCTGGTCAAGCCCGGCGTCGGTGAGACCACCCGGGTGTTGCTGCGCCGGGTGCCCTGGGCTGTGCTCATCCACCCGGACGCGCGAGCGGAGCTGGCCCACGTGCTGTTGCTGGCACAGCGACGCGGTGTGCCGGTGCACGAGGTCGCCGAACTCGCCTACCGGTGCGTCGGGCTGATCCACCCGCGCTTCACCCGTGGCGCCACCGGCGGCGACGGTACGGCCGCGCGATGAGCGCCCTCGTCGCCACCGACCTCGACCAGACGCTGATCTACTCCCGCGCGGCCGTCGAGCGCCACGGCGGGCAGGTGACCGAGCACGTCGCCGTCGAGCGGTACGAGGGCCGCGACGCGTCGTGGATGACCCGCCGTGCGGCGGCCGCCTTCGAGGGGCTGCACGAGCATGCCGTCGTCGTGCCGGTCACCACCCGGACCCCCGAGCAGTGGCAACGCATCCGGTTACCCGGGCCGCCACCGCGCCACGTGATCGCCGCCAACGGCGGCGTGCTGCTCGTCGACGGCAGGGTCGACGCCGCCTGGACGGCGGGCGTCGCCACCCGCGTGGCGCAGGTCGCGCCGCTGGCCGAGGTCCGGCGCCACGTCGACTGCACTGCCGGCCCGAGTGGACGCGCACGGTGCGGACGGCGTGCGACCTGTTCTGCTACGCGGTGCTGCGACCGCGACCTGGTGCCCGTGGAGTTCATCGCCCGGACCTCGGCGTGGGCGGCGCAGCGCGGGTGGCGGGTGTCGCTGCAGGGCCGCAAGCTCTACTGGGTGCCCGCACCGCTGACGAAGTCGGCCGCGGTCGCCGAGGTCGCCGCGGCGCTGCGGCACGGACAGCGTGCTCGCGGCAGGTGACTCGCTGCTCGACACCGATCTGCTGGCCGCCTCGGATCGCGGCATCGCGGCCCGGCACGGCGAGCTCGTGGCCAGCGGCTGGCACGCGGCACACGTCACGGTCACGCAGGCGTGCGGCGTCCTCGCGGGCGAGCAGATCGTCGATTGGTTCGCTGCCGCGATGGGCAGCCCGGCGGTGGCCGGCTAGCGCTGCCTGGCCCGCCTGCGCCGGCGCCGCCACGAGGACGAAGACCAGGCCGACCGCGACCGGCGCGATCCGTTTCGCCATCGTCTGCCGCGTCGACCTCGCCAGCGGCGATTCGGCCCGCGACGTGCCGGGGGAGTGCCCGTTGACCGAGTGCCCGTTACCGACGGCTCGTCGGCCAGCGTCGGCACCGGGATCGTGCCGGGGGTGCCGAACGCCGGCGCGTCGCCGAGGTCGACGGCGTCCTCGACCACGTCCTCGACCTCGGCCACGTCCTCGACCTCGACCACGGCTGCTCGGCCGCGTCTCGACCTCGGTCTCGGGCTCGGGCGGCGCGTCGTCGCGCGTCGGCCGGGGCCGCTTGCGGGCGGTCGCGCCACCGGCGTCCTCGGTCGGCGGTGCGATGGGTTCGTCCGCCTCGCCGCTCGGATCATGGGCGCTGTGCTCGGCCACGTCGTCTCCTCCGCTGGGTACTTCGGTCAACCGGGTCAGGAACTGCTCGACGACTCGCTGCCACCGCGGTCCGCTGCTTGTCCCGTGGCAGTTCCGCCGGGCGGCCGCGCAGGTCGACCTCGGCCTCGACCCGGACGACGACGCGGTCACCGGTGCGCCGCGCCGTCGCGACCACGTGCGCGGTGAGGCCGGCGGCACCGCGCGCGTCGTCGGCCCGCACCTCGATCACGACGCGGTGCGCGCGGCCGTTGCGTTCGAGGACACGCGCCGTGGCGCGCAAGGTCGGGTTGAGCGTGCCGAAGCGCATCTTCAGCCGGCCCTCGGCGAGACCCGCGCCGGTCGTCATGACGACTGCGCCGGGCAGGCAAGGCCAGACTGTGGCCGGATCGGTCAGCGCGCGCCAGGCCGCGGCGACGCTGCCGTCGAAGGGGCGCGCCTGCGCGAGTCGCAGCGGTTCAGGCGCGGCCACGCTGGTCCTGCGGGCGCGCCGATGCGGTCATGGCCGAATAGTAGAGCGGGCCGACCGGACCGGCTCATCGGTCGACGCGTCGCACCCCGGCGATGTGTCGCTTGGCCAGCTCGGGGTAGTACTGCGGATTCATCGTCACCCAGAACTCGGCCTGGGTGCCGGCGATCTCCTTCTTCACCTGCGCAGGCACGCCGGCGGCCAGCACGCCGGGCGGGATCTCCTTGCCTGCCGCCACCAGCGACATCGCGGCGATCATCGAGCGCGCGCCGATGCGCGCGCCGTCGAGCACCACGCACCCGTTGCCGACCAAAGCCTCGTCCTCGATCACCGCGCCGTGGATCATGCACTGGTGCGCGATCGTCGCGCCGCGGCCGATCTCTGTCGTGACGCCGGGCGTCGTGTGGATCACCGAGCCGTCCTGCACGTTCGCGCGCTCGCGCACGACGATCGGGCCGTCATCGCCGCGCAGCACCGCGCCGTACCAGACCGACGCGCCGGACTCGATCGTCACGTCGCCGATCAGCGTCGCGGTCGGCGCGATGAACGCGTCGTCGGCGATGGTCGGTCGCGTGCCCTCGTATTCGAAGAGATTCATCCGCATTAGCATCCTGGATGTCGCCGACATGACCGTCGACACCACCCGCCGAGGAGACCTGTTGCCCGCCAGCGCGCGCCCGCCCGAACCCGCCCGAGCGTCCGGGTCGCGGCCGGGACGCCGGCGCTGGACGCGCTGCGCGAGGCCGGGGTCGAACTCAGCGGCCCGGTCGGCGCCGTCGTCGTCCGCGACGCCCGACGGCGCGCTGCGCGACCTCGCGTGGGCCCCGGACGCCGACGCCGACGTCGAGCCGGTCGCGGCGCAGTCGCCGGACGGCCTGGCCGTGCTGCGCCATTCGGCCGCGCACGCCATGGCGCAGGCCGTGCAGGACCTGTTCCCCGGCACGCTGCTCGGCATCGGGCCGCCGATCGAGGACGGCTTCTACTACGACTTCCTGCCCGAGCGCCCGTTCACGCCGGACGACCTCGACGCCATCGAGAAGAAGATGGCGCAGATCATCAAGGCCGGCCAGCGCTTCGCGCGGCGGGCGATCAGCGACGACGCCGCGCGCGACGAGCTCGCCGGCGAGCGGTTCAAGCTCGAGCTGATCGGCCTGAAGTCCAGCGCGAGCGGCGAGGAGGCGACCGAGGTCGGCGACGGCGGCCTGACGATGTACGACAACCTCGACGCGAAGACCGGCGAGCGCGTCTGGACCGACCTGTGCCGCGGCCCGCACCTGCCGACCACCCGGATGATCCCGGCCGTCAAGCTGATGCGCAGCGCCGCCGCGTACTGGCGCGGCAGCGAGAAGAACCCGCAGCTGCAGCGCATCTACGGCACCGCGTGGGCCAGCCGCGACGACCTCAAGGCCTACCTGCAGCGGCTCGAGGAAGCGGCCAAGCCGCGACCACCGCAAGCTCGGCGTCGAGCTCGACCTGTTCAGCTTCCCCGACGAGATCGGCTCCGGCCTGCCGGTGTTCCACCCCAAGGGCGGCGTGCTCAAGCGCGAGTCATGGAGGACTACGTCCGGCGGCGGCACCTCGAGGAGGGCTTCGAGTACGTCGGCACGCCGCACATCGCCAAGGAGCAGCTGTTCTACACGTCGGGGCACCTGCCGTACTACGGCGACGGCCTGTTCCCGGCGGTGCCGGTCGACGGCGGCGACTACCGCCTCAAGGCGATGAACTGCCCGATGCACAACCTGATCTACAAGGCTCGCGGGCGCTCCTACCGCGAGCTGCCGCTGCGGCTGTTCGAGTTCGGGCACGTCTATCGCTACGAGAAGTCCGGCGTCGTCCACGGCCTCACCCGGGTGCGGGGCTTCGCCCAGGACGACTCGCACTCCTACGTCACCCCCGAACAGGCGCCCGCCGAGATCGAGCACCTGCTGCGGTTCTGCCTCGGCCTGTTCGACGACTTCGGCATGAGCGACTACTACCTCGAGCTGTCGACGCGCGACGACGAGCACCCGGACAAGTTCATCGGCAGCGACGAGGAGTGGAGCGCCGCCACCGAGGTGCTCGAGCGCGTCGCGGTCGACACCGGGCTCGAACTCGTGCCCGACCCGGGCGGCGCCGCCTATTACGGCCCGAAGATCTCGGTGCAGGCACGCGACGCGATCGGGCGCACCTGGCAGCTGTCGACCATCCAGTACGACTTCAACCAGCCGCGCGGCTTCGAGCTCGAGTACCAGGCCGACGACGGCAGCCGCAAGCAACCGGTGATGATCCACTCGGCGAAGTTCGGCTCGATCGAGCGGTTCATCGGCGTGCTCACCGAGCACTACGCGGGCGCGTTCCCGGCCTGGCTGTCGCCGGTGCAGGTCGTCGGCATCCCGATCACCGACGACCAGGTCGACTACCTGCAGCAGGTCGCGGTCGCAGCTGCGAGAGCGCGGTATCCGCGTCGAGGTCGACGACTCCGACGACCGCATGCAGAAGAAGATCCGCACCGCGCAGCGGCAGAAGGTGCCGTTCATGCTGATCGCCGGCGCGACCGATGCCGAGGCCGGCGCCGTGTCGTTCCGCTACCGCGACGGCTCGCAGCGCAACGGCATCCCGATCGACGAGGCGATCGAGGAGATCGTCGGCACGGTCGCCCGCCGGTTCAACGGCTCGCCGAACGCCGAGACGTATGCCTGACGGCGGCGCCGAGGCGGGACGACGCCGGGGCGCGGACGTCCGGATCGAGGCCGCCGCCGACTTCGCCGGGCGACCCGGACGGTTTCGGCCGGCTGTGGACGCCGCACCGGATGGCCTACATCAAGGCCATGACAAGCCGACCGGCGACGGCCCGGACGACGGCTGCCCGTTCTGCGCGGCGCCGACGCGCAGCGACGAGGACGGCGCTCATCGTCGCGCGCGGCGAGCACGTCTACGCGGTGCTCAACCTGTACCCGTACAACTCCGGGCACCTGATGTCGGTCCCGTACCGGCACGTCGCCGACTACCCCGACCTCGACGACGCCGAGACGCTGCGAGCTCGCGCGGTTCACCCAGCGGGCCATGCGGGTCGTCCGCGCGGTGATGGCGCCGCACGGGTTCAACCTCGGCATCAACCAGGGCGCCGTCGCCGGCGCCGGCATCGCCGCGCACCTGCACCAGCACGTCGTGCCGCGCTGGGGCGGCGACACCAACTTCATGCCGATCGTCGGCCGCACGCGGGTGCTGCCGCAGCTGCTCGCCGACGCCCGCCGCGCGCTCGCCGACGCGTGGCATCGCGGAGCCCGCAGCAGAGTCGTCCGGACCGGTGAGCCTGCACCTGCGCGGCGTCTTCCTGCCCGACGAGACCGAACGCGACGCGTGGGTCGTCGACGGCCGGCTGACGTTCACCCGCCCGCGCGGCGGACGCGGACACCGTCGCGACCGGTGGCTGGATCACGCCCGGCTTCGTCGACGCGCACTGCCACATCGGGCTGGCGCCCAGCGGGCACGTGCCCGATCCCGACGTGCAGGCCGAGCACGCGCTGCTCGAACCGCGACGCGGGTGCCCTGCTGCTGCGCGACGCCGGGTCGCCGGTCGACAACCGCAGCGTCCAGCGGCGCGACGACCTGCCGCGGCTGATCCGCGCCGGGCGGCACATCGCGCGCACCAAGCGCTACATCCGCGACCTCGGCATCGAGGTCGAACCGGACCAGCTCGTCGCCGAGGTCGAGCGCCAGGCGGCGGCGGGCGACGGCTGGGTCAAGCTCGCCGCCGACTGGATCGACCGCGAGGCCGGCGATCTCACCCCCACCTGGCCCGACGACGCGCTCGCCGCGGCGATCGGGCGTGCGCACGAGCTCGGCGCGCGGGTGGCCGCGCACGTCTTCGGCGAGGACGCGCTGCCCGGGCTGATCGCCGCCGGCATCGACTCGATCGAGCACGGCACCGGCCTGACCGACGACCTGATCGCCGCGGGCCGTGCGAGTCCGGAGCGGCAGTGGTGCCCACCCTGATCAACATCGACAACTTCCCGCAGATCGCGCTCGGCGGCGAGGCGAAGTACCCGCGTTACGCCGCGCACATGCGCGCGCTGTTCGCGACGTCGCGCGAGCGCATCCGCTCGGCCTACGAGGCCGGCGATGCCGGTCTACACCGGCACCGACGCCGGCGGTTCGCTGCCGCACGGGCTGGTGCGCGACGAGATCCGCGCGCTGGTCGGTGCCGGGATCCCGCAGCGCGACGTGATCGCGCAGGCGTCGTGGCGCGGGCGCGAATGGCTCGGACTGCCCGGCCTGGAAGAGGGCGCCCCGGCCGATCTGATCGTCTACGACACCGACCCGCGCACCGACCTCAGCGCGGTGATGTTGCCGCGCCGCACAGTGCTGAAGGGCGCGGTCGTGGCCTGAGGCCCGCGCGGATTCGGCCCGCCCGTGCCGATCTGGCACAATCGACGGGTTGAGTACCGGCTCGCGCGGACCCTCTCCCCGCGCGGCGCCAGTCCATCCGGACGCTCGTCCGAGCCCGGTGTTTCCCCGCCGGCCCGGCGCGTCCACCTCTCTAGTCTGGAGCAGCAGAACCCGTGGCAACAAAGATCAAGCTCATGCGCCTGGGCAAGATGCGCGAGCCGCACTACCGCATCGTCGTCGCCGATTCCCGCACCCGTCGCGACGGCCGCGCCATCGAGACGATCGGGGAGTACCACCCGAAGAACGACCCGTCGGTCATCAAGGTCGACGGCGACCGCGCCGCCTACTGGCTCGGCGTCGGCGCCCAGCCCACCGAGGCCGTCGCCGCGATCTTCAAGGTCACCGGCGACTGGCAGAAGTTCAAGGGCGAGCCCGCACCGCCGCCGATGAAGGTCGCACCGGAGAAGCCCGTCGAAGCAGGAGCGGTTCAACGCCGCACTGGCCGAGGTCGTCCGGCGAGCCCGAGGCGCCGGCCACCACGCCGAAGAAGCGCGCCACCAAGGCCGCGGCGAAGAGCACCCCGGCGCCTGAGGCGAAGGCCGACGACAGCGCCGAGCCGCCGACACCGCCGCCGACACCGCGCCGGCCGGCGAAGACGCGACCGCGGAGAGCTGACGTGCTCGAGGAAGCGCTCGAGCACCTGGTCAAGGGCATCGTCGACCACCCGGACGACGTCCGCGTCGACATGGTCGACAACCGCCGCGGCCAGCGCCTCGAGATCCGCGTGCACCCAGACGACCTCGGCCGCGTCATCGGCCGCAACGGCCGCACCGCCAAGGCGCTGCGCCAGGTCATGAACGGCGTGGGCGAGTCCGTCGGGGCCCGCGGCATCCGGGTCGACGTCGTCGACGTCGACCGCCGCTGAGCGCTGTCCGGCACAGCCCGATGAGCGGCGACGATGCGGCCGCCGATCTCGTCGCCGTCGGGAAGATCGGGCCGGCGCGCGGCGTGCGCGGCGACGTCTTCGTCGAACCCTGGACCGACGCGCCCGCCGAGCGCTTCGTCGCCGGCGCGTCACTGCGCACCGAACCCGCAACGGCCGGCCCGCTCCTGATCGAGTCGGCATCGCTGGCGGGCGGCAAGCTGGTGGTGCACTTCGCCGGCTGCGCGAGCCGTCCCGACGCCGAGGCGTTGCGCGGCGTGCAGTTGTTCGTCCCCGCCGCCGATCGCCCGGCACTCGACGATCCCGACGAGTTCTACGACACCGACCTCGTCGGGCTGCGGGCACTCGACGTCGACGGCGCGACCTCGGGCCGGTGCTCGAGGTCCAGCACGCCGGCGGCGCCGCCTACCTGGTGCTCGACATCGACGGCGTGCAGCGGCTCGTGCCCTTCGTCAGCGCCATCGTCCCGAGCGTCGACATCGCCGGCGGCACGCTCGTCGTCGACGCGCCCGAGGGGCTGTTCGAGCTGTGAGCACCCTGCGCCTCGACGTCGTCACGATCTTCCCCGACTACCTGGCGCCGCTGCACCAGTCGCTGCTCGGCAAGGCGATCGCGCGCGGGCAGGTGCAGGTGGGCGTGCACGACCTGCGCACCTGGACCGACGACGTGCACCGCACCGTCGACGACACGCCCTACGGCGGCGGCCCGGGCATGGTGATGCAGCGCCGAACCGTGGGGCCGCGCCCTGGATCGACCTCGCGCCGCCGGACGGGCCGACGCAGCCGCGCCTGATCGTGCCGACGCCGTCCGGGGTGCCGTTCACCCAGGCCGACGCGCAGCGCCTCGCCGGCGAACCGTGGCTGCTGTTCGCGTGCGGGCGCTACGAGGGCATCGACGCGCGCGTCGTCGAGCACGCCGCCGAACGGATGCCCGTCGAGCAGGTCTCGCTCGGCGACTACGTGCTCTCCGGCGGGGAGGCCGCGGTGCTGGTCATCGCCGAGGCCGTGGGGCGGCTGCTGCCCGGCGTGCTCGGCAACGAACGCTCGGCCGCGGAGGACACGTTCGCGCCGGGCACCGAGCGCCTGCTCGAACCGCCGATCTACACGAAACCCAGCAGCTGGCGCGGCCGCGAGGTGCCCGCCGTGCTGCTGTCGGGCAACCACGCGCCAGATCGTGCAGTGGCGCCGGCAGCGCGCCCGCGAGCGCACGGCCGCGATCCGCCCGGACCTGCTCGACGACCCCGCGCCACCGTCGCCATGAGCGCGGCGGCCGCGCGATTTCGGGTCGCCGCCGCCGATATGGCATCATCGTGGGGTTGCCTGCTGCGCCCTGCGCGCGGTGACCGAACGCCGGCCGAGGCCGGGCGGGCGCGACGCGAGGTGGCCCAGACGGCCTTCTCGCCGGTGCGTCCCGGCTGGACAGAACTGCACGACACGACGACGAGAGCGACACTGCGACATGAACACCCTCGACACGCTCGACGCCGATTCGCTGCGCACCGACGTCCCCGACTTCCGTCCCGGTGACACCCTGAAGGTGCACGTGCGGGTCATCGAGGGCAGCCGCTCGCGTATCCAGATCTTCCAGGGCGCCGTCATCCGGCGCCAGGGCGGCGGCCTGCGCGAGACGTTCACCGTCCGCAAGGTCAGCTTCGGGGTCGGCGTCGAGCGCACCTTCCCGGTGCACACGCCGGTGATCGACAAGATCGAGGTCGTCACCCGCGGCGACGTGCGCCGCGCGAAGCTGTACTACCTGCGCGAACTGCGCGGCAAGAAGGCCAAGATCAAGGAGAAGCGCGAGACCGTCGCGCGCTGACCGCGCCGCGACCGCAGCGCATGAGTCGAGGACACGCCGTCCGAGACCGTCTGCCGGCGAGCGCCCGCTCGAGGATTCACAGCCCTCCGCCGGAGCGGGCACACCGGCCGGCTCCACGGACACCGCTGACCCCGGCGGGCAGCCGGCGGCGGCCGCCGACGGCCCGACCGACGGCGGCCGTGCGGCCAGCAGGTCCGGCGTCGCGACCAACCTGTTCACCCGGCGCCGACGCGCACGCGCGGCGAAGCGGATGAACCGCAAGCCCAAACGCAAGGCGCCGTGGTGGGAGCTGCCGGGGCTGGTGCTGCTGGCGATCGTCATCGCGATCCTGGTGAAGACCTTCGTCGTCCAGCCGTTCTACATCCCGTCGCAGTCGATGGAGAAGACGCTGCACGGCTGCCCCGGGCTGTCACGGCGACCGCATCCTCGTCAACAAGCCGATCTACGACTTCCGCGACCCGCACCCGGGCGACATCGTGGTGTTCAACGCGCCGAAGGGCTGGTCCGAGCCCGGCACCAGCACGCCGCCGAGCAACCCTCTCGTGCGTGTCGTGCGAGGCTTCGGCCAGCTCATCGGCTTCGTCCCGCCCGACGGCCAGGTGCTCGTGAAGCGGGTCATCGCCGACGGCGGCCAGACGGTCAAGGGCACCGCCTCCGGAGCGGTCATGGTCAGCGACCACGGCCCGAACGGCCCCTACCGCACGCTGCACGAGCCGTACGTCTACATCGACCGCAACGACGGCCCGATGCCGGCGTTCGGGCCGGTGACCGTGCCCAAGGGCCGGTTGTGGGTGATGGGCGACCACCGCAGCAACTCCGCCGACTCGCGCTACCACTGCACGCCGGGCGGCGGCGAGAGCACGTCGAACGACTCCGACTGCGACGCCAAGGCCAGCACGGTGCCGGACGACGACGTCATCGGCAAGGCGTTCGTGATCGCCTGGCCGCCGTCGCGCTGGCGCACGCTGGGCACCCCCTCGACGTTCGAGAGCACCGCCTCCGCAGCCGGACCGGCGCTGCCCGGCGTGCTGTCGACGGCCACGGTGCTGCCGGTGTTCGCCCTGCGGCGCAGGCGCCGCCGCCGCACGTCGGCGCGCCTCACCGGGGCTCGGCGCGCGCGTCAGTAGCTCGCCCGCCGTTGGGTAGCCTCGTGCGTCATGGCGGCAGCGGCGACATCCGGACTGGGGTTCCGGCCGCCGCGCCTGCTGGTCCGCCGCGACGGCCCGCTCGGCGGCTACGAGTCCGCGCTGTGCCGGGCCGGCTTCCGCTACGTCGCCGGCGCCGACGAGGCCGGCCGGGGCGCCTGCGCCGGGCCGCTGGTCGTCGCGGCCTGCATCCTGCCGCCAGGCCGGGCCGGGCAGATCGACGGGCTCGACGACTCCAAGGTGCTCAGCGCAGCCACGCGCGAGCGGCTCTACACGCGCATCGTGCGCCGGGCGCTGGCCTACCGGATCGTCGTGATCCCGGCGGCCGAGATCGACGCCTACGGCCTGCACGTCGCCAACCTGGCCGGCATGCGCGCGCGCCATCGGCACGCTCGCGCCCGGCGCCGACTACGCGCTCACCGACGGGTTCGCGGTGCCGGGCCTGGCGGTGCCGTCCATCGCGGTGTGGAAGGGCGACGCCACGGTGGCCTGCATCGCCGCGGCCTCCATCCTCGCCAAGGTCACCCGCGACGCGATCATGACCGGCCTGCACGACCGGTGGCCCGATTACGAGTTCGGCCAGCACAAGGGCTACATCACGCCGGGGCACGAGGCCGCGCTGAGCGCGCGCGGACCGTGCCCGGAACACCGCCGCCGCTACGTCAACGTCCGCCGTGCGCTGGGCGAGCGGATCGACACCGCACCGGACGACAATGATGAGGTCGACGCGGTCTTCGTCGACGTCGAGCCGGTCGCGCCGGTCGACGCCGGCCGCCCGCTCGGCGAGACCGCATGACGTCCGGACCCGCGAGGAGATCGACATGAGCACCGAGGATCTCGAGAACTACGAGACCGAGATGGAGCTGCAGCTCTACCGCGAGTACCGCGACATCGCCGCTCAGTTCAGCTACGTGGTCGAGACCGAGCGTCGCTTCTACCTGACCAACGAGGTCGACCTCCGACCGCTGAACACCGACGGCGAGGTCTACTTCGAGCTGACGATGCGCGACGCCTGGGTGTGGGACATGTACCGGCCGGCGCGGTTCGTCAAGACCGTGCGAGTCGTGACGTTCAAGGACGTCAACATCGAGGAACTCGACAAGCCGGACCTCGCGCTGCCGGACAAGGGCGGGTTCGGTTCCTGAGCGGCCGTTCCCCGGCGGTGCGGCGCCGGTCGCGAGCGGCGCGGCGTACGAGCGGCTGGAGGCCGCGCGCTGGCCGGGCGGGCCGCGGTGCCCGCACTGCGGCGACCATGAGGTTCGCTACCTGGCGCCGCGTGCGCCGGCCGGCGCGGCGCACCCGCACCGGCGCCCCGACCGGGCGCCGGGTGTGGACGTGCGCGGGGTGCCGCCGCCAGTTCTCGGCCCTGACCGGCACGGTGTGGCACGGCACGCGCATCGCGTTGCCGACCTGGCTCGCGGTTCTTGAGCAGTGCGCGCAGACGGGATCGGTGCCGACCGGCGCGCGACTGCGGCAGGAGTGGCAGCTCTCGGCCGAGGCGGCGCGGCACGTGCATCGGCTGCTGGGCGCGGCGCTCGCCGAGGTGGGCGCGACCACCGGCGCCGACGGGTTGCTCGCCGCGGTGCTGGCGCTGCCGGCCGCCGACGCCGAGCAGATCCGGCGGGCTTCGGTGCGCCGGCCCCGTCCGCTGCGGCTGCACGGGCCGAGTCACGACTATGGCAACGACGCGGGCTGACGACCGGCGGTCCGGGCCGGCACCCGGCTCGGTGTGTCATGCCGACCCCGACGCCTCGTCCACAACGGCCGGCCGCGCGGTCCGGCCCGGCGCGAACTCCGCCAGGCTCGTTCCATGCGAGTCAAGGACGCCGTCGGGCGGTTCGGCGAGCAGGTCGCCGCCGAGCACCTGCACGCCGCGGGGTTGGACATCCTCGACCGCAACTGGCGCTGCTCGCGCGGGCGAACTCGACCTTGTCGCGCAGCGACGGCACCACCCTCGTGTTCGTCGAGGTCAAGACCCGCTCGTCGCGCGCGTTCGGCGCGCCGGCCGAGGCGGTCGACGCCCGCAAGGCCGCGCGGGTGCGGCGGCTCGCCGCCCGATGGATCGCGGCTCACCGCGACGACGAGCGGTGACGCCTGGTGGTCGGCCGTGCGCTTCGACGTCGTCGCGGTCGTGCGCGATCGCTGCGCCGCACCGGCTCCAGGCCCGACGTCGAGCATCTGGTCGGGGCGTTCTGATGGCGCTCGCCCGGACCGGCGCCGTCGCTGTCGTCGGCGTCGACGGCCAGCTGGTCGAGGTCGAGTGCGACATCTCGGCCGGGCTGCCCGGGATGTCGTTCACCGGCCGCGCCGACACATCGGTGGTCGAGTCGCGCGACCGGATGCGGGCGGCGATCGTCAACTCCGGCGCCGCCTGGCCGAACCGCAAGGTCACCGTCGCCCTGCTGCCCGCCGACGTGCGCAAGGTCGGCTCCCGCTTCGACCTCGCCATCGCGATGGCGGTGCTGGCCGCGGCCGAGCAGGTGCGCGCCGACGCCGTCGCCGGCGTGGTCTGGATCGCCGAACTGGGCCTGGAAGGACGGCTGCGCCCGGTGCGCGGCGTCCTGCCGGCCGCGCTCGCAGCCCGGCGGTCCGGCGCACGACGCGTCGTCGTGGCCCGGGAGAACGCCGCCGAGGCCGCCCTCGTGGACGGCGTCGACATCCGCGCCGCGGCCACGCTCGGCGAGATCGTGGCCTGGCTGACCGGCGACGGTCCGGCCCTGCCACCGGTCGACCGAGCCGAGTCGGCGGCCGACGACGACCTGGAGCCGCCCGGCCCGGACCTCGCCGACGTCGCCGGGCAGGAGCTGGCCAAGCGGGCGCTGGCGGTCGCCGCGGCCGGCGGCCACCACCTGCTGCTCGTCGGTGCGCCCGGGGCGGGCAAGACGATGCTGGCCGAGCGGCTGCCGGGCGTGCTGCCCGCCCTCGACGACGCCGCCGCGCTGGAGGTCACGGCCGTGCACTCGGTCGCCGGCCTGCTCGACGCGCGGGCCCGGCTGGTGCGCCGGCCGCCGCTGCAGGCGCCGCACCACACCACGTCGGTCGCGGCGCTGGTCGGCGGCGGGTCCTACCTGGCCCGCCCGGGCGCCATCAGCCTCGCCCACCACGGCGTGCTGTTCCTCGACGAGGCGTCGGAGTTCGCGCCCAGCACGCTGGACGCGCTGCGCCAGCCGCTCGAGACGGGTTACGTCGTCATTGCACCGTGGCGGGGGAGCGGTGCGCTACCCGGCGCGGTTCCAACTGGTGCTCGCCGCGAACCCGTGCCCGTGCGCGCGGCCGGCGGCCGGCCTGCATCTGCCCGCCGCAGGTGCGCCGGCGGCACGAGCAGCGACTGTCCGGGCCGCTGATGGACCGCATCGACCTGCGGGTCGAGGTCGACCCGGTGAATCAGGTGCGACCTGTTCGATCCCCTCGGCAGCCGCGAGTCCAGCGCCAGCGTGGCGGCCCGGGTCGCCGACGCGCGCTCGCGTGCGGCCGCTGCGCTGGCAGGCCACGCCGTGGCGCTGCAATGCCGCACGTCCCGGGAACCGCGCTGCGCTCCCCGCGGTGGCTGCTGCCGCCTGCGGCACTGCGCGACGCCTGGCGCGCCCTGGAGACGGGCACGTTGACCGCGCGCGGGTTCGACCGCGTGCTGCGCTTGGCGTGGACGCTCGCCGACCTCGGCGGGCAGCCGCAGCCCGAGGCGCACGAGGTCGGCGAGGCGCTGTTCTTCCGGATCGGCAGGTCGTGGCAATGGGCGGCGTGAGCGAGGACCGGTCCTGCTGGCCCGGGCCTACCTGAGCAGGGTCGACCGAGCCCGCGTCGATCCCGGTGTGGAGCGCGGTGCGCGAGCGCGGACCGGTCGCGGTCGCGGCCGAGGATCGCGGGCGGCCGGGCCGATCGAGACGCTCGCGCATCGGTACGCGGGCCGCGGCTGGAGTCCGCCGACCCCGTCGCCGATCTCGAGGCCGCGCAGCGGCACGGCGTCCGCCTGGTCGTGCCCGAGTCCGACGAGTGGCCGCACTTCGCGCTGTCGCGGCCTCGAGGCCGCCGGCGGGCGCCGGCTGGCGCGGTGGCGAGGACGGCGACCAGCGCAATCGCCGACTACGGCGAACCGATCCCGCCGCTCGCCTTGTGGGTACGCGGCGCGGCGCGCTCGCAGAGCTCGGCGTGCGCTCGGTGGCCATCGTCGGTTCCCGGGCCAGCACCGCCTACGGTTACGCACGTCGCCGGCGACCTCGCCGCGGCCCTTGCCCGCCGGGAGTTCACGGTCGTGTCCGGTGGCGCGCTACGGTATCGACGCCGCCGCGCACCGTGCCGCGCTGGCCGTAGGCGCGCCGACGGTCATCGTGTCCGCGGGTGGTCTGGACCGCGCCTACCCGCCCGCGAACGCGGCACTGTTCGACCTCGCTGCCGCCGGCGGGCTGGTGGTGTCGGAGAGCCCGCCCGGGTCCGCGCCGCAGCGACGCCGGTTCCTCACCCGCAACCGCTTGATCGCGGCCTTCGGCACCGGCTCGATCGTGGTCGAGGCCGCCCTGCGCTCCGGTGCGATGAACACCGCCGGCCACGCCCGGCGGCTCGGCCGGCCGGTGATGGCGGTGCCCGGCCCGGTCACCTCGACGATGTCCGCCGGCTGTCACGTGTTGCTCCGCGCCGAGCAGGACCCGGCGTTCCTGGTCACCGACGTCCATGACGTGCTGGCGATCATCGGCAGGCTCAGCGACCTGGATCTCGTCGTGCGGCCACGGTCCGCCGGCGGCACCGCGCTGCAGCGGGCTCTCGACGATCTCGACCCGGCCAGCCGGCGGGTCTTCGACGGCATGCCGGCGTCGGGCCTCGCGACCGTGCACGCGCTCGCCCGGGCGGCCGGCGTGCCGATCGCGGCGGTCCGCGCCGCGCTGCCGGTTCTCGGCTCGCGCGGTCTCGTCGTCGCCGACGGCGCCGGGCACCGCTTGTCCCCGACGGTGCGCGGGGGCGCCATGACCTGAGCCGTCCAGCTGCCCTTTCGGGCGATGCGCGGTGCCGCGCGCACCGCCCGCCGCCGACTTGATGACGACAACTCGCCCATGCAATTGTCGGTGCGTTCCAGACGAGACTTCGGGTGAGCTGACCACGCCGCCCGAGCGCGATCGGGCCGGCAGCGCCGGCACGGTCGTCCCAGACCCCGTGGTTGGGTCCGGTCGAACCCCACCCCGACCGGGTCCGACCACGGGCCCAGGAACAGCTGCGTGTGCGGCCGGCCCCGCCGGCGGGTCTGGCTGAGCCGCTCCGCGGTCAGGTACCGGCCACGGTCGACGCGGCTTCGGTGCGCGCCCGCGTGGCGCCTTGACCATCGAGCGCGGGACGCGCACGGTCGCCTCGTGGCCGACACCGATCCCACCGCGCGGCCGTCGACGAGCCGGCTGCGCGACGCCCTGCCGGACGATCTGGCCAGCGCGGTCGTCCGGCTTCGAGCGGCACCTGTCGCTGGAGCGGTACCGCTCGGCGCACACCGTGCGCGCCTATGTCGGTGACGTCGTGGGTTTCCTGGACCACCTCGCCAAACTCGGCGGCACCGGCGTGGCCGACATCGATCTTCGGGTGCTGCGCGGCTGGCTAGCCATCCAACGCAGCCGCGGGCTCAGCCGCACCAGCATGGCCCGGCACGCGGCGAGCCTGCGCACGTTCAGCTCGTGGGCCCAGCGGGCCGGGCTGCTCGACCACGGATCCGGGCCAGCTGCTCGCCAGCCCCCGCGCGCACCGAACGCTGCCCGAGGTGTTGCGCGTCGACGAGGCCGACCGGCTGATGGATCTTCCGCTGCCGCAGGACGACAGCGCCGAGGGCGCGGTCGCGGTGCGCGACGCGCTGATCCTGGAGCTGCTCTACGCCACCGGGATCCGGGTCTCCGAGCTCGTCGGCCTCGATGTCGACGACGTCGACCGGCACCGGCGCGTGCTGCGGGTGCTGGGCAAAGGCGCCAAGGAACGCACGGTGCCGTACGGGCTCGCAGCGGACGAGGCGCTGGACGCGTGGCTGCGCACCGGCCGGCCGCAGCTCGCTCGCGCCGGCGTCGGGTGCGGCGCTGCTGCTCGGCGTGCGCGGCGGGCGTCATCGACCCCCGCGCGGTGCGCACCGTGGTGCACCGAGCGAGTGGCGCAGGTGCCGGGTGCCCCGGACATCGGCCCGCACGGTCTTCGGCACACCGCCGCGACGCATCTGCTCGACGGCGGCGCCGACCTGCGCACCGTGCAGGAGCTGCTGGGCCACGCGAACCTGGCGACCACCCAGATCTACACGCACGTCTCGGTCGAGCGGCTGCGTCGCACCTACGAGCAGGCGCACCCGCGCGCCTGACCGCGCAGGCAGCGCCGCGAGCGTCAGGGAACGGGCCCGTGCCACGGCAGCAGCCGGACCACGCCGAGCGGGCGCAGCAGGCTCAACGGATCGACGTAGGCCCCGACCCGCCGCGCGCCCCAGTGCAGGCAGCGGCCGGGACAGCCGGGGTGCGTGCCGGCCAGGACGCCGACCGGTTCGCCGCCCGCCACCACGGCGCCCGGCGCGGACCAGGGCGCGCACCGGCTCGTACTCGGTGCTCACCCCGTCCGGATGGGCGATCACGACGACACCGCGGCCGGCGACCGGCCCCGCGAAGCGCACGACACCGGTACCGGCGGCCAGCACCCGGGCTCCGGTGGCGGCACGCAGGTCGACGCCGAGATGACCCGGCGCCGTAGCGCGTCGCCGGCGGGTCGAAGCCGCGCACGACCAGCAGTGCCGGCAGCGGTGGCGCGTAGCGCACGACGGCCGTCGGCGGCGCGGCAACGGTGCGCAGGCCGGTCGTCCCGGCGGCCGCACCGCTCGGGGCGGCTGCCGCGAGTACCGCTGCCGCCGCCGTGCCGGCGAGCAGCGCCGCGGCCCGGCGGATTGTGCACCACACCCGCCGAGCGTGCGCCGACGAGGCACGCGCCGCGGCCGCCCCGCGACAGTTGTGGACGGCCCACGGCGCTGTGCACAGATCGGGCCGCGGCATTGCGTCCCGGCGGCACAGGCGGTAGCGCCCGCGGTAGCGCGGTCGCGACAGGCCCGCGAGAGGCGTTAGACTGACGTTGCAGCCCGGGGGACCGGGCTGACTTCGCGTGTCCTCCTCCTGATCGCAAGAGGGAGGTTGGCGGCCAGCCTCGGTCCGCACCGGCAGCAGCCGGTTCGGCCTCCTGGTTCGCGACAACGGGCACCAGGGCGGACGGCTCATCCCGAGCCGGCCGCGACAACCGAGGCCGCGCGCGGCGCCGATGACTCGACGCCGTGCGCACGAACGACGAGGAGGACGACCGGCATGGCCGTCGTCACCATGAAGGAGATGCTCGAGTCAGGCGTCCACTTCGGACACCAGACCCGACGCTGGAACCCGAAGATGAAGCGCTTCATCCTGACCGAGCGCAACGGGCTCTACATCATCGACCTGCACCAGACGCTGAACTACGTCGACCGCGCGTACGAGTTCATCAAGGAGACCGTCGCGCACGGCGGCACGGTGCTGTTCGTCGGCACCAAGAAGCAGGCGCAGGAGTCGATCGCCGAGCAGGCCACCCGCGTGGGCATGCCCTACGTCAACCAGCGCTGGCTGGGCGGGATGCTGACCAACTTCCAGACCGTCTACAAGCGGCTGCAGCGCCTCAAGGAGCTCGAGGCCCGCGAGCAGGCCGGCTGGGAGGGCGTCGCCACCAAGAAGGAGCAGCTCATGCTCACTCGTGAGATGGCGAAGCTCGAACCGCTCCCTCGGCGGCATCCGCGAGATGACCAAGGTGCCCAGCGCCGTGTGGATCGTCGACACCAAGAAGGAACACATCGCCGTCGGCGAGGCCCGCAAGCTGAACATCCCGGTCGTCGCGATCCTCGACACCAACTGCGACCCCGACGAGGTCGACTACAAGATCCCCGGCAACGACGACGCCATCCGCAGCGCTGCGCTGCTGACCCGGGTGGTCGCCGACGCCGTGGCCGAGGGCCTGCGCGATCGCGCCGCCCAGGCCGCGAACGCCGGTCGGGACGACAAGCCCGAAGCCGGCGGCGACGGCCAGCTGGCCGCCGACGAGCCGATGCCCGAGTGGGAACGCGATCTGCTCGCCCCCGCCGGCGGTGACTGCCGCACCCGCACCCGCTGGCGATGCCGCAGGCGCCGCCTCGGCAGGCGATGCCGGCACCGCTGCGGAACCGGCTGCCTCCGTGGACTCCGCCGCGCCCGAGGCCGCACCGTCGGCCTGAGCGCACGGCACCGCACGACGACGACACCAGAACGGATACGAGACACCTATGGCGAATTTCTCCGCCGCTGACGTGAAGAAGCTCCGCGACGCCACCGGCGCCGGGATGATGGATTGCAAGAAGGCCCTCGACGAAGCCGACGGCGACCTCGAGCGCGCGCAGCGAGATCCTGCGTGTCAAGGGCGAGGCGAAGGCGGCCGCGGCGGGGTGCAGAGCGCACCGCGTCCAACGGCCTCGTCGCGGCGGCCGAAGGCGCGATGATCGAACTCGCCTCCGAGACGGACTTCGTCGCGAAGAACGAGCAGTTCCAGACGCTCGCCGGCGACATCGTCACGCACTTCGCGAACTCCGCCTCGAGCGACGTCGACGGCCTGCGGGGCGAGACCCTGAAGGACGGCAAGACGGTCGAGGAGAGCGTGTCGGAGCTGGCCGCGGTCATCGGCGAGAAGCTCGAACTGCGCCGCGCGGCCAAGCTCGACGGCCAGGTGGCGACCTACCTGCACCGCAAGGCATCCGACCTGCCGCCGCAGGTCGGTGTCCTCGTGCAGTTCGAGGGCGACGACCCCGAGGCTGCGCGCGGTGCGGCGATGCAGGTCGCGGCCCTGCGCGCGAAGTACCTCACCCGTGAGGACGTCCCGGCCGAGGCGGTCGAGGCCGAGCGCCGCGTCCTGGAGGAGAAGACCCGCGCCGAAGGCAAGCCGGAGCAGGCGATCGCCAAGATCGTCGAGGGCCGGCTGAACGCCTTCTACGCCGACAACGTCCTGCTCGAGCAGGAGTCGGTACGCGAGGCCGAAGACCACCGTCAAGCAGGTGCTCGCCGACGCCGGCGTCACGGTCACCCGCTTCGTGCATTTCGAGGTCGGCCAGGCCTGACCGGCCGCTAGGGTGCACCACGGACATCCGCACGACGAGAGGGGCCGCTTCATGACCGACACCGAGGCGGCCCCTTCGTCGTCCCCGGGCAGCGCCGGCGAGGCGGAACCCGCGCTGGTACCGGCGGGTGCTGCTCAAGCTCTCCGGCGAGGTCTTCGGCGGCGGCCGGATCGGGGTCGATCCCGACGTCGTGCAGTCCATCGCCCGGCAGGTCGCCGAGGTCGTCGCGAGCCGGCACGCAGGTGGCGATCGTGGTCGGCGGCGGCAACTTCTTCCGCGGCGCGGAACTCAGCCAGCGCGGCATGGACCGCGACCGCGCCGACTACATGGGCATGCTCGGCACGGTGATGAACTGCCTGGCGCTGCAGGACTTCCTGGAGAAGGAGAGCGTGCCGACGCGGGTGCAGACCGCGATCACCATGGGCCAGGTGGCCGAGCCCTACATCCCGCGGCGCGCCGAACGGCACCTGGAGAAGGGTCGCGTCGTCATCTTCGGTGCCGGCGCCGGGCTGCCCTACTTCTCCACCGACACCGTGGCCGCCCAGCGCGCGCTGGAGATCGGCTGCGAGGCGCTGCTGCTGGGCAAGAACGGCGTCGACGGCGATCTACGACGCCGACCCGCGCACGGCACCCGGACGCGAAGAAGCTCGACACGATCACCTACGACGACGTCCTGCGCCGCGGCCTCGCCGTCGCCGACGCCGCGGCGTTCAGCCTGTGCCGCGACAACGGCATGCCGATCGTCGTGTTCGGCCTGCAGCGACGGCAACATCGCCCGCGTGGTGCACGGCGAGAAGATCGGCACGCTGGTGCATGCCGCGGACGTGACGGAAGGGACGGCCGGCCGGTGATCGACGAGATCCTCTTCGAGGCCGAGGAGAAGATGGAGAAGGCGGTGCACGTCGCGCGCGACGACCTCGCGGGCCTGCGCACCGGCCGGGCCAACGCCAGCGCCTTCGCGCGCCTCGTCGTCGACTACTACGGCGCGCCGACGCCCGATCCCGCAGATGGCGACGGTCAACGTCCCCGAGGCGCGGATGGCGGTCATCAAGCCCTACGACGCCAGCACCGCTGTCGGCGATCGAGAAGGCCATCCGCGACAGCGACCTCGGCGTCAACCCGACCAACGACGGCCAGATCATCCGCGTCGTGTTCCCGCAGCTGACCGAGGAACGCCGCCGCGACCTCGTGAAGGTCGCCAAGGGCAAGGGCGAGGACGCGAAGGTGTCGATCCGCTCGGTCCGCCGGCACGCCAAGGACGCGCTGGACAAGATGGTCAAGGACGGCGAGTCCGGCGAGGACGACGTCCACCGCGCCGAGGCGGAGCTCGACAAGCTGACGTCCGGCTACACCGCGCGCATCGACGACGCCGTGAAGGCCAAGGAATCCGAACTGCTCGAGGTCTGACCCGGGTGCCGGCCGAGCACGACCCGCCGGCGGCGCCGGTCCTGAGCCACAGCCGACCGCTCGGCCGTGGCACGCGCGCGCCGCCTCGCCGGCCCGACCGTCGCGGCGTCGCAGCGCGCGTCGGCGATCCGGCCGCGGCCGGGTCGGCGACGCGACATCGCCCGGCCGGCCCTGCCACAGGCGCGAGCATCGACGACGCCGCGCCGCGCATCGCGACCGGGCAGCCTCACCGGCGCACCGGGCCGGCGACCGACGTCGCGCGCCGGGCGCAACCTGCCGGCCGCCATCGGCGTCGGCGTCGGGCTCGGCGCGGTCATCCTGGTCAGCCTGTTCGCCTACCGGCCCGAGCTTCGCCGTGCTCGTCGCGCTCGCCGTGCTCTACGGCTGTTGGGAGTTCGCCGCGGGCGCTGCGCTCGGCCGACGTGCACGTGTCGCTGCTGCCGATGCGTCGTCGGCGGCGCGGCCACCCTCGCCGCGGCGTGGGAACGCGGTCCGAGCGGCCTCGTGCTCGCGGTGCTGCTGACCGTCGTCGGCAGTCCTCGCCTGGCGCATCGGCGACGGTGCCGCGCACTACGCCCGCGACGTCGCCGCGTCCGCGTTCACCATCGGCTACCTGCCGCTGCTCGCCGGCGTTCGCCGTGCTGCTCGCGCATCCGCACGACGGCGCCGCCCGCGTGCTCGCGTTCGTCGCCACCGTGGTGTGCAGTGACACCGGCGGATACGCGACCGGCGTGCTCTTCGGCAAGCACCCGCTCGCGCCGATCGTGTCCAAGGGCAAGACGTGGGAGGGCTTCGCCGGATCGGTGCTGGCCTGCTCGCGGCGCGGGCGTGCTGTTCCTGACCCTGACCTTCCACGAGGCGTGGTGGAAGGGACTGCTGTTCGGCCTCGCGATCGTGGTCACCGCGACGCTCGGCGACCTCGGCGAGTCGATGATCAAGCGCGACCTGCAGCATCAAGGACATGGGCAATCTGCTGCCCGGCCACGGCGGCCTGATGGACCGGCTCGACTCGCTGCTGCCGTGCGCCGCCGTCGCCTACCTGCTGCTGTCGGCGTTCGCGCCGGTCTGACGCGCATGCCCGCCGCGCTGGCGGCCGACGACGCCGTCGCGCCGGATCCTCGAGCTCGCCGCCGCGCCGCGCCCGGCGAGACGGTGCTGGGTCGGCGTCGACGGCCGCGGCGGGTCGGGCAAGACCACCTTCGCCGCGCGCGTCGCGGCCGCGTCGGGCCGCGGTCGTGGTCGTGCACGTCGACGACTTCGCCGGGCCCGCAGATCGCCGAGTGGGACTGGGACGCGCTTCGAGGCGCCAGGTCGCCGCCCCGCTGCGCGCCGGGCGGCCCGCGCGCTACCAGCGGTGGGACTGGGACGCGACGCGGGCGCCGAGTGGCACGACGTCGCGCCCGGCCGCGTGGTCGTCGTCGAAGGGGTGTCGGCCACGCGTGCGCGAGGTCGTCGTGCCGTGGGCAGTGCGCGTCTGGATAGACGCCCCGCGTGACGTGCGGCTGCGCCGTGCGCTCGAGCGCGACGGGCCGCGGCTGGTGCCGCGGTGGCTCGAGGACTGGATGCCCTCCGAGGAGGCCTACATCGCCCGCGAGCACCCGCTGCCGCGCGCCGATCTGCTGGTCGACGGCACCGCCGAGCCGCCGGCCGGTCCGCGCGGCGACGCCGGAGGCGAGGATTTGCGAGAATCGACGTGACATGAGCCACCCACGCCGACCTGCCGCTGGTCTTCGCGGCACCGCGCCGGACCCCGCCGCCGCGCCACCTCGCCGATCTCGAACCGGCGCCGTGCGCGCTGCCGTCGCCGCGTGCGGTGTTCCGGCGTACCGCGCCGACCAGCTGACCCGGCAGTACTTCGGCCGGCTCGAGAGCGACGTCCAGGCGATGAGCGACCTCCCGGCAGCCGCTCGCGAAGCGCTCGGCGCCGCGCTGCTCCCGCGCCTTGCTCGACGAGGTCCGCACCGTCACCACCGACGACGGCACCACCCGCAAGACGCTGTGGCGACTGCACGACGGCGCGCTGGTCGAGAGCGTGCTGATGCGCTACCCGGCGCGCGGCGCAGCCCGCGAGCGCGTCACGGTGTGCATCTCCAGCCAGGCCGGGTGCGGCATGGCCTGCCCGTTCTGCGCCACCGGGCAGGGCGGCCTCACCCGCAACCTGTCGACGGCGGAGATCGTCGATCAGGTCCGCGCCGCCGCGCGGGCCACGGCGGACGGCGCGCTGGGCGAGCCCGGCCGGCTGTCCAACGTCGTGTTCATGGGCATGGGCGAGCCGCTGGCCAACTATGCGCGGGTGCGCGACGCGGTGCGTCGGTTGATCGGCCCCGTGCCGCACGGCTTCGGGCTCTCGCGCCGCTCGGTCACCGTCAGCACCGTCGGGCTGGTGCCGGCGATCGAGCAAGCTGGCCGACGCCGATGTCGGCGTGACCCTCGCCGTGTCGCTGCACGCGCCCGATGACGAGCTGCGCGACACGCTCGTCCCGGTGAACACCCGCTGGCAGATCGCCGAGGTGCTCGCCGCGGCGGACGCGTACGCGGCACGCACCGGACGCCGGTACTCCATCGAGTACGCCATGATCCGCGACGTCAACGATCAGCCGTGGCGGGCGGACCTGCTGGGCCAGTTGCTGGCGTCGCGCCTGGCGCACGTCAACCTGATCCCGCTCAATCCGACGCCCGGATCCCAGTGGGACGCTTCGCCCAAGGACGTCGAGCGCGAGTTCGTACGCCGGGTGCAAGCGCACGGCGTTGCGGTCACTGTCCGTGACACCCGTGGTCGGGACATCGACGGAGCGTGCGGTCAATTGGCCGCACAACGGTGAAAATCCGACAAATGACTGCAAACGAAAAGTGACGCCAACGTGATCTAGGGGCAAGACGCCTGTGGCTATCATGTAGCGACTCCGGTAGCTCGAAGGGGCGGAACACCTCCACGTGACGAACACCGAGCCAGCCCCTGCGTCGACGGCGAGAGCCGCGTCCAAGGGAGCCACGGCGGCGCCGCTCGAATTCCGCGCCGTCTCCAAGCGGTACCCCGGCCAACCCGCACCGGCGATCCAGGAGCTGTCGTTCACCGTGCCCGCCGGCGAGGTGTGCGTGCTGGTCGGCCCGTCCGGCTGCGGCAAGACCACCGCCATGCGCCTGGTCAACCGGATGATCGATCTGAGCGACGGCGACATCCTGATCGACGAACGCAGCGTGATGAAAAGCAACCCCACTGAGTTGCGCCGCGAGATCGGGTACGTCATCCAGCAGATCGGGTTGTTCCCGCACCTGACGATCAACAACAACATCGCCGTCGTGCCGCGCCTGCTCGGTTGGGACAAGAAGCGGTGCGTCGCCCGTGCCGGCGGAACTGCTCGACCTGATCGGGCTGCCCGAGGAGATGGGCCGGCGTTACCCGGCGCAACTCTCCGGCGGCCAGCGCCAGCGTGTCGGCGTCGCCCGCGCGCTGGCGGCCGACCCGCCGCTGATGCTCATGGACGAGCCGTTCGGCGCGATCGACCCGATCAACCGTGACCGCCTGCAGAACCAGTTCCTGCGCCTGCAGCGTGAACTGCGCAAGACGATCGTGTTCGTCACGCACGACATCGACGAGGCGATCAAGATGGGCGACAAGATCGCGATCCTGCGCGAGGGCGGTGAGCTCGTGCAGTACGACAGCCCCGACGCGATCCTGGCGAACCCGATCAACGACTTCGTCGCGCAGTTCGTCGGTGCCGACCGCGGCTTGAAGCGCTTGTCGCTGTCGCGGCTGAACGACGTGAAACTCGCCGACGCCGATACCGCACGCGGCGAGCAGGTGTCCGACGACTCGCTGCGGACCGGCGCGACGTTGCGCGATGCGCTGTCCCGGATGATGACCGAGTCGACCACCCGCGAGGTCGTCGTCGACGGTGACGCCAAGCCGATCGGCTACGTCACGATGGAGATCATCAACGCCACCCTGCGCGAGGGCCGCAAGGACATCCCCGCCGACCAGCCCGCGTGAGCATGGGTTTCGCGCGCGGCGGCGGGCCGGTCATCCCGGTTTTCCACCAGTCGTCGTGCGTCAAGGACAACCGCACGTTCTGCTGGGACTACTTCAGGTCGCACTGGAACAGCCTGTTCGAGCCGGCCCTTGTGCAGCACATCGGCATGACGGTCGTCGCGATCGCAATAGGTTTCGCCATCTCGTTCGTCCTGGCGATCGCCGCGCACTTCGCCCGGGTCATCGTCGCACCGGTCACGTTCGTCGGCAGCCTGCTCTACACGATCCCGTCGCTGGCGGCCTTCGAGATCCTGGTGCCGATCACCGGCATCAACTACTTCACGGTCGAGATCGCGCTCGTGTCGTACACGCTGCTGATCCTGTTCACCAACACTCTGGCGGGCCTGTCCGGCGTCTCGGCGGATGTCCTCGACGCCGCTCGGGGCAGTGGCCTGACCAGGTCACAGATCCTGATCCGGATCGAACTGCCGCTGGCGTTGCCGACGATCGTCGCCGGCCTGCGGGTGGCCACGGTGACCATCATCTCGTTGGCGACGATCGCGGCCTTCAGCCTCATCCCGAAGGGACTCGGGCAGCCGATCTACGACGGTCTGCAGCGCAACCTGAACACCGAGTTCATCGCGGCGGCCGTCATGTGCATCGCGCTGGCGCTGCTGGCGGACGCGCTGCTCGCCGGCGCGCAGCGGGTGCTGACGCCCTGGACCCGGCGCCGGCGGTGACGACATGAGCAACAGCTTCCTCGAGGCGTTCACCTTCATCGGCGACAACCACAGCTACGTGCTGAACCGGGTCTGGTCGCACCTGGAGATCTCGGGCATCGCCGTCGGGCTGGCGTTGGTGATCGGCCTGCCCATCGGCATCGTGCTCGGACACCTGCACCGGCTGTCATTCCTGGCGATCAACATCTCGAACCTGGGCCGTGCCCTGCCCAGCGTTGCGATCCTGACGATCTTCCTGCCGATCATCGGCGTAGGGCAGACCGACGTGATCGTCGCGCTCGTCATCCTGGCGTTCCCGCCGATGTTGACCAACGCCTACGTCGCGATCGACGGCGTCGACGCCGAGACCGTGGACGCCGCCAAGGGCATCGGGCTCAAACCGTGGCAGGTGCTGTTGCGGGTCGAGACACCACTGGCCCTGCCGCTGATCTTCGCCGGCGTCCGCACCGCCGCGGTGTTCGTCATCGCCACCGCGACGCTGTCCGGCTTCTTCGGCGGCGGCGGCCTCGGCGACATCATTTCCAACGAGGCGTCCTTCGGTCAGGCCGGTGTCATCGGCGGCACGTACGTGCTGATCGCGCTGGCGTTCCTGTCGCAGATCGTCTTCCTGCTGCTCGAGCGCGCGGTCACACCGACCGGCCTCAGATTGAACCAGCGCGGCGGCTTCGGCTCGCGCACGCAGACCCAGGTGCTGTTGAACGAAGCGGGTGGCTCGGTTGCCACGGATGACCGCTGCGGACGAGCCCTCGGCCGAGGAAACCCCAGCCGGGGTCTAACCAACAAGGGAGATAATTCGTGATTCGATCCAAGAGCGTGGCCCGCGCGGCCGCGGTGGGTGTCGCAGTCGTGACTGCAGCCACGCTGGCGGCCTGCAGTTCGAGCGGAGGCAGCAGCGCTGGCAGCAGCGGTGGGAGCAGCGCCACGAAGAGCAGCGCGAGCCTGCCCGGCAAGGGCAAGCCCACCTTCGTCATGGGCGACAAGAACTTCGCCGAGGAGTACCTGCTCGGTGACCTGTACCAGCAAGCGCTGCAGGCCAAGGGGTACACGGTGACCTTGAAGCCGAACCTCGGCAGCTCGGAGATCGCCGACGCCGCTCTGCAGAGCGGCAAGATCGACGGCCTGCCCGAGTACACCGGCGTCATCTACACCGAGCTCGCGAAGCTGGGCGACCAGCCGAAGACCGCGGCGATCACGCTGGCCGGGGCGACCAGTTACGAGAAGAAGCGGGGCGTGTCGGTGTTGGCGCCCACGCCGTTCCAGGACAAGGACGGCGTTGCCGTCACGAAGGCCTACGCCACCCAGCACCAGCTCAAGACGATCGCCGACCTGAGCAAGGTCGGGTCTTTCACCTACGGCGGCCCGCCGGAGAACCGCACCCGCTTCCAGGGTGTCGTCGGCCTCAAGCAGGCGTACGGGCTGAACAAGATCCAGTTCGAGCCGCTGACGATCGGCGCGCAGTACGCCGCGCTCGACGACAACAAGGTGAACTCGATCGCCGTCTTCACCACCGACGGCCAGCTGGCCTCGGGCAAGTACGCGGTGCTGACGGACACGAAGGCCATCTTCGGGTTCCAGCAGGTCGTGCCGATCATCAAGACCAGCAAGCTCCAGCAGATGGGCCCGGCGTTCACGCAGACCTTGAACAAGGTCGACAGCCTGCTGACGACGCCGGCGATCATCGCGCTCAACAAGGCGGTGCAGATCCAGAAGCAGGACCCGGCGAAGGTCGCCAAGGCGTTCTTGCAGGCGAACCACCTGGCCTGACCGGGCTGCTCACGACCGCACCGGCGGCCGGGTCCTCGCGGACCCGGCCGCCGGTCGGCGTCAGCGGTTGCCCGCGTGCGGATGCGGGTTACCGCCGTGCGGTCGACGCCTCGACGTCGCGGCTGCGGATCGCGAAGGCGACCAGCACGAGCGTCGCGAGCAGGAAGGCGGTAGCCGTCCAGAACGCGTGGTCGGCGGCGGTGACGAACACCCGGCGCGCGGCCTCGGCGCGGGTCAACCCCTGCGGCAGACCTGCTGCGGCGGAGGTGCTGGCCGCGCCGAAGACCGTCACGAGCACTGCCAGGCCGAGCGAACCGCCCACCTGCTGCATGACGTTGACGAGGCCGGATGCCGCCCCCGCGTCGCGCGGCTCGACGCCGGCGAGCGAGGCCGAGGTCAACGGCACGAACGCGAGCCCGTTGCCCAGGCCGAACACGATCAGCGGCCCGGCCAGCGAGATGTAGTCGCTGTGCTCGCCGAGCTGCGTCAACCACAACATGCCGAGCGTCGAGAAGGTGATACCGACGATCATCAGCCGGTGCGCGCCCACCCGTTCGACGAGCACCCGGGCCGACAACTGCGATGCGCCGAAGACCATGGCGGTCAGCGGCAGGAAGGCGAACCCGGTGACCAGGTCGCTGTAGCCGAGCACGCCGCGCAGGAACTGCGTCAGGAAGAAGAACATGCCCATCATGCCGGCGACGAGCAGCAACCGGGCGACGTAGGAGCTGGCGCGGTTGCGGTCGGCGAACAGCCGCAGCGGCGTGATGGGTGAGCTCGCGCGGGACTCGATGACGACGAAGCCGACGAGCAGCACGAGGCCGGTCACGAAGGACGCCACCGTGCCGGCGTCGCGCCAGCCGTCGCTGGCCGCGTGCACGAACCCGTAGACCAGCGCGGTCATGCCCAGCGTCGAGGTCAGCGCGCCGGCGAGGTCGAAGCGCCCCTGCTGGCGTTCGGTCTCGACGAGCATGGGCCGGCCGAACAGCAGGAGCGCGGCGCCGATCGGCACGTTGACGAACAGCACCCAGCGCCAGGAGGCGTACTCGGACAGCACGCCGCCGGCGATGAGCCCCAGCGCGCTGCCGCCGATCGAGACGGCCGTGTAGAGCCCGATCGCGCGGGTGCGTTCGCGCGCGTCGGGGAACATTGTCATCAGCAGGGCGAGGGCCGACGGTGAGGCGAGCGCGCCGCCGATGCCCTGCAGCACGCGTGCGCCGAGCAGTTCGGCGGGGTTCTGCGCGAAGCCGCCGATCAGCGAGGAGACGGTGAACAGGGCGATGCCGCTCAGGAACATCCGGCGACGGCCCAGGATGTCGCCGGCGCGGGCGCCGAGCAGCAGCAGGCCGCCGAAGGCCAAGGTGTACGCGCTGACCACCCAGGACAGGTTGGCGGCGCTGAAGCCGAGGCTGCGGCGGATGTCGTGCAGGGCGATGTTCACGATCGTCGCGTCGAGCACGACCATCAGCTGACAGGTCAGGATGACGGCGAGGACGGCGTTGGGGTGCCGGGCGGGGCGGCTGGGCAACCGCCAGACCCGACGGGTCGTCGCCGGGCGCGACGGTTCGACCGCTCGGGACGGGGTGTGGGTAGGGGACGAGACGCTCACGGGCAAACCTCACGTGTAGTACCGTGGAGAACAGAAGCGGAAGGTGCCTCCGGTAATGACACTACCGGAGGTAGCCTCCGGTTATCAAGTCGATTCGTGAGGAGCCGGCGTGTCGCGCAGTTCAGCCTCCGCAACGCCCGCGGCGGCGTCGACAGGCGAGGCGCGCCCGCTGCGCGCCGACGCGCGCCGTAACCACGACGCGCTGCTGGTCAGCGCCGGCGAGGTGTTCACCGAACGCGGTGTCGACGTCCCGCTGGAGGACATCGCGCGTCGCGCCGGGGTGGGCATCGGCACGCTCTACCGGCATTTCCCGACGCGGGATGCGCTGATCGAGGCCGTTTACCGGCGCGAGGTCGAGACGCTGTGCGTCGGCGTCGAGTCGTTGCTCGCCGCGCATCCCGGGCACCCGGACGCCGCGCTCGAGGCCTGGATGGGCGACTTCGCCGGGTACGTCGCACGGAAACGGGGCATGGCGATGGCGCTCAAGGCCGTGTTGGGGGCGGACTCCACGATCTTCGCCGAGAGTCACGAACAGCTCCGCACGGCGCTGGACACGCTGGTGGGCGCAGCCGCGCAGGCGGGCACGATCCGCAGTGACATCGACACCGGCGATCTCATGCGCGCCGTCGGCGGCATCTGCATGGCCACCGACACGCCCGGCTGGCGGGATCGCACCGGGCGGCTGGTGTCCTTGCTGATGGACGGGCTGCGCTACGGCGCCGCCGCCGCGCCGGCGTCCTGATCGCGGGCCGCTGACGCCGCCGGGCAGGTGCGGTCGTTGCGACCGTGCCCGGCGAGGGCCACACTCGTTCACACGGGCCCTGGGCCAGGAGGATGTCATGAGTGCACGGACGCAGCGAATACTCCTGTCGGTGTCGGAGACCTTGCGGCTGATCGGCTCGGGGTTGGCCGGCGTGGTTCCGGCGTTGCGGGCCGGCGACGGCACGTTCGGCACGCAGCGCGCCCGCGCCGAGCAGTTGGCCGAGCGCCGTCGGGCGGAGTTCCCCAGCGATTGAATCCGGGTGGCTCGTTGCGCAGGACGCGCTGTCGAGCTCGGTCAGCGCAGCGACGGCGGCACGGCGATGCCCGCCCGCAGGTCAGGTGCCGCGAGCGGTGCGCCGCGTTCGGTGATCAGGGGCACCACGCCTGCCCAGGCGTCGCCGGCGATGTCGGTGTCCTCGTCGTCCGGCCACCCGTCGGAGACCTTCAGCGACCACTGCTCGATCGGCAGCGCCAGCACCAGGGTTGCGTCGAGCTCGCGCGCGGTCGGCCGGCGTAACTCGGCGACGCGGCCGGGCAACATCGCCTCGGTCAGCGCGTCCAGCCCCGCTGCCTTCTCCTCCCCACGCAGCTCGGTGCACGAGCCGAACAGCACCGCGCTGCGGTAGTGCAGCGACGACTCGAACGCCGACCGCGCGACGACCAGTCCGTCCAGCGCAGTGACCGCCAGGCAGGTCGGCGCACCGGCTGCCAGAGCGCGGATCCACGGTGATCCGGTGGAGCCGTGGGCCAGTACGCGGTCGCCGTCCCGGGTCACCGCCGTCGGGAGCACCACCGGGTGTCCGGCGTCGCCGGTCAGGGCGAAGTGCCCGACGAACGTCGAGTCCAGCAGGGCGTGCAGCGCGGCCAGCTCGGTGCGCTGCTTCGTGCGCAGCCGGGTGACGCGGGTGCGTGGGGCGTCGGTCATCGCCCCATCATGGCGTTGACCGCACCGACCACGCGGGAGGGATGGCGGCCCTGCGCCTCGGCGCGGTCGGCCCAGGTCATCGCCTGCAGCCCCAGGTTCGCGCCCAGCCAGCGCAGCGGCTCGGGTTCCCACCGTCGCGACCGGTGCCCGACCCACGGCAGGCTCGTCAGCTCGGTGTGCCGGCCGGTGATCAGGTCCGCCAGCGTGCGCCCCGCGAGGTTGGCCGTCGACACGCCGTCGCCCACGTAACCACCGGCCCACGCCAGTCCGGTTCCGGCGTCGTGGCCGACGGAGGCATGCCAGTCGCGGGCGATGCCGAGCGGGCCGCCCCACCGGTGCGTGATCCGGGCCGAGCGCAGCACCGGGAACAGCTCGTGGACCGTGCGTTCGAGCGCATCGAAGACGCGCGGTTCGCGGTCGAAGCCGGGCTCGATGCGCGACGACCAGTGGTACGGGGCACCGCGGCCACCGAACACCAGCCGCCCGTCGGCCGAGCGCTGGCCGTAGACGATCAGGTTGCGGTGATCGGCGAACGTCTCGCGTTCGCGCAGGCCGATCTCGTCCCAGGTCGAGTCGGGCAGCGGCTCGGTGGCGATGATCAGCGAGTACACGGGCACGAGGGTGCGCCGCTGCCCGGCGAGCCTGGCGGTGTAGCCCTCGGTCGCGCGTACGACGGTGTCGGCGCGCACCGTGCCGCCGGCCGTGTGCGCAGCATGCGGCTCGATCCTGGTGACCGGCGTGCGCTCGTAGATCGTGACCCCGCGCGATTCGACGGTCGCCGCAAGCCCGCGCACCAGCTTCGCCGGCTGCAGTGCTGCACAGTGTGCGGTGAAGCTCGCGCCCAGCACGTCGGTGGCCGCGAGCCGGGCTCGCGCGGCCTCGGCATCGAGCAGGCTGATGTCCAGGCCGAACTGCTCGGCCTCGGCGACCTCGGCACGGGCGCGTTCGAGCTGCGCCGCGCTGCGGGCGAGGACCACGGTGCCCCCTCGTGCGATGTCGGCGTCGATGCCCTCGGCCGCCGCCACCCGCGCGACCTCGCCGACCGATTCGCGCGACGCGCGGTACTGCGCCACTGCCGCGTCGTGGCCGGCCTCGCGGGCCAGCGTGGGTGCGCTGACCGGGAACAGCGCCGAGCACCAGCCGCCGTTGCGCCCGGAGGCGCCGAAGCCGGCGAGCTGTGCTTCCAGCACGACGATGCGCAGCGACGGGTCGAGCTCATGCAGGTAATAGGCGGTCCACAGCCCGGTGAAGCCGGCGCCGACGATCGCGACGTCGGCCTCGGTGTCACGCGGCAGCGACGGCCGAGGGGTCAACGACGACGGCGCGAGCTGTTCGAACCACAGCGACAGGTCGCGGTACGTGCTCACCGTGCGCGGCGGGCTCAGGCCAGCACGGTGGCAAGGTCGACCGAGTCGTAGCCGTGGGCCTCGGCCACCGGTGCGTTCGTCAGCTGGCCCTCGTGCGTGTTCAGGCCGAGCGCCAGAGCCGCGTCGCCACGCAAGGCGTCGCGCCAGCCGTGGTCGGCGAGCTCGACGGCGTAGGGGAGCGTCACGTTGGTCAGCGCGAACGTCGAGGTGTGCGGTACAGCGCCCGGCATGTTGGCAACGCAGTAGAACACCGAGTCATGCACCCGGTAGGTCGGCTCGGCGTGCGTGGTCGGGTGCGAGTCCTCGAAGCAACCGCCCTGGTCGATCGAGATGTCGACGAGCACCGAGCCCGGCTTCATCCGCGACACGAGCTCGTTGCTGATGATCGTCGGCGCCTTGGCCCCCGGCACCAACACCGCGCCGATCACGAGGTCGGCGTCGAGCACCGCGCGCTCGACCTCGAGCTGGTTCGACGCCACCGTCTGGCAGTGACCCTGGTAGATCGCGTCCATCTGGCGCAGCCGCGCCACGTTCTTGTCGAGCAGCAGCACCTCGGCCTGCATGCCGAGCGCGATGGCCGCGGCGTTCTGCCCGGACACGCCCGCGCCGATGACGACGACCTTCGCGGCGTACACGCCGGGCACGCCGCCCATCAGGGTGCCGCGTCCGCCGCCCTGGCGCATCAGGTGGTACGAGCCGACCTGCGGGGCGAGCCGGCCGGCGACCTCGGACATCGGCGCCAGCAGCGGCAGCGACCCGTCGGGCAGTTGGACGGTCTCGTAGGCGACGCCGGTGGTGCCGGCGGCGAGCAACGCGTCGGTGCACGGCTTGTCCGCGGCCAGGTGCAGATAGGTGAACAGCACCTGGTCCTTGCGCATGCGGTGGTACTCCTCCGCGATGGGCTCCTTGACCTTGAGCACCATCTCCGCCTCGCCCCAGACGTCGTCCGCGGTGGGCAGGATCTTCGCGCCGACGGCGGTGTAGTCCGCATCGGGGATCGCCGAGCCGACGCCGGCCTCGTGCTCGATGACCACCTCGTGGCCGTGCCGGACCAGCTCGTGCACGCCGGCGGGCGTGATCGCGACCCGGAACTCGTTGTTCTTGACCTCGCGGGGGACGCCGACCTTCACGATGCACTCCTGGTTCTCGACGGAAAGCTTCACGATGAACGATTCGCGTCCGTTGCGATAGGTTCGTGAACAAGATTCTGTATCCTGCTCGCGTGCCAGCCGGATCTTCGCCATCCGCCCGTGCTGACCCCGGTGCGCCGAACAAAGTTCGCCCGCCGCTGGACGACGTCGACCGCCGGCTGCTGGCCGCGCTGGCCGCCGATGCGCGGATGCCGAACAACGCGCTTGCCCAGCGTGCCGGCATCGCGCCGTCGACCTGCCTCGGCCGGGTCCGCGCGCTGCGCGAGGCAGGCGTCATCCGTGGCTATCACGCCGACATCGATCCCACCGCGCTCGGCCGGCCGGTGCAGGCGATGATCGCCGTCCGCCTGCAGTCCCACGCGCGCGGGCACATCCCGGACTTCATGGCCAAGATCGCCGGGCTGCCCGAGGTGCTCAACGTGTTCTTCCTCGGCGGCGCCGACGACTTCCACGTGCACATCGCGGCGCGCTCCACCGACAACCTGCGCGAGTTCGTCGTGGTCAACCTCAGCGGCGACCCGGACGTCGCTCGCACCGAGACCAACCTGATCTTCGACCACGTCCGCGCCGGTCTCGCCCAGTGACCGTCCGGGGCGTCAGTGGCCGGACGCGAACACTCCCGGCGGGAACGCCCCCGCACCGACCACGACACGCGAGAGCTGCTTGCCCAATTCGGTCAACCGAGCGATCTGCCCGTCGTCCAGATTCCGCCAGGGGGCGGTCGACAGGCGGTCGGTGTCGGCTTCGACGTGCTCGCGCAGTGCCACACCGGGGTCGGTCAACGTGCCGTCGTCATCGAGCAGGCCGCGTGCGCGCAGCGAATCCTGCGCCGCCGCCCACTGCTCGTCGGACCAGCCGCGGGACGCCTTCGCCGCAGGCTCGGTGAAGCCGCGCCCGGTGGCCACGTGCGTCACCAGGGCGTCGATGCCGCTGAGGCCATTGAGCAGCAGGGCTGCCACGTGGCCGTCGCCGCGGTACTCGCGCAGCAGCGTCACGGCGTGCCACAACTCGACGTGCAGCGCCCCGTCCGGCCAGTCCAGGTCGGCGTGCCCGGCGTAGAGCGGGCGACCTCCGGACGGCAGGTCCCGCGTCGCGGCGCGGGCGAGCTCGGTGGCCTCGCGCACCGCGTCGCCGTCGGCCTCCTGGCCCAGCAGGCGGCCCAGCGCGCGGTCGACGGCGCGGTAGCGCGCAGCCAGGATCTCGGCGGGCGTGGCGAGTTCCCAGGCGTGCGGCAGGAAGTGCGCGACCAGATCCGGGTTGAAGTTGTAGAACGTCGCCGTGGTGACGCCGGCGTTCACCGGCCCCATCGCCGCCGACCGGCTGGCGAAGTAGCCCATGCGGCCCTTGCGCAGGCCTGTCGCGACGTACTCCTCGTCCGCCTCGGGCACGAAATAGATGAGCGCGTGCAGGAGCTCGAGCGAACGGTGGACGCGGGCGACGGCAGGACTCGCCGTGTCGGTCGGCATGGCGCCACCCTAGGGCGGCGCGGCTGCGCGCAGGAACCGGCAACAAGCCGTGCGACGCCGTCAGCCGGTGAGCCGGGCGGCCAGCTGCCTGCCGAGCCGGTGCCCGGACAGCCACGCCGCCTCCACCCGCGGTGCGCCTGCCGGGCACCACGAGTCGCCACACACGCCGATCAGTGACGCCGGGGATTCGAACAGCGCGTACGGCGCGCCGCCGTGCGTGCCGCCCGGCTTGGCGAACAGCCAACGGTGCGCGTGCGTCCACACCGGTTCGGCCTCGAACTCCAGCGCGCGCGCCGCGGCAGCCAGGGCCGGTCCGACGGCTGCGCCGGGGTCGGTTGCGTGCCGGCGGGCCAGCTCGCCGCTCGTGTGCACGACCAGCACCGGGGCGTCGTCACCGCGGCGCGCGCCGTCGTCGGCGACCAGCGCGATGTCCGGGTCGCCGTTGACGAACGCGGCGGACTCCAGCGCCCAGTGCCGTTCGGCGTAGCCGGCCGCGACGGCGATGACCGGGTCGTAGTCCACCCATTCGGCGTCGGCGTACAGCCGACGCGCCTGCGGGTCGGGCATGGCCAGTACGACCGCGGCGTACTCGTCGACGACTTCGCCCAGCGAGGTCACCTCGAGGCCGAGCCGGAGGTCGATGCCGTCGAGCAGGTCCGCTGCCAGGGCGCGCAGGCCGCCGGGCGCGGCCCAGCGCATCGGGCCGGCCTTGGCCGCGCGGCCGTCGGGCGAGACGGCGGTGAGCGTGTCCGTCCACGGTCGGACGGCGCCCGCCGCGCGCCAGTGCGTCACCACGCCGGCGAACTCGGGGTCGGCGACGGTGAAATAGGCGGCGCCGAGATCGACCCGTCTGCCGTGCAGCTGCGGCGCGGCCAGCCGGCCGCCCGGCGCCGAGCCGCGCTCGCGGACCTCGACCGCGGCGCCGACATCGTGCAGCGCCCGCGCGCACGCCGCGCCGGAGATGCCGGCACCGATCACGAGCACCCGGTGAGCCGTCACCCGCTCAGCCTGCCCACTCCCGGCTCGTTATCGGCACGCGGCGCCGGAGCGCGCGCAACCGATGACAAGCCGAGCGGTGGTGGATCAGATGCGCTGCCACGCCTCGGTGAGCACCGAACGCAGGACACCCTCGATCTCGTCGAACTCCGCCTGACCGATCGTCAGCGGCGGCGCGAGCTGCACCACCGGGTCGCCGCGGTCGTCGGCACGGCAGTAGAGCCCGGCCTCGAACAGCGCCTTGGACATGAAGCCGCGCAACAGGCGCTCGGACTCCTCGTCGTTGAACGTCTCCTTGGTGGTCTTGTCCTTGACGAGCTCGATGCCGTAGAAGTAGCCGTCGCCGCGGACGTCACCGACGATCGGCAGGTCGGTGAGCTTGTTCAGCGTCGCCCGGAACGCGCCTTCGTTCTGCAGCACGTGCTGGGTCAGGCCCTCGCGCTCGAACAGGTCGAGGTTCGCCATCGCGACCTTCGCCGACACCGGGTGGCCGCCGAACGTGTAGCCGTGCGGGAACGACGCGTCGGTGGTCCAGAAGGGCTCCGCGATGCGATCGCTGACCAGGCACGCGCCGATCGGTGAGTACCCGCTGGTCAGGCCCTTGGCGCAGGTGATCATGTCCGGCTGGTAACCGAACTTGTCGCAGCCGAACATCGTGCCGAGACGCCCGAACGCGCAGATCACCTCGTCGGACACCATCAGCACGTCGTGCCGGTCGCAGATCTCGCGCACCCGCTGGAAGTAACCGGGAGGCGGCGGGAAGCAGCCCCCGGAGTTCTGCACCGGCTCGACGAAGACCGCCGCGACGGTGTCGGCGCCCTCCATCTCGATGGCGCGCTCGATGTCGTCGGCGGCCCACCGGCCGAACGCCTCGAGGTCGTCGCCGTGCTCGGGAGCCCGGTAGAAGTTCGTGTTCGCGGCCTTGTGCGCGCCGGGCACCAGGGCTCGAAGTACTTCTTCGCGTCCGGGATGCCGGTGATCGAAAGCGCGCCCTGCGGCGTGCCGTGGTAGGCGATCGCCCGGCTGATCACCTTGTGCTTCATCGGCTTGCCGACGAGCTTGAAGTACTGCTTCGCGAGCTTCCACGCGGTCTCGACGGCCTCGCCGCCGCCGGTGGTGAAGAAGACCTTGTTGATGTCACCCGGGGCGTGCGACGCCAGGCGGTCGGCGAGCTCGATCGCCGGCGGGTGGGCGTAGGACCACAGCGGGAAGAACGCGAGCTGCTTGGCCTGCTCGTAGGCGGCCCGGGCGAGCTCCTCGCGGCCGTGGCCGGCCTGCACGACGAACAGGCCCGCCAGGCCGTCCAGGTAACTGCGGCCTTCGGTGTCGAAGATGCGAGCGCCCTCGCCGCGCACGATCGTCGGCACGTCGGCGTCGGCGTAGGACGCCATCGGGGTGAAGTGCATCCACAGGTGTTCGCGTGCCTGCGCCGAGAGCCGCGCCGTGTCGAAGCCGCTCGCCTCGGTGTCGGTCTGGATCGGGGTGGTCGTCATGACATCTCCATCGGGTTGTGGTGCTTGGGCTGGTGGGCGCCCCAGTTGTAGGTCTGCTTGACCAACTTGAGGTAGACGAACGTCTCGGTGCGGGTGACGCCGTCGATCGTGCGGATGTGCCGGTTGACCAGGCGCAGCAGATGTTCGTCGTCCTCGACGACGACCTCGGCGAGCAGGTCGAAGGACCCGGCGGTGACGACGATGTAGTCGACCTCGTCGATGGCGGCCAGCTTGTCGGCCACCGCCTCGATGTCACCCGCCGCGGAGATCGCGATCATGGCCTGGCGTGCCAGGCCGGTCTGCATCGGATCGGTGACCGCGACGATCTGCATCACGCCGGAGTCGACAAGCTTCTGCACGCGCTGCCGCACGGCTGCTTCGGACAGCCCGACGGCCTTGCCCACCGTGGCGTACGGGCGCCGGCCGTCTTCCTGCAACTGCGCGATGATCGCTCGCGAGACGTCGTCAGGGACGCCGCGCGGTGCCGAACTCATCGGTCGAACCTCTTTCTGACGAAGGATTTCGTCGTCCGGAAGATATCAGACTACGGAAACCGTTGCGGGAAGTCAGGTCGTCGACGGTGGTCGCACCAGGTTCTCGTGCGAGTCGGGCAGCGTCAGGCCCTCGGTGATCGGCGCGTCGTCGGCCAGGAAGACGGGGGTGTCCCGGTTGAGCGTCTGCCCGCTGAAGAACGGCTTGAACACACGCGTGGAGATGAGCAGCAGGATCAGCCCGACGATCACGGTGCCGACGCCGAGGATGAACGCCCAACCGGCCTGCACGTGGGTACCCGGGAAGGTGAAGATCACGTAGCTGTTGACCGGTTTCCAGTCCTGCACGATGGTCAGGATCATGCCGCCGAAGAGCATGACGCCGCCGAGGAACGGGATCAGCCCGCGCAGCAGGAAGTTGCGCACTCCCTTGAGCTCGCGGCGGTAATACCAGGTGCAGGCGAAGCCTGTCAGCCCGTAGTAGAACGCGATCATCATCCCGATGGCGGTGACGGCGTCGGCGATCAGGCCGCCCCCGGAGTAGAAGTTCATCGCGAGGTAGATCAACGCCGAGATCACGCCCATCCACACGGTCGACGCCGTCGGCGTCAGGTGGCGCGGGTGGATCTTGGCGAAGCGCGCCGGGATCGCGCTGTACGCCGCCATCGACAGCGTGGTGCGTGCCGTCGGCAGGATCGTCGTCTGCGTGCAGGCCGCCGCCGAGGTAAGCACCAGCAGGATCAACAGCTTGCCCATGACGGTGCCGAAGGTCGACGAGCCGAAGGCGGCGCTGCCGACCACGGACAGGATGTCCGAGGAGTTCGCCGGGTTGGCCAACCCGATGCCCTTGGTGCCGACGCCGGCGAACGACTGGGCCGCCAGGGTGACGATCACGTAGGTGACGAGCAGCAGCACGGTGGAGATGACCGCGGCGCGGCCGGGGGTCTTGTCGCGGTCCTTTGTCTCCTCGTTCACCGAGACCGCCGAGTCCCAGCCCCAGTAGATGAACAGCATCAGGATGATGCCCTGGGCGAAGGTGTTCAGGTCGGCGACGTGGAAGGGGTTGAACCATGACAGGGCCGGCTTGATCGCCGTTGCCGGCGCGCTGTCGCCGAACACCTTCACCAGCGCGGTCACCGCGAAGATCAGCAGCACGACGACCTCGAGCGCCAGCAACACCTGCTGGATCCGTGCCGACAGCTCGATGCCGCGGTAGCAGATCTAGGTCATCAGGGCCATCCACATCAGTCCGACCACCAGGACCCAGCTGCTGGCCGGGTTGTCGCCGATGGCGTCGGCTGCCGAACAGCAGGAACACGTACTGGCCGGCGACCTGGGCCAGCGACGCCATGACCAGCAGGTCGGCGGCGATGATGCCCCACCCACCCAGCCAGCCGGTCTTCGGACCGAACGCCTTCGTGGCCCAGGTGAAGGTCGTCCCGCAGTCCGGCTCGCGCTTGTTCAGCTGCTGGTAGCCGATCGACGACGAACAGGATCGGCACGAACGCCAGGACGACGATCGACGGCGACTGCAGGCCGACCAGGATGATGATGTAGCCGAGCGTGGCGGCCAGGCTGTACGCCGGCGCGGTGGAGGCGACCCCGATCACGACGCTGGACGCAAGCCCGAGCGCGCCGGTCTTCAGACCCTTGCCGCCGTCATCGGTAGATCGGGTCGACTCGATCGTTGTCGTCATGCGCCATCCCTCTGGTCGAAGTTGCAGGTGCGTTTATCGCAGCCCAGAGCTTTCTGCGCAATAGTTTCCGCTGCGTGAACAGCTCGCACCCATGGAATCCGTGCCGGAAGCCCCGTTATAGTTCCGGGCGCCGGGCGGCCGAGCCCGAGGAGGCAGGGCCGACCATGGCGGACGTGCGTGTCGCGCTGGCCGACGCCGCGCCGCGCTCGTACTGGCTGGATTCGCCCTTCGCGCCGTCACCTGCGCCGCCGCTCGCCGGCACCGCCGAGGCGGACCTCGTCGTCGTGGGTGGCGGCTACACCGGGCTCTGGACGGCGTTGCAGGCGAAGGAGCGCGACCCCTCGCGTGAGGTGGTCCTGCTCGAGGCGCGGCGCATCGGGGCTGCGGCGTCCGGGCGCAACGGCGGCTTCTGCGCAGCGAGCCTGACCCACGGCATCGACAACGGCATGGCGCGTTTCGCGGACGAGATGCCGACCCTCGAGCGGCTGGGCGCCGAGAACCTGGACGCGATCGAGAAGGCAGTGGCGCACTACGGCATCGACTGCTCGTTCGAGCGCAGCGGCGAACTCGAGGTCGCGACGGCCGAGCACCAGGTCGCCTGGCTGCGCGAAGGCGTCGACGCCGCGCGCCGGCTCGGGCACGACGCGCAGTTCCTCGACGCCGACACGGTACGTGCGGAGCTCGACTCGCCGACCTACCGCGCCGGTGCCTGGCACCGCGACCGCGTCGCCCTGGTCGACCCCGCCCGACTCGCCTGGGGCCTGCGCGACACCTGCCGAGCGCCTCGGTGTGCGCATCGCCGAGAACAGCGAGGTGCGCTCGCTCGCGCGCGCCGGCGCCGGCGTCGAGTTGCAAACCGCCCAGGCCACGGTGCGCGCCCGGCGCGTGGCCCTCGGCACCAACGCCTTCCCGGGGCTGCTGCGCCGCATGCGGCCGTTCACCGTCCCGGTGTACGACTACGTGCTCGTCACGCAGCCGCTCAGCGCGCAGCAACTGGCGGCGATCGGCTGGCGGAACCGCCAAGGCGTCGGTGACGTCGCGAACCAGTTCCACTACTACCGGCTGACGGCCGACAACCGCATCCTGTGGGGCGGTTACGACGCCGTCTACCACTGGCGCAACGGACTGCGCGACGAGCTCGATCAGCGGCCGCAGACCTTCGAGCTGCTGGCGCAGCACTTCTTCGACACGTTCCCGCAGCTCGCCGGCCTCCGGTTCACGCACCGGTGGGGCGGCGCGATCGACACCTCGACCCGGTTCTTCGCCTACCAGCGGACGGCGCTGGGCGGCCGAGTGGCTTACAGCATCGGCTACACGGGCCTCGGCGTCGGGGCGTCACGGTTCGGCGCTCGGGTGATGCTCGACCTGCTCGACGGCGTCGACAGCGAGGCTGTCCGCTTGGAGGCCGTGCGCTCGCGGCCGGTGCCGTTCCCGCCCGAGCCCGCCCGCTGGGCAGGCATTCAGCTGACCCGGCGGGCGCTCGCTGCCGCGGACCGGCACGACGGACGCCGCGGACCGTGGCTCGCGCTGCTGGACCGGCTCGGGATGGGTTTCGACTCCTGACCCGGGACGACTCGCAGGCGAGCCTACTTGCGCCAGGCGTTCTTGCGCCGCTGCCGGTCGTAGAGCAGCCCGACGACGATGGCGCCCGCGGTCAGGCCGAGGAACAACGTGCCCTGCCCGTTGTAGTGCGTCGCGGTCATCATCAGCAGCAGGATCGCGGCGACGACCCAGCCCGCCACGGTCGTCCAGCGGCCCCACTCGCCGTGCCAGCCCCAGTCCTCGGGGTGCTCGTTCGGGTGGTCGGCGTGGTAGTCGTCGGGCAGGCTGAGGTCGGGCTGCTCGCTGTGCGGTTCCAGAGCCACTGCGGCGCTCCTGTTCAACGGTCTGTCCGGCCGGTCCTCGTTCATTCTGGCATCTGCCGCGACGGATAACGTGGGCACCATGCGCATCACCGGCCTGGGTCACGCCAGCGTGTTCATCGAGACGGCCCACGGCAGCGTGCTGACCGATCCGTGGGTGAATCCGGCGTACTTCGGTTCGTGGTTCCCGTTCCCGGACAACTCGCAGTTGGACTGGGAGCGGTTCGGCCAGACCGACTACCTGTTCGTGTCGCACCTGCACCGCGACCACTTCGATCCCGAGCACCTGCGCAGATTCGTGTCGAAGAAGGCGACGGTGCTGTTGCCGCAGTACCCGACGACCGAGCTCGAGGACGCGCTGCGCGAGTGCGGGTTCACCTCCTTCGTGACGCCGGAGAACGGCGAGGTGCCGGAGGTCGACGGGTTGCAGCTGATGATCCAGTCGCTGATCTCGCCCACGGACGGTCCGATCGGCGACTCGTCGCTGTGGCTGAACGACGGCGCCGCAGACACTGCTGAACCAGAACGACGCGCGGCCGGCGGAGCTCACCGCGTTCACCGATCTCGGGCCGATCGACTCGTACCTCGTGCAGTTCTCCGGCGCGATCTGGTTCCCGATGGTCTATGAGCTGCCGGTGCGCGCGAAGCAGGCGATGGGCCGTACGAAGCGCGACCGCCAGTTCGACCGCACGCTGCGCTACATCGACGAGGCTCGGTGCGCGATACGTGTTCCCGTTCGCCGGGCCGCCGTGCTTCCTCGACGAGGAGCTCTGGGGCTTCAACGACATCTTCGGCGACGAGTCGAACATCTTCCCCGATCAGCTGCGTCTACCTCGACTACCTGCGCGGCAAGGGCCACGACGAGGGGCGGCTGTTGCTCCCGGGCAGCGTAGCGGCGGTGGACGAGCCGGGCTGCCCGGTCGAGCATCCCTACGACCCCGCGACGATCTACGCGAGCAACGAGACGAAGACTGCCTACCTGCGCGACATGCAGGCGCGCCGGATGCCGGAGGTCGAGGCCGCGAAGGCGGGGTGGGCGCACCCGGAGATCGACGTCCTCGCGGCGTTGAAGGAGTGGTTCACGCCGCTGCTGATGGAGGCCGAGCACATCGCCGGCGGCATCGACGGGGGAGTGCGCTTCACCTGCGAGGACGCCGAGCGCGGTGACGTCGACATCCTGATCGACTTCGCCGGCGGCACCGTGCGCGAGTACGCCGGCGAGAAGGTCCGCTACCGCTTCCGCACCCGCCGCGCATACCTCGAGCAGCTCATTGCCGAGCACGAGATCGACTGGGTCAACTCGCTGTTCCTGTCCTGCCGGTTCTCCGCGCAACGCATCGGCCCGTACAACGAGTTCGTCTATGTGTTCTTCAAGTGCCTGTCCGAGGAGCGGGTGAACTACGCCGAGGGCTGGTTCGCCGAGCAGAACGCCACCGAGGCCGCCGAGACCATCGAGCTCGAGCGGGTGGGAGATGCAGCGGCGCTGCCCGCACCTCAAGGCCGACCTGTCGAAGTTCGGCACCGTCGCCGACGACGGCCGCAACGGCGCGGTCATGACCTGCCAGATGCACGGGTGGCGGTGGCGCCTGCGCGACGGCAAGTGCCTGAGTTCGGTCGGCCACGACCTGCGCTGCGCGCCGGCCGGCGAACCACTGCCGGGGGGACCGGCGCTGCCGGTGCGCCACCACGACCACGCCGACCAGCACGACGACGAGTCCCTGACCGCCGACCGTTGACGGCCCGTCCGGCCCTTGTGACGTGCGGAGTTCAGCCCGCCGGGTGGGGGTGATCGACGAAGCGCGTGCCGGCCGGCAGCCGGGCCTGCATGACGTCGATCGCCTGCGGATTGCGGTCGACGAGCGTGAACCGCCGGTCGAGGCCGGCAGCCACCGCGCCGGTGGTGCCGGACCCGGCGAAGAAGTCGAGCACCCGGTCGCCGGGTCGGGTGGACGCCTGCACGACGCGGCGCAGGATGCCTTCGGGCTTCTGGTTCGGGTAGCCGGTCTTCTCCCGGCCGTTCGTCGCCACGATCGTGTGCCACCACACGTCGGTGGGCAGCTTGCCGCGTGCCGCCTTGTCCGGCCCGACGAGCCCCGGCGCCATGTACGGAATCCGCTCGACGGCTTCCTGGTCGAAGAAGTGACCGCCGGGGGTGCGCACGTAGACCAGGATCGTGTCGTGCTTCGCGGGCCAGCGGTCCCGCGCCCGCCCACCGAAGTCGTAGGCCCAGACGATCTCGTTCAGGAACGCCTCGCGGCCGAACACCGCGTCGAGCAACACCTTGACGTAGTGCGCCTCGCGGTAGTCGATGTGCAGGTACAGCGTCCCGCTCGGCGTCAGCAGCCGGTGCGCTTCGCGCAGCAACGGCTCCAGCCAGCCGAGGTAGTCGTCGTGGACGTCGAGGTAGCCGCGCCGGCCGACCTCGGTGGTGACGTAACGCCGGCCGCCGAAACCTGTGCGGTCGCCCGCCTCGTCGTCGTCGCCGGCGCGGGCGGTGCTGAGGGTGCGGCGCTGCTGCGTGCGGCCGGTGTTGAACGGCGGGTCGAGGTAGATCAACTGATATGCCGCGGCGGGCAGCGTCGGCAGCACGTCGGCGCAGTCGCCGGCGATCACCAGGTCCTCGCCGGCCGCCACGATGCAGCATCGTCGCAGAGCCGGGGCGGGTTCGTATCCTGAGTGCCCCGCCGGCGTACTCCAATTGGTAGAGAGGCCAGGTTTAGGTCCTGGACAGTGCGGGTTCGAGTCCCGCCGCCGGTACCGGACGCGATGTCAGGTGGCTGTCGCGCGGCCGCCGTAGGACCCGGCCAGCGCATGGGCCACGCTCGCCGCGTCGGCCGCGGCGACGCCGTCCGGGTACTCGGGCAGCAGGTCGTCCCAGATCACCAGCCACGAGCCGATCAGCTGCGGCTGGTCCAGCGGCCGGGCGAACAGCCAGACGTGCAGGTGCGCCCCGCCGTCGCCGATCCGGTAGACGTGCATGCGCCCGACGTTCGGCAGGGCCTCGACATGGCGCGCGACGTGTGTGGTCAACACGCCGAGCTCCGCGGCACGCTCGTCCGGCAGATCGGCGAGGTCGTGGTGATCGCGCGGTTGCAGCATCAGCACGAGCGGGACCCCGGCACCACCCATGCGCGTCAACCGCCAGTTCGGGTCCAACCAGATGCCTTCGTCGCGCCTTCTGCAGGCCGCGCAGTCGGCCGGGTCCTCGCCCTCGCGGATGCGCTCTGTTGCCGGTGCTCGTAGCGGCGACACCCGCAGGCCGTCCAACTCGAACGGGCTGATGTCCCAATCGGTCATCCGCGACAGCGGCAACCGGCCGTCGGCGTCCGTGACCGACCGGGCATGTGCGTAGAACTCGTCAGGAGGCAGCGCCATCGCCCGAGGCTAGATCAGCGCGCGCGGGCGCACACGACGCAGCGATCGGTCGCCGGCAGCGCCGCGAGCCGCTCGGCCCCGATGGGTTGCCCGCACACCACGCACCGGACGGTGCCGTCGTCGTCGCGCGCAGCGCGGCGTCCAGGGCGGCCAGCCGTGCCGCGCGCGATCGAGCAGCGACTGCGCCTGCGCCCGCTCGAAACCGATCGTGGCGCCCTCGGGATCGTGCTCGTCGTCGCCGGTGGTCGACGACGCGTTGTCGATGATGTCGGCGAGCTCGCGCGCGCAACTGCTCGACCCGTTCGGCCGCCGCGACGCGCGCGGCGGCGAGATCGTCGCGGCGGCTCAGCCGGTCGAGCCCGAGGTCGCGGCGCAGCTTGGCCACGTGGCCGGTGGCCTTCACGTTGTACTGCGCGAGCTCGATGCGCCCGTCCGCGTCGATGACGAATGTCGAGCGGATGACGCCGGTGACGGTCTTGCCGTACATCGTCTTCTCGCCGTACGCGCCGTAGGCCTCCAGCGTCGCCTTGGACTCGTCGGACAGCAGCGGGAACGTGCACGGCGTCGCGCTCGCGGAACTTCGCCAGCTTGGCCGGCTTGTCCGGGGAGATGCCGAGCACCGCGTAACCCGGCGGCGGCCAGCGAGCCCAGGTTGTCGCGGAAGTCGCACGCCTGGGTGGTGCACCCCGGGCGTCATCGCGGCCGGGTAGAAGTAGACGATCACCCGCTGCCCGCGCAGGTCGGCCAGCGAGACGTCGTTGCCGTCGGCGTCGGGCAGCGTGAAGTCCGGGGCGGGATCACCGGGGGAGAGTCGGGCCATGTCCGCAGGTTAGCCACGGGCCCGGACGCCACGCACTAGGCTCTCGGCGCGAGCACGATCCAACGGGGAAGGGACGCGGCGTGGCCGAGCGCAGCGCGGACGACATCCAGCGCGACATCGAGCGCTCGCGCGCCGCACTGGCCGAGCGCCGTCGACCAGCTCGCCTACCGCGCCAATCCGAAGCGGGTCGCCGACAACGTCAAGCAGACCCTGCGGGCGAAGGCCAACAGCCCGCAGGGCCAGGTCGTCCTCGGCGTCGACCGGCGCGCTGCTCGTGGTGCTGATCGTGCGGCGCATCCGCAAGCACTGACGCGCCCGCGCCGGACGCAGGTGAACGGCGGGTGAACGGTGCGCGTTAGGGTCGCCCCGACGGCATCCGAACCTCCGAGGAGCACCGTGCGCCTTCCGCCTCACGCCGCGTGACAACGCGTTCTACGAGATGTTCACCGAGGCCGGCCGCAACGTCGCCGACGCCGTCGACGTCCTCGGCGGGCTGACCGACCCGAACGCCAACCGCGAGGCGATCGCCAAGCAGCTGCGCGAACGCGAGCACGCCGGCGACGCGGTCACGCACCGCATCATGCGGCAGCTGAACACCAGCTTCGTCACCCCGTTCGACCGCGAGGACATCTACCGGCTCGCCTCGGCGCTCGACGACGTCATCGACGCGATCGAGGCCGCCGGCCGACTTCGTCGTGCTGGCCGACGTCGGCAAGCTCCCGCCGCTGATGGCCGAGCAGATCCAGCTGCTGCAGCGCTCGGCCAACGAGACGGCCGAGGCGATGTCGCGGCTGCGACGCTGCGCGACCTCGAGCCGTACTGGATCGAGGTCAACCGGCTGGAGAACGAGGCCGACCGCGTCTACCGCAAGCTGCTGTCCAAGCTGTTCAGCGGCGACTACGACGCGCTGACGATGGTCAAGCTGCGCGAGGTCGCCGACGGGCTCGAGGACGCCGCCGACGCGCTCGAGCACGTCGCGCACGCGGTCGAGACGATCGCGGTCAAGGAGTCCTGAGCGGCGTGGAGTACCACCGCCCTCGTGGTGGTGATCGTCGTCGTCGCGCTCGGCTTCGACTTCACCAACGGCTTCCACGACTCCGCGAACGCGATCGCGACCTCGATCTCGACCAAGGCGCTGACGCCCGCGCGTCGCGCTGGCGATGGCCGCGGTGTTGAACGTCGTCGGCGCGCTGATCTCGACCGAGGTCGCGAAGACGGTCGGCAGCGGCATCATCGACCCCGCCGCCGGGACACGCCGGGCCTGGTGGTCGTGCTCGCCGCGCTGCTCGGCGCGATCGCCTGGAACCTCGGCACCTGGTACTTCGGGCTGCCGTCGTCGTCCTCGCACGCGCTGATCGGCGGCCTGGTCGGGCGCCGCGCTGGCGCGCGGCCGAGACGGTCCAGTGGAGCGGCGTCGTCGACAAGGTCGTCGTCCCGATGGTGCGTGTCGCCGCTGATCGGCTTCGGCGCTCGAGCTACCTGTTCATGCTCGCGGTGCTGTGGGCGTTCCGGAAGGCGAACGCGGTCCGCGCCAACCGCGGACTTCCGCTGGGCGCAGATCGTGTCGGCGGCGGCGATGTCGTTCGGGCACGGCACGCAGGACGCGCAGAAGACGATGGGCGTCATCGCGCTGACGCTGGTCGTGTCCGGGCACCTCGGCGCAACGACCGGCATCCCGCTGTGGGTGATCCTGTCCTCGGCCGCGGCGATCGCGGCCGGCACCTACTCCGGCGGCTGGCGCATCATGCGCACGCTCGGCCGGCGGATCTTCTCGCTCACCCCGGCCAGCGGGTTCGCGGCGCAGACCGTGGCCAGCGGCGTCATGCTCGCGACCGCGCAGCTACGGCCTGCCGGTGTCGACCACGCACGTCATCACGTCCTCGGTGATGGGCGTCGGCGCGACCCGGCGGCTGTCGGCGGTGCGCTGGGGCGTGGCCGGCAACATCGTGTTCGCCTGGATCCTGACGATCCCGGCGGCCGCGGTCGGTGGCCGCCGCTGATGTGGGCGATCCTGCACCCGATCCTGCGACCTGCGGTCGTGAACCGCACGGCGTCGCCGGGGCGCAGCTGCGCCGCGTGGTCGAGGTCGGTCGAGCCGACCGCGATCACCGGGTAGCCGCCGGTCACCGGCGCGTCCGGGCCGAACACGATCGGCCGGCCGTCCGGCGGCACCTGCACCGCGCCGGGCAGCGTCGGCTCGCTGGGCAGCTCGCCGGCGCGGGCGCGCTCCAGCGCGCGGGCCGTCCAGCCGCACCCCGACGCGGTCGCGCGTCGGCGCGCACCGTCCACGCCGTCGCGCAGCAGCGCTCGCAGCGCGCCGGCGGTGAACCAGTCGTCGCGCGGGCCGAGCACGCACGCGGCGTGCGCGCGACGGGCGGGCCCGGCGCGCGCCGACGCCGGCGCTGACGGCCGGCGGTGGCGCGGCCGACGGGCAGCCGGTCGCCGGCGCGCAGCGGCGCCGGGCCGAGCCCGCTGAGCGTGTCGGTGCTGCGCGAGCCGAGCGTCGCGAGCGACGTCGATGCCGCCGCGCACGGCCAGGTAGCTGCGCAGGCCGCGCCGGCGGGCGCCGAGCGCGCATCGCGGCGCCGGCCGGCAGGCTCACCGGCGCGCCCCAGTCCGGCGCGCCGGCGCACGGCGCGCCGGTGAGCGCGAGCGTGGCGCGCGTCGTGCAGCCGCACGGCGCAGGCCGCCGAACGTGCACCTCGATCGCCGCGGCGCCCGTCGGCGTTGCCGACGAGCCGGTTGGCCAGCGCGCAGCGCCGCGCGGTCGAACGCGCCCGACGCGCGGCGACGCCGAGCGCCGCGTAGCCCGGGCCGGCCGAGGTCCTGCACGGTCGCCGAGCGGCCCGGGCGCGACGATCTCGATCACGGCGCCGTCACGCGGCCGGAACCGGACCCGGGTGCCCGGCGGCAGCAGGGCCGGCGGGTCGCGCGTCGGCATCCCACAGCTGCGGCGTCGGTGCGCCCGAGCAGCCGCCAGCCGCCGGGCGACTGCGCGCGGGTAGACGCCGGTGAACTCGCCGGCGATGCCGACCGCACCCGGCGGGCACCCGGGTGCGCGGCTCGGCCAGCCGCGGCGACGTGCAGGCGCCGCGTCGAGCCCGGTCAGGTAGGCGAAGCCCGGCGCGAAGCCGCAGAACGCGACGACGTAGTCGGCCGCCGGCGTGCGCGGCGCACGAGCTCGTCGGTGCCCAGGCCCGAGCTCGGCCGCCGTGCGTGGCGAGGTCGGCGCCGTCGTAGCGCACGTCGAGCTCGACCGACCGCGTCGCCGGACGTCGCGGTGACCGGCGTCGGCGCGGCCGCGCGACCGGTCGGCCGCGGCCGCGAGCGCTCGCGCAGCGCCGCCGGCGACCGCGGCTCGGCGCACGCACCAGCACGGTGCGCGCGCCGGGCACGACCTCGACGACGTCCGGGTCGGCGCGCAGGGCGTGCGGCGAGCGCCAGGACCCGCGCCGGGTCGTCGGGCTCGACGAGCACGGCGTCGCGTCGCCGCAAGGCAGCAGGCGCATGCACTCAGACGCGAACGGCGCGAGCGTCGACCCCGGCGTCGGCCAGCGTGCGCGCGGATCTCGCCTGGCGAGGTGCACCGCGCCGGGCGTGTCGCCGTGCACGCACAGCGAGCGCGGCGTCGACCGCGAACTCGCGTGCCGTCGACCGCGGTCACCCGCTGGTGCAGCGCGAGCGTGACGGCGCGGGCCACGACCTCGTCGGGTCGTCGAGCACCGCGCCGCGGCTCGCCGCGCGGGACGAGCCGGCCGTCGGCGCGGTAGGCGCGGTCGGCGAACGCCTCGGCGACGAACGGCAGCCCGGCCGTCGCGCGCGGCGCGTGTCCATCGCCGAGCCCGGCAGCGCCGAGCAACGGCAGCGTCGCGTCGTAGGCCGCACCGCCGCGACGACCGCCGCGGCCTGCACCGGCGTCGTCGGCGGCGGTGTTGTACAGCGCGCCGTGCGGCTTGACGTAGCGCACCCGGGTGCCGGCCGCGCGGGCGCAGGCGTCCAGCGCGCCGAGCTGGTAGAGCACGTCGGCGGCCAGCTCGTCCGGGTGCGACGTCGATGCGCCGGCGGCCGAACCCGGCGAGGTCGCGGTAGCCGACCTGCGCGCCGATCGCGACGCCGCGCGCGGCCGCCGCGTCGCACACCCGGCGCATGGTGACCGGGTCGCCGGCGTGGAAGCCGCAGGCGACGTTCGCGCTGGTGACGACGTCGAGCAGCGCGTCGTCGTCGCCGAGCCGCCAGACGCCGAAGCCCTCGCCGAGGTCGGCGTTGAGGTCGATCCGCACGGGCTCACGGTAGCTGTGACGACAGGCCCGCCACGCCTTGTCCGACCCGCAGGCGGTCGGTTTACGCTCCGAAGGAAGGCTTGCCTTACCTAAGGCAGCACTGTGCCACCCGTGCTCGCGACGAGAGGACGACGCGATGCTGCCCACCTTCGTCATCGGGCTGCGCGAAGGTCTCGAGGCGGCGCTGATCGTCGGCATCATCGCCGCGTTCCTGCGCAAGCAGGGCCGCCGCGACCTGCTGCGCTGGGTGCTGATCGGCGTCGCCGCGGCCATCGTGCTGTGCGTCGGCTGCCGGCGTCGCCCTGCAGCTCTACTCGCGCGAACCTGCCGCAGCGCCAGCAGGAGGGCCTCGAGACCGTCATCGGCGCGCTCGCCGTCGGCATGGTCACGTACATGGTCGTCTGGATGCGCCGCAACTCGCGCAAGCTCAAGGGCCAGCTCGAGGGCATGGCCGCCGACGCGATGACCGGCCGGCCGCAGCGCCGGCCGGGCGATGGTGCTGATGGCCTTCCTCGCCGTCATCCGCGAGGGCCTCGAGACCGTCGTCTTCCTGCTCGCCGCGTTCAACGAGAGCGGCAGCGGCTCCGCGGCCGGCGTCGGGCGCGACTGCTCGGCATCGCTGCGTCGCGGTCGGCCTCGGCTACGGCATCTACCGCGGCGGCGTGCGACTCAACCTGTCGAAGTTCTTCCGCGCCACCGGCCTGGTCCTCGTGCTCGTCGCCGCCGGGCTCGTGGTCAACGCGCTGCACACCGCGCACGAGGCCGGCTGGCTCGACGTCGGCCAGGGCGGCACGGTCGACCTGTCCTGGCTCGTGCGGCCGGGCACGCGTCCAGGCGTCGCTGCTCACCGGCATGCTCGGCATCCAGGCCCACCCGGTCGTGATCGAGGTCGTCGGCTGGCTGGTCTACCTGATCCCGGTCGGGCTGTACGTCGCGTGGCCGCCCGGCAGGTCGGTGCCCGCCCGTGCGCTGGCCCGCGGTCGCTGCCCTCGGCGTGGCCGCGGTCGCCGCCGTCGCTGCGGTGCTGCTGTCCGTCCTGGCTCCCGCGGCGCCGCGCTCGCGGCCGGTCACCTCGGCCGGTGCGGTCACCGCCCGCGTCGTTGCGCGCGACGATGCGGGAGCCACGGTGCGCACCCAGGTGCAGCGCCCCGTGGAGCACGCCGGGGCGCCGCCGCGCGATCTGCGGCTGACGTCCGAGCGGCAACGCCCGGCATGGCGGGATAGCGGCCGAGGTGCTGACCGGCCGCGTCATCGTCGCCCACCGGTGGCCTGCCGTCCCGCGTTGACCCTCGACCGGGTCGCCCAGCTCAACGGCGGCCGGCTGCCGATCGGGCTCGCCGCCGCCCGGGGCGGTCCGGCTCCGCTGGGCGCGACCTACCAGGCGACACGACACGCTCACCGTCTGGCTCGACACCCGCACCGACCGGGTGATCGACCTCGCCTGGACCGAGCGCATCGCCGCTCACCGTGCACAGCGGTACCCGGGCGATCGCGCTGGACCAGCCGTACGCCCGGGCGAGCGCGACGTTGCCGGCCGCGACGTCCGCGGCAGCCGTCGCGGCCGCCCGCGACGCGCGCTCCACGTTGGACGCCCGGTCCACGGTGCGCACGCTCGCCGCGTGCTTCGTGGTGCTCGCCGGCCTGGCGCTGCTGGTCGCTGCGTCCTTCGCCTCCTCGTCGCCCGGCGGCGCAGCGCCGAACCCGCACCGCGCCGCGGCGTCCGGCCGGAGCGCTCGTCCGGCAGTTAGGTTAGGCTCGCCTAACTTCCGCCGACCTGCGGAGATCGCCGCCGATGTCCTGCCGCCGCCCGTCGCCCTGCTCGCCGCCGGTGCCCTCGCGACCACGCGTCGCTGGCCTGCCGCGTGCTCGTCCGCGTGACCAGCAGCACGACCGCGGGCGCGGCCGTCCGGTGCCGGCGGCCGGCGACCCGCACGTCGCCACGGTGACGATCACGGCGGCCAAGGGCTGCGACGCCGGACCAGCACGACCTTCCCGGCCGGCGGCATGACCTTCAAGATCGCGAACAAGGACGCCACCGCGGTCAGCGAGATCGAGCTGCTCGGCGGCGAGCGCATCGTCGGCGAGAAGGAGAACCTGCCGCCGGGCTTCGCCGGCGCAGTTCGCGGTCAACGTCGCCGGCCGGCACGCTACACGCTGTACTGCCCCGGCGCGACGCCGGAACAGCACCACCGATCAAGGTCACCGGCAAGGCGCCGGCGCCGCCGACGCGAGCACCGCAGCGATGCTGCGAGCAGGCCACCGACGGGATACGCGGTCTACGTCGACACGCAGGTCGCCGGACTGGTGACCAGCACGCAAGCAGCTCGACGCCACGCTGTCACGGCACCGACCTCACAGCGGCGCAGAACGCGTACATGAAGGCGCGTCCCTACTACGAGCGCATCGAGCCGGTCGCCGAGTCGTTCGTCGTCGGCACGGACAACATCGACAACGACATCGACGCGCGCGCCAACAACGTGCCGGCCGCGCAATGGCGCGGTTTCCACCGCATCGAGATGGCCCTGTTCCAGCAGAAGACGCTCAAGGGCACGAGCCGGTACGGCGCCGAGCTGGTGGCCGACGTGTCGCGGCTGCAGAAGCTGACGAAGGGTCTGTCCTACAAGCCGACAGAGCTCGCCAACGGCGCGCAGGAGCTGCTCGACGAGGTCGCGAGCACGAAGATCACCGGTGAGGAGGAGCGGTACTCGCACATCGACCTGCTCGACTTCGCCAACAACGACGAGGGCGCCGAGCAGGCGTTCGCACAGCTGCAGCCGGCGCTGGCCAGGATGGACCCGGTGCTGACGAAGCAGATCGCCGCGCAGTTCCAGGCACTCGACAACCTCGTCGACAAGTACCGCACGACGTCCAACGCGTCGGGTTTCCGGCTGTACACGCAGCTGACGAGCGCCGACAAGCGGGCGCTGGCCGCAGCCGTGAAGGCCGTGCAGGAGCCGCTGTCCAGGTGGCCAGCAAGGTCGCGAACGCGTGAGCGGCCTCCGGACTGCGGTGCCGGCGACCGTTGCCGCCGGCACCGCGCAGCAGCGAGACAAGGAGGGTTCGGCCGCGTATGGCTGAAGGCACGTCTCGACGCAGATTCCTCGGCGGCGCGCTGGGCACCGCCGGCGCGCTGGCCGCGGGCGGGGCCGGCTTCGGCGTCGCCCGCGCGACCGAGCCGGAACACCGGGCCGCGGCGGGCACGCCGTCGGTCGTTCCGTTCTACGGTGCGCACCAGGCCGGCATCGCCACCCCCGCGCAGGACCGCCTCGCCTTCGCGGCGTTCACCGTTACGACCACCGACCGCCAGCAACTCGCGACGTTGCTGGGCACGTGGGCCGCGGCCGCCGCGCAGATGACGAAGGGGCTGCAGATCGGTGCCGTGCAGACGGCCCCCGAGGCCCCGCCGATCGACACGGGCGAGGCCGTCGGTCTCGGCGCTTCGCGGCTGACCGTCACGGTCGGGTTCGGGCCGTCGTTGTTCGACGACCGCTTCGGCCTCGCCGGCAAGCGGCCGGCCGCGCTCGCCGACATCCCGGCGCTGCCCGGCGACGCGTTGCAGCCGCAGCTCAGCGGTGGTGACCTGGGCGTGCAGGCCTGCGCGGACGATCCGACGGTCGCGTTCCACGTCATCCGCAACTTCGCGCGGCTCGCGCGCGGCGTCGCGGTGATGAAGTGGTCGCAGCTCGGCTTCGGCCGCACGTCGTCCACCTCGACGCAGCAGCAGACCGAACGCAACCTGCTCGGCTTCAAGGACGGCACGAACAACATCAAGAACCAGGACCAGCGCGACTTCGACGACCAGGTGTGGGTGGGCGCCGAGACCGACCAGCCCTGGATGTCCGGCGGCAGCTACCTGGTCACGCGGCGCATCCGCATGCTCATCGAGTCGTGGGACACCGACCGGCTGTCCGATCAGGAGAACGTGATCGGCCGGTACAAGACGTCCGGCGCGCCGCTGACCGGCAAGCACGAGTTCGACACCGTGGACCTCGATGAGGTTCGGCACGGCACCCCGGTGATCCCGGTCAACGCGCACATCCGGCTGGCCGCGCCGAGCACCAACGGCGGGCACAAGCTGCTGCGCCGCGGCTACTCGTTCACCGACGGCATCGACCCGCAGACCGGTTTGCTGGACGCCGGCCTGTTCTTCATCGCCTTCCAGAAGGACCCGCGCACGCAGTTCGTGCCGATCCAGCGCAAGCTCGGCAGTCACGACGCGCTCAACGAGTACATCCAGCACACCAGCAGCGCGCTGTTCGCGGTGCCGCCCGGCCTGCGCGAGGCCGGCGACTGGTGGGGCAAGGACATCCTCGGCTGAGGACCGCCGCGATTCACCGCTCGGCGCCCTGGGCACGTTGACGGGCATGAGCGTGCCGGCCACCCCGTCCTACGCCACGGAGATCTACGACCGTGGCGCGGGCGGCGAGCTCCCCGTGTTCCCGACGGATCTCACCGCGCTCGAGGACGCCGCGGCCGCGCGCATGCCGCGGGTGCCGTTCGACTACGTCGCAGGCTCGGCCGGGTCGGGAGCGACCGCACGGGCCAACCGCGCGGCCTTCGACCGGTGGCGCATCGTGCCGCGGATGCTGACCGGCGCCACCGACCGCACCTCCGGGACCACGGTGCTGGGCGCCGCCGCGGCGGCCCCGGTGTCACCGCCCCGGTGGCCGCGCAGGGCATCCTGCATCCGCGACGGCGAGCTCGCCCTGGCCCGCGCGGCCGGCGAGCTCGGTTGTGCCGATGATCTTGTCCACGCTGTCGTCCCAGACCCTGGAGGACGTCGCCGCCGCGAACGGCGACGGCGTGCGCTGGTTCCAGCTGTACTGGCCCAACGACCCGGACGTGCTGGCAAGCTTCCTGTCCCGCGCTGCCGCGGCGGGCTACTCCGCGCTGGTCATCACGCTCGACCTGTGGTCGCTGGGCTGGCGCCCGCGCGACCTGGACAACGGCTACCTGCCCTTCCAGGCCGGGGACGGCCTCGCGAACTTCTTCAGCGACCCTGCCTTCCGCGCCTGCCTGGCCACGCCTCCGGAAGAGGATCTCGCCGCCGCCTTCGCGACCTGGCGGCCGATGTTCACCGGCACCGACCACACGTGGGACGAGCTCGCGGCGATCCGCGACCAATGGCCCGGGCCGATCGTGCTCAAGGGCATCCAGCATCCCGACGACGCCCGGCGCGCCGTCGACGCGGGTGTCGAGGGCATCGTCGTGTCGAATCACGGCGGCCGGCAGGTCGACGGCGCCGTCGCCTCGTTGGATGCGCTTCCGGGGGTCGTCGAGGCGGTCGGCGGCCAGGTCGAGATCCTCTTCGACTCCGGCGTGCGCACCGGTGCCGACGTGCTCAAGGCGGTGGCTCTCGGCGCGGGCGCCGCCGTCGTCGGCCGCCCGTGGGCCTACGGCCTCGGACTGGGCGGGTACGCGGGCGTGCGGCACGTGCTGCGGTGCCTGCTCACCGACTTCGACCTCGCGCTCGCGTTGAGCGGCCACCGCACCGTCACCGACCTCGGCCCGCACAGCCTGGACGGCGGGGCGGCCGGGCTACCGTGACGCAGCGGCCCCGAATGCCGCACCACCCGGCGCACGATCCTGGCCCGAGGAGGCTGACGGCGTTGACCGATCTGGACACCCGGTTCGAGCAGGCGCAGAGCGACGTCAAGACGCTGAGCAGCAAGCCGAGCAACGACGACCTGCTCACCCTCTATGCCCTGTTCAAGCAGGCCACCGCCGGCGACTCGTCGTCGGCCAAGAAGCCAGGGCGGTTCGATCTCGTCGGCAGGGCGAAGTACGAGGCCTGGACGAAGCTCAGCGGTACGTCGCGCGACGACGCCAAGACCCGCTACGTCGCCGAGGTGGACCGGCTGCTCGGTCGTTGACCGTTTCACCGGTCGACGTGATGGCTGCCGCCCGGCGCACACCGCCCTGGTGGGCGGTGGTGTCCGCGATCGCCGCACCCGTGGTCGTGGTCGGCGCGTGGACCGTCGCCGCGGCCGTGCAGCCTGCCGGTTACGACGCGGTGCACGACACGATCAGCGCGCTGGCGCGGCACGGCGCCGCGCACCGCCTGATCATGACCGCCGGGCTGGCCCTGCTCGGCGTCGCGCATTTGGTCACCGCGGCCGGCCTGCGCGCCCTGACGCACACCAGCCGCGCGGTGCTGGGCACGGCCGGGCTGGCGACACTCGGCGTCGCGGCGTTCGCCCAACCGGACCGCGGTTCGTCGGCGCCGCACATCGCGCTGGCCACGGTCGGCTTCGTGTTGCTCGCCCTGTGGCCCGCCAGCACGCTGCTCCGGCGACCGACCTTCAACCCCCCGGTTGTGCTCACGCCGGTGGTCGGCGTGGCAGTGACGGCGGTGTCCGCCGCCCTGCTGGTCTGGTTCGTGCTGACACCGCACGACGGGCCCGCCGGAGTGGCCGAGCGCCTCGTGGTCGCGCAGCAGGCGCTGTGGCCGCTGGTGGTGGTGCTGGCGCTGCGCCTCGACGGCTCCGCGTCGGGCCGTGAACCGCACGCAGGACGGCGGCGGCGTGTCGCCGCGCAGGCGGTGCACGGCCTGACCCGTCGCAGCAACCGGCGCGGGGATACTGGCTCTCGTGCCTGATCGTCGCGACGTCGTCCTGCTGGGCTCCACCGGCTCGATCGGCACGCAGACCGTCGACGTCGTCACCGCCGCACCGGAGCGCTTCCGGGTGACCGCGATCGGCGCGGGCGGCAGCGATGTCGCCCTGCTCGCCGAGCAGGCCGCGCGGCTACGGGTGTCCGCGGTCGGTGTCAGCCGGGCGGACCGAGCCGACGACCTTCGTGAGCAGCTGGCGAAGGTGTGGCCGGGCGACGTCGCGCAGCCCAGCATCCACGTCGGCGACGGCGCGACCACCGAACTCGCGGCGCTCGGCTGCGACGTCGTGCTGAACGCCGTCGCGGGTGCGCAGGGCCTGCGCGCGACCGTCGCGGCGCTGCTGGCAGGCAGGGCGGTGGCGCTGGCGAACAAGGAGTCGCTGGTAGCGGGGGGCCCGCTCGTCACCCGGCTCGCAGGTCCCGATCAGCTGCGACCGGTCGATTCCGAGCACTCGGCGCTGGCGCAATGCCTGCGGGCGGGCACCCACGGCGAGGTGCGCCGGCTGCTGGTCACCGCCAGCGGCGGGCCCTTCCGCGGACGCAGCGCGGGCCGAGCTCGCCGACGTGACCCCGCAGCAGGCACTCGCGCACCCCACCTGGGACATGGGCAAGCTGATCACCACCAACTCGGCCACGCTCGTGAACAAGGGCCTCGAGGTCATCGAGGCGCACCTGCTGTTCGACATCGGCTACGACCGCATCGACGTGGTCGTGCACCCGCAATCGATCGTGCACTCGATGGTCGAATTCACCGACGGCTCGACGCTGGCGCAGGCCTCGCCGCCGGACATGCGGCTGACCATCTCGCTGGCGCTCGGCTGGCCCGAGCGGGTGCCCGGTGCCGCTGCGCCGATCGACTGGACCGCCGCGCAGCAGTGGACCTTCGAACCGCTCGACGACGACGCCTTTCCCGCCGTCCTGCTCGCGCGCCGGGCCGGCACCGCGGGCGGCTGCGCGCCGGCGGTCTACAACGCCGCCAACGAGGTGCTGGTCGACGCCTTCCACGAGCGCACCGTGGCCTTCCCGGACATCGTGGACACCGTCGGCGCGGTGCTCGACGAGTGGCTGAGCAAACACCACGCGGCCACAGGCGATCCGGGTACCGTCGACGTCGTCGAACAGGCGGACGCCTGGGCGCGTAACCGGGCACGTCAGCTCAGCGCACGCGCGGCCGGCGACGACCCGGCGCTCCCGGGCTAGCCCCGCCCCGTTCGACCCGACCGACACCGCGGGGACCGAAGGAGGGACGCATGCCGCCCTGGCTGCTCTACACGCTCGGCGTGCTGATCTTCGCGTTCGGCCTGCTCGCGTCGATCGCCCTGCACGAGGTCGGGCACATGCTGCCGGCCAAGAAGTTCGGCGTGAAGGTGACGCAGTACATGGTCGGCTTCGGCCCGACCCTGTGGTCCCGCAGGCGCGGCGACACCGAGTACGGCGTCAAGGCGATCCCGGTCGGCGGCTACATCCGCATGATCGGCATGGTCCCGCCGCGCGCCGACGGGTCCCGCTCGCGTTGGCCGCGCCGCATGGCGACGGCGATCGAGGACTTCCGCCGGGTCAGCCGCTCGGAGGTCTCACCCGGCGACCAGGACCGCGAGTTCTACCGGCTCACGCCGGGCAAGAAGATGATCGTCATGCTCGGCGGCCCGTGCATGAACCTGCTGATCTACGTGGTGCTGACGGTCATCATCGTCATGACGCTCGGCACGCCGCACGACAGGCCGACCACCACGGTCGGGGCGATCTCGCGGTGTTACGCCCCCGCCGGATCGCAGGCAGCGACGGCGAGGAGCCAGAAGTGCACCGCGGCCACGAAGCCCACGCCCGCGTACACGTCGCTCAAGATCGGTGACCAGATCGAGTCGATCAACGGCACGCCGGTCACGTCGTGGGACGAGCTCACGCCGCGCATCCGCGACGCTGCCGGGGTGACACTGCACCTGGTCGTGCGGCGCGCGGGCAAGGACGTGCCGGTGGACATCACGCCGGTCAAGACCACCTTCTATCCGGAGGCCACCGACAAGAAGCCGACCACCGCGGGGTACGTCGGGCTCTCGCCGGCCAACTACCACTACTACGCGACGCTCGGCGTCACCCAGGTGCCCGGCGAGATCGGCCGCCAGCTGCGCGTCGGCGTCGACGCCATCGGCTCCTACCCGCACAAGATCGCCAGTCTGTACCGCACCGTGTTCGAGGGCGCCAAGCGCGACCAGAACGGCGCCGTCGGGGTGGTGGGCATCGGCCGGATCTCCGGTGACTACGCGCGCAGCAAGTACCTGACGGCCAAGGACAAGTTGTTCACGCTCGTCAGCCTGCTCGCCAGCGTCAACCTGCTGCTGTTCTTCTTCAACCTGCTGCCGCTGCTGCCGCTCGACGGCGGTCACGTGGCCGGTGCGCTCGTCGAGGCAGCCAAGCGCGGTCGGGCGCGGCTGCGGATGCGTCGCGGGCTGCCGGCCCGGCGTGCCGACGGCCTGACCGACGTCCCCGACCCGGCGGCGCTGGACGCGTCCGGGCGCCCGGTGCGCGCGGCGCGCCCGCAGATCTTCGTCGACACCGCGCAGATGCTGCCGATCATGTACGCCGTCGCATCGGTGCTGGTGTTGCTCACGGTGTTGACGCTCTACGCGGACATCGTGAAACCGATCAATCCCCTAGGCGGATGATGGAGTCATGACAGTCAGTCTCGGAATGCCAGCCCCCCCGCCGCCGGTCCTCGCGCCGCGGCGCAAGTCGCGCCAGATCAAGGTCGGCAGCGTCGCCGTCGGCGGCGACGCCCCGGTCTCGGTGCAGTCGATGACGACGACGCTCACCGCGGACGTCAATTCCACGTTGCAGCAGATCGCCGAGCTGACGGCCGCAGGGTGCGACATCGTGCGGGTCGCCTGCCCGTCGGCCGACGACGCCGAGGCACTGCCGGCGATCGCGCGCAAGTCGCAGATCCCGGTCATCGCCGACATCCACTTCCAGCCCAAGTACGTCTTCGCCGCCATCGACGCCGGATGCGCGGCGGTGCGCGTCAACCCGGGCAACATCAAGAAGTTCGACGACCAGGTCGGGGCGATCGCCCGCGCGGCCGCCGACGCGGGCGTGTCCATCCGCATCGGCGTCAACGCCGGCTCGCTCGACAAGCGGCTGCTCGAGAAGTACGGCCGGGCGACGCCCGAGGCGCTCGTGGAGTCCGCCCTGTGGGAGGCCTCGCTGTTCGAGGAGCACGGCTTCCGCGACTTCAAGATCTCGGTGAAGCACAACGACCCGGTGATCATGGTGCGCGCGTACGAGTTGCTCGCGCAGCAGTGCGACTACCCGCTGCACCTGGGCGTCACCGAGGCCGGCCCGGCGTTCCAGGGCACGATCAAGTCCTCGGTCGCGTTCGGCGCGCTGCTCAGCCGGGGCATCGGCGACACCATCCGCGTGTCCCTGTCCGCGCCGCCGGTCGAGGAGGTCAAGGTCGGGCTGTCGATCCTCGAGTCGCTCAACCTGCGCCAGCGTCGCCTGGAGATCGTGTCCTGCCCGTCGTGCGGGCGTGCGCAGGTGGACGTTTACACGCTCGCCGACAAGGTCACCGCGGGGCTCGAGGGCATCGAGGTGCCGTTGCGGGTCGCGGTCATGGGCTGCGTCGTGAACGGCCCGGGGGAGGCCCGCGAGGCCGACCTCGGCGTCGCCTCGGGCAACGGCAAGGGCCAGATCTTCGTCAAGGGCGAGGTCGTGAAGACCGTGCCGGAGTCGCAGATCGTCGAGACATTGATCGAGGAAGCCCTGCGCATGGCCGAGGAGATGGGCGAGGCGCCGACCGGCGCGCCCACGGTGTCCATCAGCTGACGGGCCACCGGTTTGCCGGCCGTAGCGTCCGGGTACCTGTTCATCGAACATACATTCGATGACGACAGGAGCCAGCCGTGGCTGACACCGATGACGTGACCCCGCAGGCCGACAAGCCGACCGAGCAGTGGGTGACCGGCGACGAGCCGATGACCGGGCCGCAGCAGTCCTACCTGAACACGCTGTCCCAGGAGGCCGGCGAGCAACCCAAGGACGAGCTGTCCAAGGCGCAGGCCAGCGAGGAGATCGACCGGCTGCAGGCCGAGACCGGGCGCGGCGCCTGACCCGAGCGCGCGGCGGGCGGTGGGGCGTGGCCGGCATCAGGTCATGTCGCGGACCTGCGTCAGGCGCACGTTGTTGCCGGACGGGTCGCGGAACGAGGCATCGATCCCGTACGGACGGTCCTCGGGCACTTCGACGAACTCGACGCCGCGCCCCGACATCTCCTCGTAGGACTTGCGGCAGTCGTCGGTCACGAGGAACACCGTGCCGGTTCCGCCCTTCGCCGTCAGGGCATGGATCTCCGCCGAGGTCTGCGCGTCGAACTGCGGGGGACCGGGTATGGCCATCAGGACCAGAGCCATGTCCGGCTGGGTCGGGGCCCCCACGGTGAGCCACCGGAAGTTGCCCATCTCCGCCACCGTGATGTCGGCTCGCACTTCGAGCCCGACCTGATCGGTGTAGAAGGCGAGAGCCTCGTCCTGGTCGTGTACCCACAGCTGTGCCGTGCCGATGGTGATCATCGTCGTCCTCTCGTCGATTCGTTCGCTGCCCAGCGACCGATGACGCGACGTTAGTGATCAGTTCGAGCGGCCGTCTTCTCGAAACGTGCGGTGTTGCGGGCGGGCGTGGAAGTGCACGACGCACGCCGGGATCAGCGCCCAGTCCGCGGCCGGCGCAGATGCTTCCCGGTAGGCCAGCGGCGTCGTGCCGAACTGCCGGGCGAACGACGAGGTGAACGAGCCGACGCTGCTCAGTCCCACGAGCATGCAGATGTCGGCGACGCTGCGGTCGGTGCGGCGCAACAGCGACGCGGCGCGCTCGAGGCGCCGGGTCAGCAGGTAAGCGTGCGGCGGTTGCCCGAACGCCCGGCGGAACTCGCGGCTGAAATGCGCCGGGGACAGCCCGGCAGCCCGGGCCAGGTCGACGACGCGCAATCGGTCTGCGTAGCGGGCGTCGGCCAGATCACGTGCGCGCAGTAGGTGCCGCGCAGGGTGGGTGGCGGTCATCGCGGACCAGTATCACGCTGTCCAGGCGAACGGGCGCCGACGGTAGCGTCACCATCGTGAGTTCGTTGCTGCGCCGCGACGACGATGCGCCGGCCCGCCGGGTCGAGCCGCTCGGCGACGAGGACCGCCCCGCGATGGTCGACCTGCTCGGCCGCGACCCGATCGTCAACGCCGTCCTGGCGTCGCGGGTGCAGGCATTGCACACCTTCGAACGCCGACGTTTCGGCGGCGAGTTACTGGGCGTGCGCGACGGCGACGGCGCCTTGGCAGCAGCGGTCTTCGCCGGCGGCAACCTGCTTCCGGTGGGCGGCGACGACAGCCATTGGCGGCTGCTCGCGCGTCGCCTCGCCGATCGCGCGCGGCCGTGCTCGTCGTTCGTCGGGCGAGCCGACGCGGTCCGGGTGTTCTGGCAGGAGCTCTCGCAGGCATGGGGCCCGGCGCGGGCCGTACGCGACCGTCAACTGCTGCTGACCGTGGCGGCCGGTTCGGCTGCGGCCGACGCACTGCCGGCGGGAGATCCGCGGCTGCACGTCGCGCCCGTCGAAGCCCTGCCCGCGTATCTGCCGGCCGCCGTCGCGATGTTCACCGAGGAGCTGGGCGCATCGCCGCTGCACGGCGACGGTGGCGACTACCGCGCCCGCGTCGCCGGGCTGCTGCGTGAGCGCCGCGCCCTGGCGATCCTCGATGCCGACGGTGTGGTGTTCAAGGCCGACATCGGTGCCGTCACGCCGAACACCTGCCAGGTGCAGGGCGTGTGGGTGCGTCCGGACGCGCGCGGGCGCGGCATCGGCACCGCCGCGATGGCCGGCGTGCTGCGGCACGGGCTGACGCTCGCACCGACCGTCAGCCTCTACGTCAACGACTACAACGTGGGCGCCGTGCGCATGTACGAGACGCTGGGCATGGACCACGTCGCGGACCTGTCGACCGTCCTGTTCTGACCCCGCGCGGCGCTACCGCGTCGTAGGGGGTTCGTAGGCTGCGATGCGTGAGTCTGCAGGCAGTGATCTTCGACTGGGGCGGCACGCTGACGCCCTGGCACACCGTCGAGCCGCGGGCAGCGTGGATCGCCGCGGTGGGTGACGACGAGACCGCGGACCGGCTGCTGGCCGCGGAGCAGGAGATCTGGGTGCGCTCGCGCGACCAGCACCGCAGCGGCACCATGGCCGAGATCTTCGCGGCCGCAGGGGTCACGCCGACGCCCGACATGCACGCCGCGTTCCACGACTGGTGGCAACCGCACACCTACCTCGACCCGCAGGTCCCGGCGCTGTTCGACGCGCTGCGCGAGCGCGGGCTCAGGATCGGCGTGCTGTCCAACACCGTCTGGTCCCGGGCCGACCACGAACGGATCTTCGCCCGCGACGGCGTGCTCGAGCGCATCGACGGCGCGGTGTACAGCTCGGAGATCCCGTGGACCAAGCCCCACCCGGAGGCGTTCCGCGCGGCGCTCGACGCGGTGGGGGTGCGCGAGCCGGACGCGGCGGTGTTCGTGGGCGACCGGCCGTTCGACGACATCCACGGGGCGAAGTCCGCCGGCCTGCGCGCGGTCCTGCTGCCGCACAGCGACATCCCCGAGGTGCAGAAGGGGCCGGTCGAGGGCGAGGCCGACGCCGTCATCAGCGAGTTGGCCGACCTGGTTGCGGTAGTCGACGCCTGGCGCTGAGGAGTTTCGCGCGAGTCGCGCTACGCCATTGATCATCGCGCCCGTAGACCCGGCCGGCCGGGTCCACGGGCGCGATGATCACTGCGGCTCGGTGCCGGGAAACGGCTCGGTCGCCTGCCGCGGGTCGAGGCGTGCCCGCCACCGCGCCGCGCGTACCGCGCTGGCGGTGAGGCCGGCCTGTGCACTGGTGCGCAGCCGGCGCGCAGTGGTCCCGGTCGCCGACGCAGCCTGCAGGTAGAGGTAGCGCCAGGCCTGCGCGCAGTCGTCCTCGAGGCGCACCGCCAAGCGGCGCGCCGCCGTCGCGTCGGGCACCGGGTACAGCGCCGGGTAGTCGGCCAGCGGTGCCACCGGGGTCTGCCCGGCGGTGCTCAGCGCGGCCGCGGTGGCGTCGCGCAGCGTCTCGTGGGCGCCGGCGTCGGCGTACGCCAGGGACTGATCGGCGGTGCTCAGCCGCGGGCCGAGCAGCGGGTACCCGAACACGGCCTGGTGCTCGGCGGCCAGCGCCGCCTGCCACGCCGCGGTCAGCACGCTCATGACAACAGCTCCGCGTGCGTCGCCTCGCACGCGGCGATCGACGCCAGCAGCGCGGCGACCTCGCCGCGTGCCGCAGCGGCGCGCGCGCCCGCCTGTGCCGCCGCGTGCAGCTCGGCGGCGCGCAACTGGGCGCGCGTGCGCGCCGTGCCGCGGGGGGCCGGCGCCGTCGACGTCGACGCCGTGCTCGCGGCGTGCGGGTGGGCGGCGAGCAGACCTCGCAGCGCCTGCGCATGCGCCGCGTGATCTGCCCGCGCGGACGCGATGATCCGGCGCACCGTCGCATCCCCACCGGTGGTGGCGTCCAGGTCGCGGACCAACGCGTTCTCGGCCGCCAGCGCAGCGACCAGAACGCTCGGCGGGGCGGCCGGCGGTGCGGCGCGCGGCGACCGGTGCGCCAGCCCGGCCACCACCCCGCCGCCGGCGCCCAGCACCGCGGCGACGCCGCCGCCGAGGAACCATCGCCGCGTGCGCACCGGTCCACCGCTCCCGGCCGGGGAGCGGTGCAGGCCCCGGTCCGCGCGATCACTCATGGCGCGGCAAGTCTGACAGACCGGATACGCTGGCCGTCCACAACTGCACGCCGATCGACCCCCAGGGAGCGCCACTCATGCCGCCGGTGCCGAACCCGTCGTCCGGCCGGTCGACCGGGTCGGGAGCGACCGCGGCGAAGGCGCGCGAACATCTGCTGGCGTTGCTCACCCCGCTGGTCGACGAGGCGGGTTACGACCTCGAGGACGTCACCGTCAGTGCAGCCGGTCGGCGCAGCATGGTCCGGGTCGTCGTCGATGCCGACGACGGCATCGATCTCGACGCCGTCGCCGTGGTCAGCCGGGTGATCAGCGACGCCCTGGACGACGACAGCTTCGACACCGCTGACGCCCGCCCGCTGGCCGGCAGTTACGTCCTCGAGGTGAGCTCGCCCGGCGTCGACCGGCCGCTGACCCAGCCACGGCACTGGCGGCGCGCCCGGGGTCGACTGGTCAGCACCGAGGTCGACGGATTCCCGGTGACCGGACGCGTCACCGGCGCCGACGACGACGGTGTGACCCTCGACGTCGACGGCAAGCGGCGCAGCGTCGCATGGTCCGCGCTCGGGCGCGGCAAGGTGCAGATCGAGTTCAACCGGCCGGAGGAGGGATAGCGATGGTCGCCGTCGACCTCGCGGCACTGCGCAGCATCGAGCGCGAGAAGGAGATCTCTTTCGAGGCCCTTGTCGATGCGCTGGAGACCGCGCTGCTCAGCGCCTACAAGCACACCGCGCACTCGATGCCGCACGCCCGCGTCGAGATCGACCGCAAGACCGGCGAGGTCGTGGTCTGGGCGCAGGACCTCGCCGCCGACGGCTCGGTGGCCGAGGAGTACGACGACACGCCCACCGACTTCGGCCGGGTCGCCGCCATGACCGCGCGCCAGGTGATCCTGCAGCGTTTGCGCGACGCCGAGCACGACGTGACCTTCGGCGAGTTCTCCGGTCGCGAAGGGGACATCGTCACCGGCGTCGTGCAGGCCGACCACCAGGCGGCGCAACGCGGGCTGGTGCTCGTCGACCTCGGCAAGGTCGAGGCGTTGTTGCCGCAGTCCGAGCAGGTGCCCGGCGAGGACTACTCGCACGGCACCCGGGTGCGCGCGTACGTCGTCGGGGTCTCGCGCGGCATGCGCGGACCGCAGGTGACGATCAGCCGCACCCACCCGAACCTCGTCAAGCGGCTGTTCGCACTCGAGGTGCCGGAGATCGCCGACGGCAGCGTCGAGATCGTCGCCGTCGCCCGGGAGGCCGGGCACCGGTCGAAGGTGGCCGTGCGCAGCACCGTCGACGGGCTGAACGCCAAGGGCGCGTGCATCGGGCCGATGGGCCAGCGGGTGCGCAACGTCGTCGCCGAGCTGCACGGCGAGAAGATCGACATCATCGACTGGGCGGCGGACCCGGCCACCTACGTCGGCAACGCGCTGTCGCCGGCCAACATCGTCGAGTCCGTCGTCGTGGACGGCGGGCACGCCGCCGGGCCGCCCGGGGCGCCGGGGAGCATCGCGGTGCGGGTGGTGGTCCCGGATTTCCAGCTGTCGCTGGCGATCGGCCGCGAGGGGCAGAATGCGCGGCTGGCGGCACGGCTCACCGGGCACCGCATCGACATCCACAGCGACGCCGAGACCAGCGCGCCGCCTGCGGGCGAATCGGCAACCCCGGCCGCCGGGGGGTAGACTCCTCCATGGCCGCGAGTCCATCGGCGGCATCCGACACCTCGTGTCCGGGGCCCTTCGGCCCCGTCCGCACCTGCATCGGCTGCCGTCAACAGTCTCCGGTCACCGCGCTGCTCCGCGTCGTCGCGACGCCGGACGCGGCCGGCGGGGCCGAACACCTCGAGTCGTCCGATGAAGTCGGACGGCCGGCGGCCCTGCCTGTCGTCCCGGACCCGCGCCGGCGCCTGCCGGGCCGGGGTGCTTGGCTGCATCCTGATCCCGGTTGTGTGTCGCTCGCGCAGCGACGCCGGGCCTTCGCTCGGGCACTACGGGTGCCCGAGGTCGACCCGACGCCGGTGCTGGAGTGGGTGGCAGCACCGGCAGCACGGCCGCACGACATTCACAACACCAGCGGAACCCCGCAGGAGATGACGAGCAATGGGCACTCGATGAAGCGCCAGCGATGAGTAAGTCCACCGCCTAGCCGGGCCGAGCGGGTTGCCGCACGGCCCTTTGCGAAGGAGACACGTGCCAGGCAAGACCCGCGTATCCGCTCTCGCCAAAGAGATCGGGATCAGCAGCAAGGAAGCGATCGAAAAGCTCACCTCGATGGGTGAGTACGTCAAGACCGCCTCGTCGACGGTCGAGGCGCCGGTCGCACGCAAGCTGCGCGAGGCGTTCCCGGACGCCAAGCCCGCTGCGAAGAAGACGACCAGGGCCGCCGCCAAGAAGGTCGCGGCCGCTCCGGCTGCGCCGCCGGCGGCCGAGCCGGTGGTGACACCGGTGGCGCAGAGCGCCCCGCCCGCGCAGGCGCCCGCCGCCCCCGCGCCGCCCGCAGCACCGCCCGCGCCCGGCCCAGCCGGTGGCTCCCGCGGCCAGTTCGGCCGCGCCCGCGGCTCCTGCGGCCCCCGCGCGCCCCACGGCGCCGGCCGGCCCGCGACCCGGCCCGCGCGTCGGCAACAACCCGTTCGGTGTCGGCGGTGGCGCTCCGGCGCCGCGGCCGATGTCCCCGCGCCAGCCCGGCGGCGCCCCCGGCAACATGCCGCCCCGTCCGGCCGGCCCCAACCCGGGCATGATGCCGCCTCGCCCGAACCCCGGCATGATGCCGGGCCGCACTCCCGCAGGCCGTGGTGGACCCGGTGGTCCGGGCGGTCCCGGTGGCGGCCCGGGCACCCGTCCGGGTAGGCCGGGCGGGCCCGGTGCCCGTCCCGGTGGCGGCGGTTTCCGTGGCGGTCCCGGCGGTGGTCCCGGTGGTCCCGGTGGCGCCCCCGGTGGCCCGCCCTTCCGCAGCGGCGGCGGCGGCCGACCCGGTGGTCGCGGTGGCCGCGGCGCCAGCACGGCCGGTGCGTTCGGCCGGCGCGGCGGTCCGTCGGCGCGCGGTCGCAAGAGCAAGAAGCAGCGCAGGGCCGAGTTCGACAACATGTCCGCGCCCACCAGCAGTGGTGTCCAGGTCCCGCGCGGCAACGGGGACATCCTGCGCCTGTCGCGCGGTGCGTCGCTCGCCGACTTCGCCGACAAGATCAACGCGAACCCGGCGTCGCTCGTCCAGGTGCTCTTCGACCTCGGCGAGATGGTGACCGCCACGCAGTCGGTCAACGAGGAGACGTTGCAGCTGCTCGGCGCGGAGCTGAACTACCAGGTTCAGGTGGTCAGCCCCGAGGACGAGGACCGCGAGCTGCTGGAGACCTTCGACCTCACGTTCGGCGAGGACGAGGGCGAGGACGAGAACCTGCAGGCGCGCCCGCCGGTCGTGACCGTCATGGGTCACGTCGACCACGGCAAGACGCGGCTGCTGGACGCGATCCGCAAGACCAACGTCATCGCCGATGAGGCGGGCGGGATCACCCAGCACATCGGCGCGTACCAGGTGCACGTCGAGCACGACGGCACCGACCGGCCGATCACGTTCATCGACACCCCGGGTCACGAGGCGTTCACCGCCATGCGTGCCCGCGGTGCGGCGACCACCGACATCGTCGTGCTGGTCGTCGCCGCCGACGACGGCGTCATGCCGCAGACCATCGAGGCGCTCAACCACGCCCAGGCTGCGGGCGTGCCGATCGTCGTCGCGGTGAACAAGATCGACAAGGAGGACGCCAACCCGGCGAAGGTGCGCCAGCAGCTGACCGAGTACGGCCTCGTCGCCGAGGAGTACGGCGGCGACACGTTGTTCGTCGACGTCTCCGCGCGCGCCAACCTGCACATCGACGACCTGCTCGAGGGCATCCTGCTGACCGCCGACGCCGCGCTGGATCTGCGCGCCAACCCGGAGCAGGACGCGCAGGGCATCGTCATCGAGGCGCGGCTGGACCGCGGCCGCGGCCCGGTGGCCACGCTGCTGGTGCAGCGCGGCACGCTGCACGTCGGCGATTCCGTCGTCGCCAGCGACGCGTTCGGCCGGGTGCGGGCCATGCTCGACGAGAACGGCGACAACGTCGACGTCGCCGGCCCGTCGCGACCGGTCCAGGTGCTCGGTCTGACGTCCGTGCCCGGAGCCGGTGACTCGTTCCTCGTCGTCGAAGAGGACCGCATCGCCCGGCAGATCGCCGACCGTCGCCAGGCCCGCGAGCGCAACGCGCAGCTGGCTGCCGGCCGTCGCCGGGTGTCGCTGGACGATCTCGACAAGGCGCTGGCCGCCGGCGAGGTCGAGCAGCTCAACCTGATCATCAAGGGTGACGTTGCCGGTTCGGTCGAGGCGCTCGAGGACGCACTGGTCAACATCGACATCGGTGAGGACCGCGACGAGGTGTCGTTGCGGGTGATCGGCCGAGGTGTCGGTGCGATCACCGAGAACGACATCAACCTCGCCGTCGCCTCCGACGCCGTCGTGATCGGCTTCAACGTGCGGCCCGAGGGCAAGGCACGCGAGGCCGCCGAGCGCGAGGGCGTGGACGTCCGGTACTACACGGTCATCTACCAGGCGATCGAAGAGGTCGAGGCCGCGCTCAAGGGCATGCTCAAGCCCGAGTTCGAAGAGGTGCAGCTCGGTACCGCCGAGGTGCGCGAGGTCTTCCGTGTGCCGCGCATCGGCAACATCGCGGGTTCGCTCGTGCGCACCGGCATCATCCGGCGCAACTCCAAGGCGCGGCTGGTGCGTGACGGCACGGTCGTCGCGGACAACCTCACCGTGGAGTCGCTCAGGCGGTTCAAGGACGACGCGACCGAGGTCCGCGACGGGTTCGAGTGCGGCATCGGGCTCGGCTCGTTCAACGACATCAAGTTGGACGACGTGATCGAGACGTTCGAGCTGCGCGAGAAGCCGCGTACGTAGGACGTGGCTGCACGGCTACGCCGAGGCAGGGCGGTCCATGAGTAGGAACAACTTTTTACACTCCTGGACCGCCCTCCCTCGACTTCGCCTCGAACCGAACGCCCGATCAGAAGAGGGAGGCGGGAGTACCAGCCATGGTTGTTGGTGTCCTCGTCGCTGACGTCCTGCTGGGGGATGTGCATTCGCTCAAGGGCAAGCGGGCGGTGGTACGGCCGATCGTGGCCGAACTCGCCCGACGGTTCGGGGTCTCGGCCGCCGAGACCGGCGACCAGGATCTGCACCGGCGCGCCGAGCTGTCGACGGCGCTGGTCGCAGCCGACCACGCGCACGTGCGCGAGGTGCTCGAGCAGTGCGAGCGGCTGATCGCCGCGCGGCCGGAGATCGAGTTGCTGGCCGCGCGCACCCGGGTGCTCGACGACGACGACCTCGACTGACACGGTGACCACGGCACGAGCAAGCGGAGCGGGAGGAGTCGGCGATGGCTGACGCGGGACGGGCACGCCGGATGGCCGGGCGCATCAAGCAGATCGTGGCCAACGGCATCGAGCGCCAGATCAAGGATCCGCGGCTCGGCATGGTGACGATCACCGACGTGCGGGTCACCGGCGACCTGCACGACGCGACGATCTTCTACACCGTCTTCGGTGACGACGAGGAGCGCACGGCGTCGGCGGCGGCGCTGGAGTCCGCGAAGGGCGTGCTGCGCAGCGAGGTCGGTCGCCAGACCGGCGTGCGGTTCACGCCGACGCTGACGTTCACCCTCGACGCGCTGCCGGATTCGGCCAAACACATCGACGACCTGCTCGCCGTCGCCGCGCGCGCCGACGCCGAGGTCGAGGCTGCCCGCCGCGACGCCCGGCCCGCAGGAGAGGCCGACCCCTACCGCAAGCCGCGGGTGAGCGAAGACGACGACGAGTGAGCACCCGTGCGCGCGGCGCACGGCTGCGGCTGATCCGGGTGATCGGCCTCGCGGTCGCCGTCGCCGCGATCACCGCCGCAGCGATCCTCACCTTCATCCGTAGCGACAGCACCCCGGCCGCGGACAGCGGGACGGCGAAGCTGGCCGACCCGGCCGCGTTCACCGCCTACCTCGGTGCCGCGGCACCGGCGGTCGCCACAGTCACCAGTTACGACTACCGCCACCTGAACGACGCATTGGCCGCGGGGCTCGCCGTCACCACCGGCAAATTCCGCACCGCCTACCGAGCGGGGTTCGCCGCGCTGCGCGCCTCCGCGGTCGCCGACCACACGGTGCAGTCCTTCGAACAGATCGCCATCGGCGTCGGCGACGTCTCGCACCGCGGCGCGCAGGCGCAAGTGCTCGTCTTCGGGACGGAGCGGCGTAGCGGCACCAGCGGCTCCACCGCGCAGGACATCACGCTGCGGGCCACCCTCGTCCACCGCGGCGACACCTATCTCGTCAGCGACCTCACCGAGAACGAGAACGCCGGGCTGCCGCCCGGTTCCGAGGGCCTGCGCGCCGCCGCCGAGGCCGGCCGCAGCGAGGTCGTCGCAGTCAACAGCTACCGCCGCGCGCACTTCGACGCAGACCTGGCGACCGCGCTCGCCGGAGCGGGCGGCACCCTGCGCGACCAGCTGCGCGCCGGCGCGCCGGCCACGAAGGCGGCGCTGACGAAAGGCGGATACGACCTGTCCGGCGCGGTGAGCGCGGTCGCGGTGGTCACCGTCGCGCCGAACGAGGTGGTGTTGATGATGGCCGCCACCGGCATCAAGGTCGCCTCCGACGGCACGCGCTCGGGCCTGAACGCCGTGCGCTTCGAAGTAACCGTCGACCGTTCCCAGGGCACGTGGCTCACGACGCAACTCATGCCCGTCCGCGGCAGCTGATGGCCGACACCGTCCACGACTTCGCCACCCGCCGACTGCTGACGCTGGCCGCCTCGGCATTCGTCGTGCTCGCGGCCGAACCGCTGTACCTGCTCGTCGACACCGCGGTGGTGGGTCATCTCGGCACCCGGCCGCTGGCCGGGCTCGGCGTCGGCGCGGCGCTGATGGCCCTGCTGACCGTGGTCGGCACCTTTGTCGAGTACGGCACGACGTCGCGGGCGGCCCGGTGGTTCGGCGCGGGTCGTCCGGACGCCGCCGTGGACGAGGGCGTGCAGGCGTCGTGGGCCGCGGTGGCGATCGGTCTGGTCATCGTCGTCGCGGGGGAGTTGCTCGCGCACCCGCTGACCGCCCTGCTCGCCGGCGGCAACGAGGCGACGCAGCACGCGGCGCAGTCGTGGTTCCGCATCGCCGTCCTGGGGATGCCCGGCGTGCTGCTCGTGCTGGCCGGCAACGGCTGGATGCGCGGCGTGCAGCGCACCCGCCAACCGGTCGTGATCGTGCTCGTGGCCAACGCGACATCGGCCGTCGCGTCGCCGCTGCTGGTCTACGCCGCCGGCCTCGGCCTGAACGGCTCGGCCGTCGCGAACGTCGCCGCGCAAGCCGTCGGTGCGGTGTTGTTCGTGCGCGCGCTGCGGCGGTCAGCCACGTCGTTGCGGCCGAACCGCGCCTTGATCAAGGCCCAGGCCAGGGTGGGAGTCGACCTGGTCGTACGCAGCGCCGCGTTCCAGGTGGCCTTCCTGACCGCCGCCGGCGTCGCCGCACGCATGGGCACCGCGCAGATCGCCGCGCACCAGATCGGCCTGCAGCTCGACGAGTTCACCGCGTTGCTGCTGGACTCGTTCGCAATCGCCGCGCAGTCACTCGTCGGAGCCGCGCTCGGCGCTTCCGACGCCGCGGCCGCACGCGCCATGGCCTGGCGGGTCGCGCGGTGGGGCCTGTACGCCGGCGTGGCGTTCGCGGCGCTGTACGCCGCCGGCTACGCGGTGATCCCGCGGCTGTTCACCTCCTCGACCGCGGCCCTGCACCAGGCGCACATCCTGTGGCCGTGGTTCGTCGCGCTGTTGCCTCCGGCAGGCGTCGTCTTCGCGCTGGACGGCGTGCTGATCGGCGCCGGTGACGTCGGCTTCCTGCGGACCATCACCATCGTCGCGGCAGTGGGCGCTTTCGCCCCGCTGAACATCGCCGCCCTGCACTGGCATCTCGGCCTCGGTGGAGTGTGGGCAGGGCTGTTCGCGTTCATCGCGGTGCGCTTCGTCGGCATGGTCGCGCGCACCCGCAGCGACGCCTGGGTCGTCACCGGCGCCGGCACCCGCGCGGGTTCGTAGGCTGGCCGGATGCCAGCCGACCGTCGCGCCGTGACCGCGGGTCTGACGATCGTCGACAAGCCGGCCGGCCGGACCTCACACGACGTGGTCGCGCAGCTTCGCCGCATGGCCGGCACCCGGCGCGTCGGGCACGCGGGCACGCTCGACCCGATGGCCACCGGCGTGCTCGTCGTCGGCGTCGATGCCGCCACCCGCCTGCTGCACCACCTGGTGCTCACCGACAAGGCGTACACCGCGACCGTCCGCCTCGGCCGGTCCACGGACACCGACGACGCCGAGGGCCGGGTCGTTGCCGCGCCCGGCGCCGCCGACGACGACCGATGACGCGGTGCGCGCAGCCGTGCGGACTCTCACCGGTGCCCTCGAGCAGGTGCCCAGTTCGGTGTCCGCGATCAAGGTCGACGGCGAGCGGGCCTACGCCCGGGTGCGGGCAGGGGAGTCCGTGCAGCTCGCCGCGCGGCCGGTCACGGTCAGCCGCTTCGACGCGCTCGGCTTCCACCGTCCCGCCGAGGACCTGCTCGACGTCGAGGTCGCGGTCGAGTGCTCGTCCGGCACGTACGTGCGCGCGCTGGCCCGGGATCTCGGCGCCGCGTTGGGCACGGGGGGGCACCTGACCGCGCTGCGCCGCACCCGAGTGGGGCCCTTCACGCTGGCCGACGCGCGCACCCTGGACGAGCTGGCCGAACTGGCCGATCCGGTCACATTGCCGTTGCCGGCCGCCGTGCGCGCCGCGATGCCGGTGCGCGACGTGGACACCGTCGAGGCGCGCGAACTCAGCTTCGGCCGCGCACTGGAGCCGCGCGGTATCGGGGGCGTGCACGGTGCGATCGGTCCGGACGGCACGGTGGTGGCGCTGCTCGACGAACGCGACGGGCGGGCGCGTCCGGTGCTGGTGTTCGCCGCGGCCGGGTAGGCGCAGCGGCGACGGGCGCGGTGCCGCTCGGTCCCGCGCCGGCGTTCCGCAGATCCGCCGCGGCCGCGCCGCGTCAGTAAGCTCGCCGACGTGCAGCGCTGGCATGGACTCGACGCGGTACCCGGCGGGTGGGGGCGCTGCGTCGTCACGATCGGCGTTTTCGACGGCATCCACCGCGGCCACCAGGCGATCATCGGCGACGCCGTGGCGTCGGCGCGCGCGGCAGGCGTGCCCAGCGTGCTGATGACGTTCGTGCCGCATCCGGCCGAGGTCGTGCGGCCGGGCTCGCACCCGCCGGTGCTCACCACCGTGGTGCGCCGCGCCGAGCTCGTCGAGCGAGCTCGGCGTCGACGTGTTCTGCGCGCTGCCGTTCACCCTCGAGTTCTCCAAGATGGCCGCCGACGAGTTCGTGCACCATGCGCTGGTCGAACGGCTGCACGCCGCTTCGGTGATCGTGGGGGAGAACTTCCGCTTCGGCCACAAGGCGACTGGCGACGTCGCGCTGCTCGAGCGCCTCGGCCGCACCTTCGGTTTCACCGCGCGCGGCGTGCCGCTGCTGCACGATGCCGAGACGCCGTTGAGCGCCACGTTCGTCCGCTCGTGCGTGCAGGCGGGCGACGTCACCCGCGCCGCCGAGGTGCTGGGCCGCCCGCACCGTGTCGACGGCGTCGTCGAGCGCGGCGACCAGCGGGGGCGCGAACTCGGCTACCCGACCGCGAACCTGCGCACCGACGCCTGGGCGGCCGTGCCCGCCGACGGCGTCTACGCCGGGCGGGCCGTGCGCCTGGACGAGTGGGGCCGCACGGTGCCGGGACCGCCGATCGGCACCGCGGCGATCTCGATCGGCACCAATCCGACGTTCGAGGTCCGCCAGCGCCGGGTGGAGGCCTACCTGCTCGACTTCGACGGCGACCTCTACGGCGCGCCGCTGGGTATCGAGTTCGAGCAACGGCTGCGCGGCATGGAGCGGTACGACAGCGTCGACGCGCTGGTGCAGCAGATGGGCGACGACGTGCGGCGCACCCGCGAGATCATCGGCTGACCCCGCCGCCGAGGCGGTGCGTGGCGACGCTGCGGGTGCCGCGTCGGCGTGTCCGCCCGCAGCCTCGCCGCGAGCCCACCGGCCCACGAGCCGGCAGCTGTTACGAGCAGCGCCTAGTCGACGAGCAGCTTGCGCAGTACCCGGCCGAACAGCAGCCGGCCGGCCGCCGCCGAGGCCCGGTCGGTGAACGCCGGCAGCCCGGCGGGCTTGGCGTCCTCGGTCCAGGTCACCCGTGCGCCGGAACCGTGCGGCTCGACGGTCAGCAACGCCCAGCCGAGCATCACCCGCCCGCGCTTCTCCAGCCGGCAGTGCCCCGGTGCGCCGTCCGCGGGTGGCTGCCACTCGACGACCTCCATCGGGTCGTCGAAGCCGAACCGGCGCCCGCCGGTCCGGGCGGTGAACACGGTGCCCACCCCGCGCGGCTGCTCGCTGTGACCGCGACGGTCGTGAACGGCACGTGCCGCCCGTGCCGCGGCCAGTCCACCACCCGCTCCCACGCGGCGAGCGCCGAGATCGGGGTGTCCTGGCTGACGGTGAAGGTGGGCACCAGCCGAGTCTAGGAAACCCGGCCGCGCTGGTAGCATGGTTCACAGCCCGCATACTGCGGCGCCCCGCAGCACGCGTTCGTATACCTGCCGTGTCACCTACCGGCAGGGCGCGCCTGCACCGAGATCGTCGAAGGAGCTGTCCCGTGCCGTTGGCCCAGGATGTCAAGCAGGAGATCATCGCCGAGTACGGCACCGTCGACGGCGACACCGGCTCACCCGAGGTGCAGGTCGCGCTGCTCAGCCGTCGCATCCGCGACCTCACCGAGCACCTGAAGTTCCACAAGCACGACCACCACAGCCGCCGCGGCCTGCTGCTGCTCGTCGGCCAGCGCCGCCGGCTGCTGAACTACCTGGCGAAGACCGATATCAACCGGTACCGGTCGATCGTCGAGCGACTCGGCCTGCGCCGATAGCCACCGGGGGAGCGACGCCACGTCGCTCCCCTTCGCACGTGTGCCGCACCCGCGGTGCACGCGTACATCTGAATATCCGCATGCCGGACGCATCTGCGCGTCCTTGCGACATCGAGGACGTCGGTCCTCGGTAGTGGCGGCCGAAGGCCCCGGGTTCCCGGGCCGCTCGTCCGCTTCGATCGAAGACCGGCACCACACACGAGGTGCAGCTCGTACGTCGCCTGTGCGCACCGGCACGTACGAGAGGAGACCTCTGTGACAGAGGCAACCGAGAACGGCATCTACGAGTCCGAGGCCGTCATCGACAACGGCAACTTCGGCACCCGGAGCATCCGGTTCGAAACCGGCCGGCTGGCCAAGCAGGCCGCCGGCTCCGTCGTCGCCTATCTGGACGACGACACCATGCTGCTGTCGGCCACCACGGCCGGCAAGAAGCCCCGCGAGGGCTTCGACTTCTTCCCGCTGACCGTCGACGTCGAAGAGCGCATGTACGCCGCCGGCCGCATCCCCGGCTCGTTCTTCCGGCGGGAGGGCCGCCCTTCCGAGGACGCGATCCTCACCTGCCGGTTGATCGACCGCCCGCTGCGCCCGACCTTCATCAAGGGCCTGCGCAACGAGGTCCAGGTCGTCATCACCGTCATGGCGCTCAACCCGGACCACGCCTACGACGTCGTGGCCATCAACGCCGCGTCGGCGTCGACGCAGATCTCGGGCCTGCCGTTCGACGGCCCGGTCGGCGCGACGCGCGTCGCGCTCATCGACGGCCAGTGGGTCGGCTTCCCGACGCACACCGAACTCGAGCGCGCCACCTTCGACATGGTCGTCGCGGGCCGGGTGCTGGATTCCGGCGACGTCGCGATCATGATGGTCGAGGCCGAGGCCACCGAGGACTCCATCGCGCTGATCGCCGGTGGCGGTAAGCGCCCCACCGAGGAGGTCGTGGCCGAGGGCCTCGAGGCCGCGAAACCGTTCATCGCCGAGCTGTGCCGTGCGCAGTCCGAGCTCGCGCAGTCGGCTGCCAAGCCGGTCGCCGAGTTCCCGGTGTTCCTCGACTACTCCGACGAGGTCTACGAGGCCGTCGACGCGGAGATCTCCGCCGAACTCGCCGGTGCGCTGACCATCGCCGACAAGCAGGAGCGCGAGGCCAAGCTCGACGAGCTCAAGGATCAGGTCAAGGACGCGCTCGGCCAGCGCTTCGACGACCGCTTCAACGAGATCAGCCCGGCCTACCGCGCGCTGACCAAGAAGCTCGTGCGCCAGCGCATCCTGCGCGACAAGGTGCGCATCGACGGTCGTGGCCTCGCCGACATCCGCACGCTCTCGGCCGAGGTCGAGGTCGTCCCGCGGGTGCACGGTTCGGCGCTGTTCCAGCGTGGCGAGACGCAGATCCTCGGCATCACGACGCTGAACATGCTCGGCCTGGAGCAGAAGCTCGACACGCTGAGCCCCAACAGGACCAAGCGCTACATGCACAACTACAACTTCCCGCCGTACTCCACCGGTGAGACCGGCCGCGTCGGTTCGCCGAAGCGCCGCGAGATCGGCCACGGTGCGCTCGCCGAGCGGGCGCTCGTGCCGGTGCTGCCGAACCGCGAGGAGTTCCCCTACGCGATCCGCCAGGTGTCCGAGGCGCTGGGCTGAA
>CAVQFH010000014.1:0-23240 GCA_963711775.1 uncultured Actinomycetota bacterium | reverse complement strand
CGACGCGGAAGCCCAGGCGCGCGAGTACTTCGCCGAGCACGGGCACTGGCCGGACGACCCGCCGAAATAGGGCGCCCGAGGCCCGGCGGATGGGGGCAAACGCCCGATGTGGCGGGAGCCGGCCTGGGGACGCTAGCGTCGCGAGCATGCGCCCCATGATCATCGCCGCCGCCCTCACCGGCGGCCTCGCGGCGCTGGCCCACCGCCGCCGCCCTGCCGAGCGTCACGACCTATCTGCCCTCACGTCGCCGACGAGCAGACCATGCAGTTCGACGGCACGGGCTTCACGCCCGCCGGCGCCGTCAACCTGCTCTTCATGGCCGGCGGCGAGATCGGCTCCTTCGCCGCCACCGCGGACGCCGCGGGCGCGTTCCACGCGTCCCTCCGCGCGCCGGACTTCGACACGTTCGACGAGGACCCGCCCGCCTTCAACATGAACGTGTCGATCAACGACGCGGCCAAGTTTGGACCGGACGGCCCGATCGGCCCGCCCGAGGAGACCTTCGCGTTCGTGCGGCTGAGGATCACCCAGTGGAGCGCCGACGTCGCCGAATTCGAACGCGCCTCCGTGCGCGCCGGTCAACGGGTGACGCTCGAGACGCGCGGCTGGACCGGAGCCGGCGACGCGCTCTACATCCACTACGTGCGCAACGGCAAGGCCGTCCGCAGCGAGAAGCTCGGCGCGCTGAAGGGCCCGTGCGGCGACATGACGAAGAGCTTCAAGGCGTTCGCCTTCAAGTCCGCCAAACCGGGGAACTACGCCGTGCGCTTCTCGACCCAGGCCCGGTGGGACAAGGACGACCGCTGGATGGGCTACAAGCGCGTCAAGCTGGCCGAATAGCCGTTCGGCGCGGCCGTCCGGGCTCGTACCCTGGACGGCCGTGCCGTTCTCCGTCCAGCTCGGGCTGATCTTCGCACTGCTCACCGCGCTGGGCTCGATCGTCGGCTTCTTCCTCAAGCACAAGGGCGCCGTGCAGGCGCCGCCGGTCGACTACAGGCACCCGCTGAAGAGCTCGATCGCGCTGTTCAGGACCCCGATCTACACGCTGGGCTGCATCGTCGCGACCACCAGCTGGGGCTTCATGTGCTCGCGCTCGGGCTCGCGCCGATCAGCGTCGTCCAGGCCACGATCGCCGGCGGCCTGGTGCTGATCACGGTGCTCGCCGACCGCGTCTTCGGCCACTCGGTCACGCGCCGTGAGTGGATCGGGGTCGCGCTCACCGCCGCGGGCCTGGCCTTCCTCGCGGCCACGCTGGAGGGCACGACGGACTCCGCGCACCACGAGTACGAGGCGGCCGTCTTCTACCCGACGATCGTCGCCGCGACGCTGACCGGCGCCTACCTCGCGAGCCGCAGCACCAGCGGCCCCGCGCTGGCGATCTCCGCGGGCCTGCTGTGGGCGGCCTGGACATCACGATCAAGGCCCTCACAACGCGGACTGAGGGCCACCCGGGCCGTGGACGGCGAGCTGCTGCGCAGCATCGTCCCGGAGGTGCTCGGCGTCCTCGTCCGGCGCGGGAACGACTTCCCGTCGGCCGAGGACGCCGTGCAGGACGCCGTGCTCGACGCGGTGCGCAGCTGGGACCGCGATCCGCCGGCCGATCCGAAGGGCTGGCTGATCCGCGTCGCCACGCGCCGGCTGATCGACGCGCGCCGCAGCGACGCCGCCCGGTCGCGGCGCGAGCAGGGCACGCTCAGCGAGCCTTCGCGCGGCCCGACCGAACAGGGCGACGACACGCTGCTGCTGCTCTTCCTGTGTTGCCGACCCACGCTGACACCGGCGTCGGCCATGGCGCTGACCCTGCGCGCGGTCGGCGGCCTGACCACCCGGCAGGTCGCCGAGGCGTTCCTGGTGCCCGAAGCGACGATGGCGCAGCGGATCAGCCGCGCCAAGCGGGCGGTCGCCGGTGAACGGTTGACCGAGCCCGGCGATCTCGCCGTCGTGTGCCGGGTGCTGTATCTGATCTTCACCGCAGGGCACGGCGGCGCGGTCGACCTGGCCGCCGAGGCGATCCGGCTCACCCGGCTGCTGGCCCGGCTGACACCCGACCCGGAGGTCGCCGGCCTGCTCGCGCTGATGCTGTTGACCCATGCCCGCCGGCCCGCGCGCACCGACGCGAGCGGTCGGCTCGTGCCGCTGGACGAACAGGACCGCACGCTGTGGGACACCGCCGCGATCAGTGAAGGTGTCCGCGTGCTGCGCGCCGCGCTGGCGATCGAACGCCGCGGCCCTTACCAGGTGCAGGCGGCGATTGCCGCGCTGCACGACGACGCCGCGGTCGCCGCCGAAACGGACTGGCCGCAGATCCTGGACTGGTACGACGAGCTGGTTGCCTTCGACGACGACCCGCTCGCACGGCTCAATCGCGCCGTGGCCGTCGGCGAGGTGGACGGCCCGTCGGCCGGGCTGCACGCGCTGGAGGGTCTCGACGCGCGGCTGCCGGGCCATCACCGCGTCGATGCGGTTCGCGGGCACCTGCACGCACGCGCCGGGCACGCCGACCTCGCGGCAGCGCACTACCGCCGCGCCGCAGACCGGACCACGAGCAGCGCCGAACGCGAACACCTGACCCGCCTCGCTGCCACCCAGGCGGGTACCGCTGCGCGGCGCAACGCATGATCGAAGTATCGGCGTGGTCGGTATTCGACCTCGCCGATACTTCGATCATGGCGAAGAGCGGCCCCGTCAGGCGTTCAGCGCAGCCAACTCGCGCTCGACGCGCGCCTCGTGCTCCTGCTCCTCGCGCCGCGCCCGGCCGGGACTCCAGAAGCCGGTGAGCAGGAAGATCAGCGGGATGAACACGACCTCGCCGCCCACCGCGATCCAGAAGTAGTTGCGCCACTGCTTCGGCGAAGCAGCGGACGCCTTCTGTGCCTGGTTGAGCAGGGCGGCGTCGGACTTGGAGATGTTCTTGCCGAGCGCGGTCAACTGGGCCGCGGCGGTGGCCACCTTCGGCCCGGCCGTCTGCACGGTCTGCAGGTCGGCCGGCGCGATCGTGCCGAGATCCTGCAGCCGGGCCACGGCAGCCGCAGGCGTGATGTGCAGCTTGCCGACGATCTCGCCGACCGCCGTGGTCGCGGCCGCGGTGTCCTTCGGGTTCAGCACCAGCTTGGTGATCGTCGCCTGGTCGACGGCCTGCGCCGCCTGCAGCGCAGGCCCGTGCTGCGCCTGGATCGTGACGACCTTGGTGACGTCGGCCACGGACACGCCGCTGATCTCGTGACAGCGCCTTGACCTGCGCCGCCTTGTCGTTCGGGTTCGCCGAGAGCGCCGCACTGGTCGCCTTGTCGATCTTCTGCGCGGTGGCGATCTCCTTCGGGTGCGCGGCGGCGATCGCCTGGGCCTGCGGGCCCTTCTCGACGAGCGTCGACACCGTGTTCACGATGTGCGGGACGATGAACACCGACACCGCGATGACGATGCGGATCACCAGACCCCAGATCGCCAGGCCGGTCGCGGCGAGCGCCGGATTGCGCTTCTCCACCGTCTCGGTGAAGCTCGCCATCCACGGCGCGTAGGCGACGCCGAGGAACACCGCCAGCAGGCTGAGGATCACCACGAACGCCGTGTAGCTGGTCTCCGGGTGAGTCGCCCGCGTCGCGAAGATCACCGTCATGACGATCGCGCCGATGGCGCCGATCACCATGAACGGCTTGCGCACGCGCACCTTGTCCGACAGGTAGCCGACCACGATCAGCGCACCGGCGTCGAAGGCCCAGATCCAGTTGCCCAGCGCATTCGCCTTCGTCTGGCTGAAGCCGAAGATCGTCTGGAAGTACACCGGGAAGAACCCGACGGCGACGTAGTAGATGATCAGGAACACGCTGATGGCGAACGCCGACAGCACGATGTCCGGCTTGAGCATCTGCCGGAAGGGCTTGCGCAGCGACGCCTCGATGTCGATGCCCGCGGCCCGGGCCTCGATCAGTGCACGGTCGCGCGCGGACACCATCAGCTGGTCACGCAGGCGCGGGGTGAGCTCGCGCAGGAAGATCGCCGACAGCGCAGCGACGACGAGGCCGACGACACCCGCCGCGATGTACTGGTCGTGCCAGGGGGTCGTGTTGCTGGTGCTGCTGATCTGGATGCTGACGACCAGCGAGCCGAGCACCGGGCCGAGCGTCCAGAAACCCATCGCCGACGCCCGGCCGAGTTGCGGGCTGAAGTCGCGGATCAGCGCCGGGGTGGCGACCAGAATGACGCCCTCGACGAGCCCGATGGCCGCGAAGACGACCGCGAAGCCGACCTTGCTGTCGGCCAGCGGGATGCCGAGCAGGCACAGCAGCGCGACGATGACGAGGCCGACGGTGATGATGTTGACCCGGCCGTAACGGTCGGCCACGCCGGTGACGAACGACGCGACCGCGCCGAGGATGTAGCCGACGACGGCGATGTTGACGTAGTACACGAACGACATGTGCGTGTCGACGAGGATGCCGTTCTTGCCGTTGGTGCCCGCCGCGACCGCACCCGCCAGATAGAACTGGTAGTAGAGGACGATCGTCGCCAGCACCACGATGCCCAGACACAGGTAGCGCCGCCCTGCAGCGGGGAACCGGTCGAGCTCGGTACGCCTGACGGGCCGGTCGGCAGTCGTCGTCGCCATCTGTCACCTCGGTGTGATTTGAGCCATGATGTGAACGCTCGTTTACTTCAGTGCACCGGAGGTCCGATGTCAACAACCTCGGCCGTCGCCGCGCCGGACATCGAGACGTTCGCCCAGGTCTTCGACACCGCGCCGGAGCTGGCCGAGCACAGCGAGAGCGCCCGACGGGTCCTCGCGGTCGCCGCGGCGCTGTTCCACCGCGACGGTGCAGCAGGCACGTCCATCCGCGACATCACCACGCGCTGCGGGTTGACGCCGGGCGCCTTCTACCGGCACTTCCCGTCGAAGGACGACCTGCTGCTGACGCTGGTGGGCTACGGCCACCAGCGCATGGAGCAGCGGGTCAGCACCGCCCTCGCCGAGGCCGGCGACGATGTCCGCGGGCGGCTCGCCGCGTTCGTGCGCGCCTATGTCATCGGGCACCTCGAGCAGCCGCAGCTCGCCCAGGTGGTGCGGCGGGAGTACCTGCACCTGTCACCGGCGCGCCGAGCCGCGGTGGTGAGCCGCCGGCGCGCGCTGCGAGCCCAGCTGGTCGGCCTCTTGCGCACCGGGGAGGTCGACCGGCGTGCTGGACCTGCCCGGCACGCCCGGCGACCGCACCCGGGTCGCGGTCATGATGTTGGACATGTGCAGCCGCACGTCGGAGTGGTACCACGCCGACAGCACCCAGACGCCGGACCAGTTGGCCCAGCTGTACGTCACCGCGGCGCTGCGCCTGGCCGGTGCCCGGGCGAGCTAGAGGTTCGCGATGTCGCCCTGCTTGGCCCGCACGGCCTCGGCGGCTTCCTTCAGCCCCGCCAGCTCGGTCTCGGTGAGGTCGCGCTCGACGACCTTCTTCACGCCCGCGCGGCCGATCTCGGCCTCGACGCCGAGGTACACACCCTCGATGCCGTACTCGCCGTCGACCCACGCGCACACCGGGATCACCGCGCCGGAATCCTCGATGACGGCCCGCGCCATCCGGGCCGCGGCCGCCGACGGTGCGTAGTACGCCGAACCGGTCTTGAGCAGCGCCACGACCTCGGCGCCGCCGTTGCGGGTCCGCGTGACGAGCTCCTCGATCTTGTCGGCGGCCATGACGTCGGCAAGCGGCTTGCCGTCGACGAAGCACGCGGACGGCACCGGCACCATCGTGTCGCCGTGCGAGCCGAGCGTCAGCGTCTGCACCGACTTGACCGGTACGCCGAGCTCGGTGGCGACGTTGTTGGTGAACCGTGCGGTGTCCAGCACGCCGGCCTGGCCGAACACCCGCTGCTTCGGGAACTTCGAGGCCAACTGCGCGAGCGCGGTCATCTCGTCCAGCGGGTTCGACACGATGATGATCACCGCGTCCGGCGAGTGCTTGGCGATGTTCTCCGCGACACCGCGCACGATCTTCGCGTTGACCTCGAGCAGGTCCATGCGGCTCATGCCGGGCTTGCGCGGCAGGCCGGCGGTGATGACCACGACGTCCGAGCCCGCGGTCGCGTCGTACCCGCCGCCGTCCGGCGTGGTGGTGGCGCCGACGACGGTGGTCTCGAACCCCTCGACGGGCCGGGACTGGTTCAGGTCGAGCGCGAGGCCCTCGGGCTTGCCCTCGACGATGTCGGTCAGCACGACGGTGTCGAACACGTCGTACTCGGCCAGCCGCTGAGCGGTCGTGGAACCGTAGAAACCGGCGCCGACGACAGTGACCTTGCCGTGGCGAGTGGTGTCGGACATGCGCTCTCCCTGTCGTTGTTCCCGTCGTTCGGAGGCTATGCCACCGGGCGGTCAGGCACGCAGCCGGATGTCGACGGCGAGCATCGCGCCACCCATGACCAGGTAGCAGACGACGTCGAAGACGCGCCCGCGCACGGCGAGCTGGCCGACCCGCCCGGCCGGCAGGACCAGCCGCAGCAACCCGGCGGCCACCGCGGCCGCGGCGATGATCGCGGTGGCCGGGCGCCACTCGTTCTCGTTCGCGAGCAGGTAACACACGGCGGCCAGCAGGGTCGCCAACACGGCGAGGAACGCGCACTGCTCCTGGAGCCAGCGCCACGCCCGGGTGAGCACGTCAGCCGTGCTCGGCGGCGTCGGCGCCGCGTTCGGCGGCCTCCACCACGTTGCGCAGCAGCATGGCGCGCGTCATCGGGCCCACGCCGCCGGGATTCGGGCTGAGGAAGCCTGCGACCTCGGCCACGTCCGGGGCGACGTCGCCCGCGATCTTGCCGTCGACCCGGCTGACCCCGGCGTCCAGCACCGCCGCGCCGGGCTTGACCATGTCTGCCGTCACCAGCGACGGCGATCCCGCCGCGGCGACGACGACGTCGGCCTGCCGCACATGATCGGCGAGATCTCGCGTGCCGGTGTGGCAGACCGTCACGGTCGCGTTCTCGCTGCGGCGGGTGAGCATGAGCGCCAGCGGCCGGCCGATGGTGATGCCGCGGCCGATCACGACGACGTTCGCGCCGGCCAGCGGCACGTCGTAGCGGCGCAGCAACTCGATGATGCCGGTGGGTGTGCACGGCAGCGGCGCCGGCTTGCCGAGCACGAGCCAGCCGAGGTTGGTGGGATGCAGCCCGTCGACGTCCTTCGTGGGGTCGACGGCCTCGAGGATCGCGAACTCGTCGAGACCTGTCGGTTGCTGTACCAGGAAGGCGGTGCACGCGGGATCGGCGTTCAGCTCGGCGACGACGTCCTGCACCTGCTGCTGGGACGCGTCCGCGGGCAGGTCGCGACGGATGCTGGTGACGCCGATGGCGGCGCAGTCCTTGTGCTTGGCGTTGACGTACCAGTGGCTTGCCGGGTCGTCGCCCACCAGCACCGTGCCGAGGCCGGGACGGATGCCACGCTCGGCCAGGACGGCGACGCGCTGCGCGAGCTCGTCCTTGATGGTGCGAAGAGTGGCGGTGCCGTCCAGGGTCTGCGCGCTCACGGACGCCGATTGTGCCAGTCGCCGCCGGACGGGAACGGCGACCCCGGCCGGACGACTCCCACGCGCTGCAACGGCCCGGCGCGGGCTCAGCCGATGCGTACGCCGAAGACGCCGACCAGCAGCAGCGCGTGCTCGACGTCGATGCGCGCACCACGCAGGTCGGCCAGGCGCGGATCGAAGACGTCGAGCCGAGCGCCGCGCAGGTCGGCGTCGCGCAGGTCCGTGTTGCCCAGGCGCACGCCACGCAGATCGGCGCCGGTCAGCACGCATTCGCGCAGGTCCGTGTCGACGAGGTTGGTCTCGGCCAGCCGGGATCCCGACAGGTCGCGCCCGCGCAGGCGCAGGCCGCCGAGCGCTGCACCGGACAGATCGCAGTGGGTGAACGTCGTGCCGCGCACCCGCGCCTCGACCAGCGACGAGCCGGTCAGCTTGCACCCGTCGAACTCGGCGTCGATCAGGGCGGCACCGTGGAAGGTGCATGCCACGAACGCCGAGTTCCGGTGCCGCGACAGCAGCAGGTCGGCGGCGGAGAAGTCGCAGCCGACGAAGGTGCACCCGCTCGTGCGCAGCTCGGCGAGGTCGGCGTCGGTGAAGTCCGCACCGTCGAAACTCACGGTCGGTCCAGGTCTCGCCCCGCGCGTCCAGCACGGCGCTCAGTGGGCGAAGTGCCGGGCGCCGGTGAAGTACAGCGCGACGCCTGCGCTGTTCGCGGCGGCGATGGTGTCGTCGTCGCGGATCGACCCGCCGGGCTCGACGATCGCGCGCACGCCGGCCTCCATCAGCACCTGCGCGCCGTCGGCGAACGGGAAGAACGCGTCGGATGCCGCCACCGAACCGGCGGCACGCTCGCCCGCGCGGGCCACCGCCAGCCGGCAGGAGTCGACGCGGTTCACCTGCCCCATGCCGACGCCCGACCGTCGCGCCGCCCGGACGCCAGCAGGATGGCGTTGGACTTGACCGCGCGCACCGCGCGCCAGGCGAACGCGAGGTCGGCGAGGGTCGCGTCGTCGACGCCGGTCGCCGGCCTTGAGCTCCCACGTGGCGGGGTCGTCGCCCGGCGCGTCGATCGCGTCGACACTCTGCAGCAGCAGGCCGCCGGAGATGGGCCGACGCTCGACGGTGGCGTGCGCGGGGCGCGGCCGTGCCAGCAGGACCCGGGTGTTCTTACGCTTGCCCAGCCGCTCCAGCGCGGCCGGCTCGTAGGACGGCGCGATGATCACCTCGGTGAGCACCTTGGCGATCTGCTCGCAGAACTGGTCGGTGACCGGTCCGTTCGTGGCGATGACGCCGCCGTAGGCGCTGGCCGGGTCGCAGGCATGCGCCTTGGCGTGCGCGTCGGCGATGTCGGTGCCGATCGCGATGCCGCACGGGTTGGCGTGCTTGATGATCGCGACGCACGGCTCGGTGAAGTCGTAGGCGGCACGCCATGCGGCGTCGGCGTCGACGTAGTTGTTGTAGCTCATCGCAGCCCCGGAGAGCTGCTCGGCGTTCGCGACGCCGCCCTGCTGACCCGGGACGACGTACAGCGCCGCCTTCTGGTGCGGGTTCTCGCCGTAGCGCAGCACCGCCGCGCGCTCGTACTCGGCGCCCACCCAGGCCGGGAAGCCGGTGGCCGTGCCGTCGATCTCGTCGTCGGGCACCACGGCATCGCCCAGCCAGGACGCGACGCCGAGGTCGTAGGCGGCCGTGTGCCGGAACGCGGCCAGCGCCAACCGCTGCCGCGCGGCGAGGTCGAACCCGCCGTTGCGCACGGCCTCGAGCACGTCGTCGTAGCGCGCCGGGTCCACAACGACCGCGATCGAGCCGTGATTCTTGGCGCTCGCACGCACCATGGCCGGGCCACCGATGTCGATCTGCTCGATGACCTCCGGCTGCGAGGCACCGCTCGCCACGGTGGCGGCGAACGGGTACAGGTTCGCGACCAGCAGCTGGAAGGAGTCGATACCGAGCTCGCGGATCGTCTCGACGTGTTCGGGATTGTTCTGGTCGGCCAGCAATCCCGCGTGCACGTGCGGATGCAGCGTCTTGACCCGCCCGCCCATGATCTCCGGGAACCCGGTGACCTCGTCGACGGCGGTCACCGGCACGCCGGCGTCGCGGATCCGCGCGGCGGTCGAGCCGGTCGACACGATCTCGACACCCGCCTCATTCAGCCCGCGGGCGAGCTCGTCCAGGCCGCTCTTGTCGTAGACGCTGATGAGGGCGCGGCGGACGGCGATCTTGGTCATGCAATCTCCTCGCAGAGCTTTCGGACGGTGTCGACGTAGAGCGGTCTCTCGGCGGCCTGGATGCGGGCGCGCAGGGTGTCCTCGTCGTCGCCGGACTCGACGGGCACCTGCACCTGCGCGATGACCGGTCCGGTGTCGACGCCGTCGTCGACCCAGTGCACGGTGACGCCCGTGTGGGTGTCGCCGGCGGCGAGCGCGTCCCGGATCGCGTGCGCGCCCGGGTGCGCGGGCAGCAGCGCGGGATGGGTGTTGACGATGCGGAAGCGGGCGACGAACGACGGTGCGAGCACCCGCATGAAACCGGCGAGCACGACCAGATCCGGGCGGTGCGCGGCGACCAGCTCGGCCAGTTCGGTGTTCCAGGCCGCGCGGTCGGCGACCTCGTCGAGTGCGAGCGCGAACGTCCGGACGCCGGCGTCGTCGGCTCGCTGCATGGCAGCGCAGCCGGGCCGGTCGGTGCCGGCCGCGACGATCAGTGACCCGAGGACGGCGTCGTCGAGCAGGGCCTGCAAGGTGCTGCCGGTGCCCGAGGCGAGTACGACGAGGCGGACCCCGGCACGGTCCGGCGCGAGCACGCGGTCAGCCTATCCAGCGAGCTTGTCGCCGCCCTTGCCGGTCCTGCGCAGCCGCTCGCCGCCCCTGGCGACGGCGGCATCGACGAGCGCGAGCGCCGGACGATCGGTGTCCGCCGAGCGGCGCCGGCGCAGCGCGCGTGCCGTGTCCGCGACCACGAGCGCGAGCGACCCGGACACCGCGACCTCGACGCCGAGCGCGAGACCGAGCTGCCACGGCGACGCGCCGACCGCGCTCAGCCGGCCGGTACCGAGAGCCCCGCCGCCGAGCCAGCCAAGAACCACGCCGCCCAGGGCACATCCGCCGGCTGCGGCCGCCAGCACCCGCCAGCGGCCGGCACCGGCGCCGAAGCGACGTGCCGCCCGGGCGGCGTAGGCGCCGGCGAGCAGGCAGGTCAGCGCGGCGAGCGTCCAGACCGGCCAGCTGGCGCCGTGGCGGGTGGGCAGCGCGCCCAACATCGGGAACGCCGGCAGCACGCCATGGGTGGTGGACACCAGCGACACCGTGCTGCCCGAACCGACCGCGAATCCCGGACCGGCGAGGTACGCCGATCCGGCGACCACCGCATTCGGTGTGCTGAGCAGGCCGAGCGCCAGGACCGGCACGCCCGACCAGCCGTCGCCGCCGATCGAGTGCGCGAGCGCCGCGACGCGCTCGTGGTGGACGATCAACGCGCCGGCGACGAGCACGGCGGCGGCGAAGACGTACGTCAGCAGCGCTGCGGCCGCGGTGCGCACGGCGGGGCCGACCCACGTTGGCAGGGCGGCGTCGAGGGCATCGCCCAACGCCGACCATCGCACCAGCGCACCGCCCGCGCAGGCGCCGAAGAGGATGAGTGCGGCCGGCGCGACGGCGAGCGGCGACACGCTGCTGGTGCCCAGTGACGACACGGCGGCCGCGACGACGCACGGCACCGTGAAGGCGAAGGTCTGCACGGCTGCCGCGGCGAGCAGCCGGCGCGGGGCGGTCTCGTCCAGGTCGGCGGCCGTGACGGCCAGGCCGCAGCCGGCCCGCCAGGCGAGCACGCCGACCAGCGCGGTCATGCCGCCGGGTACGAACAGCGCGTGCACGCCGCCGACGGTGATGCCGCCGTGCACCGCGGCCAGGAACGTCAGCAGGCCGGCGCGAATGGCCGAGCCGGCGCTGCCGGAGCCGCCCGACGCGGGCAGCCAGCACACCGCGACGACGGCGATCGCCCCGACGGCGGCGAGCACCGCGGTGCCCGCGCCGGTCCACAGCGCAGCACGCCACAGCGATTGCCCCGCGGCGGCCGGGATGACACCGCGCCGCGCGCTCGGCTCGTCGCGCGGGGCAGGCATCCGTCCAGCCTGACAACACGATCAACGGATCGGGCGCAGACGCGCCGAGCGCCGCCTAGTCCGGCGGGGGCGGCGGCGCGGCGTAGCCGGTGCCCTGGGTGGTCTCGCCGTCATCGCCGCCCTGGTGGGTACCCGGGATGCCGCCGGCGTCCTGTTCGTCCTGCGCGGCATCCGGGTCGTCGTTGGCGGGGGCCTGCGCCGGTGACTCGTCCGCGGTGGCCGCCCCGTAGCGGCTCGGCTCGCCGAACGCGCCGGGGACACCGCTCTGCGGTCCGGGTCGGGAGCCGGACTCGGGCGGCACGGTGCCCGGCATGCCGTACGCGGGCGGTTCGCCGGCTGCCGGGAACTGCGCCGTCGGCGGGCTGTACCCGGCCGGCCGATCCTGCGGCACCGGCGCGTCCGTGGCTGGCGTGCCCGTAGGTCGGCGGCTGAGCCTGCGAGCCGGACTGTTGGCCGTACGAGGGCTGCTCCGGCTGCTGGCCGTACGCAGGCTGACTCGGCTGCTGCGCGTACCCGGGCTGCGACGCGTTCTGCCCGTACTGCTGGCCCTGAGCGCCGTACCCCTGTGCGCCGTAACTCTGTGCGCCGTAACTCTGTGCGCCGTAAGCCCTGTGCGCCGTACGCCGGTTGACCGCTCCCCGCACCCGGGCCGCCGTGCCTGTTCCGGCCGGCGAGCGCGGCGAGGTCACCGCCGTGCTGCCGTGCGGCCAGCGACGTGGCGACGACACCGACGAGGATCGCGATCAACGACACCCAGTACCCGAGTCCGTGACCGAAACCGGGCGTGATCTTGCACCCGTCGATCGTGCCGCCGTTGCCGGCGTCTCCCGGATCGACGGCGAGGGCGAGGAGCGTCGAGATCGCGGCGAGGACGTACAGGACGCAGGCCGTGAGCCGCGGCGGTACCGGCAGCTTCGCCTGCGGCCGGAAGACCGCCGCGGCCACCATCAGCGTGGCGACCAACGCCAGCAGAACCCCGAACCAGCCGAAGAAGCCGTGCCACGCGGTCGCCGACTTGTCCTGTGCGGCCGACACCGCGCTCTTGATCGCGGCCGAGCACGTTCCCGACGACGTGACACCGTCGGTGTAGTACTGGATGAAGGAGAAGACGAACGCGACGATGCCCGCCGCGATCGCTGCCCAGTCCATCGGCGAGACCGACGAGAAATCGACACCGGAGCCGCGGGACGGCCCACTGCCGTAGCCGCCGGGCTGGCCGTACCCACCGGGCTGCGGCTGCCCGTACTGATCCGGCGCCGGCTGACCGTACTGGCTCGGCTGACCGTACTGGCTCGAGGCCCCGTGCGAGCCGTACCCGCCCTGCTGGCCGGGCTGGCCCTGGCCGTACCCGCTCGCCTGGCCTGGCTGGCCGTAACCGCCCGGCGTGGGTTGTTGGCCGTAGCCGCCCTGCGACCCCGACGGGGGGTTTCCGGGTGGGCCGTAGGTCATCGCTGGTACCAACCTCTCGCGCAACGCGGGACGGGACAATGATCGAATCGGGGTTAGCGTTTCCACCTGGTGCCGACGGCCAAACATGTGGCCGCGGAGCAACGGCGCCGACGGACAGCCCGGCGAACGCGACGAGCCGGGATGCGCGTCGTGCGCATCCCGGCTCGTCGATCGTCCTACGCGGGCGTCCCCGCGGCCGTCACTGCCCCGGCGGCGGCGGGCTGTACCCCGGCGGGGGCGGGGGCGGCGGCGGGCTGCCCGCCGGCGGATAGCCGCCCGGCGCGTTGCCGGCCGGCGGATAACCCCCTGGCTGGCTGCCGCCCGGCGGGTAACTGCCCGGGTTCTGCTGGCCGCCGTGGACGCCGCCCTGCGGGCCGCGGTTGCCGATGTTGGGCATCTTGGCGCCCAGGTTGCCCGGCAGCACGCCACCGGTCTGCTGGAAGCGCATCAGCGACAGCACCGTCGCAATGATGATCAGGATGAAACTTGCCCAATACCCGAATCCGTGACCGAAGTAGCTATCGGGCACGTCAGTGGGGTTGATGAATAGAGTTATGAGGGAGCACAAGAACGCCACGGCGAACAAGCCAAGTGCAATCAACCGTGGCGCCGCCGGCATTTTTACGTGCGAGGCGAACAGGCTGAGGGCCACGACGATCGCTCCAGCCAGGGCAAGCAGTGCTGCCAACCAGCCGAGAAAGCCATCGCCAAAAGCGCTCTCACTCGAGGACTCGGTGACGCCGCTGAACGACACAGTTGCTGTGTAGTAGTCGAAGAGCGAGAAAATGAAGGCGAGTGCGCCGGCCGCGAGGATGCCCCAGTCGAGCGGGTTGACGGTCTTCGGGTCGAAGGCGGCCTTGCCGCCCGAACCTCCGGGCGCCGGATAGCCACCGCCGGGTGGCGGGCCGAACTGACCGGGCTGGCCCGGGCCGGGGGGCGGGGCTGGCGGGTTCCCCTGATTGGGCGGCGGTTGAAAGGTCATCAGTGCTCCTCGTTCGGGAGTCGGATCGAGCCCGCTAGCAGAACTGTGGGACAAATTAGCGTTCCCCAGGCCCCTTGGGAACCGTGCGCGCAGGACATGGCGCGGCGCGCACGAGACGTCGCCCTTCCCGGCGGCACCGATTCCGATCCCCGAACTCTCCTCCGCGGCACCTCTCGCTCGATACCGCAGCGGTGCCGTGCAAGGCGCGAGGCTCAGCCGAGCAGGTCGCGCATCAGCTGCGCGGTCTCGCTCGGCGTCTTGCCGACACGGACGCCGGCGGCCTCCAGCGCTTCCTTCTTCGCCTGCGCGGTGCCCGACGAGCCGGACACGATGGCGCCGGCGTGGCCCATCGTCTTGCCCTCCGGCGCGGTGAACCCGGCGACGTACCCGACGACCGGCTTCGTGACATTGGCCTTGATGTACGCGGCGGCCCGTTCCTCCGCGTCGCCGCCGATCTCACCGATCATCACGATCGCGTCGGTGTCCGGGTCGTGCTGGAATGCCTCGAGGCAGTCGATGTGCGTGGTCCCGATGATCGGGTCGCCGCCGATGCCGACGCAGGTCGAGAAACCGATGTCGCGCAGCTCGTACATCATCTGGTAGGTCAGCGTGCCGGACTTGGACACCAAACCGATGCGCCCGGCCTTGGTGATGTCGGCGGGGATGATGCCCGCGTTCGACTTGCCGGGGCTGATGACGCCCGGACAGTTCGGCCCGATGATGCGCGTGCGCGAGTCGGCTGCGTGCGCCCAGAACGCGGCGCTGTCGTGCACGGGCACGCCCTCGGTGATCACCACCGCGAGCGGGATCTGGGCGTCGATCGCCTCGATCACGGAGTCCTTCGTGAACGCCGGCGGCACGAACCCGACGGTGACGTTCGCACCGGTCTCGGCCATCGCCTCGCCGACGGTGGCGAACACCGGCAGCGTGGTGCCGTCGAAATCGACCTTCGTCCCGGCCTTGCGCGCGTTGACGCCGCCCACCACCTGCGCTCCCGAGGCGAGCATGCGCCGGGTGTGCTTCGAGCCCTCACCGCCGGTGATGCCCTGCACGATGATCTTGCTGTTCTCGTCCAAGAAGATCGACATGGTCAGGCTCCCGCGTGTGCAAGTTCGGCGGCCTTGTCGGCCGCGGCGTCCATCGTGTCCACCAGCGTCACCAGCGGATGCGCCGCTTCGGTGAGGATGCGCCTGCCCTCGTCGACGTTGTTGCCGTCGAGGCGGACCACCAGCGGCTTGTTCGCGTCGTCGCCGAGGATGGACAGCGCGGTGACGATGCCGTTGGCGACGGCGTCACAGGCGGTGATGCCGCCGAAGACGTTGACGAACACCGAGCGCACCGACGGGTCGTTGAGGATGATGTCCAGGCCGTTCGCCATGACCTCGGCGGAGGCACCGCCACCGATGTCGAGGAAGTTCGCCGGCTTGACGTTGCCGTGCTTCTCCCCCGCGTAGGCGACGACGTCGAGCGTCGACATCACCAGGCCGGCACCGTTGCCGATGATCCCGACCTGCCCATCGAGCTTGACGTAGTTGAGGTTCTTCTCCTTGGCCTTCTGCTCGAGCGGGTCGGCGGCCTGCGCGTCGACGAACTCGGCGTTGCCCGGCTGACGGAAGTCGGCGTTGTCGTCGAGGGTCACCTTGCCGTCGAGCGCGACGACGCTGCCGTCGCCGACCTTCGCCAGCGGGTTGACCTCGACCAGCGTCGCGTCGGTCTTGACGAAGGTCTCCCAGAGCTTGACCAGCACGTCCGCGACGGGTTCGACGAGCTCCTGCGGGAACTTCGCCGCGGCGGCGATCTCGCGCGCCTTCGCGGTGTCGACGCCGACGTTCGCGTCGACCGGCACCTTGGCGAGCGCATCGGGACGCTCGGCGGCGAGCTGCTCGATCTCCATGCCGCCCTCGTAGGACGCCATGGCGAGGAAGGTGCGGTTCGAGCGGTCGAGCAGGTAGGAGACGTAGTACTCCTGCTGGATCTCCGCGCCGGGGTCGACGAGCACCCGGTGCACCGTGTGGCCCTTGATGTCCATGCCGAGGATCGCCTCGGCGTTGGCCTGCGCGTCGTCGGGTGTCTTCGCGACCTTGACGCCGCCGGCCTTGCCGCGGCCGCCGATCTTCACCTGCGCCTTGACGACGGTGACGCCGCCGAGCCGCTCGGCCACCGACCGCGCCTCGGCAGGGGTGGTGGCGACCTCACCCAGGCTGACCGGTACGCCGTGCTCGCGGAACAGTTGCTTGGCCTGGAACTCGAACAGGTCCACTTCAGATACGTCCGTCCTCGTGACTGCGTTGTCCTGTGTACTTACGTGTCGTGCCCGATCCTTGGACCCTAGCCACCGGCCACGGAGCGGGACGCGGTCGTGAGACTGGAGTCACGCGGGCACGTTGTCCCGTACCCAGGCGACGACCTCGTCCATCGTGGCGCCCGGCGTGAAGATCTTCGCGACGCCCTGCTGCTCGAGCGCCGGGATGTCGGCGTCCGGAATGATGCCGCCCCCGAAGATGATCACGTCGGTGGCGTCGTGCTCGCGCAGTAGCTCCAGGGTCCGCTTGAACAGCGTCATGTGCGCGCCCGAGAGCACGGAGAGCCCGACCGCGTCGGCGTCCTCCTGGATGACGGTCTGGACGATCTGTTCCGGGGTCTGGTGCAGGCCGGTGTAGACGACCTCCATGCCGGCGTCGCGCAGCGCACGGGCGATCACCTTGGCACCGCGGTCGTGCCCGTCCAGCCCCGGCTTGGCGATCACGATGCGCAGCGGAGCGGCCATGGGGCGAGCTTATTGCGTCGGTCGACCGGCCGACGCGGACCACCTGGACGCCGCCGCTGCCACGCGCGGTCCTAGAGCTTCTGCACCGGGGCGTAGCGCAGCATCAGCCACTTGACGCCGGTGCTGCCGCCGAAGTCGATCTGCGCCTGCGCGCCGTCGCCGCTGCCCCGCACGCCGACCACCGAACCCAGGCCCCACGCGTCGTGCGTGACGCGGTCGCCGATGTCCAGCGACGGGACGGCGCGGTTGCCTACCCCGCCGCGCAGCCGCCCCGACGACGCCAGCTGTTCCTGCGCCGAGGGCCGTCGCGGCCCGCGCGACCGGTAGCCGTGATCGTCGTGGCGGGTGCCCCCCGGCGCGTCGTCGCCATAGCCGTCGACGAAGGGTCGGCGGTCGACAGCACCGGTCCATGTCGCGAGCTCGGCCGGGATCTCGTCCAGGAAGCGCGACGGCGGGTTCCACGACGGTGCGCCCCAGGCCGACCGGGACAGCGCCCGCGACAGGTAGAGCCGCTCACGGGCGCGGGTGATGCCGACGTAGGCCAGCCGGCGTTCCTCGGCCATCTCGGCCGGCTCGCCGAGCGAACGCAGGTGCGGGAACACGCCGTCCTCCAGCCCGGTCAGGAAGACCACCGGGAACTCCAGGCCCTTCGCGGTGTGCAGCGTCATCAGCGTGACGACACCGCCCGCGGCGTCGGGCACCGAGTCGGCGTCGGCGACGAGGGAGACCTGCTCCAGGAAGGCATCCAGCGTCGCGGGCTCCTCACCACCCGCGCGTTGTTCCTCGAACTCGCGCGCCACGCTGACGAGCTCGCGCAGGTTGTCCACGCGCGACTCGTCCTGCGGGTCGCTCGACTTCTCCAGCTCGCGCAGGTACCCGCTGTGCTCCAGCACGGCCTCGAGCACCGCGCCCGGCGTCGCGTCGGGACCGGCGGCGACACCGCGCAGCGTGGTCAGCATGGTGGTGAAGTCCTGGATCGCGTTGAGCGAGCGCGACGCGAGTCCGGGCACGACGTCGGCGCGGTCGAGCGCGGCCCCGAAGGAGATGCGCTCGCGCTGGGCGAACACGTCGACGCATGCCTCGGCGCGGTCGCCGATGCCGCGGCGCGGGGTGTTGAGGATGCGGCGCAGCGACACGACGTCGTCGCCGTTGGCGATCACCCGCAGGTAGGCCAGCGCGTCGCGGATCTCCTTGCGCTCGTAGAAGCGCACCCCGCCGACCACCTTGTAGGGCAGGCCGACGCGGATGAACACCTCCTCGAACACCCGCGACTGCGCATTGGTGCGGTAGAAGACGGCGACGTCCGACGCGCTCGCCTGCCCGGCGTCGGACAGCGCGTCGATCTGCTGCGCGACCCACGCGGCCTCGTCGTGCTCGTTCTCGGCGACGTAGCCGGCGATCTGCTCGCCCTTGCCGGCGTCGGACCACAGGTTCTTCGGCCGCCGGTCCGGGTTGCGTGCGATGACGGCGTTGGCGGCTTCGAGGATCGTCTGCGTGGACCGGTAGTTCTGCTCCAGCAGGATCGTCGTCGCGTCCGGGTAGTCGCGCTCGAACTCGAGGATGTTGCGGATCGAAGCGCCGCGGAACGCGTAGATCGACTGGTCGGCGTCACCCACCACGGCGAGCTCAGCCGGCTCGTACGGCGCCTCCGGCTCGGGGATCGTCAACTCGCGCACGAGCTCGTACTGCGCGTGGTTGGTGTCCTGGTACTCGTCGACGAGCACGTGCCGGAAGCGGCGGCGGTAGTGGTCGGCGACGTCCGGGTGCTGCTGCAGCAGCCTGACCGTCGTCATGATCAGGTCGTCGAAGTCCAGCGCATGCGCGTCGCGCAGCCGCGCCTGGTAGCGCGTGTAGGCCTCGGCCAGCACGTGCTCGGGATTGGTGCTCGCCTTGTCCGCCCACGCCGCGGCGGTGACCAGCTCGTTCTTCAGATTGCTGATCTGGCTCAGCAGCGAGCGCGCCGGATAGCGCTTCGGGTCGAGGTCGAGCTCGCGGCCGACCATCGTCATCAGCCGCTTCGAGTCGTCGGCGTCATAGATGGTGAACGACGACTTCAGGCCGAGCGTCTTGGCCTCGGCGCGCAGGATGCGGACGCACATCGAGTGGAACGTCGACACCCACATGGCGCGCGCCCGCGGGCCGACCAGCGCGGCCACGCGCTCCTTCATCTCGCCGGCCGCCTTGTTGGTGAACGTGATGGCGAGGATCTGCCCGGGCGTCGCGTCGCGCTCGGCGAGCAGGTAGGCGATGCGGTGGGTCAGCACGCGGGTCTTGCCCGACCCGGCGCCGGCGACGATCAGCAGCGGGCCGCCCGCGTGCACGGTGGCCGCGCGCTGCTGCGGGTTGAGACCGTCGAGCAGCGTGGCCGGGTCGGCGCCCACGCGCCGGCGGGCCTGTCCTCGGCCGCGCTCCGACGCGCCGGCGCACCCGGCGGAGCGCGCCCGGCGTCGAAGAGGGTGTCGAGATCCTGGGTCATCTGGCTTTCGAGCCTACGTCCGCTCTCCGACGCCCGTTGGCGTCCGGACGCGCGGTGTGTCACCATCGACCCGTGCACAGCCACCGATTTTTCTACGGGTACCGCATCGCGGTCCCCGTTGTGCTGGCTGACCACCAACCACCACCAACGCCCCGGGCCGCAGAGCGCCGGGGCGTTTTTGTGTGCGCGCCGGCGGGCCCACCACCGAAAGGCACGACCGATGACCAGCTCCACCGCCGAGCACCGCTGCGGCCAGCGCCGCGCCCCGCGCGTCGGACGTCGACGTGCTGCGCGCGCAGATCGACGCCATGGACGACGCGATCGCCCGCCTCGTCGCCGAGCGCGCGTGCTGTCGGCGCGCGTGCAGAGCGCGCGGATGAGCGCCGGCGGCACCCGGGTGCAGCTCGGCCGCGAACGCGTGATCCTCGACCGCTACCGCGACGCGCTGGGCCAGCACGGCCCCGCACTTGCCGACGCCGTCCTGCAGGTGTGCCGCGGCAGTCGCTGACGTCAGGCCGTCGTCGACCGACGACGGCCTGACGCTGGAGCTCGGATCAGAGCTCGGCGCGACGGAACCTCAGGTGTACATCCTGTGATAGCGGTACGCGGTGACGCCGCCGTGGTACGTCGCGCGAACCCGCAACTGGTAGCGCGCGTGCTTGCGGACGTGCGGCCGGTACCAGGAGACCCTGCGGCTCGACAACGACGCGCCGACCACGCGGAGTCGTGGTGCGGGTAGAGCCGCCGGACCTGCACCTGGAAGCCGGTCACGGGCAGGCCGTACGCCTTCGGCCGGACCCACCTGAAGTGCAGGCTCGCCGACTTGCGCGCGCGGGTGACGAAGGCGTGCCGGTAGCCCGGCTTCCCGGGTGGCGCGACCGAGCGCACTGTCGCCACTTCCGTCCGACAGGCCGAAGCCGGCGCCGTTACGCAGCACCACGGTGGCGCGGTAGAGATGGTTGCTCACCAGTCCGGTGAAGGCGTAGTGACAGGTGGTAGGTGCGATCGTGCGGTACTGCTCGTTCTGCGAGTAGTCCCAGGTCCGGGTGCTCGGGTGGTACTCGGACAGCTGCACCTGCACCGAGGTCGCGCGCGGCGACGCCGCCGGCTTGTTCCATGAGACGGTCATTCGACCGTGACCGGTGGGGGCCAGCCGCACTCCGTTGGCCGCGCTCGGCGTGGCGGGCACGGCCGACGGGATGCACGGCCCGGTCGTGGCCGGGAAGTCGACGGTGCGCTGCGGGATCTGGTTGAACGAGGTGTACGTCGAGCGCACCCGGCTCTGGTACTTCGGCGCCGGCCGGATGTGCGGCTTGGCGTCGAGCGCGCTCGGCCAGGTCGCGGAGGCGGTCGACGACGAGCAGACCTTCAGCGAGGCGATGTGCTGGGTCGGGCCGGCCGACCGTGGTTGCGCACCTGGAAGTCCAGGTAGGGCACCGCGCAGTTGCAGTTCTTGCCGGTGGTGCCCATGATCGCGAACTTCTGGCCGGCGGCGAGCCGGGTGCCGTTCTTGTACAGGATGCTCTTGAGGTGGCCGTAGCGGCTGATGACGCCGCCGCCGTGGTCGATCTAGGCCGTCGTGCCGAAGTCGCCCGTCGCCGCCCTCGTGGCAGGCACGGCCGTGCGCGACCTGGATGTGCAGGACGCCGGCGCCCATTGCGTAGACGCCGGGGTCGCTCGGCGCACTGCGGTCCAGCGTCTCCAGGACCATGTCCGTGGTCCAGTGCGAGTGGGTGCCGCCGCAGCCGGGGTTGGAGTCACGCAGTCGAGATACGTCTCGTCGCGGACCGGCAGCCAGACCGGCATCGAGTAGGGATGCGTGCTGCTGGTGCTTGCGGTGGCCGGCGCCGGCGGGCCGCGGTGACCGCGCTTGCGCGACGGCGACCGGAGCGGCAGCGCCGACGGCCAGCGCGACGGCGAGCGCGACCCGATGGGGCCGGGCACGACGCGCGCAGGACGTGCGTGGCCGTGGAGCGGGGAATGGGCACTGATATGCCCCCGTGCGGAAAGGTGGGTGTTCTCACCTGCTAGTTACCACTACCCACGTGTTATCACGCTGCGTGACGAAGTTTTTAACCGGACGGGCATGCCGGGAACCGGCGCCGACTGATCGCCAGTGTGCCTTGCGGTCACGTAAGATCCATCGAGGTTCGGGTCCGGTTCACATGACTTGCACTGATCGAGGGTTGCCCAGAGTGTCGTTCCGCTCACTCGGTTGCGCGCCGCGCCGCCGGCGGTGGGCGGAGCGGCTGCCGGAGCGCTACCTGCGGTGGCTGTTCCGCGTCCGGCACCTCGAGACCCCGGTGCTGCAGCGGGCGCTGCGCGCCCGCGACCGGATCGCGCGCGCTCCCGAGGGCTGCGCGGTGCACCAGTTCGACGCCGACGCCACGGCCCGGGCCGCGGCGGACGAGGTCGGCCGCCGCCCTCGACCGCAGCCACATCCCCTACGTAGCGGTGCCCGGCCCGCACGACACCGTCCGCACGATCGCGATCTCCGACGAGCACCGGCAGGCGGCGTGGCAGGTGCTCGGGCGCGAGCTGTCCGGGCCGGAATGGGCGGCCGACGTGCTCGCGGGCGAGCTGCGGCTGCGCACCGGGCGGCGGGTGCGCCCCGGCCGCCGGCTGCCGGCGAAGGCCACCGGGGCGGTGCTCTACCGGCTGCTGACGTCGGAGGCCGGCGTGGTCTCGGCCGGGCCCGAACTGGGCTGCGAGATCGGCTTCTGGCAGCCGCACCGGGCCCGCCGGCGCGCCGCGCAAGGACGGCGGCCGGCACGCGCCGGGCACCTACGTCGCGCCGGCCGACAACGGCGTCGTCGCCTATCTCACCCCGCAGGCGTGGTCGGACGCGTGCACCGAGACCACCCACTGGGTGCGGCCCAAGACGATCCGGTCGATCTTCGAGTTCGACGAGCCGATCGACATCGTCTACACCTGGGTCGACGGTGACGATCCGCAGTGGCAGGCGCGCAAGGCGCACTACGCCCACGAGGCGGATCTGGAGACGGTCAACGAGTCCTCGGCGATCGCGGCCCGGTTCCAGTCCCGCGACGAGCTGCGCTACTCGCTGCGCTCGGTCGCGATGTACGCGCCCGTGGGTCCGCCACGTCTACGTGGTCACCGACCGCCAGGTGCCGCCCTGGCTCAACGTCGAACACCCCCAGCTGACCGTGGTCGATCACCGCGAGATCTTCCGCGACCCGAGCGTGCTGCCGGTCTTCAACTCGCACGCCATCGAGTCGCAGCTGCACCACATCCCGGGACTGTCCGAGCACTACCTGTACCTGAACGACGACTTCTTCTTCGGCCGGCCGGTGCAGCCCGAGCTGTTCTTCCACGCCAACGGCATCGCCAAGTTCTTCCTGTCCGCCGTCGTGCTCGACGTCGACCCGCCCAGCCGGCGCGACCTGCCCGTGCTCAGCGCGGCCAAACAGAACCGAGCCGCTCATCGAGAAGGAGTTCGGCGTCACCATCACGCAGAAGCTCAAGCACACGCCGCAACCCCAGATACGCAGCGTGGTGCGGGAGATGGAGCGCCGTCATCCCGACGTGTTCGAGGCCGTGGCGCGTTCGCGCTTCCGGCACCCCGACGACCTGTCCATCCCGTCCGCGCTGGTGCACTACTACGCCTACGGGCTGGGCAAGGCGGTGCCGGCCGACATCGCCTACCGCTACCAGGACGTGGGCTACCCGGACACCGAAGCGCCGCCTCGAGCTCATGCTGCGCCGCCGCGACGTCGACGTCTTCTGTCTCAACGACACCGACAGCGAGACCCCCCAGACGGCGGACCAGCTGGAGATGCTCGGCGACGTTCCTGGACCGCTACTACCCGCACGCCAGCCGCTTCGAGCGCGCCTGACGAGATTGACCTAGGCCGCTGGTTTCGTCGCGTATTTCGGCAGGCACCGTCAGGTTCTCGATCGCCTTGGTGACGCGTTCGCAGCA
>CAVQFH010000013.1:0-104195 GCA_963711775.1 uncultured Actinomycetota bacterium | reverse complement strand
GGCGCCCGCCGATCTTGCCGCGGACGGACTCGCGGTCGTTTCGGGTGAGCGTGGCGCGCGGCAGCATCGAGTACTCCGCCGTCACCCAGCCCAGCCCGCTGCCCTTGCGCCAGCGCGGCACGCCTTGCTGCACGGAGGCGGCGCACAGCACCTTCGTCTCGCCGAACTCGACGAGCGCGGAACCTTCGGCGTAGGCCTGCCAGTTACGGGTGATCGTGACGGGACGGAGCTGGTCGGGGGCACGCGAATCGGGGCGGGGCATGGCCTCGACCCTATCGACGGGCCCGGACGCCCCCATCGCGCGCCGCCCCGGTTTGACATCGACGGAGGCCGGGGTTCACTGCGCACATGCGTTTGCGGGGGGTTGCTGTCATCGTGTCCGTCGTCGCCCTGTGCGCGCTCAGCCAGCCTGACGCGGACGCCGCGACCTACCCGCAGCCCGACAGCTTCTACACGAATTACTCGGCCGGTCAGCTCGCCAAAGTCAAACCCGGGACGATCCTCCACACCCGTCCACTGACCTACGTGGCTCCCGTCGGGTCGCCGGGAGCCAACGGGGGGACGTTGCCGGTCACCTACCACGGCGTGCAGCTGCTCTATCGGACCGTCACCGAGCTGGGAAAGCCGACCGTGACCGTGACGTCGTTGCTCGAGCCGTTGGCGCCGACCACTCAGCTCGTCAGCGACCAATGGTTCTACGACTCGCTGTACGACGGGTGCGACCCGTCGTACTACTTGCACAACAACGACATGAGCGACGGCGACACGAACAGCGACGAGGGCCCGTTGCTCGGCACCTTCCTCGCGGCGGGTCAAGCCGTCGTCACCTCCGACTACGAGGGGGAGAACTTCGCCTGGACGTCGGCGCAGCAGTCGGGCGAGCAGACGCTGGACGGCATCCGCGCCGCGCTGAACTACCAGACCGGGAACATGGATCCGCTCACCGGCGCCACCACCCTTCCGGCTGGCACGAAGGTCGGCCTGATGGGCTACTCCGGTGGCGCCATCGCCACTGAATGGGCGTCGGAACTCGCCGCCAAGTACGCACCCGACGTGAGCAAGCTGATCGTCGGCACTGCGATCGGCGGCGTCTACGTGTACCCGTATCACAACCTGCAGTACGTCACGGGCTCACCGAAGTGGTCCGGCGTCATACCTGGCGGTTTACTCGGCACCGCCCGCGGCTTCGGCATCGACAGCGCGCACTACGCCAGTGCGCTGGGCACCAAATTGGCCAACGAGTCGAGCAAGGTCTGTATCGACCAACTGCTCGGGAAGCACCCCGGCCTGACGTACCAGCAACTCGTCAAACCGCAGTACGCCAACTTTGCCAAGGTGCCCGCCTTCGTCGCGGTGAACAACAAGTCGATCATGAGCACGGGGGGAACACCCACCGCGCCGATGTACATCGCGCAAGGTGTCGACCCGGACCCGTCCGGCCCGCAGGGAGAGGGGACACCGCCCAGTCCCCAGTACGGCCCCGGTGACGGCGTCATGCTCCAGCGCGACACGCAGAGCCTCGCCTACACCTACTGTCGCCGCGGCGTCTCGGTGGACTACCAGGTGTTCGACACCGGACACACAAACACATTCGTCGGTTACTTCCCGGTGGCCAACGCCTTCCTGAAGGCGTTGTTCGACGGCACGCCGCGGACGGTCACAGGCGTGACGTGCTCCGGCCTCACGATGGGCAACTCGCTGAAACCGTTGCCGATGCCCAAGAGCGGCACTGCGTCGTCGTCGTCCGCGTCGGGAACCTCCTCCGGTGGCGGCAACGCGCTCACTGCGGGATCTTCGTCAGGATCGCCGAACGACGCGCTCGCAGACACCGGCACACCCACCGGCCAGCTACTGCTGTGGGCCACGCTGTTGCTCGGCCTGGGCACCGGTCTGCTGTGGCTGGCACGCCGCCCGGCGGTTGTCGTCCCCGTCCCGGTCGCCCGGCGGGTGCGCCCGCGGCCGGCGCCCCGCCCACTGCCCTACCCGAGCGAGCGCCGGCGGGGCTGACAGCCGGCGGCACCGCCGCCCGGGCGCTGTCAGTGGCGTGCACGCGCGGTGTCAGCGGCGGCGGCCACAGTGGCTGCCATGACCAACGCGATCGAGGCCGAGGGCCTGACCAAGCGCTTCGGCGACACGCAAGCACTGGCCGGAATCGACCTGGCCGCACGTGAGGGCTCCGTCCTCGGCGTGCTGGGGCCGAACGGTGCCGGCAAGACCACCGCGGTGCGCATCCTCGCCACGCTGCTGCGCGCCGACTCCGGCAGTGCCCGGGTGGCGGGTTTCGACGTCGCCACGCAGTCGCAGCAGGTGCGGCAGAGCATCGGGCTCACCGGGCAGTTCGCCTCGGTGGACGAGGACCTCACCGGCATCCAGAACCTGGTGATGATCGGCCGCCTTCTCGACCTGTCCAAGCAGGACGCCCGGCGCCGGGCCGACGAGCTGCTGGCCTGGTTCGACCTCACCGACGCGGCCGGGCGGGTTGCCAAGACCTATTCCGGCGGCATGCGCCGGCGTCTCGACCTGGCGGCCTCGCTGGTCGGCCGGCCGGCGATCGTCTTCCTCGACGAGCCGACGACCGGTCTGGATCCCGCCAAACGCGAAGCGATGTGGGACGTCGTGCGTGATCTCGTCTCCGCCGGCTCGACGGTGCTGCTGACCACCCAGTACCTCGAGGAGGCCGACGCGCTCGCCGACGAGATCAGCGTCATCGACCGCGGCTCGGTCATCGCGCACGACACCCCGCTGGGCCTCAAGCGCACCGTCGGCGGCCAACGGCTGACCGTGCGCCCGGCCGAGCCGCAGCGCCTGGACGACGTCCGCGAGGTGCTGACCACCCTCAGCGACAAGCCCGTCGAGTCGTCCGGTCGCGACGAGCTCAGCGTGTCCGTCACCGGCGACGAGGCCCTGGGTCAGGCCGTGCACCGGCTGCAGGCTGCCGGCATCGCCGTCACCGAGCTGTCCCTGCACCTGCCGAGCCTCGACGAGGTCTTCTTCACCATCACCGGGCGCCCCGCCGAGGCGAGCGACCCCGCCAACGACGAGGAGAGCGCAGCATGAGCACGCCCACCATGACCAAGCCGGCCGCCACCGGCGCAGACCTGCCCGGTGCGCCACCCAACGAGCGAGCCACGGGCGCCGCCCGCAACATCAAGCACGCCTTCGTGCTCGCCGGGCGCAACCTGGTGAAGACCTGGCGCACGCCCGAGCAGCTGATCGACGTGTCCCTGCAGCCGATCATCTTCATCCTGCTGTTCGTCTACGTCTTCGGCGGCGCGTTCGCCGGCGGCGACCGGCACCACTACCTGCGAGTACCTGCTGCCCGGACTGCTCGGCCAGGGCATCGCGCTCGGCAGCATCGCGCTCGGGCAGAACATGAACGCCGACATCGAGAAGGGCGTGTTCGACCGGTTCCGGGCCCTGCCGATCGCGCGGTCGGCGCCCCTCGTGGGCGCAGTGCTCGCCGACCTGGTCCGCTACCTGATCCTGTGCGTGGTGAATCTCGGCTTCGGCTACGTGGTCGGTTTCCGGATCGACGCGAATCCGCTCGCCCTGCTGGCCGCCGTCGCGCTCGCCATCGGCTTCGCCCTCTGCTTCTGCTGGGTGTCGCTGTGGGTCGGGCTCAAGGTCCGCACGTCGGGCAGTGTCCAGGGCGTCATGTTCCTGCTGATCTTCCCGCTGTCGTTCGGCAGCAACGCGTTCGTCCCGACGAACACGATGCCGGGCTGGCTGCAGGCCTGGAACGTCGTCAACCCGATCACCCGGCTCGTCAGCTCGATGCGCAACCTGATGCTCGACAGCGGCCCGGTGGCTGCCAACGTGTCGATCACGCTCGCGTGGATGGCCGGGCTGCTGCTGGTGTTCGTGCCCCTGGCGATGCGCGCCTACAAGCGGCACGCCTGACCCGGCGTCATCTGCTCGGGTCGAGGCGCTCGATCGCGGCTTCGCGATCGAGCGCCTTGCCGCGCGCGTAGGCGGCGGCGAACCGTTCGGCACCGAGCTCATCGGTCAACGCCGCCGTCAGCCTGGTGATGTCCAGCGCGGTGGGATCGTCACTGCCGCGCAGGCGGGCCGAGGCACCGAGCACCTCGGCCGCCCCCGCGGCGTCACCCTCTGCCGCGCTCAGCTCGGCGATCGCCACACCGACGGCGGCCAGGATCGGCAGGTCCTTCGTGCCCACCGCCGCGGGATAGGCGTCCGCGGCAGTCCGCCTGGCGTGGGCAGCGTCGCCGTCGGCCAGCGCCTGGCGCATGTCGATGCCGAACAGCATCGCCCGCAGGTGACCCGTCGTCGGATGGTCGCGCGGCAGCTCGGCGAGACGCTTCATCACGCTCGCGTGGGTACGCCGGGCCGCTTCGGGGTCACCGGCCTCGCGTTCGAAACCGCCGAGCACGGCCAGGGCGAACACGGATTCGAGCGGCGAGCCGGCGTCCTCCGCTCGCGAGCGGGCCTGATCGATGAGCAGCCGCGCGGCGGCGATGTCGCCCCGGCGCATCTCGACATCCGCCAGCCGGGCCAGCAGGAAGCCCTCGTCGTCGCGCGAGCTGATCTCGCGAGCCAGCCGCAAGGCTTCGTAGTACCCGGCCGCGGCGGCGTCCAGGTCGCCGCCGAGCAGGGCCAGCTGGGCGACGATGCGCAGGCTGTTGGTCATGCCCCAGCGCTCGCCCAGTGCGCGGAACTGCGCCAGCGCGTCCTCGCCCGCGCGCGCGCATGCCGGCGACATCGCCCTCGTTCTCGGCGAACGAGGCGTGGAACATCCGTCCCGCCGCGCGGGCCCACGGCTCGTCGCTGTCCACCGCGTCGCGCAGGTACTCCTGGGCGAGCTCGGGCAGGTCGGCGAAGTACGCCACGGCCGGACGCAATAGGTGGATCGATCGGCCCCCACCGGGCGAAGTCGAGGTCCCGCACCTCGTCCGCGATCCCGCGCAGTTGCTCCTGGGTCTGGTTGTGCGTCGAACTGTCGATCGCCAGGGACGCGGCGCTGAGCGACAGCAGCGCCCGGGCCACTGCCTGCGCCTCGCGGTCCGTCGAGCCGGGGACCGCCAGCGCCTCGCCGACCCAGGACGGGATGTCCGGATGGTTGCCCAGCAGCATGGCGTAGCTGCCGAGGGACACCGCGATGCCCAGGGCGCCGTCCGCGTCGCCGACGTCGCACCGGTAGCGCAGCGCGGCGACGATGTTGTCCTGCTCGGCGGAGATGACCGCGAGCCACGGCAGCTGGTCGTCGCGCGTCAGGTGCGGTTCGGCCGCGGCCACCACCTGCGCGAAGTGGTCGGCGTGCCGTCGGCGGGTCGCCGCGAGCTCGCCGCGCTCGGCCAGGCGCTCGCTGCCGTACTCGCGGATCGTCTCCAGCATGCGCAGCCGGGCACCGTCGGCGCTGGGCACCAGCAGCGACTTGTCGATCAGCGACGCCAGCAGCTCCGGCACGTCGTCGGACGCGTCGGCTGATCGCCGTGGCCGACTCCGCGGTGATGCCGGACGGGAACACCGACAGCTGCTCGACGAGGCGCCGCTCGGCGGGCGTGAGCAGCTCCCAGCTCCACTCGACCACGGCGCGCAGGGTGCGGTGGCGCGGCAGCGCCGTGCGGCTGCCGCCGGTCAGCAGCCGGAACCGGTCGGACAGCCGAGCCGCGATCTCGGGCAGCGGCAGCGTGCGCAACCGCGCCGCAGCCAGCTCGATGGCCAGCGGCAGGCCGTCCAGGCGGCGCACGATCTCGATGACGTCGGCCGACCGTGGCGTCGTCGACGGCGAAGTCGGGGCGCACCGCCGCCGCGCGGTCGGCGAACAGCCGCACGGCGGGGAACTCGAGGGCCTCGGCCGCGCGCGGCGTCGCGGTGCCGGCTGACCGAGCATCGGCACGGCCAGCAAGGCCTCGCCGATGATGCCGAGCGGCTCGCGGCTGGTGGCCAGGATGCGCAGCTCGGGCGTTGTCGGCGAGCAGCTGGTCGGCCAGGGTCGCGCGCGGCCTCGATGACGTGCTCGCAGTTGTCCAGCACCAGCAGCGTGCTGCGTACCGGCCAGGCCGTCGAGCAGCCGCGACATGGCGTCGCGGGCGGCCGACGCGCTGCGCCGCTCCAGGAAGTGCGCCTCGCGCAGGCCGAGCGCGGCCGCGACGGCCTGCGGCACGTCCGCGCCGGAGGTCAGCTGCGCCAGCTCGACGAGCCACGTGCCGTCCGGCGCGGAGTCGAGCGACGCGGGCCGCGGCCTCGCCGGCGAGGCGCGTCTTGCCGGCGCCGCCCGGGCCGACGAGCGTGACCAGCCGGTTCTGCTCGAGCGACTTCGCGATGCGCGCGACCTCGGCGTCGCGACCGACGAAGCTCGTCAGCTGGGCCTTGAGGTTCGTCCGGCGCGGCGGCTGCTTGGGCCACGGCGCCGTACTCGCCGCGCAGCACCGCCAGCTGCATCTGCTGCAGTTCCGGCGACGGGTCGACGCCGAGCTCGTCGGCGAGCCGACCGCGCACCCGTTCGTACGCCGCGAGCGCCTCGGCCTGCCGCCCGGCGCCGGCGAGGCGCCGCACGAGCAGCCCGGTCAACCGCTCGTCGAGCGGATATTCGGCGACGAGCGCTCCAGTTCGCCGACCAGTGCGGGCGCTTCGTTCGGGCGCCGAGCGAGCAGCGCCTCGGCACGGTCGGCGCGGGTGCGCAGCCACGGCTCGCTCAGTCGCGTCGCCTGCGCGAGCAATGCGTCGCCGACCTGCGCGCATCGACGAGCGGCTCGCCGCGCCACAGCGCGAGCGCGTCGTCGAATGCGCCACCGCGCGTCGACGTCGCCGGCGCGCAGCGCGGCCGCCCCTCGGTCGCGTGGTGGTGAACGCCCGGATGTCGACGCCCGCCGGGTCGACGGCGAGGCGGTACCCGGCCGCGGACTGGCTGATCGCGGCCGGCGTCCCGAGCGCGCGGCGTGCGCGCGACACGAGCGTCTGCAGGGCATTGTCTCCTCGGCCGGCGGCGCGTCGCCCCATACGGCCGGGCCAGCGCACCGAGACCACCGGCCGCCCGGCGTCGACGGCCAGCCGGGTGACCAGGGCGCGCACCCGCCCGCCGGTGACCGCGACCGGTCGCCCGCGTCGTCGTGCACCTCGAGCGGGCCGAGGACGCACGCGACTGTGCATGGGCCAACTCTGGCACGGGCACGATCGGGGTATGCGCAGCGAGACATTCTCGGTCACGACAGGCTCGCGGGCCGGCGTCTACGACCTCACCGGTGAGTGCGCGCGACTTCCTGCCGGCGCGACGGCGGCGACGGGCTGCTAGCGTGTTCGTGCCGCACGCCACCGCCGGCATCGCGATCCTGGAATCCGGTGCCGGCAGCGACGACGACCTGCTACGCGCGCTGGACGACCTGCTCCCGCGCGACGGCCGGTGGCAGCACCGGCACGGCAGCCCCGGTCACGGGCGCGATCACGTCCTGCCCGCGTTCCTTGCGCCGTCGATCACCGTGCCGGTGCTCGGCGGCAGCCCGCAGCTCGGCACCTGGCAGTCCGTCTGCCTGGTCGACACCAACGTCGACAACCCCGACCGGACGGTCCGGTTGAGCTTCCTCGCCGGGTGAGCGGCTCAGATGTCGTGGACGGCGCCGGCGCGCGCGATCTCGATCGTCCCGTCGAAGGCCGTCGCGGCATGCTCGGCCGCGACCTGCGGCGAGTTCCACGGCGGCACGTGCGTGACGATCAGCCGGCCGACACCGGCCCGCTGCGGCGTGCTCGCCGGCCTGCCGGCCGGTCAGGTGCAGGTCCGGGATCGGCTGCCTCGTCCGGGCCCACCGACGCCTCGCAGAGCAGGACGTCGGCGCCCTTGGCAGCTCGACGAGCTCGGTCGATTCGCCGGTGTCCGCCGAGTACACCAGCGACGTGCCGGCGTGCTCGATCCGCACCGCGTTGGTCGGCGTCGGATGATTCATCCGCGCATACGACAGCCGCAACGGCCCCAGCTCGCCGGCGGTCGGCCGTGGCGAAGGAGAACAGCTCCTGCGGCCCGGTCTTGCGCGCCATCGGGTCGTACGCCGTCTCGATCCGGTCGCGCGTGCCCGGCACGCCGATGACCGGGATGCGCCGGTCCGGGCACCGGAAACCCGGCGCCGCCGTAGCGCAGCGCCACGACGTAGGCGGTGAGGTCGATGCAGTGGTCGGCGTGCAGGTGCGAGATGACGATCGCGTCGATGTCGCCGGGCGCACGTAGCGCTGCAGCGCGCCGAACGCGCCGTGCCCGAGATCGAGCAGCAGGCGGTAGCCGTCGGCCTCGACGAGGTAGCTCGACGCCGGCGAGTCCGGGCCCGGGACGCTGCCCGAGCACCCGATGACGGTGAGCTTCACCGGCGCGCTCCCGGCCGCGGCGGCCATCGTGCGGCGGCGATCTGCGGGCCGAGGAACCGCCGGCTCAGCCGCGCGAAGGGCTCCGCGGGTGCCGGTGGCGCGGAACTCGTGCCGCGGCGGCGTCGTCGTCGTCGCGCGCGCAGCAGATCGTGGGCGAGCAGCGTGCGGTAGACGTCCTTCGCCGTCTCCTCCGCGCTGGACACGAGCGTCACCTAGTCGCCCATCACCACCGACAGCAGCCCGGTCAGCAGCGGGTAGTGCGTGCAGCCCAGCACCAGCGTGTCGACGCCGGCGGCGTTGAGCGGCGACGAGGTAGGACTCGGCCAGTCCGAGCAGCTGGCGCCCGCTGGTGACGCCGCGCTCGACGAACTCGGCGAACCGCGGGCAGGCGGCGGCCGTGACGCTCGATGCCGGCCGCGGCGGCGAACGCGTCCTGGTAGGCGCCGCTGGTGACGGTGGCGAGGGTGCCGATGACGCCGACCCGGTTGTTGCGCGTCGCCGCGACGGCGCGGCGGACCGCGGGCAGGACGACCTCGACACCGGCACGTCGTAGCGCTCGCGGGCGTCGCGCAGGCATGCCGCGCTGGCGCTGTTGCAGGCGATGACCAGCGCCTTGACGCCCGACGCGACGAGCTCGTCCATGACGTCGAGCGCGTGCGCGCGCACCTCGGCGATGGGCTTCGGGCCGTACGGGCTGTTCGCGGTGTCGCCGACGTAGCGCAGCGACTCGTGCGGCAGCTGGTCGAGGACGGCGCGGGCGACGGTCAGCCCGCCGACACCGGAGTCCATCATGCCGATCGGGGCGTCGATGCCGGGCACGCGCGTCACAATACGGCGGTCGCGCGCGGCGAGCCGCGAGTCGCGCCCACGCGGGTGCAGCACGGCGCCGGCGACGGCGCCGGCGACGAAGCCGCCGAGGTTGGCCTGCCAGGACACGTTGGAGTGCAGTGACGGCAACAGCCCGGCGAGCAGCGTGCCGTAGAAGAACAGCACGGCGACCGCGACCAGGATCCACTTCAGCCGCCGGGAGAACACGGCGCGCGCCAGCAGGTAGCCCATCCAGCCGAACACCAGGCCGCCGGCGCCGACGATCACCGTGTCGGCCGGCCCGATCAGCCAGGTGATCAGGCCGCCCCCGAGCACGACGGCGGCGGTCGACGACCGCCCAACTGCGCACGCCGGCGAGCATCACCACCCAGCCGATCAGGATCACCGGCAGCGTGTTGCCGGCGATGTGTTCGGCGCTCTTGTGCAGGAACGGCTGCGTGACGATGCCCCACAGCCCCGCCGCGGCCCGCGGCCGGACGCCGAACCGGTTCAACCCGTAGGACTCGGCAGGCATTCACGATCTCGACCACCCACAGCGCGGCGGTGAAGACGCCCATGAGCACGAGCGCGCCGATCCACGACTGCGCGTCCAGGTAGAGCGGCAGCGAGCGACGTTGCTGCGGCGCCCGACGCTGCCGGGCCGCCGGACTCGGCCGGGGTTCCGGGCTCGGCTGTGGCTGGTTCCGCGGCTGCGGCGAGGGCCGCGGTAGCGGCCGGCGTCCGGGCCGAGCTCACGCCACCGAGCGTAGGTCCTTCCCCTTTCAGGTCCGGTTCCACCTGGACACCTCGCCGGGCCAATCCGAGGGCCGACTGGCACTCTGTCGTTTACAGTCCACCTGTGCCCGAGGGGTCGAGCGTCACGCCGAGCGCTTCGACGCGAGCCCGTGACCACATGGCCAACGAGCGGACCTACCTCGCGTGGTTGCGTACCGCCGTCACGGTCATGGCCCTGGGGGTCGCGCTGGCCAGCTTTGCCGACAACGTGTCGTGGGAGTCCGCGTCGGCAGGTGGCGTACTAGTTGTCACCGGTGCCGGCGGCATCGTCTACGGGACGCGTCGGTACCGCCGAGTCACCCGCGAGCTCGAATCCGACAGCTACGTCACCGGCACACGTGGGCGGGCGGCCGTCGCTGCGTCGACCGTGTTGGTCGTCGCACTGGTGACCGCGATGCTCCTCATCCTCCTCGGCCGCTCCTGAGTACGTCCGGCCGTCGAGCCAGAAAGGATGTCGATCTCCATGTGGGCGAAGCGCCGCAACATGATCGTGCACGAACACGACCCCTACAACGCCGAATCGCCGCGAGCTGCCCTGACCGCCCCGATCACCGCGATCGACTCGTTCTATGTCCGTAACCATGGTCCGGTTCCGGACATCGACGCCCAGCACTGGCGCCTGACCGTCGACGGCCTCGTCGACCGGGTCTTGCATATGTCGCTGGCAGAGCTGCAGAGCGAGTTGGCCGCAGCACACGGTGACCGCGACCATGCAGTGCGCCGGGAACCGGCGAGCCGGGTTCCTCGAGGTCCGGGACATCCCCGGCGAAGCCCCTTGGGGACCGGGAGCGACCTCGACCGCGACGTGGACGGGCGTTCGCCTGGCCGACGTGTTGGCCTCGGCCGGCATCCGCTCCGAGGCCTCGTTACGCCGCCTTCGCCGCACCCGACGTCTCCGCAGCTCGCTGACCCGCCCCAGCCCTACGGCGGGTCCATCGACCTGGCCAAAGCCACCGCCGGCGAAGTCATCCTCGCCTGGGCCATGAACGATCAACCACTGCCCCCCGTGCACGGCGGACCCGTACGGGTCGTCGTCCCGGGTTACATCGGCGCCCGCAGCGTCAAGTGGATCGACCGCATCACCCTGCAAGCCACCCCGTCGGACAACTACTTCCAAGCGACCGCCTACCGACTGCTACCCGCGGAAACAGATCCCCACGCTGCCGGACCCGGAGACGGCCTGCCGCTGGCCGCTGTCGCCCTCAACGCCGACATCCTCACCCCCGACGACCAGACAACCGTCAGCGCCGGGACAGTCGACGTCAGCGGCTACGCCTACGCCGGCGATGACCGCACCGTCGCCCGCGTCGACGTCTCCGCAGACAACGGCCGGACCTGGGTCCAGGCCGACGTCGACACCGCGACGTCCGCCTGGTCCTGGCAGCACTGGCATGCGAGCCTCGACCTCGCCGTGGGCCGGCACACCGTCACCGCCCGCGCCTGGGACAGCACCGGCGCCAGCCAACCCGAATCCGCACAGCACCTCTGGAACCCGAAGGGCTACATCAACAACTCCTGGGCGCGCGTCACCATCCACGCCGGCTGAAGCGGCCGTCGCACGGAGCACATCACAGCGCCAGGAGGTAGTCGGCGAGCGCAGCCGGCTGGGACACGGCCAGCAGGTGGCCGCCGGGCAGCACGTCCGCCTCGATGCCGAGCCGCTCGCGGGCGAGCCGCTGCTGGAACTCCACCGGGAAGAACCGATCGTCTCGGCCGGCGACGGCGCGGATCGGGATGTCGGGCCACGCATCGAACCCGCACACCGACTCGAACGCCGCCTCGGCCTCGTTGCCCTGATACGGCGCACCTTCCGCGGCCACCGCGCGGTCGACGTCGTGCAGGAAGTAGGTATCGAGATCGACGTCGGGCGAGTAGCCGTGTCGACGTGCGGCCTCGGTGCGAGCGGCGGACGATCCGGTGTTCGCCCACCAGTCCGTGGCCCGTTCCCAAGGGTTGGGGATCATCGCGTTCAGCAGCACGACGGCGTCCGGCCTGATCCGACCGGCCACCAGCGGCGCCGTGAAGCCGCCCAGCGATTGTGCGAGCAGGACGACGTGCGGGCGCTCGCCCGCTGCCCGCACCACCAGTTGGGCGTACTCGGGCAGCCCGGCCGCCTCGTCGGCGCCCGGCAGGTCGACCGGGATCGCTTCGTGACCGGCCTGTTCGAGCAGCGGCGCGAGCCGGCTGTAGAACCAGGTCGCATCCCCGCCTGCTCCGGGCACGAGCACGTAACACGTCACCACCGGCCTCCTTGAATCCACGTTGGTCCTAAAGTAGGACTGTCGATCCTGAAAGACAACCGTCGTCGCTACACTCCTGTCGTGCCCTCACAAACCCGCTACGACGACCCGTGCGGAATCGCCCGCACCATGGCGGTCATCGGCGACCGATGGGCCGTCCTGGTCGTCCGTGAGTTGATGTTCGGTCCGCGCCGGTTTGCGCAGCTACGGTCCGGGTTGCCGGGGATCAGCCCGAACGTGCTCTCCCAGCGCTTGCGCGACCTCGAGTCCGCCGGGCTGTTGCAACGCACCGTCCTCGACGAGTCGGCTGCATCCACCGCCTACGAGCTGACCAGCCGTGGCGCGGCGCTCGAGCCGGTGCTGATCGAGCTCGGCCGCTGGGGCAGCCGCGAGCACAACACCTCGGACAACGAGCTCAGCGTCAGCGCGATGATGTTCTCCTACAAGACAGTGTTCGACCCGTCCCGCGCCACCGACGGGATCTACGGGGTGCGCGTCGACGGCGAGCCGCTCACCGTGACCGTGTATGGCGCGCAGATTCAGGTGCGGCGCGGACTCGATCCCGCCGCCGACGTCGTCCTCGACACCGACATGCCCACCTTGCGCGCGGTGTCCTTCGGGCGCCTGTCGGTGCGCGCCGCCGCAAAGTCCGGCCGACTACGGATCGCCGGTGAGCGCCGTTACGCGATCGCGTTCGGCCGGATGTTCCCCGTACCGATGGAGTAGCTCGGGCGTCGCGTCCGCGCCTGCGCCGACCCGAGCCGAGTCGAGTCGTCAGCGCCTCGTCTCGTACCGGGTCAGGAGTACGCCGTCAGGAAAGTTCCGGGTCTCCACCAGGTTCAGGTTCACCCAGTTGTCCAAGGCCGCGAAGAAGGGCGTACCGCCGCCCAGAAGGACCGGATGGGTGACGATGACGTACTCGTCGATCAGGCCGGCCCGCATGGCCGCCGCGGCAAGGGTGGCGCCGCCGATGTCCATCGGACCGCCGTCTTCGGTCTTGAGTCGGCTGATCTCGGTGACAGCGTCGCCGGTGACCAGGCGGGCATTCCAGTCGACCGCGCCCTCCGTCGAGGAGAACACCACCTTGGGCATGTCCAGCCAGCGGCGGGCGAACTCGACGTCCGCCGGCGTGGCGCCGGGCTGCTGGTCGGCGGTAGGCCAGTAGGAGCTCATCGTCTCCCAGAGTTTGCGCCCGTACAGCGCCAAGCCTGTCGCAGCCACGCGGTCCGACCACCATCGGAAGAGCTCGTCACCCGGCAAGCTCCAGCCGAGGTGGTCGCCGGGCGCGGCGATGTAGCCGTCCAGGCTCACGTTCATGGCGAGGGCCAGTCTTCGCATGGCGTCAGCGTCTCATCACGAGGTCAGATCCTCAGTCGACCGGCAGGACGAGCAGCCGGAACAGCCGTTGCACCTCGGCACGGGGATCCTCGGTCAACCCGGTGTGCACCGGCCCCGGCTGGACCACCGTGCTCCGCGGCGCGACCAGCCAGCGGAAGCGCCGGCCGATCTCCTCGTCGACCGCGGGCCCCGCGCCGTCGCCCGCACACGTGTCGGCCGCCGCCGCCAGCGCCGCGGAGATGGACTCGACGTCCGCCGCGGGGTCGAGCGCTCGCAGCCGTGGCACGTCGAGGTGGACCTGCGCTCCGAGGAAGGACGCCGCCTGCGAGTAGAGAAGCACGCCGGCGTTGATCGCCTCACCGCGCTCGACCCGCGGCACGACGCGCAGCACGGCGTACTCGAAAGGCACCCTCACGGCGCACCCCCCAGCCACCGCGGACGTGCCGGCGTGCGCGCGACGCGGGGACGGTCGCCGTACTCGGCCACCGTCTCCTGCAACGCGGGCAGCCAGGACGTCCGCGCCTGCAACCGGGCGAGCAGCGCGTCCACGTACGCGGCCCGCACGTCCGACACGGACGCGAAGGCCGGTTCGTCGGCGAGCCACTCGGCCGGGACCTCGGCCACCGCGGCGGCGATCGCGTCCGCCGACGCCAGCGGCGCGAGCCGCACATCGGCCTCGGCGAGCTCCGGGGCCGCACCGAGCAGCGCGTGGTCGCGGGCGTCGTAGGCCCGGACGACCGAGGCGGACCCGCGGATGCCGGGGATGCCGCGGATGCCGCCGATGCCGCGGATTTCCAGCTGTGCTGGAAGGTCAGCGCGGCCCCGTGATCGATCAGGTAGGGCGCGCCGTGCCAGAACAGCATGTTCGGGTTGCGCCACGAGCGGTCGACGTTGCCGGTCCAGGCGTCGAACCACAACACCGCGCCGGCGAACGACGGCGTCACCGCGAACGCGCACACGTCGAGGTCCAGCGCCCCGGGCAGGAAGTCGACGCCGAGATTCGTGCCAGGGCTGCGCCGGATCAGATCCTGCACCTCGTCGTCCGGTTCGTTCGCTGCCAGGACGGGGTCGACCTCGACCGTGACCAACTCCGGCGTCGGCAACCCGAGCGCATGGGCGAGCCTGCTGCAGATGATCTCCGCGATGAGCGCCTTGCGGCCCTGGCCGGCGCCGGTGAACTTCACGACGTACGTGCCGAGGTCGTCCGCCTCCATCAGCCCCGGCAGGGAACCGCCTTCACGCAACGGGGCGACGTAGCGGATCGCCGCGACCGAGCGGAGCACACCGGGCAGCCTACGGCGCAGACGTCATTCCTTCGGCGCGCTCCACACCCGAGCCGCAGGGCGTGTGCGCCCGGTCACGGGCGCAGGGTGTCGGCGTGCGCCCGGGCCAGCTTCGGCGGCGCCTTGGCGAACCAGCCGTCCACCAGCAGTTCCCGCACCGGTCCCGTGGCAGCGCGGTCGAGTTGCACCAGGACGGCGGCGTACCCGTCGAAGTGCGAGATCGTGAAGAAGCCGCGGTGCCGCGCCGCGAGCACGGCCTCCTTCTCGCCGAGGTCCGCCACCCGGACGCCGAGGATCGGCCCGGCCGGCACCGGCTCGTCGCCGAAACGCGCGATGTCGGCCTTGCGGAACGGCCGCTCCCAGGCGAACACTTTGCCGCCCACCGACCACGCGCGCTCGCCGCGGAGCTCCACGGCCTCGACGGCCGGCAGCTCGCCCGCCCACCGCGCGACGTCGGCGAAGGTCACCATCGGCCGACCGTAGCGCCGGGTCGGCTCGCCTGCCAGGATCCGAATCATGCGCGTCGACGTCCGCCACAACCCGTCCTTCACCGTCGCCCGGTGCGTCCTCGATCCGGCGCGAACCCGTCCGCGTCGAGGGCGGCGCGATGATCGCGCACAGCGGCGGCGTGCAGCTGGAAGCGCGGTCCGAGGGTGGCTTGATGGCCGGGCTGAAGCGCAGCGTGCTGGGCGGCGGCTCGTTCTTCGTCACCACCTACACCGCACCCGCCCAGGGCGGCTGGGTGGACGTCGCGGGCGTGCTGCCCGGCGACACCGTGTCCATCGACGTCACGCCGCAGCAGCCGTTCTTCCTGCGCCGCGGCAGCTGGATCGCCAACTCGCACGGCGTCGCCATCGACACGCAGTGGGGCGGGATGGCCAACCTGTTCGGCGGCGAGGGCGGCTTCGGCTTCCGGGCCAGCGGCGAGGGCCAGGCGCTGGTGAGCATCTACGGCGCCGTCGACGTCATCGATCTCGAGGAGGGCGACGTCGTCACGATCGACACCGGACACGTCGTCGCCTACGCCCTCGACATCCGGTTCCAGATGCGCAAGGCCGCGGCCGGCGCGATGCAGTCGCTGAAGTCGGGCGAGGGCTGGGTGTTCGACTTCTGGGGCCCTGGACGGGTGCTGCTGCAGTCACGCAACCCGGAGGCGTTCGCGCACTGGGTGGCGCAGGCGGTGCCCGGCGAGCAGCCCCGTGAGGGCATCGGCGGCCTGGGCGGGTTCGCCGGCGGTGGCGGGCTCGGCCGGCTGTTCACCTGACGCCCGACGAACGAGCGCAGCTACGGCCGGCTCAGGCCCAGAGCTGGCCCTCGAGCCGCTCGGCGGCCTGCTGCAGCGTGCCGGTGTAGGCGCCGGTCGACAGGTACTTCCACCCGCCGTCGCACACCACGAAGGCGATGTCGGCACGCTCGCCGTCGTCGATCCGTTCGGCGATCGACAGCGCCGCGTGCAGGATGGCGCCGGTCGAGATGCCGGCGAAGATGCCCTCGTTGTCGATCAGGTCGCGGGTGCGGCGCAACGCGTCGTAGGACGTCACCGAGAACCGCCGGGTGAGCACTGAGTCGTCGTACAACTCGGGGACGAAGCCCTCGTCGATGTTGCGCAGACCGTAGACGAGCTCGCCGTAACGCGGCTCGGCCGCGACGATCTGCACGTCCGGCACCTTCTCGCGCAGGTACCGCCCGGTGCCCATCAGCGTGCCCGTGGTGCCGAGGCCCGCGACGAAATGCGTGATGGTCGGCAGGTCGCGCAGCAGTTCCGGACCGGTGCCCTCGTAGTGCGCCTGCGCGTTGGCGGCATTGCCGTACTGGTAGAGCATCACCCAGTCCGGATACTGCTGCGCCAGTTCCTTGGCCGTGGCGACGGCCTGGTTCGACCCGCCGGCCGCGGGCGAGGAAATGATCCGCGCGCCGAACATCTCGAGCAGCTGCCGGCGCTCGATGGAGGTGTTCTCCGGCATCACGCAGACGATGCCGTAGCCGCGCAGCTTCGCGACCATGGCGAGCGAGATGCCGGTGTTGCCCGACGTCGGCTCGAGGATGGTCATGCCCGGCTTGAGCCGCCCGTCGCGCTCGGCGGCGCGGATCATCGCCAGTGCGGCGCGGTCCTTGATCGAGCCGGTGGGGTTGCGGTCCTCGAGCTTCGCCCACAGCCGCACGGGATGCGCGCCGTCCCAGCGCGGGGACAGCGTCGGCAGCCCGACGAGCGGGGTGTCCCCCAGCGCGTCGAGCAGCGAGTCGTAACGGGCCATGACGGTGTGCCGGTGTCGGCTACTCCGAGTGCCGGCTGCCGCCGGCCACCGCGGGCAGGATCGTCACCTGGTCGCCGTCCTTGACGGCGGTGTCCAGCGAGCCGGTGAACCGCACGTCCTCGTCGTTGACGTAGACGTTGACGAACCGGTGCAGCGCGCCCTCGTCGGTGATGAGACGCCCCTTGAGGCCGGCGTGGTTGCCGTCCAGGTCGTCGATGACCGCGGCGAGCGTGTCGCCCTTGGCCTCGACGGACTTGGCGCCGTCGGTGTACGTGCGCAGGATGGTCGGGATCTTGACCTCGATCGCCATGCTGATACGTGCTCCTGAACTCGGGTGGATTGCTTCGTCACCGACTGCAACGCACGACGGCGCTCTTATCGTCCCTCATCGGCGCGGCGCGCGTCACACGAGCGGTCAGACGAGGTCGACGGGCTCCTCGGTGACGTCGCCGTCGACGATGCGGAACGAGCGGAAGTCGGTGTCGTCGTCGGAGCGTGTGGACACCAGGACGTAGTGGGCGTTCGGCTCCTGCGCCAGGGAGATGTCGGTGCGCGACGGGTAGGCCTCGGTGGCGGTGTGCGAGTGGTAGATCACCACCGGTTCCTCGTCGTTGGCCGCCATCTCCTTGTACAGCGCCAGCAGTTCCATCGAGTCGAACTCGTAGAACGTGGGCGAGCGCGCCGCGTTGAGCATCGGCACGAAGCGCGACGGCACGTCGCTGCCCTCGGCGCCGGCCACGACCCCGCACGCCTCGTCGGGGTGGTCGCGGCGCGCGTGCGCCACGATCTGGTCGTGCAGGGACCTGTCGATGCGCAACACGGGATTCGACCCTACCGATCCATGACCGCATGGACGACGAGGTCCTGCACCCCGGTCAGGTAGTCATAGACGGCGTAGGGCGCCAGGCCCGCCTCGTCGTCGACGTCGTCCGGTTCCGGGACGCCGTCGTCGGTGACGCCGAGCCGGGTGCCGAGCACCAGGCGCAGATCGTTGAGCACCTGCAGCCAGCGCCGCGCGACGTCGTCGTCGCCGAGGCGCACCGGCAGGGTCTGCAGCTCGGCGCGGCAGGCGGCGATCCGCTCGCGCCGCCCGGTGCGCAGCCCTTCGTGCGTGAGCTCGCGGAACTGCGCGTTCGCGGCGTCGTCGTCGGGCAGTGCGTCCGGGTAGAGCCGGCGCCCGACGGCCGGGTCATCGGGCTCGGTCACGACGTCAGCGAGCTCGCCGAGCAGCACGTCGAGCAGCTGCGCCTCGGCCGGGTCGAAGTGCAGCTTCACCCTGCCGGGACGCCCGGACAGCCTCACGTCTGCTGCTCGAGCGTCGCCCACAGCCCGTATTCGTGCATCGTCGCGACGTCGAGCTCCATCCGCTCGCGGGTGCCCGACGACACCACCGCCCGGCCGCGCTCGTGGACGTCGAGCATCAGCTTGTGCGCCTTGTCCTTCGAGTAGCCGAACACTGTCATGAAGACGTGCGTGACGTAGGACATCAGATTCACCGGGTCGTTCCAGACGACGGTGATCCACGGCAGGTCCGGCTCGGCCGCGAGCAACGGATCCGGCGCCGCCCGTTCGGGAGCGAGGGTCTCGGCCACGTCTCCATCGTGGCACGGCCCGCGCGCGTAGGTTCGAGGGGTGAACGACGCCAGGGTCGGCAACGGCGACGTGCGCGGCAGCGGCCTGTTGCTGGTGCTCGGGGGTGCCGGGTTCGTGCTGATCTCGTTCCGCTTCCTGGACTGGTACCGGGTGCCGACGACGGGCGCGGACACCGCGGGTGACCCGACCTTCCCGGCGCTGCGCGACAGCGCGCAGCAACTCGGCGGAGCCGGGGTGGCCCTGGCGTACTTCGACTGGTTGTCCTGGGCGCTGGTGATCGCCGTCGCGGTGCTGGGTGCGAGCGCGGCGCTGCCGCTGCCCGGCGCCGGTCCGTTGCGATTGCTCGGTTTCCTGGCCGGCGTGCTGGGTGCCGTGGCGACGTATTACGCGCTGGCCCAGCACCAGAACGCCGTCGGCTCCACCGACAGCGTCTTCCACCACGCGACCTGGGGAGTGTGGGCCGCCATCGGTGGCTTCCTGATCGCCGCCATCGGCGCGTCGCTCGGCCCGCGCACCATCGGCGATCGACGAGCCGGCGCACGAACGGCCGGTGCACGATCGACCGCCACCACGGCGCTTGCTGACCGACCGCTACGAGCTGACCATGCTCGGCTCGGCCCTGCACGACGGCACCGCCGAGCGGCGCTGCGTGTTCGAACTGTTCGCCCGCCGCCTGCCGCTGGGCCGCCGGTACGGCGTCGTGGCCGGCACCGGGCGCTTCCTCGACGCGCTCGCGGACTTCGCCTTCGACGACGATACCGTCGACACGCTGCGCGCAGCCGGCGTGGTGGACGAGGACACGGCGCAGTTCCTGGCGGGCTACCGCTTCACCGGCGACATCGACGGATACCGCGAGGGCGAGCTGTACTTCCCGATGTCACCGGTGCTCACGGTGTCCGGCACGTTCGCCGAAGCCGTGGTCCTCGAGACGCTGGCACTGTCGATCTTCAATCACGACAGCGCGGTGGCCTCGGCGGCGGCGCGCATGGTCACCGCAGCGGGCGGGCGCCCGGTGATCGAGATGGGGTCGCGCCGCACGCACGAGTACGCGGCGGTGGCCGCGGCGCGTGCCGCCTACCTGGCCGGGTTCGCGTCGACGTCCAACCTCGAGGCCGCCCGCCGCTACGGCGTCCCCACCGCCGGCACCGCCGCGCACTCGTTCACGCTGCTGCACGACGACGAGCGCGCCGCGTTCGCCGCGCAGATCGCGACGCTGGGTGCCGGCACCACGCTGCTGGTCGACACCTACGACATCGCGCGCGGCATCCAGAACGCCATCGACGTCGCCGGGCCGCAGTTGGGCGCGGTGCGCATCGACTCCGGCGACCTCGGCCCGCTGGCCCACCACGCCCGCGAACAACTGGACGCGCACGGCGCGACGTCCACCCGCATCGTCGTCAGCGGTGACCTCGACGAGTACGCCATCGCGGCGCTGGGCGCGGCCCCCGTCGACTCCTACGGCGCCGGTACGGCCGTCGTCACCGGCTCGGGTGCCCCTACGGCGGACATGGTGTACAAGCTCGTCGAGGTGGACGGCCGGCCGGTCGCCAAGCGCTCGGAGCACAAGGCGAGCGTCGGCGGCCGCAAGAGTGCGCTGCGCGCGCACAAGCCGAGCGGGACGGCGGTCGAGGAGATCGTCTCGACCCGGCCCGGCGTCGAACCGGACGAGGGCCAGCGGCTGCTGCAGACGCCGCTGGTGCGCGCGGGCGAGGCGGTATCGGGCCTGCCGACACTGGCGCAGGCCCGCGACCACCTGCGCGAGGTCACGGTCACCCTGCCGTGGGACGGGCTCAAGCTCTCGCGCGGCGAGCCGGCCATCCCGACCCGCCTCGAACGCGCCTGAGCTCGGGACCACGCGCCCTCGCGTATCGCGGGGGGCCCGGGAAAGCTATCGTCGCGGGATGACGCAGTGGAACGCGCCGGACAACGATCCCTACCGCCAGCCGACGCAGGGGTACCCGCAGGGCTACGGCCCGGGTTACGCCCCGCAGGACCCGTACGCCCGGCCCGCCTACGGCCAGCCGGGCTACGTCGCGCCGGTGTCGAGCGACTCGTTCGGCATCGCCGGCACCGTGCTGGCGCTGCTCGGCGGCATCCTGGCCGTGGTGGCGTTCACCGCGGTCAACTGGTTCAGCGGGTCCAACACGACCTTCGGTGACATCAGCGACCGTCTCGGTGGCAACGCCAACGGCTTCGCCACCGCCTACTTCGGCTGGCTGGGCTGGGTGTTCCTGGTCGTCGCGGTGGTGGCAGGAGTGCTGTCCAGCGTGCCGACGCCCGCACTGCGCGTGTTCCGGATCGTGGGCACAGTCGTCGGCTTCGCCGGGGCGGGCCTGACCTTCCTGGCGATCGACCTCGCCAACGGCACGTCGTACAGCCAGTACATCGAGCACGCCCGGCTGGGCTTCTACTTCGCGGTGATCGGCCTGGCGCTCGCCGGGATCGGCGCCGCGATCGGCCCGCGCCGGGTCTGAGCGCCTGTTGACCGAAGCGAACGAGCCGGCGCCGGCCCGGCGCGAACCGTCCGGGGTGCACCTGGTCGGCCTGCTGCTCGCGGCCGTCGCGGCCCTGCTGTTGCTGCTCGCGCTGACCGCGCTCAACTGGCTGTCCTCCGGGGGCCTGACCACCAGCGGCAAGCCGGACTCGAGTTTCACCGGCATCCGGTCGCTGCTGCGCGTGGCCGCCACGACGCACACCGTGCAGCCGCGCTTCGTGGCGCACCAGTACTTCACCTGGGGCGCCTGGGTGCTGCTGGCGATCGCGGTCGTCGCCGCCGCGCTCGGCAACGTGCTGGGCGCGGCCGGGCGCAACGGCCGTGCGGCCGGCCTCGTGGCGATCGTGTTCGGCCTGGTCGGCGTCGGCGCCACGTTCGCCGCCGTCGACCTGCTCAGCGGCGTCCACGGCACGCAGGTGCCGGCGTACAGCGACTACATCAAGCACGTCGGCCCGGCGTTCTTCTGCGCCGTCGCGGGCTTCCTGGTGACGGCCTTCGCGGGCGCCGCCGCAGCGCGGCGCCCGGCAATCCCCGCGCCCGAGGATCAGCCGGTCGACGCCGCTTCCTGAACGTCGTCGCCGGAGATCCCGAGCACGAACAGGACGGTGTCCAGGTACGGCAGGTTCACCGACGCGTCCGCGGCCGCGCGCAGCGCCGCCTTGCCGTTGAACGCGACACCCAGCCCGGCGGCGTCGAGCATGTCGATGTCGTTGGCGCCGTCACCGACCGCGACGGTCTGCGACAGCGGCACCCGGAACTGGTCGGCGAAGCGGCGCAGCGCCGCCGCCTTGCCGGCGCGATCGATGACGTCGCCCACCAGGCGCCCGGTGACGACGCCGTCGACGATCTCGAGTTCGTTGGCGGCGGCGAAGTCGAGGTCCAGTTCCTGGCGGAACCGGTCGGTGACGAAGGTGAACCCGCCGCTGACGACGCCGACGTGATAGCCCATCCGGCGCAGCGTGCGCACGAAGGTGCGCGCGCCCGGCGTCAGCTGCAGACCGTCGCGCACCGCCGTGACGTCGTTCGCGGACAGGCCGGCCAGCAGGCCCACCCGCGCGCGCAGCGACTGCGCGAAGTCCAGTTCGCCGGCCATCGTCCGGGCCGGTCAGATCGGCGACCTCACCCGCCACGCCGGCGCGCGCGGCCAGCACGTCGATCGCCTCGTCCTGGATCAACGTCGAGTCGACGTCGAGTACGACCAGGCGCTTGGCGCGGCGCCGCAACCCGGCCGGCTCCACCGCGATGTCCAGGCCGGTGTCGTCCGCGGCGCGCACGAGCGCAGCCCGCAACCGCTGCGGATCGGGCGCGCGCACGATCAGTTCCAGGCTCGACGCGGGCTCGGTGGACAGCTGGGTCACCGAGTCGATGTTGGCGCCGATGTCGGCCAGGCACTGCGCCACATGGCTGAAGGCGCCGGGGCGCAGCGGACGGCCGATGACCATCACGTGGTTGCGGCTCGCCCGTGTCGCCGGCTGCCCGGTGTCACCGTCGTCGGACGGCCCCGCGGCGACGATCTCGCACTCCATGCCCAGCGCGGCCGCAGCCTGGGTCAGCGACGCGCGTAACGCGCCGGGTTCGCCGCGCAGGTCGAACAGCACCGCCAGCACGAGGCGCTCGCGGATCACCACCTGTTCGACGTCGCGGATCTCGACGTCGAAGGCGGCCAGCGCGCTGAACAGCGATGCCGTGACGCCGCGCCGGTCACGACCGGTGATCGTCGCCAGAACCGAGGTCGGTTGCATCAGGTCCCAGGTGCCGACGGCACGGCCCGCCGCGTCACGAGGCGCCCGTCACGACGGGTCGGGGTCGCTACTCCCCTGCCGCGCGCCGGCCGATCCCATCGCGTTGGCCGGCACCTTGGCGTGCGCGTTGCGCCCGTAGTGCGCCTCACGCTCGAGCCGGTCGAGCAGGTGCGGGTAGTGCGCCTCGAACGCCGGGCGCTCGGAGCGGATGCGCGGGATGGAGGTGAAGTTGTGCCGCGGCGGCGGGCTGGACGTCGCCCACTCGAGGGAGTTGCCGAAGCCCCACGGGTCGTCGGCCGTCGCGATCTCGCCGAAGCGGTAGGAGTGGTACATGTTCCAGACGAACGGGATCAGCGACGCGCCGAGCACGAACGAGCCGATCGTCGAGATCGTGTTCAGCGTCGTGAACCCGTCGGTGGGCAGGTAGTCGACGTAGCGGCGCGGCATGCCCTTGGCGCCGAGCCAGTGCTGCACCAGGAACGTCAGGTGGAAGCCGATGAACGTCAGCCAGAAGTGGAACTTGCCCACGCGCTCGTTCATGTAGCGGCCGGTGAACTTCGGGAACCAGAAGTAGATCCCGGAGTAGACCGCGAACACGATCGTGCCGAACAGCACGTAGTGGAAGTGCGCCACCACGAAGTAGGAGTCCGACGACCTGGAAGTCGATCGGCGGGCTGGCCAGCAGACGCCGGTGAGGCCACCGAACAAGAAGGTGACCAGGAAGCCGAGGGCGAAGATCATCGGCGTCTCGAAGCTGACCGCGCCGCCCCACATCGAGCCGATCCAGTTGAAGAACTTGATGCCGGTCGGCACCGCGATCAGGAAGGTCATGACGCTGAAGAACGGCAGCAGGACCGCGCCGGTGGTGAACATGTGGTGCGCCCACACCGTCAGCGACAGGCCGGCGATCGACAGCGTCGCCAGCACCATGCCCTTGTAACCGAACAGCGGCTTGCGGCTGAACACCGGGAAGACCTCGGTGACGATGCCGAAGAACGGCAAGCGCGACGATGTACACCTCGGGATGGCCGAAGAACCAGAACAGGTGCTGCCACAGAATGGCGCCGCCGTTGCTGGGAGTGAAGACCTGCGCACCCATGTGTCTGTCCGCCCAGAGCACGAGCAGCGCGGCCGTGAGGATCGGGAACGCCAGCAGGATCAGCAGGCTGGTGACCAGGATGTTCCAGGTGAAGATCGGCATCCGGAACATCGTCATGCCCGGCGCGCGCAGCGTGATCACCGTGGTGACCATGTTGACGCCGCCCAGGATCGTGCCGAGGCCGGACGATGCGCCAGGCCGAGGATCCACAGGTCGGCGCCGGCGCCGGGCGAGTTCGTGCTGTTGGTCAGCGGCGAGTAGGCGTACCAACCGAAGTCGGCGGCACCGTTCGGGGTGAAGAACCCGGCGGTGGCGATGATGGCGCCGAACAGGTAGAGCCAGTACGAGAACGCGTTGAGCCGCGGGAACGCGACGTCGGGCGAGCCGATCTGCAACGGCAGCACCAGGTTCGCGAACGCGAACACGATCGGCGTCGCGAAGAACAGCAACATGATCGTGCCGTGCATGGTGAACAGCTGGTTGTACTGCTCCGGCGTGAGCAACTGCCGGCCCGGGCGGGCGAGCTCGATGCGCATCAGCAGCGCCATGACGCCGCCGATGGCGAAGAAGGTCAGCGATGTGACCAGGTACATCCGGCCGATGACCTTGGGGTCGGTGGTGCGCAGGACGAGGCTGAACATCGAGCCCTTGGCGGTGCTGCGGACCGGGAACGGCCGGGCGACGATCGGGCTCGGGGTGCCCACGTCTGGTGCGCCGGCAGGCGGCTCAGCGGTTGTTGTCACGCGGACCCCTTCGGGTGACTCAGGCATCGGTGATTCGGTGCCGCAGGCGACGCAGGTGGTGCGGTCCGGGTGCCCCCGGGCGTACTTCGAAGGATAGAGCAGCCCCGGACGCCGTCGCAGGGCGGCACGGTCCGGAACCCGATGTATGGCGCACGTGAATCTTGGTCATTTTCCCGATACGCTCTCTTAACGGCGTACGAACAGGCCGGTCCGTGCGCCCGGTTCGGCGGGCGCGCCGCGTCGACCGTGCGCAGATCGGCCCGAGTGGAGTGCCAGTGCGCAGTCGGTGGAGCGAGTCGGCCTTCCGGCCCGACCCGTCCACGGACCGCGAGGCCCGTCCGCTGCGTGCACAGTCGATCTCGTTGCTCGCCGTCCTGGTCCTGGTGGCCGGGGCCGTCGCTGCGGCCGGGTACCTCGTGCGGCCGGACCGCGCGCGCTCCTACCAGTTACTGCACGGGTCGATCTTCCTGGCCGACCAGGTCGCGCCGGTCGGGATCGACCTCGCCAGCGGCAAGCCCACGTTGCGGCTGGTGGGCGCCGAGAAGCAGGTGGGCGCCCGCTCACCGAGCGAGCTCGCGGTGGTGCCTCTCGACGACGGCACGCTGCTGCTCGACCGCGCCACCGGCCAGTTCAACATGGTCGACAACACCGGCTTCGTCATCAAGCACGACAACGGCGGGGTGCCGCTGCCGGCGCGCACCGACGCCACCGCGTCCACCGGTGTCGCCGCCGGCACCAGCGCCTACGTCGAACGCACCGGTACTGCCGGGACCGACGTCTACCTCGTCGACCAGCTCACCGTGCAGGCGGCGACCAACCTGCGCCAACGCGTGGCCCCCCGCGCCAGCACCCGCGTCGGCGATGCCGGCAGCACCGCCCCCGGCGCGTCGGCCGCGGTCGACGGCTCGTTCTGGGCGCTGCTCGGCGACGGCAACCGGCGCACGGTGCAGCGAGTTCGGCGTGCCGGCCGATGCAGCACGTGGCGCCCGACTGAGCGATGCACGGCGCGGCAGTGTCGACGGCGCGGCCGCGATCGGCGTCGCCGGCGACTCGGGCGCGCCCACCGCGCCGGCGACGGCGGGCACGAGCTCGGCGCCCACCGACCCCACCGCGATCACCGGCGACGCCGCAGTCGGCGTCGCCTCCGCCGGCGGCATCCGCTACTTCGGCGCATCGGCGCCACGCGCAGGGCGCGAGGTCTCCTACTCCGCGGAGAACGACGTACCCGGCCTCGACACCGTCCTGGCCGCGACGTCCGCGAGTTCGCGGCTCATGTTCCTGCTGCACGGCACGGCCGGCTGGACGTCGTGTCCCTCGCGCGGACGGCACCGGCCTGAGCGGGCCCACACCGATCCGACGGCATCGCGCCCGACGCGCAGCTGGCCACCCCCGCGATGAGCGACGGCAGCGGTTACACCGTCGACCGCGCGAGCGGGGCGATCTACCGCATCGACATCGCCGGCAACGCCACCAGCATCGCCGGTGCGAGGCACTACCCGCTCGCCGAGCGCGACGGGCGCGTCGCGGAGTCGAGCAACCTCGACGACGCCTATGTGACGCGCCAGCGGGCCGCGGGTGTTCCTCGACTCCGCCACCCATGTCGACGCCGTGGCCCTGTTCACCGACGGCAGTCACCCGCCGCTGATCGTGCGCAAGGGCGCCGCGGTGGACGTCAGCGCCGCCGGCGGCGCGCAGGCCCTCGCCCAGACCGGCGCCGGCGCGCAACGTAGTACCGCCAAGTCGAACCGGACGCGTCCCAGGAACGCCGGGCAGGCGATCAACAACAGGGTCGACTGCCGCACGATCACGCAGAAACCGCACATCCCGGTGATCACCCAGGCGACGCCGGGCTCACGCAGCGTCGCGCTCGCCTGGAGCTACCCGCTGCTCGACAGCCAGGACTGCGCGCCGTCCACCTATGTCGTCTCGGTGGTCGCTGGAGAGCGGCGACGCCCCGGACCCGGGCGGCTCGGCGCACCGTGCAGGGGCAGCAGAGCACGGACCTGACCGGCCTGTTCCCGCAGTCGCGCTACAAGATGACGGTCACCGCCTACCTGCACGGGCAGGGCACGTCGTCGGCGCCGATCCAGGTGACCACCGGCAAAGAGGGCCCGGCCGCGCCCACCGGGGTCTCCGGTCACCGCCGACTCCAGCCGGCAACTGGCACGTCTCGTTCAACTCCTGCGGCACGGTGGCGCACGGCTGCGTGCCCGCGGCGTCGTGGCGCGTCGTCGCCAGCTTCTGCGACGGCCGCGGGTCTGTCGGCGCCGCCGGCAGCCGATCGTCGTCACCGGCCGACCCGAACTCCGTCACGCAACCGCCGGTGACCGTGCCGGGCAGCGACGACCTGCTCGGCCGCGGGCTGCAGCTTCCAGATCGAGGGCGACGGCGCCGGCGGCGAGCTCGGCACGCCGTCGGCACCGAGCGCCTGCGTCTACAGCTGGACACCGCCCGTCGCGCTCGGACATCACGCTGAGCGCCAGTTCGCCGCCGCGCACCGACAGCAACGGCAGCACGCAGCACCACCGCCACGGTGCGGTTCGCGCACGGCCAGACGCACGACCTCGGCGGCGTGGGCGGCACGCTGACCTACCAGCTGCTCTCGGGCGGCACCGTGCAGGCGCACCAGCGGCCCGACGACGTCGCCGAGCGTCGTGCTCGGCGGCGTGCGCGCCGGGCAGGGCTACTCGGTCCGGGTGATCGCCGCCGCGCCCCGCCACCCCGACGGCACCACGACGGTCGGGCCCGGTGGCCGTCGTCGCCCGCGATCGCGGACTGGCCGCACGCCGCAGGTCAGCGCCGCGTTCCGCACCACCTCGGCGCACAAGGGTCACCTCGACGTCACCGTCGCGTTCCCGGCCGGCACCGACACCCGCGGCGAGACGTTCGACCTCGGCGCACCAGCTCGCTCGACTGCGGCTCGACCAGCAGGCCCTGCAGCGCAGCCGACTTCGCCGCCGGCCGACACGCTGACGTTCCCGGCATCTCGCGGCTGGACTACGCGTCGGACGACTGCACGGTCACCGTGCAGCTCGCGCAGGACCCGCACACCGTCGACCGACGCCGGCGCTCTACGGCGCGGGCAATCCGCGCAGGCACGCTCGGGAACGTTCACGATCCCGGACCCGGACTCGACGACGAACGCCGACGACTTCAGCGCGGCGTGGAGCGGCGGCGACCAGACGCACCCGCAGATCACCTTGAGCTACGACGACAGCAGCGCCGACCCCGCAGGTCTCACCACCGACTGGCACTCGACGGTCACGAACGGCAGCACCGCCGACTGCGGCTCGTCCACCTCCGCGCCGACGGTGGACATCGACGTCTCGCCGGACTGCGTGTCCGACGGCGGCACGTTCACCGTGCAGGTTCCTACCGACTTCTTCGGCACGACGCGCGAGTTCACCGTCGACGTGTCGGGCACGGCGCCGCAACCGGTCGACCCTGCACGACGTGTCGTTCAGTGCCGCCTGGGACGCCGATCCGCGCCGCCGACGGTCGACGTCAGTACACCGGTTCGACGGAGTGACGAGCAGCGACCTCTCACCGTTCACATTCACCGAGACCATCACATCCGACACGCAGGTGGACCCGAACGTCGACTGCGCCGACGCCTACGACAATCCGGCCGACGGCGACCCGATGCAGATCCCGGTGGATCTCAGCGCGTGCCCGCCGCTGCACACCGACGGCTCCGCCGCGAAGTACGTGGTACGCGTGCAGTACAAGGACAACACGTACAGCCGGACGTTCGACCAGTCGTACGCGGTGGGTGGCATCCCACCGTCCTGACCCCGCACGTGCTGCTATTTCCTGACGACCGCGCACCTACCCCCGAGGAGCATCCAGTGGCCAGCCCCGCCGACGACGTGCCCGGCATCAGCCGCGTCGCCTACGACGTCGATCGCCTGTGCGCCAGCATCGGCAACGTCGTGCAGGGCAAACCCGAGGTCGTGCGCAACGCCGTGCTGTGCATGCTCGCCGAAGGTCACCTGCTGCTCGAGGACGTGCCCGGCACGGGCAAGACGTCGCTGGCCCGCGCGCTCGCGTCGTCGATCTCGCTTGTCGTGGCACCGGATCCAGTTCACGCCGGACCTGCTGCCCTCCGACGTCACCGGCGTGTCGATCTACAACCAGTCGAGCGGCGACTTCGAGTTCAAGACGGGCCCCATCTTCGCGAACGTCGTGCTGGCCGACGAGATCAACCGCGCGTCGCCGAAGACGCAGTCGGCGCTGCTCGAGGTGATGGAGGAGGGCACGCTGTCCACCGACGGCGGGTGTACGAGCTGCCGCGGCCGTTCATGGTGGTCGCCACGCAGAACCCCATCGACATGGAGGGCACGTACGTCCTGCCCGAGGCCCAGCTCGACCGGTTCCTGATGAAGCTGTCGGTCGGCTACCCCAGCGCGCAGTCCGAGGCCGAGATCCTGCGCGCGCAGAAGATGGGCCCGACCATCACCGCATCTGCAACCGGTGCTCAGCGCCGACGACGTCCTCGCCATGATCCGCGAAGTCAAGGAGGTCGAGGTCGCGCCGGCGCTCGAGGACTACATCGTGTCGATCGCCGCGCGCACCCGCTCGATGTCCGAGCTGCGCCTCGGGGTCTCGCCGCGCGGCAGCCTGGCTCTGCTGCGCGCCGCCCGGGCAGCCGCGGCTGCGGGCGGGCGCAGCTACGTGACGCCCGAGGACGTGCAGGACATGGCGCCGGTGATCCTGGCGCACCGGTTGATCCTGCAGCCGGACGCCGAACTGCAGGGCCGCACCGGTGTCGAGATGATCAACCGCGCGATGCAGTCGGTGGCCGTGCCGCGCTCGGTCCCGGCCTGAGCGTGTCGCTGCGATGACGCCGTTCGGACTCGCCGCCCTGTTCGGGGGCGGCGGCTCGCTGGCGCTCGGCCTGGGCCTCGACTGGCCGGCGTTCGATCTGGTCGGCCTCGGCCTGCTGATGGCCGTGGTGCTCGCCTTCGCCGCGGTGGCGCGGCCGTCGAGCGTGACCATCGACCGCGAGATCCAGCCGCCGCGCGTGCCCAAGGGGCAGCCGGCGATCGCGTTGCTGACCTTCGTCAACCGCAGCCGGCGCGCGGTGCCGGCGACGGTGGCGACGCAGCACTTCAGCGCCCAGGAGGTGCGGACGGTCATCCCGCGGCTGCGCGGCCGTGAGCGCGGCACCCGCGCCTACCGCCTGCCCACGACGCGACGCGGGATCTTCGACGTCGAGCCCGTCGAGATCGTGCGGCGCGACCCGTTCGAACTGTTCCGGCTGACCCACCGGCAGGCCGAGCCGCAGCGGATCTGGGTCTATCCGCGGGTGCTCGACTTCACCCGCCTGCCCACCGGCCAGTCGCGGCTGATCGAGGGCCCGTCGTCGGACACGTCGCCACAGGGCACGATCACCTTCCACCGGTTGCGCGAATACGTGCCCGGCGACGACCTGCGTCTGGTGCACTGGCGCTCGTCCGCACATGCGGGCCAGCTGCTGGTCAAGCACAACGTCGACACCGCGCAGCCGTACACGGTGGTGGTGTTCGACCTGCGGCCGAGCCGCTACACCGAGACGTCGTTCGAGGAAGCGGTCGACGTCACGGCGTCCGTGATCGTGTCGGCCGGCCGCAACAAGGCGCCGGCCGAACTGCGGCTGCACCGACGGCGCGGTGGTCGGCGGCCCGCAGTCGCGCGTCGTGACCCCGCTGATCGACTTCCTGACCGGTGTCGAGGCCACGCCGAGCGGCACCCTGCAGGCGCAACTGCTCGGCCTGCGCGCAGGCGCGCGGCGGCACGGAACTCGTGGTCGTCGTCACCGGCGCGCTGGAGCGCGCGGACCTGCCCGCCGTGGCTGCCCTGCGACGTCGCTTCGACCAGCTCGTCGTCGTGTCGATCGACGGCGAGCACGGCGAACCCGTCGACTTCCCCGGCGTGCGGGTGATCGCCGCGGCCGATGCGGACGCCGCGCGCGCCGCCTGGAACCTGCAGGCGCTCGTCGATGAGCGTCGCGCGCAGGCTGGTGCCGCTGGCGTGCTGCCGCTGGCGGTGCTGGCGTGCGGGCTCGCCAGCACACCATGGCTGCGCGCGTTCCCGGCGTCGGTGCTCGCCGTGCCGCTGTTCGGGGCGGCCGCCCTGAGCGTGCTGGTGCCCGTCGTCGTCAATGGGCATCGGCGTGCGCCGGCTGTGGATGACGATCGCTCACCGACGCCGCGCTGCTGATCTTCTACGAGCTGTTCGTCACGCTGCACGACCCGGGCGGCGTCACCGATCTCTACAACGGGTTCGTGCACGGGCCGGCGCAGCTGCTGAGCTTCGCACTGCCGCTGGTCAGCCCGCGCACGCTGCTGGTCGCGCCGGTCGCGCTGTGCTGGCTCAGCGGTGCAGTGCTCGGCGAGTGCGTGGCGCGCGGCTGGCGCTCGACGGTGCCGTACCTCGGGCTGCTCGTCGCGCTCGGGCTGTCCTACGGCGCCACCACGCGGGCGATCACCGAGCGCGGCCTCCGGGCGGCGTTCGGACACGCTCATCGCCGCGGCGCTGCTGCTGGCCATGCTGCTGTTGCGCGCCGTCGGCATCTGGATCGCGCAGGACACCGGAGCCACGGCCGGCTCGGCCGACAGCGTGCTGCCACTGCGCGGGCTGGCGCTCGGCGTGGTGGCGGCCGTCGCGGTCGTGGCGCTGGCCGGCGGCGCGGTGCAGTCCCAGGCGTTCTCCGGCGCCGCCGACGAGCGCCGCCCGCACGCCGCCGGTGAATCGGGCCTCGCTGCTGACCCCGCTGTCGTTCGTCGCGGGGCTGCGGCCCGGCTCGGCCGACTCACACGGGCGCACCGTCTTCCGCATGACGACCGACCGCGCGAGCTCGAACTACGTCGAGCTCGCGAGTGTCGACAGCTACGACGGCGACGGGTGGAGCTTCGACCGGACGTTCCGCCCGTCCGGCGGCGTGTTACCCGCCGACACCGACCCGACGCTGCGCCCGAGCGGCCCCCGCGTCGACCAGGAGTACCGCATCGCCGACGGGCCGCTGCGCGGCAGCGCCTGGCTGCCGACGATCTACCGCGCGCAGGAAGTGACCGGCGCGGCGTCGACGTCGACCCGGGCAGCGGCATGGTCGTGCCGAGCCACGCCGCTGCGCGCCGACGAGACCTACTCGGTGACGCTCGGCGAGACGACACCACGGCTCTTCGGTTCGCTCAAGCCGTCCGCGCAGTTCGGGGGCTACTCGCCGTCGAACCTGCAACTGCCGCCGAACCCCGACCTGATCCGCGGCCTCGACACGCTCGTGACCACGCTCGAGGCCGAGACCGGCACGCAGAGCGGACCGCGCGTCACGTTCCTGCAGGCCGTCGCCCGCGACTTCCGGACCCGGTCCGGCCTCGCGTCGACCGTGCCCCTGTCGGCGTCCGCCTCGGCCTCCGCGTCGTCGTCTCGCGCGTCGCCCACCACGCCGACGCAGCTGGGCGCCCCGGCGGCGCAGCACGCCGGCGGCACGAGCTTCGCCGACGTGCTCGCATCCATCCGCCAGTTCCGCTCGGCGACGCCGGAGCAGTTCGCCACGCTGATGTGCCTGGTGGCCCGGGCCATCAACGTGCCGGCGCGCGTCGCGACCGGCTTCCGGCTGCCGCTGCCGCGCGGGGCCACCGCACTGCCCGCGGGCAGCTACCGGGTGACGTCCGCGCAGGCCTGGACGTGGGTCGAGATCCCGGTCTCCGGCAAGGGCTGGGTGGTGCTCGACCCGTCGCCGAACGCCCACGGTGCCCAGCAGAAGCAGTCGTCGAGCGCAGTAGCTCCCCACACCGTCGACAAGCCCGAGCCCGTCGCGCAGCGCGCTGATCACCCGCGGCAACAACGCCAGCGGGCATGCCGTCGCGCCGCACAGCCGGGTTCCGCACCGCGGCGCCGTGTCGACGCACACCCTGACCGTGCTGTTGATCATTCTCGCCGCCTTGCTGGTGCTGCTCGCCGTCGGCTTCCTGGCGACCCGCAAGGCGTTGCGCCGCCGACGCCGTCGGGCGTCCCCCGATCCGCGCCGACGGTTGATCGGCGCGTGGCAGGAGAGCCTGGACCTGCTCGAGGAGGCCGGCCTGCCCGATCTGACGCATGCCACCAGCCGCGACGTCACCGACGTCACCGGCGACCTGCTCGGCGCGCAGCCGGCCGGCCAGGTGCGCTACCTGGGCGACGCCGCGAACCGGGCGATCTTCAGCCCGTCGCATCCGGTGGCCGCGGTGGACGCCGACTCGGCGTGGCAGGCGCAGTACGTGCTGCGGCGCGCGGTGCGCGAGCGCCTCGGCTGGCGTTCGCGACTGCGGTCCGGCCTGCGCTACCGCCGTCGACGCACGCCCGGCAGGCGCCGCGGGCCGGTGCGCGCTCGCGCGCGCCACTGACGCGGGGTGCGTGCAAGGATGCTGCGATGTCCGCCGACACCGCCCGTTCGCTGGCCCTCGCCGGCCTGCTGGCCGGCGCCGGCGCGACGCACTTCGCCGTTCCCGGCGTTCTACGACGCGATGATCCCCGAGCCGCTGCCCGGCGCGGCCGCGGACCTGGACCTACGGCGCCGGCGCGGTCGAGATCGTCGGTCGCCGCGGCGATCGCTGGCGCCGCGCACCCGGCGCCTCGGCGCGCTGGCCGCGGCCGGCGCTGTTCGCCGGCGTCCTGCCGGCGAACGTCAAGATGGCGCTCGACGCGCGCCGCTCGGACTCGTCGACGGCCTACCGCGCCGGCACCTGCTGCGGCTGCCGATGCAGTTGCCGCTCATCGGCTGGGCGCTGCGGGTGCGCCGCCGCGCCCGCTGACGCGGCGCTGCGCCGGCGCAGTCGCGGTGCGGCTCCGGCTCGTCGCCGCGCGACGAGTCCGGCGGTCGCGCTCGGCGCTGGCGCGGCCGCGCGCCGCCCGGTGGTCGCCGCGCCCGAGCACCAGCACCGCACACCGCAGCCGGCGACGATCCACCAGGCCGGCCGGCTGGCGGCGACGAAGCCGGGCCCAGCGACGCCGCCGACGCCGCTGGCCAGCACCGAGCCGATGACCGCCACGCCCGAGCGCGGCGCCGACCTGCCGGCTCGTCGAGGCGACCGCGGCGGCGACGCCGGCCTGCGCGCGCGGCATGCCCGACACCGCGGTGTTGGTGATCGGCGCGTTGACGATGCCGAAGCCCATGGCGAAGACGACGAAGGCCAGCGATCAGCCGCCAGCTACGGCTCGTGCGCCGTCGTCGGCACGAGCAGCAGGCGCGCCGACGGTGAGCAGCACCCCGGCGACCAGCAGCGGGATCCGCGGGCCGCGCGCGGCCGACGATGCGTCCGGACATCGGCGCGAAGACCAGCCGTGACGACGGCGAACGGCAGCAGGTACAGCCCGGCGTGCAGCGGGCTCGAGCCCGCGCACCTCCTGCAGGTACAGGGTGATCAGGAACAGGAAGCCGGCGAACGCGCCGAAGGCGCAGATCGGCGATCACCGTCGCGCCGCTGAACGGCACGCTGCGGAAGAACCGCAGGTCGAGCAGCGGGTCGCCGCGCCGCGGCTCGTAGACGCAGCAGCGCGACCAGCGCGATCGACCGCGAGCGGCGAACGGCGACGAGCGTCTGCGCCGACAACCAGCCCGCGCGCGGCGACTCGATGATGCCGAAGGTCAGCCGGCCGAGCAGCACGATGACCAGCAGCTGGCCGACCGGGTCGGGCCGCCGGGCCGCGGCGCGCGCGACTCGGGCACGAACAGCGCGGTCGAGCACGAGCGCGGCGAGCCCGATCGGCACGTTGATCCAGAAGATCGCGCGCCAGCCGATCGGAGTCGATCAGCGCACCGCCGACGATCGGGCCGAGGCCGAGGCTCAGCCCGACGACGCCGCCCCACACGCCGATGGCGCGGGCGCGCTCGCGCGGTTCGGTGAAGACGTTGGTGATGATCGACATCGCGACGGGGTTGAGCATCGACCCGCCGACCGCCTGCACCGCGCGGAACGCGACCAGCCAGCCCAGGCTCGGGCGCGACGCTGCACAGCAGCGAGCCGAGCGAGAACACCACCAGGCCGATCTGGAACACCCGGCGCCGGCCGAGCCGGTCGGCCGTGGACCCGGACAGCATCAGCAGGCTGGCGAGCACCACGGTGTAGGCGTCGATCGTCCACTGCAGGTCGGGCAGCGACGCGTGCAGGTCGCGGTGGATCGTGCTGCAGCGCGACGTTGACGATCGTGTTGTCCATGCCGACGATCAGCAGGCTCATGCAGCAGATCGCCAGGATCAGCATCCGCCGGCGTCGGCTCAGTTCGGGCACTGCATCCACGGTAGTTAGCCGAGCTAACGTTTCGCTGTGACGTGGTCGCGTCAGCTCTCGTTGCCGATGCCGGCCGCCGACCTGCAGCTCGTCCTCGCGCTCGACCTCGTCCAGCTCGTCGACCTCGGGCTGCGCGACCTCGCCGCGGTCGGCGGCGGCCAGCGCGCGGTGCACGGTCGACAGCACGACCGCGGCCACGCAGCACCGTCCCGGCGCCGAGCAGGAACGGCAGCGTGGCGTTGCCGTCGGACTCGACCAGCTTGCTCGCGACGAACGGCGCCAGGCCGCCGCCGATGAAGCGGACGAAGCCGTAGGTCGCCGAGGCCACCGGCCGCTCGACCGGCGCGATGCTCATGACGGCGGTGGTGACCAGCGTGTTGTTCACGCCGATGAACGAGCCGGCGACGATGACGGCGACGATCACCGTCGGCTTGGAGTCCCACCAGATGCGCGATCACGGCGAGGTCGGCGGCCATCAGCACGAAGTTGCCGTAGAGCGTGCGGGCGGTGCCGAAGCGCGCCTTGAGCCACGGCGCGCCCCACACCGCGAACACCGCGACGAGCACGCCCCAGCCGCAGAACACCAGGCCGAGCTGCTGCGGGCTGATCGGCCGCATGAGGAACGGCGAGTAGCCGAGCAGGGTGAAGAAGCCCCAGTTGTAGAGCAGGCCGACGACGCTGGTGGTGGCCAGGCTGCGGTGCCGCAGCGCCTTGATCGGCTCGGTGATGCTCTCGCGGCGCTGCGGCTGTCGGCGTCGCGCGGCAGCAGGAACGAGCGTGGCGATCAGCGCGATGCGCCATCAGCACCGAGACGCCGAAGAACGGGCCGCGCCAGCTGATCGAGCCGAGCTCGCCGCCGAGCAGCGGGCCCGAGCGCGATGCCGACGCCGAGCGCCGTCTCGTAGAGGATGATCGCGCCGGCGAAGCCGCCGGTGGCCGAGCTGACGATCACCGCCAGCGACGTCGCGATGAACAGCGCGTTGCCCAGGCCCCAGCCGGCGCGGAAGCCGACGATGCCGTCGATGGAGTTCGACGGTGCCGGCCAGCGCGGCGAAGACGACGATCAGCACCAGGCCGGCGATCAGCGTGCGCTTGGCGCCGATGCGGCTCGACACCCAGCCGGTGACGAGCATCGCGACGGCGGTGACGACGAGGTAGCTGGTGAACAGCAGCTCGACCTGGCTGGTGGAGGCGTGCAGCTTCGTGCTCAGCGCGGGCAGGATCGGGTCGACGAGGCCGATGCCCATGAACGAGATGACGCAGGCGAACGCGACCGCCCAGACGGCCTTCGGCTGCTTGAACGGGCTGGCGGCGGGTTCGCCGTGCGGTGCGTGAGGTCATCGGACGGACTCACTTCCTGATCGCGATCGTCGGTGACGGCGATCGGGTGCCGCGTCGACGAGCCGCTCGACGGCGGGCAGCGCGGCGAGCGCGAGCAGGCGTCGCGGTCGGTGTCGTCGAGCTCGGCCGAGGCGCTCGCGCAGCAGCGCGGCGCGCGCGGCGTGCCGCTCGGCCAGCACGCGCGCGCCCGGCTGCGGTGATGCGCACGAGGGCGGCGCGCCGGTCGGTGGGGTCGGGACGCGCTCGGCGTAGCCCGGCGTCGGCCAGCCGGTTGACCAGCATCGTCACGCCGGGCTGGGTCATCGCCTCGCGCTCGGCGAGGTCGGACACGCGCAGCGGGCCCTCGGTCGCAGCCGGTCGAGCGCGCTGACGGTCGAGCTGCTGACCTGCGTGCGGCAGTCTGGCGCCGCAGCCAGACGGCCAGCCGCTCGAGCCGTCGGCGAGTGCCCGTACGTCGGCCAGCCGCATGCTCATAGCACAACTATATAACTGACTTATATAACTCGCCAATGCATCCGGCCGACCGGACTCCGCTCCGCCGGGGCGACGGCTGCTGACCGGACGGCATGATGATCGGCGATCGCATGATCGCGGTGCCGGTCTCGCCTCCGCACGACGAGCTCGACCAGCGTCGTCCGGGCGGCGCTGCGCGGCTCGCCGACGAGCGCTCGGCAGCCGACGGCGGCAGCACGGCGCGAGCACGGCGGCACCGGCGACGCCGATCCGCGCTGACGCTGTTCGACGCGATGGCCGGCAGCCGGCTGCTCGACATCCACGCCCGCCGGCATGCGCGAGCGCGGCCGCGGCTACTACACGATCGGCTCGGCCGGCCACGAGTCCAACGCCTTCGTCGCCGCGGCCCTGCGCCCGACCGACCCGGCGCTGCTGCACTACCGCTCCGGGCGCGTTCTTCCTGGCCCGCGCGCTGCAGGCCGGCCGCTCGCTGGACGACGCGCTGCGCGCGGTGCTGCTGAGCATGCTGGCCAGCACCGCCGACCCGGCGTCGGGCGGCCGGCACAAGGTGTGGGGCGACGCCGCGCTGGCGGTCATCCCGCAGACCTCGACGATCGCCTCGCACCTGCCGCGCGCGCTCGGCGTCGCGCTGTCGATCAGCCGGGCCAAGCGGCTCGGCGTGCCGACGCCGCTGGCCGCGCGACGCGGTCACCGTGTGCAGCTTCGGCGACGCGAGCATCAACCACTCGACCGCGGCCGGCGCGCTCAACGCCGCCGGCTACGCGGTCGCGCAGGGCCTGCCGCTGCCGCTGCTGTTCGTCTGCGAGGACAACGGCATCGGCATCTCGGTGCCGACGCCCGCGCGGCTGGGTCGCGCGCCGCGGCCCAGCGGCCCGGCATCGCGTACTTCGCCGCCGACGGCGACGACCCGGACGCGGCGCGCGCGCGGCCGCGCGAGGCGGCCGACCTCGCCCGGCGCACGCCGCCGGCCGGCCCTGCTGCACCTGCGCACCGTGCGCTACCTCGGCCACGCCGGCAGCGACGTCGAGTCCGCGCTACCGCGCCGCCGACCGAGATCGCCGCCGACCGCGAGCGCGACCCGCTGCTGGCGCTGGCCCGGCGGCTCGGCGGCGCCGGCCTGGCCGCAGCGCTACGCCGACATCGCCGACGCGCATCGCGGCGATCGCCGACGAGCTCGCCGACACGCCGACGCTGCGCGACGCCGAGGCGGTGATGGCGCCGCTGGCCCCGCGCCGGCCGCCGGCGCGCTGCACGCGCCGCGCGCCGACGACGCGGCTCGCAGCCAGGCGTTCGGCGGCCGGCTGCCCGAGGACGCCGGCCCGCTGACGCTCGCGCAGTCGATCAACGCCGCGCTTGACCGACGCGCTGGCCGCCCGTCCGGAGATGCTGGTGTTCGGCGAGGACGTCGGCCGCAAGGGCGGCGTCTACGGCGTCACCCGCGGGCTGGCGCAGCGCTTCGGCGCGGCCCGCGTGTTCGACACGCTGCTCGACGAGCAGTCGATCCTCGGCTTCGGCGCTCGGCCTCGGCGTCAGCGGGCTGCTGCCGGTGCCCGAGATCCAGTACCTCGCCTACCTGCACAACGCCGAGGACCAGCTGCGCGGCGAGGCGGCCAGCCTGCGCTTCTTCTCCGACGGCGCGTTCACCAACCCGATGGTCGTGCGCGTCGCCGGGCCTGGCCTACCAGAAGGGCTTCGGCGGCCACTTCCACAACGACAACGCCGTCGCGCGTGCTGCGCGACATCCCCGGCCTGGTCGTCGCCGTGCCGGCGCGCCCCGAGGACGCCGCGCCGATGCTGCGCGCCTGCCTGGCCGCGGCGACGCGCGACCGGGCAGGTCAGCGTCTTCCTCGAGCCGATCGCGCTCTACCACGAGCGCGACCTGCACGAGCCCGGCGACCGCGGCTGGCTCGGCGCACTACTCCCCCGACGCACGTGCGCCGATCGGCTCGGCGCGGCTGCACGCTACGGTACCGACGGCACGCGACCTGACCATCGTCACGTTCGGCAACGGCGTGCGGATGAGCCTGCGGGTGGCGCGCCGGCTGGCCGCCGAGGGCATCGGCGGTGCAGGTGCTCGACCTGCGCTGGATCGCCCCGCTGCCGACTTCGACGAGATCTGCTGCGCCGTGTCGGCGCACGCCGGCGCGTGCTGGTCGCCGACGAGACGCGGCACGCCGGCGGCGTCGGCGAGGGCGTGCTCGCCGCGCTGGTCGAGGCCGGCTTCCCCGGGCGCGGCTGGCGCGGGTCGCCAGCCGCGACAGCTTCGTGCCGCTGGGCGACGCCGCGAACCTGGTGCTGCTCGGCGAGGACGACATCGAGCGCGCCGCCCGCGACGCTGCTGCACGCCGCTGAGCCGGACAGCGCCGGCCCGCCGGATCAGCTGAGCGCGGTCAGCACCCGGTCGAGCGCGGCGATGCCGCGGTCGAGCTCGTCCTCGGTGACGGTCAGCGGCCGGGCGCACCCGCAGGCGCTCGCGCCGCAGCCGAGCACGAGCACGTGCTCGTCGGCGCGCAGCCGGCGCGACGACCTCGTCGCGCAGCGCGGCCGAGGGCAGCGTGAACGCGCACATCAGGCCGCGGCCGCGCACGTCGGTGACGACGGCGTGCCGCGCGGCGAGCGCGTGCGAGCTCGGCGAGCAGGTGCTCGCCGAGCGACGCCGGCGCGCTCGATCAGGCCGTCGGACTCGATCATCTCGAGGATGCGGCGCGCGCGGACCATGTCGGTGAGGTTGCCGCCCCACGTGGAGTTGATCCGCGACGACACCGCGAAGACGTTGTCGGGCACCTCGTCGACGCGGCCGCCGGCCATGACGCCGCACACCTGCGCCTTCTTGCCGAACGCGACGACGTCGGGCTGCACGCCGAGCTGCTGGTAGGCCCACGCGGTGCCGGTCATGCCGACGCCGGTCTGCACCTCGTCCATGACGAACAGCGCGTCGAACTCGCGGCACAGCGCCTGCATCGCCTGCAGGAACTCGCGGCCGGAAGTGGTTGTCGCCGCCCTCGCCCTGGATGGGCTCGGCGATGAAGCAGGCGATGTCGTGCGGGTTCGCCTCGAACGCGCGCGCGGGCGGCGGCGAGCGCGCGCTCGCTCGGCGGCCTCGACGTCGGCGTTGCCGTTGATCGACGGCGACGGGATGCGCGGCCAGTCGAACTTCGGGAAGCGCGCGACCTTGTTCGGGTCGGTGTTGGTGAGGCTCATCGTGTAGCCGCTGCGGCCGTGGAAGGCCTTCTCGCAGGTGCAGCACCTTGGTGCCGAGCGCGGGGTCGATGCCGTGCGCCTCGTTCCACCGGCTCTTCCAGTCGAAGGCGACCTTGAGCGCGTTCTCGACGGCGAGCGCGCCGCCGTCGACGAAGAACAGGTGCGGCAGCGCCGGGTCGCCGAGCACGCGGGCGAACGTGTCGACGAAGCGCGCCATCGGCACGGTGTAGATGTCGGAGTTGCTCGGCTTGTTGACCGCGACCGCGGCGAGCTCGGCGCGGGCGTCGTCGCTGGTCAGCGACGGGTGGTTCATGCCCAGCGCGGAGGAGGCGAAGAAGGTGAACAGGTCGAGGTAGCGCGCGCCGTCGCGGGCGTCGACGAGCGTCGAGCCCGTGCGACGCGCTCGAGGTCGAGCACGAGGTCGTAGCCGTCGGCGAGCATGTGGGCCGCGATGGTCTCGTGGACCTCGGCGGGGCCGATCGGTGCGCGGCGTGGCGGTGATCGCGTCGTCATACGGCGATGACCTTATCGGACGTCTTCCGGTCCGAACAGCCGATTTTCCGGAACTATTTCGCCGAGGGCCGGATCAGGCCGGCAGGGCCGCGCGCCGCTCGAAGAAGGTCTGCAGCACGACCGTGGTGCGGGTCGAGACGTTGGCCCGCTTGCGGATCTCGCGGATCAGCTCCTCGAGCGCGCTCGGCGTGGCGACCCGGACGAACAGCACGTACGCGTCGTCGCCGGCGACGGAGTGGCACGCCTCGATCTCGCTCAGCCCGGCGAGCCGCTCCGGCGCGTCGTCGGGCTGCGCCGGGTCGAGCGGGGTGATCGCGATCAGCGCGGCGAGCGGCAGGCCGATCGCCTCGGGGTCGAGCAGCGCGGTGTACCCGCGGATGACGCCGTCGGCCTCGAGGCGGCGGACCCGCGCCTGCACCGCCGACACCGACAGCCCGGTGATCTCGGCGAGCGACTTCAGCGTGCTGCGGCCGTCGCCGAGCAGGGCCGCGGCGATGCGCCGGTCGATCGGGTCGGTCAGCGGGGTCACGCGGACACGCTATCGGCAGTGCACGTCGGCCACCACGACCGCGACGTTGTCGTGACCGCCTGCCGCGAGCGCGCGGTCGAGCAGCGCTGTTGCCGCTGCCTCGGGCGTGGCGTGCTCGGCCAGCAGCCCGGCGATGACGGTGTCGTCCAGTTCGCCGGTCAGGCCGTCCGAGCAGACCAGGAAGCGCTCGCCGTCGACCGGCTCGAGCAGCCAGACGTCGGGGGTCACGCACCGACGCTGCCCAGGCAGCGGGTGATCACGTTGCGGCGCGGGTACAGCGCAGCCGCCAGCTCGCTGAGCTTGCCGGCGTCGCGCAGCTCCTGCACCTCGGAGTGGTCGACGCTCACCTGCGTCAACCCGCCGTCGGCGTAGCGGTACACGCGCGAGTCGCCGACGTTGAACACCGCGCAGCGCGGCGCCCTCGTCGGCGTCGACCAGCGCGACGCCGCACAGCGTGGTGCCCATGCCGGCGTACCCGACGTCTGCGCGCCCGCGCTCGGCGGATGAGCCGATCGGCGTCGACCACCGCGTCGACGACGTCCGCGGGCTGCAGCGAGTGCTCGGCGAGCGCCCGCATGCGCTCCACGGCCATGCTGCTCGCGACCTCGCCGGCGGCATGCCCGCCCATGCCGTCGGCCACGGCCACGAGCCGGTCGGTGACGAGCACGGCGTCCTCGTTGGTCTCGCGGACCAGGCCGCGGTGGGTCACCGCGTGGCGACGTCATCGTCAACATGCGGCCCTCCTCCTGGCTGCAGCGCCCGGGCGGCACGGTCTGCGTGCAGCCTAGCGACGCGCGGTGAACCGCCGGGGGGCGACACCGCCGAGGCGCGGGCAGGCACAATCGACGCCCATGAGGCCTGGGTTCGAGATCGGCACCGACGGCCCGAGCCGCATCCTCGTCGGCGTCGACGGCACCGAGTCCTCGCTGCGGGCGGGCTCCTACGCCGCCGGGCTGGCCCGCCGGCAGGGCTCGCACCTGATCGTGCTCTACGTCTGGCCGCCCGCGGCACTCGCGGCGCAGTCCGCCGCGACCGCCGGCGCCGTGCTGCAGACCCAGCAGGAGATCGCCGACCAGCTGCGCACCTCGTCGAGCCAGCGCACCGCCGACGCCGGCATCGACGCCGAGTTCGTGCTGCGGCAGGGCAACCCCTACCAGGAGCTGCTGAAGGTCGCCGACGAGTTCCGGGTCGACGCGGTGGTCGATCGGTGCCTCCACCCAGTCCGGGCGGCGCTTCGTCGGCTCGCTGGCCGGGCGGCTGGTGCGCGACGCCGTCTGGCCGATCACCGTGGTGCCGTGATACCGGTGCTTTCATGTAAAGCAGATGTGAAGTACAATCGGCACTCATGGTGAACGAGCAACCCACGCTCGCCGCGGCGTCCCGCCCGATTTCGGGGCCGACTTCGGCGACATCTCGGTGCTGCGCGCCGGGACCCGGTTCACCCTGTACGCCGCGCTGCGAGCGCGGCGCACGCGCGACCGGTGATCCTGAAGGTGCCCGAACGCCGCGAGCCCGGCATGGCTGCACGACGCCGCTCGAGCACGAGGCCGCCATCCTCGCGGCCGTCAGCGCGCACCCGAACATCGTCACGCTCTACCAGCGGCTGCGCACCGACGACGGCCGCCCCGCGCTGCGCTCGAGCGCTGCACCGGCTCGCTGCGACGACCTGCCCGAGGACAGCCGGATGTCGCTGCGCGACGCCGCCGCCGACCGGCATCAAGATCGCCGGCGCGCTCGAGGCCGTGCACCAGCTCGGGTTACGCGCACTGCGACGTCCGGCCGGCGAACGTCCTGCTCACCGAGTTCGGCGAGCCGGTGCTGGCCGGTTTCGACGAGGCGGTGCCGCTCGGCGCCGCCACCGGCTACGCGCCGCTGCACACGACCACCGCGCACACCGCGCCGGAACTGCTCGAGGGCGCCGCGCCGACCCCGGCCAGTGACGTCTACGGGCTGGCGTCGACGCTCTACGAGCTCGTCGCCGGCCGCGCGGCCTTCCGCGAGTACGCCGGCGAGTCGCCCGCGACGGTCATCGTGCGGGTGCTGAGCAACCCGGTCCGCCCGATCACCACGCCCGGCGTGCCGCTGGAGTCTCCGACCTGCTGACCTGGGCGATGTCCGGCGACCCGGCCGACGCGCCGCCGTCGCCGGCCTGGATCGCCGAGGAGCTCGCGCCGCATCGAGCAGCGGCAGGGCTGGCCGCGCACGCGTATGATCAGTCGGCGCCTGACGCGCTCGACCGCCTGGCGAGCGGCCTCGACGTCCTTCCGCCTTTCGCCTCATGGGGCCACACTGACGTCACATAACGACGATTGTCTAGCGATCACTGACGAGGCCGGTGGCCAGCTGGCGCGCATGGCCCGCAGCCGCCTGTTCCTCGACCCGGTGCAGCCTCATCGAGTTGACCCGCTTCTACGCCGACGAGGTCGCCGGCGGCAAGTACCCGTACATCGACTACGACGCGGACGAGCGCTGGCACCAGCGGCATCTACCGCGACCGGCGCATGGACGTGTGGTTGATCAGCTGGCTGCCCGAGCAGGGCACCCAGCTGCACGACCACGGCGGCTCGTCGGGCTCGTTCACCGTGCTGTCCGGGGACGCTGACCGAGTCGGTCGTCAGCAACGGCCGGGCTCGCGACCTGACCGCCGGCGCGGGTGACAGCGTGGCGTTCGGCGCGCACTACGTGCACGACGTGCGCAACATCTCGGACGCCCCGGCGGTCAGCGTGCACGCCTACTCGCCGCCGCTGACGACGATGACCTACTACGACCTCGAGGACGGCCGGCTGGAGCCGATCGCGTCGATCGCCACCGAGGATCCGGAGCCGGCGTTCGACACCGGCCTGCGCAGCGTCGGCTGAGCAGCCTCAGCTCGCGCGCGAGGACTGCGGGCCGGCGTCGGGCTCTTTCAGCGACTCGGGATCCGGCGGCGCCAGGGGCCGCATCCGCATCCACGCCAGCATGAGCAGGCCGAGCACGAGCATGCCGAGGCCGGTCCAGAGGTTGAGGTGCATGCCGGGCGACTTGTGCGGTCGCATGTCCACCAGTCCGGTGATCAGCAGGATCATGCCGTACAGCGACAGCAGCCCACCGAGGATCAACCGGATGTCGAACAGCCGGGAGATCCGGCTGCTGTCGAGGTCGTCCGCCTTCTTCGACTCGCTCATCACGCCTCCTAGGCGAAGATCACGTTGAGGACGAGGGCGGCCACCAGCGCCCCGGCGCCGAGCAGCACGGGCCGGCGCCACCACACCTCGTGGGCGCGCTCGGCCTTGCCGCGCCGCGAGTAGACGATGTCGCCCAGTTCGCCCGGATCGGGCCGGGTCGTCATCGCGGTGACGGCCAGCGTGACGACGATGTCGAAGCCGAACGCGACCACCGCCTGGATGAACGTGGCGTAGATCGCCGAGGCCGACGTGAACACCTTCACCTGGAACAGCACGAACGTCACGGCGCCGCTGAGCACACCGGCCAGCAGGCCCCAGAACCCGCCCCACGCCGACGTCTTCTTCCAGAACATGCCGAGGATGAACGTCGCGAAGATCGGCGCGTTGAAGATGCTGAACAGGTTCTGCAGGTAGACCTGGATGTTGTTGAACTGGTCGGCCAGGATCGCGGTGAACACGGCGAGCACGATGCCGACGACGGTGACGATGCGCCCGGCGTTCAGGTAGTAGCGGTCGCTGCGGCCCTTGCCAGGTAGGGCTGAGCAGGTCGTAGGTGACCACCGTGTTGAGCGAGCTGACGTTGGCCGCGACACCGGCCATGAACGACGCGAACAGCCCGGTGATCGCGATGCCGAGCACGCCCGAGGGCAGCAGGCTGGCCCATCAGCTTGGGGATCGCGTCGTTGTAGGTCAGGTGCGATCCGCCGTGCCGAAGTTGCGGGTACGATCGCGACGGCGACCAGGCCGGGGATGACCGTGACGGCCGGGATGAGCAGCTTCGGGTAGGCGGCGATGATCGGCGTGCGGCGCTGGGCCGACTCGTCCTTGGCCGACAGCGCGCGCTGCACCTCGGCGAAGTTCGTCGTCCAGTAGCCGAAGGACAGCACGAAGCCCGAGCCCGAGCACGATGCCGATGAAGTCGGCGCCGATCGGGTTGGCCGGGTGCGCACGCCGAGGCCGGTGCCGCCCCAGGCGTGCAGGGCGTTGTCGTTGCCGCTTGAACGCCTTGATCACCTTGCTGCCGAGGTCGTTGAACCCGCCGATGTGCACGACCGCGGCGATCGTCAGCGGGATGAGCCCGGCGAGGATCACGAAGAACTGCAGCACCTCGCCGTAGATCGCGCTCGACAGGCCGCCGGCGCCGATGTAGACGAGCACGAACGCCGCCGACACGACGATGCCGAGGTAGAGGTTCACGCCCAGCAGGCTCTGCAGCACGATGGCGAGGGCGTAGAGGTTGACGCCGGCGATGAGCACCGCCGACAGCGCGAAGACGACGGCGTTGAGCACGTGCGTCGGATCGTTGAACCGCACCCGCAGGAACTCGGGCACCGACCGGACCTTCGACCGGTAGTAGAACGGCATCATCACGATGCCGAGGAACACCATGGCCGGCACCGCGCCGACCCAGTAGTAGTGCACCGTCGCGACGCCGAACTGCGCGCCGTTCGCGGCCTGGCCGAGGATCTCGGTGGCGCCGAGGTTGGCGCTGATGAAGGCCAGGCCGGTGACCCAGGCCGGCAGCGACCGGCCGGCCAGCAGGAAGTCGGCGCTGGTACCGACCGAGCGCCGCGCGCGGCCAGCCCGATGCCGAGGATCAGCGACGAAATAGATGACGAGCAGGACGATGTCCAGCGCGCTGGGATGCAGGCGAAGCACCGGCGTACTCCGTTCCCGATCTCGTCAGCTCCCCGCTGTGCTGGGCTCGACGGCCCGACATCCGACGAGACGTCATACCGAAATGTCGTGCCGATCACCGCCGCGGGCGAACCGGAGTTCGTCAGCCCTGCGCGTTGGCGGCGTTGTAGCCGAGCCAGCCGGTGTAGCCGAGCAGGCCGAGCACGCCGAGGCTTGCGGGTCAGCGGCACGATCATCGCCACGCCGATCGCGACCTCGCTCGCGCCGTCGCGCAGCACCCACTTCTCGGTGTCCTTCGGGAACGCGACCTTGGTGTGCCGGCGAACGCCTCGGGGGCGGCGAAGTGCGCCGCGCCGACGCCGGCGACCAGGAATCCCAGCTTGCCGGTGAGAGCCATGCGCTCACACCTTGCCATCGCCCCGCCGCGCGTCTCGCCGTCCCGGGACCTCAGCCGAGCGGGCTGCGCGGCAGCAGCGATCGGCGATGATCTTCTGCTGGATCTGGCTGGTGCCCTCGAAGATCGTCGTCAGCCGGGCGTCGCGCCAGTAGCGCTCGACCTGCCGCTCGGTGGTGTAGCCGTTGCCGCCGTGCAGCTGCATGGCGTCGCCGGTGACGTCGACGGCCATCTCGGTGGCGACGAGCTTGACCATCGCCGACTCGCGCTCGCACGGCTCGCCGCGGTCGAGGCGGTCGGCCACCTGCTGGTAGAACGCGCGCGCCTGGTCGACGCGCGCGGCCATCGATGGCGAGCATGAAGCGCAGCGCCTGGAAGTCCCCGATCGGGTGGCCGAACTGCTCGCGCTCCTGCAGGTAGAGCACGCGAGTCCTCGACGGCCGCCCGGGCCAGGCCGACCGCGCGCGCCGCGGTGTGCACCCGCGCGATGTTCAGCCACTTCTGGGTGTCGCGGAACGCGGCGGTGTTCGCGTCGTCGCCGCCGCCCGCGCCACCGCCGGCCGCGGTTCGCCGCCGGCACCCGCACGCCGTCGAAGGTCAGGTCCCACGTCGAGAAGCCGTGGTAGCCGATCTTGTCGATCGTCGTGCCGGTGAGCCCGGCCGGGAACGCGTCGCGCTCCTTCTCGACGATCAGCGTCGCGAGCCCGCCGCGCGCTTCTCGCCCTCGGCCCGGGCTCGTCGGTGCGGCACAGCAGCTGGATGAAGTCGGCCGCCTTGGCGTTGCCGATCCAGCGCTTGTGGCCGGTGATCACGTACTCGTCGCCGTCGAGCTCGGCCCGGGTGCTGACCGCGGCGAGGTCGGAGCCCGGCATCGGGCTCGGAGAACCCGGCCGCGCCGATCCACTCGCCGCGGGCGCTGCGGCGCAGCAGCTCGGCCCGCCGCGCGTCGTCGGCGAAGTCGGTGCCCAGGCCCTGCGCCCGGGCGATGATGCTGGCGACGCTCATCCAGGCCCGGGCGAGCTCCTCGGCGACCATCGCGTACTCGAAGACGCCGCAGCCCAGGCCGCCGTACTCGGTCGTCGATCATGATGCCGAAGTAGCCCTGCTCGCCCATCGCGTCGATGAGGCTGCGCGGCATCTCGCGCTTGTCGCGGGTCGTACTCGTCGGCGACCGGCTTGACGACCTGCTCGGCGGCGAAGCGCGCGCGCCCCGGCCTGCAGCGTCGATCCGCGCCTCGGTGCGGTAGGGCGTCGGCCAGCTCGGGCGCGGGCGCGGGGACGGGATCGTCGTGCATCGGCGTTGTCGGCGCCGAGCTGTCGGTGTCGCTCACGCGACGAGCATGGCCTACCGCGAAATGCCGGCGGAAACAGTGCCGTACCGATTCTTGCGACGATGCCGCGATGGACGGACCCGACCGCACCTGTGGCGCGGCGCACGTCGATCGTCTGCGGGCTGCACGACGTCGGCATGCGGGTCGTCGAGCAGTTGCGCATCGCCGGCGAGCAGGTCGTCATCGTCGACGACGCGCCCGACCCGCGCCTGCTGCGCATCTGCGACGAGTTCGGCGCGGTCACCTCGCCGGAGCAGCGGGCGCCGCTCCATCCGCCCTCGAGGCCGCCGGGCTGGCCGGCGCGGCCGCGCTGATCTGCACCGCCGACGACGACCTGGAGAACCTCGAGATCGCGCTGCTGGCCCGCCGGCTGCGCGCCGACCTGCGCGTCGTCGACGCAGCTGGGCAACGAGTCGGTGGGCCGCGCGCGTCGCGCGGGTCACCGGCGCCGGACAGCGTGCTCGACGTCGCGACCATCGCCGCGCCGACGCTCGCCGAGGCCTGCCTCGACCTGCGACAGCCGGCCGATCGACATCGACGGCGAGCCGTTCGTGCTGCGCGAGCTGGACGGCCCGCGCGACCGGCACGCTGCGCGACCTGTTCGGCGACCTCGCGCCGATCGCCGTGGTCCCGGCCGACGGCGGCGACGATGCACGTCTGCCCCGGCCGCGACCTCGCCGGTCGACCGCCGGCGACCGCGTCGTGATGATCAGCACCGACGCCGACCTGCGACGAGCGCGGCGTGCTCGACCGCCGAGCGGGACCGCGCGCGGCACGTCGCGGCCGGCGGCGCGCATCGTCCGCCGCTACGTCCGCGGCTTCGTCGCGTCGTCGGAGACGCCAGTTGCGGTCGACGCTCGCCGCGCTGCTCGGCGTCGGCGTGCTGTCGATGGTGCTGCTGCGCATCGGCTACCGCACTGCCGGCGGCGGGCACATGAGCGTGCTCGACTCGGCGTACTTCACCACCGAGACGCTGACGACCGTCGGCTTCGGCGACTTCTACTTCGGCAACCAGTCGACCTGGCTGCGCGTCTGGGCGATCGCCCTCATGATCATCGGCGCGACGCTGGTCACCGTCCTCTACGCGATGCTCACCAACCTGCTGGTGAGCCGGCGGATCGCGCAGACGCTCGGCCGGCAGCTGGCGACGCGCATGACCGAGCACGTCGATCCTCGTCGGGCTCGGGCTCGGTGGGGCTGCGGGTGCTCGAGCACCTGGTCGCGGCCGGCCAGCCCGTCGTGGTCCTCGACCGCGACGAGGACAACCGCTTCCTCGCCCGGGCCCGCGCGCTCGAGCGTGCCGGTGGTGTTCGGCGACTCGACCGTCGCCGCCAGCCTGGACGCGGTGAACCTCACGCCGGGCGCGGGCCGTCGCCGTGCTGACCAGCAGCGATCTCGCCAACATCGAGACCGGCCTGGCCGTCGCCGACCTGCTCGGCGAGCGCCGCGACAGGCGTCCCGGTCGTGCTGCGGGTGTTCGACCGCGAGCTCGCCAACACGATCGAGACCGAGCTTCGGCTTCCACTGGGTGCGCTCGACCGCGGCGCTCGCCGCGCCGTGGTTCGTCGGCGCCGCACTGGGCCTGGACATCCTGACGACGTTCTACGTCGACCGCCAGCCGATGCTCATCGGCCGGCTCACGGTGGCCGAGGCCGGCGGCCTGCGCGGGCAGACGATGTCACGAGCTGTCGGCCCGCATCCGCGTGATCGCGATCCGCCGGCGTCACCCGGGGCCGGGACGCGTGCGGCCGCTGGAGTTCCCGCCGCGCCGCGACACCCGCTTCGACGGCGGCGACCAGGCCTGGCTCGTCGGGCCCGTACGACGAGCTGCTGCGACGTCCTGCGCCGCGACGTCGTCCCTGCCCGGGAGTGAGCCGCTCGCGCCCCGTTCGCAGGGCCCGGGCGCGGGGTAAGGCTGGGGCATGCCGAAGACCGTCCTGGTCACCGGTGCGTCCGGATTCGTCGGATCGCACCTGTGCACCGCGCTCGTCGAGGCCGGGCACGACGTCCGGGCCATGACCCGGCACCCGGACAGCTACCGCGGCGCGGGCACGCCGGTGTCCGGCGACGTCGAGGACCCGGACAGCCTGCGCGCCGCGCTCGACGGGGTCGACGCCGCGTACTACCTCGTGCACTCGCTGGACTCCGAGGACTTCGAGGACAAGGACGCCCAGTACGCGCGCGCACTTCAGCGCCGCCGCGGCAGGCGGGGACGTCGCGCCAGATCGTCTACCTCGGCGGCCTCGGCAACGACGACGACGACCTGTCCGCGCACCTGCGCTCGCGCCGCCAGGTCGAGAAGCTGCTGGCCGCGGACGGCGTGCCGGTCACCGTGCTGCGCGCGGCGGTGGTCATCGGGCACGGCGGGATCTCGTGGGAGATCACCCGCCAGCTCGTCGACCACCTGCCGGTGATGATCACGCCCGAAGTGGACGAAGACGCGCACCCAGCCGATCGCGCTGGACGACGTCGTCCGCTACCTCGATCGGCGTGCTCGGCAACCGACAAGGCGATCGGGCGCACCTTCGAGATCGGCGGCCCCGACGTGCTGCGCTACATCGAGATGATGCGCGCGGGTCGGCCGTGTCAAGGGCAAGCGGCTGTACACGATCGACGTCCCGCTGCTCACGACCGGCCTGTCGTCGCACTGGCTCGCGCTGTCACCGACGTCGACCACAAGACCGCGCGCAACCTCGTCGACTCGATGTCCAACGAGGTCGTCGTGCACGACACGTCGATCCACGACGTCGTGCCGGGCGACGACATCGGCTACGACGAGGCGGTGCGCCGCGCGCTGGCCGACCGCGCGCGATCGACGTGACGGCGCCCGCGATCCGCCGCTGGGTGCGACCGCGTCGTCGGTGCCCGTCGCTGATCGACCAGATGCCGCGCGACCACCAGCAGCCGGACTCCGAGTTCCGCCGGCGGCGCATCATCGCCGCCGTCACGCTGGTCGTCGGCGCGACGCTGCTGGGCCTCTCGCTCGCGACCGATCCCGGGCAACTTCGCGTTCTACCCGCTGACCGCGTCAGTGGCGGTGGTGTGGGTGGCCGGTGGCTTCCTGTCCGGGCCGCTGCACCTCGGCTACAGCCCGAGCCGCGGCGAGGTGCGCCGGCCGGTGCGTCATGCCGGTGGTGCTCGGGCTGCTGTCCGGGGCGGTGTTCGTGGTCGGCGCGCTGGTGGTGCGCGAGATCGAGCCGGTGCGCACGATCATCGCGCACGTGCTGGCGCACGCCCAGCAGGGCAACTTCACGCTGGTCGCGATCCTCGCGCTGCTCAACGGCGCTCGCCGAGGAGGTGTTCTTCCGCGGGGCGCTGTTCGCCGCGATCGGCCGCCGGCACCCGATCCCGATCTCGACGCGTGATCTACGCGCTCGTCACCATCGCCACCGGCAACTCGATGCTGGTCTTCGCCGCGGTGCTGATGGGCACGCTGTTCGGCCTGCAGCGCCGCGCCTCGGGCGGCATCATGGCGCCGATGATCACGCACCTGATCTGGTCGGCGATCATGCTGCTCGCGCTGCCGCCGATCATCGGCGTCTGAGCGCTCAGGCCTGAGCCGGGGCGGCCGAGCCGCTCTGCGCGCTCGTCGCTCCCGGCACCGGCGCCGTGGTGCGCCCCGTCGCCCAGATGGCCAGGCCGATCAGCGGGAACACCGTGCCGAACACGCATACGCCGGTCCAGCCGTAGGCGTCGTGCAGCACGCCGGCGATCGCCGACGACGCCGAACCGCTGATGAAGACCGTGGTCATGTAGACGGTGTTCAGCCGGGCGCGGGCGTCCGGGCGCAAGGCATACATGACCTGCTGGCTCATCACCTGGTGGCACTGCACCGCGAGGTCGAGCAGCACCGCCGCCACGGCGAGCAGCACCACGCTGTGCGAGCCGAGCCCGGCCAGAGCCAGCGACGCCGCGGCCAGCACGAGCGCCGCCGCGCGCGCCGGGCGCCCCCGTCCGCGGTCGGCCAACCAGCCGCCCAACGGTGCCGCTGCGGCACCGGCGGCACCGACCAGGGCGAAGATGCCGATCTGGGCCTGGCTGAAACCGTGCTCGTCGATCAGCTCGTAGGCGATCGCCGTCCAGAACGCGGTGAACGCGCCGAACATCGTCGCCTGGCACAGCGCGAGGCGGCGCAGCACCGGCTCGTCGCGCGCCAGCCTGGCGACCGTGGCCAGCAGCGAGCCGTAGCCCGCGGCGTGGTCGGGGCGGCGCAGCGGCAGCGAACGCCACAGCACCGCGGCCAGCACCACCGTGAGCCCCGCGGAGATGAGGAAGATCGTGCGCCAGCCCGCGACTTCGGCGACGAAGCTCGCGACCGTGCGGGCGAGCAGGATGCCGAGCAGTAATCCGCTCATCACCCGACCGACGTAGCGGCCCTGCTCACCCTCCGGGGCGAAGTGCGCGGCCAGCGGCACCAGCATCTGCGCGACCACCGAGGTCAGCCCGACGAGCACGCAGAACGCCAGGAAGACGCCGAAGTCCGGCGCCAGGCCGGCGACGACCAGCGACACCGCAGTCGCACCGAGGATGCGCACCACCAGCACCCGGTTCTCGACCAGGTCGCCGATGGGCAGCACGAACAGCAGGCCGATCGCGTAACCGATCTGGGTCATGGTCACGACGGTCGCCGCGGCGCCCTCGCCCACGTGCAGCGACGACGCGATCAGGCCGAGCAGCGGCTGCGCGTAGTAGAGGTTGGCGACGGTGATGCCGCACGCGGCTGCCAACAGCACCACCAGGCCGCGGTGGCCACGCGTCGATTCCATCCTCGGCCCAACACCGCTGTCCGGCCGGCCATTCCGGAGAGTCCGCTGAGCATTCACCCGTTACGCCCTTCCGGGTGGTGACTTCCGGTGACGGGCCGGGCAGAATCAGCACAGTCGAGGCTGTACCCCGCACCGCAAACCATGCTGGTGCCGGTCTTGGTGAGTACTCCCAAAAACGTGCAGGTGCCTCGGCTGCGACAGCCGGTGTATCGGACAGGACTTCTGAAGATGACCGCTGCCGCTCCCCTGCTGGACCCCGGAACCCGTGGCAGCGACTTCGCCCCCTTGTCGCGCCAGGTGAAGGCCGCCGGCCTGCTCGAGCGCCGCCGCGTCAACTATGCCCTGCGCTTCGTCGCCACCGTGGGCGCCTTCGCCGCGGTGTGGTGCGCCTTCGTGCTCGTCGGGGACTCCTGGTACCAGACGATCGTCGCGGCCGTCATGGGCCTCGCCTTCACCCAGGTGGCGTTCCTGGGCCACGACGCCGGGCACCGGCAGATCGCCCGCACCAAACGCGCCAACGACCTGCTGGGTCTCGTCGTCGGCGACCTGCTGATCGGGCTGTGTTACGGGTGGTGGGTCGACGAGCACAACCAGCACCACTCGCATCCCAACCACGAGGGCCAGGACCCGGACATCGGCGACAGCGTCATCACCTTCACCGACGCCCAGACGCGCGGACGTCGCGGGCGCGTCGAGACGTTCATCGCCGCCCACCAGGCCGCGCTGTTCTTCCCGCTGCTGACCCTCGAGGGCCTCAACCTGCACGTGCAGGCCATCACCTGGCTGAAGAACAACCGCGGCCGCAAGCGGTGGCTGGCCGAAGTGATCATGCAGGCCGTGCACTTCGTCCTGCTCTTCGGCGCGTTGCTGGTCGTGCTCTCGCCGGTCAAGGCACTGGTGTTCCTCGTCATCCAGCAGGCGGTGTGGGGCGTGTACATGGGGTGCTCGTTCGCGCCGAACCACAAGGGCATGCCGATCATCGCCGCAGGCCAGAAGCTGGACTTCCTGCGCGCCCAGGTGCTGACCACCCGCAACGTGCGCGGCGGCATCGTCACCGACTTCCTGCTCGGCGGCCTCAACTACCAGGTGGAGCACCACCTGTTCCCGAACATGCCCCGCGCGAACCTGCGCAAGGCCCAGCCGATGATCAAGGCGCACTGTGCCGCGCTGGCGGTGCCGTTCACCGAGACCAGCCTCGTCGACTCCTACGTCATCGCGTTGCGGCACCTGCACAACGTGGGCGCCCCGCTGCGCCGCCGCCGGCGCCGCGTCGCCGCACCTGCGCTGTAACCCTCTGCCCCGGCTGTTCTGCACGGCTGCGGACGGGGCATGGTGAGGGCATGGACTTTCGATACCTCGGCAACTCCGGCATGCAGGTCAGCGAGATCACGTACGGCAACTGGCTGACGCACGGTTCGCAGATCGAGAACGAGGTCGCGACGCAATGCGTGCGCGCGGCCCTGGACGCGGGCATCACCACCTTCGACACCGCGGACGTCTACGCCAACGGTGCGGCCGAGCAGGTGCTCGGCGAGGCGCTCAAGGGCGAGCGGCGCGAATCGCTGGAGATCTTCACCAAGGTGTACGGCCCGGTCGGCCCGGACCCCAAGGGCAAGAACGACACCGGACTGTCGCGCAAGCACGTCATGGAGGCCATCGAGGGATCGCTGCGCCGCCTGCAGATGGATCACGTCGACCTGTACCAGGCGCACCGCTACGACGTCTTCACCCCGCTCGAGGAGACGATGCAGGCGTTCGCCGACATCGTGCACGCCGGCAAGGCGCACTACATCGGCGTCAGCGAGTGGACCGTCGAGCAGATCCGGGCCGCGCATGAACTCGCTGCCGAGCTGAACATCCGGCTGGTGTCCAACCAACCGCAGTATTCGATGCTCTGGCGCATCATCGAGGGTGAGGTCGTGCCGGCCAGCCGCGAGCTCGGGTTGAGCCAGGTGGTGTGGTCACCCATCGCGCAAGGTGTGTTGACCGGCAAGTACCAGCCGGGCCAGGACGCGCCGGCCGGTTCGCGCGCCACCGACACCCAGGGCAGCGGCGCACAGATGATCAAGCGCTGGATGCGCGACGACGTCCTGACCCGCGTGCAGCAGCTGCGCCCGATCGCCGACGATCTGGGACTGTCGATGGCCGCGCTGGCCGTCGCCTGGGTTCTGCAGAACGACAACGTGGCCACCGCGCTGATCGGCGCGTCCCGGCCGGAGCAGATCGCGGACAACGTCGCGGCAGCGGGCGTCACGATCCCGCCGGAGGCCATGGCCCGCATCGACGACGTGCTGGGGGACGTCGTCACGTCCGACCCCGCAACGGTCGCGGAGTCGACGCCCAAGGAGCGTTGGGCCTGAACCTCAGGTAGAGCCTGGGGCGGTGGTGTCGTCGGGTGTCTGGACGGAGTCGTCCTTCGTGCCCTGCGGGTCGGCGGTGCGCGCGTCCGAGTCCTCGAGGATGATCTCGGCCTGCTCGCGCGCGTCGTCGCTGCCGCCGGCCGCCTGCTCCTCGGGCAGCAGTTCGGCGGCACGCTCGTCGACGCGGTGCGGATCGGGATGTTCGCTCATGGACCCAGCCTGACCGACGCCGAAGGAATGCCGGCAGGCGGGGCGCCGGTTGTGTCTGACGAAGCGTTCCTCGTGAAAGGTGTCCACCATGCCCGTGCCGCTGTCGATCCTCGATCTCGCCCCTGTCCGCAGCGGCGAGCCGATCGCGGACAGCTTCGCGGGCAGCGTCGCGCTCGCCCGGCTCGCCGAGGACGCCGGCTACCGGCGGATCTGGTACGCCGAGCACCACAACATGGCGCGCATCGCGTCGTCGGCGACGAGCGTGCTGATCGCGCACGTGGCCGCGCACACCGCGACCATCCGGCTCGGCTCCGGCGGCGTGATGCTGCCCAACCACTCGCCGCTGGTCATCGCCGAGCAGTTCGGCACGCTGGCGACGCTGCACCCGGGTCGCATCGACCTCGGCCTCGGCCGGGCGCCCGGCTCGGACCGCACGACGATGTACGCCCTGCGCCGTGACCCCGCCTCGGCCGACCGTTTCCCCGACGACGTGTTGGAGCTGCAGGGCTACCTCCGAGACGAGACGAGGGTGCCGGGCGTCAACGCCTACCCGGGCCGCGGCACGGACGTGCCGCTCTACATCCTCGGGTCGTCGCTGTTCGGGGCACAGCTGGCGGCCGCGTTCGGCCTGCCGTACGCCTTCGCGTCGCACTTCGCGCCCGACGCGTTGGAGCAGGCCGTCGCGGTGTATCGCAGCGAGTTCCGGCCGTCCGAGCAACTCGAGCGCCCGCACGTGATCGCCGCGGTCAACGTCATCGCTGCCGACACCGAGGCCGACGCCCAGGAGCAGCTGCGCCCGCGCCAAGCGTGCCCGGCTGCGCGCACTCGCCCGGCCCGGTGTCTCGCTGTCCGACGAGCAGGCCGACGAGGTGCTGGCCTCGGCACAGGGCGCGCAGATCCAGCACATGGTCCGGTACTCCGCCGTCGGCCGGCCGCACCAGGTGCGCGCGTACCTGGACGACTTCGAGCAGCACGCGGACGCCGACGAGCTGATCGTCGCGTTCCAGTCACCGACGGTCGAGCAGCGGTTGCGCTCGGCCGAGCTGCTCGCCGGCGTGAGCTCGCTCGTCGCGTCGTGACGGCGGCTGCCACCGAGCCGGTGACGGGCTCGCAGGACGAGCGGCTGCGCAAGCGGCTCGGCTTCGGCGGCCTCACCGCCATCGGCTTCTCCAACATCTTCGGTTCCGGCTGGTTGTTCGCTGCCATGTACGCGGCGCAGACGGCGGGGCCCGCCGCGCTGATCTCCTGGGTGCTCGCCGGTGCGCTGTGCGCGCTGATCGCGCTGGTGATGGTCGATCTGGGCGGCCGGCGCCCAGCGGGCGGCGGCACCGTGCGCTGGCCGCAGCAGAGCAACGGTCAGCTGGCGGCGAGCATCATCGGCGTCTCGGTGCTGCTGACCGTCGGCGGCACCGCCGCAGAGATCACCGCGATCCTGGGCTACGCCGACCATTTCCTGCCCTGGCTGCAACACGGTTCGCGGCTGACGGGCGCGGGTGTCGCCGTGGCGGTCGGGCTGGCGGTGGTGCTGTCGGCGCTGAACTGGTTCGGCGTGCGGCTGTTCGCGACGCTGAACAACGCCATCACGGTGATCAAGATCGTGGTGCCGGTGCTGACCGTCGTGCTGTTGCTCACCTCGGCGTTCCACCCGGGCCACGTCGTCGATCACGGCTTCGCGCCGTACGGCTACGGCGCGGTGCTGAGCGCGCTCGCCGCCGGCGGCATCGTCTACTCGGTCAACGGCTTCCAGGCGGCAGCCGACTTCTCCGGCGAGGCACGCAACCCGCGCCACGACGTGCCGCGCGCGATCCTCGCGGCGATCGGCATCGCAGTGGCGGGTTACCTGCTGTTGCAGCTGGCGTTCCTGTTCGCCGTGCCGGATTCGATGCTCGCGCACGGGTGGGCCCACGTGTCGTTCGACTCGCCCTTCGGCCAGCTCGCGTTGATCCTCAACCTGCACTGGTTGTCGGTGCTGCTGTACTCCGACGCCGTCGTGTCCCCTGGCGGTTCGGCCTACGTCGGGGTAGCGATCGATTCGCGACACTCGTACGCGCTCGCTGCGAACGGCGTCCTGCCGCGCTTCTTCCTCGCCGTCGAGCAGCGCTCCGGTATCCCGCGGCGTGCGCTGGCGCTGAACCTGCTGGTGATCCTGGTGTTCCTGCTGCCGTTCTCCGGCTGGCAACAGATCGTCAGCGTCGTCGGCGACCTGTACCTGCTGACCTACGCGGCGGTGGCCATCTCCGCCGCCGTCCTGGAGCCGCCGGGCGGGCACCGGCTGGCCCGCTGGCTGCCGCCGATGAAGGTGCTGGCACCGGTGAGCTTCGTCGCCGCCACCGAGTTCGTGTACTGGTCGGGCTGGCACGACCTGCGCATCGCGCTGTCGCTCACACTGATCGGCGTGCCGCTCTACGTCGTGACGTGGCGGGGACTGGGCCGGGCACGGCTGGCGGCGGAACTGCGCCGCGGCGCGTGGCTGGTCGGCTACCTGGCCGCGCTGTTGCTGGTGTCCTTCCTGGGCAGTTTCGGCAGCGGCCGCGACGTCATCGCCGCGCCGTGGGACACCGTGCTCGTCGCCGTGCTGGGCGCCGCCACGTACGCACTGGCCGTGGCAGCGGGCCGGGCGCACGTCGCGGCGCCAGTCACGCCCTAGCGCCGGCGCCGGATGCGGATCGGCCCGCTCGCTGTTGCCGGGTCGACGACGGTGCCGCCCTGCGTGATCTCGACCTCGCCGGCGGCCACGAGACGCCGGGCGGCGCTGCGGACCGGTTCCATCAACTCGCGCCACGTGTCGGCGGTGCCGACCGCGCGGGCGACGTCGGACGGGCAGATCGTGCCGGACGTCCTCGCGAGCAGGTCGCGGACAGCCTGCTCGAGCTGATCGCCGCTGGGCACCTGCGGCGCGTCAGGCAACGTCGTCGGCGGCCGGGAACATGGCGCGTAACAGCAGGGGCGGCACGAACCGGCGGGCGCCCGGATCGCGCTGCGCGAGCCGATCGGCGATCACCCAGTACGTCGCGGGATCGGCGCCGAAGCCCAGATGCGCGCAGCGCACCCGCACGTTCTGGTGCCGGTTCGTCTCCGGCTCGATGCACGAGCGCCAGTGCACGATGCCGTCGCGGTGCGAGTACACCGCCGTCGACGGCACCGGGATCGGCCGCGCGGTCTGCCCCGACGGGGCGTTGCCCACGACATGGCGGTGCTCCTGGCGCCGGAACGCCCGCCCGACCCGGCTCTGCACCGGATCCTGCAGGGCGAACGGACTGCCCAGGGTGATCACCTGCCGCACGGCATCCGGGCGGCGCCGCGCGATCTCGCGGCCGAACACCCCGCCCAGGCTCCACCCGACGATCGACACCGGTGCGCCGGTGCGCTCGGCCAACAGGTCCACCGCGCGCGGCATGCCGTCGAGGATCGACGACGTCGGGCCGAGATTGCGGCCGAGCCGCCACCCCCACACGGTGTGGCCGAGGCTGCGCAGGTAGCGGCGCAGCAATTGGGTGCTGGCGTCGGTGGTCATGAAGCCCGGCAGGACGAGCACGCCGTGCGGCTCACCGCGGGGGGCGCGCGCCAGCCATGGCGCTGCCAGCGGCAGCTCGCCGAGTTGCAGCACGCCGCGCGCCGGTTCGCTGAGGAAGTGCCGCAGCGCGGGCGGCCGGGCGGCATCGGTGGTGGTCATCGACGCCAGGCTAATCAACCCTGGCTCAACCCACGGGCTGACGCCGCGGCGTCGCGATCTCCCTAACGTCGAGACCATCAACTCGACGACCTGCGGGAGTGCACCATGAGCATCACCACCATCGCGCTGATCGTCCTCGGCGTGGGCTTCGTGCTCGCCCGGCGGATGATCGGCGAGCAGGTCGAGATCAAGGGCCTGTTGATCCTGCCGCTGGTGCTGACCGGCATCGGCGTCAGCGATCTGCACGACATCCACGGCGCCGACGCCGCCACGGTGGCGTTCGTCGCCGTCAGCGTCGCGCTGAGCGTGGCGCTCGGCCTCGTCCGCGGCCGGACCGTGCACCTGGGCGCGCGCGACGGTGTGCTGTGGATGCGGTACCGGCTCAGCAGCGTCGGGCTGTGGGTGTTGAACCTCGTGCTGAAGGTTGCGCTGCTCCCCGTGGAGCACGCGGTGTCCCCCGCCGCCAGTAGCGCCGCGAACCACGCGCTGCTGATGTCGATCGGGCTCGGGATCCTCGCCGAGACCGCGGTCGTGCTGATGCGTGCGCTGAGCACCGATGCCGCGGTGGCGTGGAGCAAGGGTGCGGACGGCGCACCGAACACGACGTCACCGGCGTTCGAGAAGGCGCGTGCGATCGTCGCGGACACCGGCTCGCTCGCCGACGCCAAGCAGCGGCTGCGCGACGGCAACCGCGGGTGGTGAGCCGAGCGCCCGGCCGCCTCCGCGGTGCCGCCCCGCCGGGCGGCACCGCGGATCGAGCTGTGCCTAGGGTGAGGTATGGAGTATCGACAGCTCGGCACATCAGGCCTGCGGGTGTCCGTCCTCACGATGGGCACGATGACCTTCGGCGGCGCGGACAAGTTCGCCGACGTCGGCAGCACCGACGTCGACACGGCGAAACGCCAGCTCGGCATCTGTCGCGACGCCGGCGTCAACCTGATCGACACCGCGAACGTCTATTCGGGCGGCGCAGCGGAACAGATCGTCGGCGAGGCGATCAAGGGCCGGCGTGACGACTGGCTGGTCGCCAGCAAGGTGCGCTTCCCGATGGGCGACGGGCCCAACGACGCGGGACTGTCGCGCCACCACATCCTGCGCAGCGCCGAGGCGAGCCTGCGGCGCCTGCAGACCGACTACCTCGACCTCTACCAACTGCACCAGTGGGACGGTCAGACGCGCCTGGACGAGACGCTCGGCGCGATGGACACCCTGGTGCAGCAGGGCAAGGTGCGCTACGTCGGCGTCAGCAACTACTCGGGCTGGCAGTTGATGAAGGCGCTGGGCGTCGCCGAGCGCGAGCACCTGCCGCGCTTCGCGAGCGAGCAGATCTACTACTCGCTGCAGGGCCGCGAGGCCGAGAACGAACTGCTGCCGGCGGCGATCGACCAGGGGCTCGGCGTGCTCGTCTGGAGTCCGCTCGCCGGCGGGCTGATGTCGGGCAAGTACACCCGCGGCGCGGACGGCGAGGTGCAGGGGCCCAAGGGTTCGCGCCACCTGAGCGACTGGAGCGAACCGCCGATCGACTACCCGGACCGGCTGTTCGACACGATCGACGTGGTCAACGACATCGCGAAGGCGCGCGGCGTCAGCGGGGCGCAGGTGTCGCTGGCGTGGCTGCTGACCCGCCCGGCCGTCACGTCACTGATCGTCGGCGCGCGCACCGACGAGCAGCTGACCGACAACCTCGCGGCCGCCGAGTTGCAGCTGGGCGACGACGAGGTGCGCCGGCTCGAGCAGGTCAGCCGCCCGCCGCTGCTCTACCCGTACTGGCACCAGGCGATGACCGCGGCCGAGCGGCTCGGCCGCCCGGACCTCGCGCTGTACGAGCCGTACCTCTAGGCACCGCATCGGTGATCAACCCGCCCGGGCCCCGGAGAACCGGGGACCCGGACGTGGTGATCACGAGCTCGGGCGTCGCCGGTCAGCCGCGCTGGTAGGCGCTGACCAGCAGCGCCGCGGCCTGCCCGGGATGCCCCGCCATCAGCTGGTGCTCGGCGTCGGCGGTGAGCTTGGCGGTGCGGCGTCATCGCGGCCTCGCCCCCGTGCGCGACCTTCGCCTGTACCAGGTCGCGCAGCGCGGAAACGAGGGTGTCGCGCGGGGTGAAGGCCAGTTTCGCCGTGCTCGCCGCCGCGGTCGCGGCGATCTGCAGCCAGCGAACACCGCCTGCCGGCTTCGCCACGGTCGCCGTTGCGCCAGTTGGCCCCGGCCAGTGCGTCGTCCAGATCACGCACCACGGTGCGGTCGGCGCGGACGCGCGGCCAGCTGGGCCCGCAACTGCTGCAGCCGCGCCCGGGTGCCGTCCGTGCGCAGCCCCCAGCCGTAGGGGTAGAGCGGGTCGTAGCTCTTGTCCCCGACGTTGATCGGCAGCTGGCTCTCCGCCTTCGCCCACGTGACGGGCAGCCGGCCGGTGAACGGCCGCTTGCCGGTCAGCACGTCGGCGACGCCCTCGCCCTCGGAGCCGGGCAGCCACGACGCCACGAGCGCGTCGGCCTTCGGCGCGAAACCGGTGACGTCCAGCGGCCGGCCCGACACCACCAGCACCACGCACTTCATGGCCCCGCACACCGTGTCGATGGCGGCCTTGTCGGCGTTGGACAGCTGCAGCGTATGGCCGTTGACGCCGACGTCGCCCATGCCCTCGGCGTAGGGCGTCTCACCGACGACGACGACCCCGACGTTGTAACCCTTCGTCGACGCGGAGGCGTCCTTCGAGTAGGTGATCGTGTCGCTCGGCGCGTCCTGGCGCAGGCCGCTGAGGATCGAGGTCGCGCCGGGGATGTCTCCCGACTGGCCCTGCCAGGTCAGCGTCCAGCCGCCGGCTCTGGTTGCCCTCGTCGTCGGCGTTCGATCCCGCGACGTAGACCTTCGGCGCCGTCGTCGAGCGGCAGCACGTTCTTGCTGTTCTTCAGCAGCACCTGCGACTCGGCGGCGGCCTGCCGGGCGATCGCGCGGTGTGCCGCGTCGCCGATCGTGTCCGCGTTCGACGTGTCCGCGAACGGGTGGTCGAACAGCCCGAGCCGGAACTTCTGCGTCAGGATCCGCTGCACCGCGTCGTTGATGCGCGACATCGGGACGTCGCCGCTGTTCACCAGGTCGGTGAGATCGGAGATGAACGTGGTGTAGTTGTTCGGCACCATGATCATGTCCAGCCCGGCGTTGATCGCGATCTTGACGTCGGCCTTGTAGTCCGGCGAGATCTGGTCGATCGCCGCGTAGTCACTGATGACGAAGCCCGGAGAACCCGAGCTGCCCCTTCAGCACGCCGGTGATCATGTCCTTGCGGGCGTGCATCTTGATCGGCGCCTTGTCCTTGCCCAGGATCTGCAGGCTCGAGTAGGACGGCATCACGGCGCCGACACCGGCCTTGACCGCCGCCTGGTAGGGCTTGAGGTACTGCTTGAGCTGCGCGGGCGTCATGTACGCGATGCCCTGGTCGATCGTGTAATTGCTGGTGGTCGACGAGCCGTACCGGGTGTCGCCGTCACCGATGAAGTGCTTGGCCGTGCCCAGCACCGCGGTGTTCGAGGCCAGCTCCCCGTCGTTCTGCAGGCCCTGGAAGATCGGGGTGGCCATGTCGGTGACGAGCGACGTAGTCCTCGCCGTAGGACTCGTAGGCGCGGCCCCAACGGTCGTCGCGGTCACGCACACGCAGGGCGCTGAACACCCAGGGGATGCCGGTGGCGCGGGTCTCGGTGGCAGCGACCTGGCCTTCCTGCTTGACCAGGGCCGGGTCCCGCGTGGCGCCCATGCCGACGTTGTGCGGGAACAGCGTTGCGCCGGCCAGGTTGTTGTCACCGTGCACCGAGTCGATGCCGTAGATCATCGGGATCTGCAACGGCGTGGACAGTGCCTGCGTCTGGAAGCCGTCGATCATCTTGGCGAACGCGGCCGGCGTGTTCGGCGTCGGCACCGAGCCGCCGCCGGACAGCAGCGACCCGAGCTCGTACTTGGTGATGTCGCTGCCGTCGCCGACCGCGGCGCGCTCGGCCTGGGTCATCTGGCCGACCTTGTCGGCCAGCGTCATGTGCGACATCAGGTCCGCGACCCGCTTGCCGATCGACGCCTTGGGGTTGAGGTAGGTGTAGCCGTGCGCGTTGATCACGACGGTGGGCGCGGCGCCGGACAGCGTGGCGCCGGTCGGCGTCAGCTGCACCGTCATGGTCTTGGCCGGCGCGGCGCCCGACACCGTGTGGGTGGCGACGTCGACGTCCTTCGTCGAGCCCGAGGCGGTGCCGGCCGGGAAGTCCAGCGTCCCCGACGACGCGGTGAAGTCGGTGCCGGCAACGGCGGTGCCGCCGCCCTCGGTGTAGGCGACCGTGACGTCCGAGCCGCTGGGCTTGCCGTCGGCGGTGGTCAGCGTGACGCCGACCTGCGCGGTGTCGCCCTCGTCGACGAGCTGGGTGGCCGGCGCGGCGGTGACCCGCGGTTGGGCGGTGCCCGTGACGGCGAAGTCGTCGAACTGCAGGTCACCCGTGCTGTTGCCCGGCGAGGTTGACGGCGAAGCCCCACATGCTGGTCAGGTTGAGCACGCCGTCACTGGGTGCGCCGCTCGGCTGGTAGTCGCTGCGCCGCACGAAGTCGGCTGAACGGTTCGGTGATCTGCGTCCAGCCGGTGTGATCGTCGGTGAAGAACGCCTGCCACAGTTCGCTGTGCTCGGCGTCGGCGCCGCCGTCCTTGATCTCGTACTCGATCTTCTGACCGGTGCCGGTCTCCTTGACCCAGAAGCTGAAGCCGGAGTAGCCGCTCCAGTCCTGCGTCGCGGCGAGGTCCTCGCTGAAGCCGCCGTAGCCGGTGATGTCGTACGGCACGTCCAGGGCGTGGTTGTCGGCTGCCGCACCCGGCCGGTCGGCGGCAGCGACGACGTTGATCTTCGGCGTGTTGGTGGCGTCGCTGCCGAACGGGAACACGCCGGGATACGAGGTCGTCACGACGCCGGAGCCTTCGAAGTCCTGCACCGTCGGCAGCGGCCCCACCTTCGCACCCGCGCCCGGGGCGGTGACGGCGGCCAGGACGCCGAAGGCGAGCGCGGCGACCGTCGCGCCGGCGAGTGCCCGGCGGCCGCGGCGCTGGATGCGCAGCGATCGCGGTCGGGCGGCGGAACGGATCCGGGACCGAACATGGTGACTCCTGACGGCGGGGACGGAGGCGGCGCAGCGGGCGTGGCTTCGTGACCGTATGTAACCGGAATTACTTCGTCAATACTTACAAAGCGTGTCGGAAGCGGACATTTCGATGCCCTTTTGGGTAACTGCAACCCAAAAACCGGCATCGGCGGCCGCTCCCGCCAGTGCCCGCCCCTACCCTGTGGCCATGCCGCAGTCGAAACCCGGCCCGGCCCGCCCGTTCGGATCGGCCGGCGCGGCGTCCCGTGAGCTCACCCGCACGCGGATCCTGGCGGCAGTGCGCGACGGGGTGAGCGACCGTGCCGAGCTGTGCGCGCAGACCGGACTGTCGCGCAGCACGGTCACCCGACTGGTGCGCGAGCTGGTCGCCGGCGGCGAGTTGGTCGAGGACACCGGGCCCGGCGACGCCCGCACCCCGGGTCGCCCGGTCAAGAGGGTGCGCCCGGCGCCGCGCGCCGATCTCGTGCTCGCCGTCGACTTCGGGCACAGCCACTGCGAGGTCGCGATCGTCGATGCCGACGGCACGGTGCTGGCGGCCGACCGGCAGACCCTGGACGTCGACGCCGCTCCCGAGCAGGCCATCCGGCACGCGGAACGCACAGCTCAGGAACTCCTGCGACGCGCGGGCGATGGCACCGCCGGCCGCGTCGTCGGCGGTGCGCTCGGGCTGCCCGCGCCGGTCGACGTGCGCAGCGGCTCGATCGGCGACGGGAACGTGCTGCCCCGCTGGGTCGACCGGCAGCCGGCCCACGAACTCGCCGACCGCCTCGAGCTGCCGTTCACCCTGGACAACGACGCCAACCTGGGCGCGCTGGCCGAGGCCGCCTTCGGCGCCGGCCTGGGCGTGGACGACCTGGTCTACGTCAAGGCAGCCACCGGCATCGGCGCCGGTCTGCTGCTCGGCGGCCGGCTGCACCACGGCGCGCGCGGGCGCGCCGGCGAGATCGGCCACGTGCCGGTCGACCCGGCGGGCGGCCTGTGCCGGTGCGGCAACCGTGGCTGCCTGGAGACGATGGCGTCGCTGACCCAGGTGCTGGCCGCCGTGCAGCCGCGCCACGACACGACGGTCACGATGACCGACGTCGTCGCCATGATCGACGCCGGAGATCCTGGCGTGCGCCGGGTCGTCGGCGACGCAGGCCGACTGATCGGCCGGGTGCTGGCCGACGTCGTCAACAGCCTCAGCCCGGAACTGGTCGTCGTCGGCGGCGAGCTGGCCGCGGCCGGCGCTCCCCTGCTCGCCGGGCTGCGCGAATCGATGGATCGCTACGCGCAGCCCGGGCTCGCCGCGGACGTGCGGCTCGAACTCGGGGCGCTGGGCGAGCGCAGCTCACTGCTCGGCGCCGCGGCGCTGGCCCTGGCGCAACCGGTGGCGCACCGCACGTGACCGGTCCGCGCCGGCGAATCACGGCGCAGGACCAGGCGGCACCGCAGCGGTGATCAACTCGCCCGGCTCCCCGGCAAACCGGGGATGCCGGGCGTGTTGATCACCGGGCCAGGGCTCGTCTCAGCCGACGGCGGGCAGGACGAATCGCTGGTGCGTGCCACCGGCGATCGTCACCGGTGTCGGCGTCAGCCCGCCGCGGTAGTTGTCCGACCCGCCGGCGATCACCAGGCGCACCTGGTGGCCGGCGGCGAAGCGGTGCACGATGCCGGGCAACGTCACGGTGAACGGCTTGCCGACGTCCGCGATCCGCACCGGCGCCTCCAGGCCGTGGATCATCGAGGCCGTGCCGTCGGGCGCGACGTCGAGGACCTTGACGAACAGGACCAGCTGACCGGCCGGCCCGGCGGCCTGGCTGAGCGCCGCCGACGGCGCCTGGACCGAGAGCGTCACGGCGGGCGAGCCGGCGACGTCCAGCGGCGCGCGCAGCGCCGGGCCGGTCCAGCTGGCCGACGTCCCGGGCAGATCGCCCTGCGGCGACCCGGTCGTGTAACTGCCGATGACATCGGCCGGGTTCAGGCTGGTGGGCGCGCCGGCGGGCGGGGTGACGAAGGACTGCGTGCCGGTGGTGGCTGCGGCACTGCTGGCAGCCAGCTGCGAGTTACCGGACAGGTACATCGTCCTGGCGGTGCCGACCGGGAACGACGACGACGTCGCGTAGGCCGGTGTCGCGATCCCTTGGTAGCTGATCCAGTCGCGGAAGTAGCTGAACGCGGGTCCGGTGCTGACCGTGCTGCCGCGCAGGTAGTGGTCGAACCACGCGGCGATGCGGGCGGTCTCGTACTGCGTCGACGCGTCGGGGGCGCTGAGGTCCAGTTCGCCGGGCGCGGGGGTCGAGTCCGAGTGGCCCCACGACTGCCAGACCATCTGCACCGGCGTGCCCTGATGCTTGAGCGCCTGGTACGTCGCGGCGGCCTCGTTGAGGTTGAACAGGGTGTCGTTCTCGCCCTGCATGAGCAGCGTCGGAACCTTGACCTTGGTGACGAACGACGCGACGGACGCGTGCCGCAGATCGGCGACGGCGTCGGGCTGGAAGTAGCCGGTGCTGCCGGCGGTGACGAGCGCGGGGCAGACGAAGTCGGCGAAGTTGGGGCAGCCGTAGAGCCGCGACGGGTCGCCCTGCGCGTTCTCCAGGCCGTCGAGCACGCCCTCACCGGAGAAGCCGAGGCCCCAGGTCAGCTTCGTGGCGCCCGGAGTGGCCGAGCTGACCCCCGTCGTCTGCCCGGTGTTGTTCGGGCCGAGCGAGTAGGACAGGTCGTTCCAGGTGATCAACGGGATGATCGTGTCGAGGCGCGGATCGTCGGCGGCGGTGGCGAACTGGATGCTGCCGCCGTACGAGCCACCGATCATCCCCACGCGCGGGTCGTAGGTCTGCGCCTTGCCGTGGTGGTCGCGGGCGTCGTGCACGATCGAGTGCAGCGCCGGTGCCGGTGTCGTGTGCGCGGCGTCGGTGAACGCGATGCCACTCGCGCCGCCGAGGTAACTGATCAGCTGGGACGCGGCCTTGCCGTCGTAGTCCGGGTCGTCCAGGGTGATCTTGCAGCCGCTGCCGCCGAATCCCAGCCCGGAGTAGGACAGCACCGCGTAGTCGCGGCCCGCGAAGTACTTGCCGATGCCGGCCTGGTCGTCCTTGGAGCCGCCGAAGCCGTTGGTGGTGAGGATCGCCGGCACCCGGTGGGCAGAGCTCGCGTCGGCCGGCAGGTAGAGGTCGCCGACGACGTCGCAGGCCTGGGCGCCGTCCGGCCCGGTGTGCGTCAGGAAGTGCAGGGTGGTCACCGAGTAGGCCGGCGTCGCCGCACCGGCGGCGTGCGGCAGGGCGACGGCCAGCAGCGCCGCGGCAGCGGCGGCGGTGACAGTGGCGACAGCGGTGGCACAGCGTGAGAAACGCATCGGGACCCCCAGCGGCGATGGTGTTACCCGTCAGTAACGACGCAGTGGCCGCGCGGTTACGGCTCGCCTCACTAGCGTGTGCGCGGTGTGGTCGCCGGTGGCTGAGGTGCCGTTCCTGGTCGGGGCCGGGGTGCTGGCCGGCATCGCGAGCTCGTCCGGTGCCATCGGCTCGTTGATCGCCTACCCGGCCCTGCTGCTGGTCGGGCTGCCGGCGCGGGTGGCGAACATGACGAGCACGCTGGCGGTGTTCGGCGTGGCGGTGGGCGCGTCGGTGCGCTCGCGCACCGAGCTCGCCGCGGTGCGCAGCGTGCTGCCCCGCGCGGCACTGCTGGCCTGCGCCGGCGGTGCCGCGGGCTCGGCATTGCTGCTGAACACGCCGGGCAGCGCGTTCCGGTGGATCGTGCCGTTCCTGGTGGCCGGCGCGGCGGCGACGATGCTGGCGCAGCCGCGGCTGGTGCGCCGGCACGGGTTGCGGCCGCGGTTGCTGCCCGGCGGGATCGTGGCGACGGCGACGTACGAGGGCTACTTCGGTGCGGGCGCGGGCGTGCTGACGCTCGCGTTGATCCTGCTCACGCTGGACCGGCCGCTGCCGCCGGCGAACGCGATGAAGAACCTGGTGCTGGGTGCTGCCGACCTCGTGGCCGCGGTGGTGTTCGTGGTGTTCGGTTCGGTGTCCTGGCTGGCCGCGGTGCCGCTGGGGATCGGCTTCGTGGCCGGCGGCGCGCTGGGTCCGGCGATCGTGCGCCGCACCCGGCCGCAGGTGCTGCGCGTGGTGATCGCGGTGGCCGGGTTCGTGCTGGCCGCCGTGCTGCTGGTCGACGCCGCCCGCTGACGGTCGGCGGGCTCAGCCCTTGCGCTTGCGCAGCTCCTCGTTGATCGCCGGCACGATCTCGTGCAGGTCGCCGATCACCGCGTAGTGCGCCTTGGTCACCATCGGCGCTTCGGCGTCGGTGTTCACGGCGATGATCGTCTTGGCCGACTGGCAGCCGGCCCAGTGCTGGATCGCGCCGCTGATGCCGCACGCGAGGTAGACGTCCGGCGCGATGCGCGAGCCGGTCTGGCCCGACCTGCTCGTGGTGCGGGCGCCAGCCGAGGCTGGTGACGACGCGGGAGACGCCGAGCGCGCCGCCGAGCAGTTCGGTGAGCTCGAGCAGGTCGCCGAACCCGTCGGCGCCGCCGGCCCCGCGGCCCGCGCCGACGACGACGCGGGCGCTGGTCAGCGCGCCGGTGTCGCTCTTCGCCGTCTGCCTCGACGCGGGCGACCCGGGCGACCAGGTCGCGGTCGGCGATCTTCGGCGTGAACGTCTGCACCTCGGTCTCGACCGGCGCCGCGGCGGCGACGGGATCGCAGGCGTGCCCGGCCACCGACACGACGGCGACCCGGTCGGCGAGGCGCATCTCCTCCTGCGCGGCGCCGCCGACGACCTGCCGGGTGACGACGAACGGGTCGGGCGTGTCGACCTGCACGACGTTCGCGGCCATCGCGACGTCGAGGCGGGCCGCCACGTGCGCGAGCACCTCGTTGCCGCGCGGCGTGCCGGAGGCGATGACGCACGCCGGCGGACACCGCGTCGACGACGTCGACCACCGCGGCCGCCCACGCGGCCGCGGCGTAGGTGGCCAGCCGCTCGTCGTCGGGGTGGTGCGCGATGGCGACGCCCTGCTCGCCGAGCTGCGGCGCGCACCGCGTCGGTGATCTCGTCGACCACGACGGCCTGCACCGGCTCGCCGGAGCGGGTGCCGAGGTCGCGGGCGAACGTCAGCGCCTCGACCGAGGTCTGCGCCACGCCGTCGGCGTCGGTCTCCACGAGAGTGATGATCACGAGAGGACTCCTGCCTCGACCAGCACGTCGACGACGGCCGGCGCGGCGTCCGCGCCGCGGCCGAGGATCTGCACGGTGCTCGGCCGGCGCGGCGGCAGCTTGAGCCGCACCCGGCCCGGCGCCGCGCGGCTCGCCGGCGAACGCGATCGTCTCGACCGGCGCCTTCTTCGCCTTCATCCGGCCGGGGATCGACGGGTAGCGCGGGCTGACCCCGCCCTCCATCACGGCGACGACGGCGGGGGCGGGCAGCTCGTAGATCTCGGTGCCGGCCGGGCCGTCGCCCTGGGCGACGACGGTGTCGCCGTCGACCTCGACCAGCGCGACGTTGCTGACGACCGGCCGGTCGAGGGCGTACGCCAGGCGCACCGGCACCTGGAAGTCGCCGGTGTCGGCGGCGTCGTTGCCGAGCAGGATCACGTCGTAGGTCGTGCCCGCCTCCTCGCGGGCGCGCACGACGTCGGCGATCGCCTGGGCGACGTCGACCGGGCCGAGCGTGTCGGGCTCGGCCTCGACCAGCACGCCGTCCGTGCAGCCGACGGCCAGCGCCGCGCGCAGCTGCTCCACGGCCTCGGCCGGGCCGACCGTCAGCACCGTCGCCTTCCCGCCGGTGGACTCCGCGATCTGCGTCGCGAGCTCCACCGCGCACTCCTCGTGCGGGCTGACGGTGAACCCGACGTGCCGCGCGTCGACCGACTGCTCGTCGTCGGTGAGCATCACCTCGCCGGAGACGTCCGGCACCCGCTTGATGCAGACGAGGACGTTGCTCATCGCGCCTTGATCCGTTCGTTGGTCGGGTCGAACAGCGCGGTCGCGTCGGCCGAGCCGACGGTCACCGGGTACAGCTGCTCCATGTAGGACACGGCCAGCTCGGTGCCCACCGCCGCCTGGTCCGGCGGCAGGTAGGCCAGCAGCACGTGCTTGCCCAGCGACGGCGCGGAGCCTGCGGAGGTGACGTACGGGTGGTGGCCGTGCCCGTCGGTCAGCGTGCCGCCGTCGCGGGTCAGGATCGGCTCGCCGCCGAGCATGTAGCGCTTCTCGCCGGAGCGCGACGTGTGGTCGTCGACGGTCATCGTGCACAGCACCGTCTCGGGCGCGTTGTCGCGCTGCTTGAGGTAGGCCTCGCGACCGATGAAGTCGGCGTCCTTGACCTTCGGCCGCTGCATGCCGGCCTCGACGATCGTGCGCTCGCTGTCGAGCTCGGCGCCGTACGCGCGGTAGCCCTTCTCGATGCGCCCGGTGGTGCCGTAGACGCCGATGCCGACCGGCACCGCGCCGTGCGGCTCGCCGGCCTCGCGCACCAGCGACCACAGCTTCGCGCCCTGCTCCATCGGCACGTACAGCTCCCAGCCGAGCTCGCCGACGTAGGAGATGCGCGAGGCGAGCACGCCGAGCGACTCGATCTCGAGCTCCTTGCAGGTGCCGAACCGGAACGCGTCGTTGGAGACGTCGGTGACGGTCAGCGCGCCGAGGATGTCGCGCGCCCGCGGCCCCCACAGCCCGATCGTGGTGAAGCCGGACGTCATGGTCGACGACGTGCGCGTCGCCGACGAGGTGGTCGCGGAACCACTTGCGGTCGACGTTGCCGTGCGCGCCGCCGGTGACGACGCGGAAGTGGTCGTCGCCGAGCCGCATGATCGTCAGGTCGGCGCGGTAGCCGCCGCGCGAGTCGATGACCGGCGTGTACACGACCCGGCCCGGCGCGACGTCGACCTGCGCCACGGCGATGCGCTGCACCGAGGCGCAGGCGTCGCGGCCGATGACGTCGAAGATCACGAACGCCGACAGGTCGATGTAGCCGGCCCGCTCGCGCATGGCCAGGTGCTCGGCGTTGATGATCGGCGACCACCAGCGCGAGTCCCACTCGTTGTCGCGCGGCATGAGCTGCGTCGGCGTCGTAGTCGGCGAGCAGCTTCTCGTTGCTGGCGTACCACTGCGGGCGCTCCCAGCCGGCGACCTCGAAGAACACCGCGCCGGCTTCCTGCTCGGCTGGCGTGCATCGGCGCGAGGCGGACGTTGCGGTTGCTCTCCCACTGCTCGCCCGGGTGCACGATGCCGTAGGTCTTGATGAAGCTCTCGCTGGTGCGCGCCCGGATGTGGTTCGTCGCGGCCTGGTGCGGGTAGAAGCGGGCGATGTCGGTGCCGTGCACGTCGATCTCGGGGTTGCCGTCGGTCATCCACTCGGCGACCGCACGGCCGCAGCCCGGGCCCTCCTTGATCCAGATCGCGGCGGCCGACCACAGGCCCTTGCACGTCGGGGCTCTCGCCCATGATCGGCGCGCCGTCGGGCGTCAGCGACAGCAGCCCGTTGATCGCGTAGCGGATCTCGGCCTGCTCGTTGCCGAGGATCTCCGGCATCAGCTCGAGTGCCTGCTCCAGCTGCGGGTCGAAGTCGTCCTCGGTGAACGGCATCTCGGTCGGGCTGAGCTTGGCCTGGTCGATCGACGGGATCTCCTCGGCCTCCATCAGGATCGCGCGGTGCGCGTACGAGCCGACCTCCATGTCGCTGCCGTGCTGGCGCTCGTAGCAGAACGTGTCCATGTCGCGCACGATCGGGTACGAGATCTCGCCCGGCTTCTCGGCCAGCTGCGGCACCGGCCCCACGCTGATCATCTGGTGCACCGCGGGCGTCAGCGGGATGCGCGCGCCGGCCATGCGCGCCAGCTTCGGGCTCCACACGCCGCAGGCGATGACCACGGTGTCGGTGTCGATGTCACCGGCGCTGGTGCGCACCGCGCTGACCTGCGCCGTGCTCGACGATGATGTCGGTGACCTCGACGTTCGGCACGATGGTGACGGCGTCGAGCTCCTGCGCGCGCTCGCGCATGATCGTGCCGGCGCGCAGCGAGTCGACCACGCCGACGCTCGGCGTGTAGAAGCCGCCGATGATGACCGACGGGTCGAGGAACGGCACCAGCTCGGCGACCTCGCTCGGGCGTGACCAGCTCGGCCTCGATGCCCCACGCCTTCGCACTGGACATGCGCCGGCGCAGCTCTTCCATCCGCTCCTCGGTGCGCGCCACCTCGATGCCGCCGGACTCGGTGAAGACGCCCATCTCCTTGTACTGGCGCACGCTGTCCAGCGTCAGATCGGTGATCTCGCGCGAGTGGTCGACCGGGAAGATGAAGTTCGACGCGTGCCCGGTGGAGCCGCCGGGGTTGGGCAGCGGGCCCTTGTCGAGCTGGACGATGTCGCGCCAGCCGAGCCGGGCCAGGTGGTACACGAGGCTGTTGCCGACGATGCCGGCGCCGATGACGACGACGCGTGCGCTGCTGGGAACGGTTGCCACTGGTCCTGCCACCTCGCTGTAGTTCGCTGATTCCTTAGAGTTGCGTATCATGCACTGCGATGCACTATGAGCAACGATAACCCGTCAACGCCGGATCCGGGAGGTCCCGGCGCTCATCGGGGTTGCCAGCCGAGCCGGCGCGACACCTCGGCCGCCGCCTCGAGCAGGTCGGGCAGCAGCGCCTGGCACCTGCGCGTCGCCGAGGCGGAACGTCGGGCCGGACACGCGACAGCGACGCCGCGATGTCGCCGTGCGCGTTGCGGATCGGCGCGGCCACCGCGGTCAGGCCCACCTCGAGCTCGTCGACGGCGACCGCGTAACCGTGCTCGCGGACCTCGGCCAGCTGCGCGCGCAAGGCCTTGCGCGTGGTGATCGTCGCGTCGGTGTGCGCGGCGAGCGGGCCGAGCGTGGTCGTGAGCTCGGCGTCGGTCAGCTCGCTGAGCAGCACCTTGCCGTTGGACGTCGCGTGCAGCGGGATGTGCTGGCCCACCCAGTTGTGCGCCTGCAGCGACGAGCCGCCGGCCACCTGGTCGACGTAGAGCGCCGACCCGCCGGCGAGCATCGCGACGTTGACCGTCTCCCCCGTGCCGGCGGCGAGCGCGCGACAGATCGGCCGCGCTTCCTGCACCACGTCCAGGCGCGCGGTGGTGGCGCCGGCCAGGCGCAGGATGCCCATGCCCAGGCGGTACTTGCCGCGGTCGGCCACCTGCTCGACCAGCCCGCTGTTCTCCAGCGCGGCGAGCAGCCGGAACGCGGTGCTCTTGTGCACGCCGAGCTCGGCCGCGATCACCGTGACCCCGGCCTCGCCGGTGCGCGCCAGGATCTCCAGGATCGCCAGCGCCCGCTCGACCGACTGCACGCCACTCGGGGGGCGCCCGGTGCATTGCCGGTCACCACGCTGTCCGTCATACTGCGGAGCCTAACCTGACGTTGTTGCGTATTGCACGCTTAGTTGTGCATCGTGCGTCGTCGCCGCGAGAGGTCGAGATGAACGCCAGCCCTGCGAAGCACCCGGAGTACGTGCTCACCATCGTGTGCCCGGACCGTCCCGGCATCGTGTTCTCGGTGACGTCGTTCCTCGTGCACTGCTCGGCGAACATCCTGGAGAGCCAGCAGTTCGACGACCGCATCGAGGACCGCTTCTTCATGCGGGTGCACTTCGAGGTCTACGACGAGGCCATGACGCTCGAGCGCCTGCGCACGGCCTTCGAGCCGACCGCGCGCACCTCGCAGATGGACTGGCACCTGTGGGCGGCCGACGCGCCGTACCGCACGCTGATCCTCGTCTCGCGCGAAGGGCACTGCCTCAACGACCTGCTCTACCGGCAGAGCATCGGCGCGCTGCCCATCGAGATCCCGGCCGTCGTGTCCAACCACACCGACCTCGAGCGGCTCGCGCGCAGCTACGACCTGCCGTTCCACCACATCCCGGTCACCGCCGACACCAAGGCCGAGGCCGAGGCACGGATGCTGGCCCTGGTGGACGCGCTCGACATCGATCTGGTCGTGCTCGCGCGCTACATGCAGATCCTGTCCGACGACGCCTGCCGGGCGCTGTCCGGCAAGGCGATCAACATCCACCACTCGTTCCTGCCGAGCTTCAAGGGCGCGCGGCCCTACCAGCAGGCGTTCGACCGCGGCGTGAAGCTGGTCGGCGCCACCGCGCACTACGTCACGCCGGACCTCGACGAGGGCCCGATCATCGAGCAGGACGTCACCCGCGTCGACCACGCGCTGTCCGGGGCGCAGCTCGTGGCCGCCGGCCGCGACGTCGAGGCGCAGGTGCTCTCGCGCGCCGTGCGCTGGCACGCCCAGACCCGGGTGATGGTCAACGGCAACCGCACCGTCGTCTTCCGCTGACGCCTGCTTCCGCGGGCCGGCCGGGCTGGGTATACCTGGAGCATGACCACGACGCAGCATGACCAGATCGATCGGGCGGCCCTGCGCGAGGCGTTGTACGGGCCCGGGATCACCGCGTTGCGCGGCGCGTTCCCACCGGAGTGGGCCGACGAGCTGCGCGCCGACATCGAGCGCGAGTTCGAGCTCGCTCGCGCCCGCGAGGGCGGCGCCGTCGGCCGCGGTCACCACCGCTGGTACGTCGAGGTGCACCCCGAGGCCATCCGCGGCTTCGTCGACATCGTGACCCACCCGTGGTTCGTGGCGATCTGCGAGGAGATCCTCGGGCCCGACTACCAGGTGGTCGAGATCGGTTTCGACATCCCGTTCCCCGGCGCCCGCGACCAGCCGTGGCACCGCGACTTCCGCGCCCCCGAGGAGACGACCCAGCAGCACAGGCTGACGTCGCTGGCGTTCAACCTGACGGCGGTCGACACGCTCGAGGACATGGGCCCGTTCGAGATCGCGCCCGGCACGCAGTGGGACGACCACCCCGACTTCGACCACGGCATGTTCCCGCCGCCGTCGCACTACCCGCGGTACGAGGAACTGGCCGAGCGCAAGTACCCGAAGCGCGGCGACATCTCGGCCCGGTCGGCGCTGACCATCCACCGGGGCACGGCGAGCTCGGGCGAGCAGGCCCGGCCGGTGCTCGTCGTGGGCGTCGACGCTCCGGGGGCGGGGCACGACGAGTTCCACGATCTGCAGATCAGCCGCGAGTACGCCGCCACCCTGCCGGACCAGGTGCGCCGCCATCTCGCCGCGCGCGTCGTCGACGAGCTGGTGCCGATCGTGCAGAAGCACACGATCGAGGGTCTCGTGATGGGCGACGCCGAGGACTGACCTCGCCGTCGTCCTGCCTCAGTCGCCGAGCTCGCGGCGCCGGCGCGTGACGTACTCCTCGAGCTCCTCGCGGATCGCGTCGTCCAGCGGCGGCGCGACGTACTCCTCGAGCTTCTGCTGGTAGATGCGGGTCGCCCGGGCTGCCGTGTCGACGGCGCCGTTGCGCATCCACCGCTCGTAGTTGTCCGACGACGAGAGCATCGTGCGGTAGAAGCACGTGCGGAAGTGGTCCATGGTGTGCGCGGCGCCGAGGAAGTGCCCGCCGTGACCCACCTCGACGTGCGCGCCGAAGGCCAGCGAGTCCTCGGTGATCTCGAGCGGGGTGAACTCCTCGCGCAGCATCTGCAGCAGTTCCACGTCGAGGATGAACTTCTCGTAGCAGGCCACCAGGCCGCCCTCGAGCCAGCCGGCCGCGTGCATCACCCAGTTGGCGCCGGAGAGGAACGTCGGCAGCAGCGTCATCAGCGCCTCGTAACCGGCCTGCGCGTCGGGCACCTGCGACGACGTCAGGCCGCCGCCGGTGCGGAACGGCAGGTTGAAGTGCCGCGCGATCTGGCCGGTGCACAGCAGGCCGGTCGCCGACTCCGGCGTGCCGAACGTCGGCGACCCCGACTGCATGTCGATGTTGGTCATGAACGACCCGAAGATCACCGGGCAACCGGGGCGGATCAGCTGCGCCAGCGCGATTCCGGACAGCGCCTCGGCGATCTGCTGGACCAGCGCGGCCGGGACCGTCACCGGCGACATCGCGCCCATCATGATGAACGGTGTCAGCACCACCGGCTGTGCGGCCTCGGCGTACTCGAACAGCGAGTCGAGCATCCGGTCGTCCCACCGCAGCGGTGAGTTGCAGTTGATCAGCGAGATCGTCACCGGGTTCTGCTCGATCGCCTCGCGGCCGCCGAACAGGATCTCACCCATGGCAATGGTGTCGCGGGCGTTCTCCCCGGACACGACGTTGCCCATGTAGATCTTGTCGGTCAGGGTCTGCAGCGCGTAGGTCATGTCGAGGTGCCGCGAGTCCAGCGGCGTGTCGTTCGGCTCGCACACGACACCGCCCGCGGAGTCGAGCACCGGGAACGTCTGGGCGAGCTTGCTGAACGAGCGGAAGTCCTCCATCGTCGCGTCACGGCGCACGTCCCCCTGGCGGACGAACGGCGGCCCGTACACGGCGCCGAACACCATCGCATCGCCGCCGATGTGCACCGTGTTCGCCGGGTTCCGTGCGGTGACGTCGAACTCGCGGGGTGCCTTGGCGACCTGCTCGAGCACGAAGTCGGGGTCGAGGAAGACGGTGTTGTCCTCGACGCGCTGACCGGCCTTGCGGAAGAGCTCGAGCGCGCGGTCGGAGATGAACTCCACGCCGACCTCGCTGATGAGCCTGCGCCAGCCGCCGTCGAGCGTCGCCATCGCGTCCGCCGAGAGGATGTCGTAGCGCGGCATGACGTTGCGAAACATTCGCTGAGCCTCCTTGACCAGAATGTCTTCGCCGCGCATCCTAGCTCCGTAATGTGGAATTGCAGTTCCACGATGTGGAACACAAGGTTACCGGAGAGTATGAGCAATCCGAGCGTCAGCGGGACCCAGGCGGTCGACCGTGCGGCGCAGTTGCTGACCGTCGTGGTCGAGGCCGACGGCCCGATCAGCTACACCGAACTCGTCGAGGAGACGGGTCTCGCGAAGTCGACGACGTCGCGGCTGCTGGCGGCGCTGGAGAACAACTACCTGCTCGAACGCGACGCGAACGGCGCCTACCGCTCGGGCGCGCTGTTCGCGATGTACGCCGCGCGCCACGACCCGTGGTCGCAGACCGTGCGGCTGGCCGACCCGATCATGCGCGCGATCGGCGACCGCACCGGCGAGACGGTCAACCTCGCCGTCCCGCGGGGCGACACCGTGGTGCAGATCGCGCAGGTGGACTCGACCTACCGGCTGGCTGCCCGGGACTGGATGCAGGTCGACGCGCCGCCGCACTGCTCGGCCGTCGGCAAGGTGCTCTACGCCTGGGACACGCTGCCGCTGCCCACCGGCCCGTTGGTCCAGCCGACGCGGCACTCGCTCGCCGACGGCGACGCGCTGACGCGCGCGATGGGCACCATCCGACGGCGCGGCTTCGCGGTCAGCCGCGAGGAGTTGGAGATCGGGCTCGATGCGGTGGCGGTCCCCGTGCGCGGCCTCGAGGGCCCTGTCGTCGCGGCGCTGGGCGTCTCGGGACCCACCAGCCGACTGCACGCACACCTCGACGAGATCGGCGAACTGCTGATCGAGCAGAGCGCGCTGCTCACCCGCCGGCTGCGGCCCAAGCCGCGCTTCCGCCGGCGCTCGGAAGAGGGCGTGGCATGACCACGGCCGCCGACCGCGGCGGGCACCCGACACTTTCGCACCCGACACTTGCGCACCAGACACGTCGCACCTTCGAAGGGACCCCGCGATGACACCCGACGAGATCCTGCAGGGTCTGTACGACCAGACGCTGGTGGGCAATGCGCCCGCCGTCCTGGAACTCACCAACGATGCGCTGGCGCAGGGCATGGAGCCGCAGACGCTGCTCTTCGATGCGCTCATCCCGTCGCTGGAGGAGGTGGGCGCGCGCTTCGAGCGCGGCGACTTCTTCGTGCCGGAGATGCTGATCGCCGGCCGCGCGATGGCCGGCGCGATGGAGGTGCTGCGACCGCTCCTCGCCGAGACCGGCGTCCAGACGATCGGCAAGTTCCTGATGGGCACCGTCAAGGGCGACGTCCACGACATCGGCAAGAACCTGGTCAACATCATGCTCGAGGGCGCCGGGTTCGAGGTCATCGATCTCGGCGTGCAGGTGGCGCCGGAGAAGTTCGTCGCCGCCATCAACGAGCACAAGCCGGACATCGTCGGCTTCTCGGCGTTCCTGACCACGACGATGCCGATGTTCAAGGCCAACATGAACGCGCTGCAGAAGGCCGGCATCCGCGACACCGTCGCCGTGATGGTCGGCGGTGCGCCCGTGACCCAGGAGTACGCCGACGCGGTGGGTGCCGACGGTTACGCCGCGGATGCGTCGGCCACCGTGAAGAAGGCCAAGGAACTGATGAACAAGCGCCGCGCCATGGCGGCGGTCTGATGCCCGCACCCCTTCGCGAGACCGTCCTGCGGTCGGCGAGCAAGGAGGTGGTGCTCGGTCACGAGCGGCCGTTCGTCGTCATCGGCGAGCGCATCAACCCGACCGGCCGCAAGATCTTCCAGGAGCAGCTGCGCGCCGGCGACCTGTCGGCGATCGAGCGCGATGTGGCGGCGCAGGTGGCCGGCGGTGCCGACGTCCTCGACGTCAACATGGGCGTGCCGCTCACCGACGAGGCCGACCTGCTCGCCCGCGCGATCACCCTGGTGCAGAAGCTGACCGACCTGCCCATCTGCATCGACTCGTCCGTCGTCGAGGCACTCGAGGCGGGACTGGCTGCCTACCAGGGCCGTGCGTTGGTCAACTCGATCACCGCCGAGGACGAGCGCATGGCGGCGATCCTGCCGCTGGTCAAGAAGTACGACGCGGCGATCATCGCGCTGCCCAACGACGCCGACGAGATCCCGATGGAGTCGGACAAGCGTCTCGACCTCGTCGCGAAGATCGTGCGCGTCGCGACGCAGGAGTACGGCATCGCCGTCGAGGACATCGTCATCGATCCGCTCGCGATGCCGATCGGCGCCGACCAGTCGGTCGTGCAGACGACATTGACGACGATCCGCCGCATCCGTGACGAGCACGGGCTGAACATGACGCTCGGGGCGTCGAACGTGTCGTTCGGCATGCCGGGGCGGCACGCGATCGGCGCGGCGTTCCTGCCGTTGGCGATGGGCGCCGGGCTGACCAGCGCGATCATGGACGCGCGCACCCCGCAGATCGTCGAGTCGGTGCGCGCCACCGACCTGTTGCTCGGCCACGACGAGTGGGGCATGAACTGGATCGCCGCCCACCGCGCGAGGCAGGCCGCTGCGCAGTGACCGCGTCATGAGCCGCTCGTGACCGATCGACCGCCGGTCGACGTCGACGGGCTGCGTCGCGAAGGGCTGATCGAACCGCCCGCGGACTCCGCCGGCGGCAACAACCCTGCGGCCCACGACGGGTCCGGACGCGTCGCGCTGACCCTGCAGCCCGCCGGCCTGCCCGAACGCACCGTGCGGGTGCCCCCGGGCGTCACCGTGTTCGACGGCGCCAGCTGGAACGGCATCGCGATCGACTCGACGTGCGGCGGGCACGGGACCTGCAAGAAGTGCAAGGTGCAGATCGTCGACGGCTCGGTACCGGTGTCGCGCCTGGACGCCCGCGCGTTCACCGCCGATCAGCTGCGCGACGGCTGGCGGCTGGCCTGCCTGGCGCAGGCCACGAACGACCTGCGTGTCGAGGTGCCGCCGCTGGTCACCCGGCCGAAAGCGGCCACCGTCGGCGTCGGCCGGCAGGTCATCCTCCGCCCCGCGGTCCAGAAGCGATACGTCGAGCTGGACGAGCCCACGCTGGCCGACCAGCGCACCGACCTCGCGCGGCTGCTCGAGGCGATCGACGACCTCGAACCGACACCGGACCTGCACGCGATCCGGCGGCTGCCGACAGTGCTGCGGGCGGCGGACTTCAAGGTCACCGCGGTGATCGTCGACGAGGTGCTGATCGACGTCGAGCCCGGCGACACCCGCGCACGCCAGCACGCGATCGCCTTCGATCTCGGCACCACCACGGTGGTCGCGACGCTGCTCGATCTCAGTACCGGCACGCCGATCGCGGTGCGTTCGCGGCTGAACAAGCAGCAGCCGTTCGGCGGCGATGTCATCTCGCGCATCAGCGCGACGATGCTCGACCCGGCGATGCTCGGCCGGCTGCGCACCGCGGCACACGAGACGCTGGCCGAACTGGCCCTCGAGGTGTGCGGTGAGGGCGGCGTCGACCCGGCCGAGGTGTACGAGGTCGCGATCGCCGGCAACGCGACGATGACCGCGCTCGCGCTCGGCATCGACCCGGAGCCGCTCGGCGTCGCGCCGTTCGTCATGTCGTGCGCCATCCCGCCGGTGGTGCCGGCCGCCGAGCTGGGCCTGACGCTGCACCCCGGCGCCCGCGCGACGCTGTTCCCCGCGCTCGGCGCGTACGTCGGCGGTGACATCGTGGCCGGCATCCTCGCCACCGGCATGGACCGCGACAAGCGGCTGCGGTTGTTCATCGACGTCGGCACCAACTGCGAGATCGTGCTCGGCGACGGCGAGCGCATCCTGTCGACGGCGGCGCCCGCCGGACCGGCGTTCGAGGGCGGCGCCATCCGCTGCGGTATGCGCGCTGCCGAGGGCGCGATCGAGACGGTCAAGCTGGACGCGGCCGCCGAGCCGGGCGACGAGGGCGTGCTGCTCGGCGTCATCGGTGACGTCCCGGCGGTCGGCCTGTGCGGCTCGGGCCTGGTCGACATCGTGTCCGAGCTGGTGCGGGTGGGGCTCGTGGACGCGTCCGGTCGCTTCGTCCCGGCGGACGTGGCGGCCTCGGTCGCGCCCGGCCTCGTCGACCGGTTGACCAGCATCGGCGAGGAGCGGGTGTTCGTGATGTCGCGGCCCGAGCCCGACGCGCCGCCGGAGAACACCGTCTACCTGTCCCAGCGCGACGTCCGCGAACTTCAGTTCGCCAAGGCCGCCATCTCGACCGGCTGGTCGCTGCTGCTCGAGGAGTTCGGCATCGAGGCGCGCGAGGTGCAGCAGGTCCTGCTCGCCGGGTCGTTCGGCAGCTACCTGTCCCCCGCATCGGCCGTGCGGATCGGCCTGGTGCCCAAGCTGCCCGTGCTGCGCATCGTCTCGGCGGGCAACGTCGCGGGCGAGGGCGCGAAGATGGTGTTGTTGAGCCGGCGCGAACGCGAGGGCGCCGCCGCACTGTTGGAGGAGGTGCGCTACGTCGAACTCTCCGACCGTCCCGACTTCAACGACGCCTTCGTCGACAAACTCGCCTTCCCCGGCTGAGGCCGGCGGCAACGTGGCTCGCGGCGCGCGGGCCGCCCTGATCGCGTGCGGCGCGCTGGCCCAGCCCGCCGCGGAGATCGCCGCGCGGCGCGGGTGGCCCGTCGACGTACACCCGTTGCCGCCGCTGCTGCACAACCAGCCGCAGCGCATCGCCGGCGAGGTGCGGACATTGGCGCTCGAGCTGCAGGGCTCGTACCGCTCGGTGGCCGTCGGGTACGCCGACTGCGGCACGTACGGCGCGCTCGACGAGGTCTGCGCGGAACTCGGGTTGCGGCGCCTCGGTGGTCTGCACTGCTACGACGTGTTCGGCGGCGCTGATCGGCTGGCGCGCGTCTTCGCCGCGGAGCCCGGCACCTACGTGTTCACCGACTTCCTGGTCCGCTCGTTCGCGCGCACCGTGTGGCGCGAGCTCGGCCTGGACCGGTATCCCCAGCTGCACGAGACCTACTTCGGCAACTACCGGCGCGTGGTGTGGTTGGCGCAGGAGCCCGACGACGAACTGCGCGCGCTGGCCGAGCAGGCGGCCGGACTGCTGCGGCTGCCGCTGACCGTCGTTGAGACCGGACACGACGGGCTCGAGCGCGAACTGGCCACGCTGCTGGCGTAGACGCCCCCGCCTCCGGTTTGAAATCCTTCGGCCCGCGGGTCAGCCTGCCCTCGACACGTCGACGTCTGTGGCGAAGTCGATGTCGGGCAGGTGGTGCACGGTGTTGCGCACCGGTCTTCGTTCGAGATCGATGAAGGGGGGCGGGATCCACTGCGGGACGCCGTCGGCCATCTCCACCGTCCAACCGCAGCGGCTGAATTCGCGGTGGTGGTAGCGGCACAGCAAGCACAGGTTGTCGATGTCGGTACGTCCGCCCGCCTCCCATTCGCGAATGTGGTGGGCCTCGGTCCAGGCGGCCGGCCGGGCGCAACCAGGGAAACAACAGCCACCGTCACGCGCGGCCAGCGCGAGGCGTTGCCCGGGAGTCGCCAGGCGGGCGCGGCGTCCGCAGAACAGCACAGCACCACTGTGGTCGGTGCCGATGGGGACGATCGTGGCGTCGGCGAGGTTGGCTCTGACGCGCGCGGCCGGCCAGATGTCGCCGTTGGCCGTCTGTGCTACGCCGCCGTCGTCGGCCAGATCCCCCGGGCGCATCCGTAGCAGGACGGTGACGGGCGATCCGCCGGATGCCGGAAGATCACCGGAACGCAGCAGGCGCGTGCCTGCCTCGATCATCGCGTCGTGCCGGCGCTGCGCGGGCGAGCGTTCGTCCCGGACGCCGTCGGGCGCGGGCAGCGGGGCCGACAGTGCGCTGAGGATGGCATCCCACATCGCTGCCAGCTCTGCCGTCCACTCGCCCGTGACACGACCGGTGCCGTCACCACGTCGGCAGATGGTGAAGTTCCGACGCCGCTCCGCCTCGTCGTCGCGAGGCTTCGTGCCGTCGGGATCGAGACGGACCAGGAGCAGCGCCGCTGTCTGCGCCAAAGCGGCGGCGTGTTGGTGCCGCGCTGCGTCGACCAACATCTGTTCGGCGACCGGCGCTGCTTCGTGGGCGATGTTCGCAGGGATGCGCTCGATCGTCTTCGCGATCACCGACACGTGGGCTGCCGAGATCTCGCCGGCGCGGACAGCAACGGCGCAGCGCGGCAGCACAGGAGGTACCACCGCACCGGTCAACGTCGTCCTCGACTGCAGCTCCTGTGCCTGCGCCACGCGTGCCTTGGCTTCGGCAGGCGCCACCCGCAACATGTCGACGAGCAGGTCGACTGTGCTCGCCCTCGCATAGTCGCCTGCGAGCCCGCGCTGCCCAGCCTCGGTCAACACGCGTTGATCCACGGCGGCGAGCCGACGGCGCTGGACCTCCAGGTCGCGGAGCAACTCAGTGACCTGCGTTGACGCGAGAGACGTCAGTGGCGCCTCGAGCAAGTGATCGACGGCCGCGCGCAGTGGCTCGACCAACTCCGCGCACTCATCGCCGCCCATGCCCTCATAATAGAACAGGTGTCCGACAATATCGAGGATCTTCGAGTCGAGTGGTGGAAGACGTCGGTGTCGGCTTGGGCGCGCGGCTTCAGGTCTATATCGTCAGTTTCTTCACCAGGCCGTCCCAGTGAAAGCGCCGGGTTGGAACGTGACCGAGGATGAGTGGCTCCGGGCCTATGCCTTCCTGATCCTGCGGCTGGACCGGAACTCGGTGCTGCACAGCGCTGGGGTGGGCTGGTTCGTCGACTACTTCGGTCCAGCCGCATGGCGCGAGCAGGTCGCCCGGGAGGCGCCGCCGTCGGCTGGACAACTCGTCGCGCACGCCGACCTGCTCGCGGCCGAGCTGCCGTTCGAAGGTCACCGGCGCGGCTTCCTGGCCGCGCAGGTGCGGGCGCTGCGCGCGCTCGCCAGACGCGCTGCGGGCAGCATCGGCGTGCGCGAACTCATGCGTGATTGCCTGGCTATCGAGCCGGAACTCGTGCCGGAGGCCGAGTTCGTGCGGGCCCACGAGGCCCTGGACCGCGCGTTACCGAAGACCGCCGGTTCGCTCGCGGACCGGCTGCGTGACTGGCGCGTCGCCCACTCGCTCCCGCGTGAGCGGCTGGGCGAGCTGCGCGAACTGGTAGCGGCCGCGGTCGCCGAGTGCCGGGCGCGTTGCCAACACATCGTGCAGCTGCCCGACGGCGAGCGGGTTGGCTGCGAGATCGTCCCGGACGCAAGCTACGTCGGGATGGGCGCGCATCACGGCGGCCTGAACTCCACCATCTTGGTGGGCGGCGCACGCCCGTTCGTCCTGGCCGACCTGCTCTATGTCGTCGCGCACGAGGGTCACCCTGGCCACATAGCAGAGCAGGTGCTCAAGGAGATCCACCTGGGCGACCACATCGAGCAGCAGGTGCGGTTCGCCCCGGCGCCGCCGTACGTGCTCAGCGAAGGTTTGGCTCTGCACGCCCAAGCGGTGATCTTCCCGGGCGACCAGGCACAGCAATGGTTGACCGAGAAGGTCTTCGCGTCACGCGGCATCCGGCCGGACGGAAGTGACTTCGCCGCGATCCACCATGCTCGCAACGTCCTGTTCGGCGTGCGACACAACGCGTCCCTGCTCGCCGCCGATGATCGGCCCGCCGACGAAATCGTGGACTACCTGACACGTTGGGGCTTGGTCGAGGATCCGGATCCGCGCATGCTCACCCCCTACGTGTCCGCCTACTACCACGGATACCGGCTACTCGAGCGTCGGCTCGATGACCCGCTCGTCCGCCGACTGCTGACCGAGCAGGTCCTGCCTGCTGACCTTCACTCGTAGCCCGGATCCGCTCCACCTGGACGCTGGTGATCATTTGTTCGACGATGGGCTCGTGAGGATCACGGTTCGCCCAGCGACCGAGCGGCGCTGGGAGGACGTGGTTCGAGTTTTCACCGGCCGGGACGGATCGACGTGCTGGTGCCAACGGTTTCGTCGGACCGGCAGCAAGGCCAAGCCGACCGCACTGCACGACGAGATCGAGCAAGCACGAGCGCCTATAGGCCTGATCGCCTACGTCGACGGCGAACCCGCCGGCTGGAGTCGTGTTGTCCTACGAACATCGCTACCTGGAGTCGCGGAGAACCGGGCGTTGCAGCGGATCTACGCCCTGGATGACGCCGATCCTGCATGGTGGATCAGCTGCTTTGCTGTGCGGCGCATGCATCGCGGCAGCGGCGTCGGTGTCGCGCTGCTACGTAACGCGACGAGTTTCGCCCGCGCGCAGGGCGCTGCGACCCTGGACGGGCACCCGGTCGATGTCGAGCGACTGAGTCGACACCCGTCGCCGGCCGCCGTGTTCACCGGGACCATGTCGATGTTCGTTGCCGCAGGCTTCCACGAGATCGGACGTACCTACCCCTCTCGCCCGGTGATGCGTCACAACCTCGACGGCGTCAGTTAGCGGTCGGACACGGCAGACCGTCCCTGCCAGTCTCCTGACTCGAGTTATCGGTACTCGGGTTGTGGCTCGGTCGGGTCGGCGCGAGTGATGTCGAGTCCCGCGGCTCGGACGAGCTCGTCGATGGCTGCGCTGCTGGCGCCGATCCCGGCCCAGTGTGGATCTACGTCGTCAGCCACACACCAAGATCGATCGGCGGGCCAGATGAAGGCCGGATTGGGCATGTCGGTGCGTGGCATGCCCGGCAGAAGATCGGCTGCGGCCCAATCCCCGAAATCTGTGAGCGGGCCGCGGAACAGGAAGCACTCCCGATACGGAATCGGCACCTTCGGTCCGATGTCTGCGATGCGTAGTCCGCCCCTGCCGTGAAATGCAGACCCCCACCCTTCCCACAGGCAGAAGAAGCAGTCGTCGGGCGTTGCTGTGTGTCGCGCCAGCACGTCGAGCGCACGACGAACCAGTGCGGCCTCCGGCTCGACGTTCGCGTCAACGTCGACATCGTTTTCGCTCTGACCGGCAGTCCTCGGGTCCGGGATGAAGCGGAGTCTTGCGTAGCCGGCGAAACCGGCGGGACCGAACCTGATCAGTTGCCAGGGGTCGGTAGCACTTGCCGTCAACCAGGACGCCGGCGACACATCCGCGCACGGCGCCAAAGCCATAGCCCTCAGTCTGCCGGAGTCGTCACGGCAAAACGTGACGTATGGACCGCCCGGGAGCCTCCGGCGCGCCGGATCCGCGAGCCGGCGCGGCGCTACTGCTCGCCGGGGAAGGTGACGCCGAGCTGCAGGCGCACCTCGTCGAGCACCTGCATGAGCCGGACCGTCTCGTCGAGCGGCATCAGATCGGACTCGGTCCTGCCGTCGGTCAGCAAGCGGGCGAACTCGGCCGCCTCGTAGGCGAGCCCGTGCTCGCGGCGCGGCGTCTCGTACCGATCGAGCTCGCGGTCGTCGACGTCGATCAGGCGCACGGTGTTGGGCTGGTAGAACCATCCGTCGATCTCCAGCCGAGCCGCGGTGCCGGAGATCGACGCGGCGCAGGGGCTCTTCGCGAGCATCGTCGAGGCGAGCGTGCCGATCGCGCCGTGCGGCCCGACCACGGCGATCGTCTCGCTCGCGTCGACGCCGGTGTCGGCGAGCACGCCGGTCGCCTGCACGGTGTCGAACGAGCCGAGGACGAGGTGCGCGAACGAGACCGGGTAGATCGCGAGGTCGAGCAGGGCACCGCCGGCGAGTGCCGGGTCGGCCAGCCGGCGCGGGCCGTCCGGGAACAGCAGCTGGCCGTGGTCGGCCTCGACGGCCTTGACCGTGCCGAGCAGGCCGTCCTCCAGGCACCGACGCACGACGTCGATGTGCGGCAGGAAGCGGGTCCACATGGCTTCGACGAGGAGCAGCCCGTTCGCCCGGGCCGCGTCGACGACGGCCTGTGCCTCGGCGGCGTTGCGGGTGAACGCCTTCTCGACGAGCACCGGCTTGCCGGCGCCCAGCGCGAGCAGCGCGTGCTCGTGGTGCTCGGAGTGCGGGCTCGCGACGTAGATCGCGTCGACCCCGTCGTCGGCGACGAGCGCCTCGTAGCTGCCGTGCGCCCGCTCGACCCCGAAGTCCTCCGCGAACGACCGCGCGCGGTCGAGCGAGCGTGACCCGACGGCGGTCACCCGCGAGGCCGTCGTCGCGTGCAGCGCGGCGGTCCAGTCCCGGGCGATGCCGCCGGGAGCCAGCACCCCCCAGCGCAGCGCCGGCGCGTCCATCGGGTCGGCAATGCGCGAGGGGGGCAGCGTCGTCATGTCGCCATCATGGCCGACCTGCTGCCGGCTCAGCGACGCACGTCGGCCGGGCCGCGGTGCAGGGGCAGCTGCGCCGAGTGCCATGCCTCGATGCCGCCGATCATGTCCGTGGCGCGGTGCAGCCCGATATCGAGCAACGCCGCGGCAGCGATGCTGGAGCTGTAGCCCTGCCGGCACACGACCACGACCTCGACGTCGGCGGACGTCACCTCGGCGATGCGCACGGGGCCGGTCGGGTCGAGGCGCCACTCGAGCACGGTGCGGTCGATGACGATCGCGCCGGGCAGTTCACCCTGCTCCCCGCGTTGTGCCTCGGTGCGGGTATCGATCAGCAGCGCCCCGCGGCGCTGCGCCTGGACAGCCTGCAGCGGGGTCAGCCGCTGCAGGCGGGCCCTGGCCGCTGCGAGCACGTCGTCGATCCCCACCTGCGCAGCATGCCCACGCGCACGCCGGCGGGACGAAGCGATGACGAGTGATCTGCGACGTTCGTGCTACTGCGCCGGACGGCTGGGTACCTGCATTATGGGCGGCGATCGCCGCGACATGCGACAAGACCGAGGACGTGCGAGATGGCGAACCGCTGGGCAGGGATCACCGCAGGCTTGCTGGCCGGAGCGGCCGGGGCGACGGCGAAGAACGTGGTCAGTTACCTCGACCATGCCGTGCTGGGCGACGCCGCCACTACGTCGCCGTCGAGTTCGGCCGTGCCGCGGACCGCCGGGAAGGCCGCCGACACCGCCGGCGCGTCGGCCGGTGCCGGCCGCACCGAGGCGCTGGGACCGTTGGGTGGCCTCGGCATCGGACTCGGTGTGGGCGCGCTCGCGGGCGCGGTGCGCGGGTCGAACGCCACGCCGCCACCCGTCGTCGCGGCGGTGCTGACGGGCCTGGCGGCGATGGGTGTGGGCGAAGGCGCCGCCGTCGCCACCGGCGCAGCGAGGTCGGACTGGGCCGCACCGCAGAACCTGCTGCGCGACCTCGTGCCGCACCTGGCCTACGGCGCGGTGACCGGTTGGGCACTGCACCGCATGGTCGACCCGCACACGCCGTCGGTCTCGCGCGGGCGCCGCTGACGGCGCGGGGTCCCCGGATACGCCAATTGACGTATGGCCCTCCGGGGTGTGCAGAGCTGATCCTCAGTCCGGCAGATGTGTGGCTGCGCCCGGCAGCACATACCGGAAGGACGAGGATTTGAACCGTAAACGGACTTTGACGATCGCGGGCGGGACCGCGGTCGCTCTCGCCGCCGTACTCGCTGTGCCCGGCGCAGCAAGCGCGGCCACGGCGAAGAAGATCCCCGTGGTCTCCGTGCACTTCGGCAAGAGCGGCTTCTCGCTGAGCCGCACGCACCTGCACCCCGGCCGTGTCACCTTCGTCGTGCACTCGAAGAAGGGTGCGAAGACGCTGCAGCTCGCCAAGCTGCACAAGGGCTACACGTTGGCGCAGGCGAACCAGGACATCAACGCGGGCTTCGGGGGCAACGCCGCGGCGATCAGGCGTGCCGACCGGAACGTGAAGTTCTTCGGCGGCTCGGAGGGCAGCCCGAAGAAGACCGGGCGTTTCACCGTCTACCTGCCGGCGGGCAAGTACGACGCGGTGGACTTCGACAACGGCTCCGCGAAGACCTTCACGGTGTCCGGCGCGAAGATCAACCGTCGCACGGTCGCCGCCGACAGCCGGATCAAGATGTTGACGTACGGGTTCGACATCAAGTCCGTCATCGCGCGCCAGGGTGAGATGCGGTTGACCAACTCCAGCGACCAGCCGCACTTCCTGGTACTGCAGCACATCAAGCAGAGCACCACGCACAAGCAGCTGGTGAAAGCGTTCGAGTCCGAGAGCAACAGCGAGCCGAAGTTCATTCTCAAGGGCAGCACGGACAGCGGGGTGCTGTCGCCGAACAAGGGCCAGACCTTCAAGTACCGGCTGCCGGCGGGCAAGTACGTGGCCGTCTGCTTCTGGCCGGACAGCAAGACCGGCATGGAGCACGCACAGATGGGCATGTTCAAGGTCGTGCAACTGCGCTAGGGCCGCGCGGGTCCTCGACCCGTCGGCACCGGAAGGGGCTCGTCCGCGCTACGCGGGCGGGCCCCTTCCCGCTGTTGGTAGCGACGCTAGGCCGGCGCCGGAGCCTTGAGCCGGGCGAGGAAGTCGCGCCGCCACGCCTCGGTTTCGGCGATCTGGTTGAAGGTGAACACGTGCAACCCTTCGACCTGCGCGTCCGGGGCCGCGAAGGCCGGGGCGAGCTTCTCCAGGAAGCGTTCGCCGGTGAACCCGCCCGGCGCGGCGAGCCTGGTCAGGGTGCGCCGGTGCTTGACCAGGAACCGGGTCGACTCCCCCACGCCGATCTTGGTGGCCATGCCCAGCAGCTTGGCGCGGTCGACGGGGCCGGGGACACCGACCCACAGCGGCTGCGTGATGCCGCGGCCGCGCATCCGCCGCAGCCACACGGCGAGCGTCTCCGGGTCGAAGGTCAGGTTGCTGACCACCTGCGTGGCGTGCTGGCGCTTGTCCCACATGGCCTGGACGGTCAGGTCGTCGTGGATCGTCGGGTGCGATTCGGGATAGCCGGTGACGCCGACCCCGCGGAACGGGTGGCCGAGCTCGGCGAGGTCGTGCAACAGGTCGAGTGACGCCCGGTAGTCCCCCGCGGGGGGATCGGCGTCGCCGGCGGGCACGAACACGGTCTGCACGCCCACGGCCAGCAGTCGGTGGCAGATCTCGGCGAGCTCGGCCCGGCCGGACACCATGCGCGCCGCCAGGTGCGGCACCACGTCGTAGCCGTGCCCGGCCAGCCGTTCGGCGAGCTCGAGGGTGGCCGCGAGGCCCTTCGACGGCGACGCGGTGATGGTGACCGTCCGGTCGGTGCCGACGTGTTCGAGCACCGCAGCCTCGCAGGATGCCGTGGGCAGCACCTCGTACCGCGCGTTGGTCAGCAACCGGCGCAACACCGTCACCGCCGCTTTGTTGCGCATGATGAGACTCGTTTCAGATGATGCACCAGACGCGGCCAGCGTACGGCTGCCCGGGATACCGCGGCAAGAGCCGCGGACGGCCCGGAGCCGGGCCGCACACCGCCACCCGGTTGACTGACGTCGTGCACGACTACTTCCCGCCGGGCGACGCCGGGTGCCCGACGTTCACCGACGACTCGCAGTGGCTGCCACTGGTCGACGGCGCGGCCTACTTCGACGAGCTGCTCGATGCGACCGATGGGCTCGGTGCCGGCGACTCGCTGTTGATCGGCAGCCTGGCCGTGGACCCGTACCTGGACCTCGCCGGACGCTCCCCGGGCGACGCGCACTACGAGCCGCTGGGCGAACGGCTGGCGCGCGCGGCGGCCGCCGGTGCGACGGTGCGGGTGCTGCTCGCCGGCCGGGTGCTCGCCTCGACGCTGCCGGTGGCCGGACTCGGCGACTTCCGCCAGAACGCGCTGCGCGCCCGCGCGCTGACGCAGTGGCAGCCGGCCGGGCACCGCGGCCCGCCGCCGCTGGCCGGCCGCGCCCTGGTCGACTTCTCCGGCTCGCTGCCCGGCGCCAACCACCAGAAGGTGGTCGTCGTCTCGCGCGGGGGCGAGCTGACCGCCTTCGTCGGGGGCATCGACCTCGAGGACGGCCGCCGCGACGCCACACCGCACGACACGCTGCGCGACAAGGGCCGGCGGTGGGGGTGGCACGACACCGTCGCACGGCTGCGCGGCCCCGCCGCCGAACGTGTCTGGGAGGTGTTGCGGCAACGCTGGAGCGAGGCAGCCACGCTGCCGCGCAAGCACTGGGTGCAGCGCCCGCCACGCTGGCAACAGCTCAATCCCGGCACGCCTGCTCCGCCGCCGCCGGCCGCCCCGCCCCAGCAGCCACACCCGGACGCCGTCGGCACGCAGGTGCGGGTGCTGCGCTCGGTGCCGCGGCACAAGTTCACCTCGCTGCTCCCGGGGCGCACCGTGGACTGGGACGCGTTCCCGAGCACCGGCGTGCACGAGGTGTACGACACGCTGAGCACCGCGATCGCCGCGGCCCGCCGCTACGTCTACCTCGAGGACCAGTACCTGGGCGAGGAACTCGGCGCCGACCACCGCTTCGAGCTGTACGGCCAACTGCGCGACGCGGCCCGCCGCGACGTCAAGGTGATCATGGTCGGCTCCGGCATCCGCGACCCCGCCGATCCGGGCTACCACGTCCGGCCGATCAACCGCACGCTCAACCGGGACCTGCGCCGCAAGGTGGTCGACGGTCTGGACGCGCATCGGCGCAACGTCGCGGTCTACCGCCTCGAGCACTGCACGGTGCACGCCAAGCTGTTCCTGATCGACGACGTGTTCGCGTGCATCGGCTCGGCGAATCTGTTCAGCCGCTCGATGGGAGGCGTCGACCACGAGCTGAGCACGGCCGTGCAGACCGACACCACGCTGGTGCGCGATCTGCGTGTGCGCGTCTGGGCCGAGCACCTGCGCACGTCCGTCCCCCAGGGCGTCCAGGACGCGCTGGCCGACCTCGACGTCGCGCTCGGCGTCTGGGACGCCCGGTGGCTGCGGCCGGACGCGCCGGCCGCGACGTGGCGGACGGTGGACTGCCCGCCCGGATTCCGGCCGACCGAGACGGTCCTGCAGCGGGTGGACTGAGAGATCTCTCTCCTGGTTAGCACGAAACACACATAGCGGGTACCGTGGACCTGCAGGACACGGCGGGGGCCGGACGACCACAGGTGAGCCAGATGACCATGCCCGACCCGCAGGTTTCCAGCGCACGCCGCCAAGCGGTGTCAGCGCGCCACCCGCTGTCCGCGCATGCCGCGACGCGGCGCACCTCGCAGACCGTTTCCGCACACCGTCGGCTGCTGCGCGGCCGCGGCGACGCGGCCGGCGTCCGTCGGCCGGTCGGCCAGCGCGGCCTGATGCAGGCCGTCGCCGAGCGGGCGCGGCACGTGGCGGAGCTCGACGCGTTCGCGGCCTGCGACCCGGGCCCGGCCGACGAGAACTACTACGCGGCTGCCGTGCGCTTGCAACGCGTCCGGTTCGGCTTCGGCGCCTGACGCCCCTCGCGTGCTGCACGGCGCGCTGTTTGAGATCTGATCACTGCGGGGTACCCCTCTCGGCGCCAAGCGCTGTGATGCCGGTCACGGCCGACCAGCAGCGCGCTGCCGTCCGCACAAAGGAGTGCACGTGATTCTGCTCGGTGTCATCCTGCTCATCATCGGTTTCGTGGCCAAGATCGCCATCGTCTGGACGCTCGGCATCATCGCCGTGGTCGTCGGCGCGATCCTGGCGATCCTGGGAGCGGTCGGCCGCGAGGTCGGCGGGCGTCGTCACTGGTACTGATCGATCGGGCGGTCGCGTAGTGGCCGGGAGAGCTCGGCCACTACGCGATACCGCTCGCCGGGCCGCGGGTACTGCCGACCGTAGGATGCGTTGCCCGCATCGCCCCGCCCCTTCGCCGGTGGAGTACCTGTGCCCGATCGCCATGACCTGTCCCCCACCGTGCCCGCGGCTGAGGGCGCTGCCGCGCCGGCCGCCGCGGCACCCTCGAACGCCGACGACCACGGCCGGCACGAGGTCGAGGCCGCGCCGTCTGGCGCGGCCCCCGTCACGGTCGCCGAACTGATCGAGCGCGAGAAGGCCTTCGCCGACGACACCACCGCTCCCGGCGCGCACGAGCGGACCGCGGCCGCCGACGGCACCGGTACGGATCACGCTCCCGCCGACGACCAGCCGTCCGGCGCGCGCTCCGACGCACCTGCGCGGACCGGCCCCAACCCGCACAAGTGGTGGACGCTCGTCGCGGTCTGCCTCGGCACCTTCATGCTGCTGCTCGACGTCACGATCGTGAACGTCGCGCTGCCCGACATCCAGACCGCGCTGCACTCGCAGCTTCTCCGACCTGCAGTGGGTCGTCGACGCCTACGCGCTGACCCTCGCCGCGCTGCTGCTGACCGCGGGCAGCCTGGCCGACCTGTTCGGGCGCCGGCTGCTGTACGTCATCGGGCTCGATCGTGTTCACCCTCGCGTCGCTGCTGTGCGGCGTCGCGCAGAGACACGCTGCTGCTGCAGCTGTCGCGCGGCGCTGCAGGGCGTCGGCGGCGCGATCATGTTCTCGGTGTCGCTGGCGCTGCTGGCCGACGCGTTCCGCGGCAAGGACCGCGGCGTCGCGTTCGGCATCTGGGGCGCGATCACCGGCCTGGCCGTCGCGATCGGCCCGCTGCTCGGCGGCGCGCTGACGTCCGGGCTGTCCTGGCGGTGGATCTTCTTCGTCAACCTGCCGATCGGCGTCGTCGGCGGTCGTCATCAGCATCCTGCGGGTGTCGCGAGTCGAAGGCACCGCACGCCCGCCGGCCGGACTGGGTCGGCTTCGCGCTGTTCACCCTCGCGCTGGCGAGCCTGGTCTACGGGCTGATCGAGTCCAACCAGCGCTCGTTCAGCGACGCCCGGGTGATCGGCTGCCTGATCGCCGCCGGCGTGCTGCTGGTCGCGTTCGTCGCTCGTCGAGGCGCGCGGGAAGTCGCCGATGTTCGACCTGTCGCTGTTCCGCAAGCCGACGTTCACCGGCGGCGCGGTCGCGGCGTTCGGGCTCAGCGCGTCGATCTTCGCGCTGCTGCTCTACCTCGTGCTCTACATGCAGGACGTGCTCGGCTACAGCGCGCTCGGCACCGGCCTGCGGCTGCTCGTGCTCTCCGGCGGCATCCTCGCTGACCTCGACGATCGCCGGCCGGCTGACCTCGCACGTGCCGGTCCGCTTCCTGATCGGCCCGGGGCTGCTGCTCGTCGGGCGTCGGGCTGCTGCTGATGCGCGGGCTCGACGCGTCGTCGCAGTGGACGCACCTGATCCCGGGGCTGATCGTCGCCGGCGTCGGCGTCGGGCTGGTCAACCCGCCGCTGGCCTCGACCGCGGTCGGCGTGGTGCACGCCGCAGACGGGCGGGCATGGCGTCGGGCATCAACTCGACGTTCCGGCAGGTCGGCATCGCCACCGGCATCGCGCTGCTCGGCACGCTGTTCTCCAGCAAGGTCACGACGAGATCACCCGGCTGGTGCCGGCGTACCGCAGCTGTCCCCGCACGGCGGCCAGATCGCGACCGCGGTGCAGGCCGGCGCAGCTCAAGCAGGTGCTGGCGAGGCGCCCGCGCAGCCGCGGCCGAAGATCGAGCACATCACGGCGCGCCTTCACCGCCGGGCTGAACCAGATCCTGCTGGTCGCCGCGATCATCGCGCTGGGTCCGGGCGTGATCGCGATCGCACGATCCGGAGAAGGACTTCGCCCAGCAGAACTGAGCCGGTCAGGCCTGGCGCGGCCGCCGTTTGACCTCGTGGTCCTGCGCAGCCAACGCCTTCTCCAGCAACCGGGCCAGGGTGCTGCGCTCGGCCTCGGTCAGCGGTGCGAAGACGCCGGCCTCGTCGTGCTCGACGTCCAGCACCGCGCGTGCGGAACAGATCCCACCCCTGCCGGGTGAGCGTCACCCGCATCCGGGTGCGGTTCTCGGCGTCCGGCACCCGCTCGATCAGCCCGCGCTCGACCATGCGGTCCAGCCGGTGGGTCATCGTCGACGCCGAGACGCCCGCCGCGTCGGCGAGCCGCGACGGGTGCGAGCTGCCGCCGCGGCCCTCCATCGCCAGCGCCTGCAGCACCGGCCACTCGGTGCGGGAGATGTCGATCGCGTCGAAGCGCTGGTTGTAGAAGACGTCCAGCCGGCGCGACAGCCGCGACATCGCCGTCACGATGCGCTGCACGGTCTCGGCCGCGCCGACCTCGGTGTAGACGCGGACCGCCCGCTCGTACTCGGCCCATGGCGTCCGGCGCGTCATGCGCAAACCCTAATGGCGGCTGCGCGCGGGTGTCGGCCGTCACCGCGACGGGGCCTGCGGGACTAAACCGCTCGACTCGCCGGTTACCTTCGATATCGAAGTTCTGATATCGAAATATTGCTAGTCGAAGTGAGAGTTCTGTGTTCCGCCCGTCCGTCCGGCCAGCTCGCCATCCTGATCCCCGGCGCGTCTCTCGGCGCCATCGGCTGGGGCGCCGTGCTGCCCTTCCTCTACGCCGACATCGCCGACGCCCGCGCACCTCGGCGCCTCGACGGCCGCCGTCACGTTCTCCGCGTTCGCGCTCGGTGCGCTGCTCGCCGCCCCGGTCGCCGGCCGCCTCGCCGACCGCGGGCGCCCGGTGGTCGTGGCCACCGCCGCCCGGCTCGCGATGGTCGTCACGATCGTGGCGCTGATGTACGCCGGCTCGCGCCGTGACGCTGTGGGCGTCCGCGTTCGCGTACGGCGCAGCGCTGGCGATCGTGCAGCCGTCGGTGTCGGTGCTGGTGCTCGCGCTGACCCCGGCCGCGGCGGCGTCGCGACGCCTTCGCGTGGCAGTTCATCGGCCAGAACCTCGGCCTCGCCATCGGCGGACTCGTCGGCGGCTACCTCGTCGACCTGTCCACACCCACCGGCAGCCGCCCGGCCTACGCGTTCGCTGCGGCGTGCAGCATCGCCAGTGCGGCGCTGGTCGCCACGGTCGGCGCGGCGCACCGAGCGCGAGCGGGTCTCGGTGCCCGGCCGGCGCGGCGAGCCGGGCTACCGCGCCGTGCTGCGCGCGCCGGGCGTGCGCTGGATGCTCGCCGTCACCGTGCTGCTGATGCTGGCCTGCTACGCGCAGTTCGACTCGGGCCTGCCCGCCTACGTGCTCAGCGTGCTGCACGTGGCGCCACGACGCTGGGCACCGCCGTGGCCGTCAACGCGGTGCTCGTCGCGGTGCTGACCGCGCCGGTCGTCCGCGCGACACGCACCACGTCACCCGCCGTGCTGCTCGCCACCTGCGCCGTGGTCTGGATCGGCGTCTGGCCGGTGCTCGCAGCGCCGATGCTGCACCGCGCCGTCGGCGTCGGTGCTCGTCATCGCCGGATACGCGCTGTTCAGCGTCGGCGAGACGATGCTCGCGCCGGTGCTGCAGCCGCTGGCCGCGAGCCTCGCCCCGGCCGGCGCCGCGGGCCGCACGCTGGCCGCGCTCAGCGGTGCGCAGACCTTCGCAACCGTCGTCGGGCCCGGCGCTGTCCGGCGCCCTGCTCGGCCTCGGCGTGCCGGTGCTGTTCATCGTCCTGCAGGTGCTCTGCTGCGTGCTCGCCGTCGAAGGCGCCCGCCGCCTGCACCGGGTCACCGCCGCGCCGCAGCGCGCCGAGGTCGCCCTCGCGCGCTGACGGCGTGGCGGGACCGGCGGCTCTCAGTGCAGGGTCGGGTAATCGGTGTAACCCTCGGCGTCGCCGCCGTAGAACGTGTCCGGGTTCGGCTCGTTGAGCGGGGCGTCCGTGCGCCACCGCTCGACGAGGTCCGGGTTCGCGATCGACCAACCGGCCGACGGCGACCGCGTCGGCCAGGCCCTCGTCCAGGATCCGCCTGCGCGTCGTCGCGGGAGGTGACGGAGGCGAACCCGCTGTTGGCGATGACCGGGCCGCGGAAGCGGGCACGCAGGTCGCGCGTCAGCACCGCCGCGCGGGTCGGCGAGGTAGGACAGGTAGGCCAGCCCGAGCCGCTCGACGCCGTCCACCAGCGCGATGTAGGTCTCGGCGGTCTCCTGCGCGTCGTCCTCGACGGCGCCCTGGATGTTGTGCGCCGGCGAGATGCGCAGGCCGACCCGGTCGGCGCCGACGGCGTCGGCCACCGCGGTGAGGACCTCGAGCGGGAATCGTGCGCGGTTCACCGGGCTGCCGCCGAACCCGTCGGCGCGCTGGTTCGACGACGGCGCCAGGAACTGGTGCACCAGGTAGCCGTTGGCGCCGTGGATCTCGACGCCGTCCAGGCCGGCCTCGACGGCGACCCGCGCGGCGTGGACGAACTCGCCGACGACGCCGGCGATCTCGTCGAGACTCCAGGGCACGCGGCGTCGGGTAGTGCTGCTGGCCGGCGGCGGTCACGATGGTGCCCGGGGCGGCGATCGCGCTGGGCGCGACGATGTCGCGCGCCGTGCTTGTTGTCCGGGTGTCCGATCCGGCCGGTGTGCATGAGCTGGACGAAGATGTGCCCGCCGCGCTCGTGCACCGCGTCGGCCACCCGTGCCCAGCCGGCGCGCTGCTCGTCGTGTGTGCATCCCCGGCGTGTTCAAGTAGCCCTGGCCGACCGCGCTGGGCTGCGTGCCCTCGGTGATGATCAGGCCGGTGCTCGCACGCTGGGCGTAGTACTCGACAGCGATGTCCTGTGGCACCTGCCCGGCACCGGCGCGGTTGCGGGTCAGCGGGGCCATGACGATGCGGTTCGGCAGGGTCAATTTGCCGACGTCGATGGGGTCGAACAATGAGGGCACGCGAACTCCCGGGGCGCTCGGAAACGGATCGGCGCGTCGAACGACGCACTCACCTCGTCAACCGCCCCGGGCAACCCGGTCATCCGGACTGTGACGGCTCACATCCCGTCGACGACTGCCTGTCCGGTCAGTGGTGGAACGACGTCGGGCCGCTGCGCCCGGCCGAACCTGCTTCGCGCACGAGCTCGTCGGTCACGGCCTGCAGGTCGCGCACGAACAGCTCGGCGAGGTCGTGCGAGAACCCGTTGCGGCACACGACCCGCAGCACCGCCAGGTCGGTGCGGTCGGCCGGGAACGTGTACGCCGGCACCTGCCAGCCATGTGCGCGCATGCCGCGCGACACCGCGAACACGTCCCAGCCCTCGACGTCGTCGGTCGTGGTGAACGCGAACACCGGCAGCTCGTCGCCCCTGGTGATCAGCCGGTAGGGCCCGAGCTCGGCGATCCGCGCGGACAGTGACGTCGCGACGTCGCGGCACGACTGCTGCACCGCGCGCAGGCCCTCGACGCCGAGGCGGAAGAACGTGTAGTACTGCGCGATCGACCTCGGCGCCCGGCCGGGAGAAGTTGAGGCGCGAACGTCGGCATGTTCCCGCCGAGGTAGTTGACGTAGAAGACGAGGTCCTCGGGCAGCGCGTCGGCGTCGCGCCACACCGCCCACCCGACTCCCGGGTAGACCAGCCCGTACTTGTGCCCCGACATGTTGATCGAGGCGACGCGCGGCAGCCGGAAGTCCCAGACCAGGTCGCGGTCGAGGAACGGCGCGATCATCGCGCCGGACGCGCCGTCGACGTGGATCGGCACGTCCGGGCCGCCGGATGCCGCGAGCTCGTCCAGCGCGGCGGCGATCTCGGCCACCGGCTCGTAGCTGCCGTCGAGGGTCGAGCCGAGTATCGCGACGACGCCGATCGTGTTCTCGTCGCAGTGCGCCACGGCCTCGGCCGGACCGAGATGCAGGCGATCGCCGTCGACCGGCACGAGCCGGGCCTCGACGTCCCAGTACCGGCAGAACTTCTCCCAGCACACCTGCGCGTTCGCGCCCATCACCAGATTCGGTTTCCGGGCCGGGTCGTCGCCGACGCGGTTGCGCCACCGGCGCTTGAGCGCCATCCCGGCAAGCATGCAGGCCTCGCTGGAACCGGTGGTCGAACACCCCGTCGCGACGCCCGGATCCGGCGCGTGCCACAGGTGCGCGAGCATCGCGATGCACCGGTTCTCCAGCGCAGCGGTCTGCGGGTACTCGTCCTGGTCGATCATGTTCTTGTCGGCGCACTCGGCCATCAGCTGGGCGGCCTGCGGCTCCATCCACGTCGTGACGAACGTGGCCAGGTTGAGCCGGGCGCTGCCGTCGAGCAACAGCTCGTCGTGTATCAGCTGGTAGGCGACGTCGGCCGGCACCGGCTCGGCCGCGATGCGGTCCAGCGGCGCGACGACCTCGCGCTCCATCGCGGGGTTCGCCGAGCCCAGGAACGCGTTGCTGTCCGCGTGCTGGCCGAGGCTGCGGGTGGGGACCTTGTCGCCGCGAAGTGCCATGCGCCGACTATGTCACTGCCCGCGTCGGTCACAGACTGACGGGCGGCTCGAGCACCCGCGCGTTCTCGAGCACCAGGGCACTCCACGGCCGGTGCGCGCGCCTGCCGTGACCGGGGTCGATGCCGACGATGCGCGCCCCGCCGTGCGGCAGCAGCACCGTCTCGTGCGCAGCGTCGCGGTCGGCGTGCACGAGCGACGCGATCTCACGTGCGGCCCGGACCTCGCCGGAGCGCCAATCGGTGACCGCGCTGTGGCCGTGCACCTGTCCGAACGGCGCGGGCTGCGCCTCGGCGAGCCAGCTCGGCACCAGCTCGGTGGCCGTGGCCGCCCACACCGGGCCGGCCGCCAGGTTCGCGACCTCCGCGTCGCGCCCGGAACCGAGCATGTGCCCGGCGGTGAACAGCACGTCGTCGTGCGTGCCGGGGAACGAGTTGAGCGCGCGCGCGGCGTCGGCCGCCGAGGCCGGGGCGTCGAGCGCGGCGCGCCAGAAACCCGCCGTGAGTCCGGCGTGCGTCACGAGCAGCTGTTCGCCGTCGGCGTCGATCGCGGCGGCCGCGACCATCGCCCGGTCCGACCACCACGAGCGCAACGTGTCCGCAGCGTCGTCACCGAGACGCTCCGGCCACTCGAACACCGGCGGTCGCAGGTACTGCGCCTCGTGATTTCCCACCAGCTGGATCCACTGCGCCGGCTGCTCGTCGAGGTAGGCGTCGACGAGGGTCACGACGCCCTCGGAGTCGGGGCCGCGGTGCACGAGGTCGCCCACCTGCACGACGGTCAGCTCGGCGGGCAGCCGGCCGGACTGCTCGTCGGCACCGAGGCGGCGCAGCTCGGTCATCAGCTCGTCGCGGTGCCCGCCGATGTCGCCGATGATCGCGACACGTCCGGTCACCGCTGAACTCACCGGCCCAGGCTCCCACTGTCGCGGCCGGCGCGCGCATCGGGCGTGCCGTCGATTTTCCTGCCCCCGGTACCGGGCAGGTCGGCGCGGGAGCGCACGGACGGCGCTGCAGGGGGCTGGCAGGATCGTGGCGTGAGCATCGACTACGGCACCGAACCGTCCGCCGGCTGGCTCTCCCCTGACGAGCTGCGCGACGCGCGTGAACGGTTGCCCATTCTCTACGTCGACGCGGTGCCGGTGCGCGTCGACGATGTCGGCGAGGTGCAGCAGGTCGGGCTGTTGCTGCGTGCCACCGGCGACGGCGAGCTGATCCGTGCGTTGGTGTCCGGGCGCGTGCTGTACCACGAGCGGGTGCGCCAGGCGCTGGTCCGGCACCTCGAGAAGGACCTCGGGCCGCTGGCGCTGCCACGCATCCCGCCCGCACCGCAGCCGTTCACGGTGGCCGAGTACTTCCCGATCCCCGGCATCACGCCGTTCCACGATCCGCGCCAGCACGCCGTGTCACTGGCATTCGTGGTGCCGGTCGAGGGCGAGTGCGAGCCGCAGCAGGACGCGCTGCAACTGACCTGGGTGACGCCGAACGAGGCGCGCGATCCGCAGCTGCTCGCCGACATGCAAGGCGGCCAGGGCGTGCTGGTGCAGCAGGCCCTCGCGCATCTCGGCATGTAGCGCGGCGCTGTCGCGCACACCGGCGTGACGGGATCGCAACACGCGGACACCCCGGTCCGAGCGCCGCGTGTGAGACGCTGCCCGGCAAGGAAGATCACGGCCCGCGACGGCCGGGCGGGTGCGAACGGAGCGAAGCGAGTCATGGCGGCGACCGCGGTGCGCGTACTGGCCCGCGGTCTCGCCCACCGCGGCGGCAGCACCCTGGCAGTCTTCGTCGTCGCGCTGGTCGCGGCGGCCGCTGCCGCGATCGGGCCTGCTTACTACGTCGCGGCGCAGACGTCGATCCTGCGTGACACCCTCACCTCGGCCCCCGCCAGCGCCCGCGGCATCGAGATCAGCGCGCAGACCAACCTGCCCGGAGCGCTCGCGCAGCTGAAGGCGGCCACCGACCCCGTGGTCGCGCGTGCCCTGCCGAGCGCCGTCAGCGCCCGGGTGTTCGCGCCGCTCGTGGAGGCCGTCGAGGGCACCCTCGTGCTGCCCGACCCGTCGCACTCGGCGGCGCCGCTGGTGACGCGCACCGGGTTCTGCGCCCACCTGCGGATGCTCAGCGGGCGCTGTGCGACGGCGACCGGCGAGGTCGTCCTCAGCAGCTCCAGTTCGACACTCACCGGAATCAAGGTCGGCCGGAGGTTCAGCAACCAGGCGTGGGGGACGTTGACGGTCGTCGGCATCTACGCGGTTCCCGACCCCGCGCTGCCCTACTGGTTCGGCCGCGGTGGCACGTACTTCGGCACCGAGGACAGCGGCGGCACGAACTCCTCGGCGTCGCCCGGGCTGGACGCGCTGTTCACCCCCGCCGCGACGCTGATCGGGCGCGGGCAACCGCAGGGCACCGTGGTGATCGACCGGCTGCTGCGCCCCGACGCGGTGCGCGCCGGCGACCTGTCGCAGCTGTCCGGCGCCGTGCAGCGGCTGCAGCGAGCAGCGACCGCCGGCGGCAATCTCATCGTCGTGTCCGAGCTGCCGGGCCTGCAGCACGACGTGCGCGCGAGCTGGCACGCGCTGGAGGTCTCGATCCTGCTCATCACCGTCCAGCTGCTGGTGCTGGTCTGGCTGCTGATGTTCACCGTGGTCGGCGACGCCATCGCGTTGCGCGGGCCGGAGATCGCGCTGATGAAGTTGCGTGGACGGCGCGGGCTCGCGCTACTGACTTTCGCGCTCGGCGAACCGCTGCTGCTGCTCGCGCTGGCGCTGCCGGCCGGGGTCGCGCTGGGCGCCTCGGTGTGCGTCGGGCTGGACTCGGTGCTGCTGCGGCCGGACACCGCGGCCGCGCTGCCGTGGACCGCGTGGCTCGCGGCGCTGGCGGCCACCGTCGGCGGCCTGGTCGCCACCGTCGTGGCCGGGCGCCGGACGCTGCGCCGCGGCGTGCTGGACCAGTGGCAGCACGCAGCCCGGGAGGCGACGCGGCGCGGCTGGCTGATCGACTCGATCGTGGTGACGGCAGCCGTCGCGGCCATCGCCGAGCTCGTGATCGGCGGCCAGGTGACCTCCTCGCATGCCGGCACGCTCGGGCTGCTGGTCCCCGGGGTGCTCGGCCTCGCGGTGGCCGTCGTCGCGTCCCGGCTGCTGCCGTGGCTGTGCCGCCGCGCCTTCGCCCGCACGCGCAGCCGCGGCGGGCTGGGCGCGTTCCTGGCGGTCCGGCAGGTCGCCCGCCGCTCGGCCGGTGCGCGCACCACCGTCGTGCTGGCCGCCGCGTTCGCGCTCGCGACGTTCGCCGTCGCCGCGTGGAGCACCGGGCAGAGCAACCGCAGGCTGGCGGCGGACGTCCAGGTCGGTGCGCCGAGCGTGCTCACCGTCGTGCCGCCGGGCGGCCGGGCGGACCTCGGCGCGATCGTCGACAAGCTCGACCCGCACGGCACCCGGGCCGCCGTCGTGGACAGTTACTACCCCGGCGCCGGCACAGTCGGCACCATGCTCGCGGTCGACCCGCAGCGCTTCGCGCACGTCGTCGCCTGGCGCCCGGACTTCGCCGCGCAGTCGGTGACCACGCTGATGCGCCGCCTCGCGCCGCCCGCCGCGGCTCCGGTACCGATCGACGGCGACGCCGTGCGGGTGCGGCTGGACGTGCACGGCCTCAAGCCGGTCGGCACGGTGCTCGGGTTGTCGCTGGCGACACCCGGGTCCGACGGCGCGGTGAACGCCGAGCTCGGCACGATCCCGCGAGAGACCGGCACGGTGACGCTGGCGGCCGGGGTCGGCGGTTGCCCGTGCACCTTGAGCAGCATCGATCTCGCCGCGGCCACCGCGGGGAACAGCGGGTTCGGCATACAGATCCACGGGCAGCTGACACTCGACGGCATCGACGTGCACGACGCCTCGGGCTGGCACGCGCTCGGCGGCCTGCAGAGCGCCGCGCGGTGGCGGCAGCTGACCGGCACCGACGTCGACCCGGAGCAGACGCTGTCGGTCAGCGGCGGCCGGCTGGTGTGGCCCGTCGACTTCTCGGCCACGAACTCGGGGTCGCTGGCCGTCGCCGACTATCCCGCTGCGTTGCCCGCGGTGGTGTCACGCACGACGCCCAGCGGGCCGGTCGGCAGCGTCGTGCCCACGCTCGGGCTGGACGGCAACAATGTGCAGATCAGGTCGCTGGCCCGCGCCAGCGCCGTCCCGGGCGCGCCGTCGGGCGGGGTGATCGTCGACCGCACCTACGCCGAGCGCGCCGCGGCGGGCGTGCTCTCGGGACCGGTGCAGCAGCAGGTATGGGTGGCCGACGGGGCGCACAACGCCATCGCGGCCGGCTTGCGGCGGGCCGGGGTCAAGATCACCGCCACGCAGTCGGCGGCGCAACAGACCCGGTTGCTCAACCGGCAGGGCCCGGGCCTGGCCAGCACCGTGTTGCTGGCCGACGCGCTGGCCGCGGCACTGCTCGCCGCCGGCGGTGCACTGGCGGCGTTGATCACCGCCGCGCGACGGCGCCGCTTCGAGTACGCGGCACTCGGCGTGGTGGGCGCGTCGCGGCGCAGCCTCTACGCCGGGTTGTTGATCGAGCAGGCCGCGGTGCTGGTGTTCGGTGCGCTGGCAGGTGTCGTGGCCGGCGTGGCGGCCGCGCTGCTGGCGCTGCGCAGCGTGCCGGAGTTCGTGCAGGCACCGGCGTCGGTGGCGCTGCACTACCCGTTGCCGACGCTGACCCTGACCCTGTTCGTCGTCGGCGCAGTGGTGGTGCTGTTCGCGCTGGCCGCGGGCACGAGCGCAGGGTTGCTCGCGGGTGCCTCGCCGGACCGGCTGCGGGAGGTCGAGGAATGAGCACCGTTGCCGCCGTCGCGGCCGAGCCGGTGGTGCGCTGCGAGAACTTGGTGCACGTCTACGGCGTTCCGGGCTCGGAGGTCGCGGCGCTGCAGGGCGTCGACCTGCAGGTGCGCGCCGGCGAGATGGTGGCGCTGCTCGGGCCGTCCGGCTCCGGCAAATCGACGCTGTTGTGGCACCTGGCCGGGCTGCTGCGGCCGACGGCCGGTTCGGTGCACGTGTGCGGGCAGCAGTTGTCCGCGCTGAACGCGCGCCAGCTGGCCGCGTTCCGCAAGCGCGACATCGGCGTGGTGCTGCAGAACGCCGGACGCAACCTGCTGCCCTACGTCAGCGCGCTGGACAACGTGCGCGCGGTGCGCACCGAGCAGAACGCCGAGGCGCCGACACCGCGCGAGCTGCTCGACGCCGTGGGCATCGGCGGCGCTGGCGCACCGCGCGTCCGGCCGGTTGTCGGGCGGGGAGAAGCAGCGGCTGGCGGTCGCCGTCGCGCTCGCCAACCTGCCGCCCCTGCTGCTGGCCGACGAGCCCAACAGCCAGCTCGACGCGGCCGCCTCCCACGACGTCGTCGAGCTGCTGCGCGACGTGAACACCCGCTTCGGCACGACCGTCGTCGTCGTCACGCACGACCGCACCGTCAGCGACGCGCTCGACCGCACCGTGTCGATCCGCGACGGTCGCATCGGCGGCGCCGGCATGGGCGGCGAGCAGTTCCTGGTGGTCGGCCGCGACGGCAGCGTGCAGCTGCCCACCGAGCTCACCGAGGCGCTGCCGCCGGGCACGCTGCTGCGCGCCGAGCCGGTGCCCGACGGCGTGCTGCTGCGCCGGGCCGACCTCGACGTACCCGCGTCCACCCCGACCGCGACGCCTGCGACCTCCCCGGCGGCCACGCCTGCGACCTCCCCGGCGGCTCGGCACGGTGACCGGAACGACGCCGCGGACGAGCCCGACTCCTCTGTCGTCGCCGGCTCCCCCGTCGCGGGCTCCCCCGTCGCGGGCTCCCCCGTCGTCGCCGAGATTGCCGACGACGAACCGGCGACCGGCCGGCACGCCGCCTACCGCAGGCCGCCGTCGTGAGCGCGCCGCTGACGTTGACCGGTGCCG
>CAVQFH010000012.1:0-60718 GCA_963711775.1 uncultured Actinomycetota bacterium | reverse complement strand
GCCTCACCGTGCGCCGCGCCGACCGGGAGATCTTCACCGACCTGTCGTTCGCCGCGCAGGCCGGCACGTCGCTGGCGGTGCTCGGCCCGTCCGGGTCGGGCAAGACGACGTTGCTCGCGCTGGCCGGCGGGCTGGCGCGGCCGGACGCCGGCACGGTGCTGCTCGACGGCGCGCCGTTCGACGCGGCTGCGCGCCGGCGCATCGGCGTGGTGCTGCAGGGCTACGGGTTGGTGTCGCTGCTCAGCGCGGCCGAGAACGTCGAGGCCGCGCTGCGCGCCGCGGGGCAGCCGGCCGACGACGCCCGCGCGGTGGCCGCGGACGCGCTGACCGCGCTCGGCCTCGAGGACGTCGCCGACCACCTGGTCGAAGAGCTGTCCGGCGGCCAGCAGCAGCGGGTCGCCGTCGCCCGGGCGCTGGCGCTGCGCCCGCAGGTGCTGCTCGCCGACGAGCCGACCGCCGAGCAGGATCCGGTGTCGCGGGCGCGGGTGCTCGAGCAGCTGTTCTCGGTGCCCGCGCAGGGCGGCATCCTGCTGCTGGCTACGCACGACCCGGAGATCGCCGCGCGCTGCACGGCCTCGATCCGCGTGCGCGACTGAGTGCAGCGGTGCCGGCTGCGCACCGCAGGCGCGGCGACACGCCGGCAACCACCTGCCGCACGGTGCACGGCTGACGCTGCTTATGCAGTCAGTGCCGGCAGCTCGTCGCGGGTGCGGCGGATCAGCGTCGCCAGCCGGGTGCGGCTGTCCGGTGCGACCCAGCGGGCGAACGCCGATGGAAGACCGCGACGCCGAGCTGCGCGGTCAGGCTCGCCGACGGCTCGCGCACGCCGCGCCCCCGCAGGCCCTCGGCGACAGCGCTGCCCAGGTGCGCCAGCTTGATCAGCTCGCGTTCCTGCAGGTCGGGGTGGGCGTCGATGATCTGCTGCCGCCGGCGGGCGAGGTCGCGGCGCTGCTCGAGCATCGCGGCACCTGCCGTCATGCCGGTGACGACCGCGTCCAGCGGCGACGCATCAGCGGGGGCGTCGCGCACGGCGGCCACGACGGCGTCCTGCAGGATGCGGCCGCCGGCGAACAGCACTTCCCGCTTGTCGGCGTAGTGCCGGAAGAAGGTCCGCTGGGTCAGTCCGGCACGGGCGGCGATCTCGCTGACGGTCGTCTGCTCGTACCCGCGCTCGGCGAACAGGTCCAGCGCGGCGCTTTCCAGGCGGGTGCGCGCGTCCGGTTCCCAACGGGCCATCACTCGATGATAGAGGCCATGACAGCGACTGACATCGTGGTGCTACGGTGATGTCATCAACTGACATCACCGCGCGGAGGTATCCCATGCAGATTTTCGTCACCGGCGCGTCCGGGCACATCGGCCGGCCCGTCGTCGCCGAGCTGATCGACAACGGCCACACGGTCGTCGGGCTCGCCCGCTCGGACGCGTCCGCCGACACGATCGCCGCGGCCGGCGCGGACGTCGTACGCGGCGACATCACCGATCTGGACCTGCTGCGCCGCACCGCGGACGCCGCGGACGGCGTCGTCCACCTGGCGTTCCGGCACGACCTCATGGCGGCGGGTCGGCACGGCGACGCGGTCGACGACGACCTGCGTGCGGTGCAGGCCATCGCCGACGCGCTCAGCGGCACCGACAAGCCGTTCGTCAACACCACCGGCACGTTGATGCTGGCCGGCCTCGGCCGGGCGGGTACCGAGCTGGACACCCTGGAGTCCGGTCCCCGGATCGATTCGGAGAACGCGACGATCGCGCTGGCCGAGCGCGGGGTCCGGTCGTCGGTCGTGCGCCTGTCCCCCACCGTGCACAGCTCGCTGGACAAGCACGGCTTCGTCCCGACGCTGATCGCCGCCGCCCGCCGGCACGGCGTCTCGCCCTACGTCGGCGACGGCGCCACCCGCTGGTCGGCCGTACACACCCTGGACGCCGCCCGGCTCTACCGGCTCGCGGTCGAGCGCGCGCAACCCGGCACCCGGCTGCACGGCGTCGGCGAGGAGGGCATCGCCTTCCGCGACATCGCCGGGTCCATCGGCCGGCACCTGGACGTGCCGGTGCGCAGCATCGCCGCTGACGACGCGGACGAGGCTGAGGCGCACTTCGGCTTCCTCGCGCGGTTCGTGCAGCTCGACGCCCCGGCGTCGAACGCGCTGACCCGGGAATGGCTCGGACTGGAAGCCGACCCACCCGGGCCTGCTCGCCGATCTGGACGAGGGCCACTACTTCGCGCAGGGCTGACCGCTCCCGCGGTCAGTGGCGCCCTTTCGCGCTCGGTGGCGCGTTATCACGCGCCACCGAGGCGGATACCGCGCCACTGACCGACCAACGGGCGTGCGCGCCGACGGCACGGGGTACGGCACTAGCGTGAACCCCGTGCCCACCGTCACCGTCCTCGACGACTACCAGCACGTCGCGCTGGCGAGCGCCGACTGGGCGCCGGTGCTGCGAGCGCTTCGACGTCGACGTGCTCGCCGAGCACATCGCCGACGAGCGACGAGCTGCGTCGCGCCGGCTGCGCGGCAGCGAGGTCGTCGTCGCGATGCGCGAGCGCACCGCCGTTCCCCGCGCCGGTGCTCGCCGCGCTGCCGGCAGCTGCGGCTGCTCGTCACCACCGGCATGGCCAACGCGGCGATCGACGTCGACGCGGCGACGCGAGCACGGGCGTCACCGTCTGCGGCACCACCGCGGCCGGCAACGCGATGCCGGAGCTCACCATCGGCATGATCATCGCGTTGACCCGCAACTTCGCCGCCGAGGACGCCGCGATGCGCGCCGGCGGCTGGCAGCACACCATCGGCCCGGGCCTGGCCGGTCTGACGCTCGGCGTCGTCGGGCTGGGCCGGCTGGGCGTGCCGGTGGCGAGGCTCGCGCAGGCGTTCGGCATGTCGGTGCTCGCGTGGTCGCCCAACCTGACGCCCGAGCGCGCCGCCGAGCACGGCGCGCGGGCCGTCGGCAAGCACGAGCTGTTCGCCGAGGCCGACGTCGTCACGATCCACATGCCGCTGTCCGAGCGCAGCCGCGGCCTGGTCGGCGCCGCCGAGCTCGCCGCGATGCGGCCGACCGCCTACCTGGTCAACACCTCGCGCGGGCCGATCGTCGACGAGGCCGCGCTGATCGACGCGCTGCGCGACGGCGGATCGCCGGCGCCGGGCCTCGACGTCTACGACGTCGAGCCGCTGCCGCCGGACCACCCGCTGCGCGTCGCTGCCGAACACGCTGCTGCTGCCGCACATCGGCTACGTCACCACCGACAACTACCGGCACTGGTACGCGCAGGTGGTCGAGGACATCGTCGCGTGGGCCGACGGCACCGCGCAGCGGGTGCTGACGTGAGCGACGACCGTCGACGCCGTCGTCATCGGCGCGGGGCACAACGGCCTGGTCGCCGCGAACCTGCTCGCCGACCGCGGCTGGGACGTGCTGGTGCTCGAGGCGGCCGAGCACGCCGGCGGCGCGGTGTACTCCGACGACTCGCTGCATCCCGGCTTCGTCACCGACTGGTACAGCTCGTTCTACCCGCTGGCCGCGGCGTCGCCGATGCTCCGCGGGCTCGAGCTCGAGCAGCTGGGGCCTGCGCCTGGCTGCACGCGCCCGCGGTGCTCGCGCACGCCTTCCCGGACGGCCGCGTGCGCGGTGCTGCACCGCGACCCCGACGCGACCGCCGCCTCGCTGGACGAGTTCGCGCCGGGCGACGGCGACGGCGTGGCTGCGGGTCGTGCGCGGACTACGAGCGCGATCGCCGATCCGCTGCTGCAGCTCGGCGCTGCGGCCCGTTCCCGCCGGTGCGCTCGGCCGCCCGGCTGCTGCGCACGATGGGCGCTGGCCGACGCGCTGCGCTTCGCGCGGTTCGCGGTGCCGCCGGTGCGCCGGTTCGGCGACGAGAACTTCGGCGGCGAGGGCGCCCCGATGCTGCTCGCCGGCAACGCCCTGCACACCGACCTGCCGCCGGAGGCCGCGGGCAGCGCGATCTACGGCTGGCTGCTGTGCATGCTCGGCCAGACCGTCGGCTTCCCGGTGCCGGCCGGCGGGTCCAGCGGCATCATCGACGCGCTGGCTCGCGGCTCGCCGGCCCAGCGGCGGCCGGATCCGCCTCGGGCGCCCGGGTCGACGTCGATCGAGGTCGCGGACGGCCGGGTCGACCGGCGTGCGGCTGGCCGGCGGCGAGCGGATCACGGCCCGCTCGGTGCTGGCCGACGTCGCCGCGCCCGCGCTGTACCGCGACCTCGTCGGCGCCGAGCACCTGCCGCGCCCGGCTCGTCGACGACCTGGGCACCTTCCAGTGGGACACCCCGACGCTGAAGGTCAACTGGGCGCTGTCCGGGCCGATCCCCTGGACGGCGCCGGACGCGCGCGGCGCGGGCACCGTGCACCTCGGCGTCGACCTGGACGGCCTGACCCACTACGCCGCCGACCTCGCCACCGGCCGGATGCCCGCGCCACCCGTTCGCGCTGCTCGGCCAGATGACCACCGCCGACGCGTCCCGCTCGCCGGCCGGCACCGAGTCGGCCTGGGCCTACACGCACCTGCCCGACCGGCGTCGACCTGACCCCGGACGACGTCGCGCGCCAGGCCGAGCGGGTGCAGGCGGCCGATCGAGCACCTCGCGCCCGGGCTTCGGCGAGCTCGTGCTCGACCCGCGGCATCCAGTCGCCCGTCGACCTGCAGGAGGCCGACGCCAACCTGGTCGGCGGCGCGCTCGGCGGCGGCACCGCCGCGATCCACCAGGAGCTGTTCTTCCGGCCGGTGCCCGGGCCTCGGGCCGCCCGAGACGGTGATCGACGGGCTGTACCTGGCGAGCGCGTCGGCGCACCCGGGCGGCGGCGTGCACGGCGCGCCGGGCGGCAACGCGGCCGCGGCGGCGTTGCGGCGCCGGCGGACTCGTCGGGCCGGCCCGTACCGCGCGCGTCGTCGACCTCGCGCACCGCCGCATCTACAGCTCGCGCTGAGCGTCACTCCGACGGCGCGGTGCGGCGCTCGGCGATGGCGGCCAGCCGGTCCAGCGCCTCGATGTTGCGCCGGCACCAGCAGCGCCTCGGACAGCGGGTTGTGCAGCCACTTGCCCGGTCCCGGCGATCGGGCGTCTCGTGCAACGTCACCTGGCACCCGCCGTCGGCGTCGGCGAGTTCGATGCACGATCTTGGCCTCGCCGAAGGGCCGGCCGCGCGCGATCAGTTCCAGCCGTTCGTCGGTTGACGACGTCGTCGACCTCGCGTCTCGTCGCCGTGGCGGCCAGCGGCCACGCGCCGGCGGCGTGGAACAGCCGTGCTGCCCGTCGCGGGCCAGTCGGCCTCGACCGCGCGCATGTGCGAGGTGCCGACCACCCAGTTGCTGTATCTCCAGCCGTCGGCCAGCACCGCGAACACGGCGTGCCGGGTCGGCGTCGATGTGGCGCGTTGACGTGGCCATCGGTTCCTCCTGGCGTCGCTCCCGGGACGTCCCGCTGCCCCGGCACCGAACCGCGGGCCGCCCGAACCCGGTGATTGCGCGGCGGCGAGTCGGGGCACCTACCAGGAGACGACTGAACTGCAGCGTCGCACGCCGTCCGTTTGGAGCACGTCATCAAAGCACTGACCTGGCAAGGCAACCAGAACGTCGCCGTCACCGACGTACCCGACCCGCGGATCGAGGAACCCGACCGACGCGATCATCCAGGTGACCTCGACCGCCATCTGCGGCAGCGACCTGCACCTCTACGGCGTGCTCGGCCCGTACCTGAAGCCCGGCGACGTCCTCGGCCACGAGGCGATGGGCATCGTCGCAGGAGGTCGGCAGCGAGGTCGGCAACCTGTCCGTCGGCGACCGCGTCGTCGTGCCGTTCAACATCTCCTGCGGGCACTGCTGGATGTGCGAGCGCGAGCTGTTCGCGCAGTGCGAGACGACCCAGGTGCGCAGCGAGGGCAAGGGCGCGACGCTGTTCGGCTACACCTCGCTGTACGGCTCGGTGCCCGGCGGCCAGGCCGAGTACCTGCGCGTGCCGCAGGCGCAGTTCGGGCCGATCAAGATCCCGGACGGCACGCCGGACGAGCAGTTCCTGTTCCTGTCCGACGTCCTGCCCACCGCCTGGCAGGCGGTGCGCGTACGCCGACGTGCCGCAGCGGCGGCTCGGTGGCCGTGTTCGGGCTCGGCCCGATCGGCCAGATGTGCGTGCGCATCGCCCGGCACCTGGGCGCCGGGCGCGTCATCGGCATCGACTCGGTGCCCGAGCGGCTCGCGCTCGCCGCGCGCTACGGCGCCGAGACCGCTCGACCTGTCCGCCGTCGACGACATCTCGGCGACGCTGCTCGACCTCGTCGACGGCCGCGGCCCGGACTCGACGATCGACGCCGTCGGCATGGAGGCCCACGGCGGCGCGCCCGGGCAGCAAGATCGCCTCGTTCGCGCAGAAGGCGACCGGGCCTGCTGCCCGACGCCGTCGCGCAGAAGATCACCGACAAGGTCGCCGTCGACCGCATCGACGCGCTGCTCGGCGCGATCAAGGGCGTGCGGCGCGGCGGCACGGTGTCGGTCAGCGGCGTCTACGGCGGCGAGGTCGATCCGCTGCCGATGATGGAGATGTTCGACCGCGGCATCCAGCTGCGGATGGGTCAGGCGCACGTGCGCCGCTGGACCGACGACATCCTGCCGCTGGTGCAGGACCCGGCCGATCCGCTCGGCACGCTCGACCTCACCACGCACCGGCTGCCGCTGGCCGACGCCCCGGGCGCGTACGAGATGTTCCGCGACAAGACCGACGGCTGCATCAAGGTGGTCCTGCAGCCGTGAGCGAGCGCAGCGTCCTGATCGTCGGCGGGTCGAGCGGCATCGGGCTGGCGACCGCCGCTGCAGCTCGGCGCCGCCGGCGATCGGCTGACGCTCGTCGCGCGCGACGAGGCCGGCCTCGACGGCGGCCGAGCGGGCCTGCACGGAGCACGGCGATCGCCGACGTCGAGACGATCGCCGCCGACATGAGCACGGCGCGCCGAGGTCGAGCGCGTGGTCGGCGCAGGTGGCCGACGCGCGCGGCATCGACGTCGTCGTGCACACCGCCACGGTGATGGCGCTACGGGACGGTCGAGGACATGCCGGCCGACGTGTTCACTGACCGTCGTCGACACCGCGATCCACGGCACGCTTCCACGTCGCCCAGGCCGTGCTGCCGCGCTTCCGCGCGGCAGGGCCACGGCACGCTCGTCATCGTCAACTCGCTGCTCGGCTCGGTCACCGTGCCGAACATGGGCGCCTACGCCACCGCCAAGTGGGGGCAGCGCGCGATCGCCCGCACCCTGCAGCAGGAGGTGCGCGACGAACGCGACGTGCACGTGTGCATCGTCAGCCCGGGCAGCACGAACACGCCGATCTACTACCAGGCCGCGAACTACCTGACCGACGAGGCGCGCGCCGCCGGTGCCGGTGCTGCAGCCCGAACGCGGTCGCCGCGGCGATCGCCGAGCTCGCTCGACCGGCCGCGCAAGCACGTGTCGGTGCCGGTCGGGCCGCCGAACCCGGTCATCATCACCGGCTTCCGGCTGCTGCCGTTCGTCTACGACCGCATCGTCGGGCCGCTGTTCAAGCTCGGCGCGCTGACCCGCAAGCGAGCAGGGCCCGACCGACGGGCAACGTGCTCACGCCGCAGGCCGACGAGGAACGGGTGCACGGGCACTGGCCCGAGCGCTGACCTGGTCGGCGCTAGTGCCGCGTCCCGCGTCCGGGGCGCGGCCCGGCGCGCGAGGGCACTGCCCAGCACCGCCGACGCCGCGGCCATCGCGGCGCTGATCGCCGCCGGGCGGCGGAATCGCGACGACGCCGCGATGACCGGCAGCATGCTCAGCGCGTGCGACAGGTCGACCGACGCTGCCCAGCCCGAGCACCGCGGCGCTCGGGTCGCGCACGGTCAGCGACGCCCTGGACCGCCTGCCGGGCGCCCAGCACCCGCACGATGCGCGGATCGGGCACCGACCGCCCGTCGGCCGGCGGCGGCCGTGCTGACCTGCGTCGCACCGACCACGGTGGCCACGCCCACCACCGCCGACGCCGCCCCGAACGCCTGGCTCGCGGCGCGCAGCGTCGCCGGATCGTGTGAGTCCATGCCTCCACCATGCCGTGGGGCGCGGCGTCGCGCATGACCGGCCCCGGCCGAGGGCATCGGTACCGGAAAATCTTTTAGTGATGTATCACACTCGTGCCCTTGCGTTAGCCGTATATTCACCTCGCAGTCGTCCGCTCTTCCGGGGAGACAGCGAAGTTGAGGACTCACTCGTCAACGGGGAAGGCTGGGCGCACATGCGCATGAAGTGGCAGGCGGCGGCACTGACCGTCGCGGCGGTTGTCGCGGTCGCAGGGTGTTCGAGCAGCGGCTCGGGCAGCGGCTCGAGCAAGAGCGGCGGCGCGAGCAGCACGTCGGCGAAGAACGGGCACGACCGACTGGTCCAAGGCGCAGTCCGCGGCCGCGGGCGGCGGCATGACCGCGCTCGTCGCGGCCGCGAAGAAGGAGGGCACGCTCAACGTCATCGCCCTGCCGCCGACCTGGGCGAACTACGCGGCCATCATCGCCAGCTTCAAGCAGCAGTACGGCATCACGATCAACAGCGAGAACCCGGACGGCTCCAGCGGCGACGAGATCAACGCGCTGAAGTCGACCAAGGGCCAGAGTTCGGCGCCGACGTCGTCGACGTCGGCAACTCCTACGCCCTGTCCGGCGCGCAGGACGGGCATGTTCGCGCCGTACAAGGTGGCGACCTGGAACGACATCCCGGCGTCGCTAGAAGGACTCCGGCGGCCTGTGGTTCAGCGACTACGGCGGCTACATCTCCATCGGCTGCAACGCCACGAAGATCAAGGTCTGCCCGACGACGATCAAGCAGCTCGACAACCCGAAGTACAAGGGCGACGTCGCGCTGAACGGTGACCCGACCAGCGCCAACGCCGCGTTCGAGGCCGTCTGGGCGGCCGCCCTGGCCAACGGCGGCTCGGCCGACAACATCCAGCCGGGCATCGACTTCTTCAAGAAGCTGAACTCCGAGGGGATCTTCAACAAGACGAAGGTCTTCCCGCAGACGGTCGCCTCCGGCGCGACGCCGATCGTGCTCGACTGGGACTACCTGAACGCGGCCGAGGTCACGACGCTGAAGAAGAAGAACGTGACGTGGAAGGTCGCCGACCCGAGCGACGGTCTGGTGCCGGGCTACTACGCGCAGGCGATCAGCATCGACGCCCCGCACCCGGCCGCGGCGCGGCTGTGGGAGGAGTACCTGTACAGCCAGAAGCCCACCGACGGGCAGAACGGCTGGCTGGCCGGCTTCGCACGCCCGGCCGAACTGCCGGCGATGCAGCAGCCGGTACGGCGAACAAGCAGGCGCTGGCCGCCGTCCCGCCGGTGCAGTCCACCAGCACGTTCAACCCGACGCAGGCCCAGATCACGAAGGCCAAGGCGGTGGTCACCCAGAAATGGGCGGCCGCCGTCTCGTGACCCCCGGAGCTGACCGGTGGTCGTCGCCGACGGCCGGTCACGCAGGAACCCGACCGGCGCAGGACGCGACCTGCCCGCGACGACGCGGACCCGGCGGGGCACCTCGCCCCGCCGGGTCCCGCTCGCCGCGCTGGGGCTGCCGCCGTTCTTCGCGTTCGTCGGGCTCGTGTTCCTGGTGCCGATCGGCTTCATCCTGTTCGACGCCTTCCGCCGCACGACGACCGGCGCGGCGCACCGCGACCCGGTCACCCAGCAGTTCGTGCACACGTCGAAGACGTCGTTCACCGGCGCGAACATCGCCGACTCGGTGCACGGCGCGTACTTCACGTCGCTGCGCACCAGCGTCGAGCTGTCGGCGGCCGTCGCGATCGTCGGAGCCCTGCTCGGCCTGCCGCTCGCCTACGCCGTCGTCAGCTCCGCAGCCGCTTCCTGCGCCAACTGGTCTGCTCCGCCTCGGCGGTGTTCGCGAACTTCGGCGGCATCCCGCTGGCTTTCCTGTTCATCGCGACGATCGACGCCAACGCGGGAGTGCTGCAGACCTTCCTGCAGGACCACTTCCACTTCTCGCTCATCGACGACCTGCACATCCAGCTCGGCCACCTGTCCGGGCTCGCCGTCGTCTACCTGTACTTCCTGATCCCGCTGATGGTGCTGGTGATGATGCCGGCGATGGAGGGCCTGAAGCCGCAGTGGGGCGAGGCCGCGGAGAACCTCGGCGCCAGCCGCCGGGCCTACTGGCGTCACGTCGCCGGGCCGGTGCTGGCGCCGAGCGTGCTGGGCGCCACGCTGCTGCTGTTCTGCTCGTCGTTCTCCGCGTTCGCCACGGCGTACGCGATCAACAGCTCCTTCCCGCTGGTGACGATCCGGATCCAGTCGGTGCTCTCGGGCAACGTGCTGCCCGGCCAGGAGAACCTGGGCGCCGCGCTCGCCCTGGACATGATCATCATCGTGGTGCCGCTGACGATCGCCTACCAGCCGCTGCAGCGGCGCACGTCGAGGTGGCTGGCATGAGCTCGATGATCACACCGCGACGCGTCGGCCGGGGTCGACCGCCGCACGGCGCGGACGCCGCGCGCGTCGTCCGGGCGCGCCGGGCGCTGGATCATCCTGGCGATCGCGGCCATCTACTTCATCGGCCCGTTGATCGCCGCGATCAGCTTCACGTCCAGGACCCGCACGGCGGCGTCACGCTGGACGCCTACGGGCGGATCTTCACGATCAGCAACGGCCAGACCGGGCTCGGCGGCGCGCTGCTGTACTCCTTCGAGATCGCCATCGCGACGATCGTCATCACGCTGGCGCTGATGCTGCCGACGCAGCTGCTGCTGCACCTGCGGTTGCCGCGCTGGCGCGGGCTGGTCGAGGTGATCACCCTGCTGCCGCTGGTGTTCCCGCCGGTGGTGCTCGTCGTCGGCGTCAGTGACGTCTACGCCTCGGCCGCCCCGAACAGCGCGGCCGCGAACGGCACCGACCAGAGCGCGCTGTTCGACATCCTGCGCTGGATCCGCGACGGCGGCCACCCGCTGCTGCTGGCGCTGCTCTACGTCGTGCTGGCGCTGCCGTTCGTCTATCGCGCGCTGGACACCGGCATCCGCTCCGTCGACGTCCGCACGCTGGTCGAGGCGTCGCGCAGCCTGGGCGCCGGCTGGGGTTCGGTGCTGCTGCGGGTGCTGGCGCCGTCGCTGCGCACCGCGATCGTCAACGCGTCGTTCCTGTGCTTCGCGCTGGTGATGGGCGAGTACACGATCTCCTCGATCCTGCTGTACACCAAGCCGTTCCCCGTCTGGCTGGTGCAACTGCCCACCAACGACGGGCAGGTGCAGGCCGCGGTGTCGGTGTTCAGCCTGCTGATCGTCGAGCTGATCCTGCTGGTCGTGAGCATCTTCGGCCAGGGCCGGGAACGGAGTACCCGATGACCGACCATCGACCACGCTGGCTGGCCGCGGCCGTCCAGACGCAGGGCGTGACCGTCGACTACGAACGTCAGCCGGGTGTTCGGTGCGAACGCCGCGCTGGACGGGTTCGATCTGCACGTCGAACCGGGCGAGCTCGTCGCGCTGCTCGGGCCCTCGGGGTGCGGCAAGACCACCGCGCTGCGGTTGCTGGCCGGCTTCGACCACCCGACGTCGGGCCAGGTGCGGGTCGACGGCAAGGACGTCGTCGGGCTGGCCGCCAACAAGCGCGACATGGGCATGGTGTTCCAGTCCTACAGCCTGTTCCCGACGATGGACGCCGTCGACAACGTCGCGTTCGGGCTGCGCATGCGCGGTCGCGGGGCGTCGGCCCGGCGCTCGCGCGCCAACGAACTGCTCGAGCTCGTCGGGCTGGCCGAGCACGCGCAGAAGTACCCGCACCAGCTGTCCGGCGGCCAGCAGCAGCGTGTTGCGCTGGCCCGGGCGCTGGCCGTCGCGCCGCGCGTGCTGTTGCTCGACGAGCCGCTGTCCGCGCTGGACGCGAAGGTGCGCGAGCAGTTGCAGGACGAGATCCGCCGCATCCAGGTGGAGCTCGGGGTCACCACCCTGTTCGTGACGCACGACCAGCAGGAGGCGTTGTCGATGGCCGACCGCGTCGCCGTCATGCGCGCGGGGCACCTCGAGCAGTGCGCGGCGCCGGCGACGCTCTACGACCGGCCGGCCACGCCGTTCGTCGCCGAGTTCGTCGGCTCGATGAACCGCTTCCCCGGCGTCGCCGAGCCCGGTGGCCGGATCCGCATCGGCGGCCAGTCCCTGCCCGCCGACGGCGAGCCGCGCGCGGCCGGCACCGACGTCACCGTGCTGGTACGTCCGGAGGCGCTGGAGGTGGCGAGCGCCGACGACGGTCACTGGACGGTGGTCGTCGCGACGTTCCGTGGCTCGACCACGCGCCTGCGGCTGCTCGGCACCGACGGGCGTGAGGTGCTGGCCGACATCCCTGCCTACCGGGCCGAGGAGTTCACGGCCGGCCGGCGTGCGACGTGACGTTGCTGGACCGGCCTGTCCTGCTCGCCTCCGACTGAGCCGTCTCGCCCGCTCGGTCAGCCGGCGCGGGTCGCGACGGCTCGCTCGACGCAGGCGGCGGCGCGCAGGGCCGTGGCGTCGGCGAAGCGGCGCGCCATCACCTGCAGCCCGACCGGCAGCCCGTCGCGGCCGGTGCCGATCGGCACGCTGACCGCGGGCAGCCCGGCGAGGTTGGCCGGCAGCGCCAGCGCGCACCAGGCGTCGAACGACGTCGGGCACCGGCGCGGCCGGCGATCGTCGGCGGCGCCAGCCGGCCGGTCGCGAACGCCATCACCGGCATCGTCGGCGTGAGCAGCACGTCGACGTCGGCCAAGAACGACGCCCAGACCGTGCGTGAACCGGCGCGCGCCGGTCCTGCGCGTCGAGGTAGTCGCGGGCGCTGACGTCGCGGCCGGCCAGGGTGATCGCGGCGGCGTCGGCGCCGACGAGCTCGGGGTGCGCCTCGACCAGCGGGCCCTCGCTGGCGTAGCCCTCGGGCAGCGCGATCGCGTCCCACAGCGCGGTCGGGTCGATCGGCTCGGGCTGCGCCTCGACGAGCTCGCGCGCCGGCGTCGGCGATCGCGTCGACCGCCGCCGCGAAGCACGCCCGCACGTCGTCGTCCACGTCGGCGAAGCCGAGGTCCGCGGAGACGGCGACGCGCAGGCCGGCCCACGACCGCGTTCGCGCACCGCGCCGAGGTAGCCGGTGTCCGGCGACGGGTAGCTCAGCGGGTCGTGCGGCGACGGCCCGGCCATGACCGACGCGGCCAGCGCGAGGTCGCGCACCGACGCGGCGATCGGGCCGGTGACCGACAGCGTCGGCCAGCCGCGGAAGCCGGGCAGCTTCGGGATCAGCCCGAACGTCGGCTTGAGCCCGTAGGTGCCGCAGAACGCCGACGGGATGCGGATCGACCCGCCGCCGTCGGTGCCGACCGCGAGCGGCACCATGCCCGCCGCCACCGACGCCGCCGCTCCCCCGCTGGAGCCGCCGGTCGTGCGGGTCGGGTCGCGCGGGTTGCGGGTAGTGCCGTGCAGCTCGTTGTCGGTGATGCCGCGGTAGCAGAACTCCGGGTTGTTGGTCTTGCCGACGATGACCGCGCCGGCGTCCACGCAGCCGCGCGACGCAGGCGCAGTCCGCGTCGGGCACGAAGTCGGCCAGCGCCCGCGAGCCGTTGGTGGCCGGCAGCCCGCGCAGCCAGACGTGGTCCTTGACCGAGATCGGCACGCCGGCCAGCGGCCCGGTGACGCTCGCCCGCGTCCACCGCCGCGCGCGCGGGCCAGCGCGTCGTCCGGCGGCGACGACGGTGAACGCGTTGATGTCGCCGTCGACGCTCGGCGATGCGCGCGAGCGACTCGCTCGACGGCGTGCGACGGCGGTCGCACGTCGCCGATGCGGATCGGCCTCGGCGCGTCGCCCAGGCGTCGCGGGTCACGGCTCCTCGTGCTGGTGCGCGGCGCGCCTCCAGCTCGTCGGCCTCGGCCTGCGTCCACCCGCTTCTCGGCCTCGACGTCGATCGAGCGGCAGAACACCCAGTACAGGATGCCGGCCACCGGCAGGCCGATGAAGAACGAGATGTCCGCGCCGTCCAGCGCCTTGGCGACGAAGCCCGTCGAACAGCGTGCCGACCGAGAAGAACGGCACCATCGCCCGAAGCCGATCAGGTAGGCGCGCGATGCCGCGCCAGCCCCACCGGCCGTAGATGCCGTTCGGCTTGAAGATCTCGGCGATGGCGTAGTGGCCGCGGCGCACGACGTAGTAGTCGACGAGGTTGACCGCCGTCCACGGGATGAACAGGTAGAGGATCAGCAGCAGGAAGTTGTTGAAGTTCTCCAGGAAGTTGTCGGTCGCGGCCAGCGCGCCGATCAACGACAGCACCGCGGTGAGCCCGACCGTGACGACGCCGCAACGTCAGCGTCGGACGGACCCGCTTGAACGAGTCGATCGCGCTGATCAAGGTCAGCGACCCGCCGTACATGTTCAGCGCCATCACCGACACCAGGCCGATCGCCGGCGAGGATCAGCACGATCGCGCCGAAGCCGGTGAACACCTCGTTGCCGGCCTTGTCGATCTCGGCGATGCCGGAGCCGTCGAAGTTCTTGACGCCCGACCCACGCCACCAGCACCGAGCCGACGATCATCATCCAGCCGCCGCCGATGGCCGAGCCCCAGTACGTCCAGTAGAACGTCTTGCGCACCGTGACGTCCGGGGTGCATGTAGCGGGAGTAGTCGCGAGACGTAGATCGCCCAGCTGATCTGGTAGCCGGCGACGACGCCGAACTGGCCGAGGAACGGCGTCGCCTTGAACGTGCCGACGTCGAAGGTGCCGGCCGGGTAGTGCAGGAAGAACAGCGCCGATGGTGAACAGCCCGAAGATCACGATCATCGCGTAGGTCAGGAACTGCTCGGCCTTGTGGATCATGTCGTAGCCGACGAGCGCGATGACGAACGCGACGACCGTGACGATGACGACCCACAGCTTGGTCGGGCCGTGCGCCGTGGAGTGCATCGACTGGCCGGCGAGGACGGTGTTGAAGACGTTGAACCCGGCGTACTGCACGTAGGCGAACAGCCACACGAGCAGCGCGCCGAGGTAGCCGAACTGCGGCCGCGACTGGATCATCTGCGGCAGGCCCAGCTGCGGACCCTGCGCGGAGTGGAAGGCCATGAACAGCGTGCCGACCAGCGTGCCGACGACGATCGACGATCGACCGACCAGAACAGCGACGCCGCCCTCGGTGATGCTGATCAGCCCGACGGCGAGGGTGGCGATCTGCGCGTTCGACATGAACCACAGCGGGCCGAGGTGCCAGATCTTGCCGTGCCGCTCGTCGAGCGGCACGTAGTCGATCGAGCGGACCTCGAGGCCGCCGATCCTGCTCTTGCCGGTCGTCCTTGCTCGGTGGCCGTCATGGCGGATCACTCTGCCCTGCGCGCGGGCGGTGCGGAAGTATCTGGTCAGTCGACGCGCAGGACCGACAACAATTCGTAACCGACGTGCGCGGCGGCGATGCCGGTGATCTCCGCGTGGTCGTACGCGGGCGCCACCTCGACGATGTCCGCGCCCACCACGTTCGCGCCGGCCAGCGCGCGCAGCATGCCGAGCAGCTCGCGCGAGCTCATCCCGCCGGCCTCGGGCGTGCCGGTGCCCGGCGCGTGCGCGGGGTCGAGGACGTCGATGTCGACGCTGACGTAGACCGGCCGGTCGCCGAGCCGCTCGCGCATCCGCTCGACCATCGCCGTCGATGCCGAGGGTCTCGAACTCGGTGCAGTGCAGGGTGGCGAAGCCGAGGTCGGCCGACTCGGGCAGGTCGCGCGGCGCGTAGAGCGGGCCGCGGATGCCGACGTGCAGGCTGTGCTGGCCGTCGATCAGGCCCTCCTCGGCCGCGCGGCGGAACGGCGTGCCGTGCGTGTACGGCTCGCCGAAGTAGGTGTCCCACGTGTCGAGGTGCGCGTCGAAGTGCAGCACCGCCAGCGGGCCGTGCACGGCGTGGTGCGCGCGCAGCAGCGGCAGCGCGATGGTGTGGTCGCCGCCGAGCGTCAGCAGCTTGGCTCTGCCGCGGTCGAGCTCGCGCGCGGCCGCCTCGATCGTCGCGATCGCCTCGTCGATGTCGAACGGGTTCGCCGCGATGTCACCGGCGTCGACGACCTGCTTGGCCGGCGAACGGCAGCACGTCCAGCGCGGGGTTGTACGGGCGCAGCAGCCGGCTGCTCTGCCGGATGTGCGCCGGGCCGAACCGCGCGCCCGGCCGGTAGCTGACGCCGGAGTCGAACGGCACGCCGACCACGGCGACGTCGGCATGGCCGACCTCGTGGCGCTGCGGCAGCCGCGCGAAGGTGCTCAGCCCCGCATAGCGCGGGGACAGTGCCGCGTCCGGCGGTCCGACCGGCTCGCCGTCGCGTCCCGCTGCGTCCATCCTCCGAGGATGGCACGGGCAGTGATGCCGGCAGGGATGGCGGGCACGACATTCGCGTGACCAGCGAAAGCCATGACGACGTCCGGGCGTACGACGAAGCCCTGGCCGAGGCCCGCCGGCGCGCCGACCAGGTGCACAGCCGGCTGGTGGAACTCGGCGCCACCGTGGCCACCGCGGAGTCGCTGACCGGCGGTCTGGTCGAGCGTGCTGCTGACCGAGTCGCCGGCCACCAGCGTCACCTTCCGCGGCGGGTTGATCATCTACGGCGTCGACACCAAGCACCACGTGGCCGGCGTGGACGACGACCTGCTCGGCGAGTACGGGCCGGTCCACCCGCAGGTGGCCGAGCAGCTCGCGGTCGGCGCCCGCGAGCGCGTCGACGCCGACTACGGCGTCGGGGTCACCGGCGTCGCCGGGCCGGGCACGCAGGGCGGCCGGCCGGTCGGCGAGGTGTGCGTCGGCGTCGCGTCGGCGCACGGCGTGTCACAGCCGCGAGTACCACTTCGCCGGCAACCGCGGCGACATCCGGACGGCGGCCGCCGCCGCTGCGCTGGCCGAACTGCTCGCCGAATTGGACCGGCAGCGGGGCGACGCGCCAGGATCGTCGGTGTGAGCCGGTCCGCGAATTCGCGAGCATCCACAGCCACGGCCTGGCGCGGGTCGCCGCGGCCACGCCCGTGGTGGCGACGGCCGATCCCGCGCGCAACGCCGACGGCCACGATCGAGCTCGCCCGGCGGGCCGACGCCGAGGGCGTCGACCTCGTCGTCTTCCCCGAGCTCGGGCTGTCGTCCTACGCGATCGACGACCTGCTGCTGCAGGACGCGCTGCTCGACGCCGCCGAGGCGCGCCGTCGCCGACCGTGCGCGACGCCAGCCGCGACCTCGCGCCCGTGCTGCTCGTCGGCGCGCCGCTGCGCCGCAACGGCCGGCTGTACAACACCGCGGTGGTGATCAGCCGCGGCGAGATCCTCGGCGCGGTGCCGAAGACGTTCCTGCCGAACTACCGCGAGTACTACGAGAAGCGCTGGTTCGCCTCCGGCGCGGGCACCGCCGGGCAGCGAGATCACCGTCGCCGGCGCGACGGTGCCGTTCGGCACCGACCTGATCTTCGCCGCCACCGACCTCGCCGACTTCGTCATCGGCGTCGAGATCTGCGAGGACTACTGGTCGACCGTCCCGCCGTCGTCCTACGCCGCGCTTGCCGGCGCGACCGTGCTGGCGAACCTGTCCGCGTCCAACATCACCGTCGGCAAGTCCGCCGACCGCGCCGCGCTGTCGGCCGCGCACTCGGCGCGGGCGGTGGCCGCGTACGTCTACTCCGCGGCCGGTCCGGGCGAGAGCACCACCGACCTGTCCTGGGACGGGCAGGGCACGGTGCACGAGCTCGGCGCGCTGCTCGCCGAGTCCGAGCGCTTCGCCGACCAGCCGCAGCTGCTGATCGCCGACGTCGACCTCGCCCGCATCCGGCTCGAGCGCATGCGCACGCCGACCTTCGCCGACTCCGCCGCCGCGGCGGGCGACCCGGAGCGGCGCTACCGGCGCGTCGAGTTCGCGCACCAGCCGCACCGGCGCGACGTCGGCCTGCGCCGGCCGCTGCGCCGCTTCCCGTTCGTCCCGACGAGCGCGAGCATCTCGATCAGGACTGCTACGAGGCGTTCAACATCCAGGTCACCGCGCTGGCGCGGCGGTTCCGCACGCGCCGGCGAGCGCATGGTCATCGGCGTCTCGGGCGGCCTCGACTCGACGCACGCGCTGATCGTCGCGGCGAAGGCGTGCGACCGCCTCGGCGTGCCGCGTTCGTCGATCCTCGGCTTCACGCTGCCGGGGTTCGCCACCGGCGAGGCGACGAAGTCGAACGCCTGGGCGCTGATGCGCGCGCTCGGCGTCGAGGCCGCGGAGATCGACATCCGGCCGGCGGCCCGCCAGATGCTCGCCGACATGGACCACCCGTTCAGCCACGGCGAGCCGGTCTACGACGTCACCTTCGAGAACGTGCAGGCCGGGCTGCGCACCGACTACCTGTTCCGGCTGGCCAACCAGCGCGAGCGGATTCGTCATCGGCACCGGCGACCTCAGCGAGCTCGCGCTCGGTTGGTGCACGTACGGCGTCGGCGACCAGATGAGCCACTACGCCGTCAACGCCGGCGTGCCGAAGACGCTGATCCAGTACCTGATCCGCTGGACGGTCACCACCGGGCAGTTCGACGAGCAGACCAGTGAGCTGCTGACCTCGATCCTCGACACCGAGATCTCGCCCGGAGCTGGTGCCGGCCGACGAGGAGACCGGCGCGATCCAGAGCACCGAGGACCGCATCGGCCCGTACGAGCTGCACGACTTCTTCCTGTTCCACGTGCTGCGCTACGGCCTGCCGCCGTCGAAGGTCGCGTTCCTGGCCTGGCACGCGTGGCGCGACGCCGACGCCGGCGCTGGCCCGCCGGCTTCCCCGACGACGGCCGGCACGCCTACGACCTGGCGACGATCGTGCGGTGGCTGCGGGAGTTCCTGCAGCGCTACTTCGCGTTCTCGCAGTTCAAGCGCTCGGCGCTGCCGAACGGGCCGAAGGTCAGCGCCGGCGGCGCGCTGTCGCCGCGCGGTGACTGGCGCGCGCCGTCGGACGCCAGTGCCGCCGCGTGGCTGGCCGAGCTGGAGCGCAACGGCCCCGACCTCTGATCTACCTGGTCATGCAGGCGGGACGCGCAGCACCAGGATCGCGATGTCGTCCGCGGTCGGGCGCGAGTGGAAGGCCAGCACTTCGGCCAGCAGCGCCTGGGTGACCTCGTCGGCGGTGCCCTCGTGGTGGCGCAGCAGTTCCTCGACCCGCGCCTCGCCGTAGAACTCGTCGCCGCGCCGGGCCTCGAACACGCCGTCGGTGCACAGCAGCATGAGATCGCCGGGGTGCAGCTCGAACGCCGTGGCGTGCTGCGGCGGTTCGTCGACGATGTTCAGCAGCGTGCCGGTGCGCCCGACCGTCGCGACGCTGCCGTCGGCGCGGCGCACCAGCGGCAACGGGTGGCCCGCTGCGCTCAGCGTGCCGCGCCATGTGTCGCCGACGAGCCGGAAGCGCAGGCACACGGCCGAGCAGAACCGGTCGTTGGCGTTCTGCCGCAGCACCCGGTTGGTCATCCGCAGCGTGTCGGCGGGGTCGTCGTTCTCGACACACAGTGCGTGGATCGTGTAGCGGGTCAGGGTGGCGACGACGGCGGCCTCGGTGCCCTTGCCGCAGGCGTCGCCGAGCACCGCACCCCATTCGTCGGTGCCGATCTGGAAGACGTCGAAGAAGTCGCCGCCGATCTGCGTCCCGGGATCGGCGGCGTGGAACACCGCGGCGACGTCGAGCTTCGGCACCACCGGCGCGGACGGCGGGACGAGGCTCTGCCGCAGGGTCTGGGCGAGCAGCACGGCCTCGTGCTCGGCCGCTTCGGCGCGTTCCTTCGCCGCGCGCAGCTCGATCTCGTACGCGCGGCGATGGGTCGCGTCGAAGACGGCCGCCCGCACCATCCGCACGCGGCCGTCCGCTGCGCTGTCGACGACAGCGTTCACCAGCACCGGGATGCGCGTGCCGTCGCGGTGCACGAGGTCGAGCGCGATCTCGCGTGCGGCGCCCTGCATGCGCAGCATCGGCGCGTAGTGCGTCTCGTGGTAGATCCGCCCGCCCGCCGACAGCAGATCGGTGAATTTCAGCCGGTCGACGAGCTCGTCGCGCTGGTAGCCGAGCAGGTCGAGCAGGGTCTGGTTCGCCTTGAGGATCTTTCCGTCCGGCGTGGTGGACAGGTAGCCGCACGGCGCGGTGTCGTAGAGCAGTTCGGGATCGTCGTCGCGCAACGCGTCCAGGTATGCATCGACCGGACCGGGACCCGTCATCCGCTCAGGTCGCCGCGACGCCGTCGAGGTACGCCGCGATCGCGTCGGTGGTCTCGTCCGGAGCGGAGAGGTTCGGGCAGTGGCCGGTTGCGTGCAGCATCGTCAACGTCGCGTTCGGCATGTGGTCGCGGACGTACTCGCCCACGACTGTCGGGGCGATGACGTCGTCGCGTGCACTGCAGCACCAGCGTCGGCACAGGCACCCGGGCGAGGTCGGCGCGGTTGTCGGACAGGAACGTCACGCGGGCGAAGCGGCCGGCAATCTGCGGGTCGGCGCGGCAGAAGCTCTCCGTCAGTTCGGCGCCGAGTTCCGGCCGGTCCGGGGTGCCCATGATCACCGGCGCCATCGCGCTCGACCAGCCGAGGTAGTTGCTGGCCAGCGAGTCGAGCAGCTCGTCGATGTCGCTCGCGGAGAAGCCGCCGACGTAGTCGTCGTCGTCGATGTAACGCGCCGACGGGCCGACCATGATCAACCGGCTGAACAGCTCCGGTGCCTTCTTCGCGGCGATCAGGCCGATCATGGCCGACACCGAGTGGCCGACGAAGATGACGTCGGTCAGCTCCAGCGCGCGGCAGATCTCGATGACGTCGTCGGCGTAGCCGTCCAGCGAGCTGTGCCGTTCCGGGTCGTAGGCGGCCGGATCCGCGTGGCCGGCGCCGACGTGGTCGAAGAGCACGATGCGGTGGGTTTCGGCGAAGCGCGGGGCGACGAAGCGCCACATGTTCTGGTCGCAGCCGAAGCCGTGCGCGAACATCATCGGCTGACCGTCCACCGCGCCGGAGACCCGGACGTTGTGTCGCAGGGGCGCGTCCATCGCTCGACCCTACGGGTACGGGCGCACCGCGACGAACGGGGATGATCGCGCTACCTGGCGCGCCGCTGAAGCAGGGCAAACCTGTCAGGATGACGTCATGGAGGAATTCGGCGTGACCGTCGGCGCGGGCTCGCTGCGCAGCACCGCTCCGGACGCCGTGCCGTTCCCGCATCGCTGGACCCCCGACGGCGTGACGGTCGAGGCGGTTTTCACCGGCGCGCACCTGCTGCACCTGGCCACGGCCGGCTGCCTGCTCAACGACGTGTACCGCGAGGCCGAGCGGCTCGGCACCGCAGTCGACGGTGTCCGCGTGCGCGCCGCAGGCGGCTTCGACACCGAGACCTGGCACTCCACCGGCATCGACTACACCGTCGACATCGACACCGCGGCCGACGCGGGCGCGGTGGCCGCCCTGCTCGCCGCGGCGGACGCCGCGGCGGAGATCCCGCGAGCTATCCGCGCTGGGGCAGCGGTACGGCGGGTGCCCTGACCCCGGCGGGAACCGGCTCGACGGCTTCCGGTTCGACGGCGCCACGCAGCTCGATCCACGCGAACACCGCGACCGACACGGTGATCAGCGCGCCGCCCGCGAGACGGGTGACGCTCAGCCGCTCCCCCAGCCACACCCGGGCGCACACCAGCCCGAACACCGGGATCAGATTGAGGATCACCGCCGACGAGCGTGCCTGCACCCGCGCGACGGCCCAGTTGTAGAGCAGGAAGCTCGCCGCCAGTCCGATCACCCCGACACCGGCGGCGACGAGCCAGTAGCGGGCGGCCACGTGCCGCGGCACCGGCTCGTATCCCCCGACCCAGGTCGTGAGCACGCACGGCACCGTCACGACCGCGGCGACCACGAACTGCTGCGCGGTGAGCGCCAGCGGGTCGACGGCCCGGCCGTCGTGCGAGACACCGGCGCCGCGCCGGGCCACGATCGTGTACCCGGCAGCGCTCAACGCGCCGGCGAGGATCAACAGGTCGCCGACCCCGGGCCGGGTCAGCCCGTCTCCGGACGCGACCACGACCGAGCCCGCCAGCCCGACAGCCACCGCGGCGCAGGCCGGCACGGTGACCCGTTCGCGCAGGAAGACCGCAGCGAGGACCACCACGAACACCGCTTCGGCGCCCTCGAGCAGTGATGCGTTCGCCGCCCCGGTGCGCTGCAGCCCCAGCGTGTCGCCGAGGTAGGCGACGGCCGGCTCCAGCACGCCTAGCGCGATCGCGTAACGCCACGGGACGCGTTGTCGCCGCTGACGACGTGCCAGGACGATCGCCCACAACGCGATCGCAGCCGCAATCAACTCGACGCCGAGCAGCGTCACCGCGCCGAACCCGCCGAGTGCCTCCTTCGTGCCGCTGACCGACGCGGCCCAGAACGTGGCGGCCAGCACGAGCGCGCCAGTCCCCGCGGTCGTCCCGTTCATGCTCGCGCCACCTGGTCCTCCGTCGTCGACGATGACGGTGCTCGCGGCGTCCCGGCCGGGCATCCGTACTCACCACGGACACCCGGGAATCGGTGGTGGGTACGGATGCTCGCCCGTGTGCCGACCCGCGACGCTCGACCGACACGGGTTCACCAAGGACCCGGACGGACGAGTGGAGACGGACATGACGACAACCGAGAGCGGCCCGGTCGGGGCCGCGACGATCGACCAGGCGAAGCTCGAGGCGTTCGTCGGGCAGGCCGTCACCGACATGGGCGCGGCCATCTCCGGGCTGCTGCTGCACCTCGGCGACCGGCTGGGCCTGTACAAGGCGATGGCCGGCGCCGGCCCGCTCACCTCGGCCGCACTGGCGCGCCGCACCGGCACCGCCGAGCGCTACGTGCGCGAGTGGCTGGGCAACCAGGCGGCGGGCGGCTACGTCCTCTACGACCCGGCGGACGCGCACCTACGAACTTCCGGCCGAGCAGGCCATGGTGGTCGCCGACGAGGACGAGCCCGGTCTTCCTCGGCGGCGCGTTCGAGGCGATCGCCTCCTGCTACGCCGACCACGACGTGTTCGTCGACGCGTTCCGCACCGGCGCCGGCATCGGCTGGCACGAGCACGACCACCGGCTGTTCTCCGGGACGGTGCGGCTGTTCCGCCCCGGCTACGCCGCGCACCTGGTCGACGAGTGGCTGCCGGCGCTGGACGGCGTCGTCGACAAGCTGCGCGCGGGCGCGAGCGTCGCCGACGTGGGGTGCGGGCTCGGCGCGTCGACGGTCATCATGGCCCAGGCGTTCGAGCGCTCCACGTTCGCCGGCTTCGACATCCACGCGCCGTCGATCGAGGGCGCCCGCGAGGCCGCAGCAGCAGGCGGGCGTCGGGCAGCGGGCCAGGTTCGACGTCGCGCCGGCGACCGGGCTCGCCGGCGACGGCTACGACCTGGTCTGCCTGTTCGACGCCCTGCACGACATGGGCGACCCGGTCGGGGCCGCCCGCCGGATCCGGCAGGCGCTGGCGCCGGACGGCACGCTGCTGCTGGTCGAGCCGAACGCGGGCGACGCGCTCGAGGAGAACCTCAACCCGGTCGGGCGGACCTTCTACGGGCTGTCCACGGTCATCTGCACGCCCGGGTCGCTGGCGCAGGAGGTCGGGCTCGGGCTCGGCGCGCAGGCCGGCGAGCAGCGGCTGACCGCGGTGCTGCACGAGGCCGGGCTTCACCCACGTGCGCCGGGCCACCGAGACGCCGTTCAACCTCATCCTGGAGGCCAGGCCATAGGCGTCGCGCCCATCGCGGCCAGCACGGACTCGCCGCGCGTCCGCTGCTCACCGCCCATCAGGACGAGCGTGCGGGCCCACTGGTAGCGGCAGCCGGCGTCGTCCAGGGCGGCGGCCGCGGCGGTCAACCCGTCGCGGTCGCCGCCCGGGCGTGCCAGCGCCGCGGCGCGGTCGACGATCGCGGCGGCGATCGGGTTGCCGGCGCACGCCACCCGGGCGCGGTCGAGGCGGTCGGCCGCTCCGGGTGCCCGGCGAGCACCGCGGCCTCGGCCCACAGCGCGGCGTACCAGGGGCGCCACAGGCCGCTGTACCACTCGGTGAACTCCTCCGGCGGCGTGCTCAGCACCTGCAGCCGCCTGCTCGGGCCGGCCGCGGTGCAGCAGCAGCAACGCGTCGAAGAACTCGCCGAAGTGGATCTGCCGACAGCGGGCGCCCGGGCGTCTCGAGGGCGCCGACGATGTCCAGCCACCCGCCCGGGCGTCGTCGTCGCCGCGCAGCCCGTGCACCGTCGCGGCCGCGTACGCGCCGCGGCTGAGGTTGCCCGGCGCGCGGGCGGCCGGCCCGCTCCCAGCCCTCGCGGAACCGCTCGGCCAGCCCGAGCGCCTCGGCCCAGTCGCCCGCCAGCACCGTCACCAGAGCAGCCGCGCGGTCGCCAGGTGGCCCTCCTCGCGGTAGAACGGCAGGTCCCGCAGCCGCTCGGCACATCGCCGCGCGCGACGCGCAGGTCACCGGCGGCGACGGCGCACTCGGCGGCCATGATCAGCGCGTCGAAGAACTCCAGTCGCGGCGTCGGCCGTCACCGGCATCGGCGCCAGCAGCTCGGTGCGCCGCACGCGCGCTCGCCGCCGCGGCCCGCGACCTCGCCCCGGCGCCAGCTGCACGCGCGGTGAGCTGATCGAGCGCGGCGCTCTCGGTCAGCGGATCCCCGACGCCGCGGGCCAGCGTGAGCGCGCGCTCGATCAGCTCGCGCGGTGGCCGGATCGGTCGCACCGCGCCGTCGAACGCCTCGGCGGTGAGCAGCCGGGCCTGCGCGGCCGGGTCGTCGCCGGCCAGCGCCCAGCCCTCGCGCGATCAGCGCCGCCGCCTCGCCGGGCTCGGGCGCGGTCGCCATCAGGCCCGGGCCGCGGTTGATCAGCTCGGCGTTCCGGGCGAGGTCGCGGGCCGCACCGGCGCCGGTCGCCCGCGCGCAGCGCCGCGTCGGCCGCGGCCCGGCGCAGCCGCAGCGCGTCGTTGCCGAAGTGCCGCGCACTCGGCAGCGCCCGCGGCGCTGCGCAGCGCGTCGGCGGCGGCCAGGTCGTCGGCGGCCAGCTCCGGCCGCCTGCTCGTAGCGGCGCTGCGACTCGCCGGGCATGCCGCGGACGAAGCTCGAGGTGCGGCCAGCGCAGGTCGCCAGCCGGTACGCCTCGGCGCGGTGTCGCGGTCTGCCCGGCCGCCCAGGCCAGCGCGCCGCGCAGCTCGTCGGCGACCGCGTCGAACGCCGTCCGCCACGCCGCCGGCGAGCTCGCGGGACGCGCGCTCGAGGGCGGCGCTCTCGGCCAGGCACCAGCTGCAGGTGCCGCGACCGGGCCTCGACCGACTCGCCGGCCTCGTCGAGCCGGTCGGCGCCGTACTGGCGGATGGTCTCCAGCGCCCGGTAGCGGGTCCCGCCCGGCCCGGCGATCGCGATCAGCAGGCTCTGGTCGGCCAGCCCGGCCAGGATGCTCGGGATCGTCGCCGGCCGGCACCGGCGGCCAGCCGGCCAGCACCGCCGCGGCCGCGTCGGCGGTGAACGGCGTCGGCGAACACCGACACCCGGCGCAGCACCGCCTGGTCGGGCTCGTCCAGCAGCGCGTAACTCCAGTCGAGCGTCGAGCGCAGCGAACGGTGCCGGTCGTCGATCCGCGGGCCGCCGGTCAGCAGCCGCAGCCGGTCGGCCAGCCCGGCTTCGAGCCCGTCCAGCCCGAGCGACGGGTACCGGGCGGCGGCCAGCTCGATCGCCAGCGCCATGCCGTCCAGGCCCCGGCAGACGGCGGCGACGCGCTCGCGGTCGTCCGCGCGGCAGCGGCGCGCCCGCCGGCCGCCGCCCGCCCGAGGAACAGCTCGACCGCGTCACCCGGCCGCCGTCGTCGGCCTCGACGGACAGCCCCGGCACCGGGAACACCCGCTCGAACGGCACCAGCAACCGGGCCCGGCTGGTGGCCAGCACGGCCAGCCGCGGGCTGCCGGCCAGCAGCCGTTCCAGCAGGACCACCACGCCGTCCAGCAGGTGCTCGCAGTTGTCCAGCACGAGCAGCGTCTCCCGGTCGGCCAGCCAGTCGAGCGACGTTGTCCGCCGCCGAGCGGCCCTGGTCGCTCGCCGAGGCCGAGCGCGTCGGCGATCGCCGGCGCGATCATCAACGGGTCGGTCACCGGCACCAGGTCGACGTACCAGACGCCGTCGGCGAACCGGTCGCCGACGTCGGCGGCGACGCTCAGGGCCAGCCGGGTCTTGCCGACCCCGCCCGGCCCGACGGCGGTGACCAGCCGGTGCTCGCCGCAGCGCGTCGGCCAGCGCCGCCCGCTCGGCCGCGCGCCCGACGAACGGCGTCAGCGGCGACGGCAGCGAGCGACCGGTGGCCGGCGCGCGCCGGCGCGGTCGCCGCGTCGCGCTGCGCACGGTGCGCGGCGACAGCGGCCAGCGCGCGGCGGTCGTCGACCTGCAGCTTGCGCAGCAGCGACGAGACGTGGCTCTCGACGGTGCGGATGGAGATGAACAGCCGCGCGGCGATCTCGGCGTTGGTCAGGTGCTCCCCGAGCGCGGCCAGCACCTCCGCCTCCCGGGCCGAGATCGCGGCCCCGGCAGGCCGTCCGCGTGCCACGCTCGCAGTGTCCTCGTGTGCGCGGACGTTGGCGAGGGGCGGATCAGCGCCGCGTGAGCCGGATCGGTCGGTGATCCCGGGCGCCGGTCGAGCGTTACCCCCTCGAGCAGGTGGCGGTCGCGCAGGACGCTGTCGACGCCGGCGCGCGCGGGCGTGTCGTCGTGACGATCTGACGTCATGGTCGAGCTGTCTGCCGTCCAGCGCGACCGCGCCGCCGGCGTGCTGCTGGCCACCGCGGCCGGCGACGCGCTGGGCGCGCCGTACGAGTTCGGCCCGCCGCTCGACCCGATGTCGAGGTCTCGATGTCCGGAGGCGGCGGCTGGAACTCCGGGGAGTGGACCGACGACACGGCGATGGCGATCGCCATCGCCGAGGTCGCCGCCACCGGCGCGGACCTGCGGTCGACGTCCGCGACCGACCGCATCGTGTTGCGCTGGGTCGAGTGGTCGCGCGGCGCCAAGGACGTCGGCATCCAGACCCGCCAGGTGCTCGCGCAGGTCGACCCGGCCGCGCCGACGGCGTCAGCGCGCGCGGCGGCGCGCGCGGTGCACGAGCAGACCGGCCGCTCAGGCGGCAACGGCTCGTTGATGCGCACGGCGCCGGTGGCGCTCGCCTACCTGGACGACACCGACGCACTCATCGACGCGGCCACTTCGTTGTCGACGCTCACGCACCACGATCCGCAGGCCGCCGAGGCGTGCGACACCGCGGTGCGCGGTGGGCGCGACACGGACACCGTCGCCGCGATCGCCGGCGGCCTGCTCGGCGCGACGCACGGCGCGTCGGCGGTGCCGTCCGAGTGGCGCGACCTCGTGCACGGCTGGCCGGGGCTGCACGCCGCCGACCTCGTCACGTTCGCCGGGCAGATCACCGGAGTCGCGCCGGCGGGCTGACCTGGCCGCCACGGGCGGACCGCACCCCGGCCGGGCTGCGGTCCACACCGCCCTCGCGCGAAATGCCACGGATAGTTGCCGATCGCCACACATCCGTGGCGTTTGCCGGCACCTCGGTGTGCCCCGACGTGCTGATCGCCGTCACCGCAGCCGACAGCCGTCTCACCCTCCGGCTGAGGGTCTGTCGACCAAACGCTCTCCGACCGGTCTACGCTGTCGCGCAATCTAGCGAGGGAGACCGACCGTGCGCAGAGCTCGTGGTGTCGTTGCGATCGCCGGGGCCGCGGTTGCTGCCGCCGCGCTCGTGCCTGCGGCGTCGGGCGTATCCGACGCCGCCGCATCGTCGGCGTCGTCGCCGACCGGCATTGTCCGCATCCGGCCCGCCGTGCACCGTGTCGGGCGTGCCACTGCGCGGCCGCTGACGACGGCGCAATGCGAGGCGCAGGACCACATCGCCTGTTACGGCGCCGGGCAGCTGCAACGTGCTTACGACCTGCCGGCCCTGTTCCGCGCCGGGATCACCGGCAAGCGACAGACGATCATCATCGTGGACCCGTTCGGATCGCCGACGATCGGTCATGACCTGCGCGTCTACGACAAGGCCTATCACCTGCCGGCACCGTCCGCGTTGCGCGTCATCCAGCCGACCGGCCCGGTCCACTGGAAAGCCAACGACACCGACGAAGGCTGGGCCGGCGAGACGACTCTCGATGTCGAGGCCGCGCACACGATGGCGCCGTCGGCGGACATCCTGCTCGTCGAGACGAGGGTGTCCGAGGAAGAGGGCACCAGCGGCTTCCCACAGATCGAGGCGGCCGAGAAGTACGTGGTCAACCACCACCTCGGCGGTGTCATCAGCCAGAGCTTCAGCGCAACGGAGCAGACGTTCCCCTCGCACAGGGCGTTGCGCGACCTGCGCGGCGCATACGTCGACGCAGCACGCAAAGGCGTCACCGTGCTGGCGGCGTCCGGCGACAGCGGCGCGGCCGACAGCAGGTACAACGAGATCGACTACTACCTGCACCCGGTCACCTCGTGGCCGGACAGCGACCCGCTCGTCACCGGCGTCGGTGGCACGCAACTGCACCTGACCGCGCGCGGCTCTCACACGACGCGCGACACCGTCTGGAACGACACCTACGACAAAGCGACGCAGGAGTACATCTTCGGCTCGGCCGGCCCGAACCCGCTGGCCGGCGGCGGCGGTAAGTCCGTCGTCTTCGCCCGGCCCGCCTATCAGCACTCGGTGAAGAACGTCGTCGGCGACCGTCGCGGAGTGCCGGACATCTCGATGAGCGGTGCCTGCAACGGGGCGATGAACATCTACCAGAGCTTCGCCGGCCAACCCGTCGGGTGGTACCCGACCTGCGGCACCAGCGAGGCCACCCCGCTGTTCGCCGGCGTCGTCGCGCTCGCCGACCAGGTGGCGCACCACCCCCTCGGGCTGATCAACCCGGCGCTGTACCGCATGTCCGCGCGGCACGACCGCGGTGTGGTCGACGTCCGGCGCGGCAACAACACCGTGTCCTTCCCGCAGGGCGGCACGATCCACACCGTGCACGGCTACCCGGCGCGTCGTGGCTACGACCTGGCATCGGGCATCGGCACCGTGGACGCGCGGTACTTCGTGCGCGAGCTTGCCCGGCGACGCTGACAGTCTCAGACGACGCGGACCAGCAGCAGGCACTGATCGTCGTCCTGCGTGGTGTGCGCGGCCGCAGCGGTAAGACGTTCGGCGATGTCGTCGAGTGGCTCGTCCGCCGGTGCGGTGGCCAACGCGGCGCGCAGGGTGGCGATGCCGACGTCGAGGTCCTGGTGGTGATGATCTTCGATCAAGCCGTCGGTGTAGAACAGCAGCACCGATCCGCGCGGGACGTCGCGCACGGCGCTGGGTCGCTCGTTCATCGCGGACACGCCGGCAGTGGTGACACCCACCAGCAGGCTGGCTGCCTCGGTGAGCGCCTGCACCGATCCGTCCGGCGTCTTCATCAGCGGCGGCGGATGGCCGGCGTTCGACCAGCGCAGCCGGGCCGGCCGGCCGTCGCGCGCCGGTTCGAGGCGGGCGTACACGCAGGTGGCCAGTTGCGCCATGCCCAAGGCGCAGACGAGTTGGTTGAGCCGGTCGACGACCTCGGCCGGGCCATGGCCCTCCCACGCGTAGGACCGCAGCACCGAGCGGAGCTGTCCCATCGCGCCGGCAGCTCGCATGTCGTGGCCCATGACGTCGCCGATGGCGAGACCGGTGCTGCCGCCGGGCAGCGGCAGGACGTCGTACCAGTCCCCGCCGACCTCCGCGGTGTCCGATGCGGGGATGTAGCGGGCAGCCAGCTCGAGCCCGTCGAGTGTGGGCAGTGCCGGCAGCAGGCTGCGCTGCAGAGCGAGCGCCGCGGCGTGCTCACTGGCGTAGAGGCGGGCCTGCGCATCGTCGCGTTGCCGGGCGGCTGCGATCCGCGGCCCGGCATCGCTTTGCACGCCGACGAAGTGCGTCACGGTTCCGTCGTTGTCACGCACCGGGCTGATCGTGACCTGGTTCCACCAGCTGCTGCCGTCCTTGCGGTAGTTCAGCAACGTCTCGGTGACCGCCACCCCGGCATCCAATGCCGCCTTGATCCGCGCGGCGGCGAGCCGGTCCGTGTCCGGACCTTGCAGCAGGCGGCAGTTGCGACCGACGACATCCGCTGCGCGGTAGCCGGTCAATTTCTCGAAGGCAGGGTTCACCCACACGAGCGGCCAGTCCGGCGCCCGCGCATCACCGATGGCGAACGCATGCCCGGAGGCGACCAGCGCCTCCTTGGCCGTCACGCCGGCCTCGTCGAAAGTCATGGTCGACACTGAGCCGTCTTCGCTGTCCACTGGCTCCCCGAACTTCCCTCACCTGCCGCTGTTCGACCCCACCATCCTCGTATATCGGTGCCCTGCAGAACCAGGGCCGCGCTGTAGTTGCCGGCTCGCTCAGGGGCTGGGCACGCGCTGAGCTGCCCGTGCCGGCGGGTAGATCCCGGGCGGAGGGGTCGCCGTGCTCGGCGCGGACCGCGCAGGCAGCAGTTGCCGGCGGCCGATGGCAATCACGGTGCGAGCCGTGATCGCGGCGACGAGCAGCGTGACGGCGCTCAACACCAGGTACTCCCCTGCGCGATGACCGCTCGCGTGGGAAGTCTGCAACCAGACGAGCGTGGCGCTGGCGACGGCCGCCCAACTGAAGGTGAAGGCCCAGGTGCTCGGCATGAAGGGCAGGCGCCGGTAAGCCGGCAACAGCCGCAGTTGAGCGATGACCATGAGCAGGCCGTAGCCGGCCAGGAATGCGCTCACCATGTCGATGTGCCGGCCGTGGATCTCGAACCAGGCCAGGCTTGCCACCGCAGCCGGGGCGACCTCGATGGCGAGAGTCGGTTGGAGGGGGACCGGCAGCATCGGCCGGAACAGCAATCGACCGAGGATGATCGATCCGAGCACCAGCCAGCACAGCGACGCCCAGCCCGAACATGACCTCGGCAAGCTGGCGCTGCCCGACCGCGGCCGCCGCCGCCGAGGCGATCAACCCGCCGGCGACGGTCGGAGGAAGTAACCCGGGTGGAACGTGTCCAGGGCGACGGGCCGGTAGATCCACTGGCCGGTGAACCAGCCGCCGAGCAGGACGGTCAGCACCAGGAACACGTCGGTGGACACGCGGCCCGCCGTCTCGGCGTGCGGGTACAGCCCGACACCGGTCAGGATCATCGGCGTGATCAACGACAGCGACGCGAACGGCGCGGCGACGGGATCGAGCAGATCGCGGGCGATCACTGTCCGGTCGCCGACCAGCTGTCGCAGGTAGCCAACCAGGACCGCGGCCCAGGACGCCGCGGACAGCGACAGGATGATCTCGGCGACGACGTGCGGCGCGTGACCGAAGCCGGCCGGCGTCGACCAGGCCTCGCCCAGCCCGGCGAGCCCGAACGGAATGCCGAAGAGGTTCAACGGGATTCTTGGTGCGGTCATGTGCAAACCTGTCCGTCGATGGGGAGTCACGTGTCAGCGTGGGCGGGCGCTGGACGCGGACCAAGGGGCGATCCAGGAACACGCTGATCGGCTGGCGCGATCAATGCGTTCCGCGGCCGCCCGAACCGGGTCGCGCACCACTACTTTTGGCGACGTGGAGTTGCGGCAGCTCGAGGCGTTCGTGGCTGTGGCCACTGAACTGCACTTCGGTCGCGCGGCCGAGAAGCTGTTCATCGGTCAGCCCACCATCAGTGATCTGGTTCGCCGCCTCGAACGAGAGCTGGGCACCCCGCTGTTCACGCGCACCACTCGGCGGGTCGCCCTGACCGAGGCCGGCGCCGAGCTCTTGCAGCATTCGAAGACGATCCTCGACGATGTCGCCGCCGCGTCCACCGCGATCCGGCGGATCGCGGGCGGTGACGGTGGGACGGTGCGGCTGGGAATCACGCCGCCGGCAGCGCCGACCCTCGCACCGCACCTGCGGCAGTCGTTCGCTGAACAGGTGCCGGGTGTCGAGATCGTGCAATCGCAAATGTGGTTGCCGACGTTGCTGCAGGCGGTGGCCGACGGAAGTGTGGACGTCGCCATCAGCTGCGGGCTGCTGCCCGACCGCGACGGCGTGACCAACGAGGTGTTCTGTTTCGAGCCGATGCTCGTCGGGCTGCGCCCGCAGCACCGGCTCGCCGCACAGGCGACGGTCTCACTCACCCAACTGGCCCACGACGTCCTGGGCATGACCGCGGCGGCGCTGTTCCCGGCGTGGGCACTCGTCCAGCAACAGGCGCTGCGCGACGCGCGGATCGACCCACCGCGATCACCGCTCGTCGCCACCGACCTCGCCGCTGCACGGTGGATGGATCAACCCGAACTCGACTGGATCATGCTGATCGGTTCGCTCACCACCGTTCATGCCGAGACCGTGATCCGGCCGCTCGAGCCGGGCTACGACGTGGCCTTCACGTTGCAGTGGAACCCCAATCGAGTCCACACCCCAGCCGTCGCCCGTTTTGTCCACCACGTCCTCGTCGCCCCGCCTCCCGCGGGCTGGACCGTCGGGCCGGCCCACCTGCACGACGATGCCACCGCCAGCAGGGCGGGCTCCGTCCAGCCGGAGCGCACGTGATCGGCGCGGCCGACCCACCGCGGCCGGGCTGACAGATCCGCTGCAGTAGCGTCGGAAACTCGGACAAGGCCCGGCTGTCAATGGCCGGCGCTGCACCGCGATCCGTCTCCTGGAGACTCCCGTGGCCCTGATTTCCCTCGCTTCCGACGCGCCCGGCGACCCCCGGTGAAGGCCCTCGGCGGGTGGTGCTTTCGGCGTCGTCGGGTGGTGGTCGCCGGCTGGCTCCTCGCGCTGGTGCTGAGCGCACTGCTGAGCGCCGTCGCGGGCAGCGCCTTCTCGACGAAGTTCACGCTTGCCGAACACCGAGTCGGCTACCGCGCTATCGCTGTTGCAGAAGGACTTCCCGGCCGCGTCGGGCAGCTCCGACCAGATCGTGCTTCACCGTCAGCTCGGGCACCGCTGCGCGACCCGGCGGTCCAGAAGCGCGCGAGCGCGGCGCTGACCAAGATCGCCGTCTTGCCGCATGTGCGCGCGGTCATCAGCCCGTACGCGGCCGCCGGGGCGCGGCAGATCAGCAAGGACGGCACCGTCGCCTTCGCGACCGTCATCTTCGACGGCCAGATCGGCCAGAACCCCGTCGGCGCTGTCAACGACGTCATCTCCACCGCCAAGGCCGCAGCGGCGACGCCACGCTCACCGTGTCGCGCTGGGCGGCCAGGACATCGAGCAGGTGCAGCAGCAGCGGCAGCGGCCCGAGCACCGGCATCGGCATCGTCCTCGCGCTGATCGTGCTCGGCCTCGCGTTCGGCGCGCTGTTCGCCGCGTTCCTGCCGCTCATCACCGCGCTGGTCGCGATCGGGATCGGCTACTCGGTCACCGGCCTGCTGAGCCACGTGCTTCTCGGTCGCCAGCTTCGCGACGATCCTCGGCGTCCTGATCGGGCTCGGCGTCGGCGTCGACTACGCGCTGTTCATCGTCACCCGGCACCGCAACGCGCTCAAGGCGGGCACAGCGTCGAGGAAGCGGCGTCAGCGGCGGTCAACACCGCCGGCCGGGCGGTGTTCTTCGCCGGGCTCACCGTCTGCATCGCGCTGCTCGGCCAGTTCGCGCTCGGTCTGTCGTTCCTCTACGGAGTCGCGGTCTCCGCCGCGGTCACCGTCGCCGCTGACGATGCTCGCGTCGCTGACGCTGCTGCCGGCGCTGCTCGGCTTCGTCGGGATGCGCGGGTACTCAGCCGCCAGCGAGCGCCGCGACCTGCGCGAGCGAGCGGCCCGCACGGCGAGGACGCTCGGCACGCGTGCTGGTGCCGCTGGGCGCGCTTGCTCGAGCGGCATCCGGTGCGTGCCCGCGGTCGCGGCGCTGGCTCGTGGTCGCGCTGATCGCGCTGCCGGTCTTCACGCTGCGCCTCGGTCTCGACGACGCCGGCAGCGACCCGTCCGGCAGCACCACGCCGGCAGGCCTACGACGCTGCTGGCCAAGGGCTTCGGGCCCGGCTTCAGCGGCCCGTTGCAGCTGGTCGCGGAGCTGCCGTCGCCCGCGGACGCGTCGACCTTCACCTCGATCGTGCACGGGCTTGTCGACCGAGCCCGGGGTCGTTTCGGTCGACGCCGCCGGTCGCTGAGCCCCAACGGGCACGTCGCGATCGCCAACCTCTTCCCGTCGACCAGCCCGCAGGCGAGGCAGACGACCGACCTGGTCAACCACCTGCGCGACGACGTGTCTGCCGAAGGCAGAAGCCGGCACCGGCGTGCACGTCCTCGTCGGCGGCTCACCGCGGGTCAGGTCGACTTCGCGCACGTGCTGTCGTCAAGCTGATCCCCGTTCATCGCGGTGGTCGTGATCCTCGGGTTCCTGCTGCTCATGGCGGTGTTCCGCAGCCTGCTGGTGCCGCTGGTCGCCTCGGTCATGAACCTGCTGTCGGTCGGCGCGGCGCTCGGCATCATGAACGCCGTCTTCGAGTGGGGCTGGCGGCGACTCGCTGTTCCGCATCTGTCGGACCGGCCCGGTCGAGGTGTTCATCCCGGTGCTGATGATCTCGATCCTGTTCGGGCTGTCCATGGACTACGAGGTGTTCCTGGTCAGCCGGATACACGAGGAGTGGCTGCGCCGGCGCGACAACGGCGACGCCGTCACCCTCGGGCAGGCCGAGACCGGCCGGGTCATCACCGCGGCCGCGCTGATCATGATCTTGGTTTTCGCGTCGTTCGCGCTCGGCGACGACGTGATCATCAAGCAGTTCGGCATCGGCCTGGCCGGCGCGATCATCATCGACGCCTTCATCGTCCGCACCGTCCTGGTGCCGGCCCTGATGCACCTGTTCGGCCGGCCAACTGGTGGCTGCCGGCGCTGGCTGGACCGGATCCTGCCGCAGTTGAACGCCGAGGGCGCCGATTCGCGCGAGGACGGCATCCCGGAGCCTGCACTCGCCGGTCGGTAGGCCGTCCTCTCTCCAAACGCCACGGATAGTTGCCGATCGCCACCTATCGGTGGCGTTTGCCGACACCACGGTGTGCACCGGCGGCCGCAGGCTGTGACTTGCAGAGCAGTGCCGTCAAGCCAGGCCGACGGACTTCACTGCTGCCGCGACCGCAGTCCGGGTGAGCAGCGAGCCTTCCGATTGGGCGGCGACCTCCTGATCGGATACGCCGAGCAGCTGTGCCACCGCCTGCGGTGCCACGCCCTGCAGGGTCAGCGCCTTCGCGCTCTGGGCGAACGCCACGGATCGATCCTCGATGAGCTTCTGCTTGACCGCGTCCTTGGGTGCCTTCGCTCCTGCGACCTTGCCGGCCACGTCCTTGACGTCCGCGGACTCCGTTCCGGACAGATCGACCTCGGCGCCGTTCCAGGAGATCTTGGTGATCCGGCCGTAGAAGCAGCCGGCGAGCAGCAGCACCACACCGCCACCCAGGCAGGTGGTCACCAGTGTGCTGGGAATCGCGGTACCGGCGGTGGTGGTCACCGTTTTGGTGGCCGTCTTGTCGACGGTGGTCACCGTCGTCTGGCGGATCGCCCAGTACTGCAGCAGGAATGCCAGTCCGACGACCAACAGCCCGAGGCCGACGAGTACCCACTGCCACTGCTTGATGCTCTTCTTCTCCTCGGCGCTCAGCGGCACGGGAATCGGCGGTGGCTTCGGCGCATCGGTCATTCCGCTCACCTCTCGAGCAACGAGTCCAGCGGAGTCTGGAGCTTCGACGCTGGAGGGTCAAGCAGCTGGCACGCACGGTGAGTTCTTCGAAGAGTCCTGGCGGGAGAACGACTACTTGTGGGGCAGATCCTCCCTGAGGAGGACGACAGCGGGGCCCGGATCGAGCACAGTCGCACGGTACGCACGATCAGAGGGGGATTCCGTGAGCAGTGTCGATCTTGTCGGTGGGCGCGGTGGCACTGTGCGGCGTGCCCGGATGACGCGTGTGGTGATCTCGGCCGCCGCGGTCGCTGCGACCGCGGTGGTGCTGCTGCCTGCCTCCGCATCGGCGAGCCCGAGGCCGACCGAGTGTGTCGGGGCGCGCTCGGGGTGCCTGCCGACACTGCGTGCGGCGCTTGCACAGGCGGCGGACGGCGAGACCATCCTGCTGGGCCCGGGTCGTTTCCGCGGCGGCGTGACGATCGCCAAGAGCGTGCACCTGATCGGCGCCGGAGAACGACGCACGGCGATCGTCGGCGGTGGCCCGGTCGTTACGGTCACCCGGCACGCGAACGGCTCGAATCCCGTCGTCACCCTCGCCGACCTCGCGCTGACCGGCGGAAACGCCAACGGCACGGCGACCCCTGATCGGGCGCGCGGCTTCGGTGGCGGGCTCTACGTCCCGACGCCTGACGGCCAGGTCGGCGCCACCGTCACCCTCGCCCGCGTGTGGGTGCACGGCAACCGCGCCAGTGCGACGCGGACCCGCCACGACCCGGGCGACCCGGTGTGCCCGCAGGGAACCTGCCCGTTCGCCATCGGCGCCGGCGGGGGCATCTTCAACTCCGGCCGGATGACCATCACCGACAGTCGGATCGAGGACAACGTCGTCGACGGCCGACTCAGCGACGCGGACGGCGGCGGGATCTACAGCCAGATCGGCTCGCTCACGCTGATCTCCTCGACCGTGGCAGACAATGATGCGCGTCCGCAGGGTGGCATCGGCCGCTACGCCGAGGGCGGCGGCCTGTTCGTCGACGCCGGCACGTTGCGGGTCAGCAACACGTCGGTCTCGCACAACTCCGCCGACCTGGTGACCTCGTGGCCCGTCTACGGCCAGGGCGGCGTGGTGATCGACATGAACGCCAATTCCGGCGGCATCCACATCGGCGACGACGTTCACGCGACGATCACCCGCAGCCGCCTGGCAGGAAACAGCATCAAGGCGGTCGACCCGCACGGCGAGCCGGTGGCGTTCGACTCGGCGCTGCTGGCCGGAGACAGCACCGTGGCCATCGACCGCACCGACTTCGTCCACAACTCGGCGTACGACAACGCCGCAACCGACGCGGACGCCGGTTTCAGCGGCGGCGCCGTCGAGTTCGACGGGCCGGCCCGCATCACCGGATCCCGCATCTCCGACAACCATTCGACCTCGATCAGCCGCACCGGCCCGGCCGGGGTCAGCGGCGGCCTCGCCGTCTACGACTTCTCCGACGACCCCCGGCACGTGACCGTGACCGACTCTGCGATCACCGGCAACTGCGCCTATGCCTACAGCGCGACCGACGCGGCGACCGGCACCGGCGGCGGAGTGATCAACAACAGCCTGCTCGACCTCGACGGCGTCACCGTCGGCGGAAATGCCGTCCGGACTGCCGGGCCGGCCGCGACATCGCAAGGCGGCGGCATCTGGAACGGCGCGCTGCTGTCCGGTCCGCCGGTGCAGCTGCGTCTGACGCACTCGCGCGTCACCGGCAACACCGCCTCCACCGCGAAGGCAGGCACGAGCCAGGGTGGCGGTCTCTACACCACGTTCCCGTTCACCCGCACCGCGACGACGATCACCGCCAACGAACCGGACGACGTGTTCGTCGCCGCCTCGAGCTCCTAGACAGCGACCGCCGCCGGCGCCCGCTCGCGGCTGCACACCGCCCTCGCGCGAGACGCCACGGATAGTTGCCGATCGCCACATATCCGTGGCACTTCCCGAGGCGAGGCTGTGCTCAGGACGAGCGCACGGGCCGTCAGCTGGCGACGATCGCCATCCATGTCGCTGCCGATCCCGCAACGTTGCGGAACACCGCGCGGTAGCGGGCGGCCGACCGGCTGGCCTTCACCCGCAGCCTCCGGTGCGTCGCACCGTGGATCCATCTCCAGTGACCGCGCCGGTAACGCTGCCAGTGCACAGTCGGTGTCGGGACCCCGCTCGCCCTTGCGGAAAGCCATACCCGGTGACCGGTGGCTGCGTGGCGGCTGCGCGGCTGGCGGGTGATGTGCGGTCGGACGACGCCGCTCGCCGGCTGGCGGGTGACAGCCGGCGCGCTCGACGCGGTGGCTGCGCCTGCCACCGGCTGGCCGAGGTTCGCCGTCCCGACGCACACCGCAGCGGCCGCCAGCACCGCGACGATCCAGCGGGACAGCGGTGAACTCACGGCGTTCTCCAGGCGGGTGGCTGTTCTCGCTCTGCCGATGTCGATCGAGAACAGGTGAAGCGGTGAAACTGTATGCGCGCGAACACAGGCCTGCCAAGCCACCGCACGAAGAGTTGTCGCGTGTCGCTCGGTCAGGGCAGCCGCGCGGCGAGCTCCTTCATCCCGGTCTGCAGCGGTGCCACGTCCAGTTTCGGGTCGTTGAGCCGCACCAGGTGGATGGACGCCCAGAGCCCGTTCTTCTGCACGACGATGAAGCCGTCCTCCTGCAGGCACTGGTCGCCGACACCCGGCACGGTCGTGAACTTGTGCTTGAGGTTGTCGCGATCGATGTGCAGCTGCTGCTGGGCGCCGTCGCCGACGTACACCTCGACCTGCGCGGTCGGACCGCTCGTCGGACCGGTGAACTGACACTGGACGAACGCGCCGGCGGCGTTCTTACCGGCGCCGACCGGCTTCATCAGCTTGGTGCCGGCCACCTTCTCCGCCTCTGCCTGGGTCAGCAGCGAGCAGGCGTCCGGAGCGGCAGCGGAGGCCGCGGATGTCGCAGACGCCCCCGCCGGGTCCGCGGCCCCGATGCCGGCGCGGCCGCGGGCGCGGTGGCAGGCGCCGTCACCGTGCGGGTCACCGTCGTCGTCGCCGACCCGCCGCTCGTCGACGTGCCGCACGCGGCCAGGACCAGGGCCAACGGCACAAGGGCAACAATTCGCTTCATCGAACGACTCCTCATCGGTGCAGGCATCGCTTGCCCAATCCGGGATTCCAGATGCTGAACGGCGGAAAGCTGCGGCCACCCGTCGGCGCGATGGGCGACGCGTTGAACAGGCTCAGGAACGAGTTGACGACGGTGGCGAGCGATTTCGGCATCGTGTAGCCGACCCCGGCCGTGCCGTTGACGTACACCCGCGCCGTGGTGCACCCGGCGGTGAGCGACGTCTCCGGTGGGCTGCCGTCCTTGTCGATGGCCAGGTTCGCGTCGAGGTCGAAATACGGGCCGCCGTTGAAGCCGAGCACCCCGATACCGATGGAGAAGTGCGCGCCGTAACCGATGCTCAGGGCGTTGATGCCCACCGAGTACGACGCCGCGTTCTGCAACGAGCTGATCTCGCTGCTGAAGGTCGGCTTGCTGGCGCCGAAATGGCCGTTGCGGTAGGCGAAGCCGAGGCTGCCGGTGATGCGGTACTCGCCGATCGAGGAGAAGTCGGCCTGGCCCGCCAGCTGGATGGAGGCGTGCACCGACTGGGTCAGCTCCACGGTGAACGGGATGCCGGCGATCGGGAAGGTGAACGCGAGCGGCACTCGCAGGGTCGGGCTCTGGTAGTTGCCGCTGACGTCCTTGGTGGCCGCGTCGAAGCGGAACTCGATGGCCTTCGGCCCGTTCAGTTCGAACACGGCCTCCTTGCAGTCCGCCGAAGTCGATGTCGATGTGGAAGTCGACCAGCGGCTTGCTGCCCATCACGACGCCGACCGTGGCCGCCATCCGCCCGGTGGGTTCGTTGTAGGCGATGTGCACGCCCTCGGAGGGGTAGCAGCAGTACGGCGTCAGCTCGAACTTCCCCTTTTTGACCGCCGTGGGTTGGAGCGTCGGCTGCGGCAGGGCGACGGACGGCACGCCGGGCGGCACCGAGGGGTCGGCCACGGGTGCGGCGGCGAAGTGCGGTTCGGCGGGCGCGCTCGGCGGCACACTCACCGGGCCGGACGTCGGGTTGGCGCTCGTCCCGGTGTCACCGTCCGTCGACGTCAGCGGCGAATCGTCGTAGCTGTAGGCCAGCGGTGACTGCAAGGTGACCGGCGACGACGACGCGACGTGCAGCGTCTTGAACACGTCGGTGAGCCCCACCGGCGCCAGCGTCACCTGGACGTTGCCGTCCACCTGCTGGACGTGCTCGACGCGGCCGGTGGCCAGCGCCGTCGCCACCATGATCTTGCCGACGGCCAGCTTGCGCGCACCCGGTGCGCTGCCCTTCACGGTCCACACCAGGCCGTTGTCCAGGGCGCCGACGATCGCGTTCGCCCCGCCGCCGACGAGCACGACGTCGGGCTGGTAGACGGCGCCCGGGATCGTGCCGACGCTGGGCCCGAAGGAGCGCTCGGTGCCCGTCAACGTGCGGGTGCCGCCGACCTGGATCGGTGCGGCCGTCGAGCTCGGCGTGCTGCCGGCTCGAATGCGACGCATGCGGCGTCGATCCGGTGCACGCCGTCACGCCGAACACCGCGACCAGCAGCAGCGACCGGCGCGACCAGCCGCGTAGCGGCCGCGGCGTCATGACGCGCCGTCCTCGCCGGGCCGTGCCCAGGTCGCGGGGGTGATGCGGTCGACCCGCCACCCCGCCGTCGTCAACGCCGCGCTGACGCGTGCGCTCGTCGGTGCCCTCCATCAGGGCGAGCACGACGTCGTCGGCCGGGACGCGGACGGCGTAGACGAGGTGCACGTCCGAAGGCGGGGCGGGCAGCGGTTGCTCGCGGCCCGGGGTGCCGGTGTCGTCATAGCGCTCGACGACGAAGAGCTGGCTCATCTCGGCGCGCTACTTGAGCTTCGGGATCATCTTGCGCAGCAAGGAGACGGTGAAGTCGTCGGAGAACGAGTTGTCGTCGGACGTGATCACGACGTTGCCGAGCCGCACCACCGGGGAGTCACCGGTGTCGTAGGCCTCGGTGCCGAGCCCGCTGATCGGCTGCCCGTCGGGCGGCATCGCGAAGCCGGCTGCTGATCGGACGTGGAAGGCGGCGGAACCCTCGCCGTCCTCGCCCTGCGGGGCCTTGATCGAGAACGTGCAGCTCGCGCCCTTGGCGTCGGGTTGCTTCGTCGCCGTGAACGCGTAGACCGTGGATGCCGTCTGGAACTCGTCCAGCGCTCTCGGCGTGGGCGACGCTGTTCGCGTCGGCCGGGGTGAGCAGGGCACACGCGTCGACGGCCGCGAGGTCGATCTTCGGGCCGGTCGGCGCCGAGGATGTCGCCGTCGGGTGGGTCGCGGCACTGATCTGCGACAGCCGCGACTGCGCCGCCGAGGTGCCGCCCGAACTGCTGCCGCAGGCGGTGAGCGCGGCTGCGGTGCCGCCACCACCACGAAGGTCCGCAGGTGTCTGATCAACGTCGTTCCTCTCGGCTGCCCGGTTGCGCAGCCAAGCTTGGGTCCGACGGCACCCTCGACGAATCGGGCGATTCCCTACGTCTGACGCTCGGCGCGGGCCTGCAGCGCGGTCGCGAGCTCCACCCGCCGGGCGATGGCGAGCTTGCGGTAGATGCGGGCGAGGTTGGCCTCGACCGTCTTGGGGCTGATGAACAGGGTGTCGGCGATCGTCCGATTCGTGGCACCGGTGGCGGCGAGTTCGGCCACGCGCAGCTCGGACGACGAGAGCTCGTCCGCCGTGACGATGCGCCCGCCCGTGCGGTCGGCGTCCGCGCGGGCACGGGCGGCGAAGGACACCGCGCCGAGCGCGTCGAACTCCGCGGCGGCGGCGAGCAGCGCCTCGCGGGCCGCGCGTTTGCGTCGCGCGCGCCGGTGCGCCAGGCCCGCGACGAGCAGGCAGCGGGCCCGGTCGAAGGGCAGCACGTCGTCCGGCGTCGCGTCACGGGCGAGCAGCAGCGCGTCGATGAGTGCCGCCGTGTCCTCGCCCGCCGCGCTGGCCAGCAGCACCCGCGACCGCGCGAGCGCGAGCGTCGTCCACGGCCGGGGCAACCGGTCATGGCGGCACGCGAGTTGGTCGAACGCCACCGTCGCCGTCGTCAGGTCGCCGATGCCGACGCAGGCTTCCAGCCAGTCCGGTTCGAAGCGCGACGCCAGCGGCTCGGCGAGCCCGTTGGCGTCCATCGCCGCCGCCAGCTCGGCGTAGGCCGACGCCGCGTCGTGGGCGCGCCCGTCGGCGAGCGCGACGAAGGCGGTCAGCTGCAGGCTGATCCGGTGCAGCCACGGGTCCTGGGACACGGCGGCCTCGGCCAGGCCGGCGTCGCCCGCGACGCGCGCCTCGGTGAGCCTGCCGCGCAGCGCGTCGAGCATCCCGCCGAGCCACCGCTCGGCGGCGACGCCGGCCCCGAGCTGGGCGGCCAGCTCGCGCGCACCGTCGATCCACGCCGCGGCCCGCTCGAAGTTGCCGGCCAGGGTCTCGGTCTCGGCGAGGTGCTCCATCAGCTCGTGCTGCAGCGGTTCGTCGCCCGCGCCGGCCGCTGTGTCGAGCATCGACTCCAGCCGGTCGCGGGCGCGCGCGTGCTGGTCGAGGCCCTTCCACCAGATCGCCGGGATCGTCCCGGCGAGCCAGGACGGCTCGCCGGCCTCCATGGCCAGGGCCCGATCCAGCACGTCCACCCGCGGGGGCAGACCGGTGCGGACCTCGTTGAGGAACACCAGCATCAGCACGGAGGCGAGCAGCGCGCGGTCGGTGCGGCCCAGCACGCCGGCTCCTCGCGGATCGCGGCCCGCTGCGGCTGACTCCTCCTTGTCCAGCAGTGCAAGCGCGGCCTCGGCATGCTCGCGCGCCGGTCCCGCGACGTCGACGAACACCGCCAGGTGGGCGTGGATGCGGCCGGCGAGGCGCGACGACGGCGTCGCCGCGGCGAGCGCGCGCTGCGCCGTGGCCGTCGCCAGCGGCAGGTCGTCGACGCTGAACGCGATGGCGGCCCGCAGCAGCAGCGCCTCGGCGAGCAGATCCCCGTCCACGGTCTGGGCGAGGGCGTCGGCCTGCTCGGCGGCCTGCGGGTAGTTGCCGCAGTCGAACAGGCAGTAGAGGCCCCGCAGGCGCAGGTCCGTCGCCTGCGTGCCGTCCGCGGTGAGCGCGGCGGCGTGCTCGTAGAACTCGGCGGCCAGGTCCGGGGCGCCGCGCGCGCGGGCACGTTCGGCGGCCGCCGCGAGTTCGGTGGCGACGTGATCGTCCGGGTCGGTGGTGCACTGCGCCAGGTGCCGCGCGCGCTCGTCGCGGTCGGTGCTCGATTCCGCGAGCAACGCGTGCAAGCGCCGGCGCAATCCTGCCGGGATGCTGGCCCGCACAGCGCTGGCGTACACCGGATGGGCGAAGCGGACGAACGCCGCCTCGTCCACCGTCACCAGGCCCACCTCCTCCACCGCGTCGAGGGCAGCCGGTGCCACGCCTGCTGCGCGCAGGTCGGACAGGTGCGGGGCGGACAGCAGCGCGGCGAGCCGGACCGCCCGCACGCTCTCGAGCCGCAACGTCGCCAGGGACGCATCGACCAGCTCGTGCATCGACGCAGGGACGGGCAGGTCGACGCCGGGCCCGGGCATGCGCGGCAGCCGCAACACCGCGCGGGTGAGCTCGATCGCGAGCAGCGGGTTGCCGCCGGATTCGTGCGCCAGCCGCACGACGAGCGGCCGGCTCAGCAGCACGTCGAAGCGCTGTGCGAGCAGGCGGTGCAGCGGGCCGACACCCAGCGGCGACAGGCTCAGCCGCTCGACGGGGGTGCGGGCATCCAGCTCGAGCGGGACGCGCGCGTCGATGCGCTCACTGATCCGTCGGGTCACCACCACCCGCACGCGGTCCGACGAGCGGCGCAGCGCGAAACGCAACGCACGCTCGGTGGGCGGATCCAGCCAGGGCGCGTCGTCGACGGCGACCAGCACGCCGGCCGTGCTGCGCTCCGCGGCCGCGTCGAGCACGGCCCGCACGGCCGAGGCCAGCGCCCGCTCGTCCACCGGTGCCGCATCGTCCTCCAGCAACAACGCCGAGCGGATCGCATGGCGTTGCGGCGCCGGCAGATCGTCCAGGTCGTCGGTCAGCGGAGCGAGCAGGTCGGCCAGTGCGGCCAGCGGGAGCGCGGCCTCGGTCTCGGTCGGCGCACAGCGCAGGACGAGCATGTGCTGCTCGGTCGCGAGGTCGATCAGCACCTGCAGCAACGAGGTCTTGCCGATGCCGGCCGGCCCGTCGATCAGCACCCGGCCGGTGGTCTGCAGCGCGTCAAAGGCGTGCTCGAGCACGGCGTCGCGACCGACCAGGGTGCCGCGCACGCGGCACAGTGTTCCATGCAGGCCAGGTTTTTGCGGCTCGAAAAGTGCCAGCACGTGCGGCGACCGGTACGCCCACCGGCGTTGCGCGAAACGCCACGGATAGTTGCCGATCCACGGATCGCGACCCGTCACCTGAAATTGTCGGTAGGCGGTGCGACGCTCCTCGTGGTTGGGGAGGCGCCGATGAGCGAGCAGATCTGGGTGCAGTCACATGTTCGGCAGTTGCTGCAGGACATCTGGCAGAGCGGCACCGTGCCGGTGGATGACGACGGTGACGTGCCGTTCCGCTGCGGGACGGCGGCCTGCTGGGTATCGGTGCTCGACAGCGAGCCGCGGATGGTGCGGGTCTTCGCGCACGCGGCCCACGGGCTGCGGCCGTCGGCCAAACTGCTGACCGAGCTGAACCAGATCCAGAATCGCTCGCTGTCCGCGCGCGTCGACCTCCGTAATGGCTTGGCCCTGGTGTCGCAGACGGTCAGCCCGATCGGCATGACGGCACCGGTGCTGAACCAGGCCCTGGACGCCGTCGGGTGGCTGGCCAACGAAGTGGGGCCGCTGCTCGCCGCGATGTTCGGCGGCAGCACTCCGTATGCCGAAGAGCTCGCGCCGTCCGACGGCCTCACCTGATGTGACGGCAGGCCCTAGGCCTGCCACGGTGCGACGGATACGATCTTGCAGTCGGCGGGGGCCGCAGTCGTGTTGGAGAGCCCCACATGTCGCCGTCACCCACCGTCTCGTCGCCGTCACCTGCGGCCACCGATCTGACCCACGCCGTCTCCACGGCTTCTGGACCGGGCTGAGTCACCTCGCCGCGACCGACCCGTGGGTTCCGGCTTTCATCGCGCTGGCTCTCGTCGTCGCCGCGGTGCGGTCCGCGCGGGTGGCCATCCATAGCGGTCCGCGTGACAAGGTCCGGCTGTTCACCAGTCGCGACAAGGCCACACTGCTCGCCTACGCAGGAATCGCTGCGAACACCACGGCTGGCTGACCGGGGTGCGCCAGCACGGACAAGTTGGAGGCCGACGACATACATCCGCACTCGCGCGGCGGATGGACGCACCTCAGCAACGGGCAGATCCTGTGCCAGGCCCACAACCGCGATAAGCGAGCGGCCATCCCCTGGAATCGATCATTGCGGAAGATCGCCGAGCGTCGCGCCACCTACTACCCGCAAGGCGTCAGCCGGACGGTAGCTCGCCGGCGTCCGCGCCATGGCAGCGCTCTAGCGCAACTGCCCGACATCGCCCCGACCGCGGACTGACGCGACGGCCGCCACCCGGACGACCGGCCACCACTCGGACGACCGGCCGCCTCAAATTGTTGGGCTGTGCACATCGAGGTGTGATCGTTCGACGCCGCAGCCGCCGCGAGCCGCTCGATATCTAGCAAAGGTGAATGAGCGAGCCTCACGCACTGAAGGCGCACGATTTCGGTCGAGAGCCTTATCGAAACCGTGGCCAAGATGTACTCACATGTTTCAGGCGTGAGCCGATATAGGTCATGTGAGTCGGTGGTTGTGGTGGACCTATCTCGCGGCCGGCGCGGCCGCGATCGGCTGCTACCTGCTTGCGCCCGCCGGCATCGTGCAAGACTCGGTTTACGAGCTGGTGGGTCTGTCATGCGTGGCCGCCATTGGCTGGGGCGTACGTCTGCACCGGCCCGCCCAACGCCTGCCCTGGTTGTTCATGTTGTTCGGCGAATTGTGCTGGGCGGTGGGCGATGCTCTGGACAGCTGGCGTGCAGACGTTGAGCATGTTTCCTCGTTTCCCTCGCTGGTCGATGTGTTCTACCTCGGCGGATACCCGTTGTTGGCGGTCGCGCTGGCACTGCTGATCCGTGGCCGGCGGCCCCGACGTGACCTCGCTGGGTTCTTGGACAGCACGATCGTCACCGCGGGTTTCGGCGTGCTCTTCTGGGTGGTGCTGGCCCATCCGACGTTGGCGGCAGCGCACTATTCGTCAGCAGCGGGCATCGTCTCGATTGCCTATCCCGCAGCAGACGTCTTGCTTCTCGGGGGCCTTGTTCGTTTGAACATGACACCGGGTGCTCGCACGACCTCCTATCGGCTGTTGTTCACGGCGACCGGATTGCTGATCGCAGGCGACACGGCGCAGTCGGCGTTGAACCTGTGGGCCGCAGGTGGCACGGCCATTTACAACGCCATTTGGCTCGCGTCTTACGTGGTGTGGGGATCCGCGGCCCTGCACCCGTCCATGCGGTCGCTATCGCTACCGGTTCGCGGCGATGATGTCCGGTTCACGCGTCGCCGTCTCGGCGTATTGGCGCTGGCCAGTCTGGTCGCGCCGGTCACTTTGGCTGTACAGCACGTGGCCGCACTCCCGGTTGACTATTGGGCAGTCATCATCGGCTCGGTCGTGATTTTTCTGCTCGTTGTCGCGCGGATGAGCGTCGCGATCAACCAGATCGTTGCGGCGCAGAATGAACGAGGTCGGCTGCAGGCAGATCTGGCGCACCAGGCGACCCACGACGCGCTCACCGACTTGCCCAACCGGGTGCAGGCGTTGACGGCTATTCAAGCCGCGCTGAGTCGGGCGCAGCGCAGTGGGGACTTGACCGGCTTGTTGTTCGTCGACCTCGACGGGTTCAAAGGCGTCAATGACGCGCACGGCCACGCTGCCGGCGACCTCGTACTGCGCGAGGTCGCGCAACGCCTACATGCTGCCGTGCGAGGGGGCGACCTCGTGGCACGCCTCGGAGGCGATGAGTTCGTCATCCTGCTTGAGCAGCTGAGCACCGAAGCTGACGCGTTGCACGTGGCCCAACGCGTCATCCATTCCGTCGCTGAACCCATCGTCTTGAGCAGCGATACGAGCGCCACCGTGGGCGCCAGTGTGGGAATGGCTGTCTGCCAGGACGGATCGACCGACCCCGACCGCCTGCTCCACGAGGCCGACACTGCGGTCTACCGCGCCAAGGCCGGTGGCCGCGGACGGGTAGAAGTGTTCGGCGACGTCTTGCGTCGGGAGCTTGCCGCACATAGCGATCTGGAAGTTGCCCTCAAGCTGGCCATTGCGCGCGACGAGTTGGTCGTCTTCTACCAGCCGATCATCAGCCTGGCCACTGGTCACTTGCAGGGCTACGAGGCACTTGTGCGCTGGCGACGACCGGGACACGGTTTGCTCGCGCCGGCTGCCTTCATTCCTGTTGCTGAAACGTCCAATCTCATTTGCGACCTCGACGCGTGGGTTCTTCAACGCGCCACTCACCAGCTCGCGGTGTGGACTCGCGAGGGAGCGGGCCCGCTCACCGTCGCCGTCAACGTCTCGGGGCGCCACGTCAGTGCCCCCCGCATTCTCGGCGACGTGCGCGCCGCCTTGGCAGCTTCGGGCCTCGACCCCGCGCAGCTCGTCCTCGAAGTTACCGAGACCGTGCTTGTCGACGACTTAGCAGCGATACACCACCTCCATCTACTGCGCGAGCTCGGCGTGGCCATCAGCATCGACGACTTCGGCACCGGATACAGCTCCATCTCGCGGCTGCGTCATTACCCCATCGACATCATCAAGATCGACCGGAGTTTCCTCGACACCACGCACCAATCCTCCCGCGCCCTGCTCGAGCTCATGATCAAAGCAGCGCACACTTTCGAACTACCCGTGATCGTCGAAGGCGTGGAACACGCCCACCAACTCGAAACGCTTCGATCGATCGGATGCGAGTCAGCCCAAGGCTTCCACATCGCCCATCCACTACCTGCCGACCAGGCGCGACCCAGCGCTCACCCGACGCCGGTCGAGCGCCACGTGCGCTCCTGATCAAGCTCTCCGGCACCGCGGGCTTCGGCTCGAGCAGGTCGCCCGACGCCAGCGGTCCTACGCTGAACTCATGAGCCTGCCGCCCCCCGACCCGAACCGCGCCGCCGTTGTCACGGGAGCCTCCTCCGGTATCGGCGCCGAGATGGCCCGCGAGTTGTGCCGGCGCGGCCATCAGGTCGTCCTGTCGCGCGCTCGGCCGACAAGCTCGAGGCGCTGTCCGACGAGCTCGGCGAGCGCGCGTTCGTGCTGCCCGCCGACCTGTCCGACCGACCGACCCGCGCCCTGCTGCTCGGCCGCGTCGAGGCGCTCGGGCTCACCCCCGACATCCTCATCAACAATGCCGGGTTGTCGACGCTCGGGGCCGTGTCGAAGTCCGACCCGGACGCCGAGCTGAACATGATCGAGGTGGACGTGGCCGCGGTGGCCGACCTGTGCAGCCGGTTCGTGCCCGGGATGGTCGAGCGGGGCCGGGGTGCGGTGCTCAACGTCGCGTCGACGGCGGCGTTCCAGCCGCTGCCCGGGCAGGCGGCCTATGGCGCCGGCAAGGCGTTCGTCCTGTCCTACACGCAGAGCCTGGCCGGCGAGCTGCGCGGCACCGGAGTCACTGCGACCGCCCTGTGCCCGGGCCCGGTGAAGACCAGCTTCGGCGAGACCGCCGGGTTTACCGACGAGGAGTTCGAAGCGGCGCTGCCGAAGATCATGTGGGTCAGCGCCCAGGCCGTGGCCGAGGCCGCGATCGACGGACTGGCCAAGGGCCGCCTCGTCGTCATCCCGGGGAACGCGAACCGAGTCGCTGCCGCGTTCGCGCAGGCGACTCCGCGGACGATGCTGCTGCCGATCCTCGCCAAAATGCATCCCGCCCTGAAGTAGCGCGACCCACGGATGATCAAGAATGGCGGCACGCTCGGCAGTTTCGGCGGCGATGGCGGGCGCCCCGGGCGAATGCCAGGATCATTGAATGACCGACGGATTTCATCCCGAGCTTCGACATGTGCCGGCGGCGGCGCTGAGCGCGGACACGGCTCAGACGAGCGACATGCAACGGTTCGCAGCTATCAGCGGGAAGACGGTGGGCTCAGCCAAACTCTGGATGGGTCAGACTCACGTTCAGCCCGGCGCGCGATCATCTGATCACCATCACGGCGAGGCAGAGACCGCAATATATGTGCTGAGCGGTAACCCCGAGTTCGTCTTCCTCGATCCAGACTCTGGTGACGAGACACGGATCCGTGCAAGCGCCGGTGACTACGTCTTCGTTCCGCCGTACACACCTCACCGCGAGGAGAACAACGACCCGAACTCCGAAGCGGTGGTCGTACTAGCCCGCAGCACACAAGAGGCGATCGTCGTGAACCTGCCGTCTTTGGACCCGCAGTAGCGCTAGCTAACTGGCGGGTCTGCGATACCTACGAGCGGGTCGGCCCGCTTGCCGATTTGATCTCACTGGCATAGGAGTCGACGTACTGCTGACCTGACTGGTCCTGAATCGCGCGGCGCAGGATCTCGGTGATCTCACGCAGCGCGCGTGCCGAACGTTCCTCCTCGGCTCGACCGGAAAAGTCGAGCGGCGGACCGAAATGCACTTCGACCGGTCTCCGGTGCCAACGCCGGTCCCCCACGGTGAGAACGTCGGCTGTGCCGACCAACCCGACCGGGACCACCGGCGCACCGGATCGCAGCGCGAGGCGCGCAACCCCGGTCCGGAACTTGTACAGCCGACCGTCCGGAGACCGGGTGCCTTCGGGGTAGATGCCGAGTGCCTTGCCCTGCGCCAAGAGTTCGACGCCTGTGCCGATCGTCTCGGCTGCTGCGCGCGGGTCGGCACGATCGACCGGGACGTGCCCGAACTCGCGGAACGTCCGCGCGACGAACCGACCTCGCAGCCCGGGTCCCGTGAAGTACTCGGCCTTGGCGAAGTACGCGACCTGCCGACGGGCGGCGACAGGCGTGAACACCTCGTCTGCAGCGGACAGGTGATTGGCAGCGATGATCACCGCACCGGTTCGGGGCACGAAGTCGAGCCCGGTGATCTCAGGTCGGAAATAGGCCCGCACCAGTGGGTAGGCGACCACTTCGGTGGCGCGGTACAGCAACACAGACTGACCCTAAGCCACCCGCTCCGTGCCGATCTGCCTGGCGACTTCGCCACGCGGTCGCGTGAAGACGCGTATGTCAGCGACTCGCGCGGGCTGGCAGAAGGCCAATTGAGCCCTCCTCCGCAGCCCCGGACCGGCCTAGCCTTGACCGATGGACCTGCTGCGCGAGCTCGAACCGGTCGTCGCCGAGAACCTGGACCGCCACCTCGGTCTGGCTCGCGAATGGCACCCCCACGACTACATCCCGTGGAGCCGGGGCCGGGACTTCGCGTTCCTCGGTGGCGAGGACTGGGTGCCCGAAGAGTCGGCCCTCGACCCGGTCGCCAAGACGGCGATGATCGTCAACCTGCTCACCGAGGACAACCTGCCCTCGTACCACCGCGAGATCGCGACGCGGTTCGGGCGCGACGGCGCGTGGGGTCAGTGGGTGGGACGGTGGACGGCCGAGGAGGGTCGGCACGGCATCGCGCTGCGCGACTACCTCGTCGTGACGCGCGGCGTCGATCCGGTGGAACTCGAACGCGCGCGCATGGCCCAGATGACGACCGGTTACGACTCCGGTGACAAGACACCGCTGCAGGCGCTGGCCTACGTCTCGTTCCAGGAACTCGCGACCCGGGTGTCGCACCGCAACACCGGCAGAGCCTCGGGCTGCCCGGTCGCCGAACGGCTGCTGAGCCGTATCGCCACCGACGAGAACCTGCACATGGTCTTCTACCGCAACCTCATGAGCGCGGCGCTCGACATCGACGCCGACCAGGCCATGGAAGCCATCCGCGACGAGGTCGTCGGCTTCTCCATGCCCGGAGCCGGCATGGCGGACTTCGTGCGCAGCTCGGTGATCATGAGCAAGGCCGGCATCTACGACCTGCGCCAGCACCACGACGACGTCATCCTCCCGGTGCTACGGCACTGGAAGGTGTACGAGCGGACGGGGCTGGGTCCGCGCGCCGAAGCAGCGCGCGACGAGCTCGCCGCCTTCGTCGCCGATCTCGACATCAAGGCGACGCGCTTCGTCGAACGACACCGCGCCAAAGCCACCGCCGGGCGGTGAGCCGCGCGGTGCCTCGGCCTCGCATCTGCAAAGTGGTGGCTATGTCGGAGGCACAACCGGTCTTTGACCCCCACACTGCCAGCCGACTGTTCGATTATTCGCGGCCGTTCGGCCACGTCCGAATTGCCTGCCACGTAAGGGATATGCCGGACAAATATCGAACAGCACGAACGATCGCGAACGAAGCAAATGGCTACCAAGATGGCTACCCGATGATCTTGACTCCGCGGACCAAGTAGCAGGTGCGATCGGGGTTTGAGCGCGCGTGTCGAAGTGCCATCCCGAAGCGATAATGTCGGCGTCCGACCGATGTTTGGCGAGCGCTTCCAGGTGTCGGAGGGGTCGCTGAATCTGACGACGACAGCGTTCGATCACCGACGACCGGCGATGATCAGGTGCGCCGTGGACGCCGCGCGCATAGTGTCCAAGCGTAGAACGGGAATTCGTATTCAGCGTGAACGGCAACGCCGCCGCCCCAGCAACCCCGATCACCCTGGCTGAAGCCAGGCCTTAAGGAGCGTGACCACCTTCAAGAGTGGATCATTGCGCATCCGGAGATCTTGGGCGCCGACATCTTGATCATCACGAGCGAGTTCGACAAGTGGCAATCCAAGGCCGGCTCTGAACGGCATCGTCCCGACGTCATCGGTCTAGACCGGGAGGGGCGATTGATCGTCGCCGAGCTCAAGCGTGACGCGGCGCCCGACACGGTCGATATGCAGGCAGTCAAGTACGCAGCCAACGCGTCTCGCTTCGACGTCGACACCCTCGCTGACGCGCACGCCGAGTTCTTGAAGCGGACAAGCCATAGCCATCTGACCCACGACCAGGCAAAAGAAAAGATCACGGGCCACGCCGAGTTGCTCGCCGAGAGTGAAGAGACACTTCGCAAGCCACGCATTGTCCTGATCGCCGGATCGTTTCCGACGTCCGTGACGGCCACTGCTGTCTGGCTTACCGAGATGGACATCTCCATCACCTTGATGCGGGTCCAGGCCTACAGCGCCGCGACAGACGTCATCGTCACGGTCTCGCAGCTGTGGCCGCTGGCCCAAGCCGAAGACTTCGTCGTAGCACCGGTACGACAGGTCCGAAAGACGAGCGCGACACCCAAGCTCCCGGAAGTGCCGTGGACCGCCGACGACATCGCCCGGCTCCGCAACGACGTGGACAACCTGACGGATTTCACACCACTCTCGACCAATGCTCGGCCCAGCCCGACACCTGGGTGCCCTCGTCAGCGATCCAGGGATTGACTGGACGAGAACCCACCCAACATCGCGGCGACTTCGGCGGAATTCGGGGTAACCGTCCGCCAACGGTTCGGCCGGTCCGATGCGCCGTTCGAACGAAGGAAACGGGGCGCAGGCGGTACGAGCGAGCAGTACTACCGAGTGTCGCCCGACGTCGCCTACATGTGGTCCGAGACGGCAACCGCCGCCACCAATCCGAGCAGCTCCCGGTGTCGACTAAGTCGCAGTCGATCTTCGATCGAACACGACAGGGCGTCCGAACGCAAAGGACATCGAAGTTCGGATGCACATCGGAGGTCCAGCGCTTTCGGGACCGCGGCGCGGCCGCCTACCGCGCACCCTCGATGCACGCCTACGTGAGCCCGAAGAAGCGGTCGAAGAAGGCCGCGAGCTTGTCGAGGACGGTCTGCTTCTTGGCGGCGTGGGCGTTGCCGGCGGAGAAGCGGGACGACCGGCGGCAGGATCTTGGTGATCGCCGTGCCGGTCGTCGGGATCGCGCCGTCGCGGAAGGCGTGGTCGACGAACGCCCGCGTCTCGTCGGGCTTGAGGCCCTCTTCGGCGATGATCTGGTCGAGCTCGGCGGTGCGCTTGCGCCGCGACGAACGCCCGCCACTCCTCGTCGACCTCGCCGTCGGCGGTGACGCGAGTCGACGAAGTCCTCGATGAGGTCCTTCTTGTTGCGCAGCGTGGGGCTGGAGTCGACGGCGCGGTCGATCGCGGCGCGGATCTCCTTGTCCTCGCCGTCGCCGCTGCTCGTCGCGGTACTTCTGCGACGAGCATCAGGATGTAGTCGACGTTGATCTCGACCTGCTTGATCAGCTCGATCTCGAAGACGATGTCGTCGTTGATCGACTCCTTCTCGGCGTCGTCGTCCTTGCGGAACTCGGCGTAGAGGTCGAGGTAGACGCTCGGTAGTCCTGGATCTGCGCGCTCGGTCAGGATCTCGTTGCCGGCGAACTCGTCGAACGACGGTCAGGATGTTCTGCAGCCGCAGGATCGCGCCGAACAGCGCGATGAACTCCTTCTGCGCTGCCTCGCCGACGATCGGCTCGCCGAGCGGGAACGTCTGCGAGCAGCTCGTGCGACCGTTCGCGCGTACTCGGCGTAGTAGTCGCGCGTACGGCTTGAGCAGCACGATGCCGCGCGCGTCCTTGTTGCCGAACAGCGCGATGGCGTCGTTGGTCTCGTCCTCCAGGTCGCGGAAGGAGACGATGTTGCCGTAGGTCTTGACCGAGTTGAGGATGCGGTTGGTGCGCGAGTACGCCTGGATCAGGCCGTGCTTCACGCAGGTTCTTGTCGACGAACAGCGTGTTGAGCGTCGTGGCGTCGAAGCCCGGTCAGGAACATGTTGACGACGATGACCAGGTCGATCTCGCGGTTCTTCAGCCGCAGCGACAGATCCTTGTAGTAGTTCTGGAACTTGTCGGCCGAGGTGTCGAAGCTCGTGCCGAACATGTCGTTGTAGTCCTGGATCGCGTCGTCGAGGAAGTCGCGCGAGGACTGGTCGAGCGCGCTCGGTCTCGAACTCCTCCTCGTCGAGGTAGTCGTCGCCGACGTCCTCGTTGGCGGCGTAGCTGATAGATGATGCCGACCTTGAGTCGCTGGTACCGGATCGGCGTCTCGCGCTCGCTGCTGCGCCTTGAACTCGGTGTAGTAGCGCTTCGCGGCGTCGATCGACGCGGTGGCGAACAGCGCGTTGAAGCCGCGACACGCCGCTTGTCGCCGAGCGAGTAGTGCTGGGCGCGCTTCGTCTTCTGGTCGAAGTGCTCGAGGATGTAGTCGACGACCTGGCGCAGCCGCTCGGGAGCGAGCAGCGCCTGCTCGGTGTCGATCGCCGAGACCTGCTTGTCGGCGACGCCCTCGGGCAGCTTGATCGTGTTGACGTAGTCGATGCGGAACGGCAGCACGTTCTTGTCGCTGATCGCGTCGACGATCGTGTAGGTGTGCAGCTTGCTCGCCGAACGCCTGCTCGGTCGTGCGCAGCGTGCGGGTTGCCGCCGCTGCCGGCGTTGACGGCGAAGATCGGCGTGCCGGTGAAGCCGAACAGGTTGTAGCGCTTGAACGCCTGCGTGATCGCGGTGTGCATGTCGCCGAACTGCGAGCGGTGGCACTCGTCGAAGATGATCACGACGTGGCCGTCGTAGATCGCGTGGCCCTTGTTCGCGTCGATGAAGCGTCGACGAGCTTCTGGATCGTGGTGATGATGATCCGGGCGCTCGGGTCCTCGAGCTGCTTCTTGAGCACGGCGGTCGAGGTGTTCGAGTTGGCCGCGCCCTTCTCGAAGCGGTCGTACTCGCGCATCGTCTGGTAGTCGAGGTCCTTGCGGTCGACGACGAACAGCACCTTGTCGACGCTCGGCAGCTTGCGAGGCCAGCTGCGCCGCCTTGAAGCTGGTCAGCGTCTTGCCCGAGCCGGTGGTGTGCCAGACGTAGCCGCCGGCCGCGAGCGTGCCGAGCTGCTTGTAGTTGGTCGAGATCTCGATCTTCTGCAGGATCCGCTCGGTCGCGACGATCTGGTACGGCCGCATCACCAGCAGCATCCGGTCGGCGGTCGAGCACGCAGTACCGGGTCAGGATGTTGAGCAGCGTGTGCTTGGCGAAGAACGTCTTGGTGAACCCGGTCAGGTCCTGGATCGGCTTGTTGCGTCGCGTCGGCCCACCAGGTGGTGAACTCGAAGCGAGTTCGACGTCTGCTTGCGTGCCCGCTTGCCGCTCGCCAGCTCGCTCGATGTGCTGATCGCGGGTGGTGTTGGAGTAGTACTTCGTCAGCGTGCCGTTGCTGATCACGAACAGCTGCACGTACTCGAACAGCCCGGAGCCAGCCCAGAAGCTGTCGCGCTGGTAGCGGTCGATCTGGTTGAACGCCTCGCGGATGTCGACGCCGCGGCGCTTCAGCTCGACGTGCACCAGCGGCAGGCCGTTGACCAGCACCGTCACGTCGTAGCGGTTGGACGTGCGCGCCATCGCCCTGCCGATCTCGTACTGGTTGATGACCTGCAGCCGGTTGTTGTGGATGTTCGCCTTGTCGATCAGCGTAGATGTTCTTGGTCGTGCCGTCGTCGCGCTTCAGGACCTGGACGTGGTCCTCCTGGATGCGCACCGTCTTCTCGACGATGCCGTCGTTCGCGCCGGCGATCTTCTCGGTGAAGAAGCGCTCCCACTCGGCGTCGGAGAACTCGATCCCGTTCAGCGCCTCGAGCTGCTCGCGCAGGTTCGCGACCAGTTGCGGCTCGCGTCGTGATCGGCAGGTACTCGTACGCCTGCGCCTGCAGCAGCTCGATGAACTCCGCTCAAGGTCCGCCTCGGACTGGTAGGCCGTCTCCCTCGCCGGCTCCGGCGACGAACTCGGCGACGACCGTGCTCTCGGCGCTGACCGCGATCGGCTCGTAGTGGGGTGGCGTGCCGGCGGACGTCACGGCGACGCCCCGGCCGTGGGCGCTAGAAGCCTTCGATCTCGCGGTTCTCCCACTCGCCGTAGGAGATCGCCGGAGCCGTCGAGTCCACTCACGTCGCCCTTTGCAGGACCGTCCCAGCGCCACGGCACCCGCCGTTGACGGCGACGCCGAACCTGATGTCGCGCGCTACGCGGCCCTCGACCGGCTTCGACGACGATTCGCTTCTTCGGCGATGAGCTGCTCGTGGATTGCTCGAGTAGTTCGCGTACGAGCGGCGGGTGCTCTCGGCCTTCCCGAGGGCCGTCCATGCACCGACGATCGTTGAGCCCGCCAGCACAGTGAACTCGCCATCGACGAGTTGCGCGCGGAGTCGACTCCGCGACTCGCGTCGCTTTTCGACGAGCGCGAACACCGGTGACTTCGTGACTCCGCCAGCTACGCGATCCGGTAGCGGTGCGAGGGCGGATACGTTGACATTCAACGCGGGCAGGATGATCTGCAGCTGGAGGATGAACGCCTCCATGTCCGAAGACTGTGCCTCGGACAGCTTGCGCCCTTGCGGCGAGTTGTCGTTGGTGAGGGTCGCGCGGTCCGCTTCCTTCGCGATAGCCACCAGCCGCGCTTCCATGTAGCCCCAATGGCCCTCGGTGAAGGTGTCGTCCTTCGTCGTAATCGTGACGAACCTGTCCCAGAACTCCTTGGTCGCAGCGTGGTTGCGCAGCCGCTGGGCGATGTTCTCCGATCGGCCGATGTAGGCCCTAGTTCCGGTCGGCGCTGTGTCGTCGTCACCGAGCAGGATGTAGCACGCCGTTGCGATTCGACTCGTCGCGCTTGAGGAAGTCGCCGAGCTGAACCCGCTCGCCGCGGCACGACGTGGCCGGTCCACCCGATGATCTCGGCCGTCGCTCAGTCCGCCGGGCGTGCCGTCGACGAGGAAGATCTCGATGTGCTTCCCGATCACGCGACGCGCTCCTCGAACGTGAGCAGCCGGTCGCGGTAGTACTCATACTGCTGGCGACGCGCCTTCAGCTCTGCCGGCAAGCCGATCGACAGGTCGTTCACCAGCGCATCGAACTTATCGAGGATTGTAACGATTCGCTCCTGCTCATCGAGTCGGGCGGCGGAACTGGGACCACCAGACCTTCGCAAGCCCGTCGTCAGGAGCGTCTTGACCTTTGCCCGCGCCACGTGCTTCGCCTTGTCCGCGTTGTAAGCGGGCAGTCTGCAGGTAGTACGACACGAACTTGGGATTGAGAGCGTGGCGGAAGGCGAAGCAGTGGTCGTGGATGGCGACGTCGCTATCGCCGAGCCAGGCCACCGCCTTGACCGACATCCTCGATCGGTCTCGCCAACAGCGACGATCACGACATCGACCCGGCTGAGCGAAACGCAGCGAGGCTTGAGTCGGCTTATACATACTGACGGCAGCGTCCGTGATGTCTTCCGAACTCGCGTGTAGATCTCGCCGTAGTGGATCGCAGGGAGGCCGTCGTCCACGTGTCGGCCTTGGTCGAAGCGGCGGCCGCGGATGAACGTTCCAACCTCACCCATTGGAAGCCACTTGACTCTCTCCGCGTCGCGGAAGGAGAATAATGAGTCCCGGTAGTACTCGTACTGGCGACCGCGGTCTTCCAGCTCGTTTCCAGCTCCGCTTTCAGCTCAGCTTCCAGCTCCTGAACGTGTCAAGAATTTCACGATCTCGCGCTGCACCTCGAGAGGTCAGCACGGGACCCTGATCCTTCGCCATGTTTGAGCTTCGGATGAGATCCGCCCGACTTTGACATCGGGTACGAAGTCGATCGTCTGCAGTTGGAACGAGACCGACTGGAAGACGTAGGACGCGAACCTCGGATCCATCTGGTGTCATGAGGCATGTAGCAATCATCGTGACCGCGATCTCGCTCGTCGCCCAGCCACGCGACGGCTTTGCAGACGTCCTCGACGCTCCCACCAGTGGCAGCGATGACTAGACCGCCCTTGCGAGCAAGTCGCAGGCGCCCTCGCAGTTCGTGGCGTACAAAGAGAACGCGCTCGCGGTTGCCACAGTTCCATAAGCGACGTAGATCTCACGCGTAGTGGATCAGCCCCCAGGCCGGAGTCGACGTAGTCGTCTTTGGTGAAGCGCCGACCGCGGGTGAACTCGACCGACCTCGCCGCAGCGTCCTGAATGGCACCCCGTCGGGGCACAGCTGCGGCGATCAGGTCGTCGATGCGGCTCACGCTGCGCCGCCTTCGAGGTCAGCGACGATCGCGTCGATCTGCGCGCGGAGCTCGGCCTGGCGCGCGACGATGCGCGCGATCTCGGCGTTCAGCTCGGCGATGTCGACCGCCTCGCGGGTGTCCTCGGCCTCGACGTAGGACGAGACGGCGATGTTGTAGTCGTTGCTCGGCGATGTCGGCGTTGTCGACGAGCCTGGCGAAGTGGTCGACGTCGCTCGCGCGCGTGAAGGCGTCGAGGATCCTGCTGCTGGTTGGCTTCGGTGAGCTTGTTCTTGTTGCCCTGCCGCGACGAACTCGGCCGAGGCGTCGATGAACAGCATCGTGTTGTCCGTCTTGCGACTTCTTGAGCACGATGATGCAGGTCGCGATCGTCGTGCCGAAGAACAGGTCCGGCGGCAGCTGGATGACGGTGTCGACGTAGTTGTTGTCGACCAGGTACTTGCGGATCTTCTGCTCCGCGCCGCCGCGGTAGAGCACGCCGGGGAACTCGACGATCGCGGCCGTGCCGTTGACCGCCAGCCAACTGCAGCATGTGCATCGTGAAGGCGAGGTCGGCCTTCGACTTCGGCGCGAGCACGCCGGCCGGCGCGTAGCGCGGGTCGTTGATCAGCAGCGGGTTGGCGTCGCCCTCCCACTTGATCGAGTACGGCGGGTTGGAGACGATCGCCTCGAACGGCTCGTCGTCCCAGTGCGCCGGGTCGATCAGCGTGTCGCCGTGGGCGATGTCGAACTTCTCGTAGTTGACGTCGTGCAGGAACATGTTGATCCGGCACAGGTTGTAGGTGGTCAGGTTGATCTCCTGGCCGAAGAAGCCCTGACGCACGTTGTCCTTGCCGAGCACCTTGGCGAACTTCAGCAGCAGCGAGCCCGAGCCGCAGGCCGGGTCGTAGACCTTGTTGACCTCGGTCTTGCCGACGACCGTGATCCGGGCGAGCAGCTCGGAGACCTCCTGCGGCGTGAAGAACTCGCCGCCGGACTTGCCGGCGCTGGAGGCGTACATCGTCATCAGGTACTCGTAGGCGTCGCCGAAGGCGTCGATCGTGTTGTCGGCGAACGTCGCCCGAGGTTCAGGTCGCCGATGGCGTCGAGCAGCTTGACGAGCTTCTCGTTGCGCTTGGCGACGGTCGGGCCGAGCTTGGCGCTGTTGACGTCGAGGTCGTCGAACAGGCCCTTGAGGTCGTCCTCGCTGTCGGTGCCGAGCGCCGAGCCTTCGATGTTCTTGAAGACTCGCGCCAGCGTCTCGTTCAGGTTCTCGTCGTGCGCGGCGCGCGCTCGCGGACGTTGGCGAACAGCTCGCTCGGCAGGATGTAGAAGCCCTTCTCGTCGACCGTGTCCTTGCGGCCGAACTCGGCGTCGGCGTCGCCGAGCTCGGCGTAGTCGAAGTCGGCGTCGCCGGCCTCGCGCTCCTGCTCGTTGAGGTAGGCGGTCAGGTTCTCGGAGATGAATCGGTAGAACAGCATCCCGAGCACGTAGCTCTTGAAGTCCCAGCCGTCGACGCTGCCGCGCAGGTCGTTGGCGATCCGCCAGATCGTCTTGTGCAGCTCCGCGCGCTGGGCTTCCTTGCTCGCCAGGGTCACGGCGAGAGTCTCTCAGGTGGAGATGGCGATCTTGCGGGAGCAACGTTGCCCGGGCTGTCCACGTGGCGCCGGAATGCAGGCATCGTGACTGCCCGACGGGCAGTGCAAGAGGTGTGATCGCCTTGCTCTTGATCATGCGGCAGGGGTGACGCGCTCTGGCTTCGAGCGGTGACGCGGCTCGAGCGCCGCTCGAAGGCGCTCGACTTGGTCCGGCTTCAGGCGCTCAGGTTGGCTACTGAAGCCAGGTCACGAGGTCGTCGCCGTGGACGAAGGTCACCTTATCTCCGTCGTACTGGCGCTGCGGGAAGTCGACCCAAAGGACGACCACCGCGGTCACCCACGGACGAACCTGAACGCGCTGCCGGAAGAAGGAGTTGGCGTCGGCGGCGTGCGAACGACCCTCCCGTGCCCACCAGCTGCCCTGGTAGTCCGGCCGCTCCCGTCCCGGGCGCGTCAGCGTGGCCTGGTCGCCGTCGAGCACGACCGTTCCGTGGAGGTTCTTGGTCTCGAGAACGAAGACACCCGCCGGTCCGACCAGGACGTGGTCGATGTTGAATTGCCCGCGGTCGAGATCATGCGCGATGAACCAGCCGGCGCGCAGCAGCGGCTCGACCGCCTTGGCTGTCCGCTCCTCCCCCGCGGCCCCGGTCAGGTACTGGGCCGATCCAAGGCGGCGGTGTCTCGCGAATGAGGGTGAAGAAGGCCAACGCCATACCCGCGAGCAGGCCCGCAGCCAACCCCGCATCTGGCCCAGGCCGAGGATGCAGCGCGGCAGCGACGACGACGAAGCGCATAGCACCGCGCGCCCAGCGGAAGAGCCCCGGTTGCGCTGGCGCCACTCGCGATTGACTGCTCGTACTCGGCGAGCGGCCGACGCGCCCGCGCGTCGTCTGATTCTGCGTTCAGCCCAGCATCACGCCTCCCAAGATCGCAACGAAACTAACACAAGCTTACATTGATCGGAAGCCCTAACGGGTGGGCGGCTCGGACAGTTCAGGCGCCGCCGACGGCCATGCTGTGTTCGGCCAGCCAGCCGGCGATCAGCTCGAGATCCGCGTGTCCCGCAACCAGCTCGACCATGAATCGCTCTCCGTCATCGGCCGATGCTCGCAGCTGCTGTCCGTTGATCACGAGGAAGACCTTGGTTGTAAGCCAGGCCAGGCGCTTGTTGCCGTCGACGAGGGCCTGGTTGTTCTCGAGCGACTGGCACAGCGCCGCGGCCTTCGACCAGAGGTCGGGATACGCGTCTGCCGAAGGCGCTCGCTGAGGGACGAGCGACGGCTGAGGCGAGCAGCCCCGCGTCGCGCACAACCCAGCCGGAGCGCTCGACCTGACGGAGGACGTCATCC
>CAVQFH010000011.1:0-45228 GCA_963711775.1 uncultured Actinomycetota bacterium | reverse complement strand
GGGTTCCTCGAGGACGGCGCCGAGCACGTCGTCACGAACCCGTCGGACTGGCCCAGCGGGCAGAAGATCGGCGAGACGCACGAGCCGGTCGTCAAGGCGATGATCATCGCGCCGAGTGACTACATCGGCTCGATCATGGAGCTCTGCCAGGCGCGGCGCGGCAGCCTCGACGGCATGGACTACCTGTCCGAGTCGCGCGTCGAACTGCGGTACACGCTGCCGCTCGGCGAGATCATCTTCGACTTCTTCGACCAGCTGAAGTCCGTACGCGCGGGTACGCCAGCCTGGACTACGAGCTGTCCGGCGAGCAGGCGGCGGATCTGGTCAAGGTCGACATCCTGCTGCAGGGCGAGACCGTCGACGCGTTCTCCGCGATCGTGCACCGGGACAAGGCCTACGCCTACGGCACGTCGATGACCGAGAAGCTGCGCAAGCTCATCCCGCGCCAGCAGTTCGAGGTGCCATCCAGGCCGCGATCGGCTCGCGCGTCATCGCTCGCGAGAACATCCGCGCGATCCGCAAGGACGTGCTGGCCAAGTGCTACGGCGGTGACATCACCCGCAAGCGCAAGCTGTTGGAGAAGCAGAAGGAGGGCAAGAAGCGGATGAAGATGGTCGGCCGGGTCGAGGTCCCGCAGGAGGCCTTCATCGCCGCGCTGTCGACCGGCGACGTCGAGGCGTCGAAGAAGTAGCCCCGCTCAGAGCTCGAGCACGATCTTGCCGACGAGGTCGCCGGACGCCATCGCGGCGAGCCCGTCGGCGGCCTGCTCCAGCGGCAGCGTGCGGTCGATCAGCGGGCGCAGCCCGGTGGCGTCGCAGGAACGCGATCAGATCGCTGCAGCTCGGCCTTGGTGCCCATCGTCGAGCCGACGAGTTCCAGCTGCAGGAAGAAGAACCGGTTGAGGTCGGCCGGCGGGTTGGGCCGGACGTCGCGCCGGAGATGACGATCCGCCCGCCGGGCTTGAGCGACCTCGCCGAGTGCGCGTAGGTGGCCTCGCCGACCGTCTCCATCACCGCGTCGACGCGTTCGGGCAGCCGGGCGCCGGAGGCGAACGCCTCGTGCGCGCCGAGTTCGAGGGCGCGGGCCTGCTTGTCCTCGGTGCGCGCGGTGGCGTAGACGCGCAGGCCGGCGGCGCGGGCCATCGAGATGCACGCGGTGGCGACGCCGCCGCTCGGCGCCCTGCACCAGCACCGATCTGGCCCGGCCGCAGCCCCGACTTGGTGAACAGCATCCGGTAGGCGGTCAGCCAGGCGGTCGACAGGCATGCCGACTCGGCGAACGACAGGCCCGCGGGCTTCGGCACCACGTTGCGCTTCGGCACGATCACGTATTCGGCCAGCGAACCCTGGTGCTTCTCCGACAGCAGGACTGCGCTTGGGGTCGACGGTGTCGTCGCCGGTCCAGCCGGGCTGGTTGATCACGGCGTGCACGACCACCTCGTCGCCGGTCGACTCGTCGATCCCCGCGGCGTCGCAGCCGAGGATCATCGGCAGCTGCTCGGCCTTGATGCCGACACCGCGCAGCGTCCACAGGTCGTGGTGGTTGAGGCTCGCCGCCTTGCACCGCGACCCGCGTCCAGCCCTCCGGTGGCTGCGGGTCGGGCCGCTCGCCGACCACCAGGCCCTGCAGCGGATCGTCCGGGTTGAGGGACTCGGCGTAGACGGCGCGCATGCCACCGACCCTAGAGCCGGGTCAGGCGGTGAGCGCGGCGGGGGCGCTGTCCAGCGCGCCCTGGATCGCCGCGATCAGCTCCCGCGCCGAGGCAGCGGTCAGCTCGATCGCCACCCGCTGGCCCGGGCCCTTGCTCGGCGCGGCGAGGTCGATGTTCAGCGTGTGGTCGGCCATCGCGTGGACGGGGTGGTCGAAGTAGACGGTGACGTCCCCGAGGCGGAACCAGCTGTCGCCCGGGCCCTTGGCGCTGCCGTCGAGGGTCGTCTGCAGAGTGGCGTAGGTGCACATGCGTTCGTCCGATCAGCCGAGGTACTGGGCGTAGAAGGCCTGGATCCGCTCCCAGCCGTCGTTGGCCGCCTCGACGCGGTAGGACGGGCGGTCGACGGAGAAGAACGCGTGGCCGGCGCCGTCGTAGCGGTGGAACTCGTAGGTCTTGCCGTGGTCCTTGCAGCAACTGCTCGAACTCGTCGACGTGGGCGGGCGTCGGGTACTTGTCCTCGTTGCCGAACAGCCCGAGCACCGGGCAGCGCAGGTCCGGGATCTGGTCGACGAGGTTGGTGACCTTGAGCGGGAACTCGGCCGGGGGCGTGCCGGTGACGAACGCGCCGTAGCAGTCGACGGCGGCGTCGAGGTCGAGGTGGCAGGCGGCGAGCACCGACTGCCGGCCGCCCGAGCAGTAGCCGATCACGCCGACCTTGCCGTTCGAGGTGTCGGCAGGCCGCGGAGGTAGGCGGCGGCCCCGCCGACGTCGCCGACCAGCCGCTCGTCCGGCACACCGCCGTTGGCCGCGGGCGGCCGCGGCCGCGTCGTCGGGTGCGGCGTCCGGGGCCTCGCGCCAGTACAGGTTCGGGCAGATCGCGTCGTAGCCGAGTTCGGCGAAGCGCCGGACGATCTCCTTCGTCGCGCGGTCGTAGCCCGGCATGTGGTGGATCACCACCACGCCGCCGCGGGAGCCGTCGCCGTCGCGGGCGGGCGAGGTAGGCCTCGATCTCGTCCCCGCCGTGCCCGTCGATCGCGGATGGTCCTTGCCGTCAGCGCATCGCTCATGCGTCGATCGAAGCACTCACGCCGGACGTCGACGGGACGCGGGTGGCCGCTCGCCTCCTAGAGTCAGCACCGTGCGCAGGATCCGCCGGACGCGCCGGCCGCTGGTCGCGCTGGTCGCCCTGGTGGCCGCGCTCGCCATCGGGTACGGCATCCGGGCCGCGAGCTCGGGCTCGGACGCCCGGCGTCAGCCGGTCCGAGCGCGACCACGGCGGCACCGGTGGCGCTGTCGGCGCTGCCGGCCGCAGGCGGCGCAGACGGTGCGGCTTGATCCAGGCCGGCGGGCCCGTTCCCGTACCCGCACAACGACGGCGTCGTCTTCCACAACGACGAGCACGAGCTGCCGGCCGAACCCGACGGCTACTACCACGAGTACACGGTGCCGACGCCGGCTCACCGGACCGCGGCGCGCGCCGGATCGTCACCGGTCGCGACGGCCGGTTCTGGTACACCGGTGACCACTACGCGAGCTTCCGGAGGGTCGACGTCGCACGATGAGCGAGCACGGACGCGCCGAGTCGATCGCCGCCATCTACGCGCAGCTGGACGTCCCGACCTGGGCCGCGCCGCAATCTGGACGCGCTCGCCGACGTACTGCGCGACCTGTCCTGGCTGCCCGAGGGCCCGGTGACGATCCGCGTCTCGCCGGGTGCGGACGCGCGCGTGCTGGCCGTGCTGAGCCGCGCGGTGCGCGAGAGCGCGGGCGGTCCGCGAGCCGTCGCGGTCGAATACGGCGGCACCACGCACACTGGGTAGGTGCCTTCCGCGTTGCCCCTCGGCGATCCGCCGCCGCCCGACGGCCGGTTGCCCCGCGAAGTCCTGCACCGGCGCGCTCGGCATGCCGTTCGGTGTCTACGTGCACGTGCCGTTCTGCCAGACGCGCTGCGGCTACTGCGACTTCAACACCTACACCGCCGGGGAACTCGGCCGGCGGCGTCAGCCGCGGGCACCTACGCCGACACCCTGCTGGGCGAGGTGCGCTTCGCCGCGCGACGTGCTCGGCGGTGACGCGCTCGGCGACCGCTCCCGCCGGTGTCGACGATCTTCTTCGGCGGCGGCACGCCCGACGCTGCTGCCGGCCGAGCACCTCGGCGTCGTGATCGACGAGATCGCCGACCGGTTCGGGCTCGCCGACGACGTCGAGATCACCACCGAGGCCAACCCGGAGACCGTGACGCCGGGCTACCTGGCCAAGCTGCGCGAGGTCGGCTTCACCCGCCTGTCCGTCGGCATGCAGTCGGCGGTGCCGCAGGGTGCTGGAGGTGCTCGACCGCCAGCACCGCCCCGGGCGACCGGAGCAGGTGGTCGCCGAGGCGCACGCCGCCGGCTTCGAGCACGTCAACCTGGACCTGATCTACGGCGCGCCGCACGAGACCGACGACGACTGGCAGCGCTCGCTGGACGCCGCGGTGGCGGCCGGCCCCGACCACGTCAGCGCCTACGCGCTGGTCGTCGAGCAGGGCACGGCGCTCGCCCGGCAGGTCGCCTCGGGGCGTCGTGCCGCCCACCGACGACGACGTGCAGGCCGACCGGTACGTGATGGCCGACGAGACGCTGCGCGCGGCCGGTTTCGACTGGTACGAGATCTCGAACTGGGCGCGCACGCCCGCAGGCGCGCTGCCGGCACAACGAGCTCTACTGGGGCGACGCCAACTGGTGGGGCTTCGGCCCGGGCGCGCACAGCCACGTGGCCGGGGTGCGCTGGTGGAACGTCAAGCACCCGAGCCGGTACGCGGCGCTCGTCGACGCCGCGCAGAGCCCGGCCGCCGGCCGCGAGACGCTCGACGTCGACGGCGCGGCACACCGAGCGGATCATGCTCGCCGTCCGGATGCGCGCCGGCCTGCCGATGCACGAGCTGCCGCCGGCCGCGCAGCGAGGTCGTGCCGCAGCTGGCGACCTGGGGGCTCCTCGACCAGGCGGGCCTGGACGACGGGCGCGTGGCACTGACCCAGCGAGGCCGGCTGATGGCCGACGCCGTCGTCAAGGAGCTGATCAGCGCCGGCTGACGCCGGTCAGCCGAACTGCACCGAGTCCGTGGTCGTGGTGCCGGCGCTGCGGCCCGGCGCCCGGTGGTAGGTCCAATACAGGTTGGTGTGCGCGATGACCTTGTCCGGCGGCGGCGCGCCGTACGCGCTCAGATCCTCGGTGGTGTGTGCGTCGGCGACCAGCGTGGCGTCGTAGCCGCGGGTCACGGCGCCGTGCAGCGTGCCGCGGATGCACTCGTCGGTCTGCGCGCCGGCGACCACCAGGTGGCCCACCTGCAGGCCGGCCAGGACCGGCTCCAGGTCGGTGTCCTCGAACGCGTCGGCGTACTGCTTGGCCACGAGCGGCTCGCCGTCGGCACGGGCCAGCTCGGGCACGTACTGCCAGGCGTCGCTGCCTTCGACCAGTTCGTCGGACGAGTGCTGCACCCAGACGACGGGCACCTGGGCGGCGCGTGCCTTGTCGACCAGCGCGGCGACGTTCGCCACGACGGCGTCGCGCTCGTGCGCGCCGCCGACGACCCCGTTCTGGACATCGATGACCAGCAGCGCGGTCCGGGGCCGGTCGGCGAGGGTCGTCATGGGTGCTCCTGTTCCGTGCTGCGTCAGGTGTGCGGCCGGATGGCGTCGAGGTCGAGGATGCGCACGTGCAGCGTCGTGCGGCCCTGCAGGGCTGCCCGCAACGCCCGGTGCAACCCGTCCTCGAGGTAGATCTCGCCGCGCCACTGGACGGCGTGCGGGAACAGGTCGCCGTAGAACGTGGAGTCCTCGTCGAGCAGCGTGTCCAGTTCCAGGCGCCGCTTGGTGGTGGTCAGCTCGTCGAGGCGCAGCGTGCGCGGCGCGACCGATGCCCAGTCCCGCGCGGACAGTCGATGGTCGGGGTACGGACGCCCGTCCCGCACCGCCTTGAAGATCACCGCCGACCTCGCCGATTCGCTCGTGTTCTCCCGTTTCGTCCGCCGGGCCGAGCCTAGTCGCACCCGCGCGCCCGCCCGGCCCGGATAAACTGGAAACGCCGCGAGGGGAGGGTGTCATGAGCGTCGAGGACCGCAAGCTGCAGGTGTTGCGCGCGATCGTCGAGGACTTCATCGCCACCAACGAGCCCGTCGGCAGCAAGGCCCTGGTCGACCGTCACAACCTGGGCGTGTCCTCGGCGACGATCCGCAACGACATGGCCGCGCTGGAAGAGGACGGCCTGATCGCGCAGCCGCACACCAGCGCCGGGCGGGTGCCCACCGACGCCGGTTACCGGATGTTCGTCGACCGGCTCACCGACATCAAGCCGCTGTCGGGCGCCGAGAAGCGGGCGATCGGCACCTTCCTCGACGGCGCCGTCGATCTGGACGACGTGCTGCACCGTGCCGTGCGCACGCTCGCGCAGTTGACCCGCAACGTCGCCGTCGTGCAGTACCCGTCGCTGTCGCGCAGCCGCATCCGGCACCTGGAGATCGTCACGCTCTCGACGTCGCGGCTGATGCTGGTGCTGATCACCGACACCGGCCGGGTCGAGCAGCGCATCGTCGAACTGCCCGGCGAGGTCAGCGACGACGACGGTCGTTCGCCCTGCGCAGCACGCTCAACGCCCGACTGCGCGACCGGCTGCTGACCGAGGCCGCCGAGGTCGTCGGCGAGCTGCCGGCACACGTCGTGCCCGAACTGCGCGGACTGCTGGTCACCCTGACCTCCGTGCTGCTGGAGGTGCTGGTCGAGCCGGCCAGTGACCGCTTGCTGATGGGCGGCACCGCCAACCTGACCGAGCGCGCCCTGGACTTCCCGGCGATCCGTCCGGTGCTGGAGGCGCTGGAGGAGCAGGTGGTCCTGCTGCGGCTGCTGGACCAGTCCGTGGCCACCAGCGAGGTGCTGGTGCGCATCGGCAACGAGACCCTGCACGAGGGCCTCGCCACCACCGCCGTCGTCACCAGTGGCTACGGCGTGCGCGGTTCGCGCGCTGGGCGCTGTCGGCGTGCTCGGCCCGCGGCGGATGGACTACGCGCACACGATGGCCCGGGTGGCGGCCGTGGCCCGCTACGTCGGCACGTTGCTCGGAAGAGCGCTGACCGTACACTGAGGTTGGCACTCCTGGACTCGGAGTGCCAATGACTTGTTCGAGGGTTCGAGGACGGACTGCTTCGTGGCTGACGCCCCGCGCGACTACTACCAGCATGCTCGGCGTGCGCAAGGACGCGACGCCCGAGGAGCTCAAGCGCGCCTACCGCAAGCTCGCCCGCGAGCTGCATCCCGACGTCAACCCCGACCCCGCGGCGCAGGACCGGTTCAAGGCCGTCACCACCGCCTACGAGGTGCTCTCCGACCCGGAGAAGCGGCGCATCGTCGACCTCGGCGGCGACCCGCTCTCGCAGGCCGGCGCGGGCGCCGGTGCGGGCATCAACGTTCGCCGGGTTCGGCGGCTTCGGCGACGTCTTCGAGGCGTTCTTCGGCGGCGGCGGCCCGATGGGCGGCGGCGGCCGGCGCGGCGCAGCCGGGTCCGGCCCGGCGCCGACGCGCTGCTGCAGATCTCGCTGACGCTCGAGGAGGCCGCGTTCGGCACGCGCCGCGAGATCACCGTCGACACCGCGGTCGTCTGCGAGACCTGCCACGGCAACGGCTGCGCGCCCGGCACGTCGCCGCGCACCTGCGCCACCTGCGGCGGCGCCGGCGAGATCCAGACGGTGCAGCGCTCGTTCCTCGGCCAGGTCATGACCACCCGCGCGTGCTCGGCCTGCGGCGGCACCGGCGAGCAGATCCCGTCGCCGTGCCAGACCTGCGGCACCGAGGGACGCGTGCGGGCGCGGCGCACCAAGACCGTCGACGTGCCCGCCGGCATCGAGGACGGCATGCGCATCCGGCTCGCCGGGCAGGGCGAGGTCGGCCCGGGCGGCGGCCCGGCGGGCGACCTCTACATCGAGATCAGCGAGCAGCCGCACGAGACGTTCACCCGCGACGGCGCGGACCTGCACTGCACGATCGGCGTGCCGATGACCTCGGCCGCGCTGGGCAGCGACCTCGTGCTGACCACGCTCGACGGCGAGGAGAAGCTCGAGATCCGCGCCGGCACGCAGAGCGGCGCGGTCCTGCACCTGCGCGGCAAGGGCGTGCCGCAAGCTGCGCAGCTCGGCCCGCGGCGACCTCTACGTGCACGTCGAGGTCCGCACGCCGACCCGGCTGGACGAGGAGCAGGAGGCGCTGCTGCGCCAGCTCGCCGAGCTGCGCTCGGAGGACGTCGCGGTGTCGACGCGCGCGGCGAGCCTGTTCGGCAAGGTGCGCGACGCGTTCCGGCAGTAAGCCGATGCCGCCGTGACGCCGCCGCTGTTCCTGCTCGACGACGTGCCCGGACGCCGCGACGCGTGCGTCCTCGGCGGTGACGAGGGCCGCCACGCCGCGCGGGTGCAAGCGCATCGGGGTCGGCGAGCCCGTCCTGGTCGGCGACGGCCGCGGCTGCGTGCGCGACGTGCGCGGTGACGGCGGTCGACACCGACGGCCTGCGGCTGCGGTGTCGCGCGACGCTCGCGTCGTGCCGCCGCCGGACCCGCGCATCGTGGTCGTGCAGGCGCTGCCGAAGGGTGAGCGGGCCGAGCTCGCCGTCGAGATGCTCACCGAGCTGGGCGTGGACGAGATCGTGCCCTGGCAGGCGGCGCGCTCGATCGCGCAGTGGCACGGCGCGCGGGCGGACAAGGCGCTGGAGCGGTGGCGGCGCACGGCGCGCGAGGCGGCGAAGCAGAGCCGCCGGGCGTGGCTGCCGCAGGTCGGCCGAGCTGGCGTCCACGGCGGACGTCGCGGCCGCTGGTCGCGCGGCGCCGCGGCGCTCGTGCTGCACGAGGACGCCGACGGCGCCGCTCGCGCCGCGCTGCCGCTGCCCGTCCGGCGACGTCGTCGTGGTCGTCGGGCCCGGAGGGCGGGGTCGCGCCGGACGAGCTCGCCGCGTTCGACGCGGCCGGCGCGGCGCCGGTGCGGCTGGGCGCCCCGGTGCTGCGCACCTCGACCGCGGGAGCCGCCGCGGTGGCCGCGCTGTCCGCTCGGCGCCGCTGGGGCTGACTGGCCGCCAGCCTTCGGCGTGCGCGCGCCGCGGTGCACGCCGGCCTGGCGCCACTCGTGACTGCGGCCGGGCGGTGGCCCGGCGTGTGCCGCGCGGCGTCACGCACGCGGCGGTGCCGCGAGCTAGGCTGCGCGGCATGGCCGACGACTGCCTGTTCTGCAAGATCGTCGCCGGTGACATCCCGGCCGACGCAGCGTCTACGCGGACGAGCACACGCTACGCCTTCGCCGACACGAACCCGCAGGCGCCGACGCACGTGCTGGTCGTGCCGCGCGCGCACTTCACCGACGTCGCCGACCTCGCCCGCGACCCGCAGGCCGCGGCCGGCCTGCTCGCCGGCGATCCGCGGCTTCGCCGCCGCAGGAGGGGCTGACCGACTTCCGCACCGTGTTCAACACCGGCGCCGAGGTCGGGCAGAGCGTGTTCCACGTGCACGCCCACGTGCTGGCCGGCCGGCCGATGGGCTGGCCGCCCGGCTGAGCGCCGGCGTCACGGAGCAGCCGAACCGGGCAATCCGGATACGGTGCGCGGCGCCGGTACAGTGGAGATGACCGCAGCCGCCGAGCAGAAAGCGCACCTTGACCGCACCATCGGACGATCCCGACACAGCCCGGATCGCGTCTCGACGACCCTCGTGGTGCCGGGTGAGCAGGCGATGGTCGCGCTGCTCGGCTCCAGCGACCAGCTGCTGCGCGTCATCGAGAGCCGGCTCGACTCGCGACGTCCACGTGCGCGGCAACGAGATCACCATCACCGGCTCGCCCGCCGACAACGCCGTCGCGGTGCGGCTGTTCGAGGAACTGCTCGAGCTGATCAAGTCCGGCCAGCACCTCACCGCCGACTCCGTCGCGCGCGCCTACGGCATCCTGACCGCCGACTCCGGCGAGCGGCCGGCCGAGGTGCTCAGCCTGAACATCCTGTCGCGGCGCGGCAAGAACATCCGGCCGAAGACGGTGAACCAGAAGCGCTACGTCGACGCCATCGACACGCACACGATCACCTTCGGCATCGGCCCGGCCGGCACCGGCAAGACCTACCTCGCGGTCGCCAAGGCGGTGCAGGCGCTGCTGGCCAAGCAGGTCAGCCGGATCATCCTGACCCGCCCGGCCGTCGAGGCGGGGGAGCGGCTCGGCTTCCTGCCCGGCTCGCTGTTCGACAAGATCGACCCGTACCTGCGGCCGCTGTTCGACGCGCTGCACGACATGCTCGACCCGGACTCGCTGCCGCGGCTGATGCAGACCGGCACCATCGAGATCGCCCCGCTGGCCTACATGCGCGGGCGCACGCTGACCAACGCGTTCATCATTCTGGACGAGGCGCAGAACACGACGCCCGAGCAGATGAAGATGTTCCTGACGCGGCTCGGCTTCGACTCCAAGGTCGTCGTCACCGGCGACGTCACGCAGGTCGACCTGCCCGGCGCCCAGCGCAGCGGACTGCGCGTCGTGCGCGACATCCTGGGCGACGTCGACGACCTGTACTTCGCGAACCTGACCTCCACCGACGTCGTCCGGCACCGGCTGGTCGGCGACATCGTCGACGCCTACGAGCGTTACGACGCCCGGCAGCGGACAGGGCGCACCGGGCGACCAGCGCGGCAGACCCGCGCAGCCGCGCCACGCAGATGATCGAGATCAACAACGAGAGCGGCGCCGAGGTCGACGAGAAGGCGCTCGCCGACCTCGCCCGCTTCGTGCTCGACGCGCAGGGCATCGACCCGCTGGCCGAGCTGTCGGTGCTGGTGTCGACACCGAGGCCATGGCTGCGATGCACCAGCAGTGGATGGACCTGCCCGGGCCCGACCGACGTCATGGCGTTCCCGATGGACCTCGCCGACGGCCCGGCCGAGCGGTTCGACCCGTCCGCGCCGCCGCGCACCGACGACGAGCAGGGCGCGGCGCTGCTCGGCGACGTCGTGCTCTGCCCGCAGGTGGCCGCCGACCAGGCGCGCAGCGCCGGGCACTCCACCGAGGCCGAGCTGCACCTGCTGTGCACGCACGGCATCCTGCACCTGCTGGGCTACGACCACGGCGAGCCCGACGACGAGCGCGAGATGTTCGAGCTGCAGGCGCGGCTGCTCGCGGAGTGGACGCGGCAGACCGGCCGGCCGCCGATCCGCGCGCCGCGCGCGGGCACCGGCGGCGAGGTGCGCGACGTACCGAGCAGGCCGGGCAGACGGTGAACGCAGCCGACGCCGTCGATCGCTCGTCCTCGCGATCGTGCTGCGTCCCGATCGGCGGGCTGATCGCCTGCGTCGACTCCGCGCTGGCCCGGGTGTCGCGGGCGCGCGCCGAGGAGTTCCTGCGCGAGGACCGCAGCGGGGCGCAGGCCGCTGATGCGGATCATGGACGACCGCGCGCGCTACACCAACCTGCTGCTGCTGCTGCGTCTCGCGTGCGAGCTGGCGCGCCACAGTGCTGGTGACGATCTTCGCGCGCTCGCAGTTCGGCGGCCGCTGGCCGGTGCCGTTGCTGACGGTGCTGGTGATGATCGTCATCTGCTACGCGATCGATCGGCGTCGGCCCGCGCACGCTCGGCCGCCAACACCCCAACAGCGTCGCGCTCGCCGGCGCCGGCGCGGTGCGGTTGCTCGGCCGGGTGTTCAACCCGCTCGCCTCGCTGCTGACGCTCTTCGGCAACGCGATCACGCCCGGGCGCGGGCTGCGCGACGGGCCGTTCGCGTCCGAGGTCGAGCTGCGCGAACTCGTCGACATGGCCGAGCAGCGCGGCGTCGTCGAGCAGCGGCGAGCGGCAGATGATCCAGTCGGTCTTCGACCTCGGCGACACGATCGCCCGCGAGGTGATGGTGCCGCGCACCGAGGTCGTGTGGATCGAGCGCAGCAAGACCGTGCGGCAGGCCCTGGCCCTGGCGCTGCGCAGCGGCTTCTCCCGGCTGCCGGTGGTCGGCGACAGCGCCGACGACGTGCTCGGCATCGCCTATCTGAAGGACCTCGCGCGCCGCGCGCAGGACACCGAGCGCGCGCGCACCACGACGGTCGAGGAGGTCATGCGCGACGTCGCGTTCGTGCCGGAGTCCAAGCCGGTCGACGAGTTGCTGCGCGAGATGCAGGCCGCGCGCTCGCACATCGCCGTCGTGGTCGACGAGTACGGCGGCACCGCGGGACTGATCACGATCGAGGACATCCTGGAGGAGATCGTCGGCGAGATCACCGACGAGTACGACGTCGAGCGCGCGCCGATCGAGCGGCTGGACGACGACACCGCCCGGGTCACCGCACGACTGTCGGTCGAGGACCTGGCGGAGCTGTTCGCCGTCGAACTGCCCGATCGCGACGACGTCGAGACGGTCGGCGGCCTGCTCGCCGAGGCCCTGGGCCGCGTGCCGATCCCGGGCGCCAGCGCCGTCGTGCACGGGCTGGAGTTGACCGCCGAGGACGTCGGCGGCCGGCGCAACCGCATCGACACCGTGCGCGTGCACCGCGTGCCCCGCGACGACGAGGACGCCGCCGGCCGAACGCGACACCGAGGCGGCGGGCACATGAGCGAGCTCGATGCGGAGGACGCCAAGCTGGTGACGCTGGCGCGCTCGGCCCGCGCGCGCACCGGCGCGGCGCAGGGCGCGGCCGTGCGCGACGGCGACGGGCGCACCTACGTCGCGAGCACGGTCGACCTGCCGTCGCTGACGCTGTCGGCACTGCAGGTCGCGGTGGCGATGGCGGTCTCCTCGGGCGCGCCCGGCCTCGAGGCCGCGGTGGTGCTCGGCGACGGACCCGGCCGACGCGGCCGGCGAGCAGGCGGTGCACGACGTCGCGCCCGAAGCGCCGATCCACCACGCCGGGCCCGACGGCACCCTGCGCTGAAGCGCGTCGTTCAGGCGGTCGGCAGGTCGCCGGCCAGCAGCTGCGGGAGGGCGGCGCGGACGTCGTGCCACGCAGCCGACGCGGGGTCGATCAGCGTGAAGTGGTCGCCCTGCACCTCGCGCAGCACGGCGTGGCCACCGGACTTGCGGGCGGCCTCGACATAGGCGGTGCTCTGCGCAAACGGGACGTTGGAGTCCGCGCGCGAATGCACGCAGAACACCGGCTGCGGCAGCGGCACCTGCTCGATCGGATCGCCGGCGCGGTACCGCTGCGGTACGGCGGTGGGTGATCCGCCCATCAGGTCGTCCTCGGCCGACCCGCCGACACCCGTGTTCGCCGCGACGGCGAGGTCCAGCACGCCTGCCTGCGACACCGCTCCATGCAGCCGCACCCGCGGCTCGGCACCGGGGTCGTCGGCCGGCAATTTCGGTCGGCCGAGCGCCCAGACGGCCAGCTGGCCACCGGCCGAGTGCCCCACTGCAACGACGTGCGAGGTGTCCAGTCCGTCGATGTCCGCGAGCTTGTCGATGCCCGCAGCAACGTCATCGAATGTCGCGGGCCAGCCGCCGCCGTCGCCGACCCGGCGGTACTCGAGGTTCCAGCACGCATAGCCGTGCGCGGCGAGGTCCTCGGCAAGCGGGCGCCCCAGCGACAGCGTGTACTGCGCCCGCCAGAACCCGCCGTGGATGATCACCACGACTCCAGCGTGGATGGCGCGCGCCGGGCGGTACAGCTCGCCGTACTGCGCGTCGTGCGGACCGTAGGAGATCTTCTCGCCGCGCACCGTGCCGCCGTCCGCCGTCGCTGTTGGGGTGTCCCGCCGGGTCGGTCCGCCGCCGCCACCGATGCCGGAGCTGCAGGCCGCGAGCAGCGCCGCCGGGGCGATCAGCGCGCCCGAGACGAATGCGCGCCGACCGATCACCGCTCGATCGTGTCACGGCGGGTGGGAGGATGGCCCGGTGACGTTCCGCTCGGGTTTCTGCTGCTTCGTCGGCCGGCCCAACGCGGGCAAGTCGACGCTGACGAACGCGCTCATCGGTTCGAAGATCGTCATCACCAGTGACAAGCCGCAGACGACCCGGCACGCGGTGCGCGGCATCGTCACGCGGGAGGACGCCCAGCTCGTCGTCGTCGACACCCCGGGCCTGCACCGGCCGCGCACGCTGCTCGGTGAGCGGCTGAACGACGTCGTGCGCTCCACGTTCAATGACGTCGACGTCATCGGCTTCTGTATCCCGGCCGACCAGCGCGTCGGTCCCGGTGACCGATTCATCGCCGCCGAGCTCGCACAGGTGCGGGCGCCGGTCATCGTGGTCGTCACCAAGACCGATCTCGTCTCGCGCGAGGGGGTCGCTGCCCAACTGCTCGCGGTGTCCGCGCTGGGCGACTTCGCCGACGTCGTGCCGGTGTCGGCGGTGTCCGGCGAGCAGGTCGACCTGCTCGCGTCGCTGCTCGTGCAGCGGTTGCCCGAGGGCCCGCAGCTCTACCCCGACAACGTCACCACCGACAACGACGAGGACACCCGGATCGCCGAACTCATCCGTGAGGCGGCACTGACCGGCGTGCGCGACGAGCTCCCGCACTCCATCGCGGTGACCATCGACGAGCGCACCCGCCGCGAGTCCGGGTTGCTGGAGGTGTTCGCCACCATCCACCTCGAGCGCGACAGCCAGAAGGGGATCATCATCGGCCCGCACGGCAGCCGGCTCAAGCAGATCGGTACCACCGCGCGGCCGGGCATCGAGGTGTTGATCGGCGAGCGTGTGCACCTGGCACTGCACGTCGCGGTCGAGCGCGACTGGCAGCGCGACCCCAAGAAGCTCGACCGACTCGGCTTCTGAGGTGTTCTCCGCCTACGGCACGGTCTTCCGGGCAACGGGCGCCGCGCGCTTCTGTGCGGCGTCGTTCGTCATGCGCATGCCGATCGCGATCTACCCCATCGGCATCGTGCTGATCATCTCCGCGCGCGACGGACGGTACGGCTTCGCCGGCGTGCTGAGTGCCTGCTACGTCTTCGGCGGCGCCGTCGGGATGATCGTCTCGTCCGTCGTCGTCGACCGCTTCGGTCAGGGCCGGGTGCTGCTGCCGGCAGCGGTGCTGCACGCCGTGGCGGTGGTCGCGCTCGCGGTGCTGGTGCGGACCGACGTCGCGCACTGGGTGCTCGTGCTGCCGACGGTCGCCTTCGGCTTCACCTACCTGTCGGTGGGTTCGCTGGTGCGCGCCCGGTGGGCGTACGTGCTCGAGGGCCGGCCCGAACTCGGCACCGCGATGTCGCTGGAATCGGTGCTGGACGAGCTCATCTTCGTTTTCGGTCCGCTCATCGCGACGGTGCTGGCGACCCAGGCCGCGCCGGTGTCGGTGCTCTACGTCGCCGTCGCGCTCGTCGCCGTCGGCTCGGTGTGGCTCAACGTGCAGACGGACACCGAACCGCCGGTGGCTGAGCGCGCCGGCACGAAGCACCCGTTCGCGCTGCGCGAGCCGGGGATGGTGATGCTGACCGTGGCCACGATGGCGATGGGCGCGGTGTTCGCGAGCGCCGAGGTGTCGGCCGTCGCGTTCTGCGGACAGCACGGCCATCGCGGCGCGAGCGGCTTCGCCCTCGCGGCGATTGCGGCTGGCAGCGCGGTATCCGGCCTGATCTACGGCGCTCGCGAACGTGCCGGGGACATCCTGCACCGCCTGCGCCGGCAGGCACTCGTGTTCGCGGTACTGCCCGTGGCGCTGTTGGCCGCCGTGAACGTGCCGTTACTGGTGATCGCGGGGTTCGTGCTCGGGATCGGCATCGCTCCGACGCTGATCAACGCCTTCGGCCTGGCCGCGCAGCTCGTCGCCCCCAGCGCGCTCACCGAGGGACTGTCCTGGATCACCACCGGGCTCAGCGTCGGGTACGGGGCCGGCGCCGCCCTGGTGGGCGGCATCGCCGACCACCACGGTGCCCGGGCGGCGTTCCTCGTCGTGATGGGCGCGTCGGTGACCGCCGGGCTGCTGGTACTGGCCCTGCACGCGCGGCTGCGCACCCCGCCCGACGGTGCCCACGACGCGCGGGACGGCGCCGCGGGCCGCGTTGTCGGTCGCGTGCGGGAGAATCACTGAGTGCCGCTCTACCGAGACGAAGCGGTCGTCCTGCGGGTGCACAAGCTCGGTGAGGCCGACCGGATCGTCACGCTGCTCACCCGGCGACACGGCCGGGTCCGCGCGGTGGGCAAGGGCGTGCGGCGCACCAGCTCGCGCTTCGGCGCGCGGCTCGAGCCGGGCAGCCACATCGACGTGCAGCTGTACTCGCGGTTGCCGGAAGGGCAGGCCGCCCCGGGCGGGCGCCGCGGGCTGGACGTCGTGCAGCAGACCGAATCCATCGACGCGTTCGGCGCGCGGCTTTCCGGCGACTACGGGCGGTGGACGGCGGCGTCGGCGATCTGCGAGACCGCCGAGCGGCTGACCGAAGAGGGCGAACCCACCCTGCGGCTGTTCCTGCTGGTGGTCGGCGCGCTGCGCGCACTGGCCGCCGGCGAGCACGACGCCGGGCTGATCCTCGACGCGTTCCTGGTCCGGGCGATGGCCAACGCAGGCTGGGAACCGGCCCTGCGCGAGTGCGCCAAGTGCTCGCGGCCCGGCCCGCACGCGGCCTTCAACGTCGCAGCCGGGGGAGTGGTGTGCGAGCTGTGCCGCCCGGCCGGCTCCAGCCGCCCGCAGCCCGCGACCATCGCGCTGCTGGTCGCTCTGCTGGGCGGCGACTGGCCGGTTGCCGATGCCTCGGACGCCGCCGTGCGGCGCGAGAGCAGCGGGTTGGTCGCCGCGCACCTGCAGTGGCACCTGGAGCGCGGGCTGCGCTCGCTGCCGCTGGTCGACCGCGCCTGATCCGCACTGCGCGGCCTGCCACACTCGCGTCGTGCCGCACCGCCGCAACGTCACGTCCGGTTCGCCCTACGAGCCGAGCATCGGCTTCTCGCGCGCCGTCCGGGTGGGCGAGCGCGTACTGGTGTCCGGCACCGGCCCGATCTGGCCGGACGGCTCCTGTCCCGCTGATCCGGCGATCCAGGCGCGCCGCTGCTTCGAGATCATCGCCGATGCGCTCGTCGAGGCCGGCGCCGGACTCGCCGACGTCGTCCGCACCCGGATGTTCCTCACCGATCGCGGTGCCGCTGACGCCGTCGCCGTCGAACACGGGCGGGTCTTCGGCGACATCCGGCCCGCGGCGACGATGGTGATCGTCGCCGGCCTGCTCGATCCGCGGTGGCAGATCGAGATCGAGGCCGAGGCGGTCGTCGGCGGGCAGTAGGGCTCGCACCGACGCGACTGCCCGGTCGGCACACCTCGGACGCCTTGGGCGCCGGGCAGGGCGGGCTAACCTGGCGCGATGACCACGCCGGGCCGCCGCTCCAGGGCAGCGGCGCAGTGGCCCGACCCGCCGCCGCACCCCAGCGGCGCCCAGCCGCCGCAGATCCCCGCCGAGCTCGTGCCGCGGCACGTCGCGATCATCATGGACGGCAACGGCCGCTGGGCGCATCAGCGCGGGCTGCCGCGGACCGAGGGCCACCGCGCGGGCGAGGCGAGCCTGATGGACGTGCTGTACGGCGCCATGCAGTTGGGCGTGTCGACGGTGTCGGCCTATGCGTTCTCGACCGAGAACTGGCGCCGATCGCCTGAGGAGGTGCGCTTCCTGATGGCGTTCAACAAGGACGTCATCCGGCGCCGCCGCGACGAGCTCGCCGCGCTCGGGGTACGCATCCGGTGGGCCGGCCGCCGCCCGCGGCTGTGGCGCAGCGTCATCAGCCAGCTCGAGGACGCCGAGGACTACACCCGCGACAACGACCGGCTCACCCTGCAGTTCTGCTGCAACTACGGCGGCCGGGCCGAACTCGTCGACGCGATGCGGGCGATGGGCAAGGACGTCGCAGCAGGTCGGCTGAACCCCGCGAAGATCGACGAGCGCACGGTGGAGCGCTATCTCGACGAGCCCGGGCTGCCGGACGTCGATTTGTTCATCCGCTCGTCCGGCGAGCAGCGCACGTCGAACTTCCTGATCTGGCAGGCGGCCTACGCCGAGCTCGCCTTCGTCGACACGCCCTGGCCGGACTTCGACCGCCGGCACCTGTGGCAGGCATGCCTGGACTACGCGCGCCGCGACCGCCGCTTCGGCGCGGCCGGCCCGGTGGCCGCTCCGGTGCCCGCGGCGGACACGCCGGATCGCGCGGTTCGATGATCGCGCTCACGCACTTCGCCGACGACTCGGCCGACTTCGCCGAACGCGCCCACGCGGCGTTGACGGCGCTGGCCGCACGGCCCGGTTACCTGCGCGGCAGCCTGGCGCGGTCGACCGACGATCCCGCGGCGTGGGTGCTGCTGACCGAGTGGCGCGACGTCGGCTCCTACCGCCGCGCGCTCGGCGATTACACCGTCAAGCTCACCGCGACGCCGTTGTTCGCGTCGGCGCTGGACCTGCCGGCCGGGTTCGAGACGTTGCTCGATGTCGCGCCGGGCGGCGCCTTCGATGCGCGGGACAGCGACCGCGCCGCCGGCGCATGACAGGGCGTCCCGCACTGCGACGCCCGGCGTGGCTCACCGACACGCTGCTGCGCCTGGTGCGCTGGGCACTCATCCTGACGTGGGTCGGGGTGTTCGCCGGGCAGTGCATCCTGCACGGGATTCCCTACTACCGCTCGGATCTGCTGGCGTGGATCGCCACGCTGTTGATCGCCTGCACGTTCGGCCGGCGCGCCATGGTCAACGTGGTCGTCGACTTCGTCCCGCTGGCCGCGGTGCTCATCGCCTACGACTACCTGCGCGGCATCTCCGACACGCTCGGCATGCCGACGTGGTGGCACCCGCAGGCCGACGTCGACACGTTCCTGTTCGCCGGTCACGAACCCACGGTGTGGTTGCAGGCGCACCTGCGCCATGCCGACGTGCGCTGGTACGACGTGCTGGCGTCGCTGTGTTACGTCTCGTTCTTCTTCCTGCCCTACGTGACGGCCGCGGTGCTGTGGTTGCGCAGCCGCGCTGCCTTCTACCGCTGGTCGCTGCGCTTCGTGGCGCTGTCGTTCGTCGGGTTCGGGCTGTTCGCGCTGATCCCGGCGGCGCCGCCCTGGGCCGCGGCGCGCTGCAGTGCGGCGGAGGTCGCGGCGCATCCCAGCACACCGGCATGCACGTCGTTCGGCGCCCAGCCGTCCGGCGGCCTGCTCGGCCCGATGCACGGCAACCGGCCGGGCACGCCGCCGTGGATCACCCGCATCTCGTCGCGCGGCTTCGACGACCTGCACCTGCGTTTCGCCGGCGCGGTGATCCGGGCCGGCCAGGACGGCGTCGACGCGGTGGCGGCGGTGCCGTCGCTGCACTTCGGCGGCACCCTGCTGTTCGTGCTGTTCGTGTGGGGCCGCGTGCGACGGGCGTGGCGTCCGCTGCTCGTCGCCTACCCGCTGCTCATGGCGTTCAGCCTCGTGTACTCCGGCGAGCACTACGTCAGTGACTGCCTGGCCGGCGCGCTCGTCGCCGTGCTGGTGCACCTGGCCGGCTGCCGGATCGAGCGGCGGCATGCCGGACGGCGAAGGCGCTCGGCGGGCGCCGATACCCTGGGAACGCGCGAACCCACCGAACAGCAGGAGACGCAGTGCCCGCCGAACAGTCCGCCGTACGCAACGACGCTGCCCGCAACGACGCAGTCGTCAACCTGAGCAAGCGGCGCGGCTTCGTCTTCCCGTCCAGCGAGATCTACGGCGGTTCGCGCTCGGCATGGGACTACGGCCCGCTGGGGGTCGAGCTCAAGGAGAACGTCCGCCGGCAGTGGTGGAAGTCGATGGTCCAGGGCCGCGACGACATCGTCGGCATCGACTCCGCCGTCATCCTGGCGCCGCAGGTCTGGGAGGCGTCCGGGCACGTGGCGACGTTCTCCGACCCGCTCACCGAGTGCCAGCACTGCCACCGCCGGTACCGCGCCGACGACCTCGAGGAGCAGTTCGAGGCGCGGCAAGGGCCGCGCGCCCGAGGGTGGCCTGGCCGAGGTGCCGTGCCCGAACTGCGGCACCCGCGGCGAGTGGACCGAGCCGAAGCAGTTCAGCGGCATGCTGCGCACCTTTCTCGGCCCGGTGGAGGACGACTCCGCGCTGCACTACCTGCGGCCCGAGACGGCGCAGGGCATCTTCGTCAACTTCCTCAACGTGCTGAACACCTCGCGCCGCAAGCCCCCGTTCGGCATCGCCCAGACCGGCAAGAGCTTCCGCAACGAGATCACGCCCGGCAACTTCATCTTCCGCACCCGCGAGTTCGAGCAGATGGAGATGGAGTTCTTCGTCGAGCCCGGTACGGACGAACAGTGGCACCAGTACTGGCTGGACCAGCGGTGGAACTGGTATCTCGACCTCGGCCTGGACCCGGCCAACCTGCGCTTCTACGAGCACCCGAAGGAGAAGCTGTCGCACTACTCGAAGCGCACCGTCGACATCGAGTACCGCTTCGGCTTCGGTGGCAGCGATTTCGCCGAGCTCGAGGGCGTCGCCAACCGCACCGATTTCGACCTGACCACGCACGCCGAGCACAGCGGCGCGAACCTGACCTACCTGGACCCGGCGACGAACGAGCGGTACACGCCCTACGTCATCGAACCGGCGGCCGGGCTCACCCGGGCCGTGCTCGCCTTCCTGCTCGACGCCTACACCGAGGACGAGGCCCCCGAACGCGAAGGGCGTCCTGGAGAAGCGCACCGTGCTCAAGCTGGACAAGCGGCTCGCGCCGATCAAGGTCGCCGTGCTGCCGCTGTCGCGCAATGCCGACCTGTCGCCCAAGGCGCGAGGCCTGGCCGACGAGCTGCGCCGGCACTGGAACGTCGAGTTCGACGACACGCAGGCGATCGGCCGCCGCTACCGGCGCCAGGACGAGATCGGTACGCCGTTCTGCGTCACCGTCGACTTCGAGACCCTCGACGACGACGCCGTGACGATCCGCGAGCGCGACACCATGACCCAGGAGCGCATCGGCCTCGACGGGGTGGTGCCCTACCTGGCCGCCCGGCTGCTCGGCTGCTGACCGAGGTGTCCATGTCCACCACGTCCATGATCGAAGTATCGCCACGGCCGAATAGCGCGCATGGCGATACTTCGATCAAGGTCGCGCCGCTGCGGCTGGCCGAGCGTGTCGTCGCCGACCCGCCGGTGGTGCTCGCGCCGATGGCCGGCATCACCAACACCGCGTTCCGCCGGCTGTGCCGCCAGCAGATGGCCACGCAGCTCGCGCCCGGCGCCGCGGGCGGCCTGTTCGTCTCCGAGATGATCACCTCGCGGGCGCTGGTCGAGCGCAACCCCAAAACGCTGCGGCTGATCCGCTTCGAGGGCGACGAGACGCCGCGCTCGATCCAGCTCTACGGGGTCGACCCGGCGATCGTCGGTGCCGCGGTGCGCATGATCGTCGACGAGGACCTCGCCGACCACGTCGACCTCAACTTCGGCTGCCCGGTACCGAAGGTGACGCGCAAGGGCGGCGGCGCCGCGCTGCCGTGGCGCATCGAGCTGTTCACCGACATCGTCACCGCGGCCGTGCGCGAGGCCCGCGGCGCGGTGCCGGTGACGGTCAAGATGCGCGTCGGCATCGACGACGCACACCGCACCTACCGTGAGGCCGGGCTGCGGGCGCAGGACGCCGGGCGTTGCGCACGTCGCGCTGCACGGGCGCACCGCGCAGCAGTTCTACGGCGAACGCGCCGACTGGGCGCGCATCGCCGAGCTCGCCGCCACCCTGGACATCCCGGTGCTCGGCAACGGCGACATCTGGGAGGCCGACGACGCGCTGCGCATGGTGCGCGAGACCGGCTGCGCCGGCGTGGTCGTCGGCCGCGGCTGCCTGGGCCGGCCGTGGTTGTTCGCCGATCTCGCCGCGGCGTTCGCCGGCCGCCCGGAACGCGCCCGGCCCGACCTCGGCGCGGTGGCGGCTACGATGCGCCGCCACGCCCAGCTGCTCGCCGAGTGGTTGGGCGAGCAGCGCGGTGTCACCGACTTCCGCAAGCACGTCGCCTGGTATCTCAAGGGCTTCGCCGGTCGGTGGCGAGCTGCGCCGCGCGATGGCGATGTCGTCGTCGTTGGCCGAGCTCGACGACCACCTCGCGCAGCTGGACCCGGCCGCGCCGTTCCCGGCCGACGTGCTGGGTCAGCCGCGCGGGCGCACCACCGGCGGCCGGGACGTCACGCTGCCCTACGGCTGGCTCGAGGACCGCCTGTCGCGCGCGGTCCCGGCCGGCGCGGAGACCGAGCACAGCGGGGGTTGACGGACGCGGCTCACCGGCTTACGGCGTCGGCAGGGAGGATGCGACAGGTGACACCGGGGCGTGCACACGAACACCCTGCGCGCTCAACCGATCGTCGTATGCCGCGGCGAGCTCGTCCAGGGCCTGTACGCAATCCCCGGTGTACGACGGTCCGTGCATGAGGCCCAGCGTGGTCGGGTTGAGGTCGGCAAGGGTTCGAATGGTGCTGCCGGTCGTCGGAGTCAGGCAGGTGGCGCCGAACACGTCTTCCGCGGCGACGGCGGGGCCGATGATCTCGTGCTCCGTCGACGCCGGGCTCTCACCCAGGGCGGTGAAAAGATCGCCACAGAGAAGTGTCGACGTCGTCTCCTCGTAGAGCACTCCGGCGTCCCAGCCGTGCGGGACGTGCGGCGTCTCCACCCGCCGCAAGCGTCGGGTGCCTGTCTCGATCACCTCACCGTCGATCAGCGGACGCGGCGGCCGGTCGGCCAGATCGTTCACGGACACGACGCAACCCATGGCGCCATGGGCCACGCTCGCCTGGGGCGCCGCGGCCAACCATTGGTTCATCGACCCGCACTCGTCGGCCTCGACATGGCCGAAGGTGATCCACCGCAACCGGGATAGAGGCATCAACGTCTCGACAGCCGCACTGATCAGCGGGAAGAGCGCACGCAAACCGGTATGGAACAGCAGCGGCTCGTCGTCGAGGACCAAGAACTGGTTGAACATGAAGTTCGCATCGGGGATGAACGTCGACAGCCGATAGATGTCGGGCGCAACCTCGGCGATGACGGTTTCCACGGGGCACCCCTCGCAGCCGGCAGCGGGCGCGTCACGGGCGGCGCGGACGTCGACTGGACCGAGTATGCACCCGAGCGCAAGCGCCCTCGATGTCGTGCGGCGCGCCCCCGCGGCTCAGCGTGGGACGTGCTTCATCGTCACGGTCACCGTGTGGGTGCCGCGCGCCAGTGTGACCGTGCCACTGCGCTCGTCGACCGTCCCCGCGCTGGCGTGCGCGATGTTGTTGACGAAAGCGGGCAGCTGGAAAGCACCGGCCCGGACGCGCGTGCCGGTACAGCGCCAGCGTGACCTTCCTGCCGTGCGGCGTGATGCGCACGCCCAGACGCCCGCCGGCGCCGACGGGCACGTTCGTCACCGCGATCGGCGAGCTGCCGCGCGATCCAGGCGTTCGGCACGCCGCGCCCGACGATCAGCGCGCCGTCCGCACGCTGCGCGACCAGCGAGTCCAGCAGCACCAGGTTGGCGTTGGCGATCCCCACGCGTGCGGCGCCGACCCGTTGCCCGCCGCCGGGTGGGTGCCGACCCACGGCGCGCCCGGGTTCGGGAACTGCTGGCTCTCCCACCACGAGTACGGCCCGCTCTGCCCGTTGGCGATCATGAACTCGTAGCCGAGGATCCCCTGGTCGCGGTGGGCCTTGCTGGCCAGACCCCACTCGCCGTACCCGGCGTTGTAGGCGGTGCTGAAGTAGTTGGTCGGGTAGCCGCCGAGCGTGTTCGCGCGGCAGCTTGCCGCGCAGCCGGCCGAACCCGTAGTCGTACGTCGCGTCGATCAGCGACGAGCCGGGCCCGGTGATCCGCGCGCCGAACAGGTAGCCGTCCCAGGCCCAGCGGCCGAACAGGAACGGCGCGGCCCAGTTGGCGTCCTCGGGGTTGGCGCACCGGTTGGCGGTGTTCGGCTCGATCATCGAGCACGGCAGGTAGTTCAGGTGGTACTTCGTGATCGTCGCGGTCAGCGTCTTGTTCACCGCGGCGAGCAGGCTGTCGTACTGCTGCGTCGCCCAGGTCGACCTCAGCCGTGTCGCCGACCTGCTGCGCCAGCCAGCGGTAGGTGGCCAGCCCAGTCAGCGCCTCGTAGTTGTCGATCGTCCAGTAGCCGTTGGCGTCGATGTCGTTCGTCTGCTCCATGATGCCGCCGGGACCGGTGCGCTGCGCCGCGATCGCGTGCGCGGTGTCCTCGATGCTCGGGTCCTTGCGCGCCGCCCGGGCCCTCGGTGGCGAAGTTGGCCTTGACGAAGGCGAGGTCGCCGGTCTTCTGCAGGTACAGCGCCCACACCCAGGGGTACGTCCAGACGCCGTCGCTGTACTGGCTCTGGGTGCCGACCACGTGCGCGGGCGCGGTCGAGCAGGCCGTGCGCGTTCGTCGGTGTAGCCCTGGTCGAACAGGTTCGCCAGGATGCCGATGACGTCGTGGCTGAACTCGTTGTCGTAGCCGTTGATGCCGGTCTTGAGCTCGGTGCCGGAGCGGATGATCTGCGTGTAGACGAAGCCGCTCTTGTAGGCGTCGACCAGCCGCTGGTCGGGCAGCTGCGTCGGGCGTGGCGATCGCTGCCAGCTGGCCGTTCCAGAACGAGCGCATGTGCGCGTAGTGCGTGGCGTAACCGCCGGCCGCGCGTCAGCGCGGCCGCGCTCGGCATGGCGTAGCTGCCGCCGAAGCGGTCCGCGGCGACGGCGTAGTCGTGATCGACCGCGCCGTGCGCGGGCACCGCGTTGGCGCCGCAGTCGCAGCGGGACCAGCCCGGCGCTCGGCCTGCGGGTCGACGGTGACGGCGTGCCCGGTGGGGTTCTGCACGCGCACCCGGCTGTAGACGACGACGTAGGCGTGACCGCCGATCGTGACCCGGTCGCCGAAGTTGGTGATGGTGATGTGCGCGCCGTCGCGGTCGAAGCTCGTGACGAGCGCGGGCAGGTACCCCTCGGCGTTGCGCCACGTGGTGCGGCTGTCGTCGTAGACGCCGTACCCGTAGGTGCTGCCCTGCACGGCCGCGGTGCTGCCGCTGCCCGGCGCGTTGGCGCTGATGACGTAGAAGCTGCCGCCGAGGCAAGCGACGACGCCCTGGCTGTTGCCGGCCCAGCCGATCAGCCCGGCGTCGCCGAAGGTGCCGTAGATCGTCTGACCACCGGCCGGGCCCGTTCGGCGCGCACGAGTACGGCGACGCGGTGGTGGACGGTGCCGGGGTCGCGGCAGCCGCGGGCGCCGCCGACCTGCCGGCCGACGCCGTCGAGGTGCTCGGCGCCGTGCCGGGGCGCACCGCCACCGCCAGGGTCGACGAGCGCCGCCGCGGCGGCGGCCGCACGCAGCACGCGAACTCGGGATCGGGGCGGCTCCGCGTGCGCGCATGACGCACCTCGATTCGGCGTCGTTGCTGAGTCAGGCGGACACGTCATACCCGCCGCGCAGCCGCGTCGAACCGCCTGCGTCAGACCGAGGACGCCCCGGCTCTCGTCGAGCTCGTTGCTGTCCGAGTCCGGGTCGGTCTTCTCACCCGCGTCGTTCTTCTGTCCGACGTCGTCGTTCGGCTTGCCACCCGGGTCGCCCTGCAACTTCTTCGGGTCGCCCTTGGTGCCGTCGGCCATGATGTGCACGTCGGAGTCGGACGTCGCCGCGGCGACGCCCATCGCGCCGAGCGACACGACGGCCAGGATCTTGGCCGCCTTGATCGCCCAGTGCTGCTGGCGCCGGCGTTCGATGCTGGCCGCGACAGCGTTCTTCACGCCGTCGGCAGCCGCACCTGCGAGGGACTTGACGGTCGTGTTCACGGGAACGCCGGAACCATCTCGCGCCGACGCTCGATCTCCTTGCGCTCGGCCTCGCTGAACTGGAACGGACCCGGCTTCTTGCGCGGGCGCCCACCCGGGAACGCCAGGCGCAGGATCGTGCGCTGCACGCCGCCCCACTGCTTGCGCAGCGGCCCGGTGTTGTACGGCAGGCCGTACTGCTCGCAGATCTCCTTCACCTTCGGGGCGATCTGCTGGTACCGAGAGCTCGGCATGTCCGGGTACAGGTGGTGCTCGACCTGGAAGGACAGGTTGCCGCTCATCACGTGGAAGAACGGGCTGCCGGAGATGTTCGCGGCGCCGATGAGCTGACGCACGTACCAGGCACCACGCGACTCGTTCTCGACCTCGTCCTCGGTGAACGTGAACGTCTGGTCCGGGAAGTGCCCGCAGAAGATGATCGCGTTGGACCACACGTTGCGCACGATGTTGGCGATGAAGTCGGCGCGCAGGGTGGCGTCGAAATTCTCCTTGCCGTGCTTGCGGCCGCCGGCGAGCGCAGCCAGGCCCGGGTAGGCGATGTAGTCCTTGAGGATCTGCCGCCAGCCCTTGAGACCGATCGCCTTGAGCTCGTCGAGGAACTGCTCCTTGGACTTCTCGCCCTTGTGCACCTTGGCGAAGTCGAGGTCGTGGATCGCCACGCCCCATTCGAAGAACGCCATGAGCAGCACGTTGTACACGGGCTGGAACAGGTACGCCGGCTTCCACGGCTGTCGCGCGTCGACGCGCATGATCTCGTAGCCGACGTCCTTGTCCTTGCCGATCACGTTCGTGTACGTGTGGTGGACGTAGTTGTGCGAGTGCTTCCACGACGCGGCCGGCGACGCCGTGTCCCAGTCCCAGGTCGACGAGTGGATGTTCGGGTCGTTCATCCAGTCCCACTGGCCGTGCATGACGTTGTGGCCGATCTCCATGTTCTCGAGGATCTTGGCGACCGACAGGCCGGCCGTGCCCAGGACCCAGGCGGGCTTGTAGCGGGAGAACAGCAGGACCGCTCGCGACGCCGCGACCAGGCGGCGCTGGAGCTTGATCATGTTGCGGATGTAGGTCGCGTCCCGGTCGCCGAGGTCATCGAAGATCTCGTCGTGCAGGGCGTCGAGCTTCTCGCCCGAGCTCGGTGAGCTGCTCGTCATCGAGCTTGTAGAGCGGGTTGTCCGGGTTGTACGGAACGTCGAACGGCGGCTTCGCCATAGGTAAGTGGTCCTCTCGAAGATGTCTTCGGTTGGGAATCGGTTGCTAGAGATCTATCTCGACGTGGCCTTCGGGTGCATTGATGCATACCCGGACCATCTGCCCGCTGGCCTGTTCCACCGAGCCCGTTCGCAGATCGCGGACCGCGCCGTCGCGCAATCTGCCGACGCAGGTATGGCACACACCCATGCGACAGCCGAACGTGAGGTTGGCGCCGGCGTTCTCGCCGCCGACGAGGATCGACTCGCCCGCGGCGCACTCGGTGTCGCAGTCGGAGATCCGGAAGTGCACGGTGCCGCCCTCGCCCGAGCCACCGCCGTTGCCGATCACCGGCTGGAAGCGCTCGGTGTGCAGGTGCTCGGCGCGGTCCTCCTTCTCGAACCGCTCCTCGACCGCGTCCATCATCTCTTTGGGCCCGGAGAGGAAGACCTCGCGCTCGCGCCAGTCCGGGCACAAGTCGTCGAGCTGATCGGGCTCGAACCGCGGCATGGTCGCGGTGTGGATCTCCTTGAGCACGTACTCCGGGCGACGCTCGGCGAGCTTGCGCAGCATCCCGCCGAAGATCATGTCCTTCTCGGTGCGGGCGCTGTGGACGTGCACCGCGTCGTCGAAGCCGTTGCGGCGGTCGAGCTCGCGCAACATGCTCATGATCGGCGTGATGCCGCTGCCGCCGGACAGGAACAGCAGCTTGGCCGGCAGCGGGTCGGGCAGCACGAATTCGCCCTCGACCTCGCCGAGGAACACGCGCTGGCCGACCTGGACCTGACGCACGAAGACCGGCGACATCTTGCCGCCCTCGGTGTGCTTGACCGTCACCGACACGACGCCCTCGGGATGGTCCGGGTCCGACGTGATCGTGTAGGCGCGCCAGTGCCGCACACCGTCGATCTCCATGCCGAGCCGCATGTACTGGCCCGGCGTGTGCCCCGGCCAGGTGAAGTCCGGCTTGACGACGACGGTCGCGGCCTCGCCGTGCTGACGCACCACCCGAACGACGGTCCCGGTGGCCTCGCGGGTCGACCAGGTGGGTTTGACCAGGGCGAAATAGTCGTCGGGCAGCAGCGGGTTGGTGAGCGCGCGGCCGATGCGGGTCACCTGCTTGCGCACGAACGACACTTCGGGTGTCGCGCCGGTTTCGACCATGGTGCTCCCTCCGCTGCGTCGAACCAGACAATCAGTTTCAGTGCACACCTGTCAACTGAAAGTGACGATGCCGCCCGTTCATAGGTAGCACAGCGACGCGCCGGTTGGTGGCCCGTTTAGGCTGCCCGGAAAGGGCTCGCCCGCTCGGACGGAGATCGCGATGACGACTGCCGGTGACAAGCTCGTGTACGCCTTCGCCGAGGGCAACAAAGACATGAAGGACCTGCTCGGCGGCAAGGGCGCGAACCTGGCCGAGATGACCAACCTGAAGCTGCCGGTGCCGCCTGGTTTCACGATCACCACCGAGGCCTGCCGCGCGTACCTGCGCAGCGGTCAGGAACCGGCCGGCCTGGCCGAGCAGGTCAGCGAGCACCTGGCCGAGCTCGAGTCGGCCATGGGCAAGAAGCTCGGCCAGTCCGACGATCCGCTGCTGGTCTCGGTGCGCTCCGGCGCCAAGTTCTCGATGCCCGGGATGATGGAGACCGTCCTCAACATCGGGCTGAACGACCAGTCGGTGCGCGGGCTCGCCGCCCAGGCGGGCAACGAACGGTTCGCCTTCGACTCCTACCGCCGGCTGATCCAGATGTTCGGCAAGACGGTTCTGGGCATCGACGGCGAGCACTTCGAGGACGCCCTGGACGCGGTCAAGCAGGACAAGGGCACCGCCAGCGACCTGGACCTCGACGGCGACGACATGCGCAAGCTCGTCGAGACGTACAAGGACGTCGTGGTCGAACGCGCGGGCCGCCCGTTCCCGCAGGACCCGCGCGAGCAGATGGATCTCGCGGTCCGCGCCGTGTTCGACTCGTGGAACACCCCACGCGCGGTGATCTACCGGCGGCAGGAACGCATCCCCAGCGACCTCGGGACCGCCGTCAGCGTCGTGGCCATGGTCTTCGGCAACCTGGACATGGAATCCGGCACCGGCGTCGCATTCACCCGCGACCCGGCCAGCGGCGCGCAGGGCATCTACGGCGACTACCTGCAGAACGCGCAGGGCGAGGACGTCGTGGCGGGCATCCGCAACACGGTGCCGCTGGCCGACCTCGAAGGCATCGACAAGAAGTCCTACGACGAGCTGCTGCACATCATGCAGACGCTCGAGGAGCACTACCGCGACCTGTGCGACATCGAGTTCACGATCGAGCGCGGCAAGCTGTGGATGCTGCAGACGCGCGTCGGCAAGCGCACCGCGGGGGCGGCGTTCCGCATCGCCACGCAGCTCGTCGATCAGGGCCTCATCGACATGGACGAGGCCGTCTCGCGCGTCACCGGCGCGCAGCTGGCGCAGTTGATGTTCCCCCGCTTCGACGAGCGCGCCACGAAGAAGAAGATCGCGCAGGGCATGAACGCCTCACCCGGCGCAGCCGTCGGCAAGATCGTGTTCGACTCGGAGACGGCGGCACGCTGGGCGCGCTCGGGCGACGACGTCATCCTGGTCCGCCGCGAGACCAACCCCGACGACCTGCACGGCATGATCGCGGCGCAGGGCATCCTGACCTCGCGCGGCGGCAAGACCTCGCACGCGGCGGTCGTCGCGCGGGGGATGGGCAAGACCTGCGTGTGCGGCGCCGAGTCGCTGACCGTCGACACGCGCAACCGCACCCTGCGCGCCAAGGGCGTCGAGCTGCGCGAGGGCGACGTCATCTCCATCGACGGCACGTCCGGAGAGGTGTTCGCGGGCGAGGTCGCGGTCGTCGACTCACCCGTCGTGCGCTACTTCGAGGAGGGCACGGTGGACGAGGCCGACGACCTCGTCATGGCCGTCGACCGCCTCATGCGTCACGCCGACGGCGTGCGCCGGATGTCGGTGCGCGCCAACGCCGACACCGCCGAGGACGCGGCCCGCGCGCGCCGGTTCGGGGCGCAGGGCATCGGCCTGTGCCGCACCGAGCACATGTTCCTCGGTGAGCGGCGCCAGCTGGTCGAGCGGTTGATCCTGGCCGACGACGACGAGACCCGCGAGCGGCAGCTCGACGAGCTGCTGCCCCTGCAGCGCGAGGACTTCGTCGGCATCCTCGAGGCGATGGACGGCCTGCCGGTGACGATCCGGTTGCTCGATCCGCCGCTGCACGAGTTCCTGCCCGACATCACCGAGCTGTCGGTGCGGGTCGCGGTCGCCGAGGCGAAGGGCGAGGAACGCGAGAACGACCTGCGGATGCTGCAGGCCGTGCACCGCCTGCACGAGCAGAACCCGATGCTCGGCTTGCGCGGCGTGCGGCTGGGCGTGGTGATCCCCGGGCTGTTCGAGATGCAGTCGCGCGCCATCCTCGAGGCCGCGGCCCAGCGCATCAACGACGGCGGCGTGCCCCGCGTGGAGATCATGGTGCCGCTGGTCGCGAACGTGCAGGAGTTCGAGACCGTCAAGAACCACATCATCGAGGTCGCCCGCGAGGTCCGCGCCAAGACCGGCGTGCATCTGGAGTTCCTGGTGGGGACGATGATCGAGTTGCCGCGCGCCGCGCTGACCGCGGGCCAGATCGCCGACGCCGCCGAGTTCTTCTCCTTCGGCACCAACGACCTCACCCAGACCACGTGGGGCTTCTCCCGCGACGACGTCGAGGCCGCGTTCTTCTCCGCCTACCTCGAACAGGGCATCTTCGGCGTCAGCCCGTTCGAGTCGCTGGACGAGGAGGGCGTCGGTGAACTGATACGCATCGCCGTCGAGAAGGGCCGCTCGCATCGCCCCGGGCTCAAGCTGGGCATCTGCGGCGAGCACGGCGGCGACCCGGACTCCGTGCACTTCTTCGACCGCGTCGGCCTGGACTACGTCTCGTGCTCGCCGTTCCGCGTGCCGGTCGCGCGGCTCGAGGCCGGCCGCGCCGTTCCCGCGGAATGAGCGTCGCGTTCCTGATCACCTCGCTCGCGATCGTCGCGACGCCGGGCACCGGGGCGATCCTGACCATCGCAGCCGGTCTGCGGCACGGCCGCCGGATGTCGGTGCTGACGGCGTTCGGATGCACCCTCGGCACGTTGCCGCACCTGGCCGCGGCGGTCACCGGTACGGCGGCGTTGCTGCGGGCAAGCGGTGTGGCGTTCGACGTGCTGAAGATCGCGGGCGTCTGTTACCTGCTCTACCTCGCCGTGAGCACGTGGCGGGACAAGGGCCTGCTGAGCGTTGACAGTGGTGTCGCGGCACCGCGCGTCCCCCGCACGATCGGCAACGCGGTGGCGGCCAACCTGCTGAACCCGAAGCTGACGTTGTTCTTCTTCGCGTTCCTGCCGCAGTTCGTCGACACCGGGCACGGCACCCCGGTCGCGCAGATGCTCGGGCTCGGTGCCGTCTTCGTGGCGATGACATTTGTGGTCTTCACCGGGTACGGCCTGTTCGCGAGTGCCGTCCGTGACCACGTGATCTCGAAATCGCGCTTGGTAAGGCGCATCCAGCGCACATTCTCGGTCAGCTATGTCGCGCTCGGTGCGAAGCTGGCCGTCACGCACCGCTGAGCGGCGCTGCCGTTCACTACCGCAGCGCGGTGTAGACGGCGGCGAGGTCGTCCTTGCCGTGGCCGTCCTGCGAGGCGTGGTCGAACAACGCCTTGACGCCGTCGAGCATCGCCGCCGTGACCTCGTGGTCGCGCGCCGCGTCGACGATGAGGTTGAGGTCCTTGAGCCCGCCGTCCAGCCCGAACGAGGCGGGGAACTCGCCCTTGATCATCGCGTCGCCCTTCACGTGCGCGTAGGGCGTGTCGGAGGCGCCGCCCTCGATGGCCTGCAGGAACAGGTGCGGATCGACGCCCATCGCCTGCGCCAGGGCGATCGACTGCGCCGCCGCCGCGGTGATGGACAGAATCCACGCGTTGCAGGCCAACTTGAGCGCGCTGCCGAGACCCAGTTCGTCACCGGCCACGACCGTCTTGCTGCCGACGGCGTCCAGCACCGGCCGCACGCGCTCGATCGCGTCGGCAGGCCCGGACACCAGCGGCACGAGCTTTCCCTGCTCGGCGGGTTCCTTGGTCCCGAGCATCGGGGCGTCGAGCAGGCGGACGTCGCCGACGTGCTCGGCGATCCGCTTGATGCCGGGCGGCCCGACGGTCGAGGACTGCAACCACACCGCGTTCGCGTCGAGCGCCCCGGTGAGCTCGTCGGCGACCGCGAGCACCGCGTCCGCGTCGAAGAGCATGGTGAGCACCGCGTCCGCGCCGGACACCGCTGCGGCGACCGAGTCGGCCACCTCGATGCCGTCGTCGGCCAGGGGCGCGGCCTTGTCCCGGGTGCGGTTCCAGGCGCTGACGCTCAACCCCTCGCGCTGCATCGAACGCGCCATGCCGGCGCCCATCGTTCCGGTTCCCAAGATCGCGACGCGCACGCCGTCCCCCTTGCTGTTCGTCGGTGCCTTCTTGGTGGTTTTGACCGCTTCCCCGGCGCACTAACCGCGGCGCGCACCGCGGACGGCGCCGGGTCGGCGTCGAGTAGATTCCGCAGGGTGTTCCGCCGTCGACCACGCACCGAGAACGAGACCGAGTCGCCCTTGACATCGCGGCGGCACGAACCGGGCGGTTCGACGCTGGTGCGGCCCACCGTCGCCCTGGTGCAGCAGCTCCTCGACGAGTACGGGCTGCTGCACACGCTGGACGACGACGGCGACCTGCTGGTGCGCTGGGAGAAGTGCAGCGTCTACTTCTTCTTCTACGGTGATCGGCAGGAGGTTCTGCAGGCGCGGATGTACCTGCACCGGCGCTTCGACGTGGACAGTCGAACGGCCCTGACCCTGCTGCTCGACGAGTGGAACCGCACCAAACTGTTCCCGAAGGCGTTCACGATGCTGCCCGACGAGGGGCAGGTGCACATCTGCGCCGAGCACTGCTACGACTTCGAGTCCGGCGCCACCCGCGCGCAGCTGAAGTACACCGTCGGCGTGTGGATCGAGACGCTGTTGCGCTTCTCCGACTGGGTAGACGATCAACTCTGAGACGTGCGAAGCCGGCGCCGGGGCCGGTTACGGCCCGCACGACCGCGCCCGCCTGGTGGACGAGGCGCCCAAGCGGGCCGGCGCGCACCCCGGCTCGCGCGAGCGCGACGACTTCGCCCGCGACCGCGCCCGGGTGCTGCACTCGTACGCGTTCCGGCGCCTCGCCGACAAGACCCAGGTCGTGGTGCCCGGCGAGGACGACTTCCCGCGGACCCGGCTGACCCATTCGCTGGAGGTCGCGCAGATCGGCCGTGAGATCGCCCTAGCGCTCGGCTGCGACGCCGACGTCGTCGACACTGCGGGTCTGGCGCACGACATCGGGCACCCGCCGTTCGGGCACAACGGGGAAGCCGCGCTGGACGCCGTCGCGCAACCGTGCGGCGGCTTCGAGGCCAACGCGCAGACCCTGCGGGTGCTGACGCGGCTGGAATCGAAGGTGCTGCACGCCGACGGGCGGCCGGCCGGGCTGAACCTCACCCGCGCGGTGCTCGACGCGACGTGCAAGTACCCGTGGCCGAGGCGCGCCGGGGTGGCGAAGTTCGGTGTCTTCGCCCCGGACGCGCCGGCGTTCGGCTGGCTCCGCGACGGCGCGCCGGGGGAGCGCCGCTGCCTGGAGGCCCAGGTCATGGACTGGGCCGACGACGTCGCGTACTCGGTGCACGACGTCGAGGACGGCGTGCACGCGGGCTGGATCCGCGTCGCGGCGATCGACGACGCCGAGCGCGCGACGTTGTGCGATGTCGCCGCGAGCGCCTATTCCGCGCTGGACGCAGCCGAGCTGGCGCCGGTGCTCGACACCCTGCTGGACCTGCCGACCCTGCGCGACCTGGGCGACTACGACGGTTCCTACCGCGCGCAGGCGGCGGCGAAGCGCGCGACCAGCGAGTTGACCGGGCGCCTGGCGGGGGCCGCCGTGCAGGCGACGCGGGACACGCACGGCACCGCGCCGCTGCGCCGTTACGCCGCCGACCTCGTGGTGCCGCGGCAGTTCGCCGCCGAGTGCGCGCTGCTCAAGGCGATGGCCGCGCAGTTCGTGATGCGCCGTCCGGGCACGCCCGAGCGGCAGGTGCGCCAACGGGCGCTGCTGACCGAACTCGTGGAGGCCGTGTCCGGCGGGGCCCCGGCGACGCTCGACCGCGGCCTGGTGGCGGCCTGGGCGGACGCCGCGACGGACGCGGATCGGTTGCGTGTCGTCGTCGACCAGGTGGCGCAGCTGACCGACAGCGCGGCGATCGCGCGGCACGCCGCGCTGTGCCGCTGACGGCCGCGCCCGGCGGCCTGTGGAGGGCGGGCGCCGCGGCGGCCGCGCCGCCTAGAATCGGCGGAGTGGCGGGCCGCATCCGGGACGAGGACATCGCCGCAGTCCGCGAGAAGTCGAACATCGCCGACGTCATCGGCGAGCAGGTCCAGCTGCGCAACGCCGGCGGCGGCAACCTCAAGGGCATCTGCCCGTTCCACGACGAGAAGTCACCGTCGTTCAACGTCACGCCCTCACGCGGGCTCTTCTACTGCTTCGGCTGCGGCGCCGGCGGCGACGTGATCAAGTTCGTGCAGGACGTCGAGCACCTCGACTTTTCCGACGCCGTCGAACGGCTCGCGGCGAAGGCCGGCATCCAGCTGCGCTACCTCGAGGGCGGGGGACCGGTCGACCGCACCCGCGGGCAACGCCAGCGCCTCGTCGACGCGCACAGAGGCCGCGGTGCAGTTCTACAGCGAGCAGCTCGGCGGCGCCGAGGCCGAGCCGGCGCGCGACTACCTGCGCGAGCGCGGGTTCGACTCGATCGTCGCCGCCCGCTACGGCTGCGGGTTCGCGCCGGGCGGCTGGGACGCGCTGACCAAGCACCTGCTCGGCCTCGGCTTCAGCGGTCAGGAGCTGACGCTCGCCGGGCTGGCGCGCGAGGGCGGCCGCGGTGGCCTGATCGACCGCTTCCACCGCCGCCTGCTGTGGCCGATCCGCGACATCGGCGGCGACGTCGTGGGCTTCGGTGCCCGGCGCATCTTCGACGACGACCGCGTCGAGGCGAAGTACCTGAACACTCCCGAGACGCCGATCTACAAGAAGAGCCAGCTGCTCTACGGCATGGACATGGCCAAGCGTGAGATCGCCCGGCAGCACCGGGTCGTGATCGTCGAGGGTTATACCGACGTCATGTCCTGCCACCTGGCCGGCGTCACCACCGCCGTTGCCACGTGCGGCACGGCGTTCGGCAGCGAGCACGTGTCGGTGCTGCGCCGCCTGCTGATGGACTCCGACACCAGCCGCGGCGAGGTGATCTTCACCTTCGACGGTGACGCGGCGGGCATGAAGGCGGCCGAGCGCGCCTTCGCCGACGACCAGAAGTTCATGTCCTACACGTTCGTCGCTGTCGAGCCCAACGGGCTGGACCCGTGCGAGCTGCGGCAGAAGTCCGGTGACGTCGCGGTGCTCGATCTGGTCGCCGGGCGCATCCCGCTGGTCGAGTTCGTGCTGCGCACCACCGTCAGCCGCTACGACCTGGACACCGCCGAAGGGCAGACGGCGGCGCTGGACGTCGCGATCCCGCTCGTGGCGCGGATCAAGGATCACGCGCTGCGCGACGAGTACGCCCGGCGTCTCGCCGGCCTGGTCGGCTTCGCCGATCCGATGCGGGTGGTGACACGGGTACGCGGGATGATCCGCGCCGACGACAAGCGCGCCCCCGCCGAGACCAAGCCCGCGCGCCCGGCGCCGGCCGGCGAGCAGAGCGTGGACGAGTCGGTCGCCGCGGTCGAGCGCGAGGTGCTGAAGGTGGCGTTGCAGCTGCCGGCCGTCGCCGGACCGGAGTTCGACGCGCTGGAGCCCGACGCGTTCCTGGTGGAGCGCTACCGCCAGGTCCGTCGCGCGATCGCCGAGTTGGGCGGCACGGGTTCGGCCGTCACTGGGCCTGCGTGGACCGAACGGGTGCAGGCGCAGCTGGGCGACGAGCGGATGAGACGCGGGGTGCAGGCGCTGGCGGTCGAGCCGCTGCCGTCCGGCGTGCTCGGCGACGAGCGCTACGCCTCGTTCGTGCTGGCGCGGATGCTGTCCAACGTCACCGGCCGCCAGATCGCGGGCATCAAGGGCAAGCTGCAGCGGATCAACCCGCAGGAACGCCCCGACGACCACGCGCGGCTGTTCGGTGAACTGATCGCGCTGGAGAGCTACCACCGCGGCCTGCGTGAACGCGCGAACGGCTCCCCGTGAGGCTGCGCCTGACCCGCCGCGAACAGCCGCCCGCCGCGCTGCTCGAGCACCTCGAGGCGCACGAGCGGGTGGTGTCGTGGGCGGACACCGACGACGGCACGGTGGTGGCCGCGACGCCGCGCGGGCTGTGGTGGCCGGCGGCCGACGGCGGCGCGCCCCGGCTGATCCTGTGGCAGCACATCGACAAGGCGATCTGGCGCGACGGTCGGCTCGTGGTGACCGAGGCCGACGTCGTCGACGACGAGTTGCTCGTCGACCGGCCCGCCGTCTCCGCCGTCCTGACCCGGCCGCGCGATCTGCCGCCGACGGTGCGCAAGCGGGTGGAGGCGAACATCGTCGACCGGCAACTGCTGCAGTTCGCCGGCGCGCCCGTGCGGTTCGTGGCCCGGCGCCTACCCGGCCGCGACGGAGTCATGTGGTGGGCGCATCTGGAGCCGGGCACTCCCGGCTCCGCGGAGCTGCGCGCGGCCGTGCGGGCGCGCCTGGCAGTGCTGCGAGGCGAGCCACGCGCCTAGCGGCGCGCGGTGTGGTTCGACGTAGGAGCGCCGTTCAGTCGCGTCGCGACCGCCTGCTTGGCGCGGGCGGTCGTGCGGTCGACCTGCGCCTGCGCGACGCCGGCCACCGACTGCACGGTCTGGCTGCCCGCCACCCGGCGCGCCACGCGCACGATCTGCTCGTAGCGCTCTTGGCCGGCGCGGGCCCCGAGCACGTAGCCCGCGAGGCCGTAGGCGAGGTTGGACAGCTTCACGTCGACCCTTCTTCAGATGCGGCTCGCATGTCGTTGTGCCCACCCTAGCCGCAGAAAACGGGCCGTCAGGGGTGAGATATCCTGGCGTACGCAGCCCGTCGAGGCCGCGCACGGCAATCCCCCGTAGCTCAATTGGCAGAGCATTCGACTGTTAATCGAAGGGTTTCTGGTTCGAGTCCAGACGGGGGAGCAGCAGACTCGGGGCCTTCGTCGGATACGGCGAGGGCTCGCGTCGTCTCAGCGGAGCGGTGATCACCGAGTGGGCCGTAGGGTCTTCGGGTGATCATGGCGAACGTTCGGCGCCTCAGCGTGGCGGCTGTGGTGACGTACATCGCGGTGTTCGGCGCCGGTGCGGCCGTGCTGCTGGCGCCGCTGGATGCCAATGGCGTCAGCGGGTGCGCGTTGATCCCGAGCTATCACGATTTCGCAGTCACGACGTTTCGTCCCCTGTCCAGGCAGGTCACCCTGGCGGAGCTGCGGCGCGCCGGCGTCCCGATACCCACCGACGCCGTCGCTCATCGCCGCGATCTCGCGGCCTGGTTTCTCGTCGGAGCGGACGCCGTCGGCGGCATCACCGCGGCGCTGTTTATCGCCGCGCGCCGTCACGCAGTGACATAGCCGGTGCCCGTCCGCCCAACGCGACCGGAACAGAGACGGTGACCGACCAGCCGATACGGGCTCATCCGCGCGGATCTACGCGATCTGAGTAGCGGTACTCACGCGCTCAGGCCGCCGGTCCAGCAGGGTCATTGCCATGACGACACCAACCGCTCCCAAGAACACCGCTGCATTCTTCGCCCAGGCCGCGCTCGCGTTCGGCCTCGCGCTCACCGGCATGATCGTCGGGGAGCTCTATCTGCCCGCCAGCGGCTGGACGCGTGCGTTCCTCGCACTCGGCACCGTCTTCCTGGTCACCTCGTCGTTCACCCTCGCGAAGTGCGTGCGTGACGCGCAGGAGTCGGGCAGCGTGGTCAGCCGCCTGGACCAGGCGAGGCTGGAACGACTGCTCGCCGAGTTCGACCCGTACCAGGTGCCGCATCTCGCGAAGGCGGTCGCCCGGTCCGAGAATTCGCAGCCGGAACCGTATCCCGGTGCCGCGCCCGACCCGCTGGCGATCTGATCCGAAACCCCATCCGACCCCGGTCCGCACCAGCGGACCGGGGTCCACACGTTAATCTGAGCGCCGTGCGGAGGGCCTGGGACACACCGTTGCCGGTCAACGGCGTGCGGCTGTCACTGTGGCGCGCAGTGGCCCTGCTCCGGGTGATCACCCTGGTCTTCTGCCTGCTACTGATCGTCCGGTGGCGGCACATCTACGGCCGCCCCGCCGTCGCGTTCGGCGTCGGCGCCGCGATGATCGCCATGACCGCCGTGGTGTGTGCGCTTGCGATACGGGGACGCGCGCACCGCCGGGTGGTCGTACTGGTTGACCTGGCGGTGACGGTCGCGCTGACGCTGGCCAGCATGTGGGCGCAGACCTCCTCGCAGCGGTTCACCACGGGCATGCCGACGCTGACGACGTTGTGGGCCGCCGGGCCGGTGATCGAGCTCGCCTACCTGCTCGGGGCGGCGGGCGGGATCGCGGCAGGGTTGATCCAGTTCGCCGCGGCGATCATCGTTCGCGGCGGGTACGACGGGCGCACCGTCACCAGTGGCGTCCTGCTGCTCACCGTCGGTGCGGTGACCGGCTACGTGGCGACGCTGGTGGTGCGGGCGGAAGACGAGCTGGCCGAAGCCGTGGCGACGCGGGTAGCGCTCGAGGAGCGCGAACGGCTGGCTGCCTCGATCCACGACGGCGTCCTGCAGATACTCGGGCTGGTGCATCGTCAAGGCAGCGAAGCCGGCGGCGACTGGACCGTGCTCGCGGACGCCGCGGCCGAGCAGGAGACCGCCTTGCGGCACCTGGTGACGTCCCCGCCGGTGCCGCCACCGGTCGGGCACGGCGACCTGGCTGCAGCCGTGCGAGCGCTCGCGGGTCCACGTGTGACGATCGCCGCGCCGGGTGATCCGGTCCTGCTACCGGCGCACGCGACGCACGAACTGACGGCAGCGGTGCAGGCCGCCCTGGACAACGTTGCCCGGCACGCCGGTGAGGGCGCGCGCGCCTGGGTGTCGGTGGAGGCGCTGGAGAGTTCGGTGCGAGTCGTCGTCCGCGACGACGGCATCGGGTTTCCGGACGGCCGTCTCGGTGAGGCCGCGCGGCTCGGCCGGCTCGGTGTCACCACGTCGATCACCGGCCGGGTCGCTCGTCTTGGCGGCCACGCCACCGTCTCGTCGACGCCGGCCGACGGAACGGTCGTCGAACTCAGCGTGCCGGTGCGGCCGCGGTGACCGGTCGGGTGCGGGTGCTGCTGGTTGATGATCACCCGATCTGGCGTGACGCGGTCGAGCGTGACCTGGTCGAGGCCGGCTTCGACGTCGTCGGCGCGTTCGCCGACGGCGAGCGGGCTGTGCGGTTGGCGCCCGCCCTACGTCCCGACGTCGTGCTCATGGATCTCCAGCTGCCTGCGATGTCGGGCGTCGAGGCCACGGCCGCGCTGGTCGGGCAGGACCCGTCGGTCCGGGTGCTGATGTTCTCCTCGTCCGGCGAGCACGCGGATGTCCTCGACGCCGTCAAGGTCGGTGCCCGGGGCTATCTGGTGAAGTCAGCCGGCCGTCATGAGTTGATCGACGCGGTCGAACAGACCGCCGAGGGCCACGCTGTGTTCTCGCCCGGGCTCGCTGCGCTGGTCCTGGGCGAGTATCAACGGATCGCGCGTACCGAGACATCGCCGCGCGAGGTGTTGACCGAGCGCGAGACCGAGATCCTGCGGATGGTGTCGACCGGCAGCACGGCTCGACAGATCGCCGAGCGGTTGGTGCTGTCGCATCGCACGGTGCAGAACCACATCCAGAACACCTTGCGCAAACTGCAATTGCACAATCGCGTCGAGCTGACCCGATGGGCCTTCGAGCAAGGACTTGTCGAATGATGCCGGGCCTGGCCGCGGGCCGTTGGCCCCTAGCAGCAGCCCGCGCTGCCCGTCGCTTGCTCGGCGCCGGTCGTAGCGCCGCAGCACGTCGCGCCTTGTTGGTGCGTCGCCGAGAAGGTCTCGGAATCGGCGACCACCGTGTAGATCTCCCAGCGTTCCCCGTTCGGCGCGCCGTCGACCCAGAACTTGTCCTGCTCGGCGTAGCAGCAGGTGGTGCCGCGCTCGTCGATCGACGTGAATCCTGACTTTGCGAGGCGCGCCTGCTCGGCGTCGACGGTGTCGACGTCTGCGACCTCGACCCCCAAGTGGTTGAGGGAGCCGCCGCGGCCGGGATTCTCCATCAGCACGAGTTTGAGCGGCGGCTCGGAGATGGCGAAATTCGCGTACCCGGGCTTGATCTTGGTCGGCGGGGTGTCGAACAGCGTCGAGTAGAACGCGATCGACTGCGCCAGGTCGTCGACGTTGAGGGCGAGCTGGACTCGAGACATGGCTCCTCCAAAGACTTCGATGAACATCTATGTCTGGAGATTGCCAGACACATCGAAGACTGTCAATATTGATGTGTGTCGAAGTCGTTGACCGTTCTCGCCCCGGCGGACGCCGTCGCCTGCTGCCCGCCGCTGTGCTGCGAGCCGATGTCAGCGGAGCAGGCGGAACAGATAGCGCCGCTGCTCAAGGCGCTCGCCGACCCGGTGCGGTTGCGGCTCATGTCGTTGATCGCCTCACACGAGGGCGGCGAGGCCTGCATCTGCGATCTCAACCCGGCGTTCGACCTGTCTCAGCCCACGATCTCGCACCACCTGAAGGTCTTGCACGACGTCGGCCTGCTGGACCGGGAGAAGCGTGGCGTGTGGGTCTACTACCGGGCTCGGCCCGAGGCCCTGGCGAATCTCGGCGTACTGATTGCGGCTGACGCCGGTGCGCCGCGCTGATCGAGCAGAACCGGTGACCGATGCGCCGGCGCCGGCTGTTCTCTTCGTCTGCGTGCATAACGCAGGGCGCTCGCAGATGGCTGCGGCCTGGTTGGATCGACTCGCGGGGGACCGCGTCGAGATCTGGTCGGCCGGTTCCGAGCCTGCCGAGAACGTGAATCCGATCGCCGTGGAGGCGATGCGGGAGGTCGGCATCGACATCGGTCATCGGAACCCGAAGCTGCTGACGACGGAGGCGGTGGCCCGCGCCGACGTCGTGGTCACGATGGGCTGCGGCGACACCTGCCCCTACTTCGCCGGCAAGCGTTACGTCGATTGGGACCTGCTCGACCCGGCCGGTCAGCCGATCGAGGTGGTGCGCACGATCCGCGACGAGATCAGGGCACGAGTCGCGACGCTGGTCGCTGAGCTACTCGCCACGAAGTAGTCGCGCGCCCGGAGCCACGACGTCGACGCACGGCCTCGCGACCTACGCGCCTTCCTGGACCTCGAAGATGTCGTCCGCGACCAGACCGTGCGCCTCGCGGTGCACCGTCGACGCGGCTTCGGCGCTCGGTGCTTCGACGAGGCAGAACACCTTGCCCGCACGCTCGTCCACCCAGTAACGCTGATAGTGGACGTCGTGCGCGCCCTGCGTCTGCAGGTCGGCCTGATGGGCCTGGGCGACGGCGTCGAGCGTGACACCGTCACCGAGGTTGTGCATGTCCATGTAGAGCGGCATGTCGAGCGCCTTTCGCCGATTCGCCGGTGATGAGGGCACCGTATTCCCGGCGCACCGGGATGGGTAGCCTCACCCGGTTTCGCTGCGACAAGCGCGGCGGTGATCGCTGCACTGATCAGGCGTCGAGCGGCGGTTGACCGGGCGACCAACCGGGTACCGACCTGGGCGAGCGGACGGCGACCCCGAACCCAGGCAACGTCGTCCAGGACGTGTCCGGGAGCATTCATGCCCGTCTCGATCGCCGACCAGACCAGCGAACAGCTCGGCGGCCCCGCCAGCATCCTGTGCCGCCAGCGTCGCGACCACGTGGAACTCGACCAGCTGCTGCACGAACTCGACGAGACCTGGGGCGCAGGGGGCGCAGCCCAGGACGACGTGCTCACCAGATTGGCCCGACTGGTGTTCCCGCACGCCTTCGCCGAGGAGGCCGTGCTGTGGCCGCTGGCCCGGCGGGTGCTGGCCGACGGCGAGCAGCTGACCACCCGGGTCGAGCAGGAGCACCAAGAGGTCAACGAGCTGTGGACGCGGCTCGAGACGACCGCGCACGACGACCCCGAGCGCCCGCGCCTGCTCGAGCAGCTGGCGTCAGTGCTGCGCCAGGACGTGCGCGACGAGGAGGACGAGCTGCTGCCGCGGCTGCAGGATCAGCTGTCGGTGGCCGAGTTACGCCGGGCCGGGCTGCAGTGGCAGGTCGTGCGCTCGACCTCGCCGACCCGACCGCATCCGGTCGTGGCCCGGCGGCCACCGGGCAACGTGGTCGCCGCGCTGCCGCTGACGCTCATCGATCGCGGCCGTGACCGGCTCGACCGCGCCGCCCGACGGGCGCAGACGTCCGGCCGCGGCGGCGCCGCACGCGCCGCGGTGACCGCGAGCCAGGGCCTGGCTCGGCTCGCCGGGCGGGTCGAGCACCTACCGGTGATGACGCGCGGCGAGACGCCGAGCACGCACGTGGCGTAGTCCGAGGCCGACGGTCAGCCGGTGGGCGCGGTCGGCGCGGTCGGCGCTGCAGCTGGCGCCGGCGTCGACGTGGTCCGCGCTGCCTTCGTCGTCGTCGAGGGCGTTGGCGGCGTGCTGCTCGACGGCGGGGTCGTGCTCGGTGGCGGTGTGCTGCTCGACGGCGGCGCAGTGGGCGCCGGACTCGACGAGCCGTGGGAGGGCGAGGCGGCCTTCGTCGGCGAGCTGGCCGGGGTCGCGGGACGCGGCTTCGCGTAGGTCAGCGTCACCGGCTTGGACTCGGCCTGCCATGACGTCGAGGCCGTGACGGCGACCGTGCCGCCGGCGTGCGCCGGCGCGCGGAACTCGATCGCCGAGTCGGACTGCCGCACGAAATGCCGGACGACGACCGTGCCGAGGTGGACCGCGGTCACGCCCGCAAGATGCGCGCCGCGCAGCGTCACCGTGCCGCCGGTGCGCGGCACCGTTGCCCGCGGCGCGCTCAGCGTCGGTGTCTGGCCGGTCAGCGGCCGTACGGCGCCGCGGTAGGTGCCGTCGGCGGCCATCAGGTCGGCCAGCGACGCCCGCCGGATGACCGAGCCGCTCTGCGGTGCCTCGACGACCATCCCCTTGCCGAGGTAGATCGCGACGTGCCCGGTGCCGCCCGGCAGGTACGCGGAGAAGAAGACGAGGTCGCCCGGCAACAATTGCTTCAGGCTGGGGTGGAACGCGCCGGCAGCGCGCTGCGCGTCGGCCAGGTGGGGGAGCGCGGCGTAAGCCCCCCACGCGTACATCACCAGGCCGGAGCAGTCGAAGCCGACGACGTGGCAGTCGAGGTCGCCGCCGGTGCCGGCATCGCACTGGCCGGGCGTCGGTCCGGCCGCGTCGCCACCGGCCCAGGAGTACGGCATGCCGAGCCAAGACTGCGCCCGCGCGGCGGCGGTGCGGCCCATCGCCGGTGTCCAGTACCGCCGGCGCGGCGCCGTCGTCGCGTCCTGATGTGCTGCCAGCAGCCGGGCCGACAGGGCCTGCTCCTGGTGCGCCGTCAGGCCGCCCTGGATCGGTGCGTCCATCGACATCGTGTGGACGGCGGTGTGCGGGACGCTGGCCGACGCGGGGCCGGCGGCCTGGATCCCGCTGTCGCCGCCCGTGCCGACACCTGTGCCGACGCCCCGGGACGTCGACGCCGACACCGAGGCCGGCGCGCGCGACGTGTGTGCGGACGTGGCATCCTCGGCGCCCGCGGATCCGCCGGGCGACACCGCGCCGCTGATGGCGGCGGACGCCACGAAGACCACGAAGCCGGCCAACCATGCCCGCATGGGCGAGTGCCCGAGGGCGACTCGCCGGCGCCTGTGGAGGTCGGACACTGGGTACTCCAACGGATCTCGGTCGGACGGCTTACATCAGCTGCGGCTGAGGTTCAACCCGTGACTATTTACACCGACTTTACACGATGTGCGCCCCTCGCCTATCCGGGGCTGCACCGCCAGCAAGGCGCTCGTCGAGATCAGCGATGCTACGCGCTCCTATAGTCGCGTCATGCGTCTGCGCAGTTCGGAAACGCACACGGTGTGGGACAACAGCATCGCCCCGGTGCATCGATCGGCACCCGGCGACATCGTCGAGGTCGAGGTCGCGGAGGCCTCCGGCGGGCAGGTCACCACCTCGTCCGCGGCCGCGGACCTGACGTCCCTGGACTTCAGTGGGCTGAACCCGGTCACCGGCCCGCTCCACGTCGAGGGCGCGGAGCCCGGCGACACGCTATCGTCGACGTGCTGGACATCGCCGTCGACCAATGGGGGTGGTCGGGCAACATCCCCGGCTTCGGGCTGCTCGCCGCGGACTTCCCGGACGCCCGTCTGAGCTCTCCCCGATCCCGGAGGCCTCGCCACCCTCCCGCCCGCGACCTGCCGAGGGTCCCGATGATCGGCACGATCGGGATGCCGTCACCGGAGCCGGGCCCGTACCCATGCTGCCGCCACGGCACGGCGGGAACATGGACGTCCGGCACGTGCGGCGGGCACCCGGCTGGCCTGCCCGTGGGGTGCCCGGGGCGTTGCTCTCGCTGGGCGACACACACGCGGCGATGGGCGACGGCGAGGTGTGCGGCACCGGTGTCGAGACCTCGTCGGTCGTGCAACTGCGGGTCGGGCTCGAGAAGGACAACGCCGTGCCCACGGCCGTCCTGGAACGGACGGTCGCGCGGCGCGCGCCGGTCCGACGCTGGTGACGACAGGCATCGGGCCGGACATCTGGGCTGCGGCGCGCGACGCGGCACGCTCACTCGTCGAGCAGATCGTGCGCCGGACGGGTCTGGCGCCGGTGTCGGCGTACGTACTCGCCAGCCTTGCCGCGGACATGCACGTCTCCGAGATCGTCGACCTGCCCAACGTGGTGGTCTCGATGCACGTCTCGCTCGACCTGCTGGCCTGACGGACGTCCCCGGGCGCGATCACGCCGTCACGAACTATTCGTACATGTTCTAATTTGCACGTGCCCGGGATGCCTGTCCACCTCGACCGGGCGCCGCACTCCGCGTTCCTACTCGCCTGGGGCCGCGCGCCGGACGCATGGTGGGGGCTCGTGCAGTTCCAGCAACGCATCCGGACCGGCCACGGTGACCCCCGCGAGCTGCCGACCGCCGCCGGGGTGCCGGCGGCGTCGCTGACCAAGCCGGGGTGGGCGAATGCCGACGCGGAGGTCCGCGCCCCGTGCTCGCCGCCGACCGGGCGTGCTGGCCGCCCCCGTCGCGGTGGCCCTATTGGTACGCGGGCCCGTGGCCGAACGGGCCGCTGCGGCTGCCGGACGGGGCGGAGGCGTTCAACGGATCGAGCTGGCGCCCGGGGCGCCCGGGGCGCTAGTGCGCGCTTGGCGAAGTTCGCGCCGGCTGCGCACGCCGACCTTCGCGAACACGTTGCCGAGGTGGTACTCGACGGTCTTGACCGTGACGAACAGTTCGGACGCGATCTCCTTGTTCGTGCAGCCGCGGACGGCCAGGGCGACGACGTCCTCCTCGCGCTGGGTCAGCGTCAGCCGGTCACCGTTCGGCACGGCGTCCGACGTCCCGGCGGCCAGGCCGCACGCCGCCAGATCGGCGCTGCAGCGCTCGACGTA
>CAVQFH010000010.1:0-5196 GCA_963711775.1 uncultured Actinomycetota bacterium | reverse complement strand
CCGACATGGGCGCGATGCTATGAGCCACCGGTCGCGGTGGCTGGGAAGACTGCCAGGGAACTCCCAGCCGGCGCCCAGCCGGGAGCTGGCCGCACCGCCCAAACTGTCCAGGTGCGACCACGATCGGCGGCGGACGGCGACGGTTTGCGACCGGCTGCCGAGGCGCGGCTGCTGGTCGTCGAGGACGACCCGAACATCGTCGAACTGCTGTCGGCGAGCCTGCGCTACGCCGGTTTCGAGGTCGCGACCGCGCAGGACGGCCAGCAGGCGCTGCGGCTGGCGCGCGAGTTCCGGCCGGACCTCATGGTGCTGGACGTGATGATGCCGGGCATCGACGGTTTCGAGGTCGTCCGCCGGCTGGCCACCGACGGCAACCGCTGCCCGGTCCTGTTCCTCACCGCGCGGGACGCCGTCGAGGACAAGATCACCGGCCTGACCGTCGGCGGCGACGACTACGTCACCAAGCCGTTCAGCCTGGACGAGGTCATCGCCCGGATCCGCGCGGTGCTGCGCCGCACCGCGACCGGCCCGGCTGCGCCCGATCGGCGACAGCTGGCGCTTCGCCGACATCGAGCTCGACGACGAGACCCACGAGGTGTGGAAGGCCGGCGCCGGGTTCGCGCTGTCGCCCACGGAGTTCAAGCTGCTGCGCTACTTCATGCGAGAACGCCGGCCGGGTGCTGAGCAAGGCGCAGATCCTCGACCACGTCTGGAACTACGACTTCGGCGGCGACGCCAACGTCGTCGAGTCCTACGTCTCCTACCTGCGCCGCAAGATCGACACCACCGAGCCGCGCCTGCTGCACACCCTGCGCGGCGTCGGCTACGTGCTCCGCATCCCGTCGAGCCGATGACTCCGTCAGGCGGCGCCTGAAAGATGCTCCGCGCACCGTCGCGAGACGTGTCGGCGGGACGTACCGGCGCACGCCGCTGCGGGTGAAGCTCGTCGCCATCGTCGTCGCTGCTCGTCATTGCCGCGCTGGTCGGCTCGGGCGCCGTCGCGACGGCAACGCTGCGCGACTACCTCGTCGGCCGGGTCGACGACCAGCTGAAGTCGGCGACGCAGCCGACGGCCGAGCACCAGCTCGGCACCATCGCTGCGCAGCGCGACAACGATCACCGGGGACCGGACGGAGACGAGTTCCATCTGCCCAGCGCCTTCGTCGTCGAGGTCACCGATGCCTCCGGCGCAGTGGTCTACGACCAGAGCAATCTGGTCGACCGCAACGAGCCGCTGCCGCACCTGCCGCACTTCACCGCGGCGCAGACCGACCGCCGCCGGCACGCGCACGTTCACGGTCGACGCCGTCCGCGGCGACGACCAGTGGCGGGTGCTGGCGATCGCCCATCACGCTGGCGGACGGGACGACCGGCACGCTGCTGATCGCGCAGAGCCTGGACGAGGTCGAGAACACGGTCGACCGGCTGATCCTGCTGTCCTGGTCATCGGCGCGGTGGCCGTGGTGGTGCTCGCCGGCGTCGGCTACGTGGTCGTCCGCGCCAGCCTGCGCCCGCTGCGCGAGGTCGAGACGCACCGCGGCCGGATCGCCGCCGGCGACCTGTCCCACCGGGTGCCGGACGCCGACCCGCGCACCGAGGTCGGCCGGCTGTCGCGGCGCACTGAACACCATGCTCGGCGAGATCGAACCGGCGTTCGCCGGAGCGAGCGGCGTCGGAGACGCGCGGATCAGCGCATGCGCCGCTTCGTCGCCGACGCGAGCCACGAGCTGCGCACCCCGCTGACGTCGATCCGCGGGCTTCGCCGAGCTGTACCGGCAGGGCGCGGTGCCGAGCCGAGGAGGTCCGGCCGTGCGATGACGCGCATCGAGGACGAGGCCAAGCGCATGGGCCTGCTCGTCGAGGACCTGCTGCTGCTCGCCCGGCTCGACCAGGAGCGCCCGCTCGCCCGCGCACCGGTCGACCTGCTCGCGCTCGCCAGCGACGCCGTCCACGACGCCCAGGCCATCGATCCGGACCGCGCGATCAGGCTCGACCTCGGCGCGACCGACCCGCCGCCGGTCGTCATCGGTGACGAAGCGCGGCTGCGGCAGGTGCTCGCGAACCTGGTGACGAACGCGCTGCAAGCACACGCCTGCCGGCACGCCGGTCACGGTCCACGTCGGCAGCCGTGGCGGCGCAGCGTGCGTACTCGTCGGTCGCCGACGACGGTCCCGGGCATGACCGCCGAGCAGGCGCGGCGCGTGTTCGAGCGCTTCTACCGGGCCGATCCGGCGCGCACACAGCGACGGCAGGCACCGGGCTGGGTCTGGCCATCGTTGCCGCGCTGGTCGCCGGGCACGGCGGAACCGTCGACGTCAGCACCTCGCCCGGCACGGGGGCGCGGTTCCGCGTCGACCTGCCACTGGCCTGCCGGACCGCCCGGCCGAGACTGACAGGCAACATCCAGGTTCACGGCAGCGCCGACCCAGGTCGGTCCGCGAGAAAGGAGTCATGACGACGTCGCTGGCCGCGCGCGAGCACCGCCGAGACACGTCGCTCGCACCCGGTGGGCCGCCGCGGCGACCCGGCGCCCACCCGCTCTTCGTGCTGGGCGCCATCGCGGCCGGCGCGGTCGCGACGATCGCGCTGTGGTGGCAGGACACCCCTTCGATCCACGGACTCGGTGACTGGCTGACGAACGCCGGCCGGATCACCGGCCTGCTCGCCGGATACGGCGTCGTCGTGCTCGTCGCGCTGATGGCGCGCATCCCGCCGCTCGAGCGCGGCATCGGCGCCGACAAGCTCGCGCGCTGGCACTCGCGTGGGCGGCCGGTACACGGTCAGCCTCGTCGTCGCGCACGGCCTGCTGATCATCTGGGGCTACGCGGTCACCGCGCACACCGACGTCGTGAGCCAGACCAAGACGCTGCTGCTCAGCTATCCGGACGTGCTCATGGCGACGCTCGCCGGATTGCTGCTCGTCGGCGTCGGCGTGGTCTCGGCACGCGCGGCGCGGCGGCGGATGCGGTACGAGACCTGGTACTACCTGCACTTCTACACCTACCTCGCGGTCGCGCTGGCGTTCAGCCATCAGTTCGCCACCGGCGCCGACTTCATCGACAACCGCGCCGGCGCGGGTCGCCTGGTCGCCGCTGTACCTGACCGTCGGCGCCGCGATCCTCTGGTACCGATTCGTGACGCCGGTACGTCAGGCGCTGCGTCACCGCATGCGCGTGCGGGCGGTGTATCCCGAGGGTCCGGGTGTCGCGTCCATCGTCGTCACCGGCCGGCATCTTCAGCAATTGCAGGCCGAGTCCGGCCAGTTCTTCCGCTGGCGCTTCCTCACCCGAGACCTGTGGTGGGCGTCGAACCCCTACTCGCTCTCGGCAGCGCCGCATGCCGAGCGCCTGCGCATCACCGTGAAGGATCTCGGCGAGCACAGCGCGCGCCTGCTCCGGCTGCGGCCCGGCACTCGGGTTCTCGCCGAAGGCCCGTACGGTGCGCTGACGGCGATCCGGCGGCGCCGCCGCAAGGTGCTGCTCATCGCCGGCGGCATCGGCATCACCCCGCTGCGCGCGCTGTTCGAGTCGCTTGCCGGCCGGCGCCCGCGACCTCACCCTGCTCTACCGCAGCGGCCGGCCGACGGACGTCGTGTTCCGCAAGGAACTCGCCGCCATCGCGCAACAGCGCAAGGCGCGGCTGCACGTCATCGCCGGGCACCGCGCGGACCTCGGGCACGACCCGCTGTCCACCGCCGCGTTGACGGCGAACATCCCCGACCTGCGCCACCACGACGTGTACGTCTGCGGCCCTGACGGCATGACCCGTGCCGTCGTCCGATCGTTGCGGGCGGCGAAGGTGCCGCGCCGGCAGATCCACCACGAGACGTTCGAGTTCTGAACACCGACGACGAGAAAGAGAACTGACATGCGCCGCGCCGTTCTAGCGCTTCTCGGCACAGTCGCCGCGCTGGTGCATGCTGCTGTCCTTCAAGACGCACACCACCTCCATCGCCACTCCCCCGGCGGCGATCAGCACCCCGGATCCGACGACGTCGAGCAGCACACCGTCGTCCGGAACGAGCACCAGCCGTTCAGGCGGCACGTCTTCAACGGCATCGTCATCGTCATCGTCATCGTCATCGGCGCCCGCCTCGGCGACGAAGACGGTCACCGGGGACGCGGCCGACACGCGGTACGGCCCGGTCCAGGTGCAGATCACCGTCACCAACGGCAAGCTCACCAACACGACCGCCGTCGAGTACCCGAGCCAGGATCCGCGCGACCAGCAGATCAACGCTACGCGATCCCACAGTTGAACCAGGAAGCCGTCGCGGCGGGCAAGCGCGAAGATCGACATGATCTCGGGCGCGACGTACACGAGCGACGGCTACGCCCAGTCGCTGCAGAGCGCGCTGGACAAGGCCGGCCTGTGACCGTCGCCCCGGACCGTGCACGTCGAGCACTGCATGGGCACCGTGTTCACCATCGACATCCGCGACGCCGGCGGCTGGGACGACGCCGTGCGCGACGTCGTCGCCTGGCTGCACCACGTCGACGCGGTGTTCAGCACCTACCGGCCCGACAGCGACATCGCGCAGCTGCAACGCGGCGAGCGCACGCTCGACCGAGGCCGCCCCGGACGTCGCCACCGTGCTCGACCTGTGCGCAGATCTCCACCTGGCGACCGGCGGCGTACTTCTCGGCGCTGTACCGCGGACGGCTCGACCCGACCGGGCTGGTCAAGGGCTGGGCCGTCGAGCGGGCGAGCGCGATGCTGCGCGGCCGGGTCACGCAACCACGCGGTCAACGGCGGCGGCGACGTGCAGACTCGCGGGCGAGGCGGCGCCGGACCGGCCGTGGACGGTCGGCATCACCGACCCGCTCGACCGCGCGCGCATCCTGACCACGTGACCGGCGACGTCTTGCCGTCGCCACCTCCGGCACAGCGCGAACGCGGACGCACATCGTCGACCCGTTCACCGGGCAGCCGGCCGTCGCGTCTCGCGAGCGCGACCGTCGTCGGCCCGTCACTGACCTATGCCGACGCCTACGCCACCGCCGCGTTCGTGCGCGGCCCGGACGCGCTGCGCTGGATCGATGCCATCCAGGGGTACGAGCTGCTGCTCGCCGGCGCTGACGGCCGCGTCCGGACAAGTCCGGGTTGGCCGAACCTGGCTAGTTCCTCTGCATCCGCGCCGGCGTGGTGCGGATAGCGCGATCAGGGTGGACACTCCAGGAATCAGTACCGCGTTGT
>CAVQFH010000009.1:0-492392 GCA_963711775.1 uncultured Actinomycetota bacterium | reverse complement strand
TGCCGTCGTCGGCCGTCTCGATCTCCAGGATCTCGGCGAGCGTTCCCACGGCCTCGACGTCGGGGGCGCCGCCGAGGGTGTGCCGTTGGGCGGCTTCGGTGCCGCTGCGCAGTGACACGACCCCGAAGCTGCCGGTGGCGCCCGGCGCACCGCCGGGGCGGGGACCCGCGCCGATGTCGGACAACATGTCGCGGTAGCGCTGCTCGAACACGTGCAGCGGCAGCGGCATCCCGGGCAGCAGCACATGACTGAGCGGGAACAGCGGGACCACGGCGGGCACAGGGCAAGTCGCAGCCGCGCCCCGACCAGGACGCGCGGGGCGATCGCACTGGGCCGCCGCCCGTAAACTCGGCGGGGTGTTACGCCGTGTGAACCTTGCCGGGTCCGGCCCGACGGACCTGCGCCGCGCGCTGCCGCGCGCGCGCATCGACGTCCGCGCCGCGGCCGAGGCCGTCACCCCTCTGGTGGACGACGTCGCCCGGCGCGGCTACCCGGCCGTCCGCGAGGCGACGCTGCGCTTCGACGGTGTCGACGTCGCTGAGCCGCGCGTGGCCGAGGAGGCGCTGCGCGAGGCGTGGAAGGCCTCGACCCCGAGTCCGGGCGGCGCTGGAGGAGTCCATCCGCCGCGCGCGCATCGTGCACGAGGCGCAGCGCCGTGAGACCGTCGAGGTGCAGGTCGTCCCCGGCGGCAGCGTCACCGAGCGCTGGGTGCCGGTACGCCGCGTGGGGCTCTACGTGCCCGGCGGCCTCGCCGTCTACCCGTCCAGCGTCGTGATGAACGTCGTCCCGGCGCAGGTCGCGGGCGTGGAATCCGTCGCCGTCTTCACGCCGCCGCAGAAGAGTTCGACGGCCGTCCGCACCCGACAACACTCGCCGCGTGCGCGCTGCTCGGCGTCACCGAGGTCTACGCAGCCGGCGGGGCGCAGGCGATCGCGCTGGCCGCCTACGGCGATGCGGACCTCGGCATCGAGGGCGTGGACGTCGTCACCGGCCCTGGCAACGTCTACGTCACCGCAGCCAAGCGATTGGTGCGCAGCGTTGTCGGCATCGACTCCGAAGCCGGCCCCACCGAGATCGCGGTACTCGCCGACCACTCCGCCGATCCGGTGCATGTCGCGGCCGATCTCATCAGCCAGGCCGAGCACGACACACTCGCCGCGTCGGTGCTGGTGACCGACTCGGCCGACGCTCGCCGACGCCGTGGACGCCGAGGTCGAGCGCCAGGTCGAGCTCACGAAACACAGTGAGCGCGTGCGGACCGCTCTGACGGGCGAGCAGTCGGCCATCGTGCTGGTCACAGATCTCGAGCAGGGTCTGCGGGTCGTCGACGCCTACGCCGCCGAGCACCTGGAGGTCATCACCCGCGACGCGCGCACGTGGGCCGAGCGGGTCGCAACGCGGGCTGCATCTTCGTCGGCCCGCACGCCCCGGTGTCGCTGGGCGACTACTGCGCGGGCTCCAACCACGTGCTGCCCACCGGCTGTGCGGCCCGGCACTCGTCCGGGCTGTCGGTGCAGTCGTTCCTCAAGGGCGTGCACCTCGTCGAGTACGACGCCGGCGCGCTGGCCGGCGTCGCCCGGCACGTCATTGCCCTGGCCGAGGCTGAGGACCTGCCCGCGCACGGCACGGCCGTCGCGGTGCGTCTCGCGCCGTGACCGGTCTCGACGCCCTGCCGCTGCGCGACGAGCTGCGCGGCGAGGTCCCTACGGCGCGCCCCAGCTCGACGTCTCGGTGGCGCTGAACACCAACGAGAACCCCTACCCCCCGTCCGAGGCGCTCGCGCAGCACATCGGCGCGGCTGCGGCGGACGCGGCCCGCAGCGTGAACCGTTATCCGGACCGTGAGGCCACGGCCCTGCGTGCCGATCTCGCGCGGTACCTGCAGGCCGACTCCGCGGCGTCGCTGGGCGTCGAGAACGTGTGGGCCGCGAACGGCTCGAACGAGATCATGCTGCAGCTGCTGCAGGCGTTCGGCGGCCCGGGTCGCACCGCGGTGTCGTTCGCGCCGACCTACTCGATGTATCCCGAGTACGCGCGTGACTCGCACACCCGCTGGGTGCTCGGCCGCCGGGCGGCCGACTTCACCCTCGACCTACCGCACGCCCTGTCGCTGATCGCCACCGAGCAGCCGTCGGTCGTCTTCCTGGCGTCGCCCAACAACCCGACCGGCACGGCACTGGCACCTACCGACATCGAGTCGATCGCCGCGGCGGCACCCGGAGTGGTGATCGTCGACGAGGCCTACGGCGAGTTCCGCCGCGACGGCGTGCCCAGCGCGCTGACCCTGCTCGGCCGGTACCCGCGCCTGGTGGTCACCCGGACGATGAGCAAGGCGTTCGCGTTCGCCGGCGGGCGGCTCGGTTATCTGGCCGCCGCGCCCGCCGTGGTCGACGCGGTGCGCATCGTGCGGCTGCCCTATCACCTGTCCGCGATCAGCCAGGCCGTCGCCCGGGTGGCGTTGGCGCACGCGGACGAGTTGCTCTCCAGCGTCGCCGAGCTGCGAGCCGAACGCGACCGCACCGTCACCTGGCTGCGCGCGACCGGGCTGCAGGCCGCGGACTCGGACGCCAACTTCGTGCTGTTCGGCACGTTTCGCGACCGGCACGCGGTGTGGCAAGGTCTGCTCGACCGTGGTGTCCTGATCCGTGAGGTCGGCCCGGCCGGCTGGCTGCGCGTCTCGATCGGCACCGGCGCCGAGATGGCGACGTTCCGTACCGCCCTGCACGACGTCCTGGAAGAGGCCCCGGCATGACCAGCACGCGCCGTACCGCGAGCATCGCGCGCGAGACCCGCGAGACCAAGATCGAGCTGTCCCTGGACCTCGACGGCCAGGGGCGCACCGACGTCACCACCGGCGTCGGGTTCTACGACCACATGCTGAGCTCGTTCGGCAAGCACGCCCTGTTCGACCTCACGGTGCGCGTCGAAGGCGATCTGCACATCGACGCGCACCACACCGTCGAGGACACCGCGATCGCGCTCGGTCAGGCGTTCGCCCAGGCGGCCGGCGACAAGTCCGGCACCCGCCGTTTCGGCGACGCGACGATCCCGATGGACGAGTGCCTGGTGCACGCCGCGGTCGATCTGTCCGGCCGCCCCTACCTGGTGCACCACGAGCCCGACGGCGCGCCGCCGACCATCGGCCCGGACTACGCCACCACGCTGACCCGGCACGTCTTCGAGTCGTTCGTGTACCACGCCGCGATCGCGCTGCACATCACCGTGCACGCGGGCCGCGACTGGCACCACGTCACGGAGGCGCAGTACAAGGCCGTCGCGCGGGCGCTGCGGGCTGCGGTCGAACTCGATCCGCGGGTGTCGGGCGTGCCGTCGACCAAGGGCGTGCTGTAGCACCGGATGAAGCGAGTCGTCGTGCTCGACTACGGGTCGGGCAATCTGCGGTCTGCCCAGCGCGCGTTCGAGCGCGTGGGCGCGCAGGTGTCGGTGACCGCCGACGCCGACGCTGCGCTCGAGGCCGACGGCCTCGTCGTTCCCGGCGTCGGCGCGTTCGCGGCGTGCATGGCGGGGCTGGCCGGAATCGACGGCGCCGCCGTCATCTCGCGGCGCCTCGAAGCGGCGCGCCCGATGCTCGGGATCTGCGTCGGGATGCAGGTGCTGTTCGCCGGTGGGGTCGAGCACGGCGTCGAGACCGCGGGCCTCGGCGTCCTGCCCGGGCGCGTCGAGGACTTGCGCGCCCCGGTGCGTCCGCACATGGGCTGGAACACCGTCGCCGCGTCCGCCGGGTCCACGCTGTTCGCCGGGCTCGACGCCGACACGCGCTTCTACTTCGTGCACTCCTACGCCGCGCACCACACGTCCGGCCTGGTCTCGACCACCGTGTACGGCGAGCCGTTCGTCGCCGCAGTCGAGGACGGCCTCGTCAGCGCGACCCAGTTCCACCCGGAGAAGTCCGGCGACGCCGGCGCCGCGTTGCTCGAGAACTGGCTGCGTGCGCTGTGAGCCGGCGGCGATGAGCACGCAACGCCGGCAGGCGCGAACCGAGCGGGAACGGCTGGCGGCCCAGCGCGCCGACGAGGCGCGCGCCACCGCTCATCGCGCCGCGCAGGAGCGCGCCAAGCATGACCGGCGGCGCATGGTGTGGCGCCGGTTGCGGCTCTGGCAGCACGGGCCGGCCTTCCACCGCCGGCGCGAGCAGTGGGGCGTGCTCGCGGTGATCGCCTTCGTCGTCCTGCTCGTCGTGTACTTCGTCACCGGCTCGGTGGTCGACGTGTTCGGCACGGCCCTGGCGCTGGTGATCTGCGCGCCGGTACTGATCCTGCTGGTGGTCGATCGGAGCCACAAATGACCCTCACCCTGCTGCCTGCGGTGGATGTCGCCGACGGCGCGGCGGTCCGCCTGGTCCAGGGCGCCGCAGGTACGGAGACCGCGTACGGGCCGCCGCTCGAGGCAGCCCTGGCCTGGCAGCGCGGCGGCGCGGAGTGGATCCACCTCGTCGATCTCGACGCCGCGTTCGGCCGCGGCGACAACCGCGAACTGCTCGCCGCGATGACCGGGCAGCTCGACGTCCGGGTCGAACTGTCCGGTGGCATCCGCGACGACGCGTCGCTCGAGGCTGCTCTGGCCACCGGCGCCGCCCGCGTCAACCTGGGCACCGCGGCGCTGGAGTCGCCCGACTGGGTGCGCAGCGCCATCGCCCGGCACGGCGACAAGATCGCCGTCGGCCTCGATGTCCGCGGCACCACGCTCGCTGCGCGCGGCTGGACCCGCGACGGCGGCGACCTGTGGGAGACGATGGCGCGCCTGGACGCCGACGGGTGCGCGCGCTACGTCGTCACCGACGTGCACCGCGACGGCACGCTGACCGGGCCCAACCTGCCGTTGCTGCGTGACGTCTGCGCGGCCACGGACGCCGCCGTGGTCGCCAGCGGTGGCGTGTCGTCGCTGGACGACCTGCGCGCGATCGCGTCGCTGGGCACCGTCGAGGGCGCGATCGTCGGCAAGGCGCTCTACGCCGGCGCCTTCACGCTGCCCGAGGCGCTGGCCGCGGTGTCCTGACGCTGCTCGCCGGCTCAGGTCAGCGCGGGCTGCCGGTCGACCGGGACGTCGCCGCGCGAGAGCTCACCGCCGCGGGCCTCCTTGCCCAGCGCTGCCAGCACCGCCACCGCCACGAACACCGGGATCATGGTGGCCGTCAGCGCGTACGTGTAGCTGTGCGAGGACGCGAGGCTCTCCTGGATCGGCAGGTTGAACGCGGCGAGGCAGTTGCCCAGCTGGTACGTCACGCCGGGGTAGAAGCCGCGGATCTCGGCTGGTGACAGCTCGGTCAGGTGTGCCGGAATAACCCCCCAGGCGCCCTGCACGACGAACTGCATCAGGAACGAGCCGAGGCAGATCAGGCCCAGCGTGTGCGACGCCGCGAACAGCGGCAGGATCGGCAGGCCCAGCACCGCGCAGAACACCACGATGACGCGCCGGCCGAAGCGCTCGGACGCCGCGCCCATGATCGTGCCGCCGATCAACGCACCGACGTTGTACAGGATCGCAACATAGAGCGCGGTGTTCTCGGAGAAGCCGAGGCCCTTCTTCAGGAACGTCGGGTAGACGTCCTGGGTGCCGTGGCTCATCCAGTTGAACGCCGTCATCAGCAGGATCAGGTAGATGAAGCGGCGCAGCACCTTCGGCCGGGCCATGATCTGGCGGAACGTCGTCTTGTGCTTGATCGTGTTCTCGCGGGTCTCCTGCCACACCTCCGACTCCGACACGCGGGTCCGCACGAACAGCGAGACCAACCCGGGCAAGACGGAGAACGCGAACAGCCCGCGCCAGCCCCACGTCGTGAAGTTGCTGATCAACAGGTAGGCGACGGCGGCGAGCATGTAGCCGACGGCGTAGCCCTGCTGCACGATGCCGGAGACCAGCCCGCGCTTGCCCGGCGGCACCTTCTCCATGGCCAGCGAGGCGCCGAGGCCCCACTCGCCGCCCATTCCGATGCCGTACAGCAGGCGCAGCACCAGCAGGAACGTGTAGTTGGGCGCGAACGTGCACAGGAACCCGACGAGGGAGTAGAAGCTGACGTCCACCACGAGCGCCCTCTTGCGCCCCACCTTGTCCGCCCACGCGCCGAACAGCGCCGCGCCGATCGGGCGCATGAGCAGCGTGGCAGTCGTCAGGAACGCCATGCGGGTCGGTGAGGCGTGCAGGTCGGTGCCGACGTCGACGTACACCAGGACGACGACGAAGTAGTCGAAAGCGTCCATCGTCCAGCCGAGCGTCGCGGCGGCTACGGCGCGGATGTCGGCGCCGGTCATCTTCTGCGGTGCTGCTGCGTCGGTCATGATCTCGCCCCTTCGCGTTGCGCGTGTCCGCGGACTGTTGTCCGTTCTGCCCGGTCCGGACGTTGATCTCACTTCGCGGCCGGGGCGCGGTTGGCAGACTGGTCGGCGTGAGCCTCGCCGTGCGTGTGATCCCGTGCCTGGACGTCGACGCCGGCCGGGTCGTCAAGGGCGTCAATTTCACCGGGCTGCGCGACGCCGGCGACCCGGTCGAGCTCGCCCGCCGCTACGACCAGCAGGGCGCGGACGAGCTGACGTTCCTCGACATCACCGCGTCGTCGGGCAACCGGGAAACGACCTATGACGTGGTGCGCCGTACGGCCGAGCAGGTGTTCATCCCGCTGACGGTCGGCGGCGGCGTGCGCAGCGTGGCCGACGTCGACGCGCTGCTGCGCGCCGGCGCGGACAAGGTGGGCGTCAACACCGCCGCTGTCGCCCGCCCGCAGTTGATCGCCGATATCGCCGAGCGGTTCGGCAACCAGGTGGTGGTGCTGTCGGCGGACGTGCGGCGGGTCCCCGCGGGCGACGACCCGACGCCCAGCGGTTTCGAGGTCACCACCCACGGCGGGCGCCAGGGCACCGGCATCGACGCGATCGACTGGATCGCCCGCGCTGCCGACCTCGGTGCGGGGGAGATCCTGCTCAACTCGATGGACGCCGACGGCACCCGCGACGGCTTCGACCTCGAGCTCATCCGGCTCGCGCGTGCCGCGGTGCACGTGCCGGTGATCGCCAGCGGCGGCGCCGGGGCGGTCGAGCACTTCGCGCCCGCGGTGCGCGCCGGCGCCGACGCCGTGCTCGCGGCCAGCGTCTTCCACTTCGGCGCGTTCGGCGTCGCCGACGTCAAGGCCGACCTGCGCGCGGCGGGCGTGGTCGTGCGCTGAGCTCTCCGCAGTGTCCGAAGGTCAGAAGGACAGGTCGCTCGCGCGCACCGCGGCCACATCGGCCGGCGGCCCGGCGAACTCCACGTCGGCGACCGCGCCGCGGCCCATCGCGAACAACGCAAGTTCGACGGGCGCACCGCTGACGATCACCTGCGGCGACCCGCGGCGCACCAGGCGGCTGGCGAACTCGCCGTGCCCGGGCCACTGCAGCCGCACGCCGAGCGGGAGACCGCGCAACGTCAGCCGGGCCAGCACCTGCAACCGTGCCCACACCGCCTGCTGCACGCCGCTCGCCAAGGGCCGCGGCGCGGCGCCGGCGCCGGCGCGCCGGACGTCTTCGTGGTGCACCAGGTACTCCAGCAGGTTCGCCTGCTCGCGCACCGGCGGCAGCGACCACAGCCAGGCGGTCGGGACCGGCCCCATCACGTCGCGCCACCTCGGGCCGCGCTCGACCGCCGCGACGAGGTCCTCGTAAGGGGTGGCCGCGGCGAGGTCGTCGACGGCGCGCTCGGCGCGCCGTGCCGGCCCGGCCAGCGGGACGAAACGGCCCGCATCGAGGATCGAGCGCTCGCGCAGAACGAGGTGCGCCGCGAGTTGCGCCGTGGTCCACTCGCCGCACAGCGTGCTGGCGGACGGGTCGCTGCGGCGTAAAGTCTGCGCGAGCGCGCGGCGCTCGTCGACCGCGTGCTGCTGCATGTGGCGAGACTATCGGCTGCGGACATCGGCAACGCCGGATCGAAAACGGGAGGCGGCGCAGTGACCGAGTACTACCGGGACGACGACGACCGCCAGGCTCCGCCGACTGTGGTCGCGGCCGTTGCCTGCGGCACGGCGCCGGTGCCGTTCCTCGCGGTGTATGCAGTGATGTTCCTGGTGCACGGCAGTGTGCACCCGGTGATCCCACCGGACATCACGAGCACCACCCGAGGCGAGTTCTGGTGCGGCGTCGTCGCCGCGGTGCTGTTCGTCGCGTGCTCGGTGTCGTTGATCTGGGCCATTTCCGGGTCCCGGCGCTGGCCGTTCGCCGCATCGCAGGCCCTGCTGTTCGCGGCCGCCGTCTATTTCCTGGTGGACGGGACCGAGGGCGGCACCTTCGTCTCGACGCTCATCGCCCTCGCGACGCTCGCAGCACTGGTGCTGGTGTTCCTGCCGGTGTCCTCGGCGCACTACGCCCGCGCCGTGCCGAGTCGCCGGCACCGCCGCGCGCCTGGTACCCGGTTCGCCGGGCACGACACCATGCCGGCCGGCTCGGCGCCGGTCAGCGACACGGCGCCGGTCGGCACGCGCCTCGCCGGGCGTCCGCGGCCGCCGGCCGGCGATTCCGGCGGCTCTGCCGGCTGAGCGGAGGCCGCCGGAACTGCGGCGGTAGGGCCGTGCCGGACATACCCTGCTCACAGGTGTGGCCCATGCTGGGCTTAGCCACCGTGCTCAGGATGGGCACAGCGGGAACCAAGACGACACCTTGCCGACGATGGAGAGATATCAGCCGATGAGCGCCGCAACCGTCCTGACCAACAACAAGCGCCGCGTGCTCGTGGTCGACGACGAGGACAACGTCACGCACCTGGTGTCCTCGGCGTTGCGCTTCGACGGCTTCGAGACCGTCACCGCGGACAACGGCAGCTCGGCGCTGGCCAAGGTCGCCGAGATCGACCCCGACCTGATCGTGCTCGACGTCATGATGCCCGGCCTCGACGGCCTCGGGGTGCTCAACAACCTGCGCGCCGCGGGTTCGCAGGTACCGGTGATCTTCCTGACCGCGCGCGACACCGCCAGCGACCGGATCGTCGGGTTGCGCGCCGGCGCGGATGACTACGTGGTCAAGCCGTTCAGCATCGAGGAGCTGCTCGCCCGGGTGCACGCGGTCCTGCGCCGCTCCGCCCCGGAGGCCGGCCGCGACGGCGTGCTGAGCGTCGCCGACCTCGAACTGGACGAGAACAGCCACGAGGTCACCCGGGCGGGAATCGAGGTACACCTGACCGCGACCGAGTTCGAGCTGCTGCGTTACCTGATGCGCAACGAGCGGGTGGTGCTGTCGAAGACGCAGATCCTCGACCGCGTCTGGAAGTACGACTTCCAGGGCCAGTCCAACATCGTCGAGCTCTACATCGGCTACTTGCGCAAGAAGGTCGACAACGTCGAGCCGAAGCTGATCCACACCATCCGCGGGGCGGGCTACGTCATCAAGGCCCCGCGGGCGTGACCGTCCGGCCGTGACCAGCTCGTGAGCATCGACCAGCGTCCGGTCGAGATCCTGCCCGGCGAAGAGAGCTCCGCGGCTGCGGACGCCGATCACCAGCCGGCCGCGCCGTCCGCGTCGATACGGGTCGGCGGCGTGCGCGCCCGGCTGGGGCGCCGCAGCCTCACCGCCCGCCTCGTCACGGGCGCCGTGCTGCTCGTGATCATCCTGGTCGGCGCCATCGGCGGCGGCACATACCTCGCCCTGCGCTCCTTTTTGGCCAATCGTCTCGACCAACAACTGCAGTCCACGGTAAATCAGGGCGCCGGCCGCATCTTCAACGGTGCGCCCACGAACGGGCCGAGCGCCACCGAGGTCTACGCGATCGCTCTTGCGCCCGGCACCGGAGCCGTACTGGACAGTCCTCCGCCGTCGGCCATGAGCGTCGAACCGATCCGGCTGTCTTCGGCCGAAGCGAAGCAACTCGCGTCGCGCTCGTCCGACCAGCCGTTGACGATCATGACCAGCGACGGTCAGCAACTTCGTGCAGTGGTCCTCGACGGCACGTATCGCAACGGCACCAGTGAGAGCCCGGCGAAGATCATCCTCGCGCTGAGCACCCACGAGGAACACGAGACGCTCGGCCGGTTGATCTTTCTGGAAACGCTGATCGGCGGCGCCGCGGTGCTGCTCGCCCTGGTCGCGACGTACGGCGGCGTGCGACTCAGCCTGCGCCGGCTGCGCGACGTGACGTCGACCGCACAAGAAGTCGCCGCTGAACTGTCGCCGACCGGTTCCGGGCTGGAGCGACGCGTACCGGTGGCTGAAGAGGGCACCGAGGTCGGCCAGCTTGCACAGTCGTTCAACACGATGCTTGCGGCGGTCGAGACGCAGTTCGCGGCGCGCATCGAGAGCGAACAACGCATGCGCCAGTTCCTCGCCGACGCCTCGCACGAGCTGCGGACGCCGCTGACCTCCATCCGCGGATACGCCGAGCTGGCGCGGATGCAACGCGCCGTGCAGGGTGATGTGCCCGCCGACAATCTGGAACGCATCGAGTCCGAGGGCACCCGGATGTCGCGGCTGGTGGACGACCTGCTCGTCCTGGCGCGCGGGGACGCCGCCGGTGCGGCCGCGCGCGGCGAGCACGCGCCCGTGGACATGGCCGCTCTGCTCGACGACGCCGTCAACGGCTCGCGCGCGGCGTTCCCCGACCGCCCCATCGGCCTGCAGATCACGGCGATGCCGACGGTCGTCGGGGATCGTGACCAGCTGCTGCGGGTCGTGCGCAACCTGATCACCAACGCCGCGGTGCACACCGCGCCCGGCCGCCCGATCGACGTCCGCGGGTTCGCCGGTGACAGCGGCACGGTCGTGCAGGTGGCCGACGGCGGCCCGGGACTCAGCCCGGAGGAGGCGGCGCACGTCTTCGAGCGGTTCTGGCGCGCGGACAAGGCCCGTACCCGGGCCCGTGGCGGGTCCGGGCTCGGCATGTCGATCGTCGCTGCGGTCACCGAGGCGCACGGGGGCACGGTGCGCTTCGACAGCTCGGTCGAGCACGGCAGCACGGTCACGGTGTGGCTGCCGGCGGTCAGCGGCTGACGGCGTTCGGCACAATCGTGGCCATGGAGCCGCGCGCACAGTCCGAGCTCGACCCCGCGATCGCCGTGCGCCTCAAGCGCGACGCCGCCGGACTGGTCGCCGCGGTGGTGCAGCAGCACGACACCGGCGAGGTGCTGATGGTCGGCTGGATGGACGACGAGGCGCTGCATCGCACGCTGACCACGGGCCGGGCCACCTACTGGTCGCGCTCGCGCGGGCAGTACTGGGTCAAGGGCGAGACATCGGGTCACGCACAGCAGGTGAAGTCCGTCGCGCTGGACTGCGACGGCGACGCCCTGCTGGTGCGCGTCGAACAGACCGGCCCGGCATGCCACACCGGCGCGCACAGCTGCTTCGACGCCGGCGGCGAGTTGTGAGCGTGCCGCTCGGCTCACGCCCGCCGCTCGGGCGCAATGATCTCGATCGGCTCTGCGCCACGCACCGCCTCGTGCCGATCACCCGCACGCTGTTCGCCGACGCCGAGACCCCGGTGGGCGTGTACCGCAAGCTCGCTGCCGGTCGGCGGAACACGTTCCTGCTCGAATCGGCCGAGCCCGGCGCGTCGTTCTCGCGCTGGTCCTTCGTGGGCGTCGACGCCCTGGCCACGCTGTCGGTCGTCGACGGCGAGGCCGCGTGGACCGGCTCGGTGCCGGCGGGAGTGCCCACTGACGGTGACCCGCTGGCCGTGCTCGGGGCTGCCTGGCGTGCCGTGCAGGCGCCGCGGCTGCCCGGCCTGCCGCCGCTGACCGGCGGGTTCGTCGGCTACCTCGGCTACGACGTGGTGCGGCGCATCGAGGCACTGCCGGACAAGGCCGTCGACGAGCTCGGCCTGCCGGAGCTGACGATGCTGCTCGTCACCGATCTCGCCGCCGTCGACCACCACGAGTGCACCGTCGTGCTCATCGCGAACGCCGTTCTCGCGCCGGGCATGACCGGGGTCGAGCTCGACACCGCCTACGCCGACGCGGCGCGCCGCCTGGATGTCATGCAGGCCGCCCTGGCGACGCCCACCGAGCCGACCATCGCGACCATCGCCGCCGTCGCGCCGAAGGAGGCGCAGTCGCGTACGCCCGCGGGGGAGTACGAGCCCGCGGTCGAGCGCGCCCTCGAGGCCGTGCGTGCCGGCGAGGTGTTCCAGATCCAGGTCGGGCAGCGCTTCGTCGCGCACACCGACGCCGACCCGCTCGACGTCTACCGGGTGCTGCGCACGCTCAACCCGTCGCCGTACATGTACTTCCTGCGCACCGCGGACGTCGACATCGTCGGCAGCAGCCCGGAGGCGCTGGTCACCGTCAAGGACGGCACGGCCGTGCTGCACCCGATCGCCGGCACGCGCCGCCGCGGCGACAACCCGGAGGAGGACGCCGCACTCGCCGCCGAACTCGTCAACGACGCGAAGGAGCGTGCCGAGCACGTCATGCTGGTCGACCTCGCCCGCAACGACCTCGGCCGGGTGTCGGCGCCGGGCAGTGTCGAGGTCGTGGAGTTCGGCGCCGTCGAGCGCTACAGCCACGTGTGGCACATCGTGTCGTCGGTGCGCTCGACCGTCGCCGACGGCATGGACGCGTTCGACGTGCTGACGGCGACATTCCCGGCCGGCACGCTCACCGGCGCGCCGAAGGTGCGGGCCATGGAGCTGATCGACGAGCTGGAACCGGTGCGCCGCAACGTGTACGGCGGTGCTGTCGGTTACCTGGACGCGGCGGGTGACCTGGACATGGCGATCGCGATCCGTACCGCCGTGATGCGCGATGGCAAGGCCTACGTGCAGGCGGCCGCCGGCGTGGTGGCCGACAGCATCCCGGCCAACGAGGAGCAGGAGACGCGCAACAAGGCGCGCGCGGTGCTGCAGGCGATCGCCACCGCCGAGACCTTGCGCACCGTCACGTGATGCGCGCGCACGGACGCGTCGCCTATCTCGGTGCGCTGGTGCTGGACGCCGTCGGCGCGGCAGCGACACTGATCGTCGCGCTGCGCCCGTGGCAGACGATCACGACGCGACGTGTCCCGCCGTTGCCCGACGACGTGCTGCACGTCTCCGGCCGCTCGGTCGATGCGGCGCCGACCGCGCTGGCGCTGGTCGCGCTCGCGGGCGTGGTGGCGGTGATCGCGACGCGGGGTGCGGTGCGTCGCGGCGTGGGAGTGGTGCTCGCGCTGGCCGGCGCGGCGATCGTGTGGCGTTCGCTGGCGGCGGCGGGCGCCGTCAGCACCGCGCGGGCCCGCGCGCTGGTCACCGCGCACCACAGCACCGTCGTCGTCACCGCGAGCCGCCCGCAGGTGTCGGTCACCGCGGGCTGGGCGGTGACGTCCGTCCTCGCCGGTGTGCTGGTCTTGCTCGCCGGCCTGCTGGTGGCGTGGCAGGGGCACCGCTGGTCGACGATGTCCGCGCGCTATGAGTCGACGGGCGCGCAGGCCGATGAGTCCGCGGAGGGGCGCGAGACCGCGCGGCAGCGCGCGGCCGCGACGCTGTGGACCGCGCTCGACCGCGGCGACGACCCGACCGCGGCCCCGCGCGATCAGTGAGGCGCCGCGCTCGTTACTCTCGGCCCGTGCACACCGGCGTGCTGCGACGACGGGAGGCGTGAACGATGGCAACCGTGCTCGACGACATCGTCGCCGGCGCCCGCGAGGACGCCGCCGCGCGCGAGGCGCTGATTCCCTTCGACGAGATCAAGGCCGGCGCAGCACGCTGCGCCCCCGCCATCGACGCCCTGGCCGCGCTGCGCGCCCCTGGCGTCGGGGTGATCGCCGAGGTGAAGCGCGCCAGTCCCTCGAAGGGGGCACTGGCCCCGATCGGCGACCCGGCCGCGCTGGCCGCGCAGTACGCCGACGGGGGAGCGCGGATGATCAGCGTGCTCACCGAGCAACGTCGCTTCGGCGGCTCGCTGGACGACCTCGACCGCGTCCGCGCGGCGGTGCGGATCCCGGTGCTGCGCAAGGACTTCATCGTCAGCTCCTACCAGGTGCACGAGGCCCGCGCACACGGCGCCGACGTCGTGCTGCTGATCGTCGCGGCGCTGGAACAGAACGCGTTGATCGGCTTGCGCGAGCGCGTCGAGTCGCTGGGCATGACCGCGCTCGTCGAGGTTCACGACGAGGACGAGGCCTCCCGGGCGCTCGATGCGGGCGCGCGGGTGATCGGCGTCAACGCCCGCGATCTGCGCACGCTGGAGGTCGACCGCTCGACGTTCGAGCGCATCGCGCCGGGACTGCCGTCCGAGGTCGTGAAGATCGCCGAATCCGGCGTGCGCGGGCCGCGCGACCTGATCGAGTACGCGTCGGCAGGTGCCGACGCGGTGCTGGTCGGCGAGACACTGGTGCTGGGCGCGGATCCCCGCCATGCGGTGGCCGAGCTGGTCACCGCGGGCGCGCACCCGGCGACACCACGCACCTCTCGCTGAACCACCTCCGGCGGACCGACGCACCGTCGCGCGCCGGGCCGCCGGAAGCGGCGTGGGGTCAGTGCTCCGAGGCGTTGCGCAGGTCGCGGGTGACGGTTGCCGTGCTGTTCGCCGAAGGCGAGTCGATCACCAGGGTCAACGAGAAGTACGAGCGATCGCCCCACGTGCACAGGCCGACAGCCTTCGTTGCCAGGCTGGCCTGCTGGCACCGCATCGCACCGCCGAGCTTGCCGGGGTCGTAGGACTTCGCGCTACCGCCGGCCTGACCGCCCTGACCGGTCACGCCCTTGGACACGCCGTCGGTGAACTGCTTGACGGCGGCCGACGTGCCGATGTCCTTGAGCTGGCTCTGCAGCTTCGGCACGTCCTTCACCCGGAAGCCGAGGAAGATCACCTGCGGTACCGCGCCGTTCGTCGAGTAGGCCCCGACCTTCGCGTTGTCGGCGGCGCTGGCGCCGGCGCCGAGGGCGCTGAGCTGGCCGGCGATCTGCGTCTTCAGCGAGTCGGTGTCCAACGAGCTGATCTTGTTGTAGGAGTCGAAGCTGGCCGGCAGCGTCACCGAGCGCCCGGCGGTCTTCTCCTCGGACTTGTGGCTGTCGGAGTTGCTGAATGCGGCGACCAGGATCGCCGCCACGATCGCGGCCACGACGACGGCCGCCACGATCCCGATCCACTTCTTCTTGCTGCTCCTGGGCTGCTCGGCCGGCGCCCACGGCGCGCCCGGGTAGGGCTGGCCGGGCGGGTACTGCTGGCCGTAGGGCTGGCCGTACTGCGGCGGCTGCTGGCCGTAGGGCTGCGCCGGCGGGTACTGCGGAGGCTGCTCGCCGTACTGGGGCTGCCCGTACTGCGGTGGCTGCTGCTCGCCGTACTGGGGCTGCCCGTACTGCGGTGGCTGCTGCTCGCCGTACTGGGGTTGCCCGTACTGCGGTGGCTGCTGCTCGCCGTACTGGGGTTGCCCGTACTGGGGTGGCTGCTGGCCGTATTGCGGCTGCTCGCCGGACGGGCCTCCGGGCTCGCTCATCGTGCGTCTCCTCATGCCAGTGGTGCGTGCGGCCAGACTCTATCCGCCGCACACCGTGTCCGGGCCCGCCCGCGCCGCCATCGGGTGATCTTGTGGCAGCCCTTGGCATGTCGCGACTTGTATGGTGACGGCATGGGTGCGATTCCGAGCGGGCGATGGCGCGGCTGACGCTGCCCCGACCCTTCGCCAGTCCCGACCCAGGAGCACCCGCATGACCGATCTGCATCCCGCTGCCCGTCCGGCCGCCGCCGTCCCCGACAGCTTCGGCCACTTCGGCGTCTACGGCGGCCGTTACGTCCCCGAGGCGCTCGTCGCCGCGATCGACGACCTCACCGCCGCGTTCCACCAGACGCAGGCCGATCCCGCGTTCCGTGCCGAGCTCGACGGCCTGCTGCGCGACTACACCGGCCGCCCGTCGCCGCTGACCGACGCGCCGAAGTTCGGCGCGCACGCCGGGGGCGCACGGATCCTGCTCAAGCGCGAGGACCTCAACCACACCGGCTCGCACAAGATCAACAACGTGCTCGGGCAGGCGTTGCTCACCCGGCACATCGGCAAGAAGCGTGTCATCGCCGAGACCGGTGCGGGACAGCACGGCGTCGCCACCGCCACGGCCGCCGCGCTGCTCGGCCTGGAGTGCGTCGTCTACATGGGCGAGGAGGACACCCGTCGCCAGGCGCTGAACGTCGCCAGGATGCAATTGCTCGGCGCGCAGGTCGTTCCGGTCACCACCGGCTCACGCACGCTCAAGGACGCCATCAACGAGGCCATGCGTGACTGGGTGACGAACGTCGACACCACGAACTACGTGTTCGGCACGGTCGCCGGCCCGCACCCGTTCCCGATGATGGTGCGCGAGTACCAGCGCGTCATCGGCGACGAGGCTCGGGCGCAGGTGCTCGAGCGGTGCGGGCGGCTGCCCGACGCGGTGGTCGCCTGCGTCGGCGGCGGGTCCAACGCGATCGGCATCTTCACCGCCTTCGTCCCGGACGAGTCCGTCCGCCTGATCGGTTACGAGGCCGGTGGCGACGGCCTCGAGACGGGGCGTCACGCAGCCGCGATCACCGGGGGAGCGCCCGGCGTGCTGCACGGGGCGCGCTCGTACCTGCTGCAGGACGACAACGGCCAGACCGTCGAATCGCACTCGATCTCTGCGGGTCTGGACTACCCGGGGGTCGGCCCCGAGCACTCGTACCTGCACGACATCGGCCGCGCCCAGTACCGGCCGATCACCGACGACCAGGCGATGTCCGCGTTCTCGCTGCTGTCCCGCGAGGAAGGCATCATCCCGGCGATCGAGTCCGCGCACGCGCTCGCCGGCGCGCTCGACCTCGGCCGCGAGCTCGGTCCCGACGCGATCATCCTCGTCAGCCTGTCCGGGCGCGGCGACAAGGACGTCGAGACGGCCTCGCGCTACTTCGCGCTGGCGCCCGGCGAGCACGCCGCGGACCTGAGTTCGGACGCCTCGACCGGCGAGGTCGAGGTATGAGCGCGCGCACGAGCGCGTCGGTGGCCGGGGTCATCGCACGGGCCGGAGAGCAGGGTCGGGCCGCGTTGATCGGTTACCTGCCCGTCGGCTATCCGTCGGTCGACGTCTCGATCGACGCCATGCGCGCGATGGTCGCCAACGGCGTCGACATCGTCGAGGTCGGCGTGCCCTACAGCGACCCGGTGATGGACGGCCCGACCATCCAGGCCGCCGCCGAACCCGCGGTGCGGGCCGGGGTCGGCATGCATGACGCGCTGCGCGCCGTGTCCGCAGTGGCCGACGCCGGGGCCGCCGCAGTGATCATGAGCTACTGGAATCCGGTCGAGCGCTACGGCGTGCAGCGCTTCGCCGCCGATCTCGCCGACGCCGGCGGGGCGGGGGCGATCACGCCGGACCTGATCCCTGACGAGGCCGCGCCGTGGCTTGCCGCCTCCGACGAGCACGGGCTGGACCGGGTCTTCCTGGTGGCGCCGTCGTCGTCGGACACGCGGATCGTGTCGACGGCCGCTGCGTCCCGGGGCTTCGTGTACGCCGCGGCCGTGATGGGCGTGACCGGGGCCCGCACGAGCGTCGGCACCGCCGCGGCATCGCTCGTGCGGCGGGTGCGGCACCTCGCACCGCAGGTGGCGGTGTGTGTCGGTCTCGGCGTCTCGTCCGGCGAGCAGGCGCACGAGGTCGCGGCCTTCGCCGACGGAGTCATCGTCGGGTCGGCGCTGGTGCGCTGCCTGCTCGACTCACCGGATGCCGACGGCGTGGCCGCGGTGGGGGAACTCGCCGCCGACCTTGCCGCCGGGGTGCGCCGCAGCTAGCTACGGGACGAGCAGCAGCTTCCCGGTGCTGCGCCGGCCTTCCAGGTCGGCGTAGCACCGGCGCGCGTCCTCGAGCGCGTACCTGCCGCCGATCGCGACATCCAGCGTGCCGTCGACGGCGCCGGACAGCACGTCACCGGCTCGCCACCGCAGTTCGTCGCGCGTCGCCACATGGTCGGCGAGCGTCGGCCGGGTGACGAACAGCGAGCCCAGCGGGTTCAGCCGCTGCAGGTCGAACGGCGGCACCGGGCCGCTGGCCGCGCCGAAGAGCGCGAGCATGCCGCGCCTGCGCAGAGCGCCGAGCGACGCCTCGAATGTCGCTGCGCCGACGCCGTCGTACACCACGTGCACGCCGTCGGGCGCGTACGCGCGCACGGCGGCGGTCAACGCCTCACCGGTGCCGGTCTCGTCGTAACGGATGACCTCGTCGGCGCCGGCGTCGCGCGCGACGGCCACCTTCGCCGCACTGCCGACCGTGGTGATCACCCGTGCTCCGCGTGACTTCGCCATCTGCACCACCAGCCGGCCTGCGCCGCCTGCTGCCGCGTGCACCAGGACGTCGTCACCCTCGCGCACGGCGTAGGTGGAGTGCACCAGGTAGTGCGCGGTCATGCCCTGCAGCATCGCGGCGGCCGCGACCTGCGCATCCAGGCCGGCCGGCACGGCGACGGCCTGGGCGGCGTCCACGAGCGCCAGCTGGGCGTGCGACCCGGTGGCGGCCGCCGTCGCGACGACGTCGCCCGCGGCGAATTCACTGACTCCGTCGCCGGTGGCGACCACGGTGCCGGCGCACTCGCCGCCGAGCACGAACGGGGTCTGCACCGGGTAGCGGCCCTCGCGCCGGTAGACGTCGATGAAGTTCACGCCGGACGCGGCGACGCGCACCAGCAGCTGACCCGGGCCCGGTTCGGGCGCCGGGCGGCGCTGCACCTCGAGCACCTCGCTGCCGCCGGGGGACGTCACCACGAGCGCATTCATCTCCTCGGTCATGCGTCCACGCTATCCGCGGCCCGTACCGTGTCGGTGTGCACGTGCTCGCTGCGATCCCCAGCCCGAGCCGCAGCGTCTGGTATCTCGGGCCGCTGCCCGTCCGGGCATACGCGCTGTGCATAGTCGCCGGCATCATCGTCGCGGTCTGGCTGACGAACCGGCGCTGGCGCGAGCGCGGCGGCAACCCCGATCACGTCTGGGACGTCGCCGTCTGGGCGATCGTGCTGGGCATCGTCGGCGGCCGGCTCTACCACCTGGCCACCGATCCAGAGCTGTACTTCGAGGGCAAGCCGGGCACCCACCCGATCGATGCGGTCAAGGTGTGGGACGGCGGTCTCGGCATCTGGGGAGCCATTGCGCTGGGCCTGCTCGGCGCGTGGATCGGCTGCCGGCGCCGGCACATCAGCCTGCCGGTGTTCGCCGACGCCGCGATCCCCGGCGTGGTCTTCGCCCAGGCGATCGGTCGGTGGGGCAACTGGTTCAACAACGAGCTCTACGGCGGGCCGACCAGCGTGCCCTGGCGCCTGCAGATCCACTGCCTGGACGCCGGGCGCACGGCCGCGGTCGCCTGCGGCAACGGGCACGGCACGACGCTGGGCTACTTCCAGCCCACGTTCCTCTACGAATCGTTGTGGGACCTCGCGCTCGGTGTCGGGCTGCTGCTGCTGGACCGCCGCCTGCGCCTCGGGCGGGGCAACGTGATGGCGCTCTACGTCATGGGTTACACCGTCGGCCGCGCCTGGATCGAGGCCCTGCGCACCGACCACGCCAACCACTTCCTGGGCCTGCGGCTCAACGACTGGACCTGTCTGGTCGTCTTCTTGCTGGGCCTCGCCTGGTTCCTGCTGCACGGCGGTTTCCGGGCCGCCCGCGACGCGACGCCGTACCGCGACGGCGCGGAGGACCGGCCGCCGGAGGTGCCGCCCGAGAAGGAGGAGTCCGCACGCATCGGGGCGGACGCCGATGACTGAGCCGCGCATCGCGGCCTCGGGGCAGCCGGAGCAGGCGGACGCCGAGATCCATCATCAGCACCGTGACGTGCGGGGTGGCTGGCTACGCCCGACCGTCTTCGGCACGATGGACGGGCTGGTGTCGAACTTCGCGCTGATCGCCGGCGTGGCGGGCGCGTCCGCGAGCGCCACGGCCGTGTCCCTGGCCGGGCTGGCGGGCCTGGTCGGCGGCGCGTTCTCGATGGCCACCGGTGAATACGTCTCGGTGCAGAGCCAGAACGAGTCGATGCGCAGCGAACTCGCCGTCGAGCGGTACGAGCTGGAGCACAACGCCGAGGCCGAGATCGCCGAGCTCGCGCAGATGTACGTCGCGCGCGGGGTCGAGTCAGAGGTCGCGCACACGGTCGCGCGTCAGCTGTCCGCCGACCCCGACCAGGCGCTGCAGGTGCACGCGCAGGAGGAGCTCGGCGTGGATCCGCGCTCGCTGCCCAGTCCGTGGACCGCAGCCGGGTCGTCGCTGCTCGCGTTCAGCGTCGGCGCCCTGGTTCCGTTGCTGCCCTACCTGTGCTCGGCGCATTCGCTGTGGCTCTCGGCGGTGCTCGCAGTGCTGGCGTTGTTCGGCGCCGGGGCTGTCACCGCACGCTTCACCGCGCGCAACTGGGCGTACTCCGGTGCGCGGCAACTCGTGCTCGGCGTCGTCGCCGCCGCTGTCACGTTCGGCGTCGGGTCGCTGTTCCACGCAGCGGTCGGCTGACCGACAGCACGGGCTAGGGTCGAGCGATGGCTGCGTTGCCCGGTGTCGATCTCGCCGCACTGACGCGGTGGCTCGACGAGGCCCGACCGGGATTGCGGAAGGGCGAGCTGACCGGCGAGGTCATCGCCGGGGGCAAGTCGAACCTCACCTACCGCATCGGCGACGGCAGCAATGTGTGGGCTTTGCGCCGGCCGCCCCTGGCGCACGTGCTGCCCACCGCCCATGACATGGTGCGCGAGTACCGCGTCATCAGCGCACTCGACGACACCACCGTGCCGGTGGCCACCGCGGTGGCGTTGTGCGATGACCCGGACGTCCTCGGCGCGCCGTTCTACCTGATGTCGTTCGTCGACGGCGTGGTGCTCGACAAGCGCAGCGTCCTCGATGCGCTGGAACCCGCCGACGCCACCCGCGCCTGCGAGCTGTTGATGGACACGCTCGTGGACCTGCACGAGGTGGATCCCGCAGCCGTCGGGCTCGCCGATTTCGGCCGGCCCGAGGGTTTCCTCGAACGCCAGGTGCGGCGCTGGCACAAGCAGTGGCAGGCGTCGCAGACCCAGCCGCGGCCCGAGTTGGAGCAGACCGTGGCGCGGCTGGCCGCGGACCTGCCGCAGGCGTCCGCACCGGGCATCGTGCACGGCGACTACCGCCTCACCAACGTCATGTTCGCGCCCGACGTCCGGCGGATCGCCGCGGTCGTCGACTGGGAGATGGCGACGCTCGGCGACCCGCTCACCGACGTCGGGCTGCTGGTCGTCTACCAGGAGCTCGCCCGCAGGGGAGACGCGGTGATGCCGCGGATGACGCCCGAGGACGGCTTCCTCACCGCCCAGCAGATGGTGGCGCGCTATGCCGCGCGCTCGCCGCGCGATCTGGCGCGACTGTCGTGGTACGTGGGGCTCGGCTACTTCAAGCTCGCAGTCGTGTCCGAAGGCATCCACGCTCGTTACCTGGCGGGGAAGACCGTCGGTGCGGGTTTCGACCACTTCGGTGCCGCCGTGCCGACACTTCTGCAGGCGGCGTTGACCGCGCTCGACGACCACTGACCGCACCGACGCACGTCTCAGGCAGAGGGAGCCACGGATGGACTTCGCGCACAGTGCGCGCTCGCAGCAGTTGCAGGACGACGTGCGGGCGTTCCTCGCCGAGCGGGTCTATCCCGCGGAGCACACCTTCGAGGAGCAGGCGGCGGCCAACCGCGCCGCCGGTGATCCGTTCCGCACCCCGGCGGTGCTGGCCGGCCTGAAGGACGACGCCCGGGCGCGCGGGCTGTGGAACCTGTTCCTGCCGGACGCCGAGCTCGGCGCCGGGTTGAGCGTGCTCGACTACGCGCCGATCGCCGAGCTGTCCGGCCGGTCGATGGCGATCGCGCCGGAAGCGATGAACTGCTCGGCCCCGGACACCGGCAACATGGAACTGCTGGCCATGTTCGCCAGCGACGAGCAGCGCACGCAGTGGCTCGAGCCCTTGCTGCGCGCGGAGATCCGGTCCTGCTTCTCGATGACCGAGCCTGCCGTCGCGTCGTCGGACGCCACGAACATCGCCCTGACGATCACCCCGGACGGCGACAGTTACGTGGTGGACGGCCGCAAGTGGTGGTCCACCGGCGCGTTGCGCCCGGAGTGCCGGGTGGCGATCGTCATGGGGGTCAGTGACCCGGACGCCGGCAAGTACGCGCGGCACTCGATGGTCCTGGTCCCGCTGGACACGCCGGGCGTGCACATCGAGCGCTCGACGACGGTCTACGGCTACGACGACGGCCCGCACGGTGGCCACGGCGTCATCCACTACGACAACGTGCGCGTGCCGCGGGAGAACCTGCTCGGTCCGCAGGGCGGCGGCTTCATGATGGCGCAGGCGCGGCTCGGCCCGGGCCGCATCCACCACTGCATGCGCGCGCTGGGTGTGGCCGAGCGCGCGCTGGAGCTGATGTGCGAACGCGCGTCGGCGCGCTCGACGTTCGGCCAGCAGATCGCGAAACACGGTGTGGTGCAGGAGTGGATCGCCGAATCGCGCCTGGCCATCGACCAGGCGCGGCTGCTGGTCCTCAAGGCTGCATGGCTGATCGACACGGCGGGCGTCAAGAACGCGCGCACCGAGATCGCGGCCATCAAGGTCGCCGCGCCGCGTGCCGCGTCGTACGTCCTGGACCGCGCGGTGCAGGTGTTCGGCGCGGCCGGCGTCTCCTCGGACACGCCGCTCGCGGCCGCCTGGGCACAGGTGCGCACGCTGCACCTGGCCGACGGCCCGGACGAGGTGCACCTGCGCTCGATCGCGCGTGAGCAGCTCCGGGCGCAGGACCCGGGACGGTGAACGTCGCGGACGGCGTCGTCGTCGTCACCGGCGCGGCCGGCGGTATCGGCTCGGCATTGGTGCGGCGCTTCGCCGCCGACGGTGCGCGCCGCGTCGTCGCTGTCGACCGCGACACCGCGGGCCTCGAGGAGCTCGCCGCGGGCACGGGTGCGATCGCCGAGCAGGTCGACGTCACCGACGCCGCGGCCGTGGCGGCACTGGTCGCGCGCACGGTCGAGCGGGACGGTCGCATCGACCTGTTCTGCTCCAATGCCGGGATCATCAGCGGCCTGGGCGTCGACGACCCGGGTGGCGAGTGGCAGCGCGCGTTCGAGGTCAACGTCATGGCGCACGTCTACGCCGCGCGCGCGGTGCTCCCGTCGATGCTCGAGCGCGGCAGCGGCTGGCTGCTGAACACCGCGTCCGCCGCCGGCCTGCTGATCGCGCCCGGCGACGCGCCGTACACGGTCACCAAGCACGGGGCGGTCGGTTTCGCCGAATGGCTCGCGATCACCTACGGCTCGCAGGGCATCGGCGTCAGCGTGCTGTGCCCGCAGGGTGTGGCGACGCCGATGCTGCTCGGGCCGCTGGAGGCGGGCGACCCGGCTGCCCGGGCGGTGGCGGCCGCGGGCGACGTGCTGACGCCCGACTACGTCGCCGAGACGGTGGTGGCCGGCCTGGCCGACGAGCGGTTCCTGATCCTGCCGCATCCCGAGGTAGGTAGGTTCTGGGCGCAGAAGGCGGCCGACCCACAGCGTTGGCTCACCGGCATGCGCCGGATGATCGACAAGGCACAGCAGTAGCGCGGTCGCGATCGCGCGGCACCGACGAAAGGGAATTCACATGGCAGGAGTCACGGACCGCGTCGCACTGGTCACCGGCGCCGCGCAGGGCATCGGCGCGGCGATCGCGCAACGGCTCGCGGCCGACGGCGCGAAGGTCGGCGTGCTCGATCTCCAGCGCGACGCCGCGCAGGCCGTGGTCGACGAGATCGGCAAGGCAGGTGGCACCGCGCTGGCACTGGGCGCGGACGTCTCGCAACGTGATCAGGTGCAGGCCGCGGTCGACACCCTGACCGGGGAGTTCGGCGGGCTGCAGATCCTGGTCAACAACGCGGGCGTGCTGCGCGACAATCTGCTGTTCAAGATGAGCGACGACGACTGGACGACCGTCATGGAGGTCCACCTGCGCGGGGCGTTCCTGTGCAGCTCCATCGCGCAGAAGCACATGGTCGAGGCGAAGTACGGGCGCATCGTGTCGATGTCGTCGACCTCCGCGCGCGGCAACCGCGGGCAGGCCAACTACTCGACGGCGAAGGCCGGCCTGCAGGGCCTGACCAAGACCCTCGCGATCGAGCTCGGGCCCTTCGGCGTCACCGCCAACGCGATCGCGCCCGGCTTCATCGAGACCGCGATGACCAAGGCGACCGCCGAGCGCATCGGCACGACCATCGAGCAGATGCGCGAGGGCGCGGCGGCCGCGCTGCCGGTGCGGCGCGGTGGCGTGCCGGAGGACATCGCCAACGCGGTGCGCTTCTTCGTCGGTGAGGAAGCCGGCTACGTCACCGGCCAGGTGCTCTACGTCGACGGCGGGTCGGGCCTGCACTAGTCCGCCTGTCCGGGCCCCGAGCAGACGTAAGCTGGGGGACTAGACGACCCCGTCCGCGAAGGAAGCCCTCTTGTTCGACACGCTGTCCGACCGGTTGTCCGCCGTTTTCACGAACTTGCGCGGCAAGGGACGGCTCTCGGACGCCGACATCGATGCGACGGCCCGCGAGATCCGCATCGCGCTGCTCGAGGCCGACGTCGCGCTGCCGGTGGTGCGCGAGTTCATCGCCAAGCTCAAGGAGCGCGCGCGGGGTGCGGAGGTCAGCAAGGCGCTGAATCCCGCGCAGCAGGTCATCAAGATCGTCAACGAGGAACTGATCGAGATCCTCGGCGGCGAGACCCGCCGGGTGCAGTTCGCCAAGCAGCCGCCGACGGTGATCATGCTGGCCGGCCTGCAGGGTGCGGGCAAGACGACGCTGGCCGGCAAGCTGGCGCGTTGGCTGCGCACGCAGGGTCATACGCCGCTGCTGGTGGCCTGCGACCTGCAGCGCCCCAACGCGGTGAACCAGTTGCAGATCGTCGGCGAGCGCGCCGGCGTGAGCACGTACGCGCCGCAGCCGGGCAACGGCGTGGGCGACCCGGTGCAGGTGGCCCGCGACTCCATCGACTTCGCCCGCCGCCAGCAGCACGACATGGTGATCGTCGACACCGCCGGCCGGTTGGGCGTCGACGAGCAGATGATGCAGCAGGCGGCCGACATCCGCGCGGCCGTCGATCCGCAGGAGGTCCTGTTCGTCGTCGACGCGATGGTCGGCCAGGACGCGGTCAACACCGCGCAGGCGTTCCGCGACGGCGTCGGCTTCACCGGTGTCGTGCTGACGAAGCTCGACGGTGACGCCCGCGGTGGTGCGGCGCTGTCGGTGCGGCAGGTCACCGGTCAGCCGATCATGTTCGCGTCGAACGGCGAGAAGCTCGAGGACTTCGACGTCTTCCACCCCGACCGGATGGCCTCACGCATCCTCGGCATGGGCGACATGCTGACCCTGATCGAGCAGGCCCAGCAGCACTTCGACGAGGCCGAGGCGCAGGAGATGGCCGCGAAGCTCGCGGCCGGCAACCAGTTCACCCTCGAGGACTTCCTCGACCAGCTGCAGGCGATCCGCCGCATGGGTCCGATCGGCAACCTGCTCGGGATGATGCCGGGCATGGGGCAGATGAAGGACGCGATCAGCCAGATCGACGATCGCGACCTCGACCGCACCGCGGCCATCATCCGCGGCATGACCCCGGCCGAGCGCGACGACCCGAAGATGATCAATGGGTCGCGCCGGCTGCGCATCGCCAAGGGCTCCGGCGTCACCGTCAGCGAGGTCAACCAGCTCGTCGACCGCTTCTTCGAGGCCCGCAAGGTGATGTCGCAGATGGGCGGCATGATGCCCGGCATGCGCAAGCGAAGCGCAACGAAGTCGTCGAAGAACGCACGCAAGGCCAAGAAGGGCAAGAACAGCCAGCGCCAGCGGGTGCGCACCGAGCGCCAGACGCAGCGCACGCCACAGGCCCTGCCGCCGAACGCGTTCGGCAACGCCAACTCCGCGTTGCCGCCGGGGCTTGCCGCCGGGCATGCAGATGCCGGACCTGTCGAAGCTCAACCTGCCGAAGAAGTGAGCGGGCCGGCGGCCACCGACGCGCCGGGGCCGGTGCTGCACGAGGTCTGGCTCGAGCTCGTCAGCGGCACCCGGGTCGTCGTCGGCCGCGATCTGCCGGACGTCCCGGCCGCGAACGCGGTCGCCCGCCGCTGGCGCGAGCTCGCCGAGACCGCGCCCGACACGATGCACGAGACGATGCCGGGCAGCGGGTGCGTGGTGCGTGGCTCGGCGATCGCCGCGATCAAGGCGCAGCACCAGCCGAAGCCCGGACGGGCCGAGGCGCTGCTCAAGCTCGGCCGGGACGGCAGCTGGCTGTAGCGGCGCTCGCTAGAGTTGACCGACCTCGCGACCATCCCGCGCCCGAGTGGGCCGACAGACCCGGACGGACAACCCCTTCGCGTGCTGAACATCCTTGCCCGTGCTTCGGTGTCGCACGCCCTGGCCCCGCTCGGCGCGCGACTGGCCCGCGCGGGCGTGACAGCCGGACGCCGTCACCGTCACCGGCACGCTCGGCTCCGTCGCCGCGGCGGTGGTGTTCTTCCCGCGGGGCTGGTTCTTCACCGGCACCGTGGTGATCACCGTGTTCGTGCTGTTCGACCTGCTCGACGGTGCGGTCGCCCGCGCCGGGCGGACGGGCTCGACGTTCGGTGCGGTGCTCGACTCGTCGTCAGACCGCGTCGCGGATGCCGCGATCTTCGCGACGATCGCCTGGTACTACGCCGAACACGGCCAGCGGTGGATGCTGCTGGCGGCCCTGCTGTGCCTCGTGCTCGGCTCGCTGACCAGCTACATCCGGGCGCGGGCCGAGGCCGCCGGGCTGACCGCGAGCGTCGGCATCGCCGAGCGCGCCGAGCGGCTGATCGCGGTACTGGTCGGCACCGGGCTCACCGGGCTGGGCGTGCCCTTCGTGCTCGCCGTCGCGCTGTGGCTGCTGGTGGCGGCGTCCGCGGTCACCGTGGCGCAGCGCATCGCCACCGTGTACACGCAGACGCACCAGCCCCCGGCGGCCGAGGTGCCACCCGCAGCGCCACCCACGGCGCCGGCCGACCCGGGCCGGCAGGTGCCGCGCTGATGTTCGACGCGCTGCGCGAGCGGGCCGTCGGCGCGGGGTACACCGCCGGCTGGAGCATGGTCAAGGCAGCTGCCGCGCGGGATGTCCGAGCGCGCGTTCCGGGCGGTCGCCGACGCGGCGACGGTGCGCAACGGACGCGGTGTACAGCAGCTGCGCACCAACCTGCGCCGCGTGGTCGGACCGGAGATGTCCGAGCTGCGCATGGACGGGCTCGTCGGCGAGGCGTTGCGGTCCTACTCGCGCTACTGGCTCGAGACGTTCCTGCTCGAGAGCATGGATCACCACGCGGTGGCCGACACCATCGCGGAGCACCTGACAGGTGGCGAGCACGTTGCCGCCGCCGTCGAGCGCGGCGACGGGCTGATCCTCGCACTGCCGCACTCGGGCAACTGGGACGCGTCCGGCATCTGGTACATCGATCGGTACGGGCCGTTCACCACGGTCGCCGAGCGGCTCAAACCCGAGTCGGTGTTCGATCGCTTCGTCGCCTATCGCGAGTCGATGGGCATGGAGGTGATCGCGCTGACCGGCGGCGAGCGGCCGCCCACCGACGGTGCTGGCCGAGCGGCTGCAAGGCCGGCGGCACCATCTGCCTGCTCGCCGACCGGGACCTGTCGCGCAACGGCATCGAGGTCGAGTTCTTCGGCGAGACGGCACGGATGCCGGGCGGCCCCGCGCTGCTCGCGGCCACTACCGGCGCGACCCTGTGCCCCGTCGTGCCCGTACTTCACCGACCACGGGTGGGGGCTGGACTTCGGCCCGCCGATCGAGCTCGCGGGCCAGCGGTTGCGCGAGCGGGTGCGCACCGGCACGCAACGGATCGCCGACTGGTTCGCCACCGGCATCGCACGTCACCCGGCCGACTGGCACATGCTGCAGCGGCTGTGGCTCGCCGACCTGCCGCCCCGCGAGCCTGCGACGACCGCCCGTGCGAGCGCCGAGTGACGGCCGCGAGCTGATGCGCATCGGCATGGTCTGCCCGTACTCCTGGGACATCCCGGGAGGCGTGCAGGCGCATGTGCGCGACCTCGCCGAGCAGCTGATCGAACTCGGTCACGACGTGTCGGTGCTCGCTCCCGGCGACGACGAGACGCCGGAACTGCCGCCCTACGTCGTCACCGCCGGCAAGGCGGTCCGGGTGCCCTACAACGGATCGGTCGCCCGGCTGCAGTTCGGCATGGTGGCGGCCGCGCGGGTGCGCAAGTGGCTGCGCGACGGCGCCTTCGACGTCGTGCACGTGCACGAGCCGGCGCCGCCCAGCCTGTCGCTGCTCACCTGCATGATCCACGACGGGCCGCTGGTCGCGACGTTCCACTCGGCCATGACGCGCTCGCGGTGGCTGTCTGTCTTCGACACCGTGCTGCAGCCGTTCCTGGAGAAGATCAGCGGCAAGATCGCCGTATCCCCGGCGGCCCGGCAGGTGATCGTCGAGCATCTCGGCGGCGATGCCGTCGTGATCCCCAACGGGGTCGCGATCTCCCACTACGACCGGGCGCAGCCGTTCCACGGGTACCCGCAACGGCGCCACGGTCGGGTTCATCGGCCGCTTCGACGAGCCACGCAAGGGCATCGACGTCCTGATCGCCGCGCTGGACCTGCTGGTCGCCGACCGGCCACAGCTGCGGTTGCTGGTGGCCGGTCGTGGCGACGCCGAGGAGTTCGTCGAAGCACTGCCGGGTGCCCTGGCCGGACATGTCGAGGTCCTCGGCCAGGTCAGCGAGCACGACAAGGCGCGGATGCTGCACAGCGTCGACGTCTACTGCGCGCCGAACACCGGCGGCGAGAGCTTCGGGATCATCCTGCTCGAGGCCATGGCGGCGCGCACCGCGGTGGTCGCGAGTGACCTCGGCGCGTTCCGTCGGGTGCTCGCCGGCGGGCGTGCCGGTCGACTGTTCCGGGCCGGCGACGCCGCCGAGCTGGCCGCCGCGCTGGCCGAGGTGCTCGACGACGCCGGGGCTGCGTGCCCGGCTCGTCGAAGCCGCCGATGCCGCGGTCGCGCCGTACGACTGGTCGGTGATCGTGGGCGAGGTGCTGCGCGTCTACGAGCTCGCGATCGCCGTTTCCGCGCCCAGCTGACGGTGAAGCTGAGGCCGCGACCGCGCGGCTCCCGGGTGCCGCGGCGCGCCTCGCCTAGCATCGGGCACCGTGCTCTCCGTCGGCTGGCTGGTTTTCGCCGTGCTCGTCGCGGTGCTCCTGACGACGTGGATCACGTTCACCGCCACCCGACTGGACCGGCTGCACGCGCGTGTCGACGCCGCCCACGCGGCGCTCGAGGCCCAGCTCGTCCGCCGCGCCGCCGCACTGCTGCATGTGGCGGAGTCGCCGGACAGCCTCGCCCCGGTCGAGTCGCGGGCCCGGTTGGACGCCGTCGCGCGTGCCGCACTGGCGCCCGAGCGCGACGACCAGGCGCGGCAGGCCAGCGAGAACGCGGTCGGCCGCGAGATCCGCGCACTGGCCGACGCGCCGCAACCGCTGCGCGCCGACGCCGGCGCCGAGCTGACCGAGGCCGCAGCCCGGGTCCGCATCGCGCGCCGCTTCTACAACGACGCCGTCCGCGACACCCGCTCGCTTGCGCGCCCGGCGGATGCCGCGGGTGCTGCGCATGGCCGGGCGCCGTGAGATGCCCGAGTTCTTCGACATCGACGACTCCGTCCCCGCCGAACACCAACCCGAACACGAGGACCGCTCATGATCCGCTCCACCTCCGTGCGCCGCCTGAGCGCGTGTGCCGCCGTGCTCGCCGTGACGTTCGGCCTCTGCGCGTGTACGTCCGGCCACAAGAAGAAGCCCGCGACGACGTCCGCGTCGGCCACGTCGGCGACGCCCACGCCGACACCGGCGAGCTCCAGCGCGAAGCCCGCCGCGCTGAACCCGTTGACCGGGCTGCCCGGTGTGCCGAAGACCCCGCTGATCGCGGTCAAGATCGACGACACCGCTCCCGGGCGCCCGCAGGTCAACATCGACAAGGCCGACATCGTGTACATCGAGGCGGTCGAGGCCGGCCTCACCCGCCTCGCGGCGCTGTTCGGCACGAACAAGCCGACCGTCGGCTACGTGCGCAGCACCCGGCCGGCGGACCCCGACCTGCTGCGCCAGTACGGCACGCATCACCGAGGCGTTCTCCGGCGGCCAGAAGGTGTCGCGCGACCTGCTCGCGAAGGCCGGCCTGCACGGCTGGGACCTCGGCGCGGGCGTGCCGTACTTCTACCGCGTCAGCCGCTCCGAATCGGACTACATCAACGTCAAGCTCGATCTCGCGGCACTCGCGAAGCATGTGCGGACCAACGCCCCGCGGAGCAACGGGTGGACGTTCAATGCCAGCCTCGCGGGCCTGACCACCACTGCCGCCGCCGGCGATGAACACGGTGGTGACCGGCTCCTACTCGAGCGGCACCCCCGTCAGCTTCCGCTGGGACGCGGGGCTGAAGCGTTACGTGCGCTACATCGACGGAGTCCGTCAGCACGCCGCCGACGGCAACCCCGTCGACGCGACCAACGTGGTGGTGCTCTCGAGCAGGGTGGTGTCGTTCCCGGCGGACAAGGACGTCAACGGCAACCCCGCGCAGTTCACCTACACGGTCGGCAGCGGCAAGGCGTCGGTCTTCCGGCAGGGCCGGCGCATCGACGGCACCTGGAGCCGTGCCAAGGTCACCGACGGCACGACGCTGCGCACGAGCGACGGCAAGGCGATGCCGCTGGCGCCCGGCAACACCTGGGTCGTGCTGGTGCGCAACGGCATCGCGGTCCGCAGCTGAGCGCGCCGGCGGGCGTCCGTACAATCGGGAGCATGTCTGACCACCCGTCGCCTGTCCCACAGCTCCTGCTGAACCGTCCGATCGGCACCGCCGCGCGTCAAGCGCGGCATGGCCGAGATGCTCAAGGGCGGCGTGATCATGGACGTCGTCACCGCCGAGCAGGCCAAGATCGCCGAGGACGCCGGCGCGGTCGCGGTCATGGCGCTCGAGCGGGTGCCGGCCGACATCCGCGCCCAGGGCGGCGTGTCGCGGATGAGCGACCCGGACATGATCGACGGCATCATCGCGGCCGTCTCGATCCCGGTGATGGCCAAGGCGCGCATCGGGCACTTCGTCGAGGCGCAGGTGCTGCAGTCGCTCGGCGTCGACTACGTCGACGAGTCCGAGGTGCTCACCCCGGCCGACTACGCCAACCACATCGACAAGTGGGCGTTCACCGTGCCGTTCGTCTGCGGCGCCACCAACCTGGGCGAGGCGCTGCGGCGCATCACCGAGGGCGCGGCGATGATCCGCTCCAAGGGCGAGGCCGGCACCGGCGACGTCTCGAACGCCACCACGCACATGCGCACGATCCGCCAGCAGATCCGCCGGCTGCAGAACCTGCCCGAGGACGAGCTGTTCGTCGCGGCCAAGGAGCTGCAGGCGCCCTACGAGCTGGTCCGCGAGGTCGCCGCGCTCGGCAAGCTGCCGGTCGTGCTGTTCACCGCCGGCGGCATCGCCACCCCGGCCGACGCCGCGATGATGATGCAGCTCGGCGCCGAGGGCGTGTTCGTCGGCTCCGGCATCTTCAAGTCCGGCAACCCGGCCCAGCGCGCCGAGGCCATCGTCAAGGCCACCACGTTCTTCGACGACCCCGACGTCATCGCCAAGGTGTCCCGCGGGCTCGGCGAGGCGATGGTCGGCATCAACGTCGAGGACGTCCCGCAGCCGCACCGCCTGGCCGAGCGCGGCTGGTAGGCGCCGCCGCCTGCTCGGCAGCGATCGGTCGTCGCGTGGTGCGAATCGGACATGACCGAGCACACGACCGACGGGATGGCCGGGAGGCATCGTGCCGGATCGGGTTCGCGCTGCAGGGCGACGTGCGCGAGCACCTGGCGCGCGCTGACGGCGGCCGGCGCGCAGGCCAGTCGCGGTGCGCCGCCCCGCCGAGCTGGCCGCGGTCGACGGGCTGGTGCTGCCCGGCGGCGAGTCGACCACGATCGTCAAGCTCGCCCGGATCTTCGACCTGCTCGAGCCGCTGCGCGAGCGCATCGCCGGCGGCCTGCCGGTGTACGGCTCGTGCGCCGGCATGATCCTGCTGGCCGACCGGGTCGACACCGGCGGTTCGCCGCTCGAGGACACGTTCGGCGGCATCGACATCACGGTGCGGCGCAACGCCTTCGGCCGCCAGGTCGACTCGTTCGAGGAGGACCTCGACGTCGAGGGCATCGAGGGCGAGCCCGTGCGCGCGGTGTTCATCCGCGCGCCGTGGGTGGCACGAGGTCGGGCCCGGCGCCGCGGCGCTCGGCCGGGTGAGCGCCGGGCGCGCACGCCGGTAGGATCGTCGCCGTCCGCCAGGGCGACCTGCTGGCCACGTCGTTCCACCCGGAACTGACCGGGGACGGCCGCATGCACGCGTACTTCTGCGACATGGTGCGGGCCGCGGCACACTGACGTCCCGCGGCGAGGGAAGAGGACTGTGCAATGAGCGGCCATTCCAAATGGGCGACGACCAAGCACAAGAAGGCCGTCATCGACGCCAAGCGCGGCAAGCTGTTCGCCAAGCTGATCAAGAACATCGAGGTCGCGGCGCGCACCGGCGGCGGTGACCCCGACGGCAACCCGACCCTCTACGACGCCATCCAGAAGGCCCGCAAGACCTCGGTGCCGATCGACAACATCGACCGCGCGGTCAAGCGCGGCTCGGGCGCCGAGGCCGGCGGCGCCGACTGGCAGACGATCATGTACGAGGGCTACGGCGCCGAACGGCGTCGCGTGCTCATCGAGTGCCTGACCGACAACCGCAACCGGGCCGCCATGCGAGGTGCGCACGGCGATGACCCGCAACGGCGGGTCGATGGCCGACCCGGGCTCGGTGGCCTACCTGTTCAACCGCAAGGGCGTCGTGCTCGTCCCCGAAGCAACGAGCAGCAGCGAGGACGACGTGCTGCTGGCCGTGCTCGACGCCGGCGCCGAGGAGGTCAACGACCTCGGCGAGGCGTTCGAGGTCGTCTGCGAGGCGACCGACCTGGTCGCCGTGCGCACCGCGCTGCAGGACGCCGGCATCGACTACGAGTCGGCCGACATGTCGTTCCTGCCGAGCGTGCAGGTGCCGCTCGACGAGGACGGCGCCCGCAAGGTGCTGCGCCTGGTCGACGCGCTCGAGGACCTCGACGACGTGCAGAACGTGTACGCCAACTTCGACGTCAGCGACGAGGTCCTCGAAGCCGTCGGCGCCGAGTAGCGCGCGTCACGTAGCGCGGTTCTTCGACCCAGAACCGGAAGAACTCGTGCCCGAGCTGCCACACAGATCGCGGTCGCCGCCGGTCAGCTGGTACAGCCAGTCGACGACGTCGAAGAACAGCGTTGCGCAGCGGCTGGCACGTAGAAGAGCAGCACGAGCACGCCGAGCATGCCCCACGGCTTGACCTTGTTGCCGAGCGCCTGCGGTCTCGCGGGTCGAGGTAGGGCTCGATGATCGCCGTAGCCGTCCAGGCCGGGGATCGGCAGCAGGTTCAGCACCGCGGCCGTGACCTGCAGGAAGCCGAGGAAGGCGACGGCCGGCCAGAACCGGACGTGCGGCTCGAGCGCCGCCGGTGCATCGCCGGACAGGTGCGACTTCGGCGACCAGCAGCAGCGACGATGCGCCAACACGACGTTCGACCAGCGGGCCCGACCGCCGACGGCGACGCTGCGCATGCGCCCGGCTGCGGAACGCGTGCGGGTGCAGGTAGACCGCACCGCCGGGCAGGCCGATGCCGCCGTGCACGATGAACAGCAGCGGCAGCACGATCGACAGCAGCGGGTGGGTGTACTTGAACGGGTTCAGCGTCAGGTACCCGCGGCCTCGACGCTGCGGTCGCCGGCGCGGTAGGCGGCGTAGGCGTGCGCGAACTCGTGCAAGCAGACCGACACGATCCAGCCGCCGAGCACGAACAGGAAGCACGCCGAAGTCGCCGAAGCGCGAATCCGGGCTGCGTCTGCGTCCAGGCGATCGCACGCCCCGAGCACGGTGACCGCGACGAACGCCAGGAACAGCGGGCTCGGCCGCACGGCGCGGCGGCGCCGTTTGCCGAGGTCGTAGACGGACATGGCGCGACACGGTACGGGCCGCGGCGTGTTGCGCCGGCGCGGGACGCGCGCCGCGCCTACGTGCTGTCGAACGGCCGTTCGACCCGGACGGCGCGTTCGAGTCGCGGCGAGGTCAGGAGGGCGCGCGTGCGGGTGCTGGGCGTCGACCCGGGCCTGACCCGGTGCGGCATCGGCGTCGTCGACGGCGCGCCCGGGCCGGCCGCTGCGACCTCGTGCACGTCGAGGTCGTCCGCACCCCGCCCGACGCGCGACCTCGGCGCACCGGCTGCTCGACCCAGGCCGACGCCATCGCCGCGGCCATCGCGCAGCTCCGGCCCGACGTCGTCGCCGTCGAGCGGGTGTTCAGCCAGCACAACGTCCGCACCGTGATGGGCACGGCGCAGGTCGCCGGGCTCGCGATCGTCGCCGCCGCCCGCGCCGGCATCCCGGTCGCGCTGCACACGCCGAGCGAGGTCAAGGCCGCGGTCACCGGCTCCGGCCGCGCCGACAAGGCCCAGGTCGGCGCGATGGTCACCCGGCTGCTGCGGCTGACCGAGACGCCGCGGCCGGCCGACGCCGCCGACGCGCTGGCGCTGGCGATCTGCCAGGTCTGGCGCGGCAGCGCCCAGGCCCGACTCGCCGGCGCTGGCCGCGGCCGCGCTCAGGGCGGCGCGCGATGATCGCCAGCGTGCGCGGCACGGTCGCCGCGCTCGGCCCGGACGGCGCGGTCGTCGAGGTCGGCGGCGTCGGCCTGGCGGTGTCCTGCTCGCCCGGCACGCTGGCCCGGCTGCGGGTCGGGGAGCACGGCCCGGCTGGCCACCAGCCTGGTCGTGCGCGAGGACTCGCTGACCCTCTACGGCTTCGCCGACGACGACGAGCGCGCGCTGTTCGAGCTGCTGCAGACCGCCAACGGCGTCGGCCCGAAGCTGGCGCAGACGATGCTGGCCGTGCACCCGCCGCGCGAGCTGCGCCGCGCCATCGCCACCAGCGACCTCGCCGTCGCTGACGCAGGTGCCCGGCATCGGCCGCAAGGGCGCCGAGCGGATCGTGCTCGAGCTGCGCGACCGGATCGGCTCGATCGACGGCGCGCGACGCCGCGGTCGTGCACCGGCGGCGGCGTCACCGCGGTCGCGCCGTGGCGCGACCAGCTCGCGCACGCCCTCGCCGGCCTCGGCTTCACCGGCCAAGGAGGCCGCGGAGGCGATCGAGGTCGTCGCCGCCGAGCCGTCGCCGGCGACGACCGGCGCCCGACGTGCCGGCGCTGCTGCGCCGCAGCATCCAGCTGCTCGGCCGGACCCGATGACCGACGACGACCGCGGACCTGAGCGAGGACCTCGTCGATCCCGCTGCCGGTGGCCGACGAGCGCGAGGTCGAGGCGAGCCTGCGGCCCGAAGCGGCTCGCCGAGTTCGTCGGCCAGCCGAAGGTGCGCGAGCAGCTGCAGCTGGTGCTCGAGAGCGCGCTGCGCCGCAACCGGCCGCCCGACCACGTGCTGCTGTCCGGCCCGCCCGGGCTCGGCAAGACCAGCCTCGCGATGATCATCGCCGCCGAGCTCGGCGCGCCGATCCGGGTCACCAGCGGCCCGGCGATCGAGCGCGCCGGCGACCTCGCCGCGCTGCTCACCAGCCTCACCGAGGGCGAGGTGCTGTTCATCGACGAGATCCACCGCATCGCCCGCCCGGCCGAGGAACTGCTCTACATGGCGATGGAGGACTTCCGGGTCGACGTCATCGTCGGCAAGGGCCCGGGCGCGACCGCGATCCCGCTCGACCTCGCCCCGTTCACGCTGGTCGGCGCCACCACCCGCGCCGGCCTGCTGACCGGCCCGCTGCGCGACCGGTTCGGCTTCACCGGCGCACATGGACTTCTACGACGCCGACGAGCTCGAGCAGCGTGCTGCGCCGCTCGGCCGCAGCTGCTCGGCGTCGACCTGCGCCCGGACGGCGCCGACGAGATCGCCGGCCGGTCGCGCGGCACGCCGCGCATCGCCAACCGGCTGCTGCGCCGGGTGCGCGACTACGCCGAGGTGCGCGCCGACGGCGTCGTCGACCGAGCAGATCGCGCGCGCCGCGCTGGCGGTCTACGACGTCGACGAGCTCGGCCTCGACCGGCTCGACCGCGCCGTGCTCGACGCCCTGGTGCGCCGCTTCGGCGGCGGCCCGGTCGGCGTCGGCACGCTCGCGGTCGCGGTCGGCGAGGAGACCGAGACGGTCGAGGAGGTCGCCGAGCCGTTCCTCGTCCGGGCCGGGCTGCTCGCCCGCACGCCGCGCGGCCGGGTCGCCACCCCGGCCGCCTGGCACGCACCTGGGGCTCACGCCGCCCGCGCGCCGGCGGCGACCGGGCCGAGCCGGGCGTCCGTCGACGCGTAGGCCGACGCTGTTCGACGCGTAGGCGTCGACGGCCGTGAAGTAGCTGGCTGCCGTTCGTCGTGTTCGTCGTCATCGTCGTCGGCGCTGCTGCTGTTCGCCGCGCCGCGCCCGGCGGCGCCAGCGCGCGCCGAAGCAGGCGCGCAGCGCGAGCAGATCGCGCGTCGGCACCGAGGTGATGACCACCTCCGGGCTCTACGGCACCGTCGTCGGCGCGCAACGACGACGACACGGTGCAGCTGGCGATCGCGCCCGGGGTCGAGGTCAAGTGGGCCGTTCGCCGCCCTGCGCGACGTCGCCTCACTGCCGCCCGCGTACCGGCCGGTCCGGACGCGCCGAGCAGGGCGACACGCCGCCGGCCTGAGCCGCCGACGCGACCGGCGCGTCCGACGCCGAGTCCCGGCGCCCGCATAGCGGGCTTTCAGTCGCGTCGGTCATACTGTGCCTGCGGCCCGGGCGCGTCGCACCGGCTGATCCGTCGGTCCGCAGACCGCCGAGGAGATCTTCCCCGTGGCACCACCCCCCGGAACGCTGCGCGTCGGGCGCTACTTCCTCGCCCTGCTCGTCGCTGATGGCGCTGCTCTACGCTGGTCGTTCCTGCCCGGCGAGCGGCACACGCCGAAGCTCGGCCTCGACCTCGTCGGTGGCCGGTCCAGGTGATCTTCACGGCCAGGTCGCCCGAAGGGCAAGGCGCCGACGACGCGACCAGATGAACCAGGCCCAGCAGATCATCGAGGACCGGGTCAACGGCACCGGCGTCACCGAGGCGACCGTCGTCATCCAGGGCAGCGACCAGCTCGTCGTCTCGATCCCGGCGGCACCAACGACCGACGTCGTCCACGCTCGGCAAGGCCGCGCATCCTGAACTTCCGCGGCGCTCGTCGCGCCGGCGGCGCCGGTCACCTGCGTGCCCGCCGGGCGACGTCGAAGGCCACCGCCACGTCGCCAGCGCGTCCGGCCATCGCGCCGCGCCGTCCAGCGCGCTCGACGAGCGCCGGCCGCGGCCGCGGCGCCAGCCACGTCGACGCACCGGCGCCGCTCGCCGACAGGACGCCGGCGCGCACGGCCGCTGACCGCGCCGACGCCGCGGCAGCTCGTCGGCCGAAGCCGGCGACGCCGCGGCCACGCACCGGCAGCACGACGTCCGGCGGCCACCGACGCCGGCCGCGCCACGACCGCGCCGCCGCGCCGTCGACCAGCGCGGCCGACCGCGTCGCCGCCGCCGTGAAGCCGACCGCGCTCGCCGCAGCTCGACGAAGGTCAGCGTCGCTGAACGATCCCGCTCGATCCCGAAGACCGAGGCCCAGTACAGCGCGCTGGCTCACGCCGACGCCGAACGCCGCGCAGACAGCTCGACGCCGCGCTGTCGAACTTCGACTGCTCGGCCGCGCAGAACGAGCCGGACATCGCCAACGACTACTACATCGCCTGCGACCAGACCGGCACCGATCGGCGTACCTGCTCGGGCCCGGTGATCGTGCCCGGCACCGCAGATCGACTCCGCCATCGCGCAGGCGCCCAGCGCCAGCGGCCAGGGCAGCACGCCAGTGGACCGTGTCAGCCTGCACGCTCAAGAGCAGCGGTGGCGACAGCTGGGCCGACCTGGACGAAGAAGTACAACACCGGCGTCGACGACGGCCGAGCATCGGCACGTGCGGCGCCGCCAGCGGCACGGCACGCCGTGCTCGGACTACGTCGGGTTCACCCTCGACGGCCAGGTGATCTCGACGCGCCGGTCACGCAGGCGCATCAACGACCAGCACGACCCAGATCTCCGGCAGCTTCACCCAGAGCGTCGGCCAACGACCTGGCCAACGAGCTCAACTACGGCGCGCTGCCGCTGAGCTTCACGCCGCAGACGCAACGCAGACGTCTCGGCGACGCTCGGCACCGCGCAGCTCAAGGCCGGCCTGCTCGCCGGCGGCATCGGCCTGATCCTGGTCGTCATCTACTCGCTGATCTACTACCGCGGCGCTCGGCCTGGTCACGATCGCCTCGCTGCTCGTGTCCGGCGGCCTCACCTACGCGATGCTCGTCATCCTGGGCAAGCAGATCGGCTTCACCCTGACCTCGCCGGCATCGCCGGCTTCATCGTGGCGCTCGGTATCACCGCCGACTCGTTCGTCGTGTTCTTCGAACGAATAAAGGACGAGGTGCACGAGGGCCGATCCCTGCGCGTCGCCGTGCCGCGGGCCTGGGTGCGGGCCCGGCGCACGATCCTGTCCGCCGACACGGTGTCGTTCCTGGCCGCGGCGATCCTGTACTACTTCGCCGCCGGCGACGTGCGGGGCTTCGCGTTCACCCTCGGCTGTCGACGATCCTCGACCTCGTCGTGGTGTTCCTGTTCACCCACCCGCTGGTGTCGCTGCTCTCGCGCAGCCGCGCCTTCGGCTCGCCGCGGTTCACCGGCCTGAACGCGGTGCGCGCCGGCGGCGTCGCCGCACCGAGGCTCGACGCGCCGGCGGCGCCGCGCCGCGCGCGCCGCGAGCCGCGGCGGCGCCGCACCGCGCACCGTCGTGCTGCGAGACAGCGACGACGCGACCGCGACGCGACGCGCCCGACGGAGCCGAGCGACGCCGATCGACCGACGACGCGGCGGCCGAGCCGGTCGACCGGCCGGACGACGGCGACGACGCCGGCCCGACGGCCGCGTCGGCACGCCGCCCCGGCGACCGAACGCCGCCGAGCGGGCGGCCGCGCGCCGGGCCCGGCTGCGCGAGCGCACGCGACGCCGACGAGGAGGGTGAGCAGCTGATGTCGCTCGACTGACCGCGCCTCTACCGCGGCGAGACGCGCATCGACTTCATCGGCACGCCGCAGCGGTGGTACCCCGCGTCCGGCGTGATCCTGCTCATCTGCGTGCTCAGCTTCGTGTTCCGCGGCTTCAACTTCGGCGTCGAGTTCAAGGGCGGCACGCAGTTCCAGATCGACGTCGCCAGCACGTCGATCGACCGCCGACGACAGGTCGAGAAGGCGTTCACCGACGCCGGCGTCACGCCCGCCGACGCGCCGCAGGACGGTCGGCTCGGGCAGCGACCCGGCAGATCGTCGTCAAGACCGAAGACCTCAGACCGCCGAGCAAGCAGGACCGCTGACGACGCGGTCGCGCAAGAACTGAAGCATCGGCAGCGACGACGATCAGCCGCGACGGCATCGGCAGCTCGAGCTGGGGCACGACATCACGATCAAGGCCCTCGAGGGCCTGATCATCTTCCTGATCGTGGTGTCGATCTACATCTCGCTGCGCTTCCAGTGGCGGATGGCCGTCGGCGGCATGGTCGCGCTGCTGCACGACCTGCTGTCGCGGCCGGCATCTACTCGCTCGTCGGCTTCGAGGTCACGCCGTCGACGATCGTCGGCCTGCTGACCATCCTCGGTTTCTCGCTCTACGACACGGTCGTCGTCTACGACAAGGTCGCCGAGAACTCCAAGGACATCCTGGCCGGCTCGCGGACGACCTACTCCGAGGCGGCCAACCTGGCGGTCAACCAGACGCTGATGCGCTCGATCAACACCTCGCTGATCGCGCTGCTGCCGGTGGCCGGCCTGCTGTTCGTCGGCGCCGGCCTCCTCGGCGTCGGCACGATCAAGGACCTCGCGCTGATCCTGTTCGTCGGCCTGGCCTCCGGGGCGTACTCCTCGCTGTTCCTCGCCACGCCGATCGTCGTCGAGCTCACCGAGCGCGAGCCCGCAGTACCAGGCGCTGGCCAAGCGGGTGGCGGCCAAGCGCGTCCAGCGAGGCCGCGCAAGGCCGCAGGACGCGCGAGCTCGCCGGCGGCACGGTGCCCGCGCCGCGCCGCGCGGCGGCGGCGCCGGCGCCGGCGCCGAAGGCCGGCGCCCGGCCGCAGCGCGCCGCGCCGCAGAGCGATCGAGTGGCGACGCCGGCGCCTGACGCGCGCGCATCGCCAGCGCTGCTGCGCGACGTCCCGGACTTCCCGAAGCCCGGCATCGTGTTCAAGGACATCGCGCCGCTGCTGGCCGACGGCGGCGCGTTCGCCGCGGTGATCGCGGCGCTGGCGGCCGATGCGCCGGCGACCGGCCGTCGACCTGGTCGCCGGCATCGAGGCGCGCGGGTTCCTGCTCGCCGGCGCGCTCGCCGCGCGAGCTCGGCTGCGGGCTGGTGCCGGTGCGCAAGGCCGGCAAGCTGCCGCCGCCGACACGTCGCGTCGCGCGTACGACCTCGAGTACGGCAGCGCCGAGATCGAGGTGCCGGTCGGACGTCGCTCGACGGCAAGCGGGTGCTGCTCGTCGACGACGTGCTCGCCACCGGCGGCACGCTGCGCGCCGCCGCCGACCTGATCGACCGAGGCCGGCGGCGACGGTCGTCGGCGATCGCCGTGATGCTCGAGCTGGCTTCCTCGGCGGCCGCGAGCCGCGGTCGACCGTCTGCGCGCCGTTCGACGGCGCTGCTGCGCCGTCTGAGCGCGCCGGACCGCCTGGACGCGCGGGCATCGTGCGTAGAGTGGAGCACCTCGCGACGAGGGGAGGGCCAGCTGAGCGACCGAGCGCCGGTCCCCGTGACGCAGCCGCCGCCCGACCGCCGTCCGCCGCCGCGACGCTGCCGGCCGTCGCGAGCGGCCGACGTCGCCGCCGGTGGCACCGCCGGTCCCGCCGACAGACGTCCACCGACCGTCGCCGGCCGAGCCGCCACCGCACCGCGCGCCGCGTCCGCGACCGGCTGGCGCGGCGCATCGTCGACCAGCGCCGCGCCAGGCCGTCGGTCCAGCCCGTGCTCGAGCCGCTGCTCGCCATCCACCGCGCCGCGCACCCCAAGGCCGACGCCCGGCTGCTGCAGCGCGGCTACGACGTCGCCGAGAAGTGCCACCGCGGCCAGCTGCGCAAGAGCGGCGACCCCTACATCACCCACCCGCTCGCCGTCGCGACGATCCTGGCCGAGCTCGGCATGGACACCACGACGCTGGTCGCGGCGCTGCTGCACGACACCGTCGAGGACACCGGCAAGACCCTCGACGACGTCAGCAAGCGAGTTCGGCGCCGAGGTCGCGCACCTGGTCGACGGCGTCACCAAGCTCGACAAGGTCAAGTTCGGCGAGGCGGCCGAGGCCGAGACGATCCGCAAGATGGTCGTCGCGATGGCCCGCGACCCGCGCGTGCTGGTCATCAAGCTCGCCGACCGGCTGCACAACATGCGCACGCTGCGCTTCCTGCCGCCGGACAAGCAGGAGCGCAAGGCCCGCGAGACGCTCGAGGTGCTGGCCCCGCTGGCCCACCGGCTCGGCATGAACACGATCAAGTGGGAGCTCGAGGACCTCGCGTTCGCCACGCTCTACCCGAAGCGCTACGACGAGATCGTCCGGCTGGTCGCCGAGCGGGCGCCGTCGCGCGACACCTACCTGGCCGAGGTCATCGAGCGGATCAACGCCGACCTGCGCGACGGCGGCATGAAGGCCGACGTCACCGGCCGGCCGAAGCACTACTACTCGATCTACCAGAAGATGATCGTGCGCGGCCGCGAGTTCACCGACATCTACGACCTGGTCGGCATCCGCGTCCTCGTCGACACCGAACGCGACTGCTACGCGACCCTCGGCGTCATCCACGCGAACTGGCAGCCGGTGCCGGGCCGGTTCAAGGACTACATCGCGATGCCGAAGTTCAACATGTACCAGTCGCTGCACACGACGGTGATCGGCCCGGGCGGCAAGCCGGTCGAGCTGCAGATCCGCACGCACGCGATGCACCGCACGGCCGAGTACGGCATCGCCGCGCACTGGAAGTACAAGGAACGCAAGGACGCCGCCGTCGCCGAGCCCGGCGGGCATGTCCGACGAGATGGGCTGGCTGCGCCAGCTGCTCGACTGGCAGCGCGAGGCGCAGGAGCCCGAGGAGTTCCTCGACTCGCTGCGCTACGACCTCGGCGCCGTCGAGGTCTACGTCTTCACGCCCAAGGGCGACGTCATCGCGCCTGCCGAGCGGCTCGACGCCGGTCGACTTCGCCTACGCGGTGCACACCGAGGTCGGGCACCGCTGCATCGGCGCGCGGGTCAACGGCAAGCTGGTGGCGCTCGAGAGCACGCTCGACAACGGCGACACCGTCGAGGTCTTCACCTCCAAGGCCGAGAACGCCGGCCCGTCGCGCGACTGGCTGGAGTTCGTCAAGTCGCCGCGGGCGCGCACCAAGATCCGGCAGTGGTTCGCCCGCGAGCGGCGCGAGGACGCGATCGAGGCCGGCAAGAGCGCGCTGACCCGGGCGATGCGCAAGGCCGCGCTGCCGCTGCAGCGCCTGCTCGGCGGCGACCAGCTGCTCACGCTCGCCCACGACATGCACTACGCCGACGTCTCCGCGCTGTACGCCGCGATCGGCGAGGGCCACGTGTCGGCGCAGTCGATCGTGCAGAAGCTGGTCGCCAGCTCGGCGGCGCCGAGGGCGTCGGTCGAGGACATCGCCGAGGCGACCGTGCCCACCGACGAGCTGCCCACCCTGCTGCCGCGGCGCTCGGCGGACGACGCCGGCGTCATGGTCAAGGGCGTCAGCGACGTCTGGGTCAAGCTCGCCCGGTGCTGCACGCCGGTGCCCGGCGACGACGATCCTCGGCTTCGTCACCCGCGGCGGCGGCGTGTCCGTGCACCGCGACACCTGCACCAACGCGCAGTCGCTGCGCGACCAGCCCGAGCGCCTCGTCGAGGTCGAGTGGGCGCCGTCGGTCGGCACCAGTTTCGTCGTGTCGATCCAGGTCGAGGCGCTGGACCGCCACGGCCTGCTCTCCGACGTCACCGGGTGCTGGCCGACGAACGCGTCAGCATCCTGTCGGCGACGGTCAGCACCAACCGCGACCGCGTCGCCATCAGCCGGTTCACCTTCGAGATGGCCGAGGCCAAGCACCTGGACTCGCTGCTGCGCGCGATCCGCAACGTCGAGGGCGTCTACGACGTCTACCGGGTGCACAGCGCGCACTGAGCGCGACGCTCGGCCTCAGCCGAGGATCTTCACCTTCTTGAAGATCAGCGCCAGCTTCGGGGCGCCGCCGCCGACCGATCCGCTCGAGCCGTCGTTACCGCCGGCGGCGACCTTCTGCAGGATCGACAGCCCCGACGTCACCTTGCCGAGCGGCGTGTACGACTTCTGCAGGGCCGAGTTGTCGTCGGCGGTGATGAAGAAGAACTGGCTGACCCGGTGTGCGCGCCGCCGGTGTTGGCCATGGCGATGACGCCGGCCGAGTAGTCGGCCTTCGCCAGGTTCTCGTCCGGGCTGGTGAACGCCGGGCCGCCGGCCGTGGTCGAGCCACCGGACCCGCACTGCACGATGTGCAGGCCGGGTTGTCGACGCGCGGGCACGGGGTGTTGTCGTAGAACTTCTTCTTGATCAGGTAGCTGACGGCCGCGGTGTTGCAGGGCGCGTTCGTGCCGTCGAGCGTGGCCTTGACGGTGCCGCGGTTGGTGACGAACTCGATCTGCACGTCCTTGCGCGACGGCGTCTTCGGGTCGGGCGGGAAGCCGACGTCCTTCAGCCCGGTCTCGGTGGCCGGCGCGCTCGAGAACTTGCAGTACCCACTGGTCGTCTTCGCCGGTGCGGCCGACGCGCTGGCGCTCGACGGCGCGGTCGACGATGCCGACGGCGTTGACTTGCTCGCGGCCTTCGGCGACTTCTTGTCGTCGTTGCTGGTGGCCACGAGGAAGCCGACCACGATGCCGATCACGACGACCGTGCCGACGATCGAGGCGATCAGCGTGATGCGGCGCCGTCGGACCTCGCGCTCGCGGCGCCGTTGCAGCTGACGTTGCAGCCGGCGCCGTTCTGCTTCACGGCGCTGCTTGTTGGTCGGCACGGGCTGCGGTCCTCCGGTCGGTGGGTCGGCGGGCGATCGGCGTTCGGATCCACGGCAGTGTACGAAAGTCACCTCGACGCCGGCTGAGCGCTGTGCTCGGTAGGCTCGGTGGTCGGACACCCAGCCCGCCGAGCCGTTCAGGAGTTCCCGCCGTGCTCATCACGGGTTTCCCGTCCGCGGCGACCGACACCAACTGCTGGGTCGTGGCCCCCGGCGACGGCGAGCAGTGCGTGGTCATCGACCCGGGCATCGGCGTCACCGGCCGGCTGGACGAGGTCGATCGCCGAGCACCGGCTGCACCCGGTGGCCGTGCTGCTGACCCACGGCCACTTCGACCACACCTTCTCGGTGCTGCCGGTGTGCCAGGCCCGCGACGTGCCGGCCTACATCCACCCGGCCGACCGCGCCCAGCTGGCCGACCCGTGGTCGGGGGTCGGGCTGGCGCCGGGCACGCCGCTGATGGGCTCGCTGACGTTCGCCGAGCCCGACGACGTCGTCGAGCTGGCGCCGCAGCAGACCATCCCGCTCGCCGGCGTGGACTTCGCGGTCACGCACGCGCCCGGGCACAGCGCCGGGTCGGTGGTGTTCGGCCTCGACACCGCCGACGCGGCGGTGCTGTTCGCCGGCGACGTGCTGTTCGCGGGCTCGATCGGGCGCACCGACCTGCCCGGCGGCTCGATGGCGCAGATGACCGACTCGCTGCGAGCGCGTCATCCTGCCGCTCGACGACACGACGGTCGTGCACCCGGGCCACGGCCCGTCGACCACCATCGGGCGCGAGCGCGCCACCAACCCCTACCTGGCGAGCCGTTAGATGCCGCTCTCCGGATTCCCCGAACTGCTGCCCGCGCAGCGTGCCGTCGAGCAGACCGTGCTCGACCGGCTGCGCCGGGTGTTCGAGCTGCACGGCTTCGCGTCGCTGGAGACGCCGGCCGCCGAGTCGCTGGACCAGTTGCTGCGCAAGGGCGAGATCGACAAGGAGGTCTACGTCCTGCGCCGGCTGCACGCCGACGCGTCGGACGGCGAGGACTCCTCGGCGGGCCTCGGCCTGCACTTCGACCTCACCGTGCCGTTCGCGCGCTACGTGCTCGAGCACGCCGGCCACCTGGAGTTCCCGTTCCGCCGCTACCAGATCCAGAAGGTCTGGCGCGGCGAGCGACCGCAGGAGGGTCGCTACCGCGAGTTCACCCAGGCCGACATCGACATCGTCGCGAAGGACGAGCTGCCCTTCCACCACGACGTCGAGATCGCGCGCGTGATGGCCGAGGCGCTGGGCGCGCTGGACTTCCTGCCGCCGCTGCGGCTGCAGGTCAACAACCGCCGGCTGATCGAGGGCTTCTACCGCGGGCTCGGCGCGCCGGACCCGGCCGCCGTCATGCGGGTGATCGACAAGCTGGACAAGGTCGCCGCCCGACGCGATCGGGGTGCAGCTGACCGAGCGAAGCCGGGCTCGACGAGCGGCAGGCCGGGCTGTGCCTGCAGCTCGCCGAGATCACCAGTCCGGACTCCGTCGTTCGTCGCGCGGGTGCGCGAGCTCGGCGTCGAGCACGAGCTGCTCGACACCGGCCTGGCCGAGCTCGCGGCGGTGCTCGACGGCTGCGCGGACCTCGACCGCGCGCGCGTCGACGTCAGCGCCGACCTGCGCATCGCCCGCGGGCCTGGACTACTACACCGGCACCGTGTTCGAGACGCGGATGACCGGGTTCGACTCGCTCGGCTCGATCTGCTCCGGCGGGCGCTACGACTCGCTGGCCTCCGACGGGCGGACCACCTACCCCGGCGTCGGCATCTCGCTCGGCGTCACCCGCCTGCTGCTGCCGCTGTTCCAGCGCACCGGGCTCAGCGCGTCGCGGGCGGTGCCGTCGGCGGTCCTGGTGGCGCTGCCGGACGAGTCCGCGCGGGCCGGCAGCACGGCGATCGCCCAAGCGCTGCGGGCGCGGGGCATCGCGGCCGAGGTCGCGCGCCGCGCCGCAGAAGTACGGCCGGCAGATCCGCTACGCCGAGCGGCGCGGCATCCCGTTCGTCTGGTTCCCCGGCGCCGACGCCACGTCGGCGGACAGCGTCCGGGACATCCGCAGCGGCGAGCAGGTGGCGGCCGACGCGAGCGTCTGGGCACCGCCGGACCACGACCTTCATCCGTCCGTGATCACGAAGGAACACGATGCTCAGAACGCATGACGCGGGCACCCTGCGCGCGTCCGACGCCGGCACGACCGTGACGCTGGCCGGGTGGGTGGCCACCCGCCGCGACCACGGCGGCGTCACCTTCATCGACCTGCGCGACCGCAGCGGTCAGGTGCAGGTGGTGCTGCGCGACACGACCGTCGCGCACGACCTGCGCAACGAGTGGGTCGTGCAGGTCGTCGGTGAGGTCCGCCCGCGCGAGCCGCACAACGTCAACCCGAACCTCGCCACCGGCGAGGTCGAGGTCGTGGCGTCGTCGATGCAGATGCTCAACGAGGCCGCGCCGCTGCCGTTCCAGCTCGACGAACACGCCGAGGTCGGCGAGGAAGCGCGGCTGCGCTACCGCTACCTGGACCTGCGGCGCAGCGAGCCGGCCGCGGCGATGAGGTTGCGCAGCGACGCCAACCGCGCCGCACGCGAGACGCTGCTCGACCGCGGGTTCGTCGAGGTCGAGACGCCGACCCTGACGCGCTCGACGCCCGAGGGCGCGCGCGACTTCCTGGTGCCGGCGCGGTTGCGGCCGGGCAGCTGGTACGCGCTGCCGCAGTCGCCGCAGCTGTTCAAGCAGTTGCTGATGGTGGGCGGCCTGGAGCGGTACTTCCAGATCGCGCGGTGCTACCGCGACGAGGACTTCCGCGCCGACCGGCAGCCGGAGTTCACCCAGCTCGACATCGAGATGAGCTTCGTCGACCAGGACGACGTGATCGCGCTGTCCGAGGCCCTGCTCGTCGCGCTGTGGCAGCTGATCGGCTACGACGTCACCACGCCGATCCCGCGGATGACCTACGCCGAGGCGATGCGCCGCTACGGCACCGACAAGCCGGACCTGCGACTCGACCTCGAACTCGTCGAGTGCACGGACTTCTTCGCCGAGACGCCGTTCCGGGTGTTCCAGGCGCCCTACGTCGGAGCGGTCGTCATGGCCGGCGGGGCGTCGCAGCCGCGCCGCACCCTCGACGGCTGGCAGGAGTTCGCGAAGCAGCGCGGGCACCGTGGCCTCGCCTACGTGCTGGTCGGCGAGGACGGCGAACTGGGCGGGCCGGTCGCGAAGAACCTGTCCGAGGCCGAGCGCGCCGGCATCGTGGCGCACGTCGGCGCGCAGCCGGGCGACTGCATCTTCTTCGCCGCGGGCACCCCGGCAGCGGCGCGCGGCCTGCTCGGGCGCGACCCGCCTGGAGATCGGCCACCGGCTCGGCGCGATCGACGACCGCGGCGTGGAGCTTCGTGTGGATCGTCGACGCCCCGCTGTTCGAGCCGGCGAGCCAGGCCGTCGCGGCCGGCGACGTCGCGGTCGGCGCGGGGGAGTGGACCGCGGTGCACCACGCGTTCACCTCGCCCAAGCCCGAGTCGATGGACACCTTCGACACCGATCCCGGCTCGGCGCTCGCGTACGCCTACGACATCGTCTGCAACGGCAACGAGATCGGCGGCGGGTCGATCCGTATCCATCGCCGCGACGTGCAGGAGCGCGTGTTCAAGGTGATGGGTCTGGGCGAGGACGAGGCGCGCGCCAAGTTCGGCTTCCTGCTCGACGCCTTCGGCTACGGCGCGCCGCCGCACGGCGGCATCGCGTTCGGCTGGGACCGCATCTGCGCCCTGCTCACCGGCGCCGACTCGATCCGTGACGTCATCGCGTTCCCGAAGTCCGGCGGCGGCTACGACCCGCTCACCGCGGCGCCCGCCCCGATCACCGCGGCACAGCGCCGCGAGGCGGGCGTGGACGCCACGCCCGAGGGGTCCGCCTCCGAATCCGTGCAGACCGGCTCGGTGCAGCCGCCGCGGGCGGAATCCCGCGCGGCGCAGCCGGACAGCTGAGCCGTCACCGCGCGGCGCGTGACGGAACAGCCAGCGGCGCCGGTGTGTTGGCGCTGGCATGACGATGTCGGGCTGGAACGAGTCGGTGGTCGCGGAGTTCCGCGCCAACGAGGGACGTGTGGGCGGCCAGTTCGTCGGCGCGAACATGATCTTGATGCACCATGTCGGGCGGCGCAGCGGTACCGAGTACATCGCGCCGGTGGTGTTCTTCACCCGCGCCGACGACCCGGGCGCGATGTTCGTCGTCGCCTCCGCGGCAGGAGCACCTCGCAACCCGCAGTGGTACGACAATCTGATCTCGGCGGGCCGGGCCACCGTCGAGGTCGGCACCGAGTCCTTCGAGGTCGAGGTCGCGGAGGTGACCGGCGAGCGCTACGCGCAGGTCTTCGGCGGCATCAAGGCGCAGGCGCCCGGCTTCGGTGAGTACGAGAAGAAGATCGCGGGTGTTCGTACGATGCCGGTGCTGGTTCTGCGCCGCCGAGGCCGGGGGTAACACCGGCCACCTTCAGTTTGTATCAGATCCGCGGCTCTCATGAGGCATCGGAATTCCGCCCATACTCGCTCGGTCCGATCACCCGAGCGAAGGGCGGAGCACCGCATTGACCTACGTGATGGAACTCGACGAGATAGACAGCTTGCACATCGACGCCGTCGGCGCGAAGGCGGCGCGCCTGGGTGAGCTCATGCGCATGGACGCGATCACCGTGCCCGCCGGCTGCTGCGTGACGACCGACGCGTTCGACCTCGCGGTGACCGGCGTCCCCGCGATCGCCGAGTTGATCGACCGCCTGTCGCGCCTGGATCCGGACGACGTGCCGGCCGGCCGGGCGGCCGGCGAACAGCTGCGCCGGGCGATCGAGGAGGCGCCGTTCCCCGACGAGGTGGCCGGCGCCCTGACGGATTCCCTGCGCCGCTTCGGCGAGCGCACCGCGTTCGCCGTGCGCTCCAGCGCCACTGCCGAGGACCTGCCGGGCGCGTCCTTCGCCGGGCAGCACGACTCCTACCTGAACGTCGTCGGACCTGCGGCGATCGAGCGCCACGTCCGGCGTTGTTGGGCGTCGCTGTTCGGCGAGCGCGCCCTGGCCTACCGGCGGCGCACCGGGTTCGCGGACCTGCCCGTGCGGATGGCGGTCGTCGTGCAGCGGATGGTCGCCGCCGATGCGGCCGGCATCGTGTTCACCGCCGACCCGCTGACCTCGAACCGGCGGATCGCCACCGTCGAGGCGACACGGGGGCTCGGCGAGGCGCTGGTGTCCGGGCACGTCACCGGGGACGTCTATCGGGTGAAGGGTGACGTGCTCGTCGAGGCGACCGTCGCGGCGGGCTCGCCGCCGAGCCTGACCGAGGCGCAGGTGATCGACCTGGTCCGGCTGGGCCGGCGCATCGAGGCGCACTTCGGCCGGCCGCAGGACATCGAGTGGTGCCTTGCCGGTGAGGAGTTCGCGTTCGTGCAGAGCCGGCCGATCACCACGGTGTTCCCGGTGCCGGCGCGCGACGACGAGGACAACCACGTCTACGTCTCGGTCGGGCACCAGCAGATGATGACCGACGCGATGAAGCCCCTGGGTTTGTCGTTCTGGCAGATGACGACGCCTGCGCCGATGGCCGAGGCCGGTGGCCGCTTGTTCGTCGACGTCACCGCGCGGCTCGCCTCGCCGACGAGCCGCGCGGCTTTGCTCGAGGTGATGGGCAAGGCGGACCCGCTCACGGTCGACGCGCTGCAGACGGTCCTCGCCCGCGAGGGTTTCCTGCGCCCGCGTCCCGACGACAGCGCTGCCGGGGCGGGAGTCGGCGGTGCGCCGGCGCTGACCGAGGCGGATCCGGGCGCCGTCACCGAATTGATCGAGCGCAGCGATGCTTCCGTCGCCGCGGCCGCGCGCGCCATCCGTTCCTTGTCCGGCGAAGCCCTGCTGGACTTCATCCGGGCGGACATGCAGGAACTCAGACGCGTTCTGTTCGACCCGCGCAGCCGGCAGGTCTACATGTCCGCGATGGACGCCACCTGGTGGCTCAACGAGAAGCTGGCCGAGTGGCTGGGGGAGCGGAACGCGGCAGACACGCTCACCCAGTCCGTGCCGCACAACGTCACGTCGCAGATGGGCTTTGCACTGCTCGACGTGGCTGACGCGATCCGGCCGTACCGGCAGGTGGTGGCGTTCTTACGGCAGGTGACCGACGACGGCTTCCTGGCCGAGTTGCCCGAGCTCGCCGGCGGGCGCGAAGCCCGAGCCGCCATCGAGGCGTGGCTCGACGCGTACGGCATGCGCGGCGTCGGCGAGATCGACATCACCCGGCCGCGGTGGCGCGAGCGTCCGTCGGGACTCGTGCCGTTGATCCTCGGCAACATCGCCAACGTCGAGCCCGGCGCCGGCACGCGGCGTTTCGAGCAGGGCCGACACGATGCGTGGCGCTACGAGCAGCAGTTGCTGGAGCGGGTGCGGGTGCTGCCCGACGGCGAGAGCAGGGCCCGCGAGACGAAGCGCATGATCGACCGCGTCCGGACCTTCAGCGGCTACCGCGAGTATCCGAAGTACGGCATGGTCCGGCGTTACTTCGTCTACAAGCAGGCGTTGCTCGCCGAGGCCGAGCGCCTCGTCCGGGCGCACGTCCTGCATGCGGCGCAGGACATCTTCTTCCTCACCTTCGACGAGCTGCACGACATCGTGCGCACGCACCGGGTGGACGGCCAGCTCCTCGACAGGCGCAAGGATGCGTTCCGGTCCTACCAGGCGCTGACGACGCCGCGGGTCCTCACCTCGGACGGCGAGATCCTCTCGGGGGCGTACCGACGCGACGACGTGCCCGCCGGCGCGCTGAGCGGACTGCCGGTGTCCACCGGGCTCGTCGAGGGGCGCGCTCGCGTCGTGGCTGACGTGACCCGGGCCGCGCTGCAACCGGGCGACGTGCTGGTCACCCGGTTCACGGACCCGAGCTGGACGCCGCTGTTCCTCACCGCGGCCGCCCTGGTGACCGAGGTCGGCGGCCTGATGACCCACGGCGCGGTGATCGCGCGCGAGTACGGGCTGCCGGCCGTCGTCGGTGTCGAGCAAGCCACCACGCTGATCCGCGACGGCCAACGAATCCGGGTGGACGGCACCGCCGGCTATGTCGAACTGCTGGACTGACCGGCTGCGTACATCAGCGAGCCGGGTGTCGTGAGCTCCCCGCCGGTCTCCAGCCAGGTCTTGAGGCCGGACAGGATCATCGGCCAGCCGCCGTAGAGCTGTGCGTCGGCGTTCTCGCGCAGGTTGTCGTGGGTGACCACGAGCCGGCACGAGTCGCCGACCGCGCTCGATCAGCCAGGTCACCCGGCTGGTGCCCTCGGCGGCGATGTCGTCACTCCAGGCTGCCCGGAAGGACTGCACCAGCTTGTGCGGGGGGTCGACCTCCAGGTTCTCGCCCTCGACCAATGGCCGCGGTGCGCCGTCGTGGGTGACCCGGTAGCCGGACCCGGGCGTCCAGTCCGAATGCACCGCCGCGCCGAACTGGTAGCGGGCGCGTACCTCGGGATCGATGATCGCCGCCCACAGGTGCTCGGGCGTGGTGCGGATGTAGATCTCGAACACTTTCTCCACGGTGGCCTCCAGGTCACGTTTGAGGTCGATGAGGCCACTCGCCCAGGCCTCGGTGTACTTGCTCACCCACCGGTCGTGGACGAGCTGGATCGGCACTGCGTTCAGGTGGTGCAACTTCTCGCGGCCGCGCCGATGGGTGATCACGAGCCCCGCGTCCTCGAGCAGCTGCAGGTGCTTGGCCACTGCCACACGGGTCATGTCGAAACGGCCGGCCAGCGCGCTGAGCGTCTGCCCGTCGGAGCGGAACAGCTCGTCGAGCAGTTCGCGCCGGGTCGGGTCGGCAAGTGCCCGGAAGACCGCCTCCATGCCGGAAGAATAGGAAACCATATGGTTTCCTGTCAAGGGATATGTAGTCGTTACGGCTGGCGGTGCGGGTTGCGCCCGTGTCGGTACACGCTGACGACGACGCCGTAGCGCCGCTCGCGGTCGCCGGCGGGCTCCAGATCGTTCACGACCGCGTCCAGATGTGCCGCCAGTGCGGACGCCTGCCTGGCGGTCAGCCGGAGCACGCGGTGGTTGAACAGTGCGTTTCGGTCGCCGGCCAACTCCTCGGTGAGATTGCTCATCATCGCGGCCAGTGCGTCGGGCAGCTGGTCGAAGCGGAATCGCCGGGCCGCGCGCACGAAGTACTGCTCGGTGCCGCCGCGGACCGTTCGAGTGCGGCCGCGGCGCACCAAGCCGGCCTGGGCGAGAACGTTCAGGTGATGGGCGACGTTTCCTTTATTGGTCGCAAGCCGATTGGCGAGTTGGCTGATCGTCGCGCCGTCGTCACCCAGTTCGAACAGCAAGCGATGGCGAGCCGGGTGGCTCATCGCCTTGGCGTATCGCGGCCCGGTTGCGTCCAAGACGTCGGTCACGAATCAAGCGTCAAGAACCGTTGTCACTTAGTCAAGTGCTCTGGTCGACTGACCGACATGTCAACGACTTTCCATGACCGTCTGATCACACTCATCCGGGACCATTACGTCTTCCCTGACGTCGCCGAGCAGATCGTCACCGAACTCGGCTCCGCCCAGCGAGACGGGACCGCCGAGCAGCTCGCCGCGGAGCTGACCCGGCGAATCCAGTCGGTCAATCACGACCGACACCTGCGCGTGCGCTACCGCCTGTCCGGCTCGCTCGAGGGGCCCGTCGACTGGGAGGCTCACTACGCCGCCGACTCCGTCCGCAATGCCGGCGGGATGCGCAGCATCGAGCGACTCGACCAGCGCACCGGATTGCTGGTGATCGCTCCGTACACGTCACCGGTGCATCTCGCCGAGCGGTACGTCTGCGCCGCGTTCGCGCTGCTCGTCGGCATCGAGCGGCTGGTGATCGACCTGCGCGAGGGGCGTGGCGGTACCCCGGAGACGGTTGCGCTGATCTGCGGATACCTGCTCGGCAACGAGCCGGTGCACCTGCAGGACATCGTCGACCGAGCGGGCACTGTTCGTCAGTACTGGACCAGTCCGGCGGCCGGCCGGCTCGACGACTCGGTGCGCGTCTGTGTGCTGACCAGCCAGCGCACGTTCTCCGGCTGCGAGGAACTCGCCTACAACCTGCAGGCCCATCAGCGGGCAACCATCGTCGGTCGGCGTACCGGAGGTGGTGCCCACCCGGTCGAGGTCTTCAGGTTGACCGACCAGCTCGAGGTCACCGTGCCAGTAGCCCGTTCGGTCAACGCCGTCACCGGCTCCAACTGGGAGCAGATCGGTGTTGTCCCGGACGTCGACTGTGACGCAGACCGGGCACTCGATCGCGCCCTGCAACTCAGCTCTTGTTGAGCTCTTCGGCCAGCATCACGATGATGCCGCTGGGGCCGCGGACGTAGGTCAGTTTGTAGACGTCGCCGTACGTCGCCACGCCGCGCAACGGGTGGCAGCCGTGTCGCGCCGCGATCGCGAGGGCCTCGTCGATGTCGTCCACCGAGAACGCGACGCGGTGCATCCCGATCTCGTGGGGCAGGGTCGGCTCCGTCTCGATCGCAGCGGGATGGATGTATTCGAAGAGTTCGAGGCGACCGGCGCCGTCCGGCGTCTGCAGCATCGCGATCTTGGCGTGGTTGCCGTCGAGGCCGACGCAGGTGTCGGCCCACTCGCCGCTGACCTCGTCACGACCGAGGACGGTCAGCCCGAGGTCGGTGAAGAAGGTGATGGTCTCTTCGAGGTCGCGGACGGCGATGGCGACGTTCTCGAGCTTGATGGGCATGGACTTCGCTCCCTGGTCCGTGCTTGCCCGCGGCACTTCGGCAGCGCGCCGGCAACGACGGCAGCGGTCGAGCTCGCGCCGGCCGAGTGTCCCACACAGCCGCGGTGGAGACGGCGGCGTTCGTGGCCTCGCAGCGCGCCGTGCAGCGGCGTGAACCTGGCCCTGGCCAACACCGACAGCGTCGCCTAGTGCCCCGCCGGCCTTGATGAGCGGGCCGAGCACCTCGCCGGTAACCTCGCCGCACGTGACGATCACCAAGCCGCCGGGCGGCACCGCGGCCGGCGCCAGCGTCGCCGCCCGGCTGGACCGCCTGCCCATCACCCGCGTGCACAAGCTCGCGACGCTCGTCATCGGCCTCGGGTTGTTCTTCGACGCTTACGAGAACTTCCTGGCCGCCACGATCTCGAGCGTGCTCAAGCAGCAGCTCTCGCTGTCGAGCAACCAGCTGAACCTGCTGCTCGGGTCGGCGTTCGTCGGCCAGTTCCTCGGCGCGATCGTCATGGGCCGCGTCGCGGACCGCATCGGCCGGCGCCCCGCGTTCATGGTCAACCTGGCGATCTATTCGGTGTTCTCGCTGGTCGGGGCGTTCAGCGCGAACGCCGGCATGCTCGTGGTGACGAGATTCCTGGCCGGGATCGGCATCGGCGCCGAGTACGCACTGGCCGACTCCTACCTGTCCGACATCCTGCCGAAGAACGTGCGCGGCCGGTTCATCTCCTGGGCGTACACCGTGTCGTTCCTCGGAGTGCCCGCAGTAGGCCTGCTGGCACGGTGGTTGGTGCCGCTGTCGCCTGGCGGCATCGACGGTTGGCGGATCCTGTTCGTGATCGGGGCGCTCGGGTCCGCGGCGGTGTGGGTCGTGCGCCGGCACCTGCCCGAGTCCGCCCGCTGGCTGGAGCTCGTCGGCCGGCACGAGGAAGCCGAACGTCTCGTCGGGTCGATGGAGGACGCCGCGCGGGCCGAGGGGCACGAGCTCGCCGAGCCGGACCCCACACTCGCGCAACCGGTCGGCCGCAAGGCCCCCCTCTCGACGCTGTTCGGCGCCAGGTACCGGCGGCGCACCACCATGCTGTGGTTGCTGTCCGCGCTGGAGGTCTTCGGCTACTACGGTTTCGGCACGCTGGCGCCCCTGGTGCTGGCTGCGAAGGGTTTCGGCGTCATAGCGTCACTCGGTTTCGTCGCGGCGACGTACTTCGGGTACCCGATCGGGTCGCTCCTGGCGGTGCCGATCGTCGAGCGCGTCGAGCGCAAGTACCTGGTGATGGCCACCGCGGCGGCCATGGCCGTGTTCGGTGTCGTGTTCGGGCTCGCCACCGCCGAGTGGGCGATCGTCATCGGTGGCCTGGCGTACACGATCTCGAGCAACGTGTTCTCGAACGCCTACCACGTGTACCTGGCCGAGTCCTACCCGACGGCGATCCGCGCGTCGGCCGCCGGAGCCGCATACTCGCTGTCCAAGATCGTCACAGGCGCGCTGCCGTTCGTGCTGCTGCCGTTCCTGGACCACCACGGACCGGCGCCGGTGTTCTGGCTCGTCGCCGCAGCAATGGGCTTGCTCGTCATCGACGTCGCGGTATTGGGCGGCCGCACGACGGGCCGATCCGCCGACGCCGCCTGACCGACAGCTCAGCTCTCGCCGGCCACCCGCGCGCGTCGGGTCTGCAGCGCCTCGAGCCCGGCCTGCAGCTCCTCGACGTTGTTCAGTGCCGCAGCAACGTCCTCCGGATCCGTCGGGCCGAGATCGCCACCGCCGATCTGCCCGCGCACTTCATCGATCTGTGCCTGCTGGTCGGCGATCTGCGCGTCCAGCTCGGCGACGCTGTCCCCGTCGGTCGAGCCCGTGGTCTCGTCGTGTGCGTCTGTCATGGCGCCATTGTGCCGTCGGCGCTTGCCGGGTTCCTAAGCTGGGGCGGTGACGCTGTTCGAGCCGGACTCGCCGAGCACCGGCCTCGAGCCGGTGGACCCCGGCGCGCCGCTCGCCGCGCGCATGCGCCCGCGCACCCTCGACGAGGTGGTCGGGCAGGACCACCTGCTCGCGCCGGGCTCTCCGTTGCGCCGCCTGGTCGAGGGCGACGCGCCGATGTCGCTGATCCTGTTCGGGCCGCCGGGGACCGGCAAGACGACGCTCGCGCTGATCGTCTCCAGCGCCACCAACCGACGCTTCGCGCAGCTCTCAGCACTCAACGCCGGCGTCAAGGAGGTTCGGGAGGTCATCGCGCGGGCGAAGGCCGAGCTCGGTCGCGGCGGCCGGCAGACGGTGCTGTTCATCGACGAGATCCATCGCTTCTCCAAGACGCAGCAGGATTCCCTGCTCGCCGCCGTCGAGGCCCGGCACGTCACGCTGGTCGCGGCCACGACCGAGAACCCGTTCTTCTCCATCGTGTCGCCGTTGCTCTCGCGCAGCCTGCTGCTCACCCTGCAGCCGTTGACCGAGCAGGCGATCGGTCAACTGGTCGACCGTGCCGCTGATCGAGGACCGCGGCCTGAGCGGGGCTGTCACCCTGGCGCCGGAGGCGCGCGCGCACCTGTTGCGGCTGTCCGGCGGCGACGCGCGCCGCGCACTGACGGCGCTGGAAGCCGCGGCCGGCACGGTGCTCGCCGACGCCGGCAACGCCGCGGACGCGGACGGCCGGGTCATCGGCCTCGCCGCGCTCGAGCAGGCCGTCGACGCCGCCGCCGTGCGCTACGACCGCGACGGCGACCAGCACTACGACGTCATCAGCGCGTTCATCAAGTCGATCCGCGGCTCGGACGCCGACGCCGCGCTGCACTATCTGGCCCGCATGCTCGAGGCGGGCGAGGACCCGCGCTTCATCGCACGGCGGCTCGTCGTGCATGCGCAGCGAGGACGTCGGGCTGGCCGATCCCGGCGCACTGCTGGCGGCCACCGCGGCAGCCCAGGCCGTGGCGCTGATCGGCCTGCCCGAGGCGCGGATCAACCTCGCCCAGGCGACGATCCACCTCGCGCTGGCGCCGAAGTCCAACGCCGTGGTGCGCGCGATCGACGCCGCGCAGGCAGACGTGCGCGCCGGTCTGGCCGGGGCGGTGCCGCCCGCGTTGCGCGACTCGCACTACTCCGGAGCGAAGAAGCTCGGCGCGGGAGCGCGGTACGTCTACCCGCCGGACACCCCGGACGGCGTCGCCGCGCAGCAGTACCCGCCCGACGAACTGGTCGGGCGCGACTACTACCTGCCCGCCGGGCGGGGCGCCGAGCGTGCCGCCGCCGAACGGCTGACGAGGCTGCGCGAGATCCTGCGCGGCGCCGCCGAGCGGACCGGGCGGCCGGGCAACCGATAAGGTCGACACCGCAGTCCCGGGGCCGCCGCCGCCCCGCCGGTCCCGACACCGCACCGCCATCGAGGGGAAGCCACATGTCCGGAGGCGCCATTGCCGCGCTGATCGCGGCGGGCGCCTTCGTCGTGCTCGTCCTGCTGCTCGCCGTCCCGCTGCTCAAGGTCGGCCGCACGCTGGACGAGGCCACGCTGGCGATCCGCAAGACGCACGACGGCGTCGGTCCGCTGCTCGCCGACGCCCAGCAGACCGTCGAGGCGCTGAACACCCAGCTCGTGCAGGTCGAGGGCATCGCGGCCGAACGTGAACTCGATGACCACGAACGTCGCCGCGATGACGTCGGTCGTGTCCAGCGACGCTCGGCAGCCCGATGATCAAGGCCGCGGCGTTCACCTACGGCGTGCGCAAGACCGTCGCCGACCGGCGCGACGCGGAGACCGTGCGCAGCGCGCGGCGCAAGCACCGCAGCGACCGCCGGGGGAGCCGATCGTGAAGCGGCTGTTCTGGCTGGCGCTCGGCATCACCCTCGGGGTGCTGACCATGCGCAAGATCTCGCGCGCGGCGCAGAAGTTGACCCCGCAGGGCATGTCGTCCGCGCTCGGGCAGGGCCTGTCCGATCTCGCCGCGGCGATCGGCGAGTTCGGCGCCGACGTGCGCGCGGCGATGACCGAGCGCGAGGCGCAGCTGCGCGAGAGCACCGGTCTGGACGGCGGCTCGGTCTGCGGCCACCGGCCGCACGGCCGCGCCCGCAGCCGCCGCAGGCCGGCCGGCGCGAGCTGGCAGCGGTCAGCTCGCGCATCGTCGCCGACAGCCCGTCTGGCACAGTTGACGCCGTGAGAAGCTGCCGAAATCCGCTCCCGTTTCCTCGGCTACTTCGAGGCGAACGGGCACACCGTGGTGCCCAGCGTGCCGCTGCCGTTCGACGACCCGAACCTGCTGTTCGCCAACGCCGGCATGGTGCAGTTCGTGCCGTACTTCATCGGCCAGCTCGCGCCGCCGTGGCCGCTCGCGACGAGCATGCAGAAGTGCATCCGCACGCAGGACATCGAAGAGGTCGGCAAGACCACGCGGCACGGCACGTTCTTCCAGATGAACGGCAACTTCAGCTTCGGCGACTACTTCAAGCAGGGCGCGATCCGGCACGCATGGGCGCTGTCGACGCTGCCGGTGGCCGACGGCGGCTTCGGCCTGGACCCCGAGCGCATCTGGCCCACCGTCTACACCGACGACGACGAGGCGTTCGCGCTGTGGCGCGACGACATCGGCGTGCCCGTCGAACGGATCGTGCGCCGCGGCAAGGCCGACAACACCTGGGACATGGGCATCCCCGGCCCGGCCGGCACGTGCAGCGAGCTGTTCTACGACCGCGGCCCCGACTACGGCCCCGAGGGCGGCCCGGCCGTCGACGAGGACCGGTTCATGGAGTACTGGAACCTCGTCTTCATGCAGTACGAGCGCGGTGCCGCCACCGGCCCGGGCAAGGGCGAGTACGAGATCCTCGGCGACCTGCCGCGCAAGAACATCGACACCGGCATGGGCATGGAGCGCATGGCGACGCTGCTGCAGGGCGTCGACAACATGTACGAGATCGACGAGACGCGTCCGGTGCTCGACCTCGCCGCGCAGCTGTCGGGCAAGACCTACGGCGCGCACTCCGGGCACGCCGCGAGCGCAGTCGCGACCCCGACGACGTCCGGCTGCGCGTCGTCGCCGACCACGTGCGCACCGCGCTCATGCTCATCGGCGACGGCGTGACGCCGTCCAACGAGGGCCGCGGCTACGTGCTGCGCCGCATCGTGCGCCGCGCGGTGCGGGCGATGCGCCTGCTCGGGGTGCACGAGCCGGTGCTGCCGCACCTGCTGCCGGTGTCGCGCGACTGCATGGCGCCGTCCTACCCCGAGCTCGCCACCGACTACGAGCGCATCGCGATGATCGCCTACGCCGAGGAGGACGCGTTCCTGCGCACGCTCGCCGCGGGCACGACGATCTTCGACACCGCGGCGGCACAGCGCGCACCGAGGGCGGGGTCCGCCAGCTGCCCGGGCAGCAGCGCGTTCCAGCTGCACGACACGTACGGCTTCCCGATCGAGCTCACGCTCGAGATGGCGGCCGAGCAGGGCCTGAGCCGTCGACGAGGCGGGGTTCCGCACGCTGATGGCCCAGCAGCGCGAGCGCGCGAAGGCCGACTCGAAGGCGAAGAAGTCCGCGCACGCCGACAGCGCGGCGTTGCGGCAGCTGCGCGAGCAGGGCGAGCACGCCGTTCACCGGCTACGAGGAGCTCGAGACCGAGACGACGGTGCGCGGCCTGCTGCGCGACGGCGAGCTCGTCCGCGCCGCGCAGCCGGGGGAGACGGTCGAGGTCGTGCTCGACCGCACGCCGTTCTACGCCGAGTCCGGCGGCCAGATCGCCGACGAGGGCGTGATCACCGTCGACGGCGCCACGGCTGCGGGTGGTCGACGTGCAGAAGGCGCTCAAGGGCCTGATCGTGCACCGCGCCGTCGTCGAGGAGCGGCGAGGTGACCAGCGGCGCGCCGGCGCTCGCGGCCGTCGACCCGGAGTGGCGCACGTCGGCACGGCAGGCGCACTCGGGCACGCACATCGTGCACGCGGCGCTGCGGCACGTGCTCGGCCCCTCGGCGCTGCAGAGCGGGTCCTACAACCGGCCCGGGCTACCTGCGCCTGGACTTCGCCTGGGGTCGCGGCCTGGACGCCGCGACGCGCGCGCGACATCGAGGACGTCGCCAACCAGGCGCTGCGCAGCGACCTGCCGGTGACGGTGCAGTACGTGCCGCTGGCGCAGGCCCGCGAGATGGGTGCGCTGGCGCTGTTCGGCGAGACCTACGACGAGATCGTCCGCGTCGTCGAGATCGGCGGCGCCTGGTCGCGCGAGCTGTGCGGCGGCACGCACGTCGCGCACGCGTCGCAGGTCGGCACGATCACGCTGATCGGCGAGTCGTCCGTCGGTTCCGGTGTGCGCCGCGTCGAGGCCTACGTCGGGATCGAGGCCATGCGCTACCTGGCCACCGAGCGCGCGCTGCTCGCCGGTCTGGCCGACACGCTGAAGGTGCCCGCCGACCAGGTTCCCGACCGCGTCGCGTCGCTGCGTGGAACGGCTGCGCGACGCCGAACGCGAACTGGCCAAGGTGCGCGCCGGCCAGGTGCTCGCCGGTGCCGGTGCGCTGGCCAGCGGCGCCGAGCAGCGGCTCCGGCATTCGGTGCGGCCAGCTCGCGGCCGCCGCGGCGCCGCCCGGCGTCAGCCGGCAACGACCTGCGCTGCGCTCGCCCTGGAGGTGCGCGGCCGGCTGCGCGCCGACCAGCCTGCGCTGCGTGCTGCTCGCGTCACCGAACGACGCCGGCGGCGCGGCCTTCGTCGCCGCGGTGAACGAGGCCGGGTCAGCAGGCGGGCCTGCGCGCGGGCGACGTCGTCAAGGTGTTCGCCCCGGCGCTGGGCGCCCGTGGCGGCGGCAAGGCCGACCTCGCGCAGGGCGCCGGCGGTGACGCGACGCAGCTGGACGCCGCCTTCGCCGCCGCCCGGAGCCCTCGTGGCGTCCGGCGCCGGTGGCTGACCCGGCCGGACCGGGCACTCCGGGCAGCGGCCGAGCGGCGTCTGGTTCGGCGTCGACGTCGGCACCGTGCGCGTCGGCGTCGCGCGCAGCGACCCGCGCGGCGTGCTGGCCGTGCCGGTCGCCACGCTGCGCCGCGACCGCAGAGCGCGGCACCGACGTCGAGCACTGCTGGCGCTGGGCGCCGAGTACGAGGCGGTCGGCTACGTGATCGGCCTGCCGCGCACGCTGGCCGGCCGCGAAGGCGCGTCGGTCGCCATGGCGCGCGAGTTCGGCGAGGCGCTCGCCGAGCGGCTGCGCGGCGCGCCGAGCGTGCCGGCGCCGGCTCCGGGCGCCGATGTGCATTACCTGGACGAACGCCTGACCACGGTGAGCGCGCAGCGTAAGCTCGCCGCGAGCGGAATCCGGGGCCCGGCCGGGCGTGCCGTCATCGATCAGGCCGCCGCCGTGGAACTGTTGCAGCACTGGCTGGACATGCACCGCACCTGACGTGCCGGACCGCCCGACGACCGCGAACCGAGTGAGGTGAACAGCGTGAGGCAACGCGACCGCGAGGGCAGCGCCTACGCGGCTGAGCCCACCGGCGCCGGCGAACCTCACCTCCCGAGCACGGCGACAGGCGAACACGGGTACGGCGTACACGAGCACGGCGTCGAGCCGGCGAGCACGCCGAACACAGCGACGACGTGGCCGGCGGCTCGTTCTTCGCCGACTACGACACCGCCGAGGACGACGACGGCCGCCTGCCGCGCGTCACCCGGGTCTCGCGCCGCGAGCGCCGTGCCCGCCGAGCCGCGCCCGACCGCACGACCCGTGCGGCCCGGCGCTCGCAGGCGCGGCGCCGGCAGAACCGCCGGTTCGTCGCTGATCCTCGCCGTCCTGATGGTCGCGCTGCTGGCGGTCGCCGTGTGGCTCGTCGTGCATCCCGCTCTACCACTACGTGAACCCGAGCGACTACAGCGGCGCCGGCGGCAAGGCGGTGCTCGTCACCGTGCAGGCCGACGACGACGCCACCGACATCGGCAACACGCTGCACGAGCGCGGTGTCGTGGCCAGCACCCGGGCGCTTCACCAACGCGGCCAAGGACAACTCGAACTCGCAAGAACATCCAGCCCGGGTCCTACCGGCTGCGCGAGCACATGCCCGCGAGGAAGGCCCTGGCGCTGCTGCTGACCCCGTCCACCCGGGTGAACTCCGACGTCGTCGTCTCCGAAGGCGCCACCGTCTTCGACGTGCAGCAGCGCCTGGCGGCCAAGCCGTGCACCGCGAAGTCACCCGGCAACGCGATCGTGCGGCCCCGGCCTGCCCACCGCGAGCGTGCAGCCGCGCCTTCCGCGACACCCGCGCGCTCGGCCTGCCGACCGACTACAGGTCGGCGGGAAGACGCCGACCTCGGTCGAGGGCTTCCTTTCCCGGCGACGTACACCGTCGCCGGCAAGACGGCACCCTCGGCCGTGCTGCAGCAGATGATCAGCCAGTTCACCGACCAGGCGCGCGCCATCGAACTTCACCGCGGCGGCGCGCGCAGCTGCACATCACGCCCTACCAGGAGCTGATCATCGCCTCGATCGCGCAGAAGGAGGCCAAGTTCGCCGGCCGACTACGCGCGGGTCGCGCAGGTCGTCCTCAACCGGCTGCGCGGCGCACAAGCCGCTGCAGATCGACGCGACGAGCGCCTACGCCGCGAAGCTCAAGGGCCTGGCCGCGAACAAGGTCATCTACTCGCAGATCGACTCGCCGTACAACACCTACACGCACGCCGGCCTGCCGCCGACGCCGATCGCCAACCCGGGCACGCGAGGCGATGAACGGCGCGGCGCACCCGGCCGGCGGCAACGCGCTCTACTACGTGAACGGTGACGCCGCCGGGCACCTGTTCTTCACCAACAGCGAGGCGGCGTTCGCCAAGGCGGCGGCCAAGTGCCGCGCCAACAACTGGGGCTGCGGCTAGCCCGTGGCGCGGTCCGAGCTGCGGCACGCCGGGGTGCTCGGCCGGCCCGATCGCGCACTCGCTGTCGCCGGTGCTGCACCGCGCCGCCTACGCGGCCCTCGGCCTCGACCACGACTACACGGCGATCGACTGCGGCGTCGACGACCTGCCCGCGGTGCTCGCCGCGCGGGCCGACTGGCTCGGCTTCTCGGCCACGATGCCGCTCAAGCGGGCCCTGCTCGACGTCGCCGCCGAGGTCGCGACCCCGCGCGCGCGCAGGTCGGCGCGGCCAACACGCTGCTGCCGCTCGCCGGCGACCCGGCCGTGGGCGGCCGACAACACCGACGTCGCCGGCATCGTCGGCGCGCTGGTGGCCGGCGTGCCGCCGCGGTCCGCGACCGTGCTCGGCGCCGGCGGCACCGCGCAGGCCGCGCTGGCCGCCCTGCGCACGCTGGGCCTGATCCCGCTGCCACGTGCTCGTGCGCGACCCCGCCCGCACCGCGCGACCTGCGGGCCACCGCGCAGCGCTGCGCAGTCGCGGTGTGCAGCTGACCGCTGGGTGAGTCCGACGTCGCCGCAGCCCGGCGCTGGCCGCCGACCTCGTGATCTCGACGCTGCCCGCCGGCGCCGCCGACGCCGTGCTCGCCGCGCGCGCGCTGGACGCCGGCCCAGACCGTGCTCGACGTCGTCTACGCGGGCTGGCCGACGCCGCTGGCGCAGCGCGGCGCGCGAGGGCGGTGCGACCGTGCGCAGCGGCGCCGCGATGCTGCTGCACCAGGCCGCCGAGCAGGTGCGGCTGATGACCGGGCGGCCGGCGCCGGTCGAGGCCATGCGCGCGGCGCTGCTCGCCGCGGCCCCCGGCTGCGGCGCCTGACTACGAGCTGGACTATCGGCTGCCACCGACCGTCGAGCACGACCTTGCCGACGGCGCCGCCGCTCGTCCATCAACGCGAGCGCCTCGGCGGCGTCCGCGAGTCGATCTCGTGGCCGATCGGCGGGCCAGCGCACCCGAGCGAGCATCGGTTCCAGCTCGCGCCACTGCTGCTGCAGGTAGTCCGGGCCGCGGCAGCGCGTACTGCGCCCCACGCCACGCCGACGACGGAGGTGTTGTTCAGCAGCAACCGGTTCACCTTGACGGTCGGGATCTCGCCGCCGACGAAGCCGATGACGAGCAGCCGGCCGTCGCTGCGCGAGGCAGCGCAGCGAGTCGGTGAACCGGTCGCCACCGACCGGGTCGACGACGATGTCCACGCCGCGCCCGTCGGTGAGCTCCCGACGGCGTCGCGGAACCCGTCCGCGGCCACGGCGTGCTGCGCCCCCGCGGCGCGCGCGAGTTCGGCCTTCGCGTCGGTCGACGCCACCGCGATCACCGTCGCGCCGCGCGCCGCGGGCGAACTGGATCGCCGCGGTGCCCACGCCGCCGGCCGCGCCGTGCACGAGCACGGTGTCGCCCTGCAGCGAGCTGGCGCGCGCTTCGTCAGCGCGAAGTGCACGGTCAGGTAGTTGATCGGCAGCGACGCCGCGGCGGCGAAACCGACACCTCGTCCGGGATCGGGAACACCATGTGCGCGGGCGCGAGCGCGAGTTCGGCGAAGCCGCCGAACATCGTCAGCGCGCACACGCGATCGCCCACCGACACCGGCGCGTCCGGCGGCGCGGCCCGCACGATGCCGGCGACCTCGCCGCCCAGCGTGAACGGCGGGTCGGGCTTGAGCTGGTACCTGCCCTGGGTCAGCAGCACGTCGGGGAACGTCGACGCCGGCCGCGTGCACCTCGATCAGCACCTGGCCGTCGCCGGCCTCGGGTTCGGCGACGTCGGCCACCTGCACCGATCGTGGCCCGTCCAACGCCGTCACCTGTATCGCGCGCATGCCGCGACCCTAGCGAGGCTCTGCGGTACGGCGGGCGGACGTATCGTCGAGCGCATGGCGGTCAGCACCACGCGGCGCGCGATCGTCCGGCTGCCCGTCGACGGCGAGCCCGCCCGCACGCCCGACGACCTCGCCGTCGAGTCGCCGCTGGTGCTCGGCCGCGGACGGCGAGGCGATCGCGACGCTGATGCGCACGCCCGGTCACGACCTGGAGCTGGCCGCCGGCTGGCTGGTCGTCGAGTCCGGCGTGCGCCGCGCCGACGACATCGCGACGCTGCGCGCCTGCCGCGAGGACGACACCGACCGCGTGCACATCACGCTGCGCGAGGGCGTGCGCCCGCCGCGCCCGCGCGCGTTCGTCACCAGCGCCGCCTGCGGGGTGTGCAGCGCCGACGTGCTCGACCTGCGCCCTGCTCGCCACCAGCGCGCCGCACCGCGACGGGCTGGCGCGTCGCCGCGCGACGTGCTGGTCGCAGCTGCCCGGACACGATGCGCGAGCGGCCAGCGCGCCTTCGAGCGCACCGGCGCCGTGCACGCGGCCGCGCTGGCCGACCGCCCGACGGCGACGCTCGCCGGCGTGCGCGAGGACGTCGGGCGGCACAACGCGGTCGACAAGGTGGTCGGCGCGGCGCTGTTCGCCGCACCGGCTGCCGGCCACCGACCAGCTGCTCGTCGTCAGCGGCCGGGTGTCGTTCGAGATCGTGCAGAAGGCCGTGGCCGCCGGCGTCGCCGGGATCGTCGCGGTGTCCGCGCCGTCCAGCCTGGCCGTCGACCTCGCCCGCGAGTACGGCCTGCTGCTGGCCGGCATGGTGCGCGGCGGCCGCTGCAACGTCTACGCCGGCGACGAGCTAATCGTCTGACGCGCTCCGACGGGCGTCGGCGCGCGGCGAGCCGCGCGACGCGGTCGGCCGCCGCGTCGGCCACCGCCTGCGGCGCCGCCGCCGTGCAGCCCCGCCGCGTAGCCGACCAGGAACGTCGTCAGCGGCGCGGCCGGCCGGGCCACGCCGTGCGCCGCGTCGCGGGCGACGTCGAGCAGCAGCGTGCGGTCGACGACCGCGGGGTCGACGCCGAGTTCGGTGCCGCCAGGGTCGTCGACCCACTCGTCCAGAGTGCTCATCGGCCCAGTCTCGCGGACCGGCGCGCGGCCTCGACGTCGGCCCAGGTGTCGCAGTCGGCGCCCCAGCCGCCGGCGTCGGGCACCGGCACACTGCGGCACGCCGCGCAGCAGTGCGCGCATCGACGCGCCCTGCACCCGCCGGCCCGACGCGCGGCCAGCGCGGCGACCAGCGCGGCGCGCCGCCACGCCGCGGCCAGGTAGTTGGCCCGCCCGTCGGCGTCGACGAGCAGCGCGGCGCCGTCGGCGGGCACGCGCAGCGCAGCAGCGGCGCGACCGCGCCGGCCGACGCACGGCAGGTCCGCGGCGAGCACGACGCACGTGTCGGCCGCGGTGTGCGGCACCGCCGCGGCCAGCGCCGCCACCGGGCCGCCGCCCGGCGGGTCCTCGCGGCACCACACCAGCCGGCCGCCGCCGCGCGTCGACGGCGCGCTGCGGCCCGACGACCACGACCCGTGCCGGCGCCGGCCACCGCCGTCGAGCGACGCGGTCCAGCAGCGTGCGCGCCGCCGACGTCGAGCGCGGGCTTGTCCGCGCCGCCCAGCCGGCGCGCCGGCCCGCCGGCCAGCACGATCGCGTCGTACACCGCGCCCACCGGTAACGGCGCCGCGTAGGCTCTGCCCTCGTGTCGGCGACGCGTGCTCGGCAGCGGCGGCGGCGCGCAGTGCTGTGCGCCGCGCCCGCGCCGTACCTCGCCCGGCTGACGCACAGCGTGCCCGACCGCGACATGCGCGACTGGTGGCGCGGCCGGCCGGCGACCGCCGCGCCGGGTGGCCGTCGACGGCCGTGCTCGGGGCGGTGCTCGGCGCGCTCGGCGGCGCGGCCGCCGGGCTGGGGCGCGCTGCTGCCGGCCTTCGTGGCGCTCGGCGCTGCTCGCGCACCCCGCTGGTCGTCATCGACTTCGCCGAGCACCGGCTGCCGAACCGGCTGGTCTACCCGCTGCTGGCGCGCGGCCGCCGTGCTGCTGACGTTGGCCGCGCTGGTCCGCGGCGACTGGCACGCCGCTGCTGCGCGCGGTCGAGGGCGGCGCCGCGGTGTTCGCCGTGCTGTTCGTGCTCAGCGTCGCTCGCGCCGCGCTCGTTCGGCTTCGGCGACGTCCGGCTCGGCGCGGCGATCGGCGGCTACCTCGGCTGGTTCGGCTGGGCGTACGTCTACTACGGCATCTTCGCCGGCTTCGTGCTCGGCGCGGTGTGTCTCGCTCGGCGCTGCTCGCGTCGCGCCGCGCGACGATGAAGTCGGCGATCGCCGTTCGGGCCGATGATGATCTTCGGCGCGCTGCTCGTGCTGGCGTTCCGACTCGTGCCCGTCGACGGTGGCCTGACGCGCGCCCGGCGCGAGGCCTTACTGTCGAGCACATGACCGATGCCGCCCGCCCGGGCCCCACCGTCTTCGTCCTCTACGGCGCCACCGGCGACCTCGCCAAGCGGATGGTGCTGCCGGCCTTCTACCAGCTCGCCATCGAGGGCCTGCTGCCCGAGCGACTGGCTGCTGGTCGGCAACGGCCGCGGCGACGTGTCGCACCTCGACTTCCGCCAGCACGTGCACGACGTGCTGACCGAGTTCGGCCCGAAGCCCGGCGACGGGCCGTGGGAGGAGTTCAGCGAGCCGGCTGCGCTTCGCCGGCGGCGGCTTCGACAAGGACGACCCGGGCAGCCTGCTCGACGTCCTCGAGGAGGCGCGCGAGAAGGTCGGCAAGGACGCGCAGCTCGTGCACTACCTGGCCATCCCGCCGTCGGCGTTCGCAGCGCATCACCGAGGGCCTCGGCGAGCACGGTCTCGCCAAGGGCGCGCGCGTCGTCTACGAGAAGCCGTTCGGCACGTCGCCGGAGGGCTTCCACGAGCTCGACGAGATGGTGCACAAGGTGCTCGACGAGGAGCAGGTGTTCCGCATCGACCACTTCCTCGGCAAGGAGGCGACGCAGAACCTGCACGTGCTGCGCTTCGCCAACGGCCTGTTCGACGCCGTCTGGTGCGCCGAGCACGTGCGCGCGGTGCAGATCGACGTGCCGGAGAAGCTCGGCATCACCGACCGCGCCGAGTTCTACGACGCGACCGGCGCGGTGCTGGACATGCTCGTCACGCACCTGTTCCAGGTCGCCGCCGAGATCGCGATGGAGCCGCCGGCGAGCCTGGCCGCCGACGACCTGCAGGCCGCGCGCGAGGAGGTCATCGGCTGCTTCCGGCCGCTCGACCCGGACGAGGTCGTGCTCGGCCAGTTCGACGGCTTCACCGACGTCGCCGGAGGTGCGCGAAGGACTCGCGCACCGACACCTACGTCGCGGCCCGGCTGTGGATCGACAACGACCGGTGGCGCGACGTGCCGTTCCTGCTGCGCACCGGCAAGCGGCTCGCACGCCAGCGAGCAGCGGGTCAGCCTGATCCTGCGCGAGCCGGACGGTCGTTCGACGACGCTGCCGAAGGACGGCAACGTGCTGTCCTTCGACCTGTCCGGCAACGGCGCCATCGACCTCGAGCTGGTGGCCAAGCGGCCCGGCCCGGCAGCTGACCCTCGACGTCGCCGACATCGGCGTGACGCTCGAGACCCTGCCACGACGCCGACCCGCTGCCGCCCTACGTGCGGCTGCATCCACGACGTGCTCGTCGGCGACCGGTCGCTGTTCACCCGCCCGGACGGGCTGGCCGCGGTGTGGGAGGCCGCCGGGCCGCTGCTCGACAACCCGCCGAAGCCGCAGCCGCTACGCGCAGGGCTCGTGGGGCCCGGAGGCGGCGCGCGAGCTCGCCGAGCCCGACGGCTGGCTGCTGGGCCAGTAACGCGCGCTCCGCACCCGCACGACGTCTGGGAGACTGGGCGGCGTGCTGCGCTGGATCACCGCGGGCGAGTCGCACGGCCCTGCGCTGGTCGCCGTGCTCGACGGCCTGCCCGCCGGCGTCGAGGTCACCACCGGCGACGTCGCCGCCGCGCTCGCCCGTCGCCGCCTCGGGCTACGGGCGCGGCGCGCGGATGAAGTTCGAGCACGACGAGGTCGAGCTCACCGGCGGCGTGCGGCACGGGCGTCACGATGGGCGGCCCGGTCGCGGTGCGCGTCGGCAACACCGAGTGGCCCAAGTGGCAGACCGTGATGTCCGCCGACCCGGTCGACGCCGACGTGCTCGCCGAGCAGGCCCGCAACGCGCCGCTGACCCGCCCGCGGCCCGGGCACGCCGACCTCGCCGGCATGCAGAAGTACGACGTCGACGACGCCCGGCCCGATCCTGGAGCGGGCCAGCGCCCGCGAGACCGCCGCGCGGGTCGCGCTCGGCACCGTCGCCCGCGCGTTCCTGCGCCAGGTGGCCGGCGTCGAGGTCGTCAGCCACGTCGTGTCCATCGGCGCCGTGCAGCGCCCCGCCGGCGTGCGTGCCCGGGCCCGCGGACGCGCGCCGCGCGTCGACGAGTCCGACGTGCGCTGCTTCGACCCGGCCGCCGAGCGCGGCGATGATCGCCGAGATCGACGACGACCCGGCGCGCCGGCGACACGCTCGGCGGCGTCGTCGAGGTGCTCGCCTACGGCCTGCCGCCGGGCCTGGGCAGCCACACCCACGGCGACCGGCGCCTCGACGCCCGGCTCGCCGCGGCGCTGATGGGCATCCAGGCGATCAAGGGCGTCGAGCTCGGCGACGGTTTCGAGCTCGCCCGCATCCGCGGTTCGCAGGCGCACGACGAGATCGTCGACGCCGACGGCCGGATCCGGCGGGTGTCCGGCCGCTCCGGCGGCACCGAGGGCGGCATGACGACCGGCGAGGTGCTGCGGGTGCGGGCCGCGATGAAGCCGATCTCGACCGTCCCGCGGGCGCTGCAGACCGTCGACATCTACGACCGGCGAGGCCGCCGTCGCGATCAACCAGCGCTCGGACGTGTGCGCCGTGCCGGCCGCGGGTGTGGTCGCCGAGGCGATGGTCGCGCTGGTGCTGGCCGAGGCCGTGCTGGACAAGTTCGGCGGCGACTCGCTCGCCGAGACCCGCCGCAACCTCGACGGCCTACCTGCAACGGCTCGTCGACCGCGGCCTGACCGGCCGAGCGCCGGCTCGGCACCGTCGTGAGCCCCGTCGCGGTGCTCGTCGGGCTGCCCGGCACGGGCAAGACGCACCACCGGACGCCGGCTGGCCAAGATCCTCGTCGTGCCGTTCGCCGACTCCGACGACGCTCGTCGAGGCCGCCGCCGGGTCGCACCGTGCGCGAGATCTTCGCCGACGACGGCGAGGCCGGCGTTCCGGGCCGCCGAGGCGGCGCCGTGCGTGCGCGCGCTGCATCGACTTCGACGGCGTCCTGGCCCTGGGCGGCGGCGCGCTGAACGACCCCGGCACCCGCGCGGCGCTGCCGCGCCGCGACGTGCCGGTCGTGCTGCTGCGCGCCGACACTGGACGCTGCGCGCGCCGCGTCGGCGACGGCCCGCACCGGCCCGCTGCTCGCCGGCGACCCGTCGGCGCGGCTCGCCGAGCTGGCGCGCGAGCGCGGCGCCGCTCTACGCACGAGCGTCGCCGCGTTCGCCGTCGACACCGACGGCCGGACCCCGGGCAGGTGGCGGCCGACGATCGCGGCCCGGCTGCACGAGCGCGACCGCGACCGCGGCCGCGGCGAACCACGGGCCGGACGCGCGACGACGCGACCCGCATCGACGTCGGCGGCCCGGCGCCCTACCCGGTGCTGGTCGGGCACGGCCTGCTCGGCGAGCTGCCGCCGCTGCTCGACGGCGCTGCCCGGGTGGCGGTGATCCACCCGCCGACGCTGCTGGCCGCCGCGCAGGCGCTGCGCGCCGAACTGACCGCGCCGGGCTTCGAGCGCCGCGCGATCGAGGTGCCCGACGGCGAGGACGCGAAGCGGCTCGAGGTGGCCGGCCGCTGCTGGGACGCGCTCGGCGAGCTCGGCTTCACCCGCTCCGACGCCATGGTCGGCCTCGGCGGCGGCGCGACCACCGACCTCGCCGGCTGGGTCGCGGCGGCGTGGCTGCGCGGCGTGCGCGTCGTGCACGTCGCCACGACGCTCGCCGGGATGGTCGACGCCGCGGTCGGCGGCAAGACCGCGATCAACACCGCGCGCGGCAAGAACCTCGTCGGGGCGTTCCATCCGCCCGCTGCCGTGCTGTGCGACCTGCGACGCTCGAGACACTGCCGGCGGACGACTACGTCGCCGGGCTGGCCGAGGTCGTCAAGTGCGGCTTCATCGCCGACCCGCAGATCCTGACCCTGCTCGAACGTGACCCGGCGGCGGCGCGCGGTGCCCGGGAACGCCGTCGAGCGCGAGCTCGTCGAGCGGGCCGTGCGGGTCAAGGCCGACGTCGTCGGCGCCGACCTCACCGAGCAGGGGCAGCGCGAGATCCTCAACTACGGCCACACGCTGGCGCACGCGATCGAGCGCGCCGAGCACTACCGCTGGCGCCACGGCGAGGCGGTGTCGATCGGCCTGGTGTACGCCGCGGCGCTGGGCGGTCTGCTGGGCCGCCTCGACGACGCCACCCGGCGACCGGCACCGCGAGCTGCTCGAGGCGCTCGGACTGCCGACGCGCTACGCGCCCGACGCGTATCCCGCGCTGCTGGACACGATGCGAGTGGACAAGAAGGCCCGCGGCAACCGGCTGCGGTTCATCGTCCTCGACGGCCTGGCGCGCCCGGTCGGTCGTCGACGATCCCGATCCCGCCCTGCTCGCCGACGCGTACTCGGAGGTCTCGCTGTGACTGATCCCGCCCGCCGGGTGCTGGTGCTCAACGGCCCGAACCTGGGCCGCCTCGGCAGCCGCGAACCCGAGCTCTACGGCTCGGCGACGCACGACGAGCTCGCGGCGCTGTGCACGTCGGCCGGTACACAGCTCGGCCTCGACGTCGAGGTGCGCCAGAGCGACCACGAGGGCGAGCTGCTCGGCTGGCTGCACGAGGCCGCCGACACCGCGACGCCGGTGGTGCTCAACGCCGCCGGGTTGACGCACACCTCGGTGGCCCTCGGCGACGCCTGCGCGATGCGTACCGCGCCGCTGGTGGAGGTGCACATCAGCAACGTGCACGCCCGCGAGCCGTACCGGCACACCAGCTACGTGTCCCCGCACGCCAGCGGGGTGATCGCCGGGCTCGGCGTCGAGGGATACGTGCTCGCGCTGTCCTGGCTGTCCGCTCAGGAGCACTGACAGGCCTATACGCTCCGCCGATGCCCAAGGTGCTCGATCTCTACGACCGTGCGACGCGGATCCCGCTGGTCGGGCGCGGCGCGTTCTCGCTGGCCTTCGCGCTCAAGGCGCCGTACTTCCTGACGATCGCGCCGACGCTCGTCGAGCTGCGCCCGAACCATGCCGAGGTCCGCGTGCGCAAGTGGTGGGGCGTGCACAACCACATCGGCACCGTGCACGTCATCGCCGTCGCGAACGGCATCGAGATGGCGATGGGCGCGCTGGCCGAGGCGAGCGTGCCGGCGCACCTGCGCTGGATCCCCAAGGGCATGCAGCTGGAGTACCTCGCGATGTCGGACTCCACGCATGACGCGCGATCGCCGACACCGACCCGGCCGACTGGCAGGGCCCCGGCGAGATCGCGGTGCGCGTGCAGGCCACCCGCGCCGACGGCACTGTCGCGGTGCGCGGCACGATCACGGTGCACGTCAGCGAGCGCCCGCGCGCGGCAGTGGCCTGACGCTCAGCGCACCCGGCGCTCGGTGTAGACGGGCTTGTCGCCGGCCAGGTTCGCCGAGCGGGCGATCTTGTGGTTCGCGCCGCGCAGCAGCCGCAGCTGCAGCCACGTCTCGGTCCAGAACGCGCGCCCCGGCGAGCGGTGCCTGGTGGTGTGCAGCAACCGCTTGGTCAGCGCGAGCGCGTCCGGTGAGCGGGTGAGCAGCTCGGCGGCCAGCGCCTCGGCCTGCTTCATCGGGTCGTCGGCGACCTCGGTGACCAGCCCGTAGGCGGCCGCCTGCGTGCCGTCGAACACCTCGGCGGTCATCGTCAGCCGCTTGGCGACGTCGATCGGCACGAGCTCGCGCAGGGTGACCGAGCCGGTCATGTCGGGGATCAGCCCCCACTTGCCCTCCATGATCGACAGCTCGCAGTCCGGCGTGGCGAAGCGGAAGTCGGCGGCGAGCGCCAGCTGCATGCCGCCGCCGAAGCAGTGCCCGTGCAGCACGGCGATCACCGGCACCGGCAGCTCGCGCCACACCCAGCAGGCGCGCTGGAACAGGTTCGTCGACTGCCCGGGCAGCTTCAGCCCGGCCCGCGCGAACGCGGCAGGCGACCTGCCCACCGAGGCGAAGTCCAGCCCGGCGCAGAACGCCTTGCCCGCGCCGCTGAGGATGACCGCGCGCACCCGCGTCCGTGCGGGCGATCTGCGCGGCGGTGTCGACCAGCGCGCGCAGCATCGGCAGGTCGAGGCCGTTGTACTTGGCGGGGCGGTTCAGCCGCACCCGCGCGACGCCACCGTCGAGCTGCCAGGCGATCCGGTCGGTCATCGAGCCCACCTTACGGTGGCTAGACTGCTCCGTCGTGGCCACTACCAACGACCTCAAGAACGGCATCGTGCTCAACATCGACGGCCAGCTGTGGACCGTCGTCGAGTTCCAGCACGTGAAGCCCGGCAAGGGCGGGGCGTTCGTGCGCACCACGCTGAAGAACGTGATGTCCGGCAAGGTCGTCGACCGCACGTTCAACGCCGGCACGAAGGTCGAGACGGCCAACGTCGACAAGCGGGCGATGACCTACCTGTACAAGGAAGGCACCGACTACGTATTCATGGACGCCGACACCTACGACCAGGTGCCCGTCCCGGCCGAGACCGTCGGCACCAACGCCGATTACCTGCTGGACAACGCCGAGGCCGTCGTGGCCGTGCACGAGGGCGTGCCGCTGTTCATCGAACTGCCCACCAGCGTCGAGCTCGTCATCAGCCACACCGACCCGGGTGTGCAGGGTGACCGTTCCACCGGCGGCACCAAGCCGGCGACCCTCGAGACGGGGGCGGAGATCCAGGTCCCGCTGTTCGTCACGACCGGCGAGAAGGTGAAGGTCGACACCCGTGACGGCCGGTACCTCGGCCGCATCAGCAGCTGACCGGACGACCGTGGCTGCCCGCAGCAAGGCGCGCAAGCGTGCCGTCGACGTCCTGTACGAGTCGGACCTGCGCGACGTCGCCGCGGTGACCACGCTGGCCGAGCGGGTGGCGCTGGCCGAACCGCCGGTCAACGACTACACCGTCGAACTCGTCGAGGGAGTCGCGGAACACCGGTCGCGCATCGACGCGATCCTCGCCGACTACGCCGACGGCTGGACCGTCGCCCGGATGCCCGACGTCGACCGCGCCGTGCTGCGCCTCGGCGTCTACGAGGTGCTCTGGCGCGACGACGTGCCGGACGCCGTCGCCATCGACGAGGCGGTCGAGCTCGCGAAGTCGCTGTCCACCGACGACAGCCCGAAGTTCGTCAACGGCGTGCTCGGCCGGGTGTCGAAGGACCGTCCCGCCATCGCCTGACCGGCAGGGCTCAGAGCTCGGAGTCGATGATCACGGACTCGGGGGCCAGTACCTGCCAGCGCACGAGCCGCTCGGTGAGGTTCTCGATGGACATGTCGTACATCAGCGCGAGCGTGCGCAGGTCCTCGTAACGCACCGAGAGCGAGCGCGCGCCGACCTCGCCACGCTGGCGCTGGATGGAGCTCGCGAAACGACGCAGGATGTCCGACTCGCCCTGACTGAGATCGCTGACCCGGTCGAGGTTGAGCACGATGCGCGAGAGCGGCGTGCCGCCCCGCTCGACGGTGATCTGAGTTTCCTCGGGCGGCAGGAGATCACCCACCGGCACCCCGTAGAACTCGGCGAGTTCGCTCAGCCGCTGCACCGAGACCGCGCGGTCCCCGCGCTCGTAGGAGCCCACGACGACGGCCTTCCAGCGGCCCCCGGACTTGCGCTCGACCCCGTGCAGCGACAGGTGCTGCTGCATCCGGACCGCGCGCAGGCGTGTGCCCAGAGCTTTCGCATAGCCGTCGTTGGCGACGGTCTCGTCGCCGGGCGCTTTGTCAGTCATGATCATGTGATCCCCGTCGTTTCTGCCCCGGTGCTGCATGACGCGACATCCCCCGACCCGGAACTGTTTCGAACCGTAATGTGGGTGTCACGCAGTGTCAAAGCTCTCGTCTGCGTCATGGAAGATGTACCCGCGGCGTCGCCGGCAGTGCGCAACAGGTCGCCTCCCGACTGTTAGTCTGCCACCGATTCGCTCCTTTAATGGACCGTCCAGTGAGGCGGACAAGGAGGCTCTCTGTGCCCGGTCGTGCCCACGTGCCCGCCGACCCGCCGATCCCGGCGACGCCGGATGCGCCCGCGCAGACGGTGCTCGACGCCGACGACGTCGCGCGGGTCACCGACCGCATCGCGCACCAGATCATCGAGAACGTCGCCCGCGGCGACTTCGACGCCGTGCTGCTCGGCATCCCCACCCGTGGCGTCCCACTTGCGCACCGGCTCGCGGCGCGCATCGAACGCTTCACCGGGGTCGCCCTGCCGGTGGGCTCGCTGGACATCACGCTGTACCGCGACGACCTGCGCCTGCGCGGCGTGCGGCCCCTGGAAGAGACGCGCGAACCGCGCGGCGGGATCGACGGGCGCACCGTGGTGCTGGTCGACGACGTGCTGTTCTCCGGCCGCACGTGCCGCGCCGCGCTGGATGCCCTGACCGAGCTGGGCCGCCCGCGGGTGGTGCAGCTCGCGACGCTGGTCGACCGCGGCCACCGCGAGTTGCCGATCCGCGCCGACTACGTGGGCAAGAACCTGCCGACCTCACCCGACCAGCGGGTGCGCGTGCTGATGAGCGAGATCGACGGCGAGGACGCGGTGCTCGTCGACTACGCCGTAACCACCCCGACCCGGGACGGTGCCTGATGCGCAACCTGCTCTCCGCGGCCGATCTTGACCGCGACACCGCCCTGGCCATCCTGGACACCGCGCGGCGCATGCACGACGTGCAGACCCGCGAGGTCAAGAAGCTCCCGCCCCTGCGCGGGCGCACGGTCGTCAACCTGTTCTTCGAGGACTCCACCCGCACGCGCTCGTCCTTCGAGATCGCCGGCAAGTGGCTGTCGGCCGACGTGATCAACGTCAGCGCCAAAGGCTCGAGCGTCAGCAAGGGCGAGAGCCTGCGCGACACCGTGCTCACCGTCGCGGCCATGGGCGTCGACGCGCTGGTGGTGCGGCACAACGCGTCCGGCGCGGTGGCGCGCATCGCCGGGTGGGTCGACTGCCCGGTGGTCAATGCCGGCGACGGCACGCACGAGCACCCCACCCAGGCCCTGCTGGACGCCTACGCCCTGCGCTCGCGCCTGGGGGACCTCGCCGACCGGCACGTCGCCATCGTCGGCGACATCACGCACAGCCGGGTGGCGCGGTCGAACGTGCTGCTGCTGCGCACGCTCGGCGCGCGGGTCACGATCGTGGCGCCCCCGACGCTGATGCCGTCAGGCGTGCACACCTGGCCGTGCGACACCTCGTGGGATCTGGACGCGGTGCTCACCGGCAAGGCGCACGGCGACGTCGACGCGGTGATGATGTTGCGCGTGCAGCGCGAACGCATGTCCGGCGGCTACTTCCCGTCCGAACGCGAGTACGCCGTCGGGTACGGCCTGTCGCCGGAGCGGGTGGGCGTGCTCGGCGACGGCGTGCCGATCCTGCACCCGGGCCCGATGAACCGGGGGCTGGAGATCTCCTCGGCCGCGGCCGACGACCTCGGCCGGTCGCTGGTGCTGGAGCAGGTGCAGGCCGGGGTCGCGGTGCGGATGGCCGTGCTCTACCGGTTGCTCGCCGGCGCCGACGCCGAGGGGGTGCCGGTATGAGCCTGCTGCTGCGCGGCGTCGCGCCGCTGGGCGGCGCGCCGACGGACGTGCTGGTCGACGGCCCGGCGATCGTCGACGTCGGGCCCCGGCTGAGCGCGTCGGCCGACGAGCAGCTGGACGCCGGCGGCCTGGTTCTGCTGCCCGGTTTCGTCGACCTGCACACGCACCTGCGCGAGCCGGGCCGCGAGGACACCGAGACGATCGCGTCCGGCTCGGCCGCCGCGGCGCTCGGTGGCTTCACCGCCATCCACGCCATGGCCAACACCGACCCGGTGGCCGACAACGCCGAGATCGTCGAGCAGGTGTGGCGTCGCGGGGTGGACGTGGGGCTGGTCGACGTCCGGCCGGTCGGCGCGGTCTCGCGTGGCCTGGCCGGTGAGACGCTCGCCGAGCTGGGCTCGATGGCGCGCTCGGCGGCCGCGGTGCGCGTGTTCAGCGACGACGGCCGCTGCGTGCACGACGCCCGGCTGATGCGCCGCGCGCTGGAGTACGTCAAGCCGTTCGGGGCGGTGATCGCCCAGCACGCGCAGGACCCGCGGCTGGCCGACCACGCCGCCTGCGCGCACGAGGGCCCGCTGTCCGGGGAGCTGGGTTTGCCCGGCTGGCCCGCGGTGGCCGAGGAGTCGGTCGTCGCGCGCGACGTCATGCTCGCCGAGCACACCGGGTCGCGGCTGCACGTGTGCCACGTGTCCACCGCGGGCACCGTCGAGGTCCTGCGCTGGGCCCGCGCGCGCGGCATCGACGTCACCGCCGAGGTCACGCCGCACCACCTGCTGCTGACCTGCGACCTGCTGCGCGGCTACGACCCGGTGTTCAAGGTCAACCCGCCGCTGCGCCCGGCCGAGGACGTCGAGGCGCTGCGCGCGGCGCTCGCCGACGGCACCATCGACGCCGTCGCCACCGATCACGCGCCGCACGCCGCGCACGACAAGGACCACGCGTTCGCCGACGCCGCGTTCGGCATGCTGGGACTGCAGACCGCGCTGGGCGTGGTCGCCGAGACGATGGTCGCCACCGGGCTGCTCGACTGGGCCGGGGTCGCCGACCGCATGTCGGTACGGCCCGCGCGCATCGGCCGGCTCGGCGAGCACGGCGGCGCGCTCGCGCCCGGCGCGCCGGCGAACCTGACGCTCGTCGACCCGGCGGGCGCCTGGACGGTGGACCCGGCCGCGCTCGCGTCCCGGGCGCGCAACACGCCGTTCGCCGGGCGCACGCTGCCCGCCCGGGTGGTGGCGACCCTGCTGCGCGGGCGGCTGACGGTGCGCGACGGCAGCCCGATCGTCCGCACGATCGTCGAAGGAGCATCGGTATGAGCGCGATCCTGGTCCTGGAGGACGGCCGGACCTTCACCGGCGAGGCCTACGGCGCGGTGGGGGAGACGTACGGCGAGGCCGTGTTCAACACCGGCATGACCGGCTACCAGGAGACGCTGACGGACCCGTCGTACCACCGCCAGGTGGTGGTGCAGACCGCCCCGCACATCGGCAACACCGGGATCAACGACGAGGACGCCGAGTCGCGGCGCATCTGGGTGGCGGGCTACGTGGTGCGCGACCCGGCGCGCCGCGCGTCCAACTGGCGCTCCCGTCGCTCGCTGGACGACGAGCTGGCCGCGCAGGGTGTGGTCGGCATCAGCGGCGTCGACACGCGGGCACTGACGCGCCACCTGCGCGAGCGGGGTGCGATGCGCTGTGCGGTGTCGTCCACCGATCTCGACGCGGCGTCGGTGCTGGTCAAGGTGCGCGAGTCGGCGCTGATGACGGGCGCCGACCTGTCCGCGCAGGTCTCGACCGACGAGCCGTACCGCGTCGACGCGCTCGGCACGCACCGGTTCACCGTCGCCGCGCTCGACTTCGGCATCAAGACGATGACACCGCACCGGATGGCGCAGCGCGGCATCACCACCCACGTGTTGCCGTCCGTCGCCTCGGCCGACGACGTCGCCGCCACCGGCGCCGACGCGGTGTTCCTGGCCAACGGCCCGGGCGATCCGGCCACCGCCGACACCGCGGTGGCCACGGTGCGCGAACTGCTGGGCCGCCAGGTGCCGGTGTTCGGCATCTGCTTCGGCAACCAGATCCTGGGCCGCGCCTTCGGCTTCGGCACCTACAAGCTCGGCTACGGGCACCGCGGCATCAACCAGCCGGTGCAGGACCGCGCCACGGGCAAGGTCGAGATCACCGCGCACAACCACGGCTTCGCCGTCGACGCGCCCGCCGATCGCAGCGTCGACACCGACCTCGGCGCCGTCGAGGTCAGCCACGTCTGCCTCAACGACGGCGTCGTCGAGGGCCTGCGGGCGCGCGACGCGCGCGCGTTCAGCGTGCAGTACCACCCGGAGGCCGCGGCCGGCCCGCACGATGCGGCCTACCTCTTCGATCGCTTCGTCGACCTGCTGGAGACCCGCTGATGCCGAAGCGCACCGACATCTCGCACATCATGGTGATCGGCTCGGGGCCGATAGTCATCGGTCAGGCGTGCGAGTTCGACTACTCCGGCACGCAGGCATGCCGCGTGCTGCGCAGCGAGGGTTTCCGGGTCAGCCTGGTGAACTCCAACCCGGCCACGATCATGACCGACCCGGAGTTCGCCGACGCCACCTACGTGGAGCCGCTGACGCCGGAGTTCGTCGAGCGGGTCATCGCCGTCGAGCGCCCGGACGCGCTGCTGCCTACGCTCGGCGGACAGACGGCGCTCAACCTGGCGGTTGCGCTTCACGAGGCGGGGGTGCTGGAACGCTACGGCGTCGAGCTGATCGGGGCGGACATCGACGCGATCCAGCGCGGCGAGGACCGGCAGAAGTTCAAGGACATCGTTGTGCGTGCAGGTGGTGACGTCCCGGCGTCCACGGTGTGCAGGAGCCTTGACGACGCCGTCGCGTTCGCCGAGGGCGTCGGCAACCGGGTGGTCATCCGGCCGTCGTTCACGATGGGCGGGCTCGGGTCCGGGCTGGCGGAGGGCCCGGACGAGGTCCGCACGATGGTGGCGCGCGGGCTGGCCGCGAGCCCGGTGCACGAGGTGCTGGTCGAGGAGTCGGTGCGCGGCTGGAAGGAGTTCGAGCTCGAGCTGATGCGCGACCGGCACGACAACGTGGTGGTCGTCTGCTCGATCGAGAACCTCGACCCGATGGGCGTGCACACCGGCGACTCCATCACCGTCGCGCCCTCGATGACGCTGACCGACCGTGAGTACCAGCACATGCGCGACATCGGCATCGCCGTGCTGCGCGAGGTCGGGGTGGACACCGGCGGCTGCAACATCCAGTTCGCCATCGACCCCGCCGACGGCCGGATGATCGTCATCGAGATGAATCCGCGGGTGTCGCGCTCGTCGGCGCTGGCCTCGAAGGCCACCGGCTTCCCGATCGCGAAGATCGCCGCGAAGCTCGCCGTCGGGTACACCCTCGACGAGATCCCCAACGACATCACCCGCAAGACGCCCGCAGCCTTCGAGCCGACGCTGGACTACGTGGTGGTCAAGGTGCCGCGGTTCGCGTTCGAGAAGTTCCCCGGCGCCGACCCGGTGCTGACCACGCACATGAAGAGCGTCGGCGAGGCCATGGCGATCGGCCGCAACTTCACCGAGGCGCTCGGTAAGGCGCTGCGCTCGATGGAGACGAAGGCGTCCGGGTTCTGGACGGTGCCCGGCGACGACGTCGATGTCGACGAGCTGCTCGCGCGGGCCGCAGTGCCCACCGACGGGCGGCTCTACCACGTCGAGGCGGCGCTGCGGGCGGGCGCGAGCGTCGAGCAGGTGCATGCCGCCACCGGCATCGACCCGTGGTTCCTGGACCAGATCGCGCAGATCACCGAGACCGGCGCCGAGGTGCAGGCCGCGCCCACGCTGACCCCGCCGCTGCTGCGCAAGGCGAAGCGGCACGGCCTGGCCGACCGGCAGATCGCCGCGCTGCGCCCGGAGCTCGCCGGCGAGGACGGCGTCCGCTCGCTGCGGCACCGGCTGGGCATCCGGCCGGTGTTCAAGACCGTCGACACCTGCGCCGCCGAGTTCGCCGCGACCACGCCGTACTTCTACTCGACGTACGACGAGGAGACCGAGGTCGACGACACCGGCCGGGAGAAGGTGATCATCCTCGGCAGCGGGCCCAACCGGATCGGGCAGGGCATCGAGTTCGACTACTCGTGCGTGCACGCGGTCATGGCGCTACGCGCGGCGGGCTACGAGACCGTCATGATCAATTGCAATCCCGAGACGGTGTCGACCGACTACGACACCGCCGATCGGTTGTACTTCGAGCCGCTGACATTCGAGGACGTGCTCGAGGTCGTTGCCGCCGAGCAGGCCTCCGGCACGCTGGCGGGCGTCATCTGCACGCTGGGCGGGCAGACCCCGCTCGGCCTGGCGCAGCGGCTCAAGGACGCCGGCGTGCCGGTGCTGGGCACCCAGCCGGAGGCGATCGACCTCGCCGAGCACCGCGGCGCGTTCGGCCGGGTGCTCGAGGCCGCGGGCCTGCCCGCGCCCAAGCACGGCACCGCGACGTCGTTCGAGCAGGCCAAGGCGGTGGCCGACTCGATCGGCTACCCGGTGCTGGTGCGCCCGTCCTACGTGCTCGGCGGCCGGGGCATGGAGATCGTCTACGACGAGCAGCACCTGGCCGACTACATCCAGCGCGCCACCGAGATCACCGCCGACCACCCGGTGCTCGTGGACCGCTTCCTCGACGACGCGGTCGAGATCGACGTCGACGCGCTCTACGACGGCGAGCAGCTCTACATCGGCGGCGTGATGGAGCACATCGAGGAAGCCGGCATCCACTCCGGCGACTCCGCGTGCGCGCTGCCGCCGATCACGCTCGGGCTCGGGCGACATCGCCGCGGTCCGGGCATCCACGCTGGCGCTGGCGCAGGGCGTGGGCGTGCGCGGGCTGCTCAACGTGCAGTACGCGCTGCGCGGCGACGTCCTGTACGTGCTGGAGGCCAACCCGCGCGCCAGCCGCACGGTGCCGTTCGTGTCGAAGGCGACGTCGGTGCCGCTGGCGAAGGCGGCTGCCCTGGTGGCCGTGGGTTGGACGATCGAGCGGCTGCGTGACGAAGGCATCCTGCCGCGCAGAGGTGACGGCGGTGACCTGCCCGACGACGCGCCGATCGCGGTCAAGGAGGCCGTGTTGCCGTTCAACCGGTTCCGCACGCCGGCGGGGGACCAGGTCGACTCGATCCTCGGGCCTGAGATGAAGTCCACCGGCGAGGTCATGGGCTTCGACTCGACGTTCGGCACGGCGTTCGCGAAGTCGCAGGCGGCCGCCTACGGGCCGCTGCCGGTCAAGGGCACGGTCTTCGTCAGCATCGCGAACCGCGACAAGCGCGCGGCGATCTTCCCGGTCAAGCGGCTGCACGACCTCGGCTTCCGGGTGCTGGCCACCGCAGGCACCGCGCAGGTGCTGCGCCGCAACGGCGTCGCCGTCGAGGTCGTCGGCAAGTTCAGCGACGGCCCGGGCAACGTGGTCGAGAAGATCCTGGCCGGCGAGGTCGACCTCGTGCTCAACACCCCGTGGGGGTCCGGCGGCCCGCGGCTCGACGGCTACGAGATCCGCACGGCGGCCGTCGCCGCTGCGATCCCGTGCCTGACGACGGTGCAGGCGGCTGCGGCCGCGGTGCAGGGCATCGAGGAGATCTCGCGCGGCGAGGTCGGGGTGCGCTCGCTGCAGGACCTGCACGCCCAGCTCGGCCCGTGGCGCAGCGGGCAGTCCCGAGTGAGCGGCGGGCCGGTTCAGGAGCGCGCGGCGGAGATCTTCGCCGTCAAGCGGGTGGGCGACTACGTCGAATTCACGGTGGTCGCGCCGGGCATCGCCGCCGGCTTCCGGCCCGGGCACTTCGTGGCGGTCGCGGTCGGCGGCGAGAACAGCGCCATGGGACTGCGCCGCGCGTTCGCGCTGAGCGGCGCCACGCCGTCGGGCGCGTTCGCCGGCACCGTGCAGTTCGTCGTCGCAGCGCACGGGCCGGGCACGCGCTGGCTCGTCGAGCGGCGCGCCGGGGAACGCCTCGACATCGTCGGCCCGCTGGGCACGCCGTTCCCGCTGCCGTCGAACGCGTCGCCGGCCGTTCTGGTCGGCGGCGGGTACGGCACCGCGCCGCTGATCGCGCTCGCGCAGGCGCTGCTGGTCACCGGATCGCCGGTCGAGTTCGTCCTGGGAGCGGCGACGGCGTCGCGCCTCTACGGCGAGCTCGCCGCCAAGCGTCTGGTCGGCCAGGTGACGGTGACGACCGACGACGGCAGCGCGGGCGAGCGCGGGCTGGTCACCGACGTGCTCGCCCGGGTCATCGGGCGGATCAACGCCGAGGTCGTGTACGCCTGCGGACCGATGCCGATGCTGCGCGCTGTCGGCGAGGTCGCGAAACAGAAGGCGATCCGCGCGCAGGTCGCCGTCGAGGAGTCGATGGCCTGCGGGATCGGTGTGTGCATGACCTGCGTGCTGCCGGTGCGCGGTGCCGACGGCACGTCCCGCTTCGTCCGCTCGTGCGTCGAGGGGCCGGTGTTCGACGCGCACGACGTGCGGTGGGACGACGTCGGCTCGCTGCCGGCGGACCTGCTCGGCGCGGCCGCGATGGTGGGGCGCTGACCATGGCCGACACGACGACGGGCGCGACGGACATGACCGCCCGGCTGGGCGCGCTGACGCTGCCCAACCCGGTCCTCACCGCGTCCGGTTGCGCCGCGGCGGGCCGCGAGCTGCACCAGTTCTTCGACGTCGCGCAGCCTCGGTGCCGTGGTCACCAAGTCGATCATGCGCGAGCCGCGCTCGGGCCGGCCCACGCCGCGGATGGCCGAGACGCCCAGCGGCATGCTGAACTCGATCGGCCTGCAGGGCCCGGGCATCGACTCGTTCCTCGCGAACGATCTCGCCTGGCTGGCCGAGCACGGCGCCCGCACGTCGTGTCGATCGCCGGCAGCCACACCGACGACTTCGCCGAGCTCGCGCGGCGTCTGCACGGCCACCCCGCCGTCGCCGGGCTCGAGGTCAACATCTCCTGCCCGAACGTCGAGTCGCGCGGGCAGGTGTTCGCCTGCGACGCCATCGCGTCGTCGCGGGTCATCGGCAGCGTGCGCCGCGCCGCCGACCCGCGGCAGCCGGTGTTCGCGAAGCTCACGCCCGACGTCACCGACATCGTGCACATCGCCCGTGCCTGCGCCGACGCCGGCGCCGACGGTTTCTCGCTGATCAACACGCTGCTGGGCATGGTGATCGACACCGACACGCTCGCCCCGGCGCTCGGCGGCGTCACCGGCGGCCTGTCCGGCCCGGCGATCCGCCCGGTGGCGGTGCGCTGTGTATGGCAGGTCCGCGCCGCGCTGCCGCACCTGCCGATCATCGGCATGGGCGGCATCCGCAGCGGGCTGGACGCGCTGGAGTTCGTGCTCGCCGGCGCATCCGCGGTGTCGGTGGGCACCGCGTCTTCGGCGATCCGTCCGCGCCGATCCGGGTGCTGGAGGAGCTGACGCGGCGCTGGCGGAGCGCGGATTCGCCTCGCTCGCCGACGCCGTCGGGCTACGCGCACCTGGACGCCCGCGGCGCGCGCGCTGCGGCTGGCCCCCGCGGCGGAGCAGGCCGCGGCGTCGTGACGTTCGGGGCCCGGCTGGCCGCGGCACTCGACGCGCGCGGGTCGCTGTGCGTCGGCATCGACCCGCATGCCGGCGCTGCTCGACGCCTGGGGGCTGGCGCGTCGACGTCGACGGGCTGGCGCGCTTCGCCGACGTGTGCGTGCGCGCGTTCGCCGGCACGGCGGCGGTCGTCAAGCCGCAGTCGGCGTTCTTCGAGGTGCTCGGGTCGGCCGGCATCGCCGTCCTCGAACGCACCGTCGGCCGGCTGCCGGCAGGCCGGCGCGCTGGTGCTGCTCGACGTCAAGCGCGGCGACATCGGCTCGACGATGGACGCCTACGCCGCAGGCCTACCTCGATCCCGCCGCGCCGCTGGCCGCCGACGCGATCACCGTCAGCCCGTACCTCGGTGTCGGGTCGCTCGCAGCCGGTGTTCGAACTCGTCGAGCGCCACGGCACCGGCGCGTTCGTCCTGGCGGCGACGTCGAACCCGGAGGGTCCGCAGGTGCAGCACGCGCTCGGCGCCACGGCCGGCTCGCTGCGCAGGTCGTGGTCGACGAGCTGGCCGCGCGCAACTCCGGCGCCGCACCGCTCGGGTCGCTCGGCGTGGTCGCGGGCGCCACCATCGAGCCGGGCGTCCTGCACTTCGGCGAGCTCAACGGCCCGATCCTCGCACCAGGCGTCGGCGCGCAGGGCGGGACCGCCGAGGCCGTGCGGCGGCTGTTCGGCGACTCGGGGCCGACGTGCTGCCCAGCGTCTCGCGCGAGGTGCTGCGCTCGCGGCCCGGACGTCGACGCGCTGCGCGGCGCCGTCGGCGCGCTCATCGACGATTTCGCATTCCTGCGCGCCTGAGTTCATGAACCTCATGGAAAGCCTGACAAACCGCCTCGATGGTGCCGGGATTCGTCCGGATGCTCGGTATGGTCGCGGCGGGCTGTGGCCCGTCAGCACGACTTTCATCCCTCGTTCCCCACAGGGAAGGCACCCCGCAGTGACGCAGACTCTCACAACCGACCCGGTCATCACGAAGGCCGCCAGCGACATCCTGGACCGCGGCTACGCGGTGGTGAAGCTCAGCGAACTCGACGCCGGAAATCTGCACAACGCGATCTCGACCGCCGTTCGTTTCTTCGAGCGCCCGCTCGAGGACAAGAACGCGCACGGCAGCACGGACCACAACTACGGCTACCGGCCCTTCGGCATCGAGTACTCCCGGGTGCCCGAGCGCCCGGACATGAACGAGTGCTTCACCCTGTGGTCGAGCCGCCTGGACCTCATCCCCAACGCAGGCGACATCGGCGATCTCACCGGCGCGTTCCTCGACTGGCGCGACTCGCTGGCGCCGCTGGTCAAGGCGATCCTCGACGAGGTCGCGCGCAACTTCGGCACCGACGCGGCGCCGGAATTCGAGAAGGCGTCGTACCTGCAGATCAACTACTGCCTGCCGGCGCCGGCCGAGCGCGACCTGCTGCAGGACAAGCACGAGGACGGCCACATGGTCACCGTGCTGCACGCGACCGCGCCCGGCCTGGAGATCTACCACGAGGGCGAGGCCGCGGACTCGGTGCAGCCCGATGCTGCCGGCCGCCGACGAGGTCGTGATCATGCCGGGTTCGGTGCTGACCGCGCTGTCCGGCGGCAAGATCGCGCCGCTGTACCACCAGGTCCGCAACCACGGCCTCGACGACCGCCAGTCGATCATGTACTTCGTCAACCCGGAGATCGACGAGCCGCTGTTCGGCTGGATCGAGGACGGCGAGCGGTGAGCGCGCCGACATCCGCGAGCACGTGCAGAACGCGCCGTCGATGTTCGGCCTGCCGCCGGTCGAAGCCCTCTGACCCGAGGCGCGTGACGCACGTCAGCGCCGCCCCGCCGTCCGCCGCCGGTCCGGTCCGGTCCACGTCCGCCACACGGCGCTGCGCGAGCCGCGACGACTTAAGGTGAGCCCATGCCCGATGCTGCCGTCCCTGACGTCATCGTCGTCGGCGCCGGCCTGGCCGGGCTCGTCGCCACCTACGAACTGACCCGCGCCGGGCGGCGCGTGCTCGTGCTCGACCAGGAGAACCGCGCCAACCTCGGCGGCCAGGCGTTCTGGTCGCTCGGCGGCCTGTTCATGGTCGACACCCCCGAGCAGCGTCGCCTCGGCATCAAGGACTCCGTCGAACTCGCCCGCCACGACTGGTTGTCCACCGCGCAGTTCGACCGCGAGCGCGAGGACCACTGGCCGCGGCAGTGGGCGGATGCCTTCGTGCGCTTCGCCGCCGACCAAGTTCCGCGACTACGTGCACGAGCTCGGGCTGCGGATCACCCCGACGGTCGGCTGGGCCGAGCGCGGCGACGGGCGGGCGCGCCGGGCACGGCAACTCGGTGCCGCGCTTCCACCTCACCTGGGGCACGGGGCCCGAGGTCGTGCGGATCTTCGCCGAGCCGGTGCTCGAGGCCGAGCGCCGCGGCCTGGTCGAGTTCCGGTTCCGGCACCAGGTCGACGACCTGCTCGTCGAGCGACGGCGCCGTCGTCGGCGCTCGCGGCAGCGTGCTCGAGCGCGAGCGACGCCGTGCGCGGCGCGCCGTCGTCGCGGGCCGTCCGGGGCGAGTTCGAGGTGCGCGCGCCGGCCGTGGTGGTCACGTCGGGCGGCATCGGCGGCAACCACGAGATCGTGCGCAAGAACTGGCCGGCCGAGCGGCTCGGCCCGGTGCCGGAGACGATGATCACCGGCGTGCCCGCGTACGTCGACGGCCGGATGCTGGAGATCACCGAGGGCGCGGGCGGCAACATCGTCAACCGCGACCGCATGTGGCACTACGTCGAGGGCCTGCACAACTGGGACCCGATCTGGCCCGACCACGCCATCCGGATCATCCCCGGGCCGTCGTCGCTGTGGTTCGACGCCACCGGGCGGCGGCTGCCGGCGCCGTGCTTCCCGGGTTTCGACACGCTCAGCACGCTGCGCGAGATCCTGTCGACTCGGGCTACGACTACTCGTGGTTCGTGCTCACCCAGACGATCATCGAGAAGGAGTTCGCGCTGTCGGGCTCGGAGCAGAACCCCGACGTCACCGGCAAGGACCTGCGGCTGCTGCTCAAGAGCCGGGCCAGCAAGGGCGCGCCCGGCCCGGTCGAGGCGTTCAAGGAACACGGTGTCGACTTCGTCGTGCGCCGACACCCTGCGCGAGCTCGTCGACGGCATGAACGCGATCGGCCGCGGTCCCACGCGTGGCTTACGACGCCCTCGAGCGCGAGATCGTCGCGCGCGACCGCGAGCTGGACAACAAGTACTCCAAGGACCTGCAGCTGATGGCGATCACCAACGCTCGCCAGTACCTGTCCGACCGCATCACCCGGGTCGCCAAGCCGCACAAGATCCTCGACCCGGCGCACGGCCCGCTCATCGCGGTCCGGCTGAACATCCTGACCCGCAAGACGCTCGGCGGCCTGGAGACCAATCTCGACTCGCAGGTCATCCGCCCGGACGGCTACGCCCGTTCCCCGGCCTGTACGCCGCGGGCGAGGTCGCCGGTTTCGGCGGCGGCGGCGTGCACGGCTACAACGCGCTCGAGGGCACGTTCCTCGGCGGCTGCATCTTCAGCGGCCGGCGCGGCCGCGGCGCCGGCGCCCTCGGCCCGAGCGCTGATCAGCGCGACGGTGAGCTCGTCCAGGTCGGCGAGATCGGCCAGGCTCGGCTGCCAGTTGCCGGCCGCGACGTTGCGCCGCACCTGCTCGCGCGAGGTCGCGCCGGCGATCACCGACGACACCGCGGGCTGCGCGGCCAGACCCGCCGATCGCGACGTCGAGCAGCTCGACGCCGCGCTCCTTCGCGAACGACTGCAGCGCCTCGACGACGTCGAAGGCCGTCGTCGTCAGCCAGCCCTCGCATGCCCCAGTCGCTCATGCGGCTGCCCTCGGCGGCCGCCTCGCCGCGGCGGTACTTGCCCGAAAGCAGCCCGCTGGCCAGCGGGAAGTAGGGCAGCAGGCCGATCCCGTACTGCTCGAGCGCCGGCACGACGTCGGCCTCGATGCCGCGGCGCAGCCAGCTGTACTCGTTCTGCGCGCTGACGAACCGCTGCGAGCCCGCGGGTGCGGGCGGTCCACTCGGCATCGGCGACCTGCCACCCGGTGAAGTTGGACGAACCGACGTAGCGCACCTTGCCCTCGCGCACGAGATCGTCCAGCGCAGACAGCGTCTCGGCGATCGGCGTCTGCGGGTCCGGGCGGTGCAGCTGGTAGAGGTCGATCCAGTCGGTGCGCAGGTTGCGCAGCGACGATTCGACGGCGCGCCGCATGTAGCGCCGCGAGCCGCGCGCGCCCCAGTCCTCGCCGTTGTCGCCCGCCGCGGTTACGCACGTCGCTGCCGAACTTCGTCGCGAGATCACGTCGTCGCGCCGACCCTGCAGCAGCTCGCCGAGCCGGGCCTCGGACTCGCCGTAGGAATCGGCGGTGTCGAAGAGCGTGATGCCCTCGTCGAGCGCGGCGTGGACGACCTCGCGGCTCGCCGTCCATGTCGAGCTTCATGCCGAGGTTGTTGGTGCCCAGACCGACGACGGACACGACGAGACCGCTGTTACCGAGACGACGAAACTCCATGCGTCCGACGGTACCCACGCGGGGCGGCGGATAGGTTGGCCCCGTGCCCGCCCGCCTCACCGTGCTCTCCGGGCCTTCGGGAGTCGGGCAAGGGCACGGTCGTCGCGAGGTTGCGCGAGCTGGTGCCGCAGATCTGGGTGTCGGTGTCGTGCACTACGCGCGCGCCGCGCCCGGGCGAGCGCGACGGCGTCGAGTACCGCTTCGTCGATGCCGCCACCTTCGACCAGATGATCGCCGACGGCGCAGTTGCTCGAGCACGCGCAGTTCGCCGGCAACCGCTACGGCACGCCGCGTGCGCCGGTGCTCAAACACCTGGCGGCCGGCGAGCCGACGCTGCTCGAGATCGAACTCGACGGCGCGCGCCAGGTGCGCGAGTCGATGCCGGACGCCCGGTTCGTGTTCCTCGAGCCGCCGTCGGTGCGACGAGCTCGTGCAGCGGCTGTCCGGCCGGGCCACCGAGTCGGCCGCGGACGTGCAGCGCCGCCTCGAGCGGGCGGAGATCGAGATGGCCGCCGCGGACGAGTTCGACCACCGCGTCGTCAACCGCGACGTCGATACGCCGCGGCCGGCGAGATCGCTGCGCTGGTGCTCCGCGAGGACTGACCCAAGACGGTCACGCACAGTGACTGTGAGTCTCGGAGCTGGCCGCGCCGAACGCCACAATAGGCGCTATTTTGCTCACGTGACAACTCCTGTAACACGTCGACGCACCATCCGACTGCTCGGCGTGGCCGTGCTGGCCTCGACCCTCACCGCGGTGCCGCTGACCGTGCCGGGCGCGGCAGCTCCCGCGCAGGCGTCCGGGACGGTCAAGCTGACCGGCTACGGCGCGGACTCGTGCACCGCGCCGAGCGAGTCGCAGATGAGCGCCTTCTGGCGCAACACGCCGTTCTCCTACTGGGGCGTGTACATCGGCGGGTCCGATCGCGGCTGCTCCCAGCCGCACCTGACCAGGACGTGGGTCAGCGACATGGTGAAGATGGGCTGGGACCTGCTGCCGATCTGGGTCGGTCCGCAGAACCCGTGCACCGCCGGGCAGGTGTCCTACTTCAGCCGCAACACGACCACCGCGCGCAGCCAGGGCATGGCGCAGGCCAAGGCGGCCTACAGCCGCCTGGACGAAGCTGTCGAGCGCCTCCGACGTGCCGATCGACTACGACCTCGAGGCACCGTCGAGGACTCGGCCGACCTGCCGCGCGGCGTCCGAAGCGTTCGTCGACGGGTGGGTCACGCAGTTGCACGTGGCCCCCGCGCAGGTGGCCGGCGTCTACTCCTCGTCGTGCGGCGGTTTCCTCGACGACTTCGCCACCATCAGCCACAAGCCGGACTTCATCGACGCCGCCGACTGGGACGGCTCGCCGTCCACCGGATGCCATCAGTTGCGTGGCGAGCACCCACTGGACCTCGCACCAGCGGCACAAGCAGTACCAGGGCGCCCACAACGCGACCTACAACGGCGTGACGCTGAACATCGACAGCCGCTGCGCCGACGCCGCCGGTGTACGGCAACGCCAGCCGGCTCAGCTCGACGCAGGCGTGCTCGCCCTCCGCGGGTCTGCGTCGACGCGCAGCGCGCGGCACCGAGCTCACCGCCCAGCAGCAGCCGGTCAGCTGGCACGGCACGTCAGTGGTCGGCGAGCAGCCCGACGACTCACCCGCGCGCGTGCGGAAGATGCCCGCGACCGCGGATCACCGACCGCCCAGCCGGCTGCGCACCGTCGGGCGACCGGCGGCGCTGGCCGACGGCGCGCTGGCCGTGCCGGTGACCGAGCCCGGCGGCGAGGCGCTCTACACGTCCACCGACGGCATCGCACTTCGCGCGTCGCGCCACGCTGGCGCTCACCGGCAGCCGCGCGACCCGGGCGTCCAGGTGCCCACCGCGGCGCTGTCCGGCTCGCGGGTGCTGGTGCGTCGATCCCGGACGCCCGGCACGCGCAGATCTGGTCGCCGACCGGCACGACCCGCTTCGCCGTCAAGGGCCTGCCCGGGCTGCCGGAGTCGCTGCGCTTCACCGGCGCGCGCGACGGTGTCGCGGTCGTCGAGGCGGGGGGCACGGCTCCGGCAAGACGTCGTCGCCGGCTGCCGCGCCTCTACCGCACGAGCGACGGCGGCCGCAGCTGGCACGCTCACCGGCTGAGCGCAGCGGTCAGAGCGCGCGCAGGATGTCCTCGACGCGCGCCTTGGCGTCGCCGAAGAGCATCTGCGCTGTTGTCCCGGAAGAACAGCGGGTTCTGCACGCCGGCGTAGCCCGCGGCCATCGACCGCTTGAAGACGACGACGTTCTCGGCCTCCCACACCCGCAGCACCGGCATGCCCGCGATCGGGCTGCCCGGGTCCTCGGCGGCGGCCGGATTGACGGTGTCGTTGGCGCCGATGACCAGCACGACGGACGTGTCGGGGAAGTCGTCGTTGATCTCGTCCATCTCGAGCACGATGTCGTAGGGCACCTTGGCCTCGGCGAGCAGCACGTTCATGTGCCCGGGCAGCCGGCCGGCGACGGGGTGGATGCCGAAGCGCACGTCGACACCGCGCTCGCGCAGCCTGCGGGTCAGGTCGGCGACGGGGTACTGCGCCTGCGCCACGGCCATGCCGTAACCCGGCGTGATGATCACCGACGACGCGTCGCGCAGCAGTTCCGCGGTGTCCTCGGCGGTGATCTCGCGGTGCTCGCCGTAGTCGGTGTCGTCGCCCGCGGCGCGGCCTCGATGCCGAAGCCGCCGGCGATCACCGAGATGAACGAGCGGTTCATCGCCTGGCACATGATGTAGCTCAGGTACGCACCCGACGAGCCGACCAGCGCGCCGGTGACGATCAGCAGGTTGTTGTCGAGCAGGAAGCCCGACGCCGCGGCGGCCCAGCCGGAGTAGCTGTTGAGCATCGACACCACGACCGGCATGTCGCCGCCGCCGATCGAGGCGACCAGGTGCCAGCCGAGCGCGAGCGCGACAGCGGTGACCGCGACCAGCAGACCGAGGTTCGGGTGGATCACGAAGACGACCGTCAGCGCGACGAAGGCGGCCAGCGCGCCGAGGTTGAGCACGTTCTTGCCGGGCAGCACCAGCGGCGCCGACTTGATGCGCGCGGACAGCTTCAGGAACGCGACGATCGAACCGGTGAAGGTGACCGCACCGATGAACACGCCGATGAACACCTCGGCGTGGTGGATGCGCAGCAGGTCGCTGGCGACCTCGCGCTGCGCGCCGCCCTTGGCCTCGACGGCGTAGTAGCCGTCCCAGCCGACGAGCACCGCGGCGAGGCCGACGAAGCTGTGCAGCAGCGCGATGAGTTCCGGCATGCCGGTCATCTCGACGACGCGGGCGCGCCACAGCCCGATCGCCGCGCCGATGACGACCGCGACCACCAGCAGCACGATCGACGATCGCCTGCGACGTTGCGGGTGGCGTAGCCGATCGTGGCGGCCAGCGCGATGGCCATGCCGGAGATGCCGAAGACGATGCCCTGCTTGGACGTCTCGTGCTTCGACAGCCCGGCGAGGGAGAGGATGAACAGCAGGGCGGCGACGATGTACGCCGCCTTGGCGATGGTGTCGGCGGTGATCACTTGCTGAACATCCCGAGCATGCGGCGGGTCACGGCGAACCCGCCGAAGATGTTGATCGCGCCAGCAGGATGGCGACGAACGACAGCGACGCGGATCATCGTGTCGTGCTGGCCGATCTGCAGCAGCGCGCCGACCACGATGATCCCGGAGATCGCGTTGGTCACCGACATCAGCGGCGTGTGCAACGCGTGGTGCACCTTGCCGATCACGTAGTAGCCGATGACGATCGCGAGCACGAAGACGGTGAAGTTGGTGATGAGCTGCTCCGGGGCGAAGGCGGTCAACAGGAACAGCACCACGACGCCGATGCCCACGACCGTGTACTTGCGCCGGGTGGTCAGGCCCTTCTTCTCCGGCGTCACCGGCCGCTCGGCGGACGGCGGTCTTGGCCGCGGGCGCTGCCGACACGCTGACCGGCGGTGGCGGCCAGGTCTTCTCGCCGTTGCGCACCACGGTCATCGAGCGCTGCACGACGTCGTCGAAGTCGAGGACGAGCTGCCCGTCCTTGCCCGGCGTCAGCAGCTTCATCAGGTTCACCAGGTTCTGCGCGTACAGCTTCGAGGCCTGGGTGGGCAGCCGGCCGGCGAGGTCGGTGTAGCCGATGATCGTCACCTGGTTGTCGGTGACGACGGCCTCGCCCGGCCTGGATCCTGCGACGTTGCCGCCCTGCGCGGCGGCCATGTCGACGATCACCGAGCCGGGTTGCATGCTCGCGACGTCGGCCTCGGTGAGCAGCTTCGGGGCAGGTCGGCCCGGAATCAACGCGGTGGTGATGACGATGTCCACGTCGGCCGCCTGCTCTGAGTAGATCTCGGCGGCGCGCCGGTCGTAGTCCTCCGACGTCGCCCGGGCGTAGCCGTCGGTGCTCGCCTCCTGCTGCACGTCGACCGCCAGGTACTCACCACCCAGGGACTTGACCTGGTCGGCGACCTCGGGGCGGGGGTCGGTGGCGCGCACGATCGCGCCCATGCTGCTGGCCGCCCCGATCGCGGCGAGGCCGGCCACGCCGGCGCCGGCGACGAGCACCTTGGCCGGCGGCACCTTGCCGGCCGCGGTGATCTGGCCGGTGAAGAAGCGGCCGAACACGTGCGCGGCCTCGACGACGGCGCGGTAGCCGGCGATGTTGGCCATCGAGCTGAGCACGTCCAGCGACTGCGCCCGCGAGATGCGCGGCACGGCGTCCATGGCGAGCGCGGTGATCGGCCGCGCCGCGAGCTTCTCGACGAGCTCGGGCCTGAGCGCCGGCGACAGCAGGCTGACCAGCGTCGTGCCGTCGCCCAGCCGGGCGATCTCCTCGTCGTCGGGCGCGTTGACCTTCAACACGACGTCGGCGTGCCAGATCTCGTCACCGCGAGCCGATGGTGGCGCCGGCCTCGACGTACACGTCGTCGGTGAAGCTGGAGGCCTCGCCCGCGCCCGACTCGACGACGACGTCGTAACCGAGCTTGCGCAGCAGATCGACCGACTTCGGCGTGGCCGCGACGCGGGTCTCACCGGGCAGCGACTCCCGGGGGACGGCGATCTGCACGGCACGCTCCTCTCCGGCGCCTGCGCGCGGGCCGGCAGCGGTGGTCCTGACGGGTGTTCGCCGCAATCTAGCCAACGGCGCGGGCGCTCGCGCGGCAGGTGTGCGGCCCGTCACTGGTAAACTCGGGTCATCTGGACGGTGTTGCGCCCTGCCGCGACCGTGGTGGCGACCTCAGCCCGTCCGCAATGACGTCCCACAGAGAGCTGCATCGTGTCTGAACCCGTGGTCACCGCCGAAGGCATCACCAACCCGCCGATCGACGAGCTGCTCGAGCGCGCGCAGAGCAAGTACGCGCTGGTGATCATCGCCGCCAAGCGTGCCCGGCAGATCAACGCCTACTACAGCCAGCTCGGCGAGGGCCTGCTCGAGTACGTCGGCCCGCTGGTCGAGACCGCGCCGCAGGAGAAGCCGCTGTCGATCGCGATGCGCGAGATCAACTCCGACCTCATCGAGTTCAAGCCGTCGGCCCCGCCGGCCGAGGCACCCGCCGAAGCCTGATCCGCCCCCGAGCTGCCGTCGTGTCGCCGCGTCGTCCTCGGCGTCGGCGGCGGCATCGCCGCGTACAAGGCCGCGGACCTGCTGCGCAAGCTCACCGAGGCCGGTCACGACGTCACCGTCGTGCCCACCGCGGCAGCTCTGCAGTTCGTCGGCGCGCCCACCTGGTCCGCGCTGTCGCACCACACGCGTCGTCGGCCGACGTGTGGTCCGACGCCGCACGACGTCCCGCACGTACGCCTGGGGCGCGAGGCCGACCTCGTCGTCGTCGCGCCGGCCACCGCCGATCTGCTGGCGCGCGCCGCCCACGGCCTGGCCGACGACCTGCTCACCAACACGCTGCTGACCGCGCGCTGCCCGGTGCTGTTCGCCCCGGCCATGCACACGGAGATGTGGGAGCACCCGGCCACCGCCGCGAACGTCGACACGCTCCGCGCGCGCGGCGCCGTGGTGCTCGAGCCCGCCAGTGGCCGGCTGACCGGCGTCGACACCGGAAAGGGCCGGCTGCCGGAGCCGGGCGAGATCGCCGCAGCTGGTGCAGCTGCTGCTCGCCGCGCCCGCGTCGCTGCCGCGCGACCTCGCCGGTCGGCATGTCGTGGTCAGCGCCGGCGGCACCCGCGAGCCGCTCGATCCGGTGCGCTTCCTGGGCAACTCCTCGTCCGGGCGGCAGGGTTTCGCGATCGCCGCGGTGGCCGCCGCGCGCGGCGCGCACGTGACGCTCGTCGCGGCGAACGTCGAGCTGCCCGACCCGGCCGGCGTCGACGTCGTGCGCGTGCAGACCGCGCTGGAGCTGCGGGACGCGGTCCGCAAGCACGCCGCGGGTGCCGACGCCGTCGTGATGGCGGCGGCCGTCGCGGACTTCCGCCCGGCGGTCACCGCCGCGCACAAGATCAAGAAGACCGAGGCGCCGGCCGCAGCGATCGAGCTCGAGCACAACCCGGACGTGCTGGCCGAACTCGTCGCCGAGCGCACCGGGGGACAGGTCCTGGTCGGCTTCGCTGCCGAGACCGGCGACGACACCGCGTCGGTGCTCGAGCACGGCCGCGCCAAGCTGGCCCGCAAGGGCTGCGACGTGCTGGTCGTCAACGCTGTCGGCCCCGGCAAGGCGTTCGGCCAGCCGGACAACGCCGGCGTCATCCTCGGTGCCGACGGCAGCGAGCGAGTCGTCGAATCCGGGCCCAAGGCGCTGCTGGCCGCAGCCCTGCTCGACGTGGTGGCCCAGCGGCTGCCCGCCCGCCGTTAGACTGCAGACGAACTCACCCGCCTACTTTTCGGGAGTCCTTTCGTGGCCCGTCGCCTGTTCACGTCCGAGTCCGTCACCGAGGGGCACCCGGACAAGATCGCCGATCAGATCAGTGACTCGATCCTCGACGCCCTGCTCGCCGAGGACCCGGCCAGCCGGGTCGCCGTCGAGACCCTGATCATGACCGGGCAGGTGCACGTGGCCGGTGAGGTCACCACCTCGGCCTATGCCGACATCCCGAAATTGGTGCGCGAGCGCATCCTGGAGATCGGCTACGACTCCTCGCGCAAAGGTTTCGATGGCGAGTCGTGCGGTGTCAGCGTCTCGATCGGCGCCCAGTCCGCGGACATCGCACAGGGCGTCGACACGGCCTACGAGAAGCGCGTCGAGAGCAGTGAGGACGCGATCGCCTCGCAGGGTGCCGGTGACCAGGGTCTGATGTTCGGCTACGCCAGCGACGAGACGCCGGAGCTGATGCCGCTGCCCATCTGGTTGGCGCACCGGCTCGCCGAGAAGCTCACCGAGGTGCGCAAGAACGGCACTGTGCCCTACCTGCGCCCGGACGGCAAGACGCAGGTCACCATCGAGTACGTCGACGGCAAGGCCACCCGGCTCGACACCGTCGTGGTCTCCAGCCAGCATGCCGACGACATCGACCTCGACACGCTGCTCAAGCCGGACATCGAGGAGCACGTCGTGCGCCCGGTCGTCGAGGCCCTGGACATCGACATCTCCGACTACCGGCTGCTGGTGAACCCCACCGGCCGCTTCGTCATCGGCGGCCCGATGGGCGACGCCGGACTGACCGGCCGCAAGATCATCGTCGACACGTACGGCGGCATGGCCCGCCACGGCGGTGGCGCGTTCTCCGGCAAGGATCCGTCGAAGGTCGACCGCTCCGCTGCGTACGCCATGCGCTGGGTCGCCAAGAACGTCGTCGCCGCCAAGCTGGCCGCCCGCTGCGAGGTGCAGGTCGCGTACGCGATCGGCAAGGCCGAGCCGGTCGGGCTGTTCATCGAGACCTTCGGCACCGAGACCGTCGACCCCGACCGCATCGCCGACGCCATCACCCAGGTGTTCGACCTGCGCCCGGCCGCGATCATCCGCGATCTCGACCTCAAGCGGCCGATCTATGCCCAGACCGCGGCGTACGGCCACTTCGGCCGCGAGCTCGCCGACTTCACCTGGGAGCGCACCGACCGCGCGGACGAGCTGGCGAAGATCGCCAACGGCTGACCTGCCGCTCCCCGAACCGTCTGCCCGTACTGATAGGCAGACCGGGTGACCGCTGCCCGCGCCGCCCGCCGTGCCGCGCCACCCAAAACCGCCCGGGTGGCGGCGGCACGTGACCCGGTCGCGCGGTTGATGGTCGACGTCCCGCTGCCGCATCTGGACCGGCCGTTCGACTACCTGGTGCCCGGATGCGCTCGACGACGTCGGTCGCCGCCGGCTCGCGGGTGCGGGTGCGCTTCGCCGGCCGGCTGGTCGACGGCTTCGTCCTCGAGCGGCGCTCGGCCAGCGAGCACGACGGCAAGCTGGCGTTCATCGAGCGCGCTGTCGGCACGGTGCCGGTGCTCAGCGCCGAGACCGCCGAGCTGTTCCGTGCCGTCGCCGACCGGTGGGCGGGCAACTTCGTCGACGTCGTGCGCCTGGGCGTGCCGGCCCGGCATGCGGCTGCCGAGGCGGCCTCGCCGGCCGGCGCCGCCCGACGGCGAGCTGCCCGCCGACGCCGCGGCCGAGGTCTTCGGCCGGTACCGCGCCGGCGCCGCGTTCGTCTCCGCGGTCGCCGCCGGCCGGGCCGCCCGCGCGGTGTGGTCGGCCCTGCCGGGCGAGGACTGGCCCGCTGCGCTGGCCGCCGCCGCCGCCGACCGCCGCCCGCGCGGGCCACGGCGCGCTCGTCGTGGTGCCGGACGCCCGCGATCTGCAGCGTCTCGATGTCGCCATGAGTGCTGCGCTGGGCCCGGGGCGGCACGTGGCGTTGTCCGCGGACCTCGGGCCGTCGGCGCGCTACCGGCGGTGGCTGGCGGTGCGCCGCGGCGCGGTGCGCGTCGCGATCGGCACCCGTGCGGCTGCGTACGCGCCGGTCCAGGACCTCGGCCTCGTCGCGATCTGGGACGACGGCGACGACCTACACGTCGAGCCGCGCGCCCCGTACCCGCACAGCCGCGACGTCCTGGCACTGCGTTCGGCGCAGACGGGCGCCGCGATGCTCGTCGGGGCGTACGCGCGCAGCGTCGAGGCCGCGCAGCTGGTCACGTCCGGTTGGGCGCACGAGATCGTCGCCGACCGCACGGCGCTGCGCGCCGCGGCACCGCACGTGCGCGCCGTCGCCGACGACGTCGAGATCGCGCGGGACCCGGCTGCGGCTGCCGCACGGCTGCCCAGCCTGGCCTGGCGCACCACGCGCGAGGCGCTCGCAGCAGGGCGCCCGGTGCTGGTGCAGGTGCCGCGGCGCGGGTACGTGCCGTCGCTGGCCTGCGCGCGCGACCGCACGCCTGCGCGCTGCCCGAACTGCGCCGGGCCGCTCGCCGCGCCGTCGGCGAACGCCGTGCCCACCTGCCGGTGGTGCGGTCGCCCGGCGGCGCAGTGGCAGCTGCCCGCAGTGCGGCGGCCGCGCGCTGCGGGCGGTCGTCGTCGGCGCCGGGCGCACCGCCGAGGAACTCGGCCGCGCGTTCCCCGGCTACCCCGTCCGGACCTCGGGCGGCGAGCGCGTGCTGGCCGACGTCGCGGCCGAGGCGGCGGTGGTGGTGGCGACGCCGGGCGCCGAGCCGGTCGCCGCGCAGGGCTACGGCGCGGCGTTGCTGCTCGACGGCTGGGCGCTGCTGTCGCGCCCGGACCTGCGCGCGGCGGAGGAGACGCTGCGCCGCTGGGCCAATGCCGCCGCCTTGGTGCGTGCCGACGGCACGGTGGTCGTCGGTGCTGACTCCTCGCTGCCCGCGGTGCAGGCGCTCGTGCGCTGGGACCCGGCCGGGTTCGCCGCCCGTGAGCTCGCCGAGCGCAGCGAACTGGGCTTCCCGCCGGCCACGCGGATGGCGGCGCTCACCGGGACGCCGGCCGGCGCTGCGCGAGCTGCTCGGTGGGGCGCAGCTGCCCGCCTCCGCGCAGGTGGTCGGACCGGTGCCCGTCGACGACCAGCACCGAACGGCTGCTGGTGCGCGTCGAGCGTGCCGACGGCAACGACCTGGCCCGTGCCCTGCATGCCGCGGCCGCCGGCCGCAGCTCGCGCCGCTCGGCCGAGCCGGTGCGCCTCGACCTGGACCCCGCCGAACTCGGCTGACCCATCTCCTGACCAGCAGGCTGCCCGAGTGGTCGTGGACCGGCGGAATCACGACCACTGTAGACCTGCGGGACAGGCTTACGCTCGAGCGGGCGGCCAGGGCTTCGTCGTAGGCGACCTCTTCGCCGGGCACAGCCGGGGTCGCCAGCGCATCGCCCTCGCGCGCGATCGCCTCGACCACCGTGTCGTGGTCGGCACGCTCGCCGTCGGCGTCCGCGTGCACGAACCGCTTGCCGCGCATCAGCGATGACACCGGCCGCGATCAGCAGCATGATGATCGACGCGGTGAAGGCGATCAGCAGGCCGTGCATGAACGGGTCGGAGATCAGCTGCGGGAAGAAGTGCTGGCCGTAGATGCGCGCGGTATCGGCGTGCGGGCCGGCGTGCGGCACCAGCGCGCGGATCGGGTTGTCGCCGAGGAACGCCGCGAACAGGATCCCGACGGGCGAACCCTGCGACGCGGCGTGCGCGGCGACCGGGTCGACACCCGCACCGGTCAGCCCGTGCGAGAGCGCCTGCGGCAGCCGGCTGGCGAGCCCGACGGCCATCAGCGTGAAGAAGCCGCCGAGCGAGAGCACCATGCCGGCGTTCATCCCGGTGGCGCGGATGCCCGACGCCGCGCCGCGCTGGTTGGCCGGCACCGCGTTCATGATCGCCGCCGAGTTCGGCGCCGCCATCAGCCCCATGCCGATGCCGTTGAGCGCGAGCAGTGCCGGCGAACAGCACGTAGTTGAAGTTCGCCGGCAGCAGGATCAGCCCGACGAACGTCAGCGCGGTCAGCAGCAGGCCGCCGGTGGCGAAGGCGCGGGCGCCGAAACGGTCGGAGACCGCGCCGGACGCGGGCCCGCAACGAGGAAGCCCAGCGTCAGAGGCAGCATGTAGATGCCGGCCCACAGCGGGGTGTCCTCGAAGCTGTAGCCGTGCAGCGGCAGCCAGATGCCCTGCAGCCAGATGATCAGCATGAACTGCAGGCCACCGCGGGACATCGACGCCGAGCAGGTTCACCGCCTGGCCGGCGGCGAAGGCGCGGACCTTGAACAGCCGCATGTTGATCATCGGGTCGGTGACGTGGTTCTCGACGACGACGAAGACCGCGAGCAGCACGATGCCGGCGATAAGCCCGGTCAGCACCCACGGGTTGCGTCCAGCCCATGGTGTGCCCGGCGTACGGCTGCAGGCCGTAGGTCAGCGCGATCAGGATCGCGATCAGGCCGACGCCGAAGGTCAGGTTGCCCCACCAGTCGATGACGACGCTGCCGGCTGGTGTCGCGGGGCTTGTCGTGCAGCGTGCGGTAGCCCATCCAGGTGCCCCAGAGTCCGACCGGCACGCTGACCCAGAACACCGCGCGCCAGTGCCATTCGGACAGCAGACCGCCGATGATCAGGCCGAGGAACGAGCCGGCCAGCGCCGACACCTGGTTGACGCCGAGCGCGAAGCCGCGGCGGTCGGCCGGGAACGCGTCGGTGATGATCGCCGTCGAGTTCGCCATCAGCATCGCGCCGCCGACGCCCTGCACGACGCGCAGCACGATGATCTCCAGCGCACCGGCCCCGCCCGAGTTCGGCACCAGCGCGCAGCCGATCGAGGCGAGCGTGAAGATCAGGAAGCCGAGGTTGAACAGCTTGGCGCGGCCGTACTGGTCGCCCAGGCGGCCGAACGTCACCACCAGGACGGCGGTGACGAGCAGGAAGCCCATCAGCATCCACAGCAGGTAGGAGATGTTCTGCGGGGCCAGCGGATCGAGGCCGAGGCCGCGGAAGATCGCCGGCAGCGAGATGAGCAGGATCGAGGAGTTCAAGGTGGCGGCGAGGATGCCGACCGTGGTGACCGACAGCGCGATGCGCCGGTCGTGCGCGGAATCATGAGGCACGGACGTGGTTCCCTTCGTTCGTTAGGCATCCTAACTATCCGGGAGGCGTCCGGGCAGCGGCGGCGTCGTTAGACTCGCCACTCGTGACCGTGCAGCCGATCCGCCTGTTCGGCGACCCGGTGTTGCGCACCCCGGCCGAGCCCGTCGTCGACTTCGACAAGGAGCTGCGGACCCTCGTCGCCGATCTGGAGCAGACGATGCTCGACGCGCCCGGCCAGGGGCTCGCCGCGCCGCAGATCGGCGTCGGGCTGCGGGTGTTCACCTTCCACGTGCACGACTCGATGTCCGGGCACCTGGTCAACCCGGTGCTGCACTTCCCGGACGACGAGGAGCAGGACGGCGCCGAGGGGTGCCTGTCCATCCCCGGGCTGACGTTCGACTGCCGCCGCCGCGCGAACGTCGTCGCGCACGGCCAGAACATGTGGGGTGACCCGATCACCGTCGAGGGCACCGCCATGCTCGCGCGCTGCGTGCAGCACGAGACCGACCACCTGGACGGGGTGCTGTTCGTCGACCGGCTCGACGCCGAGACGCGCAAGGCAGCCATGCGCGCGATCCGCGAGGCCGACTGGGCCGATCGGGCGAACCCGACGATCAAGCTGTCCCCGCACGCCGGCAGCCGCGCGTGAGGCTGGTCTTCGCCGGCACGCCGCAGGCGGCGGTGCCCACGCTGCGCACGCTGCTCGACGCGCCGCAGCACGACGTCGTCGCCGTCGTCACCCGGCCGCCGGCACGGGCGGGACGCGGGCGGCGCACCGTCGTGTCCCCGGTCGCGGAACTGGCCGCGGACGCCGGCGTGCCGGTGCTGACCCCGCAGCGCCCGGGCGAGCCGGAGTTCCTGGCGACGCTCGCCGACCTCGCGCCGGACTGCTGCCCGGTGGTCGCCTACGGCGCGCTGCTGCCGCAATCCGCTCTGAACGTGCCCGAGCACGGCTGGGTGAACCTGCACTTCTCACTGTTGCCCGCCTGGCGCGGCGCGGCGCCCGTGCAGCACGCGCTGCTGCACGGCGACGACGTCACCGGCGCCTCGACGTTCCGCATCGAGGCGGGGCTGGACACCGGCCCGGTGTTCGGCGTCGTCACCGAGGCGGTGCGGCCCGAGGACACCGCGGGCGACCTGCTGGACCGGCTGGCCACGAGCGGTGCGGGCCTGATGCTCGCCACCGTGGACGGCATCGCGGCCGGCACGCTGCAGCCGCGCCCGCAACCCGGCGACGGCGTGTCGTTCGCGCCGAAGATCACGGTGGACGACGCCCGGCTGGACTGGACAGCGCCGGCCCGGCACGTCGAGCGGGTCTCGCGCGCCTGCACGCCGGCGCCGGGGGCATGGACGCACTTTCGCGGCGAACGGCTCAAGCTCGGCCCGGTGCGCCTGGCCGGCGCCCGCGACCTCGCGCCGGGGGAGATCGCCGTGCGCAAGGACGCGGTGCGCGTGGGCACCGCCACCACCGACATCGAGCTCGGCACCGTGCAGCCGCCGGGTCGCCGCCCGGCGCCGGCCGCCGACTGGGCGCGCGGCGCGCGTCCCGAACCCGGTGAGCAGCTTGGCTGAGCGCGGTCGACGCCCGGGCGCAGGTGGTCAGCGGCCCGGCGCCCGACCGCGGCCGCGGACCGGCCCGACGCGGCCACCGGGACCCGTCGACCCCGCCCGTCTCGTCGCCTACGAGCTGCTGCGCGCGGTGCACGCCGACGACGCCTACGCCAACCTGGCGCTGCCCAAGCTGCTGGCCGCGCGGGGACTGTCCGGCCGCGACGCCGCGCTGGCCACCGAGCTCGGGTACGGCGCCGTCCGCGCCCAGGGCTCCCTCGACGCCGTCCTCGCGGCGCTGCGTCGACCGGCCCCTCGCCGAAGTCGACGCCGGCGTCCTGGACGTGCTGCGCCTCGGCGCGTACCAGGTGCTGCGCACCCGCATCCCGCCGCACGCCGCGGTGGCGACGGCCGTCGACCTCGCGCCCGCCGTCGGGCAGGGCCGTGCCGGTGGCTTCGTCAACGCCGTGCTGCGCCGTGTCACGGCCGCTTCGTGGGACGAGTGGGTCGACCGTCTCGCCGTCGGCCGCTCGCCGTTGCAGGCGCTCGCGCTGCGCACGGCGCACCCGGACTGGATCGCGAGGCGTTCGCCGCGTCGCTGGGCGAGGACGTCACCGGCGAGCTTGCGCAGACCGCGCTGGCTCTGCGCGCCGACGACGAACGGCCCGTGACGCACCTCGTCGCCTGGCCCGGTCGCTGCACGCGCGACGACCTGCTCGCGGCGGCCGGGGGCACGCCCGGGCCTTACTCGCCTTACGCCGTGCGGATGGCGGGCGGCGATCCCGCTGCCCTCGACGCGGTGCGCGAGCGGCGTGCCGGTGTGCAGGACGAGGGCAGCCAGCTGTGCGCGCTGGCGCTGGCGGGTGCGCCGCTGGACGGTCGCGACGAACGCTGGCTGGATCTGTGCGCGGGCCCGGGCGGCAAGGCGGCGCTGCTGGCCGCGCTCGCCGCCGACCGCGGTGCCACGCTGACGGCCAACGAGCTACGCGAGCACCGCGCGCAGCTCGTCCGGACGGTGACCGCTCCGTGGCGGGTCGAGGTCCGCGTGGGTGATGCCCGCACGGTCCCGCCGATCGACGGCGGCTACGACCGCGTGCTCGTCGACGCGCCGTGTACCGGGTTGGGCGCGCTGCGCCGGCGTCCCGAGGCGCGGTGGCGGCGCGGCCCGGGTGACGTCGCCGAGCTCGCGGCGCTGCAGCGCGACCTGCTCGCGACTGCCCTGCGCTTGGTGCGCCCGGGCGGGGTGGTCGCCTACGTCACGTGCTCGCCGCACCCGGCGGAGACGGCCGACGTGGTGGCCGCCGTGACAGGCGACGGGGCAGGCGGTCCGCAGCTGCTGGACGCCCGGGCGGCGTTCCCCGGCGTGCCGTCGCTCGGTGCCGGGCCGACGGTGCAGTTGTGGCCGCACCGGCACGGCACCGACGCCATGTTCTGTGCGCTGCTGCGCGCGTGACCTGGCCCGGCTGGGCTGCCATTAAGGTGATCTGGTGTCTCGAGTCGGCGGCGCGGAACCGATGATCGCGCCCAGCATCCTGTCGGCGGACTTCGCGCGCCTCGCCGACGCCGCCGATTCGGTGTCGCGCGCCGACTGGTTGCACGTCGACGTCATGGATGCGCACTTCGTGCCCAACCTGACCCTCGGCCTGCCCGTCGTGAAGAGCTTGCACGCGGCCACCGACCTGCCGCTCGACTGCCACCTGATGATCGACGATCCCGACCGCTGGGCGCCGGGCTACGCCGAGGGCGGCGCCGCCAACGTCACCTTCCACGTCGAGGCCGCCCGCGACGCCGTGCAGACCGCGCGGGCGATCCGGGACGCGGGAGCGCTCGCCGGGCTGGCAGTGAAGCCCGGCACCGAGCTCGAGCCTTATCTCGACGTGTTGCGCGAGTTCGACACGCTGCTCGTGATGACCGTCGAGCCCGGTTTCGGCGGCCAGCAGTTCATGACGCAGGTACTGCCCAAGGTGCGGCTGGCGCGCGAGCACGTCGCCAGCGGGCACCTGCGCCTGTTCATCGAGGTCGACGGCGGCATCGGCACGGACACCATCGAGGCCGCCGCCGAGGCCGGGGCCGACGTCTTCGTCGCGGGATCGGCCGTGTTCGGCGCCGACGATCCCGGTCGGGCGGTCGAATCGCTGCGCGCCCTGGCCCGCGGCTCGATGGGACGTTGACGAGCACGTGAGCACGACCGAGGCCGAAGAGGCGGCGATGCACCGGGCGCTGCTGCTCGCCGAGACGGTGCGCGGGTCCACCAGCCCCAACCCGGCGGTCGGCGCGGTGCTGCTCGACGCGCGGGGCGAGCTCGCAGGCGAGGGCGCCACCGAACCGGCCGGCGGCGCGCACGCCGAGATCGTCGCGTTGCGGGCGGCCGGCGACGCCGCGCGCGGGGGAGTCGCGGTCGTGACCCTCGAACCGTGCGCGCACACCGGGCGCACCGGCCCGTGCACCGCCGCGCTGCTCGCGGCCGGGGTGGCCAAGGTCGTGTATGCCGTCGACGACCCGAACCCGGAGGCCGCGGGCGGCGCGCAGCAGCTGCGAGACGCGGGCGTGCAGGTGGTGGCCGGCGTCGAGGAGCACGCGGCCGCCAGCGGTGCCTTGCTGCCCTGGCTGCACGCCACGCGCACCGGGCGCCCGTTCGTCACCTGGAAGTTCGCCGCGAGCCTGGACGGCCGCGTCGCCGCCGCCGACGGCACGTCGCGCTGGCTCACCTCGGTCGAGTCCCGCGCCGACGTGCACGCGATGCGCGCGGGGGTCGACGCGATCGTCGTCGGCAGCGGCACCGTGCTGGCCGACGACCCGCAGCTGACGGTGCGCATCGGCGACCTGGCGGCCGAGCGCCAACCACTGCGCGTCGTGCTCGACCGCCGGCACCGCATCAACGGCTACGACGCCGACCTGCGGGTCCTCGACTCCGCGGCCGAGACGCTCGTGCTCGACACCGCCGCCCCCCGTTTCGCGCTCAAGGCCCTGTTCGACCGCGGAGTTCGGCACGTGCTGCTGGAGGGCGGCCCCACGCTCGCCGGCGCGTTCGTGGACGCGCAGTGCGTCGACGAGGTCGTCGCCTACGTCGCCCCGGTGTTGCTCGGCGCGGGCCCTGCGGCGTTGCTGGACGCCGGCATCGGAACACTCTCGGACGCGCTGCGGTTGGACCTCGAGTCGGTATCGCGCATCGGCGACGATGTGAGACTCGTCGCTCGACCCCGGTGGGGCGACGACGCGGACGGCGACAATGGGTGAGACCGCGGTCGCGGTCCACGAACGAGAGGCGGTCGGCGTGTTCACCGGCATCATCGAGGAGATCGGCGAAGTCACCGACGTGCAGGTGCGCGGCGACGACGCCGTGCTCATGGTGCGCGCCGACACCATCCACCACGACCTCGCGCACGGGGCGTCGATCGCAGTGAACGGCGTCTGTCTCACCGTCGTGGGTTGGCTCGCCGACGAGGTTTCGTCCGGCGGCGGGATCCGCGCCGCGATCGAGTTCGACGTCATGGGCGAGACCCTGCAGCGCTCCGGGCTCGGTGCGCTGCGCGCGGGCGACCACGTGAACCTGGAACGGGCCGTGCGTGCCGACGCCCGCCTGGACGGTCATGTCGTGCAGGGCCACGTGGACGGCACCGGGACGGTGCTGTCGCGGACCCCCGGCACACGCTGGGAGCTCGTGCGCTTCGCCGTGCCGGCGCCGCTCGCGCGCTACATCGCCGAGAAGGGCTCGATCGCCGTCGACGGCGTGTCGCTCACGGTCGCGGCCGTCGGTGCCGACTGGTTCGAGGTCGGTCTCATCCCGGAGACGTTGCGGGCCACGACGCTGGGCGCCAGGCGACCCGGCGACGCGGTCAACCTCGAGGTCGACGTCCTGGCCAAGTACGTCGCGCGGTTGCTCGACACGGCCGACGCCCGATGAGCGCCGGTGCGCGCAGTGAGGTCCGGCTGGACTCCATCGAGCGCGCGATCACGGACTTCAAGGCCGGCAAGCCGGTCGTGGTCATCGACGACGAGGACCGCGAGAACGAGGGCGACCTGATCTTCGCCGCCGAGCTCGCGACGCCCGAGCTGATGGCCTTCACGGTCCGTTACACGTCCGGCTACATCTGCGTGCCGCTGACCGAGGCCGACGCCGACCGCCTCGACCTGCCCCCGATGTTCCACACCAACCAGGACCGGCGCGGCACCGCCTATACGGTCACCGTCGACGCCCGCGAGGGCGTGTCCACGGGCATCTCGGCCAGCGACCGCGCGCACACCATCCGGCTGCTGGCCGATCCGGACTCGACGGCGGCGGACTTCTCCCGGCCCGGGCACGTCGTCCCGTTGCGCGCGAAGGACGGCGGCGTGCTGCGCCGGCCCGGGCACACCGAAGCAGCGGTCGACCTCGCGAAGCTGGCCGGCCTGCAGCCCGCGGGCGTGCTGTGCGAGGTCGTCAGCGAGAAGGACCCGGCGGGCATGGCGCGCAGTGACGAGCTGCGGGTCTTCGCCGACGAGCACGACCTCGCGCTGATCTCCATCGCCGACCTGATCGCCTACCGGCGTCGCTTCGAGAAGCTCGTCGAGCGGGTGGCCTCGGCCCGGGTGCCGCTGCGCTACGGCGAGTACACCGCGGTCGGTTACGCGTCCAGTTACGACAGCCGCGAGCATGTCGCGTTCGTCTTCGGTGACATCGGCGACGGCGAGGACGTCCTGGTGCGCGTGCACTCGGAGTGCCTCACCGGAGACGTCTTCGGCTCGCTGCGCTGCGACTGCGGTCCGCAGCTGGATGCCGCGCTCGCCGCGGTGGCGCGCGAGGGACGCGGCGTCGTGCTCTACGTCCGCGGCCACGAGGGGCGCGGCATCGGCCTGTTGCACAAGCTGCAGGCCTACCAGCTGCAGGATGCGGGCTCGGACACCGTCGACGCGAACCTCGAGCTGGGCCTGCCCGCGGACGCCCGCGACTACGGCACCGGCGCGCAGATCCTCGTCGACCTCGGCGTGCACTCCATGCGGCTGCTGTCCAACAACCCCGCCAAGCGCGCCGGGCTGGAGGGCTACGGCCTGCGGGTGCTCGGCCGCGAGCCGCTGCCGGTGCACGCCAATCCGGAGAACTTGCGGTACCTGGAGACCAAGCGCGACCGGATGGGCCACGACGCCGACCTGATCATGGACACCGAGACCGCGGGCGAGCGACCGTGAGCGGCGAGGGTGCCCCCACCCTGCACGTCGACGGCAGCGGGTTGCGGGTCGTCGTCATCGCGAGCCGTTGGCACGACACGGTGATGAACGGTCTGCTCGACGGTGCCCGTCGCGGGCTGGCCGAGGCCGGCGTCGACGACGTCACGGAGTTGCGGGTGCCCGGCGTGTTCGAGCTGCCGGTCGCCGCCGCTCGGGTCGCCGCCGCCGCGAACGCCCCCGACGCGATCGTCACGTTGGGCGTCGTGATCCGCGGCGGGACGCCGCACTTCGACTACGTCTGCTCGGCGGCCACCACGGGCCTGACCGAGGTCGCCGTGCGGTACGCGGTCCCGGTCGGTTTCGGCGTCCTCACCTGCGACGACGAGCAGCAGGCGCTCGACCGCGCCGGCCTGGACGGTTCCGCGGAGGACAAGGGGCACGAGGCGGCCACTGCGGCGGTAGCGACCGCCGTCACGCTGTCGGGCTGGTCACCCGCGCGCTGAGCAGACGGCCCCCGCCGGGGCCGATAGGGTTCTGCGCGTATCGCCGCGCACCACGCCGAGCGCCACGACGTGCGTCGCCGCGATCGGGAGGAGACACACGCCCATGTCCCAGTACCGCACCGTGCTGGTCGGCACCGACGGTTCCGAGACCTCGTTCCGCGCCGTCGAACGGGCCGCCGGCCTGGCCGCCGACGCGCAGGCGACGCTGGTGATCGCCTGCGCCTACTACCCGGCGAAGCCGGACCCGCACGACGCCGACGTGCTCGGCGACGAGGCGTACCAGGTCGTCGGCTCCACGCCGGCCGAACAATCACTGCGCACCGCCCGTGAACGTGCGTCGAACCGCGGCGCGGGTGACGTGCAGACGCAGGCCATCGAGGGCAAGCCCGCCCCGACGCTGCTCGCCGCCGCCAAGGACGCGAACGCCGAGCTCATCGTCGTCGGCAACGTCGGGCTCAACACGCTCACCGGCCGGCTGATCGGTTCGGTGCCACAGGACGTCATCCGGCACTCCCCGGTCGACGTGCTGGTCGTGCACACCAGCTGACGTGGCCGAGGACACCGGCGGGGCCGAGCAGCTCGACCTCGCGAAGTTCGTCGAACTCGTCGAGCGCACCCTGCTGAAGGGCGAGCGCAAGTACACCCGGCACGAGGTCGTGCAGCAGGTGGACTCCTCGCTCGAGGAGGTGCGGGAGCGCTGGCGCGCGCTCGGCTTCGCCACCACCGGCGACGACGAGCGGCTGTTCACCGACGCCGACGTGCAGGCCATCCGCGACGTCGAGTCGCTCAAGTCGATCGGCGGCATCGACGACGACGTGTTGCTCGCCATGACCCGGATCATCGGCCAGACTTTCGCCCGGCTGGCGTCCTGGCAGGGTCAGGTCGTCGTCGACGTCGTCGACCAACAACCCGGCGCTGCTCGCGGACGGCGCCGAGGGCGTCGTCGACCTGATCGAGCGCATCACCCCTGTACCGAGCGAGCTGCACGACTTCGTCTGGCGTCGGCAGCTGAATGCATACTTCGCGCGGGTGGCGACCAACGCGCAACAGGGCGACGGGATCGGCACCGAGACGGCGATGGCGGTCGGCTTCGTCGACATGGCCGGCTTCACCACGTTCACCCGCCGCTCGTCGCGAGGCCGATCTGCGCGAGATGCTCGACCGGCTTCGAGTCGCATGGCGAGCGACATCATCGCCGGCAACCGCGGGCAGATCGTCAAGACGATCGGTGACGAGGTGCTGTTCACCGCCGACCGCGCCCGCGACGCCGCCCAGATCGCCTTGGAGCTGGTCGAGACCGCCGACGCCGACGACGTGCCTGCCGCAGGTGCGCGGCGGGCTCGCCTACGGCCCGGTGGTCAGCCGGCTCGGCGACGTCTACGGGCAGACGGTCAACATCGCCAGCCGGCTGACCAGCGTCGCCCGGCCCGGCGTCGTGCTCGTCGACGAGGGCCTGCACGAGCGGCTCGGCGGGCGACGACGCGGTTCGCGCCTGCGCGCGCTGCGGCCGGTGAGCGTGCGCGGCTACCAGCACCTGCGGTCGTGGCGGCTGCGACACGCGACCAGCTGAGCGCGCGCGAGGCCGGCGCGCCCGCCTCGGTAGGCTCCGGCGCGAGATGAAGACCTTCGACCAGCTGTTCGCCGAGCTCGGCCGAACGCCAGCGCGAGCGTCCCGGCGGCTCGGCGCACGGTGGCGGCGCTCGACGCCGGCATCCACGAGCAGGGCAAGAAGGTCGTCGAGGAGGCCGCCGAGGTCTGGATGGCCGCCGAGCACGAGTCCGCCGAGCGCACCGCCGAGGAGATCAGCCAGCTGCTCTACCGCGTGCAGGTGATCATGCTCGGCAAGGGTCTGGGTCTCGACGACGTCTACCGACATCTGTAGGCACCGCGTCCCGCTGTCCGTCCCGACTCGCCCACCAGACAGGAGGTCATGCTCCGCGTCGCCGTACCGAACAAGGGCTCGCTGGCCGAACCCGCGAGCCAGATGCTCGCCGAGGCCGGCTACCGCCAGCGCACCGACTCGCGCGAACTCGTGCTGCTCGACACCGACAACGACACCGAGTTCTTCTTCCTGCGCCCGCGCGACATCGCGATCTACGTCGGCTCCGGACAGCTCGACGTCGGCATCACCGGCCAGGATCTGCTGCTGGATTCCGGCGCGGACGCCGAGGTCGTCGTGCCGCTGGGCTTCGGCGCGTCGACGTTCCGGTTCGCCGCCGCGCCCGGGCACGTCGACGTCGGTGGCGCACCTGTCCGGCAAGCGCGTCGCCACCGCCTACCCCGGCGTGGTGCGCAGCTACCTCGCCCGCTCGGGCGTCGACGCCCAGGTGATCTCGCTCGACGGCGCCGTGGAGACCGCGGTGCGCCTCGGCGTCGCCGACGCCATCGCCGACGTCGTGTCCACCGGCACCACGCTGCGCAACGCGGGCCTCGAGGTCTTCGGCGAGCCGCTGCTGACCAGTGAGGCGGTGCTGATCCAGCGCAGCGCCGCGGCGCCCAACCCGGTGGTCGACCAGCTGGTGCGCCGGCTGCAGGGCGTGCATCATCGCGCGGCAGTACGTGCTGATGGACTACGACATCGCCGACGACCTCGTCGAGCGCGCCGTCGCGATCACCCCCGGCATCGAATCGCCCACCGTGTCGCCGCTGCACGAGAACGGGTGGTCGGCGGTCCGCTCGATGGTGCCGCGCCGCGACACCAATGCGGTGATGGACGAGTTGTGGGACCTCGGCGCCCGCGGCATTCTCGTGACGCCGATCGCTGCCTGCCGGTTGTGAGCCGGCCGAGCGCGGTCCCGGACGAGGTCACCGCACGACCGGTGCGGACCCGGGCCATCGCCGATGCGGCTGCCGTGTTCGTGCTGATCGTTTTCGTTGTGGTCGCACTGCTCATGCGCACCGACAACGCCGGTGCGAGCTTCGGCGCCAAGGATCAGATCTTCACTGTCGTGATCGGTCTGGTCGTCGCCGGGGGAGTGCGCCTGCCCGCGCGGCCGCGGATGCGTGCCGACCGCGAGGCGGTCCACCTGCGCAGTTACCTCGGCACCTGGCGCACCGTGCCGTGGGCGGCGGTGCGCGCGGTCGAGTTCCCCAGCAATGCGCGCTTCGCGCGGCTGGTCCTGCCGGCCGACGAGATCCTGGCCATCTACGCCGTGCAGCGGGCAGACCGGCAGGTCGCGGTCGAGGCGATGCGGGGGCTGCGCGCGCTGTTCGCGCTGACCCATCCGGGCGCGAGCTGACCTCTGCGCGATCGTGCTTGTGTGGCCGCGGTGTCCGCTTCGCCCGTATCTGTTGCGTGTGACGCACGCTACTGGCACGGTGTGATCGAGCCGCAAACACCGGCAAACCACCGAAGGAGTGCCCGTCGTGACGCAGCACGAACCCAGTTCCGCACCGAGACCCACGCACGATCCCGCCTACGGCCCGCCCGACGGCCCCGCGCAGGACCCCACGCGGCGCGGCATTTCGCTGCCCGGCTTCGGCGCGGCGATCGCCGACCCCGGACCGCTCGGCCTCGCCGGCTTCGCGGCCACCACCTTGTTCCTGTCCTCGGTCAACGCGGGCCTGCTCGCCTCGACCGTCGAGGCCGGCGTCTTCGGCCTGGCGATCTTCTACGGCGGCATCGCGCAGCTGCTCGCCGGCCTGTGGGAGTTCACCAAGGGCAACACCTTCGGCGCGACGGCGTTCTGTCTCCTTCGGCGCCTTCTGGCTCTCGTTCTGGTACCTGGTCGACGCACGGCGTCCCCGCCATGGCCGCGGCGAAGGCGGCACCCGACGACATCAACGAGGCCGTCGGCACGTTCCTGTTGGTCTGGGCGATCTTCACCACCTACATGTTCATCGCGTCGCTGCGCACCACGGCGGCCATCGCGGCCGTCTTCCTCGCGCTTGCCGCCACGTTCATCTTCCTGTCCATCGGCGCCTACGACGCGAGCGAGAACGCTCGACCAAGGTGGGCGGCTGCATCGGCCTCGTCACCGCGGCGTTGGCGTTCTACGCCTCGTTCGCCGGCGTCACGAACTCGACGTTCAAGAAGACCGTGCTGCCGGTGATCCCGCTTGCACCGGCCGAGCCCACACCTGCGGCTCGACGGAACTAGATTCAGGCCATGAGCGAGACACTCTCCAACCTGGCGCACGAAGAGCGCCGCTTCCCGCCGCCGGACGACTTCGCCGCCAACGCGAACGTCAAGGCAGACGCCTACGAGGCGGCCGACGCCGACCGCCTCGACTTCTGGGCCCAGGCAGCCGACCGGCTGTCCTGGGCGCAGAAGTGGGACGACGTCCTGGACTGGTCCGAGGCGCCGTTCGCCAAGTGGTTCGTCGGCGGCAAGCTCAACGTCGCCTACAACTGCGTCGATCGGCACGTCGAGGACGGCCACGGCGACCAGGTCGCCTATCCGCTGGGAGGGCGAACCCGCCGACGACACGCGCACCATCACCTACGCCGAGCTCAAGGACGAGGTCTGCCGCGCGGCCAACGCGCTGGTCGACCTCGGCGTGCAGACCGGCGACCGGGTCGCGATCTACATGCCGATGATCCCGGAGACGGTCGTCGCGATGCTGGCGTGCGCGCGCCTGGGGGCACCGCACACGGTCGTGTTCGGCGGCTTCTCCTCCACGGCGCTCTCGGGCCGGATCATCGACTGCGAGGCGCACGTCGTCATCACCGCCGACGGTGGCTACCGCCGCGGCTCGCCGTCCGGGCTCAAGACGGTCGTCGACGAAGCCGCTGCAGAAGTGCGCCGGACGTGCGCAAGGTCCTCGTCGTCCGCCGCACCGGTCAGGACGTCGAGTGGGACGACGGGCGCGACGTCTGGTGGCACGACGCCGTCGACAACGCGTCCAGCGAGCACGAGTGCGAGTTCTTCGACGCCGAGCACCCGCTGTTCGTCATGTACACCTCGGGCACCACCGGCAAGCCCAAGGGCATCCTGCACACCTCAGGCGGCTACCTGACCCAGGTGGCGTGGACCCATCACGCCGTCTTCGACCTGAAGCCGGACTCCGACCTCTACTGGTGCGGGGCGGACATCGGCTGGATCACCGGGCACTCCTACATCGTCTACGGACCGCTGGCGAACCGGGCCACGTCGTTCATGTACGAGGGCACGCCGAACACGCCCGACGAGCACCGCTGGTTCCAGATGATCGAGAAGTACAAGATCAGCATCCTGTACACCGCGCCGACCACGATCCGCACGTTCATGAAGTGGGGCGAGGACGTCCCGGCCGGGCACGACCTGTCCTCGCTGCGGCTGCTGGGTTCGGTCGGTGAGCCGATCAACCCCGAGGCCTGGATGTGGTACCGCAAGAACTTCGGCGGCGAGCGCTGCCCGGTCGTCGACACGTGGTGGCAGACCGAGACCGGCGCGATCATGATCAGCCCGCTGCCCGGCGTCACAGGGACCAAGCCCGGCTCGGCCACCCGGCCGCTGCCCGGGATCGGCGCCGAGGTCGTCGACAACGACGGGAACGCGGTGGGCAACGGCAACGGCGGCCTGCTCGTGCTCACCGAGCCGTGGCCGTCGATGACCCGCGGCATCTGGGGCGACCGCGACCGCTTCATCGAGACCTACTGGGAGCAAGTTCGCCGGCCAGGGTTACTACTTCGCCGGCGACGGCGCGAAGCTCGACGACGACGGCGACCTGTGGCTGCTGGGCCGCGTCGACGACGTGATGAATGTGTCCGGCCACCGCATCTCGACCACGGAGGTCGAGTCCGCGCTGGTGTCGCACCCGTCGGTCGCCGAGGCGGCAGTTGTCGGTGCCACGGACCCGACCACCGGCCAGGGCATCGTGGCGTTCGTGATCCTGCGCGGCAACGTCACGGAGGAGTCCGAGGGCGAGCAACTGGTCAAGACGCTGCGCGATCACGTGGCGAAGGAGATCGGTGCGATCGCCAAGCCGCGGCAGATCATGGTGGTGCCCGAGCTGCCCAAGACCCGCTCCGGCAAGATCATGCGCCGGCTGCTGCGCGACGTCGCCGACCACCGCGAGCTCGGCGACGTCACCACCCTGACCGACTCCTCGGTCATGGACCTGATCGGCGACCGGATGCCGGCCGCGGCTGCAGAGGACTGACCGATAGCGGCGAAGGGACAGCCGGACGTGCCGATGAGCGGGCGGGCGTCTCGACGTCGCGCGCCTGGTGATCAGCACGCCCGAAGCGAGGGTCGGCGTATGACCATTGACGGCCAGGGTCCGGGTGGAGGTCACGGCATCCTCGCGCCGAGCGCTGTCACGACGTGGTCGGATTGCTATCCAGCCGTCCTGGTCGCTATCACGAGGGGTAGCGCTGCGTGGTCAGCAGGGTGACTCGCGTGCTAGCCGGCACGGCTTTGTAACTTTGCAGGAAATTCACGGGCCGCGTGGTGGATTGGCCCGGTCCGAGGTCGTTGACGAACGCTGTCTTGGTGGCAAGCTGCTTGCCGTTTACCGACACGAGCGCAAGTGTGATGGCGTAGTTGCTTCGCTGGCTCGAACGATTCGTCACGGTCAAGGCTACTGACGCCAAACCGAGCTCACCCGAAGTCACATGTTTGCCGAGTGTGACCTTCACAGCCGCGCTGTCGCCGCCCGGCGCAGGGGCAACGCCAGAGGTCTCGGACCCCGAGGACGATGCTGACCGGGTCGAGGATGGGCCAGCGGATGCGGAGCTACTGGAAGGAGCGGTTGAGGCGTGGCTGGCGTTGGATTTGCTGTTGCTGCCACAGCCGGCCACGCCGCTGACGGCGATGATGAACGCGAGTGGGGTGACAACTCGGTAGTAGTTCGGCTTCGAGGTCGTCAAGGACCTGAATGCTTTGTGCATTGGAGTTCTCCTCGGTCATCGGAAGATCACTGCGTGGCAACGCTTGATGACGTGGACCTTCGGCACGTGGCGTCGGGCCAAGACGATCCCGGCGCACGATCTGCTGTCCGCACTCGGACGCTAGATCCGACGGCCCCTCGATGAATCGGGCGAAACCCTACGTGTATGGAACCCGAACCCGGCAACGCCCGTTGTTGGGCACCCGTCTGGGGATCCGTGGCCGTCGAGCATGCGATGCTCCTGTTGTCGGGCGCCCTGTAGTTGGCGCCGTGACCCCTGTCCGGCGGCGCGTGCATAAGTGGCTCTGCCGCTGTTTGCGCTCTCCTGCCGATGAGCGCGCACGATGGCGACGGACGGCGCCGAGGGCTGGCAAGTCCGATGTGCACCTCGTGCCCGGTACCGTTCACGTCGACGATCTCACGTCGACGGGAGGCCGCTCGCATGACGGCCGAGTTCGCTGGCATTCACCACCTCGCGCTCTACACGAGGGACCTTGACCGCACACTCGACTTCTACCGCTCGGTCATTGGTCTTAAGACCAGCGACGTCGCCGACTCGCCGCGAGGTCGGCACGCGTACGTGCATCTGGAACCGAGTGACTCGGGCCGACGCGGGTTGCACTTCTGGGAAAACCGCGAGCTCGATCTGCCCTTGAGCGAGACCAGCCTGTCGTCGTTCAGTTCTGGCCCTGGGCTCCTCGCACACGTCGCCCTTTACCAGCCGAGCGCCCGGGCTGTGGCCGACCTGCAAGAACGTCTCGAAGCCGAGGGCATCGCTACTCGCGAGTTCCCGGAACTCGGAACATTTGCTTTCCCAGACCCCAACGGGATCATGGTGGAGATCGTCCCGGGCCGACGATAAGCGCACCACGCCACCGAACCGGCGAGGGTGACCGCACGAATTGACGCGGTGCGCGTCGCCGGTTGTCAGCCTTGACGTGGCAATGTCGTCAGAAGACGAAGCGGGTCGAGCCACCGGGTTCGACGCCGAGAACAGCGGACACGGACTGCGGCGCTTGCCGATATACCTGCCAAGGCGCGGGCCCAAGTCCGGGTGCATTGAATGGCGCTGTGAGGCCGGTGCCGTCAACGTCGGGCTCCACTGGCCAGCCCTGATCGGCCCACGCGCGGGCCAGCCGTGCAACGGTCGCAGCGTCGGTAACTCGCTCGGCGCTGCCCTCGACGACGACGTCCATGTCGAGGATCGAGGTCGAGATCGCGCACCTCGGGTCGCGAGCGACATTGCGCGCCTTGCCGGTAGCGGCCCCGGTCTGGAACCAGAACGCGTCATCCAGCCACAGCGCACCGACTGCTGTGACATGGGGACTGCCGTCTGAGTTCACGGTGGCCAACCACGTCGTGCGCTGGTTGTGAGCCCCGACGGCCGGAGGGTCACCGGCGTTCAGGCGCTCCTGCACTGCTTCCCAATGCAACGGTTCGAGCCCGTCACCCGCGCCGATGTTCGTGATCTTCATGGTCCGACGGTAATTGCCCAAGCGGCCGACGTACAGAGCACGCCGGCCTCTCCTGCGCTAGCTGGACTCGCTCCGCAGGTCATCGCGCTCTTGACGAATGCGGGCTGCCTCCAACTGTGCGAAGCGTAGAGCCTGAAGATCCAGCACGGCCGTCGCCGCGATCTCAGAAAACGTCAAGCAAGGCCATGATGCTGCGCCGGGCGACGTCCGCAGAATCGCTCGCAGCAATCAGATCGAAAGCCGAGAGCCGGTTGCTACTGGTCTTGCGACCGTTGGCGGGCGACCCTGCTAACCAGTAACCGTCCATCATCGGGCTCCGCATTCTCATAGGTCGGCCAGCGGCTGTTACCTCCTCGGTCTGCCACTTATGGTCGACTCCGACGATCTCTTACCCCTTGCGCCAACACTGGTGCAATCGAGAGGCCGGGTCGCGCCGGGGTGTAGCGACGTACATCGTTCGGGCGACGCGACGTGACCTACGGCGGGAGTACGGTCCAGTTCCGAGTTGCCCTGGCGGAGGGGACGATCATGGACCGGCAGTCGGTGCTTCGCTTGTACCGGGGGGTGCCCCCGCTGCTCGCCGACTCGCTCCTCGCGGCGATGCTGGCCGTCCTGGCGGTGTTCGAGTACGCCAACCCGGGCGACGACGGGCATCAGGCCGGCCCGCTGTGGTTGAACGTGCCGCTGTCTGCGTTGTTGATCCTGCCGTTGGCACTACGCCGGCGCGCGCCGATGAGGACTTTCGTGTTCGGCTGTCTTGTCGTCGCCGTGCCGTCTCTGTTCGTCGACCACACCCTGTTCGCGTTCACCGGCTCGTTCGTCACCGGCATCTACCTCTATACAGTCGCCCGGCACCTCACGATCTCCACCGCCCGCTGGGCGCCAGTGATCCTTACCGCGATGATCGCGATTTACGCCCTCCGGGCGCCGTCGACCGTGTCACCCGGCAACATCATTTTCGGGATCTTGGTCTACGGGTTGTGTTGGAGCACTGGACGAGTCCTCCGCCGCAACGCCCTTACCCAACTGGCTTTGACTACCGCGCTTGATCAGCTTGCACGCGAACAAGAGCAGCGGGAACGGTTGGCGGTCCTGGACGAACGTGCCCGGCTGGCCCGCGACCTGCACGACGTGGTGGCCCATGCCGTTGCGTTGATCATTGTGCAGGCCGGCGCGGCGCGGCTAGCGCTCGACGACGACGTCGACGCCGCGCGCGCCAGCCTGCTCGCGATCGAACAGAGCGGAAGGGTGGCAACGGCCGATTTGCGGCGGATGCTCGGGTTGCTGCGCGCCTTCGACGAGACCGACGCGGTTGCCTCACCCGAGCACTTATCCGCGTTCTCCGCCGCGCCCGAGGTCTCCGCGCGGGAGTTGACGCCGGCGCCGGGACTGTCGCAGCTTGCCGCACTGATCGAGCAGATGACGCAGGCGGGTCTGGATGTCGATTTGACCGTCACCGGCGCCGCGCCGCAGTTGGCGCCCAGCCTCGACGTCTCGGCCTATCGCGTGGTGCAGGAGGCTCTGACGAACGTCCTCAAACATGCCGGACCGACTTCGGTGCGCGTCCGCGTCGACTACACCGCGGGGATGCTCATCGATGTCGTCGACGACGGGCCGCGAGGTGCCCGGCCAAAGCCGCACGGCGGCGGTCACGGTCTGCACGGCATGCACGAGCGCGTCGCAATGTTCGGCGGCCAGCTGCGCGCCGGTCGTAAAGGGGAGGGATTCGCGGTGCGCGTCGAGCTTCCGCGGCCCGGATGACCGCCGCGTCCCGACCCGACAAGCCCGCGCCGCGTCAGCCCATCCGCGTCGTCATCGTCGACGACGAGGCGCTCGTCCGCGGCGGGTTTCGCGCAATCCTGGACCGGCAAGCTGACATCAGCGTCGTCGGGGAAGCGGCAGACGGAGACACCGCCGTCGAACTCTGCCGGCACACGGTCCCAGACGTGGTGTTAATGGATCTGCGGATGCCCGGAACGGACGGTATCGAAGCAACTCGGCGAATCGTCAGCACGAGTGGTCCGCGCGTCCTGGTGCTGACCACGTTCGACATCGACGAACACGTCTACGCCGCTCTGGTAAACGGCGCCAGCGGATTCCTGACGAAGGACACACCGCCGGAGCGCTTGGCCGATGCCGTCCGGTCGGTAGCACGGGGTGACACGCTGCTCTCGCCGTCAGTGACGGCTCGGCTCGTACAAGCGTTCACCCGGCTTCCCCCACCTTCTCAAGGTGTGCCGCCCGCACTGGCGGCGTTGACCCAGCGCGAGCTCGACGTCATTCGCGAGATCGCGCAAGGACTCACCAATGCCCAGATCGCGCAGCGCCTGTTCCTCTCCGAGGCCACCGTCAAGACGCATGTCACGCGCATCCTGACCAAGTTGGCTCTGCCAGACCGGGTGCACGCGGTGGTGCTGGCCTACGAATGTGGGCTGGTCCGCCCTGGCGAGAACTGACGCAGCGACGACAACAGTCATCCTTGAGAGGTACATCGAGGCCGACGATCGACACCGCGAGCACAGGCTCTCTATGCGAAGCGCATGATGCGCGACCATCCGGTTCGCCGCCAGGCTGGCAGCGTCCGGTTCGCGCACGACGAACCACTCGCTTCGGGAGTCGATCAATGAACATCAAACCGCTGTCGCAACGTTCGATCCACCGCACCACCCTCATCGCGAGCGCGGTCGGAGTGGGAACGGTCCTCGCCGTAAACGCGTTACCCGCCGCGGCCGGCGCCTCGTCGATGGTCGTCGTCCATAAGATGACCTTCACCGGTCGCTATGCCGACGGCACATCGCATTTCGTCGGCAAAGATCCCCAACACCCGAAGATCGGCGACGAATTCCTCGACGGCGGTCCGGTCCGCAGGCACGGCAAGGTCACCGGCCGCTTCGACGACACATGTCAGATCATCGCTGGAACCAACGCCAAGAACCTGCTCACCCACTGCACGGGCTCACTGACCCTGCACCACGGACAGATCGTCACCGACGGTGTCGACAACAGCAGCGACAACACCACCGATGCAGTCGTCGGCGGAACCGGACGCTATGCCTACATCAACGGCACAGCACAAAGCATCTCAGGATCAACCTCGGTCAAGATCGTCGTGCGCTACGTGCGGTTACGGTAGCGGGCGGCTTCGTGTGGAAGACCTCTCAATGATGGATAGGAGTTGATGAGTGACGCAGCGCGGTGCGCCACGACCTCTCGCGCTGAAGGGCATCACGATCTCGTGACGACGACCCACCGGGCGGTGCGGTCTTCGATGTGCGACCAGGCCAATATGGCGCGCTCACCGATCCCCTGCCCAAGCGAGCGTTGATCGAATGTGTGTCGATTGGGCGGTCGTCGAACCCTGTTGATCTCCGGCATCCCCGGGTGGTCAACCGCCTTGAGGAGCTCGCACAAGCCCCACCGCTCATGCCGATGAGCGGTCGATGATGTTGCTCGCGTTCGGGACCTAGCCGGGCGCCTTATCGCTGTCGCCGCTGTACAAATCGATGTCGAGCAGGATGCCTCGGGTTCCAAGCGCCGCCATCGTTTCCGGGTTGATGGACACACCCTCGTTCCCGTACTCCATAAACCACCCACAGAACAGGTCGATGTCGTACTCAGCGCCGAGCTTCGCCCACACCGCCTTATCGGTTGTTAGACGGCTCAGGATCGCGTTCACCTGGCCGTCCAGGTCGACAGGCTCGGTTTCGCGGGCTTCAAGACTCCACATACCGAAGCGCGCTGTCCTCGTTGCCCCGTGTGACGCGAGCTTGTCTCCCTTGGTCCAGCGACTGGTCGGTTCACAGCCCAGCAGGACTGAAACGTCGCCCGGGACAAGGTGCTCGCCAATGATGCGCAGGGAAGCGACCGCACGTGAAAGATGGGCCACGACAGGAAGGCTATCCAAAGCGGCAACGGGGAATCGCCCGCTTCTGCCGCGGTGAGCGCTACTGCGCGTACCAACGAGCGGTGAGTGAGCTGGGTGAGGATGATTGAGCCGTGATCACCCCGGAGCAGTTGGCTACAGGTGATACGTGGGTGGATGCGGAGGATTGGCCAGACCTGGCCGCGCAGTGGTTGGTCGAGGGCTTCGACTCAGAGGAGCTGCGCCGACTTGCGGGGACGACCAAGCATGAAGCGGACGACCTCGCCGCGACTGCGATGCGAGAGGTACTGCGATCGGTCGGGGTAGCGCTGCCTGCAGAGTCGGCGCTCATCGAGCGTTGCGATCGGGCGTTGTCGGTGGTGCAGCGAGATCTCGCAGCGACAGGGTTTGGGGAGTTCCGTTTCAGCGCAGTGGCCACGGATCAGTTTGAGCAGGTGGTCGTCCCCACGTTCCGCGCTGAGTTGGCAGGCTCAGGTTGGGACACCAACGCAGCGGAGCTTGAACCACTGAACAGTGCTGTCGACCTGCAATGTGCGGCGGCTGCCAGCGTGAGCGACACGCTCTTGGAGATCTGGTACTTGGCGTGGCCGGACTGCGCGGACCACAACGGTCCCCAGCTATACGCTCGCCCCAGGACGCTGCCGGGTGAAGACCTGGCGAGCGCTTGGTGGTTCTGCCGTAGCGGAGGTCACTTCGTCGCGGTTGTTGGTGACTGACGGCGGCCTCGGTTCGCGCGGCGTCACGGCCCGCCGAGTAACCGCTCATGCCGCGTTGAGCGCCACCGCGCTCTCATGCCGCGTTGAGCGCCACCGCATGGTCATGCGGCGCAGCGGCCCCACCGGATCTGCCGCGCTGAACGCCTCAGGGACCCGGTCACCTCTGGTGCATTGTGGTCTCGTGACCTCTTCATTGCGGTGCGAGATCTTTCCTAGCGACCTCGACGCGACCGCCGACTTCTACGTCCGGGTCCTCGGCTTTGCTGTCGAACGTGATGAGCGAGACGCCGAGCATCCGTACCTCGCTCTTGGCCTCGACACTGTGCGCATCGGAGCAGCGCAACGGCCCGAGGAGAACCACGCTGCCAGACGACCGCCGACTGGCGTGGAGATCGTTATCGAAGTCGACGATGTAGAACGATGTCATGACCGTGTACATCGGGCCGGCTGGCCTATCGCGGAGGAGCTCGCGTCACAGCCTTGGGGTTTGCGGGACTTCCGCGTCATCGACCCGAGCGGTTACTACCTGCGGCTAACCGAACGCTAAAGACCGGCGTCCGCTGATGCCGCGGAGCGGCTCTACGGCTTGCCGAGTGCGAGTCTGCCGGACTTGCCGCGTAGCGGCTCTACCCATGAGCCGGGTCATGGCCGTGCGGGACAGAATGCCAACATGAGCCTGCGCGCTAGGTACCGCCAAGGCTGGACGGCCAATAAGTACACGCGCCGGACCTGGTACTTGGCTGCCGTCGGGTTCTGCGCTTACATGGCTGGCGGGGCGTGGCTCGCACTGAGCAACTTGAACATTTACATACGCCTATTCGGTGGCCTAGTCGCGATCTCGTCTGTTCTACCTGCGGCGGTTTCACTTCGGCAGGGTCCGCGATCCAGGAAGGGCTAGTCGTTTGCCGCTGCGACGGAGCAAGACGCATCTCAGCGTTCGGCAGGTCACTGCGTTCTCATGGCGCGTGGCGGCTTTGCCGCGTTGAGCGCTGTCGCGCCGTCATGCCGAGCGGGGGCTATCGGCTTGTGACAGCGATGATCGAGCATTCGGCGCGGACACATTTCGCAGCTCGGCGGTTTCCGCGAAGACTCCCGCTCCGTGTCCGGCGAGAGGTACCGTCGCGCCGTGCCGATGCCCAAGCGGAAGAGTGTCGATGACTTCTTCGACCAGGTGACAGACGTTCAACGCCCGCATCTTGAGGCACTGCGCGAGCTGAGTCGGGCGGCCGACCCGCAGGCGCGCGAGGAGCTGAAGTACAACCTGCCGGTCTACGTGCGCGGCGACAGGGCCAACCTGTGGATGCTGCAAAATTTCAAGAGCCACTGCTCGCTACGCTTCAAGACGGAGTTCTTCGCCACCCAGAAGGCTGTCGTCGAGGCGTCCGGTTACGAGTCGGGAGAGGGTTTCGTCAAGCTGCCCTACAACCGCGAACTCCCCACGGCCCTGCTTGAAAAGTTGTTGCAGGCCCGGATTGCGGACTTCGAGGCGACCGGCTCCTGATTCCGCGCTCACCGTCCGGGCTCTCATTGCCGCTGACCGCGCTCTCCTGCCGCACTGTGCTAACTAGGAGGCCTGCCTGCTAGATCAGCTGTAGGCGGGCGTGAGGAGCAAGAACTGTTCATGCCGAGGCCCCGCCGTTGCTACAAGTCGACCTCACGCGTCGAACCAATAGCGTGCAGAATTAGCCGACCCTTGCGAGAAGAACTGGTTCCGATGCACCCGTTCGCCGGAGGCGCCGTCATCGGCCTCGGCGTCGCGTACATCGTCGGCTGGGCGATCATTGCCGCGCTCGTCAGATTTGGTGTGACGACGCAAGGGTCTGAGGCGTTTCGTGCTTCGAAGTCGCCCTGCCGAGCAAGCTGCCCGCGATGCGCGAGGCAAAGCTTCGTACCGGCACGCCGCCTCAGTGCTGAGGTGCGGCAAACCGATTGCCGTCGCTGTCATCATTCTGGGAACCGTCATCGCCGCCACCTGATCGGTTGCGCAGGGAAACCCACGCAACCGGCTCTGCCGCGGAGCGGCTCTAGCGGATCTGTCACAAGCAGCGCGCAAATCTGTCGATGAGCGTGATTGCGGGACGCTCTCGGACGTGGGTGGATGGGTGCATGAGGCCCAATCGTTCGATCCCTCCGCCGACCGTGATTCCCGTGTTGAGTTATCCGGATGTGCGCGATGCCGTGGCCTGGCTGTCGGCCTCGTTCGGGTTCACCGAGCGGGTCCGGATTGGCGAGGATCACCGCGCCCAGATGTCAGTCGGTGACGCCGCGGTGATCATCGCCGACACCGGAGGACGTCGGCGCGCCCCTGACCCCGAGGTCGTCACGGGCTCCGTCATGGTGCGAGTGACCGACGCGCAAGAACAGCGCGACCGGGCGGTCGAACGAGGCGGAACTATTCTGATGGAGCCGACCGATCTTCCGTTCGGCGAACGCCAGTGCACGGTCCTGGATCCGTGGGGGCACCACTGGACCTTCTCGCAGACGATCGTCGATGTCGCGCCTGAGGAGTGGGGCGGCGAAACCGTCGACGCCTGGTAATCAACGTCCGCTCACGCCGCGGTGAGCGCAGTCCGACTTCACGCACGGCAACCGGGTCACGTCAGGTAGGGGCCTCGCCGTCCGCATGCCTGGCGCCGAAGACGGCCAAGCGCCGGTTCACCTCCGGATCGGCGGCTCGGTCCAACCAGATGCCGGCGACAGCCACCGCCCACATACGGTCTCGGCGAGCATGCTGCTCGACGCCCGCGATGAACATCGCACCCTGTGTCCGCGGACTGAGCAAGTCCTCGAGCGGACCGGCGCCGACCAGCATTGCCTCGCCATCGTCGGACGCCTGTGCAAGTAATGCGTCAATCAGATCCACCGCGCGCTCCCAGGCTGGTTCGCCGACCAGATCGTGCACGCATTCCCATGCCGCCATGTCGTCTGCCTCGCGGTCGCGACCCGTCAGACGTTCGTATCGCCAGTAGTCAGCCGCAAGTTCAACCAAGGACGGCCATTCGCGAACCAGCTCGAACTCGTCGATGCGCACCTGTCCATCAGGTCCTAACGATGCAGCGTCCATGGCTGAATGATCCGTTGCGCCGCAAGCGGCATACCTGGGTGCTCTCATGCCGCGCGGCTCCAGCCTTCGGCCAAGTCACGATCAGGGGTGGCGGCAATTGCGCCGCGTGTCAACCCGCATTTGCGGGCGCCCAGGCGCCGCTGCCGGGCGGGACATGAGTTGCACTGTTTGGCTGCGTCTTCTCGGGAATCGCGCGGTGGTCGCCTCACATCTCGAGGTGCTGCCCGCTTATCCGAGTCGGGCGCTTGCTGCGCCGGTGTAACGCGCGGGGCTCCTGCCGGCACTGCACTGCGACACATGCAGATGCGGGGGAGTGCTGCCAGCGTCGAGGTCGATCGGACGCCCAGCTGCTTTGACCACTCGCTCGTCCACAACCGAGCTTCGGAAGGACACCGATGACCGCCACCCTGCCCGACTACAGCGACCTGCGCGCGCTGTTCATCAACTGCACGCTCAAGAGATCACCCGAGCCGAGCAACACGCAGGGCCTGGTGGACGCCAGCGCCGGCATCATGCGCCGGCACGGCATCCATGTCGACCTCGTGCGCGCCGTCGACCACGACATCGCCACCGGGGTCTGGCCGGACATGCGCGAGCACGGTGCCGCCACGGACGACTGGCCCGAGATCTTCGAGAAGGTGCTGGCCGCTGACATCCTCGTGCTTGCCGGCCCGATCTGGCTCGGCGACAACAGCTCGATCATGAAGCAGGTGCACGAGCGCCTGTATGGCGGATCGCACCTGCTCAATGACGCCGGGCAGTACCTCTACTACGGCCGGGTGGCCGGCTGTTTCATCACCGGCAACGAGGACGGCATCAAGCACTGCGCGATGAACATCCTCTACACCCTGCAGCACATCGGCTACACCATCCCGCCGCAAGCCGACGCCGGCTGGATCGGCGAGGCCGGCCCCGGCCCGTCCTATCTCGACGCCGGTTCCGGTGGACCGGAGAACGACTTCACCAACCGCAACACCACCTTCATGACGTGGAATCTCATCCACCTGGCCCGGATCCTCAAGGACGCGGGCGGCGTGCCGGCCTACGGCAACCAGCGCTCGGAATGGGACGCCGGCTGTCGCTTCGACTACGAGAACCCGGAGTACCGCTGATCGTTCATTCCACCGTTGCCTACACCGCGCGACGATCGCCTTCTGCCACACTCGGTGCCCCGCCTAGGTTGTGCGCCGGAGGTGCAGGTGAGCGGTCCGGACGACGAGCTCGTCGACCGGCTGCGGGCCGGGGACGAGGCAGCCTTCGCCGAGCTCCTCGACCGCTACAGCCCGTCGATGCTGGCCGTCGCCCGCCTGCACGTCGCATCGCGCGAGACGGCCCAGGACGTCGTGCAGGACACGTGGTTTGCGGTGCTCAAAGGGATCGACGGCTTCGAAGGCCGCTCGAGCCTGCGTACCTGGCTGTTCCGGGTGCTGGTCAACATCGCCAAGACCAGGGGCGTGCGCGAGAAGCGCAGCACGCCGGTGGACATGCACCTCACCGGTGACGGGCCGACGGTGAGCCCCGACCGCTTCCAGCCGGCGGACGCTCTGTGGCCGGGGCGCTGGGTGCTGTTCCCGATGCCGTGGCGCGCCTCGCCCGAGCACACCCTGTTGTCCGGGGAGGCGCTCGCGCTGGTGGGTCGCGAACTGGCGAAACTTCCCGAACAGCAGCGGATCGTGGTGTCGTTGCGCGACGTTGGAGGGTACGACTCCGACGAAGTGTGTGCACTGCTGCAACTGACCGCGGCGAACCAACGGGTTCTGCTGCACCGCGGTCGCGCCCGCATCCGCGACGCGCTCGCCGGCTACTTCGAGCCGGTGCCATGACCAACGAGGACGACGTCGACTCCGGTGGCATGACGTGCCGCGAGCTTGTCGAGCTCGTGACCGACTACCTGGAGCGCCGCCTCGACGCCGACCGCCGCCGCCGGTTCGAGCAGCACGTGGCCGCGTGCCCCGGATGCGCCCGCTACCTGCGCCAGATCCGCGACGCCGCCCAAGTGCTCGGGCGAGTCAGCCTGGACACGATTTCGCCCGAGGCCCGCGGTCAGCTGATCGACGCCTTCCGGACCTGGCGCTCGAGCCGGCCGGACGCGTAGGCCTGACCGAGCGCGCGCGAGTTCGGCGTCGACGCGCTGACCGGCTGGACATCCCGTCACCACCGCCTCGCGATCTGCTGGTGTCGCCGCTGACGACCTGCACACCCCGGTCCCTAGCCGGGATGGTTGTCAGCAGATGGGCTAGGCGACGGAGTCACGCTGGCTACAGGTCCGTCCGCACGAGTCGCATGATCTCTGATTCGCCCTCGAGGGTGTCCCGGGCTTGAGCGAGCTGAGCGGGGCCGACCCGGCGCAGCTCGCGGCCACGTTGCACGCGGTCGCGCTCGGCCTCGCTGTGCAGGCGGTGTTGGGCTTCGCCGCATTCCCCGCCGTACGCCAGGTGGCGCTCACCGACGCCTACCTGGACACCCTGGCGCGCGCCGCGGGCGTCAACCGATCCGCTCGGCCAGGGAGACGATGACCCGTCCGGGCCGCGCACGTAGGTTGCACGGAGCACCATAAGAACGATGAACCCCCGCCGACGCGTCACGGTTGCCGCCGTCGCGCTCGGCGCGTTGCTCCTGACGACCGGCACGTGGCACTTCGCGTCGCCGAGCGGATTCGAGTCGATCGTGCCGCGTTTCCTCGGCTCGCCTGCCTTCTGGGTGCGGGTCAGTGGCGTCGGTGAACTCGCTTGCGCGGTCGGGTTGCTCATCCCACGGACGCGGCGCGCGGCCGCCTGGGCCTGCGCTGCGCTGTTCGTTCTCGTCTTCCCGGCGAACATCGACATGGCTGTCCACGCCTGGCACGGCCACGGCAGCAAGCTCGTCGCGTACGGACGGTTACCTCTGCAGATTCCGCTCGTGGTGTGGGCGGTCTACATCGCGCGGGGCCGGCTCGGTCGCAGCGCAGCAGGCGCCGAAGATCAGCCACCGAGCAGCCGGTCCACATCGGCGAAGGCAGCACTAGGTCGCCGAGGCGGCCGCGAGTGAGTCCAAGGTTTCCTGGCTCGTGTGTTCCGGTCGCCAGCCGAGCGTCTCCTTCGCACGGGAGGTATCCATGACGACGGACGTGCGGGCTACGTGCACCCACTCGGCAGCCGCAGGAACCATGGGCAGGCTCTTGAGCACCGCCGAAGCGGCCGTGGCGAAGGACGCAGGTACGCGCACGGATCGGGTCCCTGTTGCCTTGGCTACGTCGCCCAGAGTCACGACGCCGTCGGCTGCGAGGTTGTAGGCCCCGGGTTCGCCCGCGCCGACAGTGGACAGCGCGATGGCCTGGGCGACGTCATCGTGGTGCACGAGCTGGACCGGGTGGCCCGGGTCCGGCATCAGGGGCAGCATCCCTTGCAGTCCGGCGATCGCGGGGCGTAGCGCTGCAGGCATCCGGTCGAGCACCTGCTGCCACGGCATCGAGGTGGCCAGGGCCGGCGCCTTGGGCCCGGCGACGATGCAGGGCCGCAGCACGTAGACCTCGAGGTCGGCGCCGTCGGTGACCTCGCGCAGGACGGCCTCGCACTCGGCTTTCTGTTCGGAGTAATAGTGCTCCTGCGAACCGCGGGCGGCGACGTCTTCGGTCAACGGCGTCGGATTGTCGCTGTAGTAGCCGTAGGCGGCGACAGACGACGTGTAGACGAGCCGGCCCGGACGATCGGCGGCGACCGTGGCTTCGAAGACGTTGCGGGTGCCCTCGAGGTTGATGCGGCGGCTCTCCTCGCGCGAGCCCATGATCAAGTACGCGAGGTGCACGACGACGTCGGCGTCGGCGACGAGAGCGGCGACGGCCGAGCGATCGAGGATGTCGCCCTGGCGGTAACGGGTCTTCGTCCATCCGTTCGCGGCGGGATCGAACGGTCGACGGGCCATCCCGTTGATGCGCTCGATGTCCGGGTGGGCCTCCAAGGCCGCGATGGCCGACATCCCGATCTCGCCGGTCGGTCCCGTCACTGCCACGGTCAGGCCCATGCGTCACTCATTTCTGGTCGGCGGACTCGCATCGTTGCATTCGTACGCGCCGAAGCCGAGCCCCGCCATCCCGGGCAGGTAGGCACCTCGACCCAATCCCGACACCTGACCCTGAGCCGACCTGACGGGAGCAACGTCCACACGTGCCGCGTTGCGCGCTTGCCGAAGTCGGCCCCTATTGGAGTGAACTCCTCGCGATCCTGCGATCGTTAGACCCGCAGGCCAGCGGGACACTAAAGAGGCCCTCGCCGCGGCGCTATCGGACCTGGCCTCACGATCGAACATCGACGACGTCATCGACCTGCTCCACGATCCCGACGTCGGCAGCGACCGCATCTTCTTCCTCGCCACGCTAACCCGGTTGCGAATCGCGCAACGCTGGCAGCTGATCAGCGAACTACGCGAAGACCCGCAGCTACGAACGGAAGCCGATCACATGCTGCACCAGAAACAGTTGCGAGACGCAAAGGAACAGGCCAACGCCTCGACACGATCGCCATAACGCAGACCGTGCGCTCAGCTCGACCGCTCATGCCGATGAGCGGTCGGGCGCTAACTCAGGCCGGAGCCCCTTCGGTGAACCACTCCACGAGCCGACGGGCGAACGCTTCGGGTCGCGAATAGTCTGCAGCCTGGCCGAAATGACCTTCGAGCTCGGCGCGGAGGTACAAGGCGATCTCCGCCGCGTCGCCGCCGCCCGCGAGTCGGTCGAGGAGCGGGGCGTAGAGGCAGGAGTACTCGTCGTCCGGCCCACCTGAGTCGGGCCGGACGCCGATCGGGTCCCACTCGTTCAACATGCGCTGGAGCCCGCGCACGTCATGGGCAGCAGAAAGGTGATCCAAGATGCGCTGGACCGTTGGGCCATGGACGGTGTCCTTCGCATCAAGGCCCATGGTCTGCGCAGCTGCCGAGAGGCTTTGCCACACATCACCGGGGGCGCGCTGTGCGTGTGCTACATCGGCCAACGCATCGAGAGCGAGGCCCAGTTCGTTGTGATCGACGAAGTGTTCGTAGAGACCCAGTTCTTCGTCACTCTGATTGGTGAGCTGGCCGCGAGCCGTAGCGAGTTGCTTTCGCACTACGGCCCAGGTCTCCGCAAGTTGCTCCGTCATGAAGACATCTTCTCCGTCTTGATCTGGTTCGGTCTTCGGTTTCAACGACGGCTCTGCCGCGTTGAGCGCGACCGCGCTCTCATGCCGCGTTGTGCTGGCTGCCGCGCTCTCGTGGCGCCGATAATGCTTGCTCAGGTCGGTAGTTCGGGCAACGAGATCAAAGGCACGGTAGGGCGCGGGACCCTGGGTGAGATCCGGGCGGGTCCACCTCGCCAACGTCCGGACTTGTCGCCTGGCGGCGGCGCTTGCGAGCCCGGGACCACTTTCTGGCGATCCGTTGCGTCTACTTGGTGGACAAGCCGGACGGGGAGCAGTCAGTGGAGTTCGAACAGTTCGTGCGTGAGCGGGTGCCGGCGCTGCTGCGGTTCGCCACTGCGCTGACTGCCGACCGCGGGATCGCCGAGGACGTCGTGCAAGAGGTGTTGCTCCGTGTGCACCCTCGTTGGGATCAGATCGGCGCGCTGACTGCAGTCGATGCTTACGTCCGCCGTGCGGTGACCAACGAGTACCTGTCTTGGCGACGCAAGTGGGCACGTGTCATACCGCACGCGGAATTACCTGAACCTGTACGGCGTCGATCGATTCCTTCGAAGACTATGCCGACGAGGCGCAGCTGGCCCAGCGGCTGCGCAGCCTGCCTGCTCGTCAGCGGGCGGTACTTGTCCTGCGGTACTACGAGGGCCTCAGCGATGCCGAGATCGCCGGCGTTTTGGGTTGCCGGGCGGTGACGGTGCGCGGATACGCATCCCGCGGGCTGGCCGCCCTGCGCGTCGACCTGGCTGAGCGTCACACGACTCGACTCGAGGAGCGAACATGACCACGGAGAGCGACCTGCGGTTCGCCATCGAGCGCCTTGCCGACGAGGCCGAGCCGGAGCCGTTCGTCGAACGAATCCTTCAATCCGCCCACGGATCGGTGATCGCGGCCGACCGCCGACGGTCGCAACGTCTGCTTCCTCTTGTCGCCGCTGCCGCCGTCGCCGTCATTGCGGTAGGCGTGGCCGCGACGTGGTACTCGTCGAGCGACGGGACGGCGTCCGACACAGTCACCCCGACCTCGACTTTGCCGTGCGCGACCCCGAACACTCCGTCATTCACGACGTTCTCCGTCGGCCGGGTGAGTGACCTCGACTCGCAGATCGTCTCTGCCGCGACCTGCTCCGGCTACCGGACACGTGACTACTACACGAGCTCTGGCGGGATTCTTGGTTCCATCACGCTCTACCGCAAAGGAACGTTCGGCGACGCCGCAGTCGTGAAGTTCGGACGCCCTGTGCACGGCAACGGAATCTCCGGCTACTACGTGACAGGGGACGCACACCGACTGTGCAGCCCGAGCGCGACAACGCGCGGCCCATGCTTCATGGCGGGAGTTGCATGGCAATACGCGGACCATGCCTGGGCGACCATATCCGTCCTCGACCCGGAGCTGCTCACCGCAAGAGGCCAGCACGAAGGCGGCGTCGCGGCCACGTTCTTCGGTTCCAATCCGCTGGCCAAACTGCTGGCAATGGCAGCAGCAGTCCACCCCGACAGGTCGCAGGCACTCGTCAGGCCGTTCCGCGTAGCTGACCTCGCCGGCCTGCTGCCCCTGTCAGCAGACACCGGCACGACCAGCCTGCACCACAACGACGTCGGTCGTGCCGGTGCCCGGCTGTTGCTTTCGGCTCCGGGCAACGGTTCAGGATGCCCATCTGGCGCCGCGTGCACCGATGACATCTCGATCAACGTCGAAAGCACCGTCTCCCCACCCGGCGGCTCGCTGGGTGATTTTCGCGGACGACGGGTCCGCATCGGCTCACACGCAGGTCTGCTCACGTCCAGCACGCAGTCAATCGGCACGCAGAAGTACACGCGGGCGCCTGAACTACGGTTCCAAGTCGACCACTGGTTCGTCATCATCCGGCTCGACAACGCGCATTCCCATGTCACTGATGATCAGTTGGTGCGCATCGCCAGAAGCATGACCTTCGCCCCGAGCACCACCGACAGCGGCACGTGGTACACCTTCAACCACGCGCTGCCGTCGTAGTTCGTCAGGCTTGGAAGCGCGGCGGTCGTCCTAGAAGATGATGTCCGTCTGGTGGACTGCACGGGGTCGGCATACTGACTTCGTGTCGCGCGTCGCAGGTTCATCGGAGTCGACTGGCACGACGGGCGACCAGCGGTGTCCGAACTGCGAATCTGCCCTGGCTCGCGAGCGTGACCAGCCGTCCTGGTGCCCGAATTGCGAGTGGAATCTTGAGTCGCTTGCCTTCCCCGAGGAAGGTCGGCTCGATCGGATGCTCAACCGCCGGCGGCAGCGGGAGCGCCTGGCCGGCTTCGCGGCGAACCGTGCGTTGTGGGAAGAGTGTCGGGATGAGGTACCGGTGCGTCCCGGCCGTACCCGCGCCGACGTCGTCATGATCGTAGTTGCGTTCGTCGTAGTTGGCGGCGATCTCGCGCTGATGGGCTTCGGCTGCTACCTGTTCATCGGCCACTCGCTGTGGACCGTCCGGATCCTCGGCGTGCTCCTTTTCCTCATCGGCATTGAATGTCGCCCGCGAATGCCACGCCTCAAGAATGAGTACGGCGTCGTGTCCGACGCATCGTCGCCGCATCTGCGACGACTGCTCGACAGCGTGAGCGCAGAGCTCGGCGCACCGCGGATCGCTTCGGTGCGGGTCGACGCCAACTACAACGCCTCGTGCTTCTGCGCCGGTTGGCGTCGGCGCCCTGTCCTGACGATCGGGCTTCCGCTGTGGGCAGCGATCGATGACGATGCCCGACTGGCGCTGCTCGGCCATGAGGTCGGCCATCTCGTCAATGGCGATCCGACGACCGCGGCTTATGGCGTCTGGGGTGCCGGATCGATTGCACGGCTCGCGGAAATCTTTTCACCGCGGCGGGTCCGCCTCAACGTTCCCGACTCCGAGATACAGCCGGTCGAAGACCTTGCCGACCTCCTGCTCCGAATCTTGTTCGTCGCGCCCTATCTGGTGTTGTCGGGTCTGACCACCATCCTGTGGCGGCTGTCGATGCGAGACCAGAAACAGGCCGAGATCTACGCCGATGCCCTCGGCCTCCGACTCGGCGGCACCGCCGGGCTCGTCAGCGTGCAGAAGGCCCTGCTGTTTTCCCGAACCACGGAAAAGGCCATCCGAGCGGCCGCCCGCGCCTCCGCCGATCCGGCGGTGTGGAGAGCGGCAGCATCGGCTGATCTTGCTCAGCGGGACGCTGCGGTGCCGCGCGCCGTCCAGCTGTCACTCAGGCACGATGCGGAGCGTTATGGCAGTCATCCGCCGGAGGGCTTGCGCCTCCGCCTGGCCCAGGAATGGCCGGCCGTCCCGCCAGCCGCAATAGCGCCGGGCGCGATCATGCGCGCGATCGACTACGAGCTGCGCCGGCACTACGCCGACGTCCGCCGCACCCTCATCCATCAGACGAGCTGAGCGGGCATCGGGCGGCCGTAATCAACCGCCTATGTCGTGGTCGACGAGAGACTGAGTCTCTGCGACAACGACATCGCGTCGAATGGCGCGCGCACCTTGACGTCGTTGTCGAAGTGCACCTGCACCCGCAGCCCGGCGGCGAGCCACTCGCGGATCGACGCCGCCCACACGTCCAGGGCGGCGTCGGTGTAGCCGCTGGTGTAGAGCTCGACGTCGCCGTGCAGCCGCACGTAGACGAGGTCGGCGGTCACGTCGCGCAGCAGCGGCCAACGCCCGGCGGTGTCGGCGATCACCAGGGCAATTCCGTGCTCGCGCAGCAGGTCGGGGAACGCCGGTGTCACGAAGCTGCGGTGACGTATCTCCAGCGCGTGGCGCAGCGGGCGGTCGGCGTCGGTGGTCAGTAGCGCGCGATCGGTCATCCGTTCGTCGTGCCGGCGCGCGAGCCACGCGGCCTCGTCCGTCGAGCGGGGCAACTGCGCGAAGAAAATCGCCAGCCGCTCGGCGTCGAAGCCGAGGCTTGGCGGCAACTGCCAGAGCAACGGCCCCTGCTTCGCCTTCAACGCGAGCACGCCGGACGCGAAGAAGTTCGCCAGGGGAGTGGCGACGTCCTTGAGCTTCTTCATGTGCGTGACGAAGCGTGGGCCCTTGACCGCGAAGGTGAAGTCGTCGGGCGTGCTGTCGTGCCACTGCGCGAACGAACTGGGCCGCTGCAGGCTGTAGAAAGTCCCGTTGATCTCGACGCTGTTCAACTTTGACGACAGGTACTCGAGCTCTCGGCGGTGCGGGAGCTTCGGCGGATAGAACTCGCCCCGCCACGGCGGGTACAGCCAACCCGACGTACCGATCCGCGGCCGGTGCCGCGCCGCCTGTGTCGCAGCGTCGCTCATGCGTCGGGGAAGGCGGCGAGCCGGTCGGTGAGGAAGCGCTTCGTGGCCGGCCAGTCGTCGTCGGTCATCGAGTACTGCACCGTCGTGCGCCACGAGCCGTCCCGCCGGAGGCGGTGCTTGCGCAGCTCACCTTCCCGGGTCGCGCCGAGGCGGGCGATGGCCGCCTGCGAGCGCTCGTTGTGGATGTCGGTGTGCCAGACGACTCGGGCTGCGCCCAACGTCTCGAATGCGTGCGTGAGCATGAGCAGCTTCGATTCGGTGTTGTGCCCGGTGCGCCACCAGCGCGTGCCCAGCCAGGTGTGGCCGATCCCCAGCGCGCGAACCGCCGGCGCGACCTCGTAGAACGACGTGCTCCCCGCGAACTCGCCAGTGCGCGCGTCCACCTGGGCGTAGGCGAACCGTTCGCCGCGTGCCCGCAGCGCCAGCGCGCCGGCGACGTCGACCCGCGCGTCGTCGAGGGTGCGCGGGGCGCCGCTTGCCGAACCGACGGTGTTGAGCCAGCGGAACACCTCCTCGGCCGACGGCCCGGTACCGGCCGCGGCGAGATAGCCCTCGGCGTCCTCGGCGACCAGCGGCCGCAGGGAGACCAGCCGGCCGGGCAGGACGGGCATGGCGTACCAGTCGTCGGGGCGCGTCACACTCGAATCGTAGAGTCGTGGTCGTGCGACTTACCGAATTCTGGCGACGCATGCGTGAGCGTTTCGGGCCGTCCTATGCGGCGAGCGTCGCCGCTGATTACCGGATCCCGCAGCTCGGCTCGACGATCGACGAGGCGCTGGCCGCGGGTGTAGAGGTCAAGGACGTGTGGCGTGCGGTCTGCGCCGAGTTCGAGATGCCGGCGTCCTTGCGCTGATCCCGGCGTGTCGCGTGCAGTCGAACACGTGTTCGGCTTAGGCTGCCAACGGCGATATCCACAAGAGCTGTCCGAGAACAGTTCGGCTGTCCACAGCCGAGCGCGGCGCGGTGATTGTGTCGGTACCCGCCCCTAACGTCGCTCGCACAGCACACGACACCAGCAGACCTCACGAAAGGGTGCCGAGATGGCAACCAGCTTCGACCGCGACAAGGCCCTCGACGTCGCTCTCGCGCAGATCGACAAGCAGCACGGCAAGGGTGCGGTCATGCGCCTCGGCGATCGGGTCGCTGCGCCCATCGAGGTCATTCCTACCGGCTCCATCGCCCTCGACGTCGCGCTCGGCATCGGCGGCCTGCCCCGCGGACGGGTCATCGAGATCTACGGCCCGGAGAGCTCCGGCAAGACAACCGTCGCGCTGCACGCGGTGGCCAACGCGCAGGCCGCGGGGGGCGTTGCGGCGTTCATCGACGCCGAGCACGCCCTCGATCCCGAGTACGCGCGGGCGCTGGGCGTCGACACCGACTCCCTGCTGGTCAGCCAGCCGGACACCGGTGAGCAGGCGCTCGAGATCGCCGACATGCTGATCCGTTCCGGCGCGCTCGACGTCATCGTCATCGACTCGGTGGCCGCGCTCGTCCCGCGCGCCGAGATCGAGGGCGAGATGGGCGACAGCCACGTCGGCCTGCAGGCCCGACTGATGAGCCAGGCACTGCGCAAGATCACCGGTGCGCTCAGCAATTCCGGCACCACCGCCATCTTCATCAACCAGCTCCGCGAAAAGATCGGCGTCATGTTCGGCAGCCCGGAGACGACGACAGGCGGCAAGGCGCTGAAGTTCTACGCCTCGGTGCGCCTGGATGTGCGCCGGATCGAGACGCTGAAGGACGGCACCGAAGCCGTCGGCAACCGCACCCGCGTCAAGGTCGTCAAGAACAAGGTGGCGCCACCGTTCAAGCAGGCCGAGTTCGACATCGTCTACGGCGAGGGGATCAGCCGCGAAGGTTCGCTCATCGACGTCGGTGTCGAGCAGGGCCTGGTCCGCAAGTCCGGCGCCTGGTACACCTACGAATCCGATCAGCTGGGCCAGGGCAAGGAGAACGTCCGCTCGTTCCTGCGCGACAATCCCGACCTCGCCGACGAGATCGAGAAGAAGATCAAGGAAAAGCTCGGCATCGGTGCGCGGGTCGACGAGTCGGGTGTCCCGATCGAGCCGTTGCCGGCCCCGGTCGACTTCTGAGGTGGCGTCGCCCGAGGCCGTCCCCGGCGACCCGGAGCAGCCGCTCGGCGATCCGGAGTCGGTCGCGCGCGCCATCTGCCTGCGGCTGCTGACCCAACGCGCCCGCAGCCGCGCCGAGCTCGCCACGGCGCTCGAGCGCAAAGGCGTACCCGCCGACGCGTCCGGCCGGGTGCTGGACCGATACACCGAGGTCGGGCTCATCGACGACGCGGCCCTCGCCTGCGCGATGGCCGGATCCGCACACCGCGAGCGCGGGCTGGCCCGACGCGCGGTCGCCGTGAAGCTGCGCCAGCGGGGGCTGTCCGGCGACGACATCGACGCCGCGCTGTCCTCGATCGACGGTGACAGCGAACGCGCCCGGGCGGTCGAGCTCGTCCGGCGGCGGCAGCCGGCGCTGGCCGGGCTGCCGGTCGACGTCGCGACGCGGCGGCTCGTCGGACTGCTGGGTCGCAAGGGGTATCCGCCCGGCCTCGCCTATGAGGTCGTGCGCACCGCGCTGGCCCGGACCGACGCGGACGGCGACGAGGCCCTCGACGGCTGGACGGACTGATCAGGCCCGGGCGCTCGCGACGCGTTTGATTTACCGTCCCCCCGCTATAACCTCGGGTGAACCAGGAGTGACCGTCAGACACCGACGGCGCCGTCGAACCGCCGGCGCCGGCGCATAGCCGACCACCCGCCGAGCGAAAGGGGATCCCGCCACAGCCTGCCCGGCGCCCAGCAGCAGCCGGGTATCGGATCCGCGCGCCGTCCACTCGCCGACCTGTCGGCGAGCGCACACGTGCGAACCCGTCGCGCTGTCCGGCAGCTTCTGGTCACAGCACGTCCGCGGAGCGCACGCTTCGCCGGCCGGGGATCGGGAGGCACGGATGACCGGGGTCTGGTACGCAGCGATCGGGGCGCTGCTGATCGTCGGGATCTGCTTCGCGCTCGCCGTCGGCCGCCGCCGGGGCGCGAACCCCCCACACCCGGCGCCCATGGATCCCGATCGGCAGGGCACCGCGGCGGTCGAGACGGACCGGAGCGCCGCGCCCGAGCCGCCCGCAGCGCACGACGAGCGGCGGCGCGCCGCCCTGGCAGAGCGCGAGCAACGACTCGACCACACCGAGGCACGCCTGGACGCCCGCGAGGCCAGGATGGCCGAGCGCGCCACGATGCTGCACGAGCTCGCCGCCGAGCTCAACGCCAAGCGCGCCGAGCTCGACGCCCGCGCCCGCGAGCTCGCCGACCGGCGTGCCGAGCTCGACGACGCCGCCACTGCCGCCCGGCGCGAGCAGCGCAGCGAACTCGAGCGCGTCGCCGGGCTGAGCACCGCCGACGCCCGCGAACAGTTGCTGGCCGCCGTTGACGCCGGTGCCCGTCGCGACGCAGCGGTGCTCGCGCGCGACATCGAGGACCGGGCGCGGACGCAGGCCACGGAGCAGGCCCGCGCCATCGTCGCCGAAGCCGTCCAGCGGGTCGCGAGCGCGCAGACCACTGAGTCGGTGGTCAGCGTGCTGCATCTGCCCGCCGACGAGATGAAGGGCCGCATCATCGGTCGCGAGGGCCGCAATATCCGGGCCTTCGAGGCGATCACCGGCGTGAACGTGCTCATCGACGACACCCCCGAGGCGGTGCTGCTGTCCAGCTTCGACCCGGTGCGCCGGGAGGTCGGCCGGCTGACGCTGGAGAAGCTGATCCTCGACGGCCGGATCCACCCGCACAGCATCGAAGAGGCCTACGAGCAGAGCCGCGCCGAGGTCGACCAGTTGTGCTTGCGCGCCGCGCGCGATGCCATCGCGGAGGTCGGCGTCGGCGTCGTGGACGAGCGGCTGCTGCCGACCATCGGCCGGCTGAAGTACCGCACGAGCTACGGCCAGAACGTGCTGGCCCACCTGGTCGAGAGCGCGCACATTGCCGGGGTGATGGCGGCCGAGCTCGGCGTCGAGCCCACGCTGATCAAGCGGTGTGCCTTCCTGCACGACATCGGCAAGGCCCTCACCCACGAGGTGGAGGGCAGCCACGCCATCGTCGGCGCTCAGTTGCTGCGCAAGTACGGCGAGGACGAGGCCGTCGCGCACGCTGTCGAGGCACACCACAACGAGGTGCAGCCGCGCACGATCGAGGCGGTTCTGACCCAGGCGGCCGACACGTGCTCGGCGGCGCGGCCCGGCGCCCGCCGCGAGTCCCTCGAGTCCTACGTGCAGCGCCTGTCGCGCATCGAGCAGATCGCGGCCACCCACGACGGTGTCGACAAGGTGTTCGCCATGCAAGCCGGTCGCGAGGTCCGCGTCATGGTCTCGCCCAGCGAGGTGGACGACCTTGGCGCCTCGGTGCTCGCCCGCGAGATCGCCAAGCAGATCGAGGACGAGCTCACCTATCCCGGGCAGATCCGGGTGACGGTGGTCCGCGAGTCGCGCAGCACCGAGATCGCGCACTGACGCGCCGCCGCGGTCCGTATCCTCGACGCGTCATGAGCATTGCGCGCACGTACGAGATCCGCACCTACGGGTGCCAGATGAATGTGCACGACTCCGAGCGCCTCGCCGGGCTGCTCGAACAGGCCGGCTACGTGCGCGCCGCGCAGGACGGCGCCGGGCCGGCCGACCTCGTCGTGTTCAACACCTGCGCCGTGCGCGAGAACGCCGACAACAAGCTGTACGGCAACCTGGGCCACCTCTACCCGGCGAAGGCCGCGAACCCGGAGATGCAGATCGCGGTGGGCGGCTGCCTGGCGCAGAAGGACCGCGCCGTCGTCGTCGAGAAGGCGCCGTGGGTCGACGTCGTCTTCGGCACGCACAACCTCGCCGCGCTGCCGGCCCTGCTCGACCGCGCCCGGCACACGCCGCGAGGCGCAGGTCGAGATCCACGAGGCGCTGCAGAACTTCCCGTCGGACCTGCCCAGCCGGCGGGAGTCACCGCACAGTGCCTGGGTGTCGGTCTCCGTCGGCTGCGACAACCGCTGCACCTTCTGCATCGTGCCGTCGCTGCGCGGGGCGGAGACGGATCGGCGGCCGGGCGACGTGCTGGCCGAGATCGAGGCGCTGGTGCAGGCCGGCGTCGTCGAGGTGACGCTGCTCGGCCAGAACGTCAACTCCTACGGGCGCTCGTTCCGCGATCGCCACGCGTTCGGCAGGTTGCTGCGCGCCTGCGGGCGGATCGACGGTCTCGAGCGGGTGCGCTTCACCAGCCCGCACCCGCGGGACTTCACCGACGACGTCATCGATGCCATGGCGCAGACGCCCAACGTCATGCCGCAACTCCACATGCCGATGCAGTCCGGCTCGGACGCGATCCTGCGCGCCATGCGGCGCTCGTACCGGCAGGAACGCTACCTGTCGATCATCGAGCGGGTGCGCGCCGCGCTGCCGAACGCCGCGATCACCACCGACATCATCGTCGGGTTCCCGGGGGAGACCGAGGCCGATTTCGAGCAGACGCTCGACGTCGTGCGCGCCGCGCATTTCGCCGCCGCGTTCACCTTCCAGTACTCGAAGCGGCCGGGCACGCCGGCCGCCGAGTTGCCCGGTCAGATTCCGAAGGCCGTCGTGCAGGAACGCTACGAACGGCTGATCGACCTGCAGGAGGAGATCTCGCTGGCCGGCGCACGGGAGCAGCTCGGCCGCGAGGTCGAGGTGCTGGTCAATTCCGCGGACGGCCGCAAGGACGGCGCCACCGGGCGGGTGTCGGGGCGCGCGCGGGACGGCCGGCTGGTGCACGTCGGCGTGCGGGCCGGACCGGGTGATCTGGTCAGCGCCACCGTCACCCACGCGGCGCCGCACCACCTTGTCGCCGATGCCGACGCCCGGGTGACGCGGGCCTGGCGTGGCGCCACCGCCGGCGCGCCGGCGCATTCCGCGGGCCGCGCAGTGTCGTCGCCGCTGCTGACGATCGGCGCGCGCCCGGCTGCCGGCTGACGCGCCTCTCAGCTGTCGGCCGACCCGGCGTGTCGCGGAGCGTCAGTCGGGCAGCAGCGCCTTGCGCTGCGCGACGTCGTCCTCGGCCTTGCTGATGCGGGCGGCGTCACCGGACTTGCGGGCCCGCTCCAGCTTCGCCTCGGCCTCGGCCAGCCGCTCGCGCATCGCGGCCAGGAACGGGTTGGTCGCGACGCTCGCGGTGCGCCACTGCGCGTCCGCGGCTTCGCGGACCCGCTGCTCGGCCGCGCGCATCTGCTCGTCCAGGCGGCGCATCGCGTCACGCGGGACGTGCCCGACCTGATCGAAGCGTTCCTGCAGATCACGCAGCGTCGCCTGCGCGGCCCGCGGGTCGGCGATGTTGATCGCGCGAGCCGCTTCGATGATCTCTTCCTTGGTCTTCTGGTTCGCGACCTGCTCGGCATCGCGCTCGGCGAAGACCTCGGAGCGGCGGTTGAAGAAGGTGTCCTGGGCGGCGCGGAACCGCTTCCACAGAGCGTCCTCGACGTCGCGGGCCGCGCGCCCGGCGGCTTTCCACTCGGCAAGCAGGTCGCGCAGGGCCTCCGCTGTCTCGCGCCACTCGGAGGAGGTAGACAGTTCCTCGGCGCGCGCGATCAGCCGTTCCTTGACCTCGCGCACCGCGCCGCGTTCGGCGTCGAGCTGCGCGAAGTGCTGACCGCGCCTGCGGCCGAACGCGTCCCGCGCAGCGGCGAAGCGCTTCCACAAGGCGTCGTCGGTCTTGCGGTCGACGCCCTTGATCGGCCCGCCACTCGTCGACGATCACCCGCAGCCGGTCACCCGAGGCCTTCCAGGAGGTCGCCGACTCCGCGATCTGCTCCGCCTCGGTGACCAGCGCCTCCTTCGCGGCGACTGCCGCCGCCCGGGCCTGCTCGCGCTGCTCGGTCGCCTCGGCCGTCCGGATGTCCGCGGCCGCGAGCACGGCGTCCAGGCGCTCCTCGAGCGCGGCGAGGTTGCCGATCGCGGCAGCCTCCGCCAGCTGGCCGCGCAGGGTGCGGGCCTGCTTGCGGGTGCTGGCCGGATCCCCGGCGCCCGGACTCCAGGCGCTTCTCCAGCACCCGCACCTCGGCCTCGAGGTCGTCGAAGCGGCGCATGTAGAACGCCAGGCCGGCCGCGGTGTCGCCGGCCTGCCAGGATCCGATCGCACGTTCGCCGTCACCGGACCGTACGAAGACGGTGCCGTCCGCGTCGATGCGGCCCCATTCGGAGCTCATGACCTTGCATTAGACACGATCGCGCTTAGACGTGCCTCAGCCGTCTGCCGCAGGACGCCACGCAGCTAGTCTCGCCAGCGTGCCGGGTCCGTCTCGTGACTGAGCTGCCCGTGGTCGCGGTCGTCGGGCCGACGGCCACCGGCAAGTCCGACCTCGCCGTCGCGCTGGCCGCGCGCCTCGGCGGCGAGATCGTCAACGCCGACTCGATGCAGCTCTACGCGGGCATGGACATCGGCACCGCCAAGCTGCCGCCGGACGAGCGTCGGGGCATCGCCGCACCACCTGCTCGACGTCTGGCCGATCACCAAGTCGGCGGCCGTCGCCGAGTACCAGACGATGGCGCGGACGCGCGATCGCCGCAGATCCACGCGCGGGGCCGGCTGCCGGTCCTGGTCGGCGGGTCCGGGCTCTACCTGCGCGCGGCGCTGGACCGCTCGACTTCCCGGGGGAGTCGGCCGCCGATCCGGGCCCGGCTCTACGCCGAGCTGGCCGAACTCGGCACCGCAGGCGCTGCACGCCCGGCTCGCCGGGCGTCGACCCCGTCGCGGCGCCGGCGATCCTGCCCAGCAACGGCCGGCGCATCGCCCGCGCGCTGGAGGTCATCGAGCTCACCGGGCAACCGTTCATCGCCCGGATGCCGGGGTTCGAGTCCGTGTACCCGCGGTGCGTCCAGCTGGGTCTCGACCGCGCCGACCTCGACGACCGCGTCGAGCGACGGGTGCACGCGATGATGGCTGCCGGACTGCTCGAGGAGGTGCGCGCCCTGCTGCCGCGTCGGGCCTGCGGGCGAGCCCGACCGCGGGCAAGGCGCTCGGATACGCGCAGTTGCTCGCTGCCTGGACGACGACGGCGTCGTGGTCGGGGACCTCGACGAGGCGGTCGAGCAGACGGTGCGCGCCACCCGCCGGTTCGTGCACCGCCAGCGCATCCTGGTTCCGGCGCGACCCGCGGGTCCGCTGGCTCGACGCCGCGATACCGGACCTGCTCGCACGCGGCGCTCACTACGCTGGAGGCTGTGAGGTTCGTCAAGGGCCACGGCACGCGAGAACGACTTCCTGCTGCTGCCCGACCTCGACGGCGTGATCGACCTCACCCCGGCGTGGTGCGCGCCCTGTGCGACCGGCATGCCGGCCTCGGCGCCGACGGCGTCCTGCGCGTCGTGCGGGCCGAGAATGCGGCCCGAATCGCCAGGTGCTGGCCGACCGACGCGCAGTTCTTCATGGACTACCGCAACGCCGACGGCAGCGTGGCCGAAATGTGCGGAAACGGTATTCGTGTCTTTCTTGCGGTATCTGCATCGCCGCCGGCCTCGTTGAGCAGAATGCGGCGGTGGCGACTCGCGGCGGGATCCGACGTGCGCGAGCTCTGCGGGGACGGACAACGTCACTGTGGAAATGGGCCTGCCCCGGGTCCTCGCCGACCGGCCGATCGCCACCGCCGCCTCGACCTGCGTGCCCGCTGGCGCTGGCTGCCGGGGTTGTCGTCTGCGATGCCCAACCCGCACGTCGTGGTCGAGCTCGCTCGACGATCTCGCCGCCCTGCAGGCGCTCGACCTGCGGCTGCCGCCGCACGTCGAGCCCGCCGCTGCCCGACGGTCAGAACGTCGAGTTCGTCGTGCGCCGCGGCCCACGGCACCTGGCGATGCGGGTGCACGAACGCGGCGTCGGGCGAGACCCGCTCCTGCGGCACCGGCATCTGCGCGGCCGCCGCCGCGATGGCCCGGACGGCCGACCTGCCACCGCCGATCCGGCCGACCGGGGGAGCGGACCGCTGGCAGGTCGACGTGCCCGGCGGCACCTGCGAGGTCGTGCTGGCGGTCGCCGACGGCGAGGTCGCAGCTCGATCGGGCCGGCGGTGCTGATCGGCGAGATCGAGGTCGACGACGCGTGGCTCGCGGCCGCGCGATGCTGCGCCCGGGACCGGTAAACAGGCGGCCCGGACGTGCCACGATGGACGATGATGAGCGACTTCACGCCGCTCGCCGACACCGGACGCGCGGCAGCCAGGACCTCGAGGACCGGCAGGCGCTGCGCCGCGTCGCCGGGCTGTCCACCGAGCTCGCCGACGTCACCGAGGTCGAGTACCGGCAGCTGCGCCTCGAGCGGGTCGTGCTCGTCGGCGTCTGGACGTCGGGCACGCTGGCCGACGCCGAGAACTCGCTCGCCGAGCTCGCCCGGCTGGCCGAGACCGCCGGCTCGCAGGTGCTCGACGGGCTGATGCAGCGCCGCGACCAACCCGACCCGGCCACCTACATCGGCTCCGGCAAGGCCAAGGAGCTGCGCGACATCGTCGTCGCGCACGGCGCCGACACCGTGATCTGCGACGGCGAGCTCACGCCCGGTCAGCTGCGCCAGCTCGAGGACGTCGTCAAGGTCAAGGTCGTCGACCGCACCGCGCTGATCCTCGACATCTTCGCCCAGCACGCCCGCTCGAAGGAGGGCAAGGCCCAGGTCGAGCTCGCGCAGATGCAGTACCTGCTGCCGCGGCTGCGCGGCTGGGGCGAGTCGCTGTCGCGCCAGGTCGGCGGCCGGGCCGCCGGCGGCGTCGGCATCGGCGGCCGCGGCCCCGGTGAGACGAAGATCGAGATCGACCGCCGGCGGATCAACTCGCGGATGGCCAAGCTGCGCCGCGAGCTCGCCGGCGATGAAGACCGCCCGCGACGTCAAGCGCTCCCGGCGCACCGCCCGGCAGGTGCCCGCGCGTGGTGCTGGCCGGCTACACCAACGCCGGCAAGTCCTCGCTGCTCAACCGGCTGACCGACGCCGGCGTGCTCGTCGAGAACGCGCTGTTCGCCACCCTGGACCCCACCGTGCGCCGGTGCCGAGACCGCCGACGGGCGCGTGTACACGCTCGCCGACACGGTCGGCTTCGTCCGGCACCTGCCGACCCAGCTGATCGAGGCGTTCCGCTCGACGCTGGAGGAGGTCGCCGAGGCCGATCTCATCCTGCACGTGGTCGACGCCGTCCGACGCCGACCCGCAGGCGCAGATCCGCGCCGTGCGCGAGGTGCTGGCCGACATCGACGCGCTGGACGTGCCCGAGCAGCTCGTGTTCAACAAGATCGACGCCGCGAGCGCCGAGACGCTGCTGCGGCTGCGCGCGCTCGCGCCCGACGCGGTGTTCGTCTCGGCGCGCACCGGCGCCGGGCTCGACGAGCTGCGCGCGCTGCATCGAGCGCCGGCTGCCGCGCCCGAGTCGAGGTCGACCGTGCTGGTGCCGTACACCCGCGGCGACCTGGTCGCCCGGCGTGCACGAGCGCGGCGAGGTGCTGCACACCGAGCACACCGCGCGGCGGCACGCTGCTGCACGCCCGGGTCGATGCCCGCGCTGGCGCGCGGCGCTCGAGCCGTACGTGCCGACCGATCGGCGGACCGCACCGACGCTCTCGGGCGTAGCCTCGAGGTCGCAGGCATCACGTCTCGGGCCGGAGAGGTAGCGCATGGGTTCGACTCCCCGTGGCACTGGGCCGTTGTCGCGATCGTCGGTTTCGTCCTGTTCTTCGGGTGGAAGCAGCTGCCGGACATGGCCCGCTCGCTCGGCCGGTCGTTGCGGATCTTCAAGACCGAGATCAAGGGCATGGGCGAGGACGACAAGGCCCGCGACGCCAGGCCGACTCAGGCGCCGGCCGCGCTCGAGGCCGCCGCCGGTCACCCGATGACGCCCGAAGCGCGTCAGTCGGCGCCCGCCGAGCCGCGCCGCGCCCGGCACCGCGACCGGCCCCGCAGACCGACGCCCGACCGGCCCGCGTCACCCAGCTGAGCCGTCGCGGCCCGGCCCCTCGCAGGTCAGACCCGGCGCAGCACGGACACGACGATGCCGAGGATGGTCGCCTCGTCGCCGTCGATCGGGGAGTACGCCGGGTTGTGCGGCATCAGCCAGACATGGCCGTCGCGACGCTGCAGGGTCTTGACCGTCGCCTCGCCGTCGAGCATCGCCGCGACGATGTCGCCGTTGTCGGCGGTCTGTTGCTGCCGCACGACGACCCAGTCGCCGTCGGTGATCGCGGCGTCGATCATCGAGTCGCCGACCACCTTGAGCATGAACAGCGTGCCCTCGCCGACCAGTGCCTTCGGCAGCGGGAAGACGTCCTCGATCAGTCTGCTCGGCGAGGATCGGCCCGCCGGCCGCGATGCGGCCCACCATCGGCACGAAGACCGGGGTCTCGCCGCGCGGTGCGTCATCGGTGACCGCGACCGCGCGGCGGGCCGCGGGTGCCCTGGTCTGCGACGTGGCGGTCGTCCGGCCTCGCCCTGACCGCGGACGTCGACCGCGCGGGGTCGGTTGGGGTCACGGCGCAGGAAGCCCTTGCGCTCGAGCATCGACAGCTGGTGGGCGACGCTCGAGGTGGAGGCCAGTCCGGCCGATTCGCAGATCTCGCGGATGCTCGGCGGGTAGCCCCGGCGCTCGACCGAGTCGCGGATGACGTCGAGGATCGCCTGCTGACGCCGGGTCAGGCCGGTGACCGGGTCCGGCAGCTCGGTGACCTTCGGACGACCGGGCCGCCGGCGGGGTGCGGCCGCGGTGGCGTCGTCGGCGGAGGCCGGCTCATCGGCGGCGTTGCTCACCGCGCCCTTGCCCACCACGCTGGATGTGCCTGCCGCGCCGTCAGTGCTCTTCGCCGCCATCGTCTTGCCCTCTTCTCGCCGGTCTGCACCGCTGGATTGCTTCGGTAGTCGGGTGAACGTAACCTCCGCCGCCGTCGAACTCAAACATTTGTTCGAACGACACGCCGTCGGTCATGGTTCTTGTCGGACCCCGCTGGTAGACATTCGAATCAGGTGTTCTTTCGAATGCCTGTTCGAGGCTCCACGGTGGAGTCGTCGCACTGGAGGACACCATGTCAGCAGCCACCGAGTTCGCCCCGGCAGTGCACGTTCCGCAGGCCCGCACGCCGTCGGCTCGCGGCGGTGCCGAGCCTGCCGCCGCCGCTCGCGATGCCGCTGCCGGACGCGCAGATCACCGTGCTGCACCGGCCGCGCAGCGCCGGGCAGGCGGCGCCGCTGCGCCTCACCCGACGTGGCGTCGTCGTCGTGGCCGCGGTGCTCGCCGCGCTCGGCGCGGCGCTGGTCGGGCTTGCCGCCGCGTCGGCCGCGCCGGCGCCGGCGCAGGCCGCGCCGCGCGTGCATGCGGTCACCGTCGCAGCCGGGCGACACGCTGTGGTCGATCGCCAGCCGGGTCGCGCCGGATCGCGACCCGCGGGCCGAGGTCGCGGCCTTGCAGCGGCGCAACCACCTGGCCGGGGTCGAACCTGACCCCCGGGCAGCGTCTGCTCGTCCCCTAGGGCTCCGGCGCAGATATTCGGCGCGACCGTGCCGGCGTTTCGCTCTTGCGGAACATTGCGGACCGTTCTACGGTTCACCCCTACATGTAGTAGTTACATGATGTGCTTCGTCCACAAGTTGGGGTTCTGCATCCACAGAATGTGGCTCGATCCACAGCACCGTCCCCAGCTTGTCGACAGGTTCATCCACAGGCCGGCCGTCCGAGCGGGAGAGGAGGCAGCCTCATGCGCTGCCCGTACTGCCGCCACCCGGATTCGCGCGTCGTCGACTCCCGCGAGCAGGACGAAGGCCAGGTCATCCGCCGCCGCCGTTCGTGCCCGGAGTGCGGGCGCCGGTTCACCACCGTCGAAGAGGCCACGCTCGCGGTCATCAAGCGCAGCGGGGTCACCGAGCCGTTCAGCCGGGCGAAGGTCATCAGCGGCGTGCGCCGCGCCTGCCAGGGCCGCCCGGTCGACGACGACGCGCTCGCCCAGCTGGCCCAGACCGTCGAGGAGACGATCCGCGCCACCGGCGTGGCCGAGGTGCCCAGCGACGAGGTCGGGCTGGCCATCCTCGGGCCGCTGCGTGCGCTCGACGAGGTCGCCTACCTGCGCTTCGCGTCGCGTCTACCAGGCCTTCACTCCGCGTCGACGACTTCGAGAAGGCGATCCTCGAGCTGCGCGCCGGCGCCCCGCCGGGCGACGCCTGATGCGCGCCCTGCGCCGCCCGAACGCGCCGCGTCCACCCCGACATCTCCCGCAGTGCCCCGACTCGCCCGACCCGCCCCCACAGCCCGACCGGAAGGACCAGCCCCATGACCGAGGCCGACGTCACGCGCTCCGCCCCGAGCGCCCCCGCTGGTGATCCCACACCTGCGCCTCGCCAGCCCGTTGCGGCTCCGACGTACCCGGCGAACGGGCTGCCGGTCGAGCGCATCTACACCACCGCCGGCGTGCACCCCTACGACGAGGTCACCTGGGAGCGGCGCGACGTCGTCATGACCAACTGGCGCGACGGTTCGATCAACTTCGAGCAGCGCGGGGTCGAGTTCCCGGACTTCTGGTCGGTGAACGCGGCGAACATCGTCACCACCAAGTACTTCCGCGGTGCGGTGGGCACGGACGCGCGCGAGTGGTCGCTGCGCCAGCTCATCGACCGCGTCGTGCACAAGTACCGCGAGGCCGGGGAGCGCAACGGGTACTTCGGCTCCGCCGCGGACGCCGAGGTCTTCGAGCACGAGCTCACCTGGATGCTGTTGCACCAGGTGTTCAGCTTCAACTCGCCGGTCTGGTTCAACGTCGGCACCACGTCGCCGCAGCAGGTCAGCGCCTGCTTCATCCTGGCCGTCGACGACACCATGGACTCGATCCTGAACTGGTACCGCGAGGAAGGGCTGATCTTCAAGGGCGGCTCCGGGGCCGGGCTGAACCTCTCCCGCATCCGTTCGTCGAAGGAGCTGCTGTCCTCCGGCGGCACCGCGTCGGGCCCGGTGTCGTTCATGCGCGGCGCCGATGCCTCCGCGGGCACCATCAAGTCCGGTGGTGCCACCCGCCGTGCCGCGAAGATGGTCGTGCTCGACATCGACCACCCGGACATCGTGGAGTTCGTCCAGACCAAGGCACGCGAAGAGGACAAGATCCGGGTGCTGCGCGACGCCGGGTACGACATGGACCTCGGCGGTTCCGACATCACCTCCGTGCAGTACCAGAACGCGAACAACTCGGTGCGTGTCACCGACGAGTTCATGCGCGCGGTCGAGGAGAACCGGGAGTTCGGCCTGCGGGCGCGCAGCACCCACGAGGTCATCGAGACCATCGACGCCAAGAGCCTGTTCCGGCAGGTCGCACAGGCGGCGTGGGAGTGCGCGGACCCGGGCATCCAGTACGACGACACGATCAACGACTGGCACACCAACCCCGAGACCGGCCGGATCACCGCGTCCAACCCGTGCTCGGAGTACATGAGCCTGGACAACACGTCGTGCAACCTGGCGTCGCTGAACCTGATGAAGTTCCTGCGCGACGACAACACCTTCGACGCCACGCGCTTCGTCAAGGCTGTCGAGGTGATCATCACCGCGATGGACATCTCCATCTGCTTCGCCGACTTCCCGACCGAGGCGATCGGCGTGAACACCCGCGCCTACCGCCAGCTCGGCATCGGCTACGCCAACCTCGGCGCCCTGCTGATGGCGTCCGGGCTCGCCTACGACTCCGACGGCGGTCGGGCTCTCGCCGGGGCCATCACCTCGCTGATGACCGGTGTCGCCTACCGCCGCTCGGCCGAGCTGGCCGGCGTCGTCGGGCCGTACGAGGGCTTCGCGCGCAACGCCAAGGCGCACGCGCGGGTCATGCGCAAGCACGCCGCGGCCAACGACGCGGTGCGCTCGCTGCACGAGAACGACCGCAGCGTGCTGGCCGTCGCCACCGACGAGTGGGCGAAGGGCAACAAGATCGGTGAGCAGCAGGGCTGGCGCAACGCGCAGGCCTCGGTGCTCGCGCCCACCGGCACCATCGGACTGATGATGGACTGCGACACCACCGGTGTGGAGCCCGACCTCGCGCTGGTCAAGTTCAAGAAGCTGGTCGGCGGCGGCTCCATGCAGATCGTCAACCAGACGGTGCCGCGCGCGCTGCGGGCGCTCGGGTACCAGGAGGAGCAGGTCGAGGCGATCGTCGAGTACATCGCCGAGCACGGCCACGTCATCGACGCGCCGGGCCTGCGCCAGGAGCACTACGAGGTGTTCGACTGCGCCATGGGCGCGCGGGCCATCAAGCCGATGGGCCACGTGCGGATGATGGCCGCGGCGCAGCCGTTCCTGTCCGGGGCGATCTCCAAGACCGTCAACCTGCCGGAGTCGGCGACCGTCGAGGACATCGAGGACGTCTACTTCCAGGGCTGGCAGCTCGGGCTCAAGGCCCTGGCCGTCTACCGCGACAACTGCAAGGTCGGCCAGCCGCTGTCCGCCGGCAAGTCCGCGACGAGCGAGACCAAGAAGGACGAGCAGGCGGCCGTCGAGCACGTCGTCGAGTACCGCCCGAAGCGCACCCGGCTGCCGAAGTCACGGCCGTCGAAGACGACGTCGTTCACCGTCGGCGGTGCCGAGGGGTACATGACGGCGGGGTCCTACCCGGACGACGGTCTCGGCGAGGTGTTCCTCAAGCTCGGCAAGCAGGGCTCCACGCTCGCCGGCGTCATGGACGCCTTCTCGATCGCGATCAGCATCGCGCTGCAGTACGGCGTGCCGCTCGAGACCTACGTGCAGAAGTTCACCAACATGCGCTTCGAGCCGGCGGGCCTCACCGACGACCCGGACATCCGCATGGCGCAGTCGATGCTGGATTACATCTTCCGGCGGCTCGCGCTGGACTACCTGCCCTTCGAGCAGCGTTCGGCGCTCGGCATCCACACCGCGGCAGAGCGCACCCGCCAGCTCGAGACCGGCTCCTACGAGCCGATCGCCGACGACGACACGTCGGCGGCCGAGTTCGAGACGATGGCGCAGTCGGCGCCGGTGGCGCGCACCGCAGCGGCCCCCGAGGCGGACCTCGACGCCGAGGCCGACCAGGACCTCGCCGACCCGGTGGTGGCCGAGACCGCGACCGCCGCGCCGGCCGGGGTGCGCAGCTCCACGGAGTTGCTCGAATCGCTCACCGGCAGTTCCGCCGACGCGCCGCTGTGCATGAACTGCGGCACCAAGATGCGCCCGGCCGGCAGCTGCTTCGTCTGCGAGGGTTGCGGCAGCACCAGCGGGTGCAGCTGACCCTGATGAAGGCGTCGCCGAGTTCGCTCGGGACGCGAACCTGGCCGACCGGCTCCTGGCGTGAACGTGACGCCAGGAGCCGGTCGCGTCGGCGCCGAAGATCAGTCGCGCTCGCCCGTGACGGTCGAGCGGATGTCCTCGCCGATGCGCCGCATGGCCGACAGCACCGCCCGCCGCGTACTCGCACTGGTGTCCGTGACCGGCCAGTTGCCGATCACCGCGTACGAGACGACGGTGGAGGCCGAGCGGAGCACGCCGACATCGGCCCGCACGCCCGGATCGGTGCCGGTCTTGTGCCACAGGCGCAGCCCGAGGTCCTCGGTGGCGTGCGCCAGCGGGTCCAGGTCGAACGCGGCCGCCACCATCGACAGATCAGCGTCCTGCGCGAGCCACGCCAGCACGCGGCGGCACGCGGGCGCGTGGGGGCCGTCCGCGAAGTACAACCGCTGCATGATCGTCGCCCAGTCCTGCGCGCAGCCCTCGCTCAGCGTCGCGGGCACGTCGCCCGAGCGGTCGTCGCGGACGTGGTCGAGCAGCATCGAGCCGCCCGGCGCGAGGGTCGCGGCGAGCGCTTGGACGCGGTCGAGCCCGCACAGGTCGAGGAGCGCGTTCGTCGCCCAGTTGTCGCTGAGCGCCCCCACCAGCACAGCCAGGTCCGTGATCGGCAGCGCGTCGGCGCGCATGGCGTGCCAGATACCGGAATCGCGCACCGGCGCCGTGGTCCGCCGCTCGACAAGCTGACCGGGATCGAGTGCGCCGTCGGCCAGGCGATCGGCCAGTTCCCTCAACACGAAGACCTTCGCGACACTGGCGGTGCGCAGCAGGTGGTCCGGGCGGTGCTCGAGCAGTGCCGAAGGCTCGCGGTCCCGGCGTGCCGATATCGACCACCGGACGTCCAGCGCACGACTCGGCGCCAGCACCTCGTCGAGGTTCACGGTCTTCCTGCCACCCGCAGCGCTAGAGCCGGCCGGCCTTCACGACCCGGCTCAGGAACTGCTGCGTGCGCGGCTCCTGCGGGTTCTCGAAGATGTCGCGCGGAGTGCCCCGTTCGAGGATCGAGCCGGCGTCCAGGAAGCACACCTGGCTGGCCACCTCCTTGGCGAACCCCATCTCGTGCGTGGCGAGCAACATCGTGAGGCCGCCGTGCGCCAGTTCGCGGACGATCTCCAGCACGTCGCCGACGAGTTCCGGGTCGAGCGCCGCGGTGATCTCGTCCAGCAGCAGGACGCGGGGCTGCATCGCCAGGGCGCGCACGATGGCGACACGTTGCTGCTGGCCGCCGGACAGCCGGTCGGGGTAGTCCTTGGCCTTCTCCTCCATGCCGACGGACTTCAGCAGTTGCATCGCGCGGTCGTGGGCCTGCTTCTTCGGGACCCGCTCGATGCGGGTAGGCCCGAGGGTGATGTTCTCGAGCACGGTCATGTGCGGGAACAGGTTGTAGCTCTGGAACACGATGCCGACGTCGCGGCGCAGCGCGTTGAGGTCGACACCGGCGCCGCTCACCGTGTCGCCCTCGATGCGGATCACGCCGGAGTTGATGTCTTCGAGCGCGTTCACGCACCGCAGCAGGGTCGACTTGCCCGAGCCGGACGCGCCGATGAGGCAGACCACCTCGTGTCGCTCCACGTTCAGCGAGACGCCGCTGAGCACCTCGACGTGCCCGTAGGACTTGTGGACCTTGTCGATCTCCAGGAAGGCCATCAGTTGCCCCGCCGCCGGGCGTCGCGCCGGATGAGGTAGTCGACGAAACGCGCCTGCGGGATCGTGATGATGATGAAGAAGAAGGCGGCCAGGGTCACCGGCGCCAGGGTGAACAGCTTGGCCTGCCACAGGGTGGAGGTCAGCAGCACCTCGGCGACGCTGACCGTGGACAGCAACGCGGTGTCCTTCTGCAGGCTGATGAAGTCGTTGAGCAGCGGCGGGATGACCCGGCGCACCGCCTGCGGGACCAGGACGGTCCGCAGCGTCTGCGTGTAGCTCAGGCCCAGCGATCTGGCTGCCGCGCTCTGGCTCGGATGGATGGAGGCCAGGCCGGCCCGGTAGACCTCGGCAACGTAAGCGGAGTAGGTCATCGCCAGGGCGAGAATCCCGAGCCACACCAGGTTCCAGTGCTCGGTGGACGGGAACGCCAACGGGATGCCGAACGCGATCAGGAAGATGGTCACGATCGCCGGTACCGCCCGGAAGATGTCGCAGTACACGACCGCGATCAGGCGCAGCGGCGCACCGGCGCGCCCGGGCAGCATGCGCATGATCGCGAGCAGCAGGCCGAAGGCCAGGACGAGCACCTCGGCCACCACCGCCGCCCAGATGTTCGTCCAGAACGCCCTGATCGACTGCGGGAACGACTCGCGCCAGGCATGGGCCTTGAAGAACGTCTGCACGATGCCGCCGGAGTTCGCGAACGCCATCAGCAACAGGCCGGCGACGATGATCGCCGCGGTGGCGTAACCCATCGCGATGAAGGCCTCTTCGCGGCCGGCGGCCGCCGACCGGCGGGCCGCGACGAGCTCGTCGTCGCGCAGCAGCGCACTCCGCCTCCGCGCGGCGGCGAACGACCGCAGGCTCGGCCACAGCGGATACAGCGAACCCAGGACGAACACCGCGCCGATGATCGTCGACGCGGCGTTGCCCTTGTTGTAGTCGCGCAGCCGGGTCATGGCCACGACCATGAGCGCGATGCCGACGGCCGCGAAGAGCAGGCCGATGACCGCGACGCCGATGACGGATTTGGGTCTGCTCGGTGGCGGGGCCTCCTGCAGGTCCGCGCTGACGAGCTCCGTGGCGGTCATCGCCCGGTTACTTGATCGTCCAGACCGGCACCGAGGACGGGTCGCCACCGAAAGCGGGGCCGAGGTAGGTCTTGGACAGCTGGTTGGTCGTGCCGTCCTTGATCAAGGCCTGGATGCCCTGGTTGAGACCCTTCTCGTTGGCCGAGCCCTTCGGGAAGATCGCGCCGTACTTCTCGCCGGTCTTGTACTGGCCGACCACCTGCAGCTTGCCGCCGGTCGCCTTGGCCTCCGCGAGCACGATCGCGGTGTCCAGGAAGTCGGCGTCGACCTGGCCGGAGAGCAGACCCTGGTACAGCGTCTGCGAGTTCGGATAGATCTTGGTGTGGCATTTGAGCTGGTCCTGGATGAACGGCACGGAGGTGGTGCCGGTGTAGGCCGCGCAGCTCTTCGACTTGATGTTGTCCTGGGTGACACCGGTGTTCTTGCGCACCAGCACGCCGATGTTCGAGTCGAAGTACGGGGTGGAGAAGTCGACGACCTTCGCCCGCTCCGGGGTGATCGAGATCTCGGCGAGCGCGATGTCGAAGGTGTTCGTCCGGCCCGCCACCAGCTGGGCGAACGAGACGTTCTTGACCGTCACCGACTTCAGGCCGGCGCGGTGCGCGAGGTCGGCCGCCAGGCAGTACTCGTAGCCGCTCTTGATCGACCCGGGTGTCGTGCCGTTCCACCAGCCCTGCGCAGGCAGGGTGGTCTCAACCGTCAGCGTCCCCGCCTTGACGGGCTTGATCGAGATGCTGCCGCTCTTGCCGGTCACCTTGCAGTTGCCGAACCCACCGGAGGACGACGCGGAGCCGCCCGACGATCCGCAGGCGGCCAGCGAGACGGCCAACCCGGCAGCGGCGAGGACCGCGAACGGTCGCTTGAGATTCATGCATTACCCCAATGTGTCGGCGGTGCAGAGCGTGCGAGCTAGGGTCAGGTTGCTGGGCCGCGGGTGATGAGTCAAGGACCTCGCGGTTCCGGTCGAGCGCGTCGCCGTGACCGCAGTCGTTTTTTCCGATCGAGCAGCACGAGGACCGCGATGACCGACAGCCGCATGGCAATCGAGGCCGGGCGCATGCTTCCGGCGACTGCCTACACGTCGGCCGACGTGCTCGGGTGGGAGCTGCGCAACCTGTTTGCCGGCTCGTGGACGTGTCTCGGCCGTGTCGACGAGCTCCTGCCTGCGGACGGCACCGGTCGCCCGGTCAACCAGCGCGGCCTGCGCGTCGGCGACGTCGGCTGCCTGCTGGTGCGCGACAACGACGCCGTGCGCCTGTTCGCCAACACCTGCCGGCACCGTGGCCACGAACTGCTGCCCGACGACGCGACCTCGCAACGGTCCAGCATCATCTGTCCGTATCACGCATGGGCCTACGACCTCGACGGGACGCTCATCGGCGCGAAGGGCTTCCTGCGTTCGGGGTCGGCCGAGTTCGACGCCGCCGCGCACGATCTCGTCGAGCTGCCGGTTCGGGTCTGGGCAGGGTTCGTGTTCGGTCACGCACTCCACCGGGTGGGGGATCCGGCGGTCCCGGATTTCGAGGCCCATCTCGGCGATCTCGCCGGGATCGTCGAGCGTTACTCGCCGGAAAGCCTGTCACTGGCCGACCGGCACGCGTACGAGGTGGCCGCGAACTGGAAGGTGATCGCGGAGAACTATCACGAGTGCTATCACTGCCCGCTGATCCATCCGGAGCTGTGCCGGGTCAGCCCACCGGACTCCGGTGACAACTACGACCTGCCCGGCTCGTGGATCGGTGGCTCGATGGAGCTGCGCGACGGCATGGAAACGATGTCGCTGACCGGCGAGCGGGCCTCCATCCCGTTGCCCGGCGCCCCGACGGATCGGGTCGAGTACGTCCACCTGTTGCCGAACCTGTTGGTCTCGGCCCATCCGGACTATGTGATGGTGCACCGGCTGGTCCCGCTCGCGCCGGAGCGCACCTGGATCGAGTGCTCGTGGTTCGTCGCGCCGGGTTCGACGGGCGCGCCCGGCGCCGTCGACTTCTGGGACATCACCAACCGTCAGGACTGGGCGGCTTGCGAGTCGGTGCAGCGGGGGCTGGCCAGCCCGCACTTCGTACCCGGCCCGTTCGCGCCGAACGAGGACGCCGTCGCGCAGTTGGTGGGGCTGATCGGCCGCGCCTACTGCGAAGGCGGGATCGCCGCGGCGGTTCCTGAACCCGTCGTCGACTGAACGCGTTTCGCATCCGGCAAGGTCCGGCGGAAGAACTCCACCGTCTCCGCGATGCCGTCCTGCAGCGGCACGCGCGCGCTCCAGCCGAGAACCGCCTCGGCGCGCTCGACAGCGGGCTTGCGTTGCGTCGGGTCGTCGTCCGGCAGCGGCCGGAACTCGATCACGCTCGCGCTACCGGTCACGTCGATGACCGTCCGAGCGAGATCCAGCATCGTGAACTCCGCGGGATTGCCGAGGTTGACCGGACCGGTCACGTCGTGCGGTGTCTTCATCAGGCGGATCAATCCGTCGACCAGGTCGTCGACGTAGCAGAACGACCGCGTCTGGGTGCCGTCGCCGTAGATCGTCAGCGGCTCGCCGTTGAGCGCGGCCACGATGAAGTTCGAAACCACCCGGCCGTCGTCGGGCCGCATGCCCGGCCCGTAGGTGTTGAAGATCCGCGCGACCTTGATCGTCATGTCGTGCTGGCGCCGGTAGTCGAAGAACAGCGTCTCGGCGCAACGCTTGCCTTCGTCGTAGCACGAGCGGATCCCGATGGGGTTGACGTTTCCCCAGTAGCTCTCACGCTGCGGATGCTCGGTGGGGTCGCCGTACACCTCCGACGTGGAGGCGAGCAGGATCCGCGCACCAGTGCGCTTGGCCAGGCCGAGCATGTTGACCGAGCCGATGACCGACGTCTTCGTCGTCTGGACCGGATCGCGCTGGTAGAAGACGGGCGACGCCGGGCACGCGAGGTGATAGATCTGGTCGACCTCCACGAAGAGCGGGAAGTTCACGTCGTGTCGCATCACGTCCAGGCGTGGGTGCGTCAGGACGTCGGCCAGGTTGCTGCGCGCACCTGACGAGTAGTTGTCGACGACCAGAACGTCGTGGCCCGTGCCGAGCAGGCGCCGCACGAGGTGCGATCCGATGAACCCGGCGCCGCCCGTCACCAGGATCTGCTGCTCGCTCACGAGCCACCGCCGCCGACACGCAGGTCGCGCTTCGGGTGCCTCACGTTCGCGCCGCGCTCGGTTCGGCGATGACGGAGTCCAGCAACCCGGGGAACCGCGCGTCGATCTCGTCGCGCCGCAGCGACAGCATGCGCTGCCGGCCGTGTGGCTCGTTGCGCACCAGCCCGGCGTCGCGCAACGCCTTCAGGTGATGGGAGAACGTCGACTTCGGCGCGGACGGGTCGACGACGTGACAGTTGGCGACGGTCTGCGGGCCCTCGGTGGCCAGCAGCCGCACCAGATCCAGGCGGGCCGGATCGCTCAGCGCGAAGAGCACGTCGGTCAGAGCGACCGCGCTGATGTCGGGGTGCGCGAGCTCGCGTGATGTGGCGGGCGTCACAGTCAATGGTTCGACTTTCTTGGAACGTTTCGCGGGAGCGCCAGGTTCGGACTCAGTAGGAGAAGGCGGACCGAGCACTGTTCGGAGTCCATCATGAGCCAGTTGAGGTCGATGTCACTGCACACGCCGCACCGGAGCGCTGAGCGAGACGCCGCCACGACCGGGCGCAACGGTTGGTATGCCGCGCGCGCAGGCGGCGCCGGGTGGCGACGGCACGCTCCCGAGCCGGTGCGCCGACTGCCGCGCGCGGCGGCCTTCTGGACCGTCGCCACGACGACCGCGGTGCTGCTGGCCGCCTCCAGCGCGCCGAGCCCGCTGTACCCCGTCTACCAGGCACGGTTCGGCTTCTCGGCCCTCACCCTGACCGCGATCTTCGCCGTGTACGTCGTCGCCCTGCTGACCAGCCTGCTGACCGTCGGCCGGCTGTCCGACTACATCGGGCGCCGGCCGGTACTGGCCGCCGCGCTGGTCGTCGAGGCCGCAGGCATGGCGGTGTTCCTCGGCGCGGACGGCGTGGCCTGGCTGGTGGTGGCGCGGGTGGTGCAAGGCTTGCCACCGGCGCTGCCGTCGGCGTGCTGGGCGCGTACCTGCTCGACCTGCAGCCGCCGGACGGCTCGCGCCTCGGCTCACTGGCCAACAGCGTCGCGCCGACCACCGGGCTCGGCCTGGGCGCGATCGGCACCGGTGCGCTGGTGCAGTACGCGCCGCACCCGACACGGCTCGTGTTCCTGGTCCTCCTGGTCCTGTTCGTCGTACTCGCGGCGACCACCGTGGTGCTCCCGGAGACCGTCCGCCGGATGCCCGGTGTCCTGCACGCGCTGCGGCCCGAGGTGGCGGTGCCGCCCGCCGCCCGGGCCAAGTTCCTGTCGGCCACGCCGACGATGATCGCGACCTGGGCGCTCGGTGGTCTGGTGCTGTCCGTCGGTGGATCGCTGCTCACGACGCTGTTCGACGTCAGCGACGAAGCCGCCATCGGGGCGGTGGTCGGCGCCCTGGCCCTGGCCGGCGCGGTGGCGGCTCTGGCGGTCAATGCGCTGCCGCCGGCCGTGACCAGCGTCATCGGCACCTCGACGCTCGTGGCCGGCACGGTGTTGTTCGTGGTCGGTATCGCGACCGAGTCGCTGCCGGTGTTCGTGGTGGCGGTCGTCGTCGCAGGGACCGGCTTCGGCTCGGGCTTCCTCGGCGCCCTGCGCTCGGTGACCCAGTTGGCCGCCCCGCACCAGCGCGCCGGGTTGCTGTCGGCGGTGTACGTCGTCAGTTACCTGGCGTTCAGCATCCCGGCCGTTGTCGCCGGGGTGCTCATCACGCACATCGGGCTGCGTGCCACCGCGGTCGGTTACAGCGCGCTGGTGCTGGTGGTCGCGGTCGCCGCTCTGGCACTGAGCCTCACCGCGCTGCCGCGCCGGTCCGCCACCGCTGCCACCTGACCCGTCCTCGCCGGCCGCCGGGTGCCAGACTGCCGCTATGCCCGGACCCACGCGCGGCTTCGTCGGTCGGCGTCACCACGAACGCGATCCCCGGCTGCCGCCCGGGCAGTACGACACAGGGCGCGACTTCCCGGTGCTGACCGCCGAGGTGACACCGCGGCTGGATCCCGACCGCTGGACCATGACCGTCGACGGTCTGGTGGCCCGCGAGCACACCTGGAGCTGGGCCGACCTGCACGCGCTGCCCCAGTCGGAGTACCGCGGCGATATCCACTGCGTGACCACGTGGTCCAAGCTCGACACGAGCTTCGGCGGGGTGTCGTTGGATCTGCTCCTCGAGGCGGTCGAGCCGGCACCCGAGGCGGCCTACGTGCTCGCGACGTCGACGACCGGCTACACGACAAACCTGCCGTTGGCCCACGTGCGGGACGGGCAGGCGTGGATCGTCTGGGCGCACGAGGGCCGGCCGCTGCCGCGTGATCACGGCGGCCCGGTACGGCTGCTCGTGCCGCACCTGTACTTCTGGAAGAGCGCGAAGTGGATCACCCGGTTGACGCTCCTCGACCACGACCAGCAGGGCTTCTGGGAGCGCAACGGCTACCACGATCTCGGGGACCCGTGGCGCGAGCAGCGTTACCAGGGCGACTGACGCCCGGGGTCGCGCGATGAGCGGCCCCCGAGCACCGGCAGGCGGGCGTCGGGTGGCGGGGTGCACTCGGTGGCCCATCCCAGCGCGCATGCCGTGGTGCTGCGGCTGGCTGTGCCCGACCGAGTCGAGCACCTGCCCGGTCAGCACTACGTCATCCGGCTCACCGCCAAGGACGGGTACGTCGCGCAGCGGTCGTACTCCATCGCGTCGGCGCCCGGCGATCCGTTGCTGGAGCTGTGGATCGAGCGCCTCGACGACGGCGAGGTCTCCGGTTTCCTCGCCGACGTCGTGCAGCCCGGCGACGATCTCGATGTCCGCGGTCCGATCGGCGGCTGGTTCGTGTGGGACGCGACAGGGCCGGCCGTCGGCGTCGCCGGCGGCTCGGGCGCGGTTCCGCTGCGGGCGATGCTGCGGCATGCGCAAGCCCTCGGCCGCGAGTCACTGTTGCGATTTGCCGTGGCGGCGCGCACGGTCGCTGAGCTGCCTTACGCGGCGGAGTTCGGCGCCGCTGGTGCGATGATCGCGCTCAGCCGCGCCGCACAGGGTGCCAGACCGCCCGGGCGCCTGCGGGCCGCGGAGATCACCTCACTGGTCCGCGACGCAAGGCGCGCCACCTACTACGTCTGCGGCAGCGCCGCGTTCGCCGAGGCGGCCGGCACGCTGCTGGTCGACGCGGGTGTCGACGAGCACAGCATCCGGGTCGAACGCTTCGGCCCCAGCGGTTGACCGGCGTGCGGGTCAGTGCTTGCGGATCACTCGCTCCACACCGTCCGCGCGCCAGACTGTGATGTCCAAATGGCCGTCGGCGACGACGACGGCCGAGGCGCCGACGAGCGCCGCGCGCAGGAAATGGTCGAAGGTCTCCCCGCGCAGGTCGAACCCGGTGTCGGCGTAGAGATCGTCGGCGAACGCGGCCTGCAGCGCCGGATCGCCGACGTGCTCGACCTGACCCCAGACCTTGGCGTCGCCCTCACGCACCTGCGGATCAACCGTGGCGGTGTGCAGGGTGAAGCGCGGGTCGCGGTCGAGGTCGCGGAACTTCGCGGTGCCGGGCATGCCCACCAGCCACAGCTGGCCGTCGAACACGCGCGGTTCCAGCGGGCTGATGCGCGGGAAGCCGTCCGGGCGCACGGTGCCGAGCAGGCACAGCCCGCCGGCGGCTCGGTGGCGCCGGGAGAACACTTCGGTGATGCGCGGCGCCGCCTGGGTGAAGTCGCTCCAGGACAGCATGCGGGCGATCTTAGGAGCGCCCGCGGACATCGGCAGGACCAGCGGACCACGTGGTCAGCCGGCGTGGATGAGGCCCCCGCCCTCGCCGACCTGGGTGACGAGTAGATCGGTGTCCGCGAAGGTCTTGGCGATGACGGTGGTCCGTTTCAGGTAGTGCCCGACGGGATACTCCATCGTCATCCCGATGCCGCCGTGCAACTGCACGGCCTCCTGGCCGACGTGCCGCGCCGCGACATCGATCTGGGCCTTCGCCGCGCGCACCATCCGGCGGCGGCCCTCGACGTCGTCGTCGGCGAGGGCGAGCCGCGCGGCGAGCGCCATCGACCGCGCGAGGTCCAGCGACACGTACATGTTGGCGGCGCGGTGCTGCAGTGCTTGGAACACGGCGATCGGCTGGCCGAACTGCACCCGCGTCTTGAGGTAGTCGACCGTCAGCCAGAGCATGCGGTCCATCGCACCCACGGTCTCCGCACACAACGCCGCGGTGGCGACGTCCATCGTCGCCTCGAGGTGCCCGAGCGCCTCGGCCACGGTGCCGAGCGCCTGCGCCGGGGCGTTGTCGAAGATGACGTCGGCGCCACGCTGGCCGTCCTGCAGCGGGTGGCCGTCGCGGCGCACACCCGCGGCCGTCGCGTCGACGAGGTAGAGCCCGAGTCGCCGTCGGCGCCGCGGGCGGTGACGACGAGCTGGTCGGCGGCGTCGCCGCCGAGCACGGCGATCTTGGGCCGGACACGGTGAGCCGTCACCGCTGCCGTCGGCGGTCGTCTCGATGTCGGTCAGCGACCACCGGGACCGCGGCTCGGTGGCGGCGAGCGCCAGCAGCGTCGAGCCGTCGGCGACACCGGGCAGGATCGCCGACTTCTGCTCCGGTGATCCGGCCGCGCGCGACCAGTGACCCGCCGAGCACGACGGTGGCGAGATACGGCTCGAGCACGAGCGCCTTGCCGAAGGACTCCATCACCACCGCGAGCTCGCCGATGCCCATGCCGGCGCCGCCGTACTGCTCGTCGAACGGCAGCCCAGCAGCCCGAGCTCGGCGTACTGCTTCCACATCTCCCGGCTCCAGCCGTCCTCGGACTCGAGCAGCTTGAGCCGGGTGTTGGCGTCGTAACGCTTGTCGAGCAGCCCGTCGACGGTGTCGGCGAGCAGCTTCTGCTCGTCGGTCGGATCGAGATCCACGGTCGTCCTCTCAGAACTTCAGGATGGCTTTGGCGATGATGGCGCGCTGAACCTCGTTGGAGCCGGCGTAGATCGACGCCTTACGCCAGTTGAAGTACGTCGGCATGGCGTCGACGGCGCCTTCGGGGGGAGCGGGGAACCCGTCGGCGACCGCGTCGGACTCGCGATAGGCGAGTGCGGCGGGACCGAGGACATCGACGAGCAGTTCGGCGGCGTCCTGCTGCAGTTCCGAGCCCTTGAGCTTGAGCACCGAGGACGTCGGGTCAGGGGTGCCGTGCGGCAGCGAGGACTCGCGCGCGAGCACCCGCAGCACCGACATCTCCAGCGCGGTGGCCTCGATCTCGAGCCGGGTGACGCGGGCGCGCAGCATCGGGTCGTCCAGCAGCGGCCCGGCCAGCCGCTTGACCCGCGCGATCCGGTTCTTGATCAGTCCGATCGCGGCGTTGCTCGTGCGCTCGTTGCCGAGCAGGAACTTCGCGTAGGTCCAGCCCTTGTTCTCCTCACCGACAAGGTTCTCGGCCGGCACGCGCACGTTGTCGAAGAAGACCTCGTTGACCTCGTAGCCGCCGTCGATCAGGTGGATCGGCCGGACCGTGACGCCGGGCGCCTTCATGTCGATCAACAGCATCGAGATGCCGCGCTGCTTCGGCGCCTCGGGGTCGGTACGCACGAGGTTGAAGATCCAGTCGCCGTACTGGGCAAGCGTGGTCCACGTCTTCTGCCCGTTGACGACGTACTCATCACCCTCGCGCACGGCGGTGGTCTTCAGCGAGGCGAGGTCCGAGCCCGCGTTCGGCTCGGAGAACCCCTGCGACCACCAGATGTCGCAGTTGGCGGTCTTCGGCAGGAAGCGCTCCTTCATCTCCTGGCTGCCGAACGTCGCGATCACCGGGCCGATCATCGCGGTGTTGAAGACCACCGGAGTCGGTACGTGGGCGAGCACCATCTCCTCGGACCATAGGTGACGCTGCAGCGGCGTCCAGTCCTGTCCACCCCACTCGACCGGCCAGTGCGGCACCGCCAGGCCGTGCTCGTTCATGGTGCGTTGCGAGTTCACGACGTCCTCGCGGGTGGCGTGCTCACCGCGGGCGATGCGCTCGCGCAGTTCGGCGGGGAACTCGGAGGTGAAGAAGGCACGCATGCGTTCGGCGAAAGCGCGGTCTTCCTTGCTGAGGGCGAGGTCCATGACCGTGACGTTACCCACCCGTAGGGTGGCGCGTGCACCGGCGCGACGGTTGCCGACTCGCCCGAGCGCGGGGAACCGGCAATACTCTGTCCGGCCGGTGACAACGCGGGTACCGATCGGGCTACTGCGCCGGGCGCTGGGGGGCGGATGGACCACAAGACGCTGGTCGATCTCATCAGCATCCCGCTGTTCACCGGCGTCATCGGTTACATCACCAACTGGACCGGCGTGCTCATGCTGTTCAAGCCGATCGGCTTCCACGGACTGCGCGTCCCGGGCCTGCGCATCCTGTTCCCGCTCTGCCGCGCCGGGTGCAGATCCTGCCGCTGGTGCGCTACGACGGCCGCCTCGGCTGGCAGGGCATCGTGCCGTCGCGCGCGGACAAGATGGCCAGCATCGCCGTCGACAAGGGCCTGCTCAAGCTCGGCGACGTCAGCGACTTCTACCGCGAGCTCGAACCCGAACGCATCGCCGAGCATCTGCTGAACATCGCGCAGGACGAGATCAGCGACGTCGTCGAGCACATCATGCAGCAGGAGAACCCGCAGCTGTGGCACGACCTGCCGCCGGTGATCAAGGACGCGGTGTTCGCGCGGGTGCGCAGCCAGCTGCCGGCGATCGTGCGCAACATCACCGACGAGATCGGCAACAACGTCGATCAACTCATCGACGCGAAGCTGATGGTGATCGACTACTTCGTCGACCATCCGGAGCTGCTCAACGAGCTGTTCCTGATCATGGGCCGCAAGGAGCTGCGTTTCATGCAGAACTTCGGCTTCTACTTCGGCTTCCCGATGGGCTTCGCGTTGTTCGGGGTACTGCAGGCGTATCCGCGCTGGTGGATCCTGCCGGTCGGCGGGGTGATCATCGGCTGGGTGGCGAACTACCTCGGCATCAACATGATCTTCGAGCCGGTGCACCCGAGCAAGTGGTGCCCGTGGCGGCAAGGATTGATGATCAAGCGACAGGACGAGGTCACCGAGATGTACGCGCGGATGGTCTCCGACAAGGTGATCACCATGCGCAACGTCGGCAACCAGTTGATGACCGGCCCGAGCAGTGATCGCACCCGCCAGTTGCTCGAGGACTCGCTGCGCCCGGCGGTCGACAACGCGGTCGGCCCGGCGCGGGCCGCGGTGCGGATGGCGATCGGCGGCAAGGAGTACGACCAGATCCGGGCGTCCGTGGCGGCCGAGGCCAGCGAGTTCGCGCCGATGGCCTTCAACGACGCCGCGTTCAGCCGGCAGCAGTCCGGCAAGATCTACCAGTTCATCGCCAAGCAGATGCGCCAGATGGGACCCGACGACTTCGTCGAGATGCTGCGGTCAGCGATCAAACAGGACGAATGGTTATTGTTCGTCCACGGCGGGGTGCTCGGCTTCTTCGCCGGACTGGTCCACCTAGCGATCTTCGGAGTTTGACGCGATGCCCGAGCAGGACTCGCCCGTCGAGCCCGCGCGCGCCGAGGTGTTGCCCCGCCGGCCCCGCCCCGGTGTCAGCAGGATGGGCCCCGCCGGGTCGGGCCGCCGGCCGAGCCCGTCGCTGATCTCGGCGGCGCCGAACGTGGCCCGGGTCGCCGCCGTCTCGGCCTGGCACGTGGTCAGCTGGTCGCTCGGCGCGACCATCGCCGGAGCGAACTACGTGGCTCAACGTGCCATCGAGGGTGAGGCTGCGACGTCGATCATGCAGGACGCCGCGAACGACCTGCGCAACGTCGCCTGGCGCGCTCTCGGGTTGGGGGAAGACCTCGCGCCCGTCGCGACCTGCACCCGACCGCAACGCCCCGAAGCCGTCCACCCCGCAGGATCTGCAGCGGCGGGGTACTGATCTGCTGCGCCGTTCGAACGACGTGCATGTCGTGGAGGACACCCATCCGGCGTTCGCGCGCATCCTGACCGAGATCACGCCGGACGAGGCGCGGATGCTGCGCTACCTCTACCTCGAGGGCCCGCAGCCGTCGGTGGACGTCCGCACGTTCCGGCCGTTCGGCATCGGGTCGGTGCTGGTCGCCGAGGGGTTGAACATGATCGCCGAGCACGCCGGGTGCCGGAACCTGGAGCGCACGAATCCCTACCTGGTCAACCTCTCCCGCCTCGGTCTGTTGGTGTTCTCCAAGGAGCAGGTCGGCAATCCCCAGCGCTACCAGGTGGTCGAGGCGCAACCGAAGGTGGCGGAGGCGCTCAAGCACGCCGGCCGGATGCCGCGCACGGTCCACCGCAGCATCGCGCTGACCTCGTTCGGCACCGAGTTCGTGCGCACCTGCCTGCCGCTGAACACCACAAAAGCGCCGCCGCCCTCGGCGATCGCCGGCGACCTGCCGCTGCGCAGGGAGCGCAAGGCGAGCAAGCGCAGTGCCCGCAAGGGGCGCGGTGGGGGCGATGTGACCAGTGCCGCCAAGGACGCGGAGGGCGTCAGGCGCTGAGCCCGCCGCTGCGCCGGCCGGCGGCCCAGTCGTCGTAGCGGATCCGGTCGAGCGAGAACACCTCACCGAGCCGCGACCACTCCGCGCGGCCCAGCCGTGCCAGCGGGTCGACGCGTCGCGCGTCGGGCATGCCGTCGTCGGCGACGACGCCCGGGTGCGCGGCCAGGTGCACGATCTCGCCGAACACCATCGTGCAGTTACCGATGACATGCTCGCCCGAGACCCGGCACTCGAAGATCACCGGGGCGCCGTGCACCCGCGGGGGAGTGACGACGGCGCTCGGCTCGCGTTGCAGCTGCGCCTCGTCGAACTCGCTGAGGTGGCCGGGGAAGTTGGTGGCCGAGTCGTTCATCGCCTCCAGCAGCGCGGCGTTGCCGATGTTGAGCACGAACTCGCCCGTGGCGCGCACGTTCGCCAGCGTGTCCTTGGCGCCGACGGACACGAAGCACAGTGTCGGTGGGTCCACCCCTGCCACGGTGGTGAACGAGTGCGGCGCGACGTTGTCCACGCCGTCGGCGGACACGCTCGACACCCAGGCGATGGCGCGGGGAATGATCGATGCAGTGAGCCAGGGGTAGATGCCACCGGGTGCGTCGCCCGGCGCGTGCTCGACGCGGTGCGCCCGCGGGGTGTCGCTCACCTGTTCAGCAAAGCAGAGCGACCGCCCGGCGGACGCCGTGGGTGGCGAGGGCGCCCCCCGGCGTCACTCAGTCGATGCGCACCTCGCCGTGCGGCGTGTCGAAGGTGGCCGCGACGACGCCGGTGTCACCGTCCTGCGGATCGAGCCAGGTGACCTGGAGACCGTCGAGCGGCTGCCTGCTGGACGTGCCGAGGTAGCTGTCGACCGCAGCCTCGTCGCCGGCGATCTCGAGGCCGCGCAGCGCGACCGCGCCGCCGCCTGCGGACGGGTGCTGCGCAGGGTCGCTCTCCCACTGCACGAAGAACGGCAGTTGCGGGTCCTGCGCGACGTCGTGGATGCCGATCTGACGCCACCGCAGGTCGAACCCGTCCGGGCGGTGGCGATGGCCCGGTGCCGCGGGGCGCGACAGCTGCGCCTCGACCGTGGCGATGTCATCGACGCGGATGGCCCACGCGAGCCAGCCGCCGCCTGCCGCGCTGCGCGCCGAGACCGCGCGGCCGAACGGGGCGCGGTCGGCGGCCGGGTGGTCCAGCGGGCTGACGACCTCGAGGTAGGAACCCTGCGCGAGCGGCAGCACGAAGTTGCGGGTGCCGAACGCGGGGTGCAGTCCGCCGTCGTGGAAGCCCGCACCGAGCCGGGAGCCGAGCCACTGCGCACACGCGCCGAGCCCGTCCGGGCCGGCGACGTAGGACAGGTGATCGAGATACATGCGGCCATCGTCGTCGACGCGGTCTCCGTGCCTGCAACCGGGTCCGGCGCACACTGCCGGTCGCTCAGCCGGTGTAGAGGTCGAGCCCGGTGCGGACGGCCCGCGCGTCGACGCCGCCGCACGCGAGCCATGCCGCGACGACGTCGTCACCGTTTCGCGGTTCGTGGCCTGCGTCCTGGGCACGGACCAGCGCAGCTGCGAGCCGGCCCTTCGCGAGCTTGCTGGCGAAACTGATCACGCCATGGCCACCGCGTGGCACCGGTGACAGCACCCGGACGCGCACGACCCGGTCGCGCACTGCTTCGTCCGCGCGCCACATGGCCGCGTAGTCACCCGAGCGCAGGTCCACGACGAGCCCGCGGCGCAGGGTGTCGCGCAGCACGGCGTCGAGCCGGGCGCGCCAGAACGTCGCGGCGACGCCGAGGCCCGGCAGGGTGGCCTTGGCCGGCACGCGGTAGTCGGGCACCGGCTCGTCGCCGCGCAGGACGCCGAACAGGCCGGAGAAGACGTGCGTCGCGCGGCCGGCGATCCGCTGCTGCGCCGGCGTCAACGTGTCGAATGCCAGTCCCTGGTACACGGTCCCGGCGTAGCGGCGCAGCGCCGCGGTGGTGGGGGAGTCCCGCACCGCGCGCGTTCGTCGCCAGGGCCGTGGCGGCGACGCCGGCGGGCAGCAGACAGGGCCGGCGCAGCGGCCTGCGGTCCTGCGGCCAGCAGCCGGTCCAGCGCGTCGAGCGCGTCCGCGCGAGCGGCCGCGAGGGGGTGCGCTTCGCCGCGTCCTCGCAGCGGCCGGCCGCGGCCGCCGGGGTTCTTGGTCTCGCTGGGCGGCAGCAGCAGATGCACCCGCGCGACGCTACGGCAGCGCGCGCGACAAGCCGGTGATCATCGCGCGCAGCGCCGGCCAGGCGCGCGCGAACCCGCGGTGCAGAGGCAGCGCGGACACCTGGTCGAGCGTCCACCAGCGAATCGCGGTGCTCTCGGCGTTCACCGGCACGACGGGAACCGTCGTCGCGGTGCGCGCAAGGATGGTCGTGTACGACCAGCCACCGTGGTCGTCGACCCAGGCACCGTCGGGCACGACGACGTCGGTGTCGAGCGACGTCTCCTCCGTCGCCTCGCGCAGCGCGGCGTCCAGGGGTCGCTCGTGACTGTCCCGCGCACCGCCCGGGACCGCCCAGGTGTCACCTTCGTGGGTCCACGCCGCACGGTGCTGCAGCAGTACGTGGGCGCCGTCGGTCAGCAGGAGCCCCGCCGCGCCGAAGCGTCCCCAGTGGCGGTGTCCCTCGGCGCAGTGCACCCAGCCGTTGCCGTCACCCTCACCGCGGCGGCCGTCCGGACCGTGGCTGCCGGCCGGCCGCGGATCGCCGTGCGTCATGTCTGCACCCACTTGAGAAAAGGATGTCGACGTCGGCCCGCCAGGTCGCCTCTCGGCAGACGGCCGCTCGAGGCGGCAAATTTGGGACCGGGGGCCATGGATCGGGCCGACGCCGTGTTCCAGGGTACTCGTCGAGGTGGTGCGCCGTACCCTGGCGAGGTGACTGCGCCACGCCCACACCGGCCCGCGCGCTTCGCCGACCTCACCGAACTGATCGACGCCGGCGGCGGGGTGTCGCCGGGCGATCGCGCCGAGATCGCGGCGGCCACGGCACAGATCGTGGTGCGCGCCGGGCGCTCGCCGGGCGACCGCGAGCAGTTCGTCGCGCTGGCCGATCAGGTCGGCCTGGACACTCTCGCCGCACTGTGGCGCGAATGCGACCCGGCCAGCCTGCCGGGCGCGTTGTGGGCGCTGTACCTGCTGCGGCAGTGGTGTCGCGACGATGCAGCCGACGTCGTGCGGTTGTGGCGTCGCGGGGAACCGTTGGCGCCGGCCGAGGCTGCCGTCGCAGGTGTCGCGGACTTCGCCGACGCCGAATCCGTGCGCACCTTCGGTGACACCGTGCTGGCCGGTGTCTACCGCGGCGACCTGGACGTCGCGCTCGAACGGGCCGCCGCGTTCTTCCGGGTGGTGGCGGCCGGACGCCGCGATCTCGCCCCGGTCGAAGGAGAGCCGACGGGCGCGACCGGGCGCGGCGACGCAACGATCCTCGCCGAGCGCAACGACCGCACCGCCGACTCGCTCACCCGCGCCGCACGCCAGTGGCGGGCCGGCACGCTGCACTGAGCGCGCGGTCCGCGGACCGCGCCGCGTGCTAGCACGCCGTCCCGACACGTTCGGCCCCCCGCATGCACACCGCCCGGCGCTGTCCACAGATGCGGGGCTGCGTCGCCACGCCGGCCGCCGGGCGCCGACGCTTGCCCGATGAACACCACATCGCCCGGCGTGCAGCGCATCTGCGGACCGGCTGACCTGTTGCAGGCCGTGCCCTACCTGCTCGGCTTCACGCCGGACGACAGCCTGGTGCTCGTCGGGCTGCACGACGGGCTCGCTGATCGTCACCGCGCGGCTGGACCTGCCCGACCCCGGCACCGACTTCGCCGCCGACCCGCCGCTGGACAGCACGACCGACGCGATGATGCGCGCCGGAGTGACCTCGCTGGTCGCCGCCGTCTACGCCGATCCCGCCGCAGGCGACCAGCTGCGTGCCGTCGAGCTCCAATGGTCACCGATGGCCGCCCGGATCCACGAGCACGCGGCCGCGCTGGGCTGCGAGGTCCTGGACGTGCTGCTCGTCGCCGGGGGCCGATGGCGCTCCTTCGGCTGCCGTGACCCGCGGTGCTGCCCGCCCGCGGGGCGAGCGCTACCGGCCGGACCGAGCGCGTTCGTCGCGGCGGCGACCGTCGCCGGGGTGGTGGCGTTGCCCGACCGCCGTGCGCTGGAGGCCGTTCTCGACCCCGCTCCGCGATCCGCGCGGGCTGCCGTGGGTCGCGCGATGGACGCTGCGCGGGCCGACGTAGTGCGCGCTGATCGCGAGGGCCGCTCGGCCCGGCACGAGCGGGCTTTGAAGCGGGCGATCTTCGCGGCCGCGCGCCGCTCGCAGGCACCGCGGTGGGCAGGCTGCACCGAACGCGAGGTCGCCCGGTTCGCGCTCGGCCTCACGGTCCGGGACACTCGCGACGCGCTCTGGTCGGCCGTCGACGACAAGCGACTCGACGGCCGTCCGCTGTGGCGCGAGCTCGCGCGCCGTGCGCCGGTACCCTTCGACGCGGCCGCGGCCTTCCTGTTCGGCTGGGCGTCCTGGCGAGCCGGTGACGGCGCGTCGGCGAACATCGCGGCCCAGCGCGCGATCGACAGCGATCCCGGCTGCACGGCCGCGGACCTGCTGCTCGCGGCGCTGGCCCACGGCGTCGACCCGCGCACCTTCCCGCGGGTACGGCCGCGGGCGCGCCCGGCGTGATCGGGTCCGCCGCGAGGTGTGGGAAGGCAGTCAGAGTGCCAGGGCGTTCGGCCGCACCGGCCGTGGCAGTTCCGAGCCGCCGGTCAGCGCTGCGTCGACCGCTGCGGCGCAGGCCCGGCCCTCGGCGATCGCCCACACGACCAGCGACGCGCCGCGGGTGGCGTCCCCGCACGCGTAGACGTCCTCAGCGCTGGTGCGCCAGCCGTCGTCGATCCCGACGGTGCGCCGGCCGGCAGCGTGCTCGACGCCGAGGTGCTCGAGCAGCTGCGGGACGTCCGTGCCGACGAAGCCGGCCGCGATCAGCACCAGGCCGGCAGGCAGTTCGGTGCGTGACCCCGGTACCGGCCGGAACTCGCGCACGCCGTCCACGCGCACGATCTCGACCTCCTCGACCACGACGGCACGCAACTGTCCGGCTTCGTCGCCGGTGAACGCCACGACCTCGCGTGCCCACGCCTCGTGCACGCCCTCGTCGTGGGCCGGTGACATGCCGCGGCTGCTCGGCGCCGACGGCCACATCGGGTTCACGAGCCCCACCCGGGCTGTCGGGCGGGGATTGTGGTCCAGCACGGTGACCGACAGCGCGCCCTGCCGGTTCGCGGTGCCCAGGCAGTCGGCGGCCGTGTCCCCGCCACCGATGATGATCACGTGCTTGCCGGCGGCGTCGATGTCCGGCGCGGCGATGTCGCCGGCCTGCACACGGTTGCCCTGCGGCAGGTAGGTCATGGCCTGGTGCACGCCTGTCAGCTCGACGCCCGGGTTGGACAGCTCGCGCGGGGCCAGCGCGCCCACTGCGAGCACGACGGCGTCGAAGTCAGCGCGCAGCATGGCGATGTCGTCCGGCCCGATGTCGGTGTTCACCCGGAACTCGGTGCCCTCGGCGCGCATCTGTTCCAGCCGCCGGTCGATGAGGTCTTTCGGCATCTTGAAGTCCGGGATGCCGTAGCGGAGCAGGCCACCGGGCCGGTCGTCACGTTCGAACACCGTGACGCGGTGACCGGCACGCGTCAGCTGCTGGGCAGCCGCCAGTCCCGCCGGGCCGGAGCCGACGACCGCCACCGAGGTACCGGTGCTGTCGGCGGCGGGTTGCGGGTCGACCGCGTCCTGTTCGAAGGCCTTCTCGACGATGGTGACCTCGACCTGCTTGATCGTCACCGGGTCGGTGTTCAGGGCCAGGACACACGCGGCCTCGCACGGGCGCCGGACAGATCCAGCCGGTGAACTCGGGGAAGTTGTTGGTGGCGTGCAGCCGCTCGCTGGCGCTGTTCCAGTCCCCGCGCGCCACGAACTCGTTCCATTCCGGGATGAGATTGCCCAGGGGGCATCCGCTGTGACAGAACGCCACGCCGCAGTCCATGCAGCGCGTGGCCTGTTCGCTCACGACCTCGTCGCGCGCGCGCAGGTAGATCGGGCGCCAGTCACGCACGCGCTCGGCGGCCGGGCGCTTCGGGGTGTCCACCCGGGGGTGCTTGAGGAATCCCTGCGGGTCGTAGGGCACCGCGGTCTCCCTTCGGCCGGCGCAGCCGCGCCTGAACGTGTGACGGTGGTCGTGAGCGAGTTCCTGGCACCGGCGTTTCGCCGGATGCGGCGCGCGGTGCGGTGCTGGGCGAGGCTGCGATGGCTCGCGACCTGCCATGTTAGCGAGCCGCGACGCCCAAGGCCTGGTGAGCGCTCAGGCGGTGCGCACGAACACGTGGTCGCTGATCTCGTCGCCGAACACGTGCGGAACGTCGCCGAGCCAGATCTGCACGCCGTGTGCCAGCGGTTTCGCGGACACGGTGAGGCCCGGCCGCAGCCCTGCGGTGTCCAACCGGTGCATCAGTGCCGCGTCGTTCTGCAGCTGCTCGCTGATCCGGTCGATCACGATGCCGTCCGCGGCCGAGCCGGCCGCCGCGGTGAGCGTCACGAGAGGCTGGCCGTGCTGATCGGTCGCGAACGGCAGGCCGAGCTCATCGAGACCGGGGATCGGGTTGCCGTGGGGACAGACCAGCGGCTTGTCGAGCAGCGCGAGGATGCGCCGTTCGACCTTCTCGCTCATCACGTGTTCCCAGCGGCAGGCCTCGATGTGCAGGTCCTCCCAGTCGAGGCCGATGACGTCGGCGAGCAGCCGCTCGGCGAGGCGGTGCTTGCGCATGACCCCGACGGCCTCGCGGCGGCCGGTCTCGGTCAGCACCAGGTGCCGGTCGTCGGCGACGGTCAGCAGACCGTCGCGCTCCATGCGGGCGACGGTCTGGCTGACGGTCGGGCCGCTCTGGCCGAGCCGTTCGGCGATCCGCGCGCGCAGCGCGACAACGCCTTCTTCCTCGAGTTCGAAGACGGTGCGCAGGTACATCTCGGTGGTGTCGATGAGGTCACTGTGGTGCGACACGGAACCACCACCGCCTCTCCGGACCTTGCACTGCTGCCGCTTTCGTCGCGTGCCAGCCAGTGTGCCGGAACCGGCGCTGCTGCGCGTACGAGCGCCTTTCTACTCTTCCAAGTAGTCGCGCAACACCTGGGAGCGGGACGGGTGACGGAGCTTCGCCATCGTCTCGCGTTCGATCTGGCGGATCCGCTCCCGGGAGAGCTTGAACGCGCGGCCGATCTCGTCCAGCGTCTTCGGCTGGGCACCGTCGAGCCCGTAACGCATGCGCACCACCGCGGCCTCGCGGGTGTCGAGCGAGTCGAGCACACCCTGCAATTGGGCACGCATCAGGCCGCCCTCGACGACCGTCTCGGCAGCGGCGGTGGCGCGCTCGTCGGCAATGAAGTCACCGAGCGACGCGTCGTCGTCGGCGCCGACCGTCTGGTCCAGGCTGACAAGGTCACGCGAGAGGTCGATCAGCTCGCGCACGCGCTCCTCGGTGATGTCCAGCTCGTGGCCGAGCTCGGCGTGCGTTGCTTCGCGACCGAGTTCCTGGTTCATCTCGCGCCGGATGCGCTGCAGCTTGTTGACCTGCTCGACCAGGTGCACGGGCAGTCTGATCGTGCGCGACTGGTCGGCCATCGCGCGGCTGATCGCCTGCCGGATCCACCATGTGGCGTACGTCGAGAACTTGAAGCCCTTGGTGTAGTCGAACTTCTCCACCGCGCGGATGAGCCCGAGGTTGCCTTCCTGGATCAGGTCGAGGAACGGCATGCCGTGGCCGGTGTAGCGCTTGGCCAGCGAGACGACCAGCCGGAGGTTCGCGCGCAGCAGATGGTCCTTGGCGCGCTCGCCGTCGATCATGACCGCACGCATCTCGCGTTTGCGGGCGGGCGTCAGGGAATTCGCCGAGTTCAGCAGGTGCGCGGCGTACAGGCCGGCTTCGATCCGCTTCGCGAGGTCGACCTCGTCGGCGGCGGTCAGCAGCGCTACCTTGCCGATCTCGTTGAGGTAGACCCGGACGAGGTCAGCCGACGTCGCGGCCTCGTCGAGATCGGCCGCGGTCGCCAGCGGCGTGCTGCCCGAGCTGGGCGCGTCCGTCGCGGTGTCCACGTCGGTCGCCACGGGGGTCTTCGTCTTGGCCGCGGCCTTACGGGCGGCCGGCTTGCGCGCGCTCCGGGCGGGAGTGGTCGCGGCGTCGGACGCAACGTCGACGTCCGCCGCCGCGTCGGCCGTTGCCGGCTTGGCGGCGCTGCGGGCGCTGCGGTGGCCGCGCGCGATCACCGCGGATTCGCTCGCAGACGAGCGCGCAGCACCGGAGCGGCGCTGTGTCGAGTGCGGTGTTGCGTTGCGAGACGTAGTCACGATCTACCAGTCCACCTTGCGTGCGAGAGTGCGGGTGAGTCGGCCTGCCGCATGCTCGGGCAGGGCAGGTTACTCGGATAACGTGCGAGACGGCCCCAGGTGTTCCCGCATCCGGAGTTCGGCGGCCGGGGCTCAGGTCGGACTCAGCCTTCGAGCAGCAGGGTGACCGGTCCGTCGTTGACGAGCTCTACCCGCATGTCGGCGCCGAATACCCCCGTTTGCACCGGTACGCCGGCCTCGCGCAGCGCCTGCGCGAAGGACGTGACGAGAGGTTCTGCGAGCGGGCCCGGGGCCGCGGCCGACCAGCTCGGCCGCCGGCCTTTGCGGGTGTCGCCGTAGAGCGTGAACTGGCTCACCACGAGCACGGCAGCCCCGGCCTCGAGCACGCTGCGCTCGCCGCGCAGCACCCGCAGACCGGCGATCTTGGCGGCCAGTTTGCGGGCGCGTTGCTCGTCGTCGTCATGCGTCACACCGAGCAGCACGAGTAGGCCGGTGTCCACAGCGGCGACGGTCCGGCCGTCGACCTCCACGCTGGCCTGCGACACCCGCTGGACGAGCGCCCTCATGTCGTCCGTCGCGGCGGCGCCATCGCGGGGCGGCGGGTGCCGGTTACCGGTTCGGTGGGGATCAGGAAGCCGCGGGCCACGAGGTCGCGCACGACCGGCAGCGCGGCAGCGGCCACCTCCTGCGTGTTGCGCCCGAGCGCAGCGGCGAGCGCGAGGAGCGGCAGCCGCAGCGGGCGCTGACCGTCGCAGCCGGCGACCAGCGCCGCGATCGAGTCGTCGACGTCGACCGACCAGCGCATGCCGTGCGACTGGCGCAGGGTGCTCGCCGCGGTCGCCCACCCGGCATCACCGGAGAGCAGATCGGCGCGCTCGCGCACCAGGTCGGGTGCCGCGGCGAGCACCGAGTCGAGCAGCGCGGCGTCGGTGTGCCGGGCCACCCAGCGCCGGCGGTGCAGCCACGCCGGCAGGTGCGCGCCGAGCGGCTGCTCGACCGCCTGCGGCACGTCCTCGAGGACCTGCACGACCGGGTCGTCGGTCTGCCACAGCGACACCTGGCCCATGCCGATCGCCACCACGCCGTGCGCTTCCAACCAGGCGCGCCAGCGCGCGTAGCGCGGCGCCCAGTCGGGCATGCGCGGGTCGAAGCCGGCGTCACGCAACCAGAGGGTGACGTACTCGCCGGGCTCGACGACCTCGCGCTGGCGCACCCAGGCATCGCACCCGGCACCGGCCAGCCAACTGCCGACGCGGCCCCGCCAGTCGCCGTCGGCGTCGAGGATCCAGTTGGCGAGCAGGTGCGCCGATCCGCCCGGGCGCAAGGCACCGGGCAGGGAGCGCACGAGCGATTCGCTGATGCCGTCGCCGGTCATCCCGCCGTCGCGGTACGCGAAGTCGACCTCGCCGCCGGACACCACGAACGGCGGGTTGGCGACGATCAGGTCGAAGCGCTCGTCGCGGACCGGCTCGAGCAGCGAACCGTGCCGCGGTGCCCACGACTGACCGGACAATGCGGCGGTCGTCGCGGCGAGCGTCAACGCCCGGGAGCTGACGTCGGTGACCGTGACGTGGTCGGCGTGCCGACCGAGGTGCAGGGCCTGGACGCCGCAACCGGTGCCGATGTCGAGTGCCCGCTCGACATCCCCGCGCGGCACCGCCTGGGCCAGGGTCAGGGCGGCACGGCCGATGCCCAGGACGTGGTCGCCGGGCAACGGGCCACCGCGCACGTCTGCGCCGAGATCGGACACGACCCACCACGGCGGGTCGTTGTCGCCCTGGCCGTCCTGCGCGTACGGCCGCACGTCGAGTTCTGCGCGCACGCTGCCGGCCGTTCGCGACACGAGGCGGCAGCTGATCGCCGCGTCCAAGGGCAGTGGGGCCAGCGCGTTCGCGGCCGCCGTGTCCTCGACGTCGGCGCCGAGCACGAACAGCCGGATGAGCGTGTCGAGCGGTTCGCCGCCGTGGCGCAGCACGTGCTCGACACCCGCGAGATCCGCCCGGTCGAGCGCCGCGGCACCCACCGGACCAAGCCGTTCGGTGACGCCGTCGACCGTGTAATCGCCCAGCGCACGGCGCAGTTGATCGAGCGCCGCGGCGTCCAGGAGGGGCCGGCCACCGGACGCGTCTCCGTCGGGGTGAGACGTTGGTGACGGCACGTGACGATCCTGGCAGTCATCGGCAAGCTTTTCGCAAGGCGGAGTGCAACCATGGGCCCAGTGCTGCACCGCTCCCGCCCCGATGACGCCGCGCTCATCACCACGGCGCAGGAGAGCGGTGACGACGAGTACGACCGCCGCCGCAAGAAGTACGCGTTCATGATGTCGTTGCGTGCCGCGGCCGTGCTGGGTGCGGCATTGACCTATCACGTGTCGCTCTGGCTGGCGATGGCGTTCGTGGTGGCGGGCATGGTGCTGCCGTGGTGCGCGGTGTTGATCGCCAATGACCGCCCGGCCAAGAAGCGCGCGCCGTCGCCGGGTTACCGCGGCGATCTGCGTGGCGAGCACGCGTTGCCCAGTGGCAGCGACAACCGCACCATCGACGGCTGACCTGACTCCGCACGCGTCGGTGTGCCGGCGCCGTGCACAATCGCTGCAACACATCGCACTGTCGAAGCGAGGGGCACACCGTGACGGACACCGATGTCCTCGAGTCGCCGGTCACGTCGGACACCGACACCGGCCCCGAGGTGTTCCACTACGTCCGCAAGAACAAGATCGCCGAGAGCGCGGTCATGGGGACGCTCGTCGAGGCGCTGTGCGGCGAGGTGTTCCCGGTGACCAAGTCGCCGAAGCCCGGCTCACCGGTGTGCCCGGCCTGCAAGGAGATCTACGAGAGCCTGCGTTCCTGAGCGGTATCCCGGCTCTGCCGCCCCGGGCGCCTGGTGATCGCCGCGCGCAGCGGCGGCTGCCCCGCGTGGCCGTCGGCCGCGGTGTCGGGTGCGGCCCGAGTCGGGTGGTCGTCACCCGTGCCGTCGGCGCCGTCCGCGCCCTGGAACACCTGCCAGTTGCGCGGTGCGAGCACCCGCGGCGGTTTGCGTTTGGCCGGCTTGCGCTGCTCGATGGCGGCGTTGAACTCGGCACCCAGCAGCACGCCGAGGGCCAGGACGAAGAAGAACAGCAGCGCGGCGATGGGAGCGGACAGCGTCCCGTACGCGTGATTGTGGTCCAGGATGAAGCTGATGTAGGCGCGCAGGCCGGCCGATCCCGCGAGGAAGACCAGCAGCGCCAGCACCGCACCCGGCAGCCCGCGGTGCCACGGCAACCGTCGCGGCGGGGCCAGCTTGTAGAACGTGGTCAGGCCGAGCAGCAGCAGCAGCACGAGCACCGGGTAGTAGCCGGCCTCGATCAACGTGCTCACCGTTCTGCGTGCCCCCTGCGGGAACGCGCGGCGCAGTAGATCGGGACCCAGCACCAGCATCGGCAGCAGGAAGACGCCCAGCACGACTGTGCCGAGGAACAGGCCGAGCGCCAGCAACCGGCTGCGCACGGGTCCGCGCAGGTCGCGCATGTCGTAGGCGATGGCGATCGTGTTGACGAAGGTCGCGGTCGCCGACGAGCCCGCCCACAGCGCCAGCACGAAACCGATGCTGATGACGTCGGCGCGGCCGCCGTTGAGCACCTCTCGCAGTGTCGGGTGGATGATCTGCTCGACGACCTGGGAGCTGAACGCCCGGCCGAGCGTGTTCTCGATCTGCACCTCGGTGCGGTCGACGGTCCCCGCACCGAACCACCGCGACACGTAGCCGAGCGTCGCGATCAACGACAGGAACAGCGACGGCAGGCTGAGCAGTTGCCAGAAGGCTGCTTCGGCGGACAGGCCGAGCACGCGGTCCTGCCACGCTTTGACGACGGTTCGTCGCAACAGGCCGGGCACGAGCGGGACGGCACGCAGCGCCCGCACGACCCAATGCATGCAGACAGTGTGCCTATGCCGGCTCCTTGCGCCGCGCCGCGGCGCGCGGAACCTACTGGCCGGCCGCCTACCGGCGTGCCGCTGCACGGTGCTGCGGCTCGCCGATTAGGTTGGGAACCCGATGCCCGTGCCGCCCCGAGCCGCCGGGCATCGTCGCGCGTACGGACGATGGTGAGCCGTCGCGCCAACCTGTCCCGGGAGGCCAGCAAGCTTGGCGGCGCCACGCGAATCTGCAGCGGACAAGACCGGCACGCCCCGGTTCCGACCCCTGCGGGCCTGGCAGCGCGACGCGCTGCAGGCCTACCGCGCCGCACGCCCGCGCGACTTCCTGGTCACCGCGACCCCGGGTGCCGGCAAGACCACCTTCGCCCTGGCGCTCGCGCAGTCGCTGGTGCTCGAGCGCGTCGTCGACCGGGTGATCGTCGTGTGCCCGACCGACCATCTGCGTACGCAGTGGGCGGATGCCGCGCAGGCGGCCGGCGTGCCACTGGATCCGACGTTGTCCAACGCGGTCGGCCCGGTGCGCCCGGATCTGCGCGGCTATGTCACCACCTACGCCCAGGTGGCGGCGAAACCGGCCTTGCACGCCGCCCGGGCCAAGGCCAAGCGATCGCTGGTCATTCTCGACGAGGTGCACCATGCCGGCGACGGCCTGTCGTGGGGGGACGCCGTCGCCAGTGCCTTCGAGCTCGCCACGCGGCGGCTCAGCCTGACCGGGACGCCGTTCCGCACCCGACCGGACGAGCGCATCCCGTTCGTGCGCTACACCGAGGAGTCCGACGGCAGCTGGCGCAGCGCGGCGGACTTCGCCTACGGGTACCGCGACGCCCTGCGTGACGGCGTTGTGCGGCCGGTCGTGTTCGCGGCGTACACCGGCACCTCGAGGTGGCGGAACAGCGCGGGTGAGGTGATCGCCGCGTCGTTGAGCGAGCACAGCACCCGCAGCGTCGAGGCCACGGCCTGGCGCACCGCGCTGAACCCGAAGGGCAAGTGGGTGCCGCACGTGATCGCGGCGATGGACGAACGGATCACGCAGCTGCGCCGGAGCGGGATGCCCGACGCCGCCGGTCTGGTGCTCGCCAGCGACCAGGACGACGCGCGCGCGTACGCCGACATCGTCGAGCGCGTGACCGGTGAGCCGCCCGTCGTCATCGTCTCCGACGACCCGAAGGCCGGCGACAAGATCGCGGCGTTCACGCACGGAACACAGCGCATGGCGGTGTGCGTACGGATGGTGTCCGAGGGCGTCGACGTCCCGCGCGCAGCCTGCCTCGCCTGGATGACGTCCTATCGAACGCCGCTGTTCTTCGCCCAGGGCGTCGGGCGGGTGGTGCGCTCACGGGCGCCCGGGGAGTCGGCGACGGTGTTCGTCCCCGCTGTGCGCCCGCTGCTGGCCCTGGCCGCCGAGCTGGAAGAGGAGCGCAACCACGTCATCGCGCCCCCGGCGGCGACCGACCCGCAGTTGCTCGACGTCGTGCCGCTCGACGCCGAGCCCGCCGACGCCGAGCGCACCGAACTCGTCGACGCCGAGGCGGCATTCGCGCACGTGCTGCACGGCGGCCGCGCCGTCGTCGCCGACCCGAGCGGCGCGGGACTGTCCGAGGAGGACGAGGAGTTCCTCGGCCTGCCGGGGATGTTGACGCCGGAGCAGGCCGCGTCGTTGTTCGCGCGGCGCGACTCGGCCGCCCGGCGGCGCGCGGCCGGTATCCCCGAGGTTGGTGCGCTGCCCGGCGCCGGCGCCGTCCAGTTCGTGGACGGCGCGGGCGCCCCGGACGGCGCGGCGTCGTGGCGTGCCGGTCAGGAGTTACGCCGAGAGCTGAACCGGTTGGTGTCCGTCTATGCCGCGCGCACCGGCGCCCCGCACGGACAGGTGCACGCGCAGCTGCGCCGCGCGGTGCCCGGTCCGGCGTCGGCAGCGGCCGATCTGGGCGTGCTGGCACGCCGCCGGGATCATCTGATGGAGCTGCTGGGCGGCTGATTTGCGGACAACAGGGACGACTTGCCGCGTCCGGTGACACCGATCTCACGGCGGGGGATACGGGGAATCGCGGGCGGGTATCCCGTGGTTGTGCACAATGACTGTCCGCGCGGTGTTGCGAATGCGTTTCGCCTGCGGGTGTCGCCACCGTCTCAGCCAGCGAAGTGGTTGTCTGGAGACGGGACAATGAAGGTGCAGCGACGAATGTCCGTCGCTACACGATGAGAGAAGGTGTTGACGTGACCTCGACAGTCGCAGCGAGCCCGCTGACCGCCACCGACCGGTGTGACCGGTGCGGAGCGCAGGCCTATGTCCGCGCAACAATGGAGTCCGGTTTCGACCTTCTGCTCTGCGCCCACCACTTTCACGAGAACGAGGCGCGGCTCCGCGAGATCGCGGTGTCGGTGCAGGACGAGTCCGATCGCCTCGCCGGCGCATCGCCCACGGCGGCACTCGACGAGCGCTGAGCGGTCCGCCACCGACTACTGACGAAGACCCCGCCCGCACTGCCGGGCGGGGTTTTCGCCTGTCTGCAGGTCCGCTGCCGGACGCGGGCCGCGCTCGGTGGCCTGGGAGCACTGGGAGTGCTGGTGTGCCTGACCGCCTGCGGCGCAGGCGCCGGCAGGGCCGCCCCGGACATTCCTGCCGTGGCCGCCACGTCGTCGAGCACCGCGCCGAGCGTCTCCCCAGTGCCGTTGTCCGGGCCGCGTGCCACCGCCGTACTGGCCACCCTGCCGGTGAAGGGGCGCGCGCCGATGACCGGGTACAGCCGGGCCGAGTTCGGCCCGGCGTGGACCGACGACAACACCGACCCGCTCGGGCACAACGGGTGCGACACGCGCAACGACGTCCTGCGCCGCGATCTGAGTGACGTGGTGCTGCGTCCGGACACCCGCGGGTGTGTCGTCGCCTCCGGCACGCTTCGCGACCCGTACACCGCGACGGTGATCGCGTTCCGGCGCGGCCCGCAGTCGGGCCGGGTGCAGATCGATCACGTGGTCGCCCTCGGCGACGCCTGGCAGACCGGCGCACAACGCATCAATCGCAGCCGGCGCGTCGACCTCGCCAACGACCCGCTCGAACTGCTGGCGGTCGACGGCCCCAGCAACGAGGCCAAGGGCGACGGCGACGACGCCACCTGGCTGCCGCCGAACCGGTCCTACCGGTGCGCCTACGTCGCCCGACAGGTCGCGGTGAAGGCGCGATACGGGCTGTGGATGACGCCGGCGGAGCGGGCTGCCGCTACGCGAGTCCTGGCCGGCTGTCCGGGGCAGCGCGTGCCCACCGAGCGCGACGCCGCGAGCCGCGCCGGGTAGTCAGCAGGCAGAGCGTCCTGTGCCTGACCGGGCCGTTACAGCGCGGGCCGCGGCCGTTGGCGGTGCGTGTCGTGGTCGGCATGGGCGAGGCAGAAGTGGCCGCCGCATTCCGGACACGTGGCCCGGGCGGTGTTGCGGTCGTCCAACTCGCAGGTGCCGTACTGCGGCGTGGGTCCGTACTTCGGCGAGGGATACGTGGGCGATGTGCGTCGAGATACCACGAGACCATTCTGCTCCTGTCCGACGAACCGCGCGGCTCAGACGCACGATCCGGTCGGTCGGCGGCGTCCCGGCGCTCACCGGCGACGTGTGACCAGGGCTACTCCCGCCGACCCGACGATCACCAGAATCCCCGCCAGGATTGCCACCAACCAGATCGAGGGGGTGCTGTCGCCGAACCGGTCCCGCGCGTCGTTGCCGAAGGTGTTCGTCGGGGTCGGCGTCGGGGTTTGCGCGGGCGTGGACGACGGGGACGACGTGGTGCCGCCCGGCGCGTTCCCCGCACCCGTGGACGGCGCCGGCCGGTGCGCCCGGTGCGACGCGGGCGCGGACGGAGCGGCAGGCACGGAGGCCGGCCCGGTGGGCGGTGCCGGCGGGCCGATCGTCGTGCAGGCCGTCGAGGGGCACGGCGCAGTGGGCGGGTAGGGCGAGGCGGCGTGCGCGGCCTCCGGACGGCCGCAAAGGGCGACGACGAACAGCGCGCACAACGCGATGAGCAGCGCCGGCCAACGCCGACCTGTCCTGTGCAACGCATCGTGTGCGACCGACGTCCCCCAGTGGGTCGGCACGCAAACCCCCCGGTTCCGCGGCTGAGCGGGATACAGCACCCGCGTAAAAGGGATGTTAGTCCATTGTGACGTACGCGCAATGTGACCGGCGCGCGTGCTGCCCGCCCGAACCGGGTATGCGTCCCTATGTATACGAGTCGACCGTTTTTCGACTGCGAAACAAGGAGCATCTTGATGACAGCAGTAGCCGAGCGCCCGAACCGTGCCGCGGCGCGCAGCGTCGCGTTCAACGTGCTCATCGGCTTGACCACGCTCGCGATCCTGCTGCAAGGAGTCTGGGCCGGGATCTTCCTGTCCTACGACAAGCGGCCGGACAAGTGGGTCAACGTCCACGCCCACGGTGCCGACGTCGCGATCGTGCTGTGCGCCTTGGCCCTGGTCGCCGCACTGATCCAGCTGCGGTCACGCCGCGACCTGGTGATCGGGACGGTGGCCCTGCTCGTCCTGCTCGTCGTCGAGGCTTTCCTGGGCGGACGGATCACCGAAGACGGTGACAACAAGCTCACGGCCGTGCACGTGCCCCTTGCCCTTGCGATCATGGCGCTCGCCGTATGGATCCCCATCCGGACCCGCTCGACCCGGGTTCTCCCGGCCGATCAAGCCGAGGAGCCGGCGCGCCGCTAGCAAGCACGTGCCTGGACACCTCCGCGCCTCCAGCGGCCGTTCAAAGCACCATCCACCGCTTGCCGTCGATCAGTTCCCGGACGGCGTCCAGGTGCCCGGCATGACACGCGGTCTCGGTGATCACGTGCAGCATCACCGCCTGCAGGTCGGCAAGCCGGAACGCGCCGAACAGCTCCTGCGGCCACCGTCCGGGCGGTGCGTCGAGAGGGGTGGCGTCGATGACCGCGTCGGCTCGGGAGATCTCGTCGCGATAGAGGTCGAGCACGTTCGACGGGTCCTGCTCGTCGCCGACGACCCAGGCCGAGCGGTCGTCGAAGCTCGCCCACGCAGCCTCCTGGTCGGCCATCACCGCCCGGAACCAGAACCGCTCGACGTCGACGGCCAGATGCTGCACCAGCCCGACGGCGTTCCAGTCCGACGGCAGCACCCGCCGGCGCAGCGCGTCGTCGCTCAAGCCGTCCAGGATCCCGATGACGTGATTGCGCTGACTGGTCAGCGACGCGAGCAGCGCAGTACGAGAAGCGTCCATGCCCGCAGATGGTGGCGCACCGAAGTGACAAGGGCGAATTCTTTCGCGCGCTGTCTTGATCATCGCGCCTGTGAGCCCGGAATCGCGGGTCTGGCAGCGCGATGATCTTGAGGAGCCAGCGGAAAGCGGTGCAGCGACTGCGGAGACGGACCGCCGAGCAGGCCGGTTCCGCGCGCGGGCGGCACGTCGATCCATTACCTTGTCCGAGTGGACACCTGGCATCAGATCCTGGAGTTCTTCGGGGTCATCGGTGAGTCCGGCAAAGGCTACGGATTCTGGTCCGGGATCGGCTCTGACATCGGCGAACTGGCCATCGTCGGCGGTCTCGCCGGCCTGATCCGTCAGCGCAATTGCCACGTCGACCGGTGCTGGCGTCTTGGGCGCCACGCCGTCGCTGGCACCACGTATGTCGTGTGCCGCAAGCACCACCCGGACCCCGGGCTCACGCATGCCCACCTACTGGAACTGCACCGCAAACACCTGGAACGGGTTTCCGGTGGCAGTCAGCCCACAGTGGTCACCCCTGACGCGCTTTGAAGCCCAGCCCCAGGGTCATTCACGCGTCCTGGCTCATGAGCGTTGCTGTGGTCCTGTCAGCGAGCGTAGGCGGCGGCTTCCGCGTCGCCGGATTCTGCTGCTGGTCGTAGTCTTCCTGTTCTCGATCGTGGCGTACCTACGCGACGGCCTCTCGCTTCGCCTCGTGTTCGCATGTTCGTTCCTGCCCGCAAGCGTGCACCAGCTCCCGCGGCGGTTTCCCGTACGAGCACGCGGTTCTCTACTTGCTGAGTGTCTGATTCAGACGTGTCTTCAGCTTGCGAGAGGCAGTCACCGAGCCGTCGCGCATGGTGGTGTTGGCTTGAACCACGACCTCTTCGGCGACGTCCTCGAGTCGACGTCGCTGCCGTCGGCTTGCTCGCTGCAGCGTCGCATAGGCCTGGTCATACACCATCTTGTAGGTCGTCATGGCGATACCGATGGCCACTCCGACCAGTCGAGAGCTGACCGTGTCGGCGGGCTCAACATCCGCTGCGAAGTCGGTCGCCGTCGGATGGCGCCGGAGCCGGGTCATCCGTTGAGCATGAGTCACTAGCAGTAGCCTCGATGTAATTGCTGCGTCACAGCTTGTAGGCAACAATCTCGAACTGTTACGCAACGCATCGAAGCGTCACCGCGGGCGGTTGGCTGATCGCTGGGACGACGTCGGCGACCCACCGAGACGGACCTCAGTCGAGGTAGTCGCGCAGCACCTGCGAGCGCGACGGGTGCCGCAGCTTGGTCATCGTCTTCGACTCGATCTGGCGGATCCGCTCGCGGGTGACGCCGTAGACCTGGCCGATCTCGTCCAGCGTGCGCGGCTGGCCGTCGGTGAGCCCGAAGCGCAGCTTGACCACGCCGGCCTCGCGCTCGGACAGCGTCTGCAGCACCGACTGCAGCTGGTCCTGCAGCAGCGTGAACGACACGGCGTCGACCGCGACGACGGCCTCGGAGTCCTCGATGAAGTCGCCGAGCTGGCTGTCGCCCTCGTCGCCGATGGTCTGGTCGAGCGAGATGGGCTCGCGCGCGTACTGCTGGATCTCCAGCACCTTGTCCGGCGTGATGTCCATTTCCTTGGCGAGCTCCTCGGGCGTCGGCTCGCGGCCGAGGTCCTGCAGCAGTTCGCGCTGGATGCGGCCGAGCTTGTTGATGACCTCGACCATGTGCACCGGGATGCGGATGGTGCGGGCCTGGTCGGCCATCGCGCGGGTGATCGCCTGCCGGATCCACCAGGTGGCGTACGTCGAGAACTTGTAACCCTTGGTGTAGTCGAACTTCTCGACCGCGCGGATCAGGCCCAGGTTGCCCTCCTGGATGAGATCCAGGAACGCCATCCCGCGGCCGGTGTAGCGCTTGGCCAGCGAGACGACGAGGCGCAGGTTGGCCTCGAGCAGGTGGTTCTTGGCGCGCTCGCCGTCGCGCACGATCCAGCGCAGGTCGCGGCGCATCTGCAGCGCGAGCTTCTCGTTCGCCTCTTCGGCCTGGCGCAGCCGCTCGGCGGCGTACAGGCCGGCCTCGATGCGCTTGGCGAGGTCGACCTCTTCCTCGGCGTTGAGCAGCGCGACCTTGCCGATCTGCTTGAGGTAGGCGCGTACCGAGTCGGCCGAGGCGGTCATCTCGGCGTCCTTGCGCGCCTGGCGCAGCGCCTCGGACTCCTCTTCCTCGTCCCAGGTGAACTCGCTCGCCTCCTCGGCGTCCGCGCCCGCGGCGGGGACGTCGGGTACCGGAGTGCCGTCGGCGGGCGACGGCGATCGCTGCGCCGTCGGCCAGCGCGGCCTCGCCCGGGACGCCGGCGTCCTGGCTCGGTAGCGGCCGGCGCGTCAGCGGTCTTCGGCGCGGCGTCCTTGCGTGCGGTCTTCGCCGCCGCCTTGCCTGCGGTCTTCGCCGGCGCCTTCGCCGCCGCCCGGCTGGTCGGTCTTCGCGGCGGACTTCGCCGCCGGCTCGCGCGGGCGCCTTGGCCGCGGACTTGGTCGACCGGCGCAGCGACCGTCGCGGTCGGCCGACGTCGCGTCGTGGCTCGCGGCCGACGGTGTGCGCCGCGGCGCGGACGGTCTCGTTGCCGGCGTTTCGACGGCGGGTTCGCTTGCTGGAGACCACAAAATGACCTTTCACCACGAGAGCGTTCGACGTCGCAACGCTGTGTCCGCACCGCGCGGTGCGGGCTGGACCGGTGGGTCTCAGGCCGTCTGTTTGTCGGCTCAGATGCAAGTCCAGATCGTGCGCAGTGCCCTGAGCGGAAATTGTACTGCTGCCTACGCACTTCGCCACCGCAGCGCCGCCGGACGCCGACCGGACCTACTCGCCGAGCGCCTCAACGCGCCGCCATCGCCGCGCCGACGATGCCGGCCTCGTTGAGCAGTTGGGCGGGCACCACCGGCGTGTCCAGTTCGAGCAGCGGCACCCACTTCTCGGACTCCTTGCTCACCCCGCCGCCGACGACGAACAGGTCCGGCGTGAACAGCCGCTCGACGTGCTGCATGTAGTGGTTCACCCGCTGCGCCCACTTGCTTGTAGGACATGCCGTGCTCGTCGCGCACCGAGGCCGCGGCGCGGCGTCTCGGCGTCGTGGCCGTCGAGCTCGAGATGGCCGAGCTCGGTGTTGGGCACGAGGACGCCGTTCATCAACAGCGCGCTGCCGATGCCGGTGCCGAACGTCAGCATGAGCACGACGCCGGAGACGCCCTTCGCCGCGCCGAAGCGTGCCTCGGCGAGCCCCGCGGCGTCGGCGTCGTTGAGCACGACGACCTCGCTGCCCGACCCGACGGCAGCACTGAAGGTCTTGTCGACGTCGGTGCCGACCCAGGCCGGCGCCGACGTTGGCGGCTGAGCGGGCAACGCCGTGCTTGATGACAGCGGGGAACGTCGCGCCGATCTCCCCGGTCCACCCGGCATCGGCCACGAGGTGCGCGACCACCTCGGCGACGGCCTCGGGCGTGGCGGGCTGGGGCGTGGGGTTCCGCTTGCGCTCGGTGACCAGCGAGCCGGTCTGGTGTCCACGACCGCGCCCTTGATGCCCGGTGCCGCCGATGTCGACGCCGAACGCCTGGCCGGGGGTCGCCTTGGAAACCATGTCCGTTGCTCCTCTTCGCCCTCGGGTGCTGATGCCGAGTGTTCGAGACCCTATCCCGGCCCGCTTGGAGCGACGTGTTGCGATGGAGGGGTGAACGCATCCCTCCGGGCAGGGGTCCCGACGCCGGCCGAACTCGAGTCGCTGTGCGTCGAACTGGCGACCGGCGCCGCCGCGGTCGTGGAAGCCGGACGCCGCCGGGGCATGGCGGTGGACACGAAGAGCACCGCCACCGATCTGGTCACCGAGGTCGACCGGCGCAGCGAGCAGTGGCTGCTCGACGAGCTCGGCCGACGGCGTCCGCACGATGCGGTGCTGGCCGAGGAGGGCGCCGGGCGCGCGGGCGCGTCCGGCGTGCGGTGGGTGCTGGACCCCATCGACGGAACGGTGAACTTCGTCCTCGGCCTGCCGCTTTACGCGGTGTCGGTGGCCGCCGAGGTCGACGGCGTGAGCGTGGCGGGCGCGGTCTGCAACCCGGCGTCGGGGGAGTTGTTCCACGCCTGTCGCGGCGGCCAGGCCAAGCTGGGCGACGCCGTGCTGTCCGGACCGCGCGCGGTGCCGCTCGGACGCGCCGTGATCGGGACCGGCTTCTCCTACGACGCCGCGGTCCGCGAGCGGCAGATGCGCGTCGCGGCGCCGTTGCTGCCGCGCATCGGTGATCTGCGCCGCCTCGGCTCGGCCGCGCTGGACCTGTGCTTCCTGGCGGCGGGTCGGCTGGACGGCTACTTCGAGGCGATGCTCAATCCGTGGGACCACGCGGCGGCCGGGTTGATCGCCACGCAGGCCGCGTGCCAGGTGGTCGGTCTGCGCGGGTCCGCTCCCGGCGCGCACATGGTGGCGGCCGCCGGCCCGGGCCTGGCGGCGGAGCTGTTCGCCGTGCTGGAGTCGCTCGACGCCGACCGCGTGGCGCTCAGCAACTCGCCGACGAGCTCCGTGCCGCCGTCGTCAGACCGGCCTTCTTGAGCGCGGCGCTGACCGCCGCCGGCGTGGCCACCGCGCGGTAGGCGGTGCCGAGCGAGATGATCACGGTGGCGCCCTTGTCCGCCGTGGCCACCATGGTCGAGCCCGGCAGGTAGTAGTGCACCAGCGTCGCGCCCGACTTGCCGCTCGGGCCGTACCGGATCTGCGCCACCGTCTTGATCTTGTTGCGCAACTTTGCGCTGTCGTCGGAAGCCGCCGACGGGGACTTGAAGCCGTCCTGGACGAGGGCGGTGCGGGCCTTGCCGGCGATGCCGTTGCGCGTCGTCGAGTTCAGCACCGCCACGGTGACGGCGGACGGGGCGGGCAGGGCAGCCGCGCTGCTGGTGGGCGATGGGCAGGCGCTCTTGGCGACGTGATGAGGGGTCCCGCCGCTGCTGCGGTTGAGCACCCGCCACCACACCAGACCGGTCAGCAGCAGCAACGCCAGCAGGGCGAGCACGGCGGGCAACGGACGTCGTTGCGCGGTGCTCGGCATGCGTGGCGACCCCCTGTCGGGCTCCGGACGGACGGCGGAGCAAAGCGTAGCCGCGCGGGCGCGGGAATGAGATCGACGGCCCGTTCGTTAGCGCGAAACGTTCTCGCGGTACCGTTCCGCCGCCCGACCCGGAATTCCGTGACGAAACCCGTCGTGCCGGCAGGGCACAAATCGCGACGGACGGACGTTGCAGCCGAGGTGCAAGGGCGCATCGGCCAGAACAGACCAGTAGGGACCGTGGCGACCCCACAGAGGAGTGAAAGAGCATGGCAACCGATTACGACGCCCCCCGTCGCGGAGACGTCGAAGAGCTGAACGAAGATTCGATCGAGGAACTGAAGGCGCGTCGCGCCGAGGCGCAGTCCGGGTCCATCGACGTCGACGAGACCGAACTCGCCGAGTCACTTGAACTGCCCGGCGCCGACCTGTCCAGGATGTCCGGCGAGGAACTGACCGTCCGCGTCCTGCCCAAGCAGAGCGACGAGTTCACCTGCGCGTCGTGCTTCCTGGTGCACCACCGCAGCCGGCTCGCGCGCGAGCGCAAAGGTCAGCCGATCTGCCGCGACTGCGCCTGATCGACCTCCGCGCGGCTGCCGGCTGCCGGGCCGGCGACGCCGTCAGATGAGGCGCGCAGGCCGGCCCCGCCGTCGACGACGAGGGTCTGCCCGGTGATCCACGCGGCGTCGGCGGAGGCCAGGAACGCCGCCGCGGCGCCGATGTCCTCGGGACGCCGAGGCGCCCCAGCGGATAGCCCGCGGCGGCGGCCGCCTCGTCCGCGGCGTAGAGCGCCTCGGCGAACTTCGTCTTGACCACGGCAGGCGCGATGGCGTTGACCCGGATGCGCGGCGCGAGCTCGGCGGCCAACTGCACGGTCAACCCGATCAACGCGGCCTTGCTGACGCCGTAGTAGGCGATCCCTGGTGCGGGGACAGGCCGGCCACCGACGCCATGTTGACGATCGCACCGGCGCCGTCGCTGCCCAGTCCCGCGGCGACCGCTCGGCGCGTCCAGCCGAGCGCCGCCAACACGTTGACGTCCATGATCTTGCGGGCCGCGGCGTCGTCGATGTCGACGATGCGGTCCGAACGCCGGATTGATGCCGGTGTTGTTGACCAGCACGTGCACCCCGCCGAACTCGCGGACGGCGGTCTCGACCGCGTCCTGCTGGTGCTCGGCGTCGTCGGCGCGCCCGGCCACCGACAGCACGGCGTCCCCGGCGTCCAGCTCGGCGATCGCCGCGGCGAGCCCCTCGGGCTTGCGGGCGGTGATGACCACCCTGGCGCCCTCGTCCAGGAACCGCCGCGCGATCCCCAACCCGATACCGCGGCTCGCCCCGGTGACGATTGCCACCCGTCCGTCGAATCGTCGGCCGTGCTGTGCGCTGGTCATGCCCGAAATCTAGCGTGGCGTCGCGGCAGCGGATCAGCGTGCCGAGCGGACCGCCTGCACGAGCTCGGCCGGGTGCCGCGAGCTGATCAGCCAGTACGGCGTCGGGTCCTCGTCGTCGTCGATCCACAGCTGCACGCCAGGGCCGATCCACGGGCGCACCGACACGAACGCCGCCGGGTCACCCTCGCGCCCGAGCACCCGGCGCACCGTCTTCTCATCCAAAGCGATGACACCGGAGACGTACTCCAGCGGTAGGTGCGCACCGCGCACCCACAGCTCGCCGCCGCGGATCTCGAGTCTGCTGCGGCCGAGCCACCACACCGACACCGCCGCGGCCGGCAGCAAGGTGCACCAGGGGATCAGATCTGTCAGCCGGAAACCGGGCACATGGAACTCCGCGGCCAGGACTGCGGCAACAGCGACCGCGAGCACGTACCACCACCACGGCGTACGCAGCGTCTCGCGGTATACGACCTCGCGCGGGTTGTCGGTGCCGGCGCTCACAGGGTCGAGGGTAGCCTCAGCGCACGTGACAGACGGACCGGCTGACGCCGACGAACAGGGCGCGGTGGGCGTGCGCGTGCTGGTCCGGCGCAGCGACCCGCAGTTGCCACTGCCTGCCTATGCGCTGCCCGGCGACGCCGGGGCCGACATCGTCGCCGCCGAGGACCTCGAGCTGGCCCCGGGCGAGCGTGCCGTGTTGCCGACGGGCATGTCGATCGCCCTGCCTGCCGGGTTCGCGGCGTTCGTGCACCCGCGCTCGGGCTTGGCCGCCCGCGCGGGCCTGGGACTGGTCAACGCGCCGGGCACGATCGACGCCGGCTACCGCGGGGAGATCAAGCTGATCGTCATCAATCACGACTCGGCGCGGTCGCTGACCTTGCGCCGCGGCGAGCGCGTCGCACAGCTCGTCGTGCAGCGCGTCGAGCGTGCGCTGTTCGTCGAGGTCGACGAGCTGCCCGGTTCCGTGCGCGGCTCGGCCGGGCACGGTTCCACCGGTGGGGCAGCCGCGCTGTCCGCCGTGTCCTCCGAGACCGTGGCCGAGACCGTGGCCGAGGGCGCTGACACCGGCACGCCCACCGGCCCCGGAACCCGATTCGCCGACACCCGAGGAGGTGCTCGCTAGTGCCGGGACGACGCAGGCAGAAGCGCAGCGAACGCAGCAAGTTGGATGCGACCCCGCCGTGGGAGTCCCGGGTTCGCGCCGTGCCCGAGACCACCGAAGGGCCGTTCGACGAGCGTGACGCCCCCGACGACGGTGTCGACCGGGTCGACCTCGGCGCGCTGCAGATCCCGGTCTTCGAGGGATTCGACGTGCGTGTCGACGTCGACGAGTCACAGCAGGTCGTCGCCGCCACGCTCGCGACCGACGACGGCACCATGCAGTTGGGCGTCTTCGCGGCCCCGCGCAACGAGGGCATCTGGGACGAGGTGCGTGCCGAGATCGCGGAATCGATGAACGGTCAGCGCCGCCTGTCGGCGAGCGAGCAGGACGGCGAGTTCGGTGTCGAGCTGCACGGCGAGCTGCCGGCCGACGACGGGAAGGGCACCGTGCCGGTGCGCTTCGTCGGCGTCGACGGGCCGCGCTGGTTCCTGCGGGCGATGTTCGCAGGCCCCGTGGCGCGCGACGCGGCGAAGGCCGAAGTGCTCGAACGAGGCGCTGCGCGGCGTGGTGGTCGTGCGCGGTACCTCGCCGCTGCCGGTGCGCGAACCGGTGCCGCTGCAGCTGCCCGAAGGCGTCGAGCTGCCGGGCCAGGAGTAGTTCGACGCGGCGCCGGACGTCGGCCCGCGCATCGGGCGCTCAGGCGTTCTACGCTGTGGCCATGGGCCACCGACCGTCCCTGCTGCACCGGCTGACCGCCAGCGCGCAGCGCCTCGACGCCGCCGACCTGCAGGACGACGTCGAGGAGCGCTGCTGCTCGCGGATGGGCGACCTGCGCCGCGGCCGCGACGTGCAGGTGTTCGGTCGGCTGCGCTCGGTCGTCTACACCCCGAGCGAGACCGTGCCGACCCTCGAGGCGGAGCTGTTCGACGGCTCCGACACGCTGACGCTGGTCTGGCTGGGTCGGCGGCGCATCGCCGGCGTCGAACCGGGCCGCAAGATCATGGCGCGCGGCCGGGTGGGTCTGCACGACGGCCGGCTCGCGATCTACAACCCCTGGTACGAGCTGCTCGCTCCGACGGCATGACCGACCGCGTGCGCCGGGCGAACCGGCGCCGCGCGGACGAGCGACTCCCTGCGCGAGACGTACCGCCAGCAGATGCTCGACAGCATCGGCGGCTGGTCCGGCGCGCTGATCACCGCGGTCCCCACCGCGGTGTTCGTGATCGTCAACGTCACCGCGGACCTGCGCGCCGCGATCATCGCCGCGGTCGCCAGCGCGCTGGTGCTCGCCGGCGTACCGCTTCGCCCGCAAGCAATCGGTGCAGCAGGCGCTGTCCGGGCTGCTCGGCGTCGCGGTCGCCGCGATCATCGCCGCGCGCACCGGGCAGGCGCGCGGCTACTTCCTGCTCGGCATCTGGACGAGCTTCGCCTACGCGGTGCCGCTCGCTGTCTCGCTGATCTGCGCCGCCCGCTCGTCGGCGTGCTGTGGGAGTTCCTCGACCCGACGCCCATCCCGGGGACGCGTCGGTGACGGTGCCGCGACCCGTGCCGAACCGCCGTGGTACCGCCGCCGCCCGCTGCTGGTGCCTATTCCTGGGCGACGCTCGCGGCCACTGTGGTGTTCCTCGCCCGCGGCATCGTGCAGTTGACGCTCTACGGCGACGAACCGCACCGGATGGCTCGCGTTCGCGCGGATCGCGATGGGCTACCCGCTGTTCGTCGCCGCCGCCGGACTCAGCTTCCTGGTCGTCACCCGGGCCCGCCGCAGGATCCAGGCCTCGCGGCGCCTGAGCCGACGTCGAGGCGCCGGCGTCAGGTCGTGACGATCGAGCGGCGCAGATCCGGCTCGGACTCCGGCAACGCGATGAACAGCAGCTCGTCGCCGGCCTCGAGTGGTTCCTCGGGCGACGGCGTGATCACCCGCCGGCCGCGCACGATCGCGACCAGCGTCGCGTCCTTCGGCAGTTCGAGGTCGCGCACCGGGCTTCCGACGCAGCGCGCGTCGTCGGGCAGGGTCAGCTCGACCAGGTTGGCCTGTCCCTCGCGGATGCCGAACAACCGGACGATGTCGCCGACCTCGACGGCCTCTTCGACCAGCGCGGCGAGCACCCGCGGCGTGGACACCGCGGTGTCCACGCCCCACGCCTCGGTGAACAGCCACTCGTTGGACGGGTGATTGATCCGCGCCACGACACGGCGAACCGCGTACTCGGTCTTCGCCAGGAGCGACAGCACGAGGTTGACCTTGTCGTCGCCGGTCGCGCCGACGACGACGTCGCAGTCGGCGAGCTCCGCCTTCTCGAGGTTCGCGACCTCGCAGGCGTCGCCCAGCAGCCACTGCGCCCCGCGGATGCGTTCCGGGTCGACCTTGGCGGGGTCCTTGTCGATCAGCAGGACCTGTGGTCCTTGCCGACGAGCTCGCGGGCGATGGAGCGGCCGACCGCGCCCGCCCCGGCGATGGCGACTCTCATTGATGACCTCCGCCGGAAGGGTTCTGCACGAGTTCGCGCAGCGTGGCTCGCTGCTCGTCGACGCAGAGCACGTGCAGGATGTCGCCGGACTGGATCAGGGCGCCGGGGGATGCCAGCTGCCCCTTGCCGAAGCGGGTGACGATCGCCGCGCGGGTGCCGGTCGTCGACTCGAAGTCGGCGACCGAGCGCCCGACCCATCCCTCGTTCGGCACGACGGCGACCACCGCGACCTCGCCAGTCGGTTCGCGCCAGGCCTCGGCGGTCGTTTCGCCGAGGACGGCTTTGAGCAGTCGCGACGACGTCCACGGGACCGTGGCCACGGTGGGGATGCCGAGCCGCTCGTAGACCTCGGCACGTTTCGGGTCGTAGATCCGGGCGACCACCCGGCGCACCCCGAACGTCTCCCGGGCGACCCGCGCCGCGATGATGTTGGAGTTGTCGCCGCTGCTGACGGCGGCGAAAGCGGCGGCCTGCTCGATGCCCGCCTCGACGAGCGTCTCGCGGTCGAACCCCACGCCGGCGATCGTCCGGCCACCGAAGCCGTCGCCGAGCCGCCGGAAGGCCAGCGGCTGCTGGTCGATGACCGCCACGGTGTGGTCGGTCGGCGCGAGCTGCAGCGCCAGCGCCGCGCCCACGCGCCCGCAGCCCATGATGACGATGTGCAAGAGAAGCCTCGCAAGGAATTTGCTGGCAGCGGCGGGCAACGACGAACGAGACACTAGCTGGCCCGTGGCCGCAACGCGTCAGGTGCCTTGGCGGCGGCGTAGTCCGCGGTTCTCAGTCAGTACGCTGCGCGTCGTGGCCGTATACACGCGGGTGCTGAAGAGACTGATCATCGGTCGGCCGATGAGTAGCTCGGCGGTGGCCGAGGCGGTGCTGCCCAAGCGTCTGGCGCTGCCCATCTTCGCCAGTGACGCGCTGTCCAGCGTCGCGTACGCCACCCAGGAGATCCTGCTGGTGCTGACGCTCGGGGGCACCGCGTTCCTCTACCTCGCCCCCTGGGTGGCCGGCGCCGTGGTCGTGCTGATGACCGCCGTCGTGCTGTCCTACCGGCAGCTGGTGCGCGCCTACCCGACGGGCGGCGGTGATTACGAGGTGGCGTCGAAGAACATCGGCCGCTCCGCCGGCGTCGTCGTCGCGTCCGCGTTGCTGGTCGACTACGTCATGACCGTCGCTGTCTCGGTGTCCTCCGGCGTCGACAACATCATCTCCGCAGCGCCCGGCCTGCACACCTACCGCGTGCTGATGGCCGTGGCGTTCGTGGTGTTGCTGGCCGCGGGCAACCTGCGCGGGCTGCGCGAGGCCGGCGCGGCTTTCGCCGCGCCGACATACCTTTTCGCGGCCGGCGTCTTCATCATGATCGGCACCGGACTGTTCCGTACCTTCACCGGCGACGCCCCGGTGGCCGAGAGCGCGAAGTACCACATCGCCACGCAGCACGGCTACGGGTCGTTGAGCGTGCTCGCCCTGACCTTCTTCACGTTGCGCGCGTTCTCCTCGGGCTGCACCGCGCTGACCGGCGTGGAGGCGATCGCCAACGGGGTGCCTGCCTTCCGGGCGCCCAAGGCCCGCAATGCGCAGAAGACGCTGGTGGCGATGGGGTTGATCGCCGTCACCATGTTCGTCGGGCTCACCGCGCTGGCGTTGATCGCCAAGGTGCACGTCACCGACCCGACCACGAACAGCTGCCGCTTCTCCAATGTGGCTCGCGCGGTCTGCGGGACGCAGGAGCAGCGGACGGTCATCGCCCAGGTGGCCAGCGCGGTGTTCGGGGGCCCGCACTCGGTGGGTTTCTTCTACATCCAGGCCGCCACCGCGCTGATCCTGGTGCTGGCCGCCAACACGGCGTTCAACGGGTTCCCGTTGCTCGGCTCGATCCTCGCGCGGGACAAGAACCTGCCTGCGCAGCTGAACAACCGGGGCGACCGTCTCGCCTACAGCAACGGCGTCGTGATGCTCGCGATCGTCGCCGGAGCACTGATCTGGATCTACGACGCGAACGTCACGCGGCTGATCCAGCTCTACATCATCGGCGTGTTCACATCGTTCACACTGGGCCAGAGCGGCATGGTGCGGCACTGGAACCGGCTGATCCGCAGCGAGCGCGACGCGCGGGAGCGCGCCAACATCCGCAGGTCACGGGCGATCAACGCGTTCGGTGCGAGCCTCGCCGGGGTGGTCCTGGTGATCGTGATCATCACCAAGTTCACCAAGGGGGCCTACCTGGTCCTGATCGCGATGCCGATCCTCTACGCACTGATGCGCGGCATCAACCGGCACTACACGCGGGTCGCTCGCGAGCTCGCCACCGAGGACACCGGCCTTGTCCTGCCGGCGCGCAACCACGTCGTCGTCCTGGTGTCCAAGGTGCACAAGCCCACGCTGCGCGCGCTCGCCTATGCGCGTGCCACCCGGCCGGACACGCTGACCGCGCTGACGGTCAGCGTCAACGACGACGACACCCGCGCGCTGCAGGCCGAGTGGGAACGCCATGACCTGCCGGTGCAGCTGACCGTGCTGGAGTCGCCGTACCGCGAGGTGACCCGGCCGATCCTCGACTACCTGCACAAGCTGCGGGTGGATCGCCCGCGCGACGTCGTCAGCGTGTTCATCCCCGAGTACGTCGTCGGCCGGTGGTGGGAGCAGGTGCTGCACAACCAGTCGGCACTGCGGCTCAAGGGCCGGTTGCTGTTCGAGCCCGGCGTGATGGTCACAAGCGTCCCGTGGCAGCTCGACTCGACGTCGGTGGTCACCGACCGGCCCGTCAAGCCGGACGGCCCTGCGCTGCCGAAGTCGGACGCGTTGCCCATGCACGTGGGGGAGGAGGCCCGGCTGCCCCGTGTCTGACCACCGACCGCTCGGCGGTCTCGTCGGCGAAGTGCTCGAGCTCGACGTCGGCGCTCCGGCGCACGGCGGCGCCTGCGTCGCGCGCTACACCGACCCGGCGGGGGACCCGGGCGCGGACGGCGCCGGGAGCAACGAGGGCGGCGGTCGGGTCGTTTTCGTGCGGCACGCACTGCCCGGCGAGCGTGTCCGAGCGCTGGTCACCGAGGACCGCGGCGGGCCGTTCCTGCGCGCGGACGCGATCGACATCGTGCAGGCGTCGCCCGAGCGCGTCGTGCCGCCGTGCGAGTACGCGGGGCCGGGCCGGTGCGGCGGCTGCGATTGGCAGCACGCGAGCGCAACCGCCCAACGTGCGCTGAAGGCGGCCGTCGTGCGCGATCAGTTCGCCCGTCTCGGCAGCATCGAACTCGGCGAGTTGCTGGGCGAGGTCGAACCGTTGCCTGGCGGCCTGCTCGGCTGGCGCACCCGCATCACCTACGCCGTCGACCCGCACGGCGCACCCGGGCTGCACCGACACGGCTCGCACGATGTCGAGCACGTCCGCCGCTGCCTGCTGGGCATGCCGGGCGTCGGGGACTCGAGCGTGCTCGACCGGACGTGGCCGGGCTGCAACGGCGTGGAAGTGGTGCGCGGCGACGACGGCGACTGCAGCGAGCTGACCCATCGGCCGGCGCCCGCCGGCAAACCGGGGGGCCGCCGGCCGCGCCGCGCGCACGGCCGCCGGCCGCCGGACCGGGTGGCGCTGTCCGCGGGCCCGGCGCAGGTGCGCCGCGCGGTCGGCGACCGCACCTTCACCGTCGCTGCGGGCGGGTTCTGGCAGGTGCACCCCGCGGCGGCGCAGCACCATGCCGTGGCCATCCGCGCGGCGCTCGCCGGCACCGGTGACCTCACCGGGTCGACCGTGCTGGACCTCTACGCCGGCGCCGGCGCCCTGACCGCCGCGCTGGCCGAGGCGGTCGGCGGCACCGGCCGAACGGTCGGCCTGGAGTCCGACGCGACGGCGGTGGCGAGCGCCGCGGCGAACCTGGCCGACCTGCCGCACGCCGAGGTGCGGCACGGGCGGGTCACCGCCGCGTCGGTGGCCGAGCTGGGCACCGAGCTCGCGACCGGCGGGGGCGTGGACCTCGTCGTGCTGGACCCACCGCGCGCGGGTGCCGGCGCCGACGTGATCCGGGCGCTCACAGGGTTGAGCGCGCGCGCGATCGCGTACCTGTCGTGCGATGCCGGCACGCTCGCCCGCGACGTCGCCGCAGCCCGACAGGTCGGCTGGGAACTGCGTTCGCTGCGGGTGTTCGACGCCTTCCCGATGACCGCCCACGTGGAATGCCTCGCGCTGCTGCAGCCGGGCCCGAACCACCCCGCGGATCCCGCCACCGACACCCCCGCGCCGTAGGATCGGCTACGTGACACGCGTCCTCGGTGAGATCCGTACACCCGCGGATCTGCGCGGGCTCGAAGCTCCGGATCTCGCCGCCCTCGCCACTGAGATCCGCGATCTGTTGATCGACACCGCCACCCGCACCGGGCAGGGCCACCTCGGCCCGAACCTGGGCGTCGTGGAGCTGACCATTGCGCTGCACCGGGTTTTCGACTCGCCTACCGAGCCGATCCTGTTCGATGTCGGCCATCAGGCGTACGTACACAAGATCCTCACCGGGCGGGCCGACCGCATGCCCACTTTGCGCCAGGACGGCGGCCTGTCCGGCTATCCGAGCCGCGCCGAGAGCGAGCACGACTGGATCGAGAACTCGCACGCCTCGACTGCGCTGTCCTACGCCGACGGCCTGGCCAAGGCCTACGCCGTTCGCGGCGAGCAGCGCACTGTCGTCGCGGTGGTCGGCGACGGCGCGCTCACCGGCGGCATGTGCTGGGAGGCGTTGAACAACATCGCGGCCTCCGGACGGCCGGTGATCGTCGTCGTCAACGACAACGGCCGCTCGTACTCACCCACCGTGGGCGGGTTCGCCGAGCAGCTGGCCACGCTGCGGCTCAAGCCCGGGTACGAGCGCACGCTCGGCCAGATCCGCGACCTGCTCGAACGCACGCCGGTGGTCGGCCAGCCCATCTTCGACGCCCTGCACGGCATGAAGCGCGGCATCAAGGACATGCTGGCGCCGCAGGGGATGTTCGAGGATCTCGGGCTGAAGTACCTCGGGCCGGTCGACGGCCACGACATCGCCGCCATGGAGAACGCGTTCGCGCTGGCCCGCGGCTTCGACGCTCCCGTCATCGTGCACTGTGTCACCCGCAAGGGTTACGGCTACCCGCCGGCCGAGAACGACGAGGCCGACCAGTTGCACCAGTGGCGGCCGGTCGACCCGGTGACCGGCCGGGTCAAGCCGTCCACCGGGCGCAGCTGGACGAAGGTCTACGGCGAGCAACTCGTCCGCATCGGCGAGCGCCGGGACGATGTCGTGGCGATCACCGCGGCCATGTGCGACCCCGTGGGCATGGGCGAATTCGCCCGCCGCTTCCCGCAGCGCTTCTACGACGTCGGTATCGCCGAGCAGCACGCCATGACGTCCGCCGCGGGACTCGCTTACGGCGGGCTGCACCCGGTGCTCTCGCTCTACGCGACATTCCTGAACCGCGCGTTCGACCAGCTGCTGATGGACGTCGCCCTGCACCGGCTGCCGGTGACGATCGTGCTCGACCGCGCGGGGGTCACCGGCCAGGACGGACCCAGCCACAACGGCATGTGGGATCTCGCGCTGCTGGGCGTGGTGCCCGGGCTCCGGATGGCCGTGCCCCGCGACGAGCAGACGCTGCGCGACCTGCTGGACGAGGCCGTCGCGGTCGGTGACGGCCCGACGGTCCTGCGGTTCCCGAAGACGCCGCTCGGCGACGCGGTGCCCGCCCTGCGCCGCGAGGGGCACGTCGACGTGCTGGCCGAACCCGCGCCCGACGCCGACGTGGATGTGCTGGTCGTGGCCGTCGGTGCGCTGGCCGGCGACGTGCTGGACGCCGCAGCGGGCGTGCGCCGCGCCGGTTACTCCGTGCGGGTGGTCGCACCGCGCTGGGTGAACCCGGTCGACCCCGCCATCGTCGACCTCGCCCGCCGGGCCGCGCTGGTCGTCACGGTCGAGGACGGCGTCGTGCGCGGCGGGGTCGGGTCACGTATTTCGCAGACACTTCGGGATGCCGAGTGCGATGTTCCCGCACGGGACATCGGCATACCGGTACGGTTCCTCGAACATGGCAGCGTCGCGAGTGTGCGCGCCGCCGCAGGACTGAGCGTGCAGGACATCGCGCGGCGCGTCGTCGAATGGGCCGCCACGGTGTCTACTCGGTCCGCGACGGAGCCCGCGGACGAACCTGCTGACAGTTCCGGCAGGGCCGACGCGACATGAGAAAACGGGGAGGCTGAGGATGCGCATCCTCGTGGTCGAGGACGAAGTCCAGTTGGCCGAGGCGGTGGCGCGCGGCCTGCGCCGCGAGGGTATGGCCGTCGATGTCGCGACAGATGGCGACGAAGGGTATCGAAAAGCCGCCCTCACCCGTTATGACGTGGTGGTACTCGATCGAGACCTGCCTGGCATGTCCGGCGACGACATCTGCCGCCGGCTCACCGACGAGGGGGTGTTGACCCGCGTGATGATGCTGACTGCCAGCGGCACGGTCGAGGACAAGGTCACCGGCCTCGCACTCGGCGCCGACGACTATCTCGCCAAGCCGTTCGCCTTCGCCGAACTGGTCGCGCGCGTGCGCGCCCTCGGCAGGCGCACGACTCCGGCGGCGCCGCCGGTACTCAGCGCAGGCGACATCGAGCTCGACTCGGCGAAGCGCACGGTCACCCGCCACGGGGAGCTCGTGGATCTGACGCGCAAGGAATTCGGCGTGCTGGAGACCCTGCTCATGGCTCAGGGCGCGGTGGTCAGCAGCGAGGAGCTGCTCGACCGTGTCTGGGACGAGAACGCCGATCCGTTCACCACCACCGTTCGAGTGACGATGATGACGTTGCGGCGCAAGCTCGGCGAGCCGGCGATCATCGACACCGTGGTCGGCTCCGGCTACCGGATCGATCCAGGTGTGCTCGGCGGCGGTGAGGGAGCCGGGACAGGTTCGTGAGGTTCTTCCGCCCGACGCTGCGCGCACGTATGGCGCTGCTCTACGGCGGACTCGTCGTGCTCGTCGGTGTCTCGCTGCTGTTCACCTGCGTCATCCTGCTCGATCGCGCCATCGGTCACCTGCCGCTCTACAACAGCCAGGGCACGGTCACCATCACCGACATGAACGGTGTGGCGCACCACATCGACCAACAGACGCAGGCGGCCCGGGCTAAGTCGAACGCGACGAACTACCTGCTTTCCACCGGGCTGCTCTACTTCGGCATCATCGTCGTCATCGGCACCACCGGCGGCTACCTGCTGGCCAAGCAGGCGCTGCGGCCCATCGCGAAACTGACCCAGACTGCGCGCGCGCTGTCGACCGAGACGCTGGACCAGCGCATCAACCTCGGCGGCCCTGACGACGAACTGCGCGAACTCGCCGACACGTTCGACGCGATGCTCGCCCGCCTGGATGCCGCCTTCGACAGTCAACGGCTGTTCGTCGCGAACGCCAGTCACGAGCTACGGACGCCGTTGTCGGTGATCCGCACCGAGCTCGAGGTCACCCTCAGCGACCCGGACGCCGACCCGGACGAGTTGCGTCGCATGGGCGATGTCGTCGCGTCGGCGACCGACCGCGCGCAGCGCCTGGTCACCTCACTGCTCACCCTGGCCCGGCTGCAGGCCGTCGGCGGCGGCGAGCTCGAGGTCACCGAGCCGGTCGATCTCGCCTGGCTGGTGCCCGGCGCAGTGCGCGCCGTGACCGCCGAGGCCGACGAGAAGGGCGTGCGGATCGAGACCGAGGGCGAACCAGCCACCACCCTCGGCGACCCGCGGCTGCTGGAGCGGCTCATCGGCAACCTGGTGGAGAACGCGATCCGGCACAACGTGCCCGGCGGCTGGCTGCGCGTGACGACCGGGCAGACCAACGACAGGGTCTGGGTGCACGTCGCCAACGGCGGCACCGTCGTCAACGGCGACGTGGACGCGCTGTTCGAGCCGTTCCGTCGCGGCGGCCGCGTGCGCACCGCCACCCGCGGCGCCGGGCTGGGCCTGGCGATCGTGCGGCTGATCGTCGACGCCCACAAGGGCAAGCTGCAGGCGGCGGCGCCGCCCTTCGGCGGCCTGACCGTACGGGTGGAGCTGCCCCGCGACCGCAGCGACCTCGCCACGTTCTCGGCGCAGTCCCAAGCCGACGCCATGGCCTGACGCACCGCAGTGCGGCCCGGCGCATCGTGGTGCACCGGGCCGCCCGCAGGTGGTCAGGGCAGGTAGTACATCGGGTTCGGGAGCTTGACGTCCTTGTCGGCATAGCCACCGGACAGGTCGCTGTACTGATCACCGAAGTTCGCGACGATGTCGTACCCCTGCGACTCGATGTGCTTACGGGTCAGCGACTTGTACTGGATCGTCGTGCAGTTCGGCGCGCACGACGACAGCCACGGCTTCGTCTGGTCCTTCAGGTAGAGCTGGCTCGAGACGACCGGGTAACCCTGCTGCGTCAGGTTGGTGGTCGTGCCGGACCGCTGCGACTCGGGGCGCCCGGTCAGGAAGAAGATCGTGTAGCCCTCGCGACTTGGCCTTCGACACCAGCTGCGGCATGCCGAACACGGCGGGGAAGGCCGCGCCGTTGACGAACGCCGCGTTCGACGTCGGGTTGTAGACGAAGTTGCTGAAGATCTCGTAGTTGTAGGTGTTCAGCGTCGTGTCGTCGACGTCGAGCAGGATCGCCTTGGCTCTACCGGCCTTGGCGTGCTTGCCCGCTCGTGCCGCGAGGTAGCTGTCCGCATGCCGCTCGATGCCGTGCATCTCGTTCGCGTACGCGCTCTTCGGGGACGGCAGGTGCTGCGGTGAGCCGTCCGGATTCGTGCCCGAGACGGTGTCGCCGTAGTAGGCCTCGATCGCCGTCTTGACCTGGTCGAGGTTCTGGATCTGATCGGCGCGGGTCGGGTTCGCCGGGGGAGCCGGGACGGCACGGCCGCCGCGGGAGTGGTGTGCCTGGGCCGAGCCCGGAATCACGAGCGCAATCAGCGCGAGGGCAGCGACGGCGGCGGCGAGCACGGCGGCCACCGCGGCCCGTGGCCAGGTCGGAGGAGCGAAGGATCGAGTCACAGCAACACCTTTCGGGCGAATCCGGACAGACCGCCCTACCTTGGCCTAGATCGGCCCACACGCCAAGTGCCGGTCCGGCGCGTCACGACGAGCGCTTGCTCTTCTTGCCCGATCGCTTCTTGGCCGCTTTGCCGGTGCCGGGACGTGACGTCTTGCCCTTCTTGGCGCCCTTGCCAGTCTTGGTCCCGGCCTTGGTCCCGGTCTTGGCATCGTCCTTGGCCTTCTTCCCCGACGGCTTCGTGAGCCCTCGTGCGGGAGCCGGCTTCGGCGGCGATGCCATCTTGTCCGGGTCTTTTTTGTGCGATGCCTTCTTGTGCGATGCCTTCTTGTGCAATGCCTTCTTGCCCGGCGCCGCCGGCGCGGCGGCGTCGGTCTGCGCCTGGCCGGTGAGCCATCCGGTGGCGGCGGCCAGGCGGTGCGCGTCCCGGTGGAACAGGTGCCGCCGGCCCACGACCGTGCGCCGGATCAACCCGGCGCGCTCGAGCACCTGGACATGCTTGGACGCCGCGGCGAGCGAGACCGGCAGCGGGGCGGCGAGCTCCCCGACCGACAACTCGCCGTCGCCCAGCCGGCGCAGCATGTCGCGCCGGGTGCCGTGCATGAGCGCTTGGAAGACGAGGTCCAGATCGGCGTCCGGTTCGGTCATGGCCCGACCGTATCGAGCAACGATCAGGTTGTGAATTGACCGACGCCCGGCGGGTGCGTCAGCGGGCGACGGCGAGCGCGGCGGCCAGCGCGGCGCTGGTCAGCTGACCTGCCACGGCCGGGCGCCGAGTTCGGTGAGCCGCGCGGCGACGGCATCGCGGTCGGCCGGCTCGGGCGGCTGCCAGCACAGCCGCCGGACGACGTCGGAGGCCAGCAGGTTCTGGGCCAGCACGGTGTGCTGCTGCGGCGACTGCGTCGATCGCCTCGCGGGCGGCGGCCAGCCGGGCCGCGGCGGCCGGGTCGCGGTCGCGCCAGCGCGAGGTCGCGGGCATCGCCGTCGCCGTTGCCGGCGGTGAGCGGCGGCAGCTCGTCGTCGGGCAGTTCGCGCGCGCCGCGTCAGCGCGCCGAACCAGCGGTCCGAGCTGGCGGCGCTGGCGCGGGCCGCCGAACACCGGCAGCGCGGCGAGCTCGGCCGGGCGGTCTTCGGGTTGGCTCGCGCGGCGTCGATGATCGCCGCGTCGGGCAGCACGCGGCCCGGCGCGATGTCGCGTTCTGCGGCGTACTCGTCGCGCGCGTGCCACAGCGCGCGCACGCCGGCCAGCTGGCGGCCGGTTGCGCAGCTTGTGGATGCCCGACGTGCGCCGCCACGGGTCGGCCCGCGGCGGCGCGGGCGGCGCCAGCCGGACGGCCTCGAACTCCTGCTCGGCCCACTCGGTCTTGCCGGCTGCCTCGAGCTCGGCGGCGAGCGCGTCGCGCAGGTCGACGAGCAGCTCGACGTCGAGCGCCGCGTAGACGAGCCAGTCGAACGGCAGCGGCCGGGTGGACCAGTCGGCCGCCGAGTGGCCCTTCTCCAGGCCGACGCCGAGGTGCTGCTCGACCATCGTGCCGAGCGCGACCCGTTCCTCGCCGAGCAGCCGGCCGGCCAGCTCGGTGTCGAACAGCCGGGCGGGCGCAGGCCCGAGCTCGGCGAGGCAGGGCAGGTCCTGGTTGGCGGCGTGCAGGATCCACTCGGCGTCGGCGATCGCGGCGTCGACAGCGCGACAGGTCGGGCAGCGCGATCGGGTCGATCAGCGCGGTGCCGGCGCCGGCGCGGCGCAGCTGCACGAGATAGGCGCGCTGGCTGTAGCGGTAGCCCGAGGCGCGTTCGGCGTCGAGGGCGACCGGGCCGCGCCGCCGCGGCCAGCGCCGCGGTCAGGCGGGTCAGCGCGTTCGGCGTCGACCAGCGGCTCCGGGCACGCCGTCGCGCGGCTCGCGCAGCACCGGCACCGCGGGCGGCGGTCGTCGGCTCGTCGGCCTCGGCGGCTCGACGCGCCCGGCGGTTGGCGTCGGCGGCGTCGGACAGGTCGGCGGTCCGGCACGTCAGGTGCGCGGCAGCGCGGTCACGCCCTCGGGCGGCAGCCCGGCGGCGGTGCACAGCAGGTCGACGAAGGCGAGCAGGTGCGGCGCGAGGTCGGCAGTCGTCGGCCGTCCAGACGCGCGCAGCTCGAGCGAGACCGTCGTGCTCGGGCCGTGCGACGTCGCCGAAGCGGGTCGACGTCGTCTGGGTGACGGTGCCGCCGGCGGCGCGGTAGGCGGCGCCGCGCTCGTCCAGGGCGCCGGTGAGCCAGCTCCAGCCGACCGTCGGCAGCATCGGGTCGACGCCCATCTGCGTCGTCGAGCTCGGCCGAGGCGTAGGCGACCAGGCGCAGCACGCCGTCCCACGCCTCGTGCCCGTCGGGGTCGTGCAGCAGCACGAGCCGGCCGGTGGCGAGCTCGTCGCCGTCGGCGTCGAGCGACGTCGGCGCTGAGCGCGTAGCTCTACGGCGCGAGCCGCTGCGGCGGGCGCAGCGGCTCGACGCGGACCTCGGCGCGCACCGTGGTGCCGGTGCAGGCTGGCGACCGCGGCGCCGGAAGATCTCCGGGCGGCCGTCGGCGTCACCGGGCGCGGCGGGCCTGCGCTGGGCAGGGTCATCGCCGTCGTCGGACCGGCCGCGCAGCCGGGAGCGTGGCCCGTCGGGTGCAGCGGACCGTGGCCGACGCCGGGTCGGCTCATGCGACCGCGCGGCCGGGCCGCTGCGGGTCGGCGGATCGACACGGCCGCGATCGACGAACAGCGGGCGTCGAGCAGCAGCGCGGTGCCGCACTCGACGCAGGCGCGCTCGGGGCACGCTCGCCGTGGCCGTCGGGGCACGGCGGGCGCCTCGGCGAGCACTCGCGCGGCAAGTGGGGCAGAACAGGACCAGCGAGCTCGTTGGCCATGACATGCGCTCCTTCTCCTCGCGCGCCGCAGCACGACGCCGACAGCGGTGACGTGGCACGGCGGCGCCGACGATCGCGGCAGGCGCGCCGAACGACACGTGCGACGATGGACAGCGATGTCAGCCGAGTCCCTGCTCGTCCGCGCCGCGACGCGGCCGTCCCGGCCCGTACCCGCCGGTGTGGTTCATGCGCCAGGCCGGCCGCTCGCTGCCGGAGTACCGCGCGCTGCGGGCCGGCACCGCGATGCTCGACGCCTGCCGCGACGCCGGACCTGATCACCGAGATCACCCTGCAGCCGGTGCGCCGCCACGGCGTCGACGCCGCGATCCTGTTCTCCGACATCGTGGTGCCGCTGGTGGCCATCGGCGTCGGCATCGACATCGTCGCCGGGCGTCGGCCCGGTGGTCGCCGAGCCGATCCGCGACCGCCGCCGACCTGGACGCGCTGCGCGCCGCTCGACGCCGGCGACGTGCCGTACGTGACCGCGGCGGTGCGCGCCGCTCGTCGCCGAGCTCGGCGACGACGCCGCTGATCGGCTTCGCCGGCGCGCCGTTCACGCTGGCCAGCTACCTGGTCGAGGGCGGCCCGTCGCGGGACCACGCCCGGACCAAGGCGCTGATGCACGGCGACCCGCAGCTGTGGCACGCGCTGCTCGGCCGGCTGGCCGTCGATCGCCCGGGAGTTCCTGCGGGTGCAGATCGACGCCGGGCGTCGCGGCGGTCCAGCTGTTCGACTCGTGGGCCGGTGCGCTGTCGCTCGCCGACTACGAGCGAGTTCGTGCTGCCGCACAGCCGCGCGGTGCTCGAGCCGCTGGCCGGCACGCGTGCCGCGCATCCACTTCGGCGTGGGCACCGGCGAGCTGCTGCCGGCGATGCGCGCGGCCGGCGCCGACGTCGTCGGCGTCGACTGGCGGGTGCCGCTGGACGAGGCCGCGCGCCGGCTCGGGCCCGGCGCGGTGGTGCAGGGCAACCTCGACCCGGCGCTGCTGGCGCCGGCTGGCCGGTGGTCGAGCGCGCGGTGCGCCGCATCGTCGACGCAGGGCCGCGCCGCCGACGGGCACATCTTCAACCTCGGCCACGGCGTGCCGCCGGACACCGACCCGGACGTGCTCACCCGCATCGTCGAGCTCGTCCACTCGCCTCGTGACGACGCCGTCGACCCGCGTCGTCGTCGTCGGCGGCGGCATCGCCGGGCTGGCCGCGGCCTGGTACGCCGCCGGCCGGCGGCCGACGTCATCGTGCTCGAAGCGGCGCCGCAGGTCGGCGGCAAGCTGCGGGTCGGCGAGGTCGGCGGCGTCCGGCGTCGACGTCGGCGCCGAGGCGATGCTCGCCACGCCGCCCGGAGGGCGTCGACCTGCTCGACGAGCTCGGGCTGACGCCGAGCGGATCGCGCCGCTGACCACCGCCGCGCCGGTCCGGGCCGGCGGCGCGCAACCACCCGCTGCCGGCCGCGCACGATGATGGGCATCCCCGCCGACGTCGACGCGCCCGCGCCGTCCGGCGTGCTCGGCCGAGCGCGCGCTCGCCGCGATCGCCGCCGAGCCGGCGCTGCCGCCGCTGCGCGCCGCTGGACCGACGACGTCGCGGTCGGCGCGCTGGTGCGCGACCGGCTGGGCGACGAGGTCGTCGACCGGCTCGTCGAGCCGCTGCTCGGCGGCGTCTACGCCGGCCGCGCCGACGAGCTGTCGCTGCGCGCGACGCTGCCGGCGCTGGCGGCCGAGCTCTGGCCGACGGCGGTTCGCTGTCGCGGCGGCCGCGCGGTCGATGGTCGGCGCGGGCACCCGCGCCCCGGGCGCCGGCCCGGTGTTCGCGACGCTGCGCGGCGGGCTGGGCCGGCTGCCCGCCGCGCTGGCCGGCTCGGGGCGGTTCACGGTGCGCACCGGCGTCACCGTCCGCGCGCTGCGAGCGCGGTCGACGGCGGCTTCGCGCTCGACGTGCGGCGCGGTGCCGCGAGCCCGAGCGCTCGCGGCCGACGCGGTGATCGTCGCCGTCCCGCCGGCGAAGGCCGCGCGGCTGCTGCGCGACGTCGCGCCCCGGCGCGCGCGCCGAGCTGGCCGGCATCGACAGCGCGAGCGTGGCCATCGTCTCGTTCGCCTTCGCGCCGGCGCTCGACGCTGCCCGCCGGCAGCGGCCTGCTCGTGGCGCCGGGGAGCGGCTGGCGGTCAAGGCGGTCACGCTGTCGTCGCAGAAGTGGCCGCTCGACGACAGGCGCGCCGGCGCTGCTGCGCGCGTCGGTCGGCCGGTTCGGCGAGCACGCAGGCGCTGCAGCTCGACGACGCCGACCTGGTCGCGCCTGGTGCGCCGCGAGCTGCGGCCGCTGCTCGGCGTCGCCGCCGCGCCGCTCGACGCGCTCGTCACCCGGTGGGGCGGCGGGCTGCCGCAGTACGCGGTCGGCCACCTCGAGCGGGTCGCCCGCATCCGCGCCGCCGTCGCCGCGGTGCCCGGGCTGGCGGTGTGCGGCGCGGCCTACGACGGCGTCGGCATCCCGGCCTGCATCGCCACGGCCCGCGCGGCGGCCGACCGGGTGGCCGCGCGATCTCGAGCAGCGGACAATGAAGGCATGGTCGACGGCAAGACGGCACGCGAGCTCAACGACGTCATCCGCTACACCGCGTGGTCGGTGTTCCGGGTCGCACGCCCGCTCGGCGAGGGCGACCGCGGCGCGCTCGCCGCCGAGGTCGACGACCTCTTCGAGCAGCTCGCCGCCAAGGACGTCACGGTGCGCGGCACCTACGACGTCGCCGGCGCTGCGCGCCGACGCCGACCTCATGGTCTGGTGGCACGCGCCGACCGCCGACGCGCTGCAGGAGGCCTACTCGCGGCTTCGCCGCACCGACCTCGGCACGCACCTCGAGCCGGTGTGGTCGAACATGGCGCTGCACCGCCCGGCCGAGTTCAACAAGAGCCACGTCCCGGCGTTCCTCGCCGACGAGCAGGCGCGGGCGTAGGTCTGCGTCTACCCGTTCGTGCGCTCCTACGAGTGGTACCTGCTGCCCGACGAGGAGCGGCGCGCGCTGCTGGCCGAGCACGGCAAGATGGCCCGCGGCTACCCGGACGTGCGGGCGAACACCGTCGCCTCGTTCGCGCTCGGCGACTACGAGTGGATCCTCGCCTTCGAGGCCGACGAGCTGCACCGCATCGTCGACCTGATGCGCCACCTGCGGGCGTCCGAGCGCCCGGCGCCACGTGCGCGAGGAGGTGCCGTTCTACACCGGCCGGCGCCGGCCGATCGCCGAGCTCGTCGACGCCCTGCCGTAGCCCGGCTCAGGTGGCGTCGGCCGCTTCCTCGAACGTCAGCGAGATCGAGTTGATGCAGTAGCGCTGGTCGGTCGGCGTGCCGTAGCCCTCGCCGCTGAACACGTGACCGAGGTGGCTGTGGCAGTTGGCGCACAGCACCTCGGTGCGCGCCATGCCCCAGCTGCGGTCGGTGCGCTCGATGACGTTCTCGCCGGCGAGCGGGGTGAAGAAGCTCGGCCAGCCGCAGTGCGAGTCGAACTTGTGCTCGCTGCGGAACAGCTCGGTGCCGCAGGCGCGGCAGCGGTAGACGCCGACGCGGTGGTTGTCGGTGTACTCGCCGGTGAACGCCCGCTCGGTGCCGGCCTTGCGCAGCACCTCGTACTCCTCGGGAGTCAGCTCTTCGCGCCACTGCTCGTCGGTCTTCACGACCGGTCGGCGGCGGGCATGTCCTTGGTGCGGCTCATGCCATCGACGGTACTCGACACCGGCCGGCGGCGAATCGACGTCAGCAGCGTCACCAGGTGCGCACGATGCCGACGACGCCGTACAGGACCGTCAGCGCGGCGCCGATCAGGATCAGCCACACGACGGCCTTCGCGGCCGGCGGCGCGGCGCCGGACAGCCGGGCCAGGCCGTTGCCGAACGCGGCCATGTTCTGCAGCTCGCCGTCGACGGTGTTGGGGTTCGCGGTGCGGCCCCAGGCGCCGTCGACGTAGGGCGCGCGGCGCGGCTCGCGGCGTCGCCGTCGTCGTCGCGCTCGATCGTCCACACGCCGTCCAGGGTAGCCGCGGCCCGGGCCGACGGCGGGCTCGCGCAGTCGGTGCCGCCGGGGTGTCAGGCGGTGCGGCAGCGCTCGACACGTCGCGCCGGGATCAGCCGGCGTCGTCGCCGCCCTCGGCCAGCGCCGCGAGCACGGGGGAGTGCGCCAGCAGGAACACGCCGTAGCCGACCGCGATCGCCGCCGAGCGTCGCCGGCACCAGCCAGGCGCCGCTGCGCGTCGTCTCGTCGAACACCAGCACGCCCCACAGGATCGACACGAGCGGATCCATCAGGGTGAACCCGGGCTGCGCGGCGAGCAGCGGGCCGACGTGCAGCGCCCACTGCACGAGCACCAGTCCGAGCGACGCCGAACCCGACCGCGATGTAGGTCTGCCAGGTCGTGACAGCCGCCGCGACCAGCCGCGGCCTGGTCGCCCTGCGCGATCGTCTCCTTGATCATCGTCGCGGTGAGCCCGAAGCTCGTGCCGGCGGCCGCGCCGAGGCAGGCCGGTGCGCCAGACGGCGTTGCCGCGCTGCCCGGCGATCACGAGCAGCGACGATCGTCGCCGCGGTGCCGCCGCCGGCGGCGACGTAGAGGAAGTCCGACACGTCGGTCTCGTTGCCCGGGCTGCGGTGTCAGGATCGCGACGAGCACGATCATGCCCGCCGGTCATGACCAGGATGCCGGTCCACTCGGGGCGGCCGAGCCGGGTGCCGAACACCCGCGAGGCGACGAGCAGCGTCAGCGGCACCTCGAGGGTGATGATCGGCTCGACGGCCGGACAGCTGCCCGAAGCCCAGCGCCACCGCCTGCAGCACGAACGAACCGACCAGGCCGACGAAGCCGAGCAACCAGGTCGGGCTGCGGACGAGGTCGAACAGCAGCCGCACCCCGAACGGCCGGTCCGCCGGCTCCTCGAGACCCGCCTTGCGCTGCATCACGTTGGCCAGCGCGTTGCCGCAGGCCGCGAGGGCGGCCAGCGCGTAGCTGAGCAGGGTCTCGAGGCTCACCGGGTGCGGGCCTGCCGCACTAGCGTCCGGCCGAACTCCCAGGTCAGGCTGTTGCCCGCGTGGGCGTCGTCGAGGACGTCGGTGAACGCGGACATGAAACGGTCGACCTCGGCCTCGCCGATGATCAGCGGCGGGATGAGCTTGATGACCTCGATGTGGTCGCCGGACACCTGGGTCAGGATCCGGTGCCGGTGGAACAGGGCGTGCACGACGGTCTGCGCGAACATGCCCTTGCGCGCCAGCTGCAGCGCGGCCCACTTCGCCCGCAGCCGGCGCGAGTCCGGCCGGCGGAACTCGATGCCGATCATCAGGCCGCGCCCGCGGATGTCACCGAGCAGCTCGTAGCGGTCGAGCAGCTCGCGCAGCCGGCCGATCAGCAGGTCGCCGGTGACCCGGGCGTGCTCGGCGACGTCGTCGCGCTCGAGCACGTGCATCGTGGCGAGCCCGGCGGCCATGGCCTGGGCGTTGGAACCGAAGGTGGAGTCGTGCACCAGCACGCGGTCCATCGACGAGTAGACCTTGCGGAAGACCGCGTCGGTGCCCAGCGTGGCGCCGACGGGCACGTACCCGCCGGACAGCGCCTTGGCGACGGCCACGAGGTCGGGCGCGGCCTCGGGCTCGTGCTGGTAGGCGAAGAAGTCGCCGGTGCGCGCCATGCCGCACTGCACCTCGTCGGCGACGAGCAGCGCGCCGTACTGATGCAGCAGGTCGCGGGCACGTGCGAGGTAGCCGGGCGGCGCGACGGCCACGCCCTTGCCCTGGATCGGCTCGACGAGCAGTGCGGCGACGTCGCCGCGCCGCAGCTCGCGCTCGAGGGCGTCGAGATCGCCGAGCGGAACCGCAGTGTCGGGCAGCAGCGGGCCGAATCCCTTGCGGAAGGCGTCGGCCCCGTTGACCGACAGCGAGCCCGCGGTCAGGCCGTGGAAGGCGTTGTGCGCAGTAGAGGATGCGCTTGCGCCTGGTGGCGTACCGCGCGAACTTCAGCGCGGCCTCGACCGCCTCGGTGCCGCTGTTGCCGAAGTAGACGCGGTCCAGGTGCGGGGCGTGGGCGAGCAGTTTCTCGGCCAGCGGCCCGGCCAGCGGCGGTGCGTCGAACTGGGTGAGGTCGGCCAGGCCGGCGTCGAGCACGTCGTGCAGCGCCTGGCGGATCTCCGGGTGGTGGCGGCCGAGCGCGAAGACGCCGAAACCGGCGAGCATGTCGAGGTAGTCGCTGCCGTCCTCGTCGTAGAGGTAGGCGCCCTCGGCGCGGGTGTAGACCTTGTCGAACCCGATCGCGTGCAGCATGCGCGGCAGCTGCGGGTTGAGCAGTTCGCCGGTGCAGGTCGTAGCGCTGCGGGCCGCGCGCGCGAAGGACCTCGTCGAGATCGAACCGGTCACCCATTACTGCCTCGCCGATGTGTCGCCCGGCGGCGTGTTGCGCCGGATGTCCTACGAAACTAGTTGATCCGGGCCACTCGGAAGGCGAGCCGTCGCGGTGGGTCCCGGACTACCTGGTCTGATATACCCGAGGCTGGAGGTTCGTTAGTTTGGCTAACTTGTTGGTCGTGCATTCGGTGGACGGTTCGGGTGGTGCATGGACGGCGCTGCACGCCCGGCCGCCCACGCGCGTGCTGCGACGCTGTCGCGGCGGGTGCGCGGGCCCAGATGCGGGCCGAGAACTTCCCGGTCGCGCTGCGCGTGCTGCCGCGCCAGGTGCGCGACCGGTTGACCCGGGTCTACGCGCTTCGCCCGCTTCGTCGACGACGTCGGCGACGAGGCGCCCGGGCGACCGCACCGAACTGCTCGAGCGCCGTGCGCGACGAGGTGCACGCGCAGCTCGCCGGCGCGGCGTCGCGCGCTGGCGCCGGTGCGCGAGCCTCGCGCCGGTCCTCGCGGCCGGCGTGCCCGGCGCAGCCGTTCCTCGACCTCGTCGAGGCCAACCTGCGTGGACCAGCGCGTCGGCCGGTACGAGACCTTCGACGACCTGCTCGGCTACTGCGCGCTGTCCGCCGCTCCGGTCGGGCGGGTCGTGCTGCACCTGGCCGGCGCGGCCACGCCCGCCAACGTCGCCGACTCCGACGCGGTCTGTGCCGCGCTTGCAGGTGCTCGAGCACTGCCAGGACGTCGGCGAGGACGCCCGGGCCGGTCGGGTCTACCTGCCGGCGGCGCGACCTGCGCGCCGCCGGCCTGCCCGACGCCGATCTGCCCGAGGCGCTGACCGGTGACCGCACGCCCGCCGCGGCGCGCCTGGTCGTCGCCCGGCTCAGGCCGAGCGCGCCGGCGCGACTGCTGCGCGCAGGGCGCACCGCTCGTCGCCCGCCTGTCGGGCTGGGCGCGCGTCGCCGTCGCCGGCTACGTCGCCGGCGGCCTGGCCACCGCCGACGCCCTGCGCCGCCGCACATTTCGACGTGCTGGCCCGCGACGTGACGCCCGGCAAGCGCGCGACGCTGGCGCACGCCGGTCGGTTGCTCGTGACGAGGCCGCGGTGAGCGCGCCGGGCGCATCGACGCCGGCCGAGGTCGCCGCTGCCTACGCCGAGTGCGAACGCATCACCCGCGAGCAGGCGCGCAACTTCTCCTGGGGCATCCGGCTGCTGCCCGAACCCAAGCGCACCGCGCTGTCGGCGGTCTACGCGATGGCACGGCGGATCGACGACATCGGCGACGGCGACCTGCCCGCCGGGCGCAAGAGCGAGCTGCTCGCCCGAGGCGCGTGCGGCCGCGACCGCGCCCGACCGCCACCCGGACGACCCGGTCGCTCCTCGCGCTCGCCGACGCCGCGCGCCGGCTGCCCATCCCGCTCGACGCCTTCGGCGAGCTCGTCGACGGCTGCGAGATGGACGTGCACGGGCCGGACGTACGACACCCTCGACGACCTCGTGACCTACTGCCGGTGCGTGGCGGGCTCGATCGGCCGGCTGTCGCTTCGGCGTCTTCGCGCCGGACTTCGCGCGGACCCGGGCGCCGACCGGTTCGCCGAGTACGCCGCTGTCGCCGACGATCTCGGCGTCGCGCTGCAGCTGACCAACATCCTGCGCGACGTGCGCGAGGACCACGGCATCGGCCGCGTCTACCTGCCCAAGCAGGACCTCGCCCTGTTCGGCTGCGACATCCGGGTGCTGCCCGACGGCGACCTCGACCCCCAGGACGGCGCGCTGGCCGAGCTGATCCGCTTCGAGGCCGCCCGGGCGTGGGGTTGCTACGACCGCGGCCTGCGAGCTGCTCGACGGTCCTCGACCGGCGCAGCGCGCGCATGCTGCGCGGCGATGGCCGGCATCTACCGCGAGCTGCTGCAGCGCATCGCCGCCGACCCGACGCTGGTGATGCGCGGGCGCACTGTCGCTGCCGACGCGCGACAAGCTGCGCGTGGCCGGCGGTGCGCTGCTCGGCCGGGGTGTGCGATGAGCGAGACACGGTGGGCGACGGCGCCCGCCGCGGCGGCGACGACATCGAGCCCGGGCGCACGGTCGTCGTCGGCGGGGGACTGGCCGGCATCGCGGCTGCGCTCCGGCTGCGCCGAGGCGGGTCGCGCGGTGACGTTGCTCGAGGGACGCCCGCGCCTGGGCGGTGCCGCGTTCTCGTTCCGCCGCGGCGAGCTCACGATCGACAACGGCCAGCACGTCTTCCTGCGCTGCTGCGGCGCCTACCGGTGGCTGCTCGAGCGCATCGACGCGACCGCCTGCACCACGCTGCAGCCGCACCTGGACATTCCGGTGCTGTCGCCCGGAGCGCGGGCGGCGCACCTGCGCCGCACGCCCGGCGTCCCGGCGCCGGCGCACCTGACGGCGGCGCTCGCCACCTACGGCGTGCTGAGCCCGCTGGACCGCGTCCGCGCGGCGCGGGGCGCGCTCGCGCTGCGCATGCTGACCCGCGCCGACCCCGCGCTGGACCGGCAGAGCCTCGGCGGGTTCCTGCGCCGCAACGGGCAGAGCGACGCGCTGATCGAGCGGTTGTGGGGGCTGGTCGCGACGGCCACGCTGAACCTCGCGCCCGACGACGCCTCGCTGGCCCTCGCCGCGAAGGTGTTCCGGACCGGACTGCTCGACCACGCGGACGCCTCCGACGTCGGGTGGGCGACCGCGCCGCTGGGTCATCTGCACGGGACGCTGGCCCGCGCCGCGCTCGAACGCGCTGGGCGTGCAGGTGCTCGTCAACCACCGCGTCGAGCACCTGTCGGCCGGACAACGTGCTGCAGGTCCGCGACCGCCGCGCGACCCGGCAGGTGCGCACCGACGGCGTGGTGCTCGCGTTGCCGCCACGCGCGTTGTTCGACGTCGCGCCGGGACTGCGCGGCACCCGCGCGGCCGCGGCCGAGCAGCTGGGCACCGCGCCGATCGTCAACGTGCACGTCGTCTACGACCGCGACGTCACCGACCTGCCGTTCGCCGCGGCCGTCGGCTCGCCGGTGCAGTGGATCTTCGACCGCACCGGATCGTCCGGCGTCGCGCGCAGGACACCGGGGGCGCAGTACCTCGCGGTCACGGTGTCCGCGGCGGACGCGATCGTCGACGTGCCGAGCAGGGAGCTGACCGCGCAGTTCACCGCCGAGCTCGCCCGGCTGCTGCCCGCCGCGCGGCAGGCGGGTGTGCTGGACGCCTTCGTCACGCGCGAGCGGCACGCCACCTTTCGCCAGCAGGTCGGCTCGGCGGCCCTGCGCGCCGAGCCGGACGCCGGTCCCGCCGGGGTCCGGCTGGCGGGCGCCTGGACCGCCACCGGGTGGCCGGACACCATGGAGAGCGCCGTGCGCAGCGGGGTGGCGGCCGCCCACTCGCTGCTCGGCGCCGACGCGCCGGCCGAGACGGGGTTCGCGGCATGAGCGCCACCGAGGCCGAGGCCGTCATCGCCCGGACCCGCGAGCTCGTGCAACCCGCGATGCGCGCCGCGGTCGACGCCATCGAGGACCCGCGGATGCGGCTCGTCGCCGGCTACCAGCTGGGCTGGTGGGACGCCGAGCAGCGGCCGGTCGCCGGCGCCGGCGGCAAGGCGATCCGGCCCGCGCTGGCCGTGCTGTCCGCCGAGGCCGCGGGCGATGCGCAGTGCGGCGTGGCACCGGCTGTCGCCGTCGAGCTCGTGCACAACTTCTCGCTGCTGCACGACGACATCATGGATCGCGACGTCGAGCGCCGACACCGGCCCACCGGGTGGGTCGTGTTCGGCGACGGGCAGGCGATCCTGGCCGGCAACGCGATGCTGACGGCGGCCATCGAGGTCCTGCTGCGCGACGGCCGCAACACCAATGACGTCCTGCCCGCGCTGATGTCCACGGTGCAGGCGCTGATCAGCGGACAGTCGGCGGACCTCGCCCTGGAACGCCGCCCGGACGCCGCGCTGGAGGAGGTGTTGCGCATGGAGGGCGGCAAGACCGCGGCGTTGATCTCGTGCGCCGCGTCGATCGGCGCCCGCGCGGCGGGCGCGCCGGACGGCGTCGTCGACGCCCTGGCCGAGTACGGGCAGCTGTCCGGACTGGCGTTCCAGCTCGTCGACGACGTGCTGGGCATCGCGGGCGACCCGGCGGTCACCGGGAAGTCGGCGTCGTCGGACCTGCGGGCGGGCAAGCGCAGCGTCCCGGTGGTGGCGGCGCTGGCCGACGGCGGAGCCGCGTCACGTGAGCTGGCACAACTGCTCGCCGCCGGCCCGCTCGAGACCGACGATCAGGTCGCCCGGGGAGCCGCGCTGGTCGAGGCGGCGGGCGGCGTCGCCTGGACCAGCCACGAGGCGGAGCGGCTGCTGGACGGGGCATGCACGGCCCTGCGCGGCGCGGACATACCACGACACGCCCAAGACGACTTCGAGGCCATGGCGCGTTATCTCGTCCGGCGGGCTCGGTAGCGTGATAAGTGAGCACTGAGAGGAAGACGTGACGACAGCGAGGGAAATCGGCCTGACCGACGCGGTCGGGGACGCCGTCGACCGCGCGCAGCACCATCTGCGCACGCGGCAGGCGCCCGCCGGGTGGTGGAAGGGACAGCTGCGGACCAACGTCACCATGGACGCCGAGGACCTGCTGCTTCGCCGTTTCCTGGGCATCCTGCGCGACGACGAGCTGGAGCAGACCGCCCGCTGGATCCGGTCGCAGCAGCGGGCCGACGGCACGTGGGCGAGCTTCCACGGGGGACCGGGCGACGTCTCGGTCACCACCGAGGCCTACACCGCGCTACGGCTCGCCGGCGACGCGACCGACGCCCCGCACATGGTCGCCGCGCGCGAGTTCGTCCTCGGTGCGGGCGGTCTGGAGGCCACCCGCGTGTTCACCCGCATCTGGCTCGCGCTCTTCGGCGAGTGGTCGTGGGACGAGCTGCCCTCCATGGCGCCGGAGTTCGTGCTGCTGCCGCGCTGGATGCCGCTCAACGTCTACGACTGGGCCTGCTGGGCACGCCAGTCCGTCGTGCCGATCACCGTCGTCGCTACCCTGCGTCCGGTCCGGCCGCTGCCGTTCACCCTGGACGAGCTGCGCACCGGCGCGCAGCCGAAGGCCAAGTCCGGCCTCGTCCCGGCGGCCTTCGGCCTGCTGGACCGTGCCTTCAAGTTCTATGACGCGCTGCCGGTGAATCCCGGCCGCGAGCACGCGTTCCGGCGCGCCGCCGAATGGATCCTGGCCCGCCAGGAGTCCGACGGCGGGTGGGGCGGCATCCAGCCACCATGGGTGTACTCGATCCTCGCGCTGCACCTGCTCGGCTACCCGCTCGAGCACCCTGCTCTCCAGGCCGCCGTCGAGGGTCTGGACGGCTTCCTGGTGCGCGAGGACACGCCCGACGGCCCGGTGCGCTGGCTCGAAGCCTGCCAGTCCCCGGTGTGGGACACCTGCCTCGCGGCGACCGCGCTGCTGGACACCGGCATGAGCGACGACGACCCGATGCTCGCCCAGGCCGTCGACTTCCTGCTCGCCGAGGAGATCGACGTGCGCGGCGACTGGACGGCCGCCCGGCCGGATCTCGAGCCCGGCGGGTGGGCGTTCGAGTTCGCCAACGACGGCTACCCCGACACCGATGACACCGCGGAGGTCGTGCTCGCCCTGCACCGGGTGGCCGACGACCGCCCCGAGGTCAAGGCCGCGGTCGACCGCGGCATCGCGTGGCTGCTCGGCATGCAGTCGAAGGACGGCGGCTGGGGCGCGTTCGACGCCGACAACACCCGCCGGCTGGTCGAGAAGATCCCGTTCAGCGACTTCGGCGCGGTGATCGACCCGCCGTCGGCCGATGTCACGGCGCACGTGGTCGAGATGCTGGCGCAGTGCGGGCTCGCCGACCACCGGGCCACCGAGCGCGGTGTCGCGTGGCTGCTGCGCGCGCAGGAACCGGACGGGTCGTGGTTCGGCCGCTGGGGCGCCAACTACGTCTACGGCACGGGCGCGGTCGTCCCGGCGCTGCTCGCAGCCGGTGTCCCGAAGCGCAGCAGGCCGATCACCCAGGCCGTCCGCTGGCTCGAGGAACACCAGAACGCCGACGGCGGGTGGGGTGAGGACCTGCGCTCCTACGTCGACGATTCCTGGCGCGGGCGCGGTGAGTCCACGCCGTCCCAGACGGCCTGGGCGCTGCTCGCGCTGCTGGCCGTCGATCCGTCCACCGCCGCCGTCGAGCGGGGCATCGCCTGGCTCGTCGACACCCAGCGCGCCGACGGCGGCTGGGACGAGGACCTCTACACCGGCACCGGTTTCCCGGGCGACTTCTACATCAGCTACGAGATGTACCGCGTGGTGTTCCCGCTCAGCGCGCTGGGCCGTTACGCCGCGGCCACGCGGAGCGTGCAATGACCGGTAGCCCGCTGGTCATCGCCGCCCTGCGCAGCGAGTACGCCGCCCTCGCCGGTCAGGTGCGCGGCGCCGACCTCGTGCGCTGCGGCATGGGGGCGTCCCGAGCCGCCCGCTGGGGCACGCAGTTGGCCGACCGCGACCCGTCGGCGGTGGTCGTCGCCGGGGTCGCCGGCGGACTGGACCCGACGATCCGCTCGGGCGACATCGTCGTCGCTGACGAGGTCCGCGACGCGCAGGGCCGCATCCTGCTGCGCGGGGCCGCGCCGCTGGTGGCGGCCCTGCGCGATCAGGGGTTCCGGGTGCACAGTGGCCCGGTGTACTCCAGCGAGCACATCGTCGACGACCGCGCCGAGCGCGAGCGGCTGGCCGCCACCGGCGCGCTGGCGGTCGACCTGGAATCCGCAGCGCTGGTCCGCGCGGCCGGGCAGCGCCCGACCGCCGTCGTGCGCGTCATCGTCGACCCCGCCTACGGCAAGCTGGCGAGCCTGCGCACGGTCCCCGCCGGTGCCTGGGCGCTCGGCGTGCTGCACAACCTCGGACCGGCGCTCGTCCAGTGGGCCGGGCTGGTGCACCCGCGCACGGTGGTGCTTGCCGGGCCGCGCTCGTTCTGCGCCGGCGTCGAGCGCGCCATCGACATCGTCGAGGCCGCGCTGCAGCGCTACCCGCATCCGATCTACGTCCGCCGCCAGATCGTGCACAACGCCCACGTGGTGCGCGATCTCGAGGCCCAGGGCGCCGTGTTCGTCGACGAGCTCGACGAGGTACCTGACGGCACCACGCTGGTGTTCTCCGCGCACGGCGTGTCCCCGGCCGTACGCGCCGAGGCCGCCCGCCGCGACCTGACCGTCATCGACGCCACCTGCCCGCTGGTTGCCAAGGTGCATGCCGAGGCCCGCCGGTTCGTCGGCCGCGGCGACACCGTCGTCCTCGTCGGGCACGAGGGCCACGACGAGACCGAGGGCACGCTGGGCGAGGCGCCCGAGCGGATCCACCTGGTGCAGAACCCGGCCGACGCCCGGGCGCTGTCCGTGCCCGACCCGGACAGCGTCGCCTACGTCCTGCAGACCACGCTCGCCGCCGACGACGCCGCCGAGACGCTCGCGGTCCTGCGCGAGCGGTTCCCGCGCATCGCGTCCTCGGCGTCGGACGACATCTGTTACGCCACCACCAACCGGCAGCGCGCCGTGCAGGCGATCGCCGCCGACTGCGACGTCGTGATCGTGCTGGGGTCGGCGAACTCCTCCAACTCGCTGCGCCTGGCCGAAGTCGCCACGCGCGCAGGGGCCCGCGCACACCTGGTCGACGACTCCAGGGAGCTGCGGCCCGATTGGCTTGCCGACGCCAGCACCGTCGGCCTCACCGCCGGGGCGTCCGCGCCGCCGCACCTCGTGGACGAGGTCGTCGGCACGCTGCGCGCGCTCGGCGGGGTCGAGGTCGTCGAACGCACCGTCGCCGACGAGAACATCACATTCACCCTCCCGAAAGAGGTTGCAGGCTAATGGCAGTCCCAATTCGCCAAGCTGCTCGCATCGGCTGGTACGCGTTCAGTCAGAAGTACATCAAGCGGCGGGACAAGTTCCCGCTGGTCGTCGAGCTCGAGCCGCTCTTCGCGTGCAACCTCGCGTGCGCGGGGTGCGGCAAGATCCAGCACCCGCACGACATCCTGCGCCAGCGCATGCCGGTCGAGAAGGCCGTCGCCGCGGTCGAGGAGTGCGGCGCGCCGGTGGTGTCGATCGCGGGTGGCGAACCGTTCATGCACCCGCAGATCGACGTCATGATCAACGAGCTGATCAAGCGCAAGACGCTACGTCGTGCTGTGCACGAACGCCGAACTGGTGCGCAAGCGCTTCGACCGCTTCGACCTCAAGCCGTCGCCGTTCCTGTCGTTCGCCATCCACATCGACGGTCTGCGCGAGCGCCACGACGAGTCGGTGTCCAAGGAGGGCGTGTTCGACGAGGCCATCGAGGCCATCAAGTTCCTCAAGGCCAAGGGCTTCCGGGTCACCACGAACTCGACGTTCTTCAACACCGACACGCCGCAGACGATCATCGACGTGCTGAACTTCCTCAACGACGACATCCAGGTCGACTCGATGATGCTGTCGCCCGCGTACGCGTACGAGAAGGCGCCCGACCAGGACCACTTCCTCGGCGTCACCGAGACCCGCGAGCTGTTCAGCAAGGCGTTCGCCGGCGGCAACCGCAAGCGGTGGCGGCTCAACCACAGCCCGTTGTTCCTCGACTTCCTCGAGGGCAAGGTCGACTACGAGTGCACGGCGTGGGGCATCCCGTCGTACTCGCTGCTCGGCTGGCAGAAGCCCTGCTACCTGATGGCCGACGGCTACGTGAAGACGTACAAGGAACTCGTCGAGACCACCGACTGGTCCAAGTACGGCCGCGGCCGCGACGAGCGCTGCAACAACTGCATGGCGCACTGCGGTTACGAGCCGACGGCGGTGCTCGCGACGATGGGTTCGCTCAAGGAGGGCCTGCGCGCGATGCGCGAGCAGGGCTGACCGGCGCGGCGTCGTCCGGGTCGGTCCGGGCGGCGCCACTTCGGTGATCGACGCGCTCGTGGACCCGGTAGCGCGGGCCTGTCGGCGCGATGATCATCAGCAGTCAGCTGGTGCGGTCGGCGACGTCCCGATCGAGGCCGGGCTGGTCGGCGAGGCCGGCAAGGTCGGGACGCTTGGGTTCGAGGCCGTCGCCGCTGGAGCGCCCGCGCAGGTGCCGCCCGACCCACGGCAGGAAGTGCTCGCGGGCCCACACGAGGTCGTCGTGCCGGGTCGATCCCACCGGGGCGTCGTCGGCCGGCCAGGGCTCCAACGGATCGGCCGCTGCCATCCCCAGCGTCCGGGCGGCGAGCCGCGCGACGCGTTCGTGGCCCTCCGCGGACAGGTGCAGGCGGTCCGGGCTGAACGCGCGGCGATCGCGCAGCGGGGTCAGCGCCCACAGGTCGACGACGTCTGCGCCGTGCCGGGCGGCGATCACTCGCAGGTGCTCGTTGTAGACGGCGATCTTGCCGCGCACGAGTCGCAGGACCGGCGTGGCGCCGACGTCGAAACCGGTGAACACCAGCACGCGCGCGCCGGCGGCGCGCAACTGCACGAGGGCCCGCTCGTAGCGGGCGGCGACCTCGTCGGGATCGCTGGATCACCCGCAGGATGTCGTTGCCGCCGGCGGAGAACGCGATGAGGTCGGGCGCCGCCGCGACGGCCAGCGGCAGCTGGTCGTCGACGATCTGGTCCAGCATCCGGCCGCGGACCGCGAGATTGGCGTAGGTGAGGCCGGGTTCGTCGTGCGCCAGGCGCTCGGCGAGCCGGTCGGCCCACCCGCGCATCGTGCCGTCGGGCGCGGGCGTCCATCAGCCCCTCGGTGAAGCTGTCCCCGAGCGCGACGAACGAGGTCACCCCGATTTCGTTAGCCACGCTAACAATTGTGCCTTCGCTGTGACCGGCTACGCGACCGTAGGTCGCGCGCGGCGTGCGTCACGTGGCGTCGACCGCGCGCGCTAGCGTCTGCGCCATGGCGACGCCCGAGCGACGGAGGTGCAGGTCGGGCCGTACGCGGTGCGCATCAGCAATCCCGCAGCGGGTGTACTTCTCCGCGCGCGGGGAGACGAAGCTCGACCTCGTCAACTACTACCTGTCGGTGTCCGACGGCATCGTGCGGGCGCTGCGCGAACGACCGTGCATGCTGCACCGCTATCCCGACGGCACCGACGGCGAGAAGATCTACCAGAAGCGGCTGCCGAAGGGCGCGCCCGACTGGGTGGAGACCGTCGAGGTCCGCTTCCCGTCCGGGCGCACCGCCGACGAGCTGTGCGTGACGCACGCCGGCGATGGTGGCCTGGGCGGTGCAGATGTCCACCGTGGAGTTCCACCCGTGGCACTCGCGCCGCGCGGACACCGAGCACCCGGACGAGTGGCGCATCGACCTCGACCCGGGTCCGGCGAGTCGGGCTCGAGCGAGTGCAAGCAGGTGGCCGCGCTGGTGCACGAGGTGCTCGACGAGCTCGGCGCGGTCGGCTGGCCGAAGACGTCCGGCTCCAAGGGCGTGCACGTCTACGTCCGCATCGAGCCGCGCTTCGGGTTCCGCGAGGTGCGCCGCGCCGCGCTGGCCTTCGCCCGCGAGGTCGAGCGCCGCGCGCCCGACCTGGTCACCACCGCGTGGTGGAAGGAGGAGCGTGCCGACGCGGCGGTCTTCCTCGACTACAACCAGAACGCCCGGGACCGCACGATCGCCGCGGCCTACTCGGTGCGCGGTTCGCCCGTAGGGCGGGTGTCGGCGCCGGTGACGTGGGATGAGCTGCCCGACGTCGAGATGGACGACTTCACCATCGCGACCATGCCCGAGCGCTTCGCCGAGCTCGGTGACGTGCACGCCGGCATCGACGACGCGGTGTGGTCGATCGAGCCGCTGCTCGAGTGGGCCGACCGCGACGAGACGCAACGGTGCTCGGCGACGCGCCGTACCCGCCGAACTACCCGAAGCATGGAGGGCGAGCCGCCGCGGGTGCAGCCGTCGCGGATGAACCGGGCGAACTGGCCGCAGCCGACGGACTGAGCAGCCGTCAGGCGCCGGTCAACCGACGGGCTGCGCGGCGCTGGTGCGGTCGGCGATGCGGGCGAGCAGGTCGAGCAGCAGAGCACGCTGCTCGGCGTCGACACCGGCCAGCGCCTGCTTCTCGGCGGCATCGCGGGCCGTGGCGAACTTGGCGTGGGCCCGACGACCGGCGTCGGTGATGCGCGGGATCCGCACCCGGCGGTCAGCGGGATCGACGGTGCGGACGACGAGCTCCTGCTGCTCCAACCGGTCCAGCACGGTGATGAGCGTCGTCTTGTCGATGCAGATCATCCGGCTGAGTTCGAGCTGCGTGCGGTCTGCGCCGTCGGCCAGCGCGGCGAGCACCAGCCAGTCGCGCACATCGTTGAGGCCGAGCTCGACGGCCGCCCGATCCAGTTCCTCGACCATCCGGTCGGCCGCTGCGTGCAGGAGCAGGGTGAGGTCGGCCGGCCACAGCGGGGCGAAGCACTCGGAATTCGCCACTGCCGTGACCGCTGGCTGGCGCGCTCCCATAGTTGCCGATGATACGGCGTGAACACAGATTGAACAAGACAGGATTAGCGGAGGCCAGATCGTCTTGACTCGGACCATCTGACTTCGTAGGGTTAGTGGAGTCGCCTCACCGGCGCGAACCGCCGCAGGAACAGGAACCCTCATGGCTGCAACATTCACCGAGCCCTACACGCCGACCGATCCGCGCCGCTGGCTGGCACTCGGGCTGATCGCCGTCGCGCAATTGATGGTGGTGCTCGACGCCAGCATCGTGAACATCGCTCTTCCCTCGGCGCAGCGTGCGCTGCACATCTCCGAGGCCAACCGCCAGTGGGTGATTACCGCCTACGCCCTCGCCTTCGGTGGCCTGCTCCTGCTCGGCGGCCGGATCGCCGACTTCATCGGCCGCAAGCGGGCGTTCGTCATCGGCCTGGTCGGCTTCGGGCTGGCCTCCGCCGTCGGCGGTATCGCCCAGAACCAGGGCGAGTTGTTCGCCGCCCGCGGGTTGCAGGGCGCGTTCGCCGCGCTGATGGCGCCCGCCGCCCTGTCGCTGATCACCATCACCTTCACCGAACCCCGCGAGCGTGCCAGGGCCTTCGCCGTGTACGGCGGGATTTCCGGCGGGGGCGCCGCGCTCGGCCTGATCCTCGGCGGCGTACTCACCGAATACGCGTCGTGGCGCTGGACGCTGCTGGTCAACACGCCCATCGCGCTCGCCACGGCCCTCGGCGGCCTGCTCATCGTGCGCGAGAGCCGGGCGAAGGGCGCCCCGCACTACGACATCCCCGGCGTCCTCACCAGCACGGTCGGCCTCGTCGCCCTCGTTTACGGGTTCACCAAGGCCAACGACAGCGGCTGGTCGGCCACCAGCACGCTCGTGTCCCTGACCGTCGCGGTCGTGTTGCTGGCCGCGTTCGTGGTGATCGAGACGCGCACTGCCGAGCCGCTGCTTCCGCCGCGCGTGTTCAGCGAGCGCAATCGCGCCGGCGCCTTCCTGGTGTCGCTGCTCATCGGGCTCGCGCTCTTCGGCATGTTCTTGTTCCTGGTCTATTACCTGCAGGGCACCCTGCACTACTCGGCCGTCAAGTCCGGGCTCGCCTTCCTGCCGTTCAGCGCGGGCATCGTGGTCGCCGCTGGCGCCGCCAGCACTCTGCTGCCGCGGATCGGGCCGCGCCCGCTGATGGCCGGCGGCACCGGCGCCGCAGCGGTGGGCATGGCCCTGTTCACCCAGATCAAGGTCGGACGCGGCTTCGCCACGCACGTGCTGCCGGCCGAGATCGTGATGAGCCTCGGCATCGGCTTCGCCTTCGTCGCGCTGTCGAGCACCGCGCTGATCGGCATCGACGACCGTGACGCCGGCGTGGCCAGCGCGCTGGTCAACACGACGCAGCAGGTCGGTGGGTCGCTGGGCACGGCGTTGCTCAACACCATCGCCGCCACCGCGACCGTGCATTACCTCACGGATCACGGCGCCCGCAGCGCCGGCGTCGCCACGGTGCACGGCTACACGGTGGCCTTCACCTGGGGACTCGGCGCGCTCGTCCTGGCGACCGTCCTGTCGATCGTGCTGATCACCAAACAGCGCAACGCGCTGCCGGGCACGGGCACAGGGACGGACACGGGAGCGACGACGCGTGCTGTCCCGGACACGGCATTCGAGCAGGCCGAGGTTCTCGGCGGCATCGGCGGCTGAGGCCGGCGAGCGCCTTCAGCTGCGGAACAGTGCGCTGTAGGCGTTGAGCGCCGGTTGGCCCCCGAGGTGCGCGTAGAGCACCGTGGAGTCCTTGCCGATCTCGGCGCCGGTGACCAGGTCGATCAGCGCGGCCATCGACTTCCCCTCGTACACCGGATCGATGATCATGCCTTCGAGGCTGCCGGCCAGTCGGATCGCCTGGAGCGTCGAGTCCACCGGGATGCCGTAGTAGTCACCGGCCCAGCCCTCGAGCAGCACGATCTCGTCGTCGCGCAACGGGCGGCCCAGCTCGATCAGGTCCGCGGTGCGCCGGGCGATCCGGGTGACCTGCGACCGGGTCCGGGCCGGCTGGGCCGACGCGTCGATGCCCAGGATCCGGCGCGGGCGGTCCTGCCCGGCGAACCCGGCGATCATGCCGGCCTGCGTGGAACCGGTGACGCTGCACACGACGATCGTGTCGAAGAAGACTCCGAGCTCGCGCTCCTGGGCCTGCACCTCGGCGGCCCAGTTCGCGAAACCGAGGCCCCCGAGCGGGTGGTCCGACGCGCCGGCCGGGATCGGGTACGGGATCCCGCCGCCGGCGCGCACATCGTCGAGCGCCTGGTGCCAGCTGTCCTTGACCTCGATGCCGAACCCGGCGTCGACCAGCTCCACGTGCGCGCCCATGATCCGCGACAGCAGGATGTTGCCCACCCGGTCGTTGACAGCGTCCGGCCAGTCGACCCAGCTCTCTTGCACCAGACGTGCCTTGAGCCCGAGCTTGGCCGCCACGGCGGCCACCTGGCGGGTGTGATTGGACTGGACACCGCCGATCGACACCAGGTGCGTCGCGCCCTGCGCCAACGCATCCGGGACCAGGTATTCCAGCTTGCGGGTCTTGTTGCCACCGAAGGCAAGTCCCGAGTTGCAGTCCTCGCGCTTGGCCCAAATCGCGGCGCCGCCGAGGTGGGCGGTGAGCCGGTCGAGCGGATGGACGGGCGACGGGCCGAAGGTCAGCGGGTGGCGGGGGAAGTCGGAGATCGGCACGGCAGCTCCTCGGGGATGCGCGGTCGAGGCCGAGCGTAGGGGCCGCGGCGCCCGTGCGGTGATGCCGGTGCGCGCCGCGGGCAGCCTGGTGTCATGCAGATGCGCACCATCGGAAACGACACCGTCGGCCGGCACGAGGTCGGCGCCATCGGCCTCGGTCTGATGACGTTCGACCAGACCGGCGCGCAACCGCGCGAGCAGTTGCTGGACACCGTGCGCGCCGCTCTCGACGCGGGCGTCACGCTGTTCGACACCGCGGACGCGTACGGCCCTGGCGACGACCTCGGGCCGGACGCGCAGGGGGCGAACGAGAAGCTGATCGCCGGGTTGCTGGACGAGCTCGGGGTGCGCGACCGCGTGCTGCTGGCGACGAAGGCCGGGCATGTGCGCACGTCGGGCGGCGGATGGGCGACCGACGGCACGCCTGAGCACCTGGACGCGGCCGTCGATGCGAGCCTGCAGCGACTCGGGGTCGACCAGCTCGCGCTGTGGCAGCACCACCGCCCGGACCCGGACGTCGATTACGCCGAGACGTTGGGCGGGCTCCGCGCGGTGTACGAGTCCGGGCGGGTGGCGATGGTGGGGTTGTCGAACGCGGACCCGAAGCAGATCCGGCAGGCGCACGAGATGCTGGGTGACGCGCTGGTCAGCGTGCAGAACCAGTTCTCGCCGGCCTACCGCAGCAGCCGCCCGGAGATCGACCTCTGCGCCGAGCTGGGTCTCGCGTTCCTGGCGTGGAGCCCGCTGGGCGGACTCAACAGCGCCAAGGGCCTTGCCGACGACCACCCGGCGTTCGCGGACGTCGCCCAGGAGGCGGGGGTCAGCGCGCAGCAGGTGGCGCTGGCCTGGGAGCTCGCTCAGGCCCCCGTGGTGATCCCGATCCCCGGGGCCAAGCGGCCACAGTCGGTCAACGATTCTGCGGCTGCGGCGGACCTCCAACTCAGCGACGACCAGCTAGCGCGCCTCGACCGCGACTGACGCCGGACGGCACTCAGCCGCCGATCGCCCTCCCGGCGTGCGTCTCGCGCGGCTCGTCGGGCGGCGGGACTTCCGGCATCAGGCCCCGACCTTGTGCACCGAGGCGTCGTAGATCCGATCGATTGCCGCCGCCAACGTCGCGCTGAACTGCTCGTCGCTCTGCTGGTCGCCGAGCCCCTGGAGCAGTGCGCGGGAGAAGCTGGCGATCATGGCCGGGTCCTTGGCCAGGCGCTGGCAGGCCTCGTCGCGGTCGTACCCGCCGGACAGCGCCAGCACCTGCAGGACGCGCGAATCGGCGGCGAGATCGGCGTAGAGGCCGACCCGCGTCGGAATGGTCAGCTTGAGCATGATCGGCTGATCATCGCCCAGGCCGTCGAGCCGCGCGCGGATTGCGTCGTGCAGCAACTGTTCGGCGGCTTCCTTGTCCGGGCTGTCGATGCTGACCTCCGGCTCGAGGATCGGCACCAGCCCCGCGGCCGAGATCCGGGCGCCGATGGCGAACTGCTGGTCGGCGATCTGCTCGATGCCGCCCGCGTCGGCATCCTTGATCACCGAGCGCATCTTCGTGCCGAACATGCCGTGCCTGGTGGCCCGTTCGAGCAATTCGTCGAGGGTGTCGATCGGCTTCATCAGCTGCACGCCGTCCGCGGCGTCCGCCAGTCCCTTGTCGACCTTCAGGAACGGGACGACGTTCTTGCGCTGCCACAGGTAGTCCCCGGTGGGCAGGCCGTCGACCTCGCGGTCCATCGTCTGCTCGAACAGGATCGCGCCGATGACCCGGGAACCGTCGAACGCCGGGTCGGTGATGATGCGGCTGCGCATGGCGTGCACCAGGTCGAACATCTGCTCGTCGGAGTCGTAGCGGTCTTCGTCGATGCCGTACTCGGCGAGGGCTTTCGGGGTGCTCCCGCCGCTCTGGTCCAGTGCGGCGAAGAACCCTTGACCGGAGCGGATCTTGTCGAGCTGGGTCGCGTCCATGCCGTCATCTTTTCGCGTGCGGCGTCCTCGCAAACCGGCCGGTCAGCTCAGGCGGACAGCAGATCGCTGTGGTCGCGCGCGCCGATCTCCGGCCGCCACCGCGGCGTCCTGTTACGTCGTGCGTGTGACGTACAGGACGCGCTCAGGCCCGCGCCGCTTTTGCTCGAGCGGATCGGCGGGTACCTACCAGGGGAGAACACGTCCCTCGGCAAGGAGCGAATCAGTGCCCGCAGTGCCCGACATCATGCTCAACAACGGCCAGCGAATCCCGCAGTTCGGTTTCGGGGTCTTCCAGATCGACCCGGCGGACACCGTCGAGACAACCACCACTGCCCTGCGCGCCGGCTACCGGCACATCGACACCGCGCAGATGTACGGAAACGAGCAGGAGGTGGGCGAGGCCGTCGCGAAGTCGGACCTCGACCGCGGCGACGTCTTCGTCACCAGCAAGTTGAACAACGGCGCGCACCGCCCCGACGACGCGCGCCGCGCGTTCGACAAGAGCCTGGCCGACCTCGGTTTCGACTACGTCGACCTCTTCCTCATCCACTGGCCGTTGCCCACCCGGTACGACGGCGACTTCGTGTCGACGTGGCACGTGCTCGAGGAGTTCTACCGCGACGGGCGAGCCCGCTCGATCGGCGTGTCGAACTTCCAGCCGCACCACTTGCGCCGGCTGCACGAGGAGTCGGAGATCACGCCGGCCGTCAACCAGATCGAGGTGCACCCGTACCTGGCCCAGCAGGACGTCCGCCAGTTCTGCGCCGACCATCAGATCGCCATCGAGGCGTGGTCGCCGATCGCGCAGGGCAAGGTGCTCGACGACCCGACCATCGCCGAGATCGCGCAGCGCGTGGGCAAGTCAGCGGCGCAGGTCGTGTTGCGGTGGCACATCGAGCGTGGCGACATCGTCTTCCCGAAGTCGGTGACGCCGGAACGCATCGAGCAGAACATCGACATCTTCGACTTCGAGCTCTCCGGAGCTGACGTCGAGGCGATCACCGCGCTGGACAAGGGTGAGCGCACCGGACCGGACCCGGACACCTTCGACATGGTGCCCGACTGACCGACCCTGCCGCCCGTCAGACGGTGATCAGCACGATCGCGCCGGCGGCCAGCGCCAGCCCGGCGCGCTGCACCGGGCTGGTGTGCTCGCGCAGCAGCCACCGCGAGCAGCACGGTGGTCGCCGGGTAGAGCGAGGTCAGCACGCTGGCCAGCGACAGCAGGCCGGTGCGCGTCGCGAGCAGGAAGAACATGTTCGCGAGCGCGTCGCACGCGCCGGCCAGCACGACGATCCGCCGAGCAGCCGGCCGCGGCAGCGCGGTCGAGGGCGCCGCGCGAGCGCGGCCAGCGGGACGATCAGCACGGCCGAGGCGTAACGCGAGACACACCAGCGGCCACAGCCCGGAGTCGTCCCCGGCGCGGGCCAGGAAGACGAAGTACAGGCCGAAGCCGAGCCCGGACACGCAGGGCCAGCGCGAGGATCCGCGGGCCGATGCGCCCGTGCGGGTTGTCCTCGGCGTCCGGCTGACGAGCGCGACGGCGGCCAGGCCGAGCACGATGCCGAACCACGCCGCCAGCGTGCGGTCGCTCGCCGATGCCCACGCCGACGACGACCGGCACGATCGCGGCGAGCACGGCGGTGACCGGCGAGATGACGTTGATCGGCGCGACCGTCATCAGGCTGTACATCACGACGACGCCGACCAGGCCGGCCGCGCCGCCGACCACGCCGTAACCCAGCACGACCGCGGGCGTCGAGCGTGCCGGCGAACAACGGCAGCATCGCCGCCATCAGCACCGCGCCGACCGGGTAGCTCCACAGCAGGACCGTGACCGCGCCTGCGCCGGCGCGAGGCGATGCCGCCGGCGAAGTCGCCGACGCCGTAGAGCACGGCCGCGAGCAGGCCGAGGACGACGGTCACGCCACACCGTATCCAGCCGCGGGGACGCCGATGCGGACCGGCACGGTCACGCGGAACGGGTCAGCTGCCGGCTTGGTCAGCGTGAACTGCTGGACGTCGAGGTAGCCGGTGCGGAAGCCCGCCTCGGAGTAGGCGAGGTAGAGCGACCACATGCGGCGGAACGTCTCGTCGAAGCCGAGCGCGTCGACCTCGTCGGCGTGCGCCTCGAACCGGTCCCGCCAGCGGCGCAGCGTCTCGGCGTAGTGCCGGTTGAAGCTGTACCGGTCGGCCACCCGCAGCGACGTGTGCGCGGCCAGCGTCCGCTCGATCGCCTCGACCGACGCGAGCTGCCCGCCCGGGAAGATGTACTTGCGGATCCAGGTGTAGGTGTCCTTGGTCGCCAGGACGGTGTAGTCGTCCTGCAGGATCGCCTGCAGCCCGACCCGGCCGCCGGGCGCGAGCACCCGGTCGATCGTCGCGAAGTACTCGTCCCAGTGGTTGGCGCCGACCGCCTCGATCATCTCGACGCTGACCACGGCGTCGTAGCGGCCCTGCACCTCGCGGTAGTCCTGCAGCAGGACGTCGACGCGGTCGGCGACGCCGGCGGCCGCGATGCGCTCGCGGGCCAGCGCGGCCTGCTCGGTCGGAGATCGTCAGCGTGGTGACCGTGGCGCCGCGGGCGGCGGCGCGCAGCGCCAGCTCGCCCCAGCCGGTGCCGATCTCGAGCACGCCGGGTGCCCTCGCGCGACGCCCGCGGCGTCGAGCAGCCGGTCGATCTTGCGGCGCTGCGCGTCGGCGAGCGTCTCGCGCGAGTCGTGCGGCTCGCCGTCGAAGATCGCCGACGAGTAGGTCATCGTCTCGTCGAGGAACAGCGCGAACAGGTCGTTGGACAGGTCGTAGTGCTGGTGGATGTTCTCGCGCGCGCCCTCGATGGTGTTGTCGTGCGTGCCGGGCTGCACGCTGAGCACGGCGTTGCGCAGCTTGTGCAGGAACGGCGGGACCATGTCGCGCATGTTCGCGGCGAACGCCGACAGCACGCCGGGCAGGTCGTCGGTGGTCCAGTCGCCGGCCATGTAGGCCTCGCCGAAACCGATGGTGCCGGTGTCGCCCAGCCGGTGGAAGAACGCGTCGGGCCGGACGAGGCGAAGCACCGGGTCGGCGCTCGTTGCCGGCGCCGTACCACACGTCGCCCGGCTCGACGCACGCGCAGCGGCAGCCGCTTGACCGCGTGCCGGAACAGCCGCTTGGCGATCGCGGCGCGCAGCGGCGAGTGCGGGCACGGTGGCGATGTCCGGCCAGCGCTGGGCGTCGATCGGGCGGGCGCTCGGTGGCGGACGCCTGTGCGTCGCGGTCATCACGTCCCCTGCACTCTGCGGACTGGTCGTCGACCGCACAGTGCGCCGTCGCGATCAGACGATCGAGCGAGGGCTCTCCGGCAAGTACCTTCTCCACGACATTCGCGGCCGTCGGCGTCGACGGTTTCCGCCGGTGGCACGTCCGCACCATCACGGCGAGGACGTATCCGGTGGCCAGTTCGTGCCACACGCGCGCCCGGCGCAGCATGGCGTGCCGCTCGCCGCGCGACGCGACACGTAACCGACCGACGCGGCGACCCGGCGCGGCCTGCGCGTGCATAGCGGCCGACTCGCGGCGGGCTGGTCATCCGGTCGCGGTCGCCGTGCAGCGACGAGCAGTCGGCGGCCGCGCCAGCTGCGCGACCGGGTCGCCGGGCTCGATCCACGGCGCCAGCCCGACGACGGCTCGCACGGCCGGGTGGTCGGCGGCGTACAGCGCGGCGCGGCCGCCCATCGAGTGCCCGACGAGCGCGACCGGGCGCGTCCGGGAAGCGCTCGGCCAGCCGGTCCAGCGCCCACCGCACGTCGGCGACCGGGCGACTGGGCCGCGCCGTTCCAGCCGCGCACGAGGTACCGCAGCCGGGCCACCGCCAGCCCGGCGCTCGCGCCGGCCCGCGTGCAGCGACCGAGCGAACGGCCGCATCCGCAGCACGGCGAGCTGGCGGGCGCGCACCGGGCGCCGTGCCGGTGGACCGCCCGCCGTGCAGCACCAGCGCGACGGCGCGGTGGCGCCGGACCGCCGCCGGCGGCGTCGACGTGCAGGAAGGGTGCGGGTCGGTTCATCGGGGGCAGGTCGTGTTGCCGCGGCGGCAGCGTGCCGCGCGATCAGGTAGGCGTTCGACGTCGCTGTCGATGCAGCTGCTGCCCTGCAGGTAGGACGTGTGGCCCTCGCCGTCCCAGCTGAGCAGCTCGGCGTTGCCGAGCGTCTTGGCGAGGTCCTTCGCGCCCTGGTACGGCGTCGCCGGGTCGTGCAGGTTGCCGATCGACCAGGATCGTCTGCGGCGGTCCGTCGCGGTGGGCAGCGGCGGGACGGTGCGGTCGGGCTGCCACTGCTGGCAGGAGAACAGCGACGCCGCCGACCACAGCCCGAAGATCGGGAACCGCTTGACCCAGGCTTGCCGCGGTCGCGCGGATCTGCGGCGTCGCGTCGGGCCGGGCTTGGAGTCGTTGCAGCTGATCGTCGTGTTGGCGTCGGCGATGTTCGTGTAGTGGCCGTCGTAGCGCTCGTTGTACTGGTCGGCCAGTGCGAGCAGGCCCGGCGGAGTCGCCGCTGCGCGCGTCGATCAGCGCCTGGCCGAGCGTCGGCCACTGCGACTGCGAGTACAGCGCCGACAGCACGCCGGTGTAGACGAGCGAGCTGGTCGCCTTGCGGGTCTCGCCCGGCGAGCGCGCTCGGGATCGGGTGCGCGCGCGCCGCGGCGACGATGTTGTAGACGGCCTCGCGCGGGTCGCCGAGCTGCTGGCACGGTGCTGTGCTGCCGTGCACCAGGCCGCGAACTGGTCGAAGGCGCCCTCGAAGCCCTGCAGCTGGTTGGCGAAGGAGGTGATGTCGCCGGTCAGCGGGTCGACCGCGCCGTCGAGCACCATGACGCGGATCGTGCTGCGGGAACAGGTGGGCGTACTGCGCGCCGAGCTCGGTGCCGTAGGAGAAGCCGAGGTAGTTCATCTTGCGGGTCGCCGACGGCCTGGCGGATCTGGTCCATGTCGCGCGCGGTCTGCACGGTGTTGTAGTCTGCGCCAGCGCGCTGCCGTACTTGGCCGAGCACGCGCTTGGCGACCTGGCCGCGAGCGGCCTTGGCCTGCGGCGAAGCCCGGCCGTGGTGCGCACGTCGGGCTGCGCGGCGTTGAGCGCGTCCTTCTGCGCGTCGGACACGCAGCGAGATCGGCGTGGACGAGCCGACGCCGCGCGGGTCGAAGCCGATGAGGTCGAAGTGGGGCAGCACGGTGTCCGAGACCTGCGGCGGATGCCCGAGGGCGAGCTCGACGCCCGAGCCGCCGGGGCCGCCGGGATTGACCAGCAGCGAGCCGGTGCGGCCGGTGTTGCGCTTGTCGTGCACCTTGACCAGCTGCAGGGCGATCGTGGCGCCGGTCGGGCTTCGGCGTAGTCGAGCGGGACCTGGATCGCGGCGCAGTCGAAGCTCAGCCGGTCGCGCACGGCCGGCCGGGAAGCTCAGCGCGTCGAGGTTGAACGGTCGGCGCAGTCGGTGAACGCGCGGCCGGGTCGGCGTGGGCGGCTCCGCGTTGCTCGACCCGCTGCGCCGGGTGCGCCTGGCACCGGCCGCGGCGACGGCTGCGCCGGGCCGTCCTCGGCGGCCGTGCAGCCGGCCAGCAGCAGCGGCGACGGCGGCGCCGGCGGCTGCGCACGACCGCGAGCGCCGCGAACGGCGTCTCGGGCATGCCAGCGACGGTACCGATCGGCGGCGCGCGCCGGCACGTCCGTGCCGGTACCGAGCGTCAGCTGCGGCGCCCGCCGGATCGGCCGAATCCGGTCGGGGCGCAGGCGGCCCAGAACTCGCGGCCGAGCGGGGACAGTCGCACGCGTCTTGCGCACGAGCCGCGCGCCGCCGCGCTTGCCCGTTCGCCGTCGCTTGCGCGCCGCGCGACGCCGGCGTCGTCGGCCAGCTGGACCGTACTGCGTCGACGAGGTCGCTGGCCGCCCGTCCGGGCCGATCTCGACCAGCCCGAAGCCGCGCAGCCGGGCCGAGGTAGGTGGCGGTGTTCGGCGGGGGATGCGACGCCGGCGGCGTCGCCCGACCGTCGACACGTTGGTCGAGCACGGTGCGGCCCGTGGAGCGGCCGCCTGTCCTTCGCCACGACGTCGACCACGGCGAAGCGCTGGCCGCCGGCCAGCGCGGCGAGGATGCGCGCCTCGTCGGGCACGAGCTGGCTGACGATCGTGCCGAACAGGTAGTCGCGGCTGCGGGTGCGGTCGGGCTCGGCGAGCGGTCGCAGCAGTTCGGTCATCGCGGTGCGCAGCGGTTCGGGGTCGTCGGCGCCGTTGTGCACGAGCAGCATGACGCGCTGCTCCTCGGGCGTGGCGTTGGCGAGCAGGCCTGCTGCGGGCAGTCTCGAGCATGCGCAGCAGCTCGGCCGCCGCGGCGTGGCGCAGCCGCTCGGCCTGCTTCTCGACGGCGTCGACGCCGGGCAGCTGGCGGGCGATCCGCCAGCCGGAGCGGCCGAGCAGCCGGCCCGACCCGCGCCGCGGTGACGATCGCGTTGCCGGCCGCGGCGACGACCTGCTGGCCCTGCTGGCCTCGGCGAGCGCGAGCCCGCGGGCCAGCGCGGCGCGACCGCCAGGTCGGGCGGCTCCCGGCGGCGGCCCGGTGGAGGGCAGCGCCGAGGGGGCGCGCCGCTGGTGCCGCCCGGGAGCCCGTGCCGTGTGTCGGTGCCTGTGGATCTGTGTCGGGGTCCCCGCGCCGAGGCCTGTGGCGAAGCCGGTGTCGCAGCCGGTGTCGGCGTCGGTGGCCGGCGTCGTCGCGGGCGGTGCGACGCGGGATCCGGTCGGTCGTCGGCCACGTCACCCCTCCGCGGTTGTGTGTGACACCGGTCAGGGCCGTCACTGCGCAAGACCGTAGCCGATGCCCTTCCCACCGGGCGACCCGACGCGGGCGAGATCACGCGACGGCCGCCGCTTGCCGAGGGACGTCGCGGACAGCACGCCGAGTGGGCTAATGCACGGCGTCCGGGTCAGCTCGGATAGATGATCAAAGAGTTGTAGCTGGCGTCCCTGGACGCGCTGATCCAGCGCATCCGCGACCTGCTACCTTCGCACCCGACGCGCCGCCGCGAACCACCTTCGGACATGAAATCCGAGCACAAGCGTTTCCCGCCACGCATCCGGCCGGAGCACCGACCTCGCTGCCGTTGTAGGCACCTGAGGCCGATGGTGCCGGTGAAGGTGCGGACGATGCGGACCTTCTGGGCACGATGCGCGGCCGGCGTGCACGACGTATCCGACCGAGCCACGCGAGAAACAGGGCCACGATCGCCGCGCCCACGATCAGGAGCGACGCTGCGTCGAGTTCAGGCCACGCGTCTGGTCGGGGGCGGCTGTCGGCATGACGCTCCTCGGGCCGGGATGGCGTGATCCTCGGCGCTGCAGCCGGGGGTGGTCCAGCACCAGTCGTGCGTCCTCTCGTCGGCCTGACCACGAGCTCAGTCCGCGCGCGGGTGGGCTGTCGGCGGTCCACCTGCTGTCTGCCCTTCGGGATACGGTCGCGCCGATGAAGCTGCCCGTGATGCCGCCGGTCGCGCCGATGCTGGCCAAGTCGGTGCCGACCATCCCGCCCGGCGCCTCCTACGAACCCAAGTGGGACGGGTTCCGCTGCATCTGCTTCCGCGACGGCGACGAGGTCGAGTTCGGCAGCCGCAACGAGAAGCCGATGACCCGCTACTTCCCCGAGCTGGTCGAGGCGGTCAAGGCCGAGCTGCCGGAGCGCTGCGTCATCGACGGCGAGATCGTCATCGCCACCGGCGACGGCCTGGACTTCGAGGCGCTGCAGCAGCGCATCCACCCGGCGGTGCTCGCGGGTGACGATGCTGTCGCGAGAAGACGCCCGCCTCGTTCATCGCCTTCGACCTGCTGGCGCTCGGCGACGACGACTACACCGGGCCGCCCGTTCGCCGAGCGCCGCGCCGCGCTGGAGCAGGCGCTCGGCCGGCGGCGGCGCGCCGATCCACCTGACCCCGACCACCACCGACCTCGAGACGTCGCAGCGCTGGTTCGTCGAGCTCGAGGGCGCCGGCCTGGACGGCGTGGTCGCGAAGCCGCTGAGGGCACCTACCAGCCCGACAAGCGGGTCATGTTCAAGATCAAGCACGTGCGGACGGCCGACTGCGTGCTGGCCGGCTTCCGCTGGCACAAGACCTCGACCGAGGCAGACGCCGCTCGTCGGCTCGCTGCTGCTCGGCCTCTACAACGACGACGGCGCGCTGCAGCACGTCGGCGTCGTCGGCGCGTTCACCGCGAAGCGCCGCGCCGAACTGGTCGACGAGCTCGAGCCGCTGCTGCTGCCGAGGGCGACGAGCACCCGTGGCAGGAGTGGGCGAATGCCGAGGCGCACCAGGGCCAGCGCCTGCCCGGCAGCGTGAGCCGGTGGAACGCGACGAAGGACCTGTCGTTCGTCGCGCTGCGGCCCGAGCGCGTGCTCGAGGTCAAGTACGAGCACATGGAGGGCACCCGCTTCCGGCACCTGGCGCACTTCGTGCGCTGGCGCGACGACCGCACGCCCGGGTCGTGCACCTACGAGCAACTCGAGCAGCCGCTCACCTTCGGCTGGACGACATCGTGCCCGGGCTCGGCGCGCGACCTGACGCTGTCGCGTTCCGCCGCAGAGGTGGCTGCCACTCGCCGGCGTCAGGCCGGGTGGCGGGTAGCGCAGGAACAGCGCGCCGTCCTCGCTCGAGCACGCCGGCCAGGTGCAAGGTCGACGGCCCGCGGCCACACGCCGCGCCGGCCGTGATGCGCCCGGCCCCCGGGCCGAGCAGCATCGGCGACAGCGCTCAGGCACAGTTCGTCGACCACGCCCGCCGGGCGAGCTCGGCGAACGCTGTCGGCCCGCCCTCGGACAGCACCGCGGGTCAGCCCGCGCTCGGCGCAGCGCGGCGCGCACCGCGGCGGGCTCGACGTCGTCGTCGCCGCAGTCGACGACGTCGGCCTGCCCGCGCCAGCGCGGCGCGGTGCATCGGCCGGCGCGGCTCGCGCAGGTCAGCACGATCGTGCGCGCGCCGTCGTCGCCGGCGAACAGCGTCGGCGCTCGGGTCCAGGCGCAGCGACCGGCTGATCACCGCGACCGGCAGCTGCTCGGACAGCCCGTGCGCGCGGCGCACCGCGCGGCGCCGCTCGCTCAGCGTGCATCGGGCGTACCCCTCGCCACGGCGGTGCCGGCGCCGACCAGCACGACGTCGGCGAGGTCGCGCAGCGCGGCGAACACCCTGTTGTCCCCGGGCGTCTGCAGGCCGGCCGACCGGCCCTGCGCCTGCGCCGCGCCGTCGACGCCGAGCAGACGAAGTTGCCCGCAGCCCGCCGGACGGGAGCCAGCCCGGCGCGTACCAGCTCGTGCAGGTCGACGTCGTCCGGGCGTCGGGGCACAGTGCGCGCATCCGGCAGCTTAGCGGTCGAACCGTCGGTCAGCGACCGGTGGCGAGCAGTCGCCCGGCGTCGGACAGCATGGTGGAGACGGGACGGCGTGGGCGAACGAAGAAGGCCTGCGACCGCTGCCGCGTGCCGCAGCGGGTCGAGAACACGCTCGACGCCGCGCTGGACCAGGCCCTCGCCGTGCAGCGGCCGGTCGTGCTGGCGTACCTGGATCGCGCGCAGCGCAAGGACCCGACTCTGACCCCGGCCGCAGCTGGTCGACGCGCCTCGAACGGCAGTACCTGGCCGCCGTCGTCGGCATCGGCGGCGCGTCCGGCGCCGCGGCCGCCGTGCCCGGCGTCGGGCACCGCCGACGTCGGTGGCCACCGGCGCCGCCGAGATCACCGGGTTCGTGTCCGCGTCCGCCATGTACGTGCTGGCCCTGGCCGAGCTGCACGGGATGCCGGTCAGCGACCCGGCGGTCCGCCGCGCGCTGGTGCTCGTCGGTGCTGCTCGGCGACGGCAGCGCGGCCGCGCTGGACGGGCGGCGGGCGTCGCCGGACCGGCACTGGGCGCAGGTCGCTCGACCCGCGGCACCTCGCAAGGACAAGGTCGCCGGCGTCAACGCGCAGCTCGGGCCGGATGCTGCTCGGCCGCGTTCGGCGCCCGGCAGGGCGCACTGCTGCTCGGCCGGGCGCTGCCGCTGGGCATCGGCGCGGCGATCGGCGCAGGCGGCAACGCCGCGCTCGCCCGCGGCGCGATCGCCTCGGCACGCAAGGCCTTCGGCCCGCCGCCCGCCCTTCCCGAAGCTCGGTCGTCGACGCGCGCTGAACGGCGCAGCGCACCTCCGCAGCACCCACCGGAAGGTATCATGATGTTCGTGGTCGTCCTGACCGATGACAGGCCAGCAGCTCGTCGGTCCCCGCGCCGTCGGGCCCTTCGACGACTTCGACGCGGCCCAGCTGTGCAGCGAGCGCATTGTCGCCGCAGTGGGAGACCGAGGCGGGCACCGCGCCCACGGCCTCGGTCGTGCGCGTCGAGGAACCGCGACCCGGGGATCGTGGTCGGCGAGATCCAGTGATCTTCCGGTCCACGTGCAGCTCGATGCTTGGATGACCTCATGTCGGGGCGGATCACGACGAGCACGTCGAGTTCGCCGGGCTGCTGGAGCTGCTCGGGCGACGCTGGATGCTGCGCGTCATCTGGGAGCTGCGCGACGGCCGAGCCTGCACTTCAACGAGCTGCGCGCGCCGGGCCGGCGGCCTGAGCCAGAGCGTGCTGGTGACGCGGCTGGCGCGAACTCGTCGACGAGGGTCCGGTCCATGGCCAGGACGGCAGCTACACACGACGCCGCGGGGCGCGGGCTGGCGGACCGGTCGCGCGGCTCGCCGCCTGGCGCGCCGGCGAGCAGGAGACCGCTCCGCGGGCGAACCCACGCCGTACACCCGCGGTCGCGCCCCGACCGCGTCCCGGCGCGGGGAACGCCCCCGGCCGCGCCCGCGCCCGGCGTACTAGAGGCGCACTACTGCGGCGGCGCTGGGGTCGAGCGTCAGCAGCTGTCGCCCGGCGACGGTCGTCGCCGGTGGCAGCACGACCGCACCGCCGGGCACCGGCACGGTCCCGCGGCCTCGCCGGACAGGTTCGCCGCCACCCGGAACGCGCCGCGGTGCACGACCAGCCAGCGCGCGTCCTCGTCGAAGTCGACCGACGACCGGCGTGCAGATCGCGCGTCGCGCAGGTCGGGCTCGGCCGCGCGCAGCGCGAGTCAGCCGCCGGTAGAGGTCGAGCACGGTGCGCGTGCTCGCCGGTGCGTCGCGCTCGGACCAGTCCAGGATCGCGCTGCGGTAGGCCTGCGGGATCCTGCGGGTCGATCATCTCGTCGGTGTCCCAGCCGTGGCCGGCGAACTCCTCGAGCCGGCCCTCGCCGGTGGCCTTGGCGAGTTCCGGCTCGGGGTGCGAGGTGAAGAACGGCCAGCGGGTCGACGCCGCCCACTCCTCGCCCATCCAGAGCATCGGCGTGAACGGCGAGGTCAGCAGCAGCACGGCGCCGACGCGCACCAGCTCGGGCGTCGCCGAGCTCGGGCAGCCGGTCGCCGACGGCGCGGTTGCCGACCTGGTCGTGGTTCTGCAGGCAGACGACGAACTGCCAGCCGCGCACCGCCGTGCGGATCGATCGGCGCGCCGTGCACCGCGCTCGCGGAACGTCGAATACGTCCCGTCGTGCAGGAACGCGCGGCGTGAACGTCTTGGCCAGCACGCGCGAGCGAGCCGAAGTCGACAGTAGTAGCCCTGCCGCTCGCCGGTCAGCAGCGCGTGCAGCGCGTGGTGGACGTCGTCGTCCCACTGCGCGGCCAGCCCGTAGCCGCCGCGGCCTGCGGGTTGATCATGATCGGGTCGTTGAGGTCGGACTCGGCGATCAGCGTCAGCGGCCGGCCGACCTCGCGCGACAGTCGTCCACGTCGCGTCTCGAGCTCGGCCAGGATGTGCGTGCGGCGACGTGTCGACCAGCGCGTGCACCGCGTCCAGGCGCAGCGCGTCGACGTGGAAGTCGCGCAGCCACATCAACGCGTTGTCGATGATGAACGCACGCACCGCCGGCTCCTCGACGTTGACGAGGTCGCCCCACGTGTTGCGGCCGGTCTTCAGGTAGGGCCCGAAGCGCGGCAGGTAGTTGCCCGACGGCCCGAGGTGGTTGTAGACGACGTCGAGCACGACGGCCAGCCCGCGCGCGTGCGCGGCGTCGACGAAGCGCTTGAGCCCGTCCGGGCCGCCGTAGCGGCTCGTGCACCGCGTACCAGATCGACGCCGTCGTAGCCCCAGTTCCAGACGCCGTTGAAGGCGTTGACCGGCAGCAGCTCGACGTGCGTGACGCCGAGCTCGACGAGGTGGTCGAGCCGCTCGATCGCCGAGTCGAAGGTGGCGCCGGGGGTGAACGTGCCGATGTGCAGCTCGTAGACGACCGCGGCGGTCAGGTCGCGCCCGGCCCAGTCGCCGTCGTGCCACTCGTAGGCGGCCTGGTCGTAGACCCGGCTCGGCCCGTGCACGCCGTCGGGCTGCCAGCGCGAGGCCGGGTCGGGCACCGGCTCGTCGTCGCCGTCGAGCAGGAACGCGTAGTCGGTGCCCGGCGCGAGGTCCGGGCCGGTCCACCAGCCGTCGGCGCGCGGCGTCGAGCGGGGTGTCCGCGCCGTCGACGCGCACCGCGATCGACGAGACGTTCGGGGCCCACACGCGGATCGTCGGTCACAGGCCCACCCTGCCCGACGCGCCGCCGGCCGGTTACGCGCGCGTGCGCACGGATCGACAGCGTGGCGACATCGTGACGCTGCGCGCCCGCGGTGCCGCGATCGCCGACCACGGCGTGGGAGCGCTACGCGCAGATCCGGCCGAGTGGCCGCGGCTGGGCGCCGCAGATCACCCGTGTCGAGACGCGATGCCGACCCGCATCGCGCCGGGCGTCACCGGCCGGGTGGTCGGGCCGCTCGGCGTGTCCGCCGACGTTCCATATCGACGAGGTCGACGAGGCCGCACGCCGGTGGTCGTGGACGGTGCGCCGGTCCGTCTGACCGTGCGGCTGCACGCACGGCGTGTCGCGCCGACGGCGACGGCAGCCGCACCTGGCTGACCATCGAGGGCCCGCTGCCGGTGGTGCTGGCGCTACGCGCCGATCGCCCGGTTCGCCCTGCGCCGTCTCGTCGCGACGGCTAACGTGCGCCCATGGCGAAGGCAGAGCATGCGCGCGGCACTGGCCGTGGGCGGCCGGCCCGGTGAACCTGGCCGGGTACGACCCGGAGGCCCGCCCGCTGGCGCCGACCGAGCAGCAACGCGACCTGCGCAACGACGATCGAGGCGCTGCGTGACCTGCAGGAGCGCCTGTGGGCCGAGGGCACGGCCGGCAGCGACCGGCGCATCCTGCTCGTGCTGCAGGGCATCGACACGGCCGGCAAGGGCGGCGTCACCAAGCACGTGGTCGGCGACGTTCGACCCGATCGGCGTGCAGTACACCGGGTTCAAGGCGCCGACGAAGACGGAGCTGCGGCACGACTTCCTGTGGCGCATCCGCAAGCAGCTGCCGATCGCCGGGGGCCATCGGCGTGTTCGACCGCTCGCACTACGAGGACGTGCTGGTGGTGCGCGTGCACGACCTGGTGCCCGAGGCGGAGTGGCGCGAGCGCTACGACGATCATCAACGACTTCGAGAAGGAGCTGGTCGACGGCGGCACGACGGTGCTCAAGTGCTTCCTCAACATCAGCTTCGACACCCAGCGCGAGCGCCTGCTCAAGCGCCTGGACCGTCCCGACAAGCACTGGAAGTTCAACCCGGACGACATCGACGAGCGCGCGCTTCTGGAACGAGTACCAGCTGGCGTACTCGGAGATGCTCGAACGCTGCAACACCGAACACGCGCCCTGGTACGTGGTTCCCAGCGACCACAAGAAGTACCGCAACTGGGCGATCGGCGAGCTGCTGCACGAGACGCTGCGCGAGCTCGACCCGCAGTACCCCGACCCGCCGCTGGACATCCCGGCGCTGAAGGCGAAGCTGGCACCGCCGAACTGACGCGTCAGCCGTCGACCGCGGGCACGTCGTCGGTCGAGCGGCCGAGACGCGCCGCCGCCGTCTGCGCCTTGCGTCCCACGGGCACGTGCCGGGCGGCCTTCGCGAGACCCATCGCCGGCATGTTCGCGTACACCGCCTCGTACTCACCGGCACGGACCTGGAACGTCTCGTGCCACACGCCGACGGCCGTGGAGTTACGCGCCGCGGCGTTGAAACGGCGCCACGGCTCGAGATGCGGCAGGTCCCGGTCGCGGGCGAACCGGTCGAGGGAATCGAAGTCGCGCCAGTACTGCACGACCAGCATCGTGCGACCGGCCCAGGTCTGCACGCCCAGGCAACCGAGCTCGGGATGGGTCGCGAGCATGCGCAGCATCTTGGGCATCGCCACGAACACCGGCCACCACTGGCGCACCTGCAGCGGTTTGTTGAACCGCATGCCGATGAGGAAGACGACGAAGTCGCCGTCGATGTCAGCGGTGAATCTGCCCTGCTGCACGCTCATGAGCACTCCCGTGGTGCGGTCGACCCGATCCGATCACGCCGGGACGAGCAGCGCCACCGGGTACGTCTCGAGCACCGACGCGACCGCGACGTCCCCGGCCTCGTGGCGCCGACCGGTCAGCACGTCGGTCATGGCCGTGGGCAGCGGCAGCGTGGTGTCGCGCCACCCGCCGGCGCGCTCGAGCGCCACCGGCAACCGGGTGGCGACGGTGACCGCCCCGCCGCGGTCGAAGGCGACCGCGTGCTCGGCCGCGGCCCCGTCGGCACGGATCGCCGTGTAGGAGCCGAACAGCTCGGGCCGGTCACGGCGCAGCCGCAGGGCGCGCGATGTCACCCAGAGCTTCGCTGCCCCGGAGTCGTCGAGGGCGGGCGGGGTGCCGTCGGCGTCCAGCCGCGCCAGCACGGCGCGTCGCTCGGCGAAGTCGACCGTTCGCCGGTTGTCCGGGTCGACGAGGGAGTCCTCCCACAGTTCGGTGCCCTGGTAGACGTCCGGCACGCCCGGCATCGTCAGCTGCACGAGCTTCTGCGCCAGAGCGTTCGACCGCCCGTACGGCGCCAGCGTCTCGAGGAAGCGCGCCAGCGGCTCGCGCAGCGCGGGGTCGTCGTAGGCGGCATCGACGGTGCGGTGCACCGCGGACTCGAACGCCTCGTCCGGGTCGATCCAGTTGGTCGACTGCGCGGCCTCGCGCATCGCCTTCTCCGCGTAGGCGTGCAGCCGCTCGCGCTCGACGAACCCGACCCCGGCGAATGTCTGCCACAGCAGGTAGGCGAACCCGGCGTCCGGCAGCGGCGCGGCCGTCATCAGCGAGCGGGCCAGCTCGGCCCACTGCTCGGGCAGTTCGCTCACCACGGCGAGCCGCGCCCGGACGTCCTCGCCGCGCTTGGTGTCGTGGGTGGACAGCGTCGTCATGCCGCGCGGCGCGCCGGCCAGGCGGGCGTCCTGCGCGGCGTGGAAGTCCTCCAGCGCCAGGCCGAACTGGGCCGGATCGCCGCCGACCTCGTTCAGCGCGATGAACCGCGTGTAGCGGTAGTAGGCGGTGTCCTCGACACCTTTGGCCATCACCGCGCCGGTCACCTGCTGGAAGCGGGTGCACAGTTCGTCCGCCGGGTCGCGCAGGCGGGGGAGCAGCGCGGACACCGCGTCGTCGAGGTCCGGCCGGGCGGCCTGCACGGCATCGACGGCGGCGACGAGGTCCTCGTCGCCGTCGGGCTCGTAGCTGCGGTAGACGCGGAACGCGATCACCAGCTCGGCCAGCGCGTCGCGCGCACCCGGCACGTCGTCCGCCAGGCGGGCGAGTCGGGAGAGTTCGGCCTGCAGGATCGTGCCGATCGCCTGGCGCTTGCCGCGCGCGATGTGCTCGGCACTCGTGGCGTCGTCGGCGGTGAGCTCGCGGTAGAGCGCGGTGAACGTGTCCTCGGCGGCCGGGTCGACGAACAGGCCGCCCGCCTCGCCGAGCGCGTCGTAGCCCGTCGTGCCGTCGACCGGCCAGTCGGCGGACAGCCGCTCGCCGTGCTCGAGGATCTTCTCGACCAGCAGCCAGGCGTCGTCGCCGCCGAGCTCGCGCAGCCACTGCAGGTAGCCCTTCGGGTCGGCCAGGCCGTCGGGGTGGTCCACCCGCAGGCCGGCGACGCCGTCGTCGTGGACCCAGCGGGCGATCTGCTCGTGCGTGGCGTCGAAGACGGTGCGGTCCTCGACGCGCAGGCCGGCCAGCGTCGTGACGGCGAAGAAGCGGCGGTAGTTCTGTTCGGTGTCGGCGCGCCGGAAGTTGACCAGTTCGTAGTGCTGGCGCGCGTGGACGTCGGCGGCCGAGTCCCCGGGGCCGGGCTCGGTGGCTGCGGCCAGCGGGAAGCGGTGCTCGAAGTAACGCAGCTCCGGGCCGTCGGTGGAGTCGAGGTCGAGGCTCAGCTGCGAGTTGTCGAAGTCGTCGCCGAGCACCGGCAGCAGCAGGCGCCCGCGGGACCAATCGATGTCGAACCACCGCGCGTACACCGACCCGCGCCCGAGCTTCAGCACGTCCCACCAGGCGGCGTTCTCTATCGGCACGGCCACCCCGGTGTGGTTCGGCACGATGTCGACCACGACTGGCAACCGCTGTGCGCGTGCCGCCGACAGCAGCCGCGCCCAGCCGTCGGGGCCGCCGCGTTGCGGGTCGACGGTGTCGAACGCGATGACGTCGTAGCCGTGGTCCGAGCCGTGCGACGACGGCAGCAGCGGCGAGAGGTACACCGCGCCGACGCCGAGCGCCGCCAGGTAGTCGCAGGCCTCGGCCGCAGCGTTCAGCCCGAACGACGGGCTGACCTGCAACCGGTAGGTCGAGCTCGGCGCCCGGCCCATCAGCTGCCTACCTGCTGCAGCACGATCAGCGACCGCGGCGCCATCGTCAGCGTGGCGCCCTGTTCGGCGACGAACTCGTCGGTCTCGGCGTGCGTGGTGTCGAACAGAACCTGCCACGCCTCGCCGTACTCCTCGCCGGGCAGCGTGAACTCGGCCTGCTCCCAGTACCCGTTGAAGCAGAGCAGGAACGAGTCGTCGGTGACCCGCTCGCCCCGGGCGTCACGCTCGGCGATGCCGTTGCCGTTGAGGAACACGGCGATGCTGCCGACGCCGGCGTCCCAGTCCTCCTCGGCCATCTCCGCGCCGTCGGGGGAGAACCACGCGAGGTCGGGGATGTCGCCACGCCGGCGGGTCGGCCGGCCGTCGAAGAACCGGCGGCGGCGGAACACCGGGTGGTGATGCCGTAGGTCGGAGACGCGGCGGGTGAACGCGAGCAGGTCGACGTCCATGCGGGACCAGTCGATCCACGTCATCTCGTTGTCCTGGCAGTACCCGTTGTTGTTGCCGCCCTGCGAGCGGCCCAGCTCGTCGCCGTGACACAGCATCGGCACGCCCTGGCTCAAGAACATCGTCGCGATGAAGTTGCGCTGCTGGCGCGAGCGCAGCGCGAGGACGTCCTCGTCGTCGGTGTCGCCCTCGACGCCGCAGTTCCACGACCTGTTGTGGCTCTCGCCGTCGTTGTTGTCGTCCTGGTTCGCCTCGTTGTGCTTGTCGTTGTAGGACACGAGGTCGCGCAGCGTGAACCCGTCGTGGGCGGTGACGAAGTTGATGCTCGCCACCGGCCGCCGTCCCGAGGCCTCGTACAGGTCCGCGGAACCGGTCAACCGTGACGCGAACTCGCCGACGGTGTTCTGCTCGCCGCGCCAGAAGTCGCGCACGGTGTCGCGGTACTTGCCGTTCCACTCCGTCCACTGCGGCGGGAAGTTGCCCACCTGGTAGCCGCCGGGGCCGACGTCCCAAGGCTCGGCGATCAGCTTGACCTGGCTGACCACGGGGTCCTGCTGGACGAGCTCGAAGAAGGCGGACAGGCGGTCGACCTCGTAGAACTCGCGGGCAAGTGTGGATGCGAGGTCGAAACGGAAACCGTCGACGTGCATCTCGAGCACCCAGTAGCGCAACGAGTCCATGATCAGTTGCAGGGTGTGCGGGTGCCCGACGTTCAGCGTGTTCCCGGTGCCGGTGTAGTCCATGTAGAACTGCTTGTCGTCGTCGACGAGGCGGTAGTAGGCCTGGTTGTCGATGCCGCGGAACGACAGCGTCGGGCCCATGTGGTTGCCCTCGGCGGTGTGGTTGTAGACGACGTCGAGGATCACCTCGATGTCCGCCTCGTGCAGGGCGCGCACCATGGCCTTGAATTCCTGTACCTGGCCACCGGGCGACCTGCTGGACGAGTACTTGTGGTCCGGCGCGAAGAACCCGATCGTGTTGTAGCCCCAGTAGTTCGACAGGCCCTTGTCGATGAGGAACGAATCGTTGGCGAAGTGGTGCACGGGCATCAGTTCGACGGCCGTGATGCCGAGCTGCGTCAGGTGCTCGATGATCACCGGATGCGCGATGCCGGCGTAGGTGCCGCGCAGCTCCTCCGGCAGTTCGGGGTGGGTCTGCGTCATCCCCTTGACGTGCGTCTCGTAGATGACGCTGTCGGCGTACGGGCGCTTCGGCGGCCGGTCGACCCCCCAGTCGAAGTAGGGGTTGATCACCACGCACTTGGGCAGCGAGTGGGCCGAGTCCTCGTCGTTCTCGGCGTCCGGGTCGTCGAAGTGGTAACCGAACAGCGACTCGTCCCACTCGATCGTGCCGTTGATCGCCTTGGCGTAGGGGTCGAGCAGCAGCTTGTTCGGGTTGCAGCGCAGGCCGTTGGCGCGGTCGTTCGGGCCGTGCACGCGGTAGCCGTAGTGCTGGCCGGGCTCGACACCGGGCAGGTAACCGTGCCAGACGTGGCCGTCGACCTCGAACAGTTCGAGCCGTTGCTCCGTGCCGTCGGCGTCGAACAGGCAGAGCTCGACCTTGTCCGCGATCTCGCTGAACACTGCGAAATTGGTCCCGTAGCCGTCATAGGTGGCACCGAGGGGGTAGGCGGTGCCGGGCCAGATATTCATGGCGCAAGCCTGCCAGCAGGACAGCCCGCCCTAACCGCCGGGAGACGAACTTGCCGGACGCGTCACGCGGAGTCTGCGCAGCGCACCGCCCGCGCCGATCGCACCGCCCGCGCCGATCGCACCGACCGCGACGACGGCACAGGCGGCGCAGGCAAGCGCCGCCACCGCGAGCCACAGGGCCGGCCCGAACCGGGTGCTGATGTCGGGCCGGAGCGGATCGCCCTCTGCGACGCCCACCAACGTGCGGGACCGGGCGCTCTCGAGCGCCGCGGAGACGTCGAGGTAGGCAGCCAGCGTCACGCCGCCGAGGACGCCGCTCACGGCGGTGGCGACGTGATTCACGGCGGGCGCGAGGCGGCGGCCGACGGGCAGACGCAGCGCCTGCGCGGCGACCTGCACCGCCAGGGCGGCCAGCACCACGGCGCAGCCGACCAGTGCCCAGCCGTAGCGCGGGCCGCGGGTCCCCTGCAGCGCGGCCTCGCCGATGCCGTGGTACGTGCCGTAGGCATCGACGCCGTAGGCGAACTGCCGCCCGCCCGGTCCGAAGCCGATGGTGTAGAGCCGTGCGGTGGCCGCCACCATGCAGAGTGCGGCAGCCCCGGCGAACAGCACGGCGCTCGCCGCTGCCTGCGGCCGCGACGCGCGCGCGTACGCGCCGGTCGGGCCCTGAGCCGCCGGGACGTCGCGGCGCTCCGGCGGCGACGCGGTGTCTGCCTCGTCGGGTTCGTCGAGGAACTCGATGCCGGCCATCCTGCGATTCTGCGTGGTCCTCGCCCGGCAGCGCGACGTGCGCCCCTCAGCAGGTATCTTGCTGCGTGGTCCGACCTTCGAGTCGGACCCGTCACAAAGGGGACCGGAAGGCGCGCATGTTCACCGATTCGCTCAAGAAGGCAGCCGTCCGACACGTCAAACCGCGGGTGCCCCCTGCGACGTGGAAGAGGCTACGAGCTCCCGCGGCGGCGGCGCAGGACTCGGTTGCCGTCGCCAGGACGCAGGTGCGGCAGCGGCGCGCGAGCCTGACCGACCTCGCCAAGGAGTTCGGCACGGACAAGTGGGGAGCGCACTTCTACACGCCCCACTACGCCACGCACCTGGGCCGCTTTCGCGGCGACCACTTCACGCTGCTCGAGCTCGGCATCGGCGGCTACTCGCGTGCCGGACAAGGCGGTGCGTCGTTGCGGATGTGGCGGGCCTATTTCCGGCACGCGAACATCATCGGCCTGGACATACAGGACAAGTCGTTCGTCGACCAGGACCGGATCCGGAGTTACCGCGGCAGTCAGGTCGACGCGGACCTCCTCCACAAGATCGTCGAGGACGCGGGTTCGATCCGGGTCATCATCGACGACGGCAGCCACCGGCCGGAGCACATCCGGGAAAGCTTCCGGATCTTGTTCCCGCTCCTGGAGGACGGCGGCGTCTACGTCATCGAGGACGTGCAGACCTCGTACTGGCCCCGCTGGGGCGGCAGCGTCGACCGGCACGATCCCACGACCACCATGGCGTTGGTCAAAGATTTGATCGACGGACTGAACTACGAGGAGTTCCTCGACGACCACGAGCCGACGTACTCCGACCGGCACGTTGTCGCCGTGCACGCCTATCACAACCTCGTGTTCATCGAGAAGGGTGAGAACGCCGAAGGGAGCAACCGCAGCCCCAAAGAGACTCAGTGGGTCGCCGAGCACAGCACGGCGGGCGGCTGAGTCCGGACCGGAGTGCAGGTCGGGCCGCACAGGTTTTCCGGTGTCGTACCTGCCTCGTACCGTGGAGGTATGCGCGTCCACACCGACATCACGCCGAAGAGCGGCAAGTTCGAGGTCGTCTCCGACTTCGAGCCGTCCGGTGACCAGCCCGCTGCGATCGAGGAGCTGGAGCGAGCGGCTGCGCGCGGGGGAGCGCGACGTCGTGCTGCTCGGCGCCACCGGCACGGGCAAGTCGGCCACCGCGGCGTGGCTGATCGAGCGGCTGCAGCGGCCGACCCTGATCATGGCGCCCGAACAAGACGCTCGCCGCGCAGCTGGCCAACGAGCTGCGCGAGATGCTGCCGAACAACGCCGTCGAGTACTTCGTCAGCTACTACGACTACTACCAGCCCGAGGCGTACGTCCCGCAGACCGACACCTACATCGAGAAGGACAGCTCGGTCAACGACGAGGTCGAGCGGCTGCGGCACTCGGCCACCAACTCGCTGCTCACCCGCCGCGACGTCGTGGTGGTGGCCACCGTGTCGTGCATCTACGGCCTCGGCACGCCGCAGGAGTACGTCGACCGGTCGCTGCGGCTGCACGTGGGCCAGCAGGTCGAGCGCGAGCACGATCCTGCGGCACCTGGTCGACGTGCAGTACTCGCGCAACGACCTGTCCTTCACCCGCGGCACGTTCCGGGTCCGCGGCGACACCGTCGAGATCTTCCCGGTGTACGAGGAGCTGGCCATCCGCGTCGAGATGTTCGGCGACGAGATCGAGCGGCTGTACTACCTGCACCCGCTCACCGGCGAGGTCGTGCGCGAGGTCGACGAGGTGTTCGTCTTCCCGGCCACGCACTACGCCGCCGGCCCGGAGCGCATGGAACGCGCGATCCGCGGCATCGAGAAGGAACTCGAGCGCGCGGCTGGCCGAGCTCGAGGGCCAGAACAAGCTGCTCGAGGCGCAGCGGCTGCGCATGCGCACGGCCTACGACATCGAGATGATGCGCCAGGTCGGCTTCTGCTCCGGGCATCGAGAACTACTCGATGCACATCGACGGCCGGCGAGCCGGGCAGCGCGCCGAACTGCCTGCTCGACTACTTCCCCGAGGACTTCCTGCTCGTCATCGACGAGTCGCACGTGACCGTGCCGCAGACCGGCGGCATGTACGAGGGCGACATGTCGCGCAAGCGGATGCTCGTCGACCACGGGTTCCGGCTGCCGTCGGCGATGGACAACCGGCCGCTGAAGTTCGAGGAGTTCACCGAGCGCATCGGCCAGACCGTCTACCTGTCGGCCACGCCGGGCAACTACGAGCTGGGCCGGACCAAGGGCGAGTTCGTCGAGCAGGTCATCCGCCCGACCGGGCTGGTCGACCCGGAGATCGTGGTCAAGCCGACGAAGGGCCAGATCGACGACCTGCTCGCACGAGATCCGCGAGCGCGCCGAGCGCAACGAGCGGGTGCTGGTCACGACGCTGACCAAGAAGATGGCCGAGGACCTCACCGACTACCTGCTCGAGCAGGGCGTGCGGGTGCGCTACCTGCACTCCGAGGTCGACACGCTGCGCCGGGTCGAGCTGCTGCGCGAGCTGCGGATGGGCGAGTTCGACGTGCTGGTCGGCATCAACCTGCTGCGCGAGGGGCTCGACCTGCCCGAGGTGTCGCTGGTGGCGATCCTCGACGCCGACAAGGAGGGCTTCCTGCGCTCGGGCACGTCGCTGATCCAGACGATCGGCCGCGCCGCGCGCAACGTGTCGGGCCAGGTGCACATGTACGCCGACACCGTCACGCCGTCGATGCGCAACGGCCATCGACGAGACCAACCGCCGCCGCGAGAAGCAGGTGGCCTACAACCGCGAGCACGGCATCGACCCGCAGCCGCTGCGCAAGCGGATCGCCGACATCACCGACCTGCTCGCCCGCGAGGCCGAGGACACCGACGAGCTGCTCGGCTCGCACGCCGGTCGGCGGCTCGGGGCGCTCGCAGTCGCGCGGCAAGTCCGCAGGCGCCGGGCCGCGGCGGCCGCGGCGTGTCGGCGGCGGACGGTCGGTGGTGTCGTCGGCGTCGGGGCGCACGCCGGCGGCGGCCTGGACGTCGCCGAGATGCCCCGCGCCGAGCTCGCCGACCTCATCCAGCAGCTCAACGAGCAGATGCTGCGGCGCCGCCCGCGAGCTGCAGTTCGAGGTCGCGGCCCGGCTGCGGGACGAGATCGGCGAGCTGAAGAAGGAGCTGCGCGGCATGGACGCCGCCGGCGTCGGCCGCTAGCCCCGACCGCGTCGCGGGCGATCAGGTTCGTGCAGGCGCGCCGCCGATGCGCCGGCTGATCGTGTCCGCGGCGCGCCCGACCAGGGCTGCCGCCCGCGCGGTGTCCGCCCCGGCGGTCGACTCCGCGCCCCCGATCGCGGTGGCCGGCGTCGATCGGGAAGGTCAGCGCAACGGCGGCGACCGGGTGCCCGGAGTGGTCGATGCACCGCGGTGGCCAGCGACGCGTAGCCCTCGCTGACCTCACCCGATTCCCGCGCCCAGCCGTGTCGGCGGGTGTCGGCCAGCAGCGCGCGCAGGGCGGCGGCCGAGCGCGGCCCGCGGCCGGTGCGCACCACGAACGCCTCGGGCCCGGGAACAACGCCCGGATCTGCGCGGCCGGCAGCAGTGCCAGCATCGCGCGGCCGCTGGCGGTCAGCGTGCGCGGGGAGCCGGACGCCGCACGTCGGTGACCAGCGGCGGGCGCCCGGGCGCACGTTCTTCGAGCAGGTACACGACCTCGCGCCCGTGCAGCACCGCGAGATGCGCCGCGTGGCCCGTGCGGTCGGCGAGCTCGGCCAGCGGCACCCGGGAGACCCGGGTCAACGGCGCCTGCCGCGCGTAGCCGGTGCCCAGCTCGTACGCGGCGATCCCGAGTGCCCAGCGCCGTTCGTCGGGCAGGTGGGTGACGAAATTGTGCTGCGGCGAGCGTCGCCAGCAGGTGGTACACCGTCGAGCGCGGCAGCCCGAGATCGCGGGCCATCGCCGCCGCGCCGACCGGACCGGCCTGCCGCGCCAGGTGATCGAGCATCGCGCAGCGTGTGGCTCGCCGCCGGGCACCGGTGCCATGCCGCCCACGCTAGCTGCTTGTCTCGTATCCCAGACAGCAAGTGCCTCGCGGCCGTAGTCGGCGCGGGTCGCAGCGTGTGCGAATGGGGCCATGGACGGAGCCAGCCCGGTACGCGCAGCCCGCGGCACCACGCTCTCGGCGCCGGGCTGGCAGACCGAGGCGCCGCTGCGGATGCTGATGAACAACCTCGACCCGGAGGTCGCCGAGCGCCCCGACGACCTCGTCGTCTACGGCGGCACCGGCCGCGCCGCACGCAACTGGGCCAGCTACGACGCGATCGTGCGCACGCTGACCACGCTCGAGCAGGACGAGACGCTGCTCGTGCAGTCGGGCAAGCCGGTCGGCGTCATGCGCACCCACGAGTGGGCGCCGCGGGTGCTGATCGCGAACTCCAACCTCGTCGGCGGACTGGGCCAACTGGGAGGAGTTCCGCCGCCTCGAGCACCTGGCCTGACCATGTACGGCCAGATGACGGCCGGCTCGTGGATCTACATCGGCACCCAGGGCATCCTGCAGGGCACCTACGAGACCTTCGCCGCGGTGGCCGCGAAGCGGTTCGGCGGCACGCTGGCCGGCACGATCACCCTGACCGCGGGGCTCGGCGGCATGGGCGGCGCGCAGCCGCTGGCCGTGACGATGAACGGCGGCGTCGCGATCTGCATCGAGTGCGACCCGTCCCGGATCCAGCGGCGCATCGACCACGGCTACCTCGACGTCCAGGCCAAGGACCGCGACGACGCGCTGCGCCTGGCCGAGGAGGCGCGCGACGCCCGCCGGCCGCTGTCGATCGGCCTGCTCGGCAACGCGGCGTCGCTGGTGCCGCAGTTCCTGGCCCACGACGCGCCGATCGACATCGTCACCGACCAGACGTCGGCGCACGACCCGCTGTCCTACCTGCCGATCGGCGTCGAGTTCGACGACTGGCACGACTACGCCGCAGCGCAAGCCGGAGGAGTTCACCGGCCGCGCGCAGGCGTCGATGGCCCGCCACGTCGAGGCGATGGTCGGCTTCCAGGACAAGGGCGCCGAGGTCTTCGACTACGGCAACTCGATCCGCGGCGAGGCCAGACGGCCGGCTTCACCCGCGCCTTCGACTTCCCGGGTTTCGTACCCGCCTACATCCGGCCGCTGTTCTGCGAGGGCAAGGGCCCGTTCCGGTGGGCGGCGCTGTCCGGCGACCCGAAGGACATCGCCCGCACCGACAAGGCGGTGCTCGACCTGTTCCCGGAGAACGAGTCGCTGGCCCGCTGGATCAAGATGGCGCAGGAGAAGGTCCACTTCCAGGGCCTGCCGGCGCGGATCTGCTGGCTGGGCTACGGCGAACGCGACAAGGCCGGCGTCGCGTTCAACGACCTGGTTGCGCGCGGCGAGATCAGTGCACCGGTGGTGATCGGCCGCGACCACCTGGACTGCGGATCGGTCGCCTCGCCGTACCGCGAGACCGAGGCGATGGCCGACGGCTCCGACGCGATCGCCGACTGGCCGCTGCTCAACGCGATGGTCAATGTCGCGTCAGCGGCGCGTCGTGGGTGTCGATCCACCACGGCGGTGGTGTCGGCATCGGCCGGTCCATCCACGCCGGCCAGGTGTGTGTCGCCGACGGCACGCCGTTGGCCGGTCAGAAGATCGAGCGGGTACTGACCAACGACCCGGGATGGGCGTGATCCGGCACGTCGACGCCGGCTACGAGCGCGCCGACGAGGTCGCGGCGCAGCGCGGCGTCCGCGTGCCGATGGCCGAGTCGGCCGCCGACGACGGGCGGCCGTGACCGCGACGGGCAGGCGGGCGCCGCGGTGAGCTTCGACCGGATGTGGGCCGACCTGCAGCCCGTCGGCCGTGACGCACGCACCGGCGGGTACCGCCGCTACGCCTGGACCGCGGCGGACGCGACGCTGCGCGAGTGGTTCGCCGGTGAGGCCGCGGCACGGGGTCTCGATCTCGTGCATGACCGCGCCGGCAACCAGTGGGCGTGGCTCGGCGACCCGGACGAGACGCCTGGCGTGGCCCTCGGCTCGCACCTGGATTCGGTGCCCGACGGCGGCGCCTTCGACGGCCCGCTCGGTGTCGTCAGTGCGTTCGCGGCGCTGGACCTGCTGCGCGAGCGGGGCTGGCGGCCGGCGGTGCCGGTGGCTGTCGTGAACTTCGGCGACGAGGAGGGTGCCCGGTTCGGCGTCGCCTGCGCCGGCTCGCGGATCCTCACGGGGGCCTTGGCGCCCGAGCGCGCCAGGGCACTCACCGACGTGGACGGCACCTCGCTGGCCGACGCGATGTCCGCCGCCGGCCGCGAGCCCGCGGACCTCGGCCGCGACCAGGAGACGTTGCGGCGCGTCGGCCGCTTCGTCGAACTGCACGTCGAGCAGGGCGTCGGGCTGGTCGAGCTCGGCGCGCCGGTGGGGGTCGCGTCCGCGATCCGCCCGCACGGCCGGTGGCGCATCGACCTGCCCGGCCGCGCCGACCACGCCGGCACCACGCGGCTCGCCGACCGCTCCGACGCCATGCTCTCGCTGGCACACGTCGTGCTGGCCGCACGCGCGGCCGCGGAACGCAGCGACGCCGTGGCCACCTGCGGTCGGGTGCGTGTCGAGCCCAACGGCATCAACGCGATCGCCGCGCACGTGACCACCTGGCTCGACGCACGCGCCCCGCGCGAGGAGCAGGTGCACGACGTCGTGGCCGACGTCCGGGAGGCGGTGGCCGGGCTCGGTGGAACCCTGCGCGAGGAGTCGTGGAGCACCGCCACCGAGTTCCCCGGCGGCACCCGGGTGGCCGACGTGCTCGGCGGGGTCCCCGTGCTCGACACCGGGGCCGGGCACGACGCCGGAATCCTGGCCAACGCCGGGGTCGACGCGGCGATGCTGTTCGTACGCAACCCGACGGGCGTGTCGCACTCGCCGCTCGAGCACGCCGAACGCGACGACTGCCTGGCCGGCGTCGAGGCATTGGCGCGGGTCGTCGAGTCCTGCGCTACGCCGTGAGCGCCTGGTTCGCCGAACACGCGCTGCTGCCCGACGGGCCGGCGCGCGACGTGCGCTTCGACGTGGCCGACGGCCGGTTCACCGCCGTGACGCCGGATGCCGCGGCGAACCGGTCCGGCGCCACCGAACTGCCCGGCGTCGTGCTGGCCGGCTTCGCCAATTGCCACAGCCACGCCTTCCACCGTGCCTTGCGCGGGCGCACGCACGCGGGCGGCCGGGGGAGTTTCTGGACGTGGCGTATGCAGATGTACGCGCTCGCCGAGCGGCTGGACCCGGACACCTACCTGGATCTGGCTCGTGCGGTGTACGCGGAGATGGCGCTCGCCGGGGTCAGTGCGGTCGGCGAGTTCCACTACCTCCATCACGGACAGGACGGGACGCCGTACGCCGACCCGAACGCCATGGGCGAGGCGCTGCGCGAGGCGGCCGCCCAGGCCGGCATCCGGCTGACGCTGCTCGATGCGTGTTACCTGGCCGGTGGTCTGCAGGCGTCCGGGCACGTGCCGTTGGACGAGGTGCAGCGTCGCTTCGCCGATCCGGACGCCGACGCCTGGGCGGTCCGGGTCAGCGCACTACGCGAGGATGCCAACACCCGCGTCGGCGCGGCGGTGCATTCGGTACGCGCCGTGCCGCGAGCGGCGCTGGCGACCGTCCGCTCGGCAGCCGCGGACCGTCCGCTGCACGTGCACCTGTCCGAGCAACCGGCGGAGAACGACGCGGCTGTGGCGTACTACGGATGCACGCCCACGGCCCTGATGCAGGCCGAAGGGATGCTCGGTCCGGCGACCACCGCCGTACACGCGACGCACCTCGACGGCGCCGACGTCGCGGCGCTGGGCGCCACGCGCACCACCGTCTGCATGTGCCCCAGCACCGAGGCGGACCTCGCGGACGGCATCGGCCCGGCGCGCGCCCTGGCCGACGCCGGTTCGCCGCTGTCGCTCGGCAGTGACCAGCACGCGACGATCGACCTGCTCGGCGAGGCCCGCGAGCTCGAACTGCACGAGCGGCTCGCCAGCGGCGAACGGGGCCGGTTCACCGCAGCTCGGCTGACGGGCGCGTTGACGGCGCACGCGGGCCTCGGCTGGCCGGACGCCGGCGCGCTGGCTGTCGGCAACCGTGCCGATCTGGTCGCGGTCCGGCTGGACACCGCCCGCACCGCGGGCGCGGACCCAGCACAGATCGTGTTCGCTGCGGGGGCTGCGGACGTCGACACCGTCGTTGTCGACGGGCGCATCGTCGTGCACGGCGGCCGGCACGTCCTGGGCGACGTCGGTGCCCTGCTGGGGCGCGCACTCGAGGAGCTGTCGCGATGAGCACGCTCGTGACCGGGATCGCCGAACTCGTCACCAACGATCCCGCCGGCCGTGCCGTCGACGGCGCGCCGCTGGGCCTGCGCACCGACGCCGCCGTGGTCGTCGAGGACGGCGTGGTCGCCTGGGTGGGGGACGCCGCGGGTGCCCCGGCGGCGGACGAGCTGCACGACGTCGGCGGCCGCGCGGTGGTGCCGGGCTTCGTCGACAGCCACACGCATGCCGTCTTCGCCGGCGACCGCGCCGCCGAGTTCGCGGCCCGGCTCGCGGGCCAGCGCTACGACGGCGGCGGCATCGCCTCGACCGTCGCCGCCACCCGCGCAGCCGACGACGACCACCTGCGTCGCCGGCTCGCCGGGCGCATCGCGGAGATGCGTGCCCAGGGCACGACGACGGTCGAGGTCAAGAGCGGCTACGGGCTCACCGTGGCCGGCGAAGAGCGGCTGCTGCGCCTCGCGGCAGGCGTCACTACGGAGACCACGTTCCTCGGCGCGCATGTCGTACCGCAGGGGATTCCGCGCGCCGAATACCTGGACCTCGTCACCGGCGCCATGCTCGACGCCTGCGCGCCGCATGCCCGCTGGATCGACGTGTTCTGCGAGCCGGCCAGCGCACACGCCTTCGACGCGGACGAGGCACGGGCGGTGCTCGTGGCCGGTCGGGAGCGCGGTCTCGGGCTGCGCGTGCACGGCAACCAACTCGCGCCCGGGCCGGGCGTGCAGCTCGCTGTCGAGCTCGGCGCGGCGGCCGTCGACCACTGCACCTATCTCAGCGACGCCGACGTCGACGCCCTGGCGGGCGGGGACACCGTGGCCACGCTGTTGCCGGGCGTCGAGTTCTCCACCCGCTCGCCCTACCCGCACGCCCCTCGCCTGCTGGGCGCGGGCGTTGCGTTGGCGCTGGCCACGGACTGCAACCCCGGCACCAGCTACACCTCGTCGATGCCGTTCGTGATCGCGCTCGCCGTCCGGGAGATGGCCATGACACCGGCGCAGGCACTGCATGCGGCCACGGCGGGGGGAGCCGCGGCGTTGCGCCGTGCCGACATCGGCAGGGTCGCCGTGGGCGCCCGCGCGGACCTCGCCGTGCTGGACGCACCGAGCTATCTGCACCTGGCCTACCGGCCCGGCGTGCCGATCGCCCGCACGCTCGACATCACCGGCCGCACGTCCTGAAAGTCCTCAGCCGGGCTCGACGAAGGCGGGCTCGAGGTCGAGCCCGACGAACCGCGCGACGTCGGCGACCTCGCGCTCGACAGCGCGGCGCGTCGCGCGGCCCAGCGGTTCGAACAGCGTGACGCCGACCCGGCGCCGGGCGCGCTCGAGTGCCCAGTGTCCGGCCACCCGGCCGCCCACCAGCACCGACGGACGGATCATGCCGCCGAGGAAGATCCGCCCGTAGTCCGGCTCGCGCACGATGGCGTCCCGGTCGCGGTAGCCGAGCAGGTAGTTGTCGAAGGCCGGCAGCAGCCGGACCTCGCCGGCGGCAGCAACGGCGGCGTGGAGGCCGTCGGCGCTGCGGAGCCGGTACCCCGCGCGGCCGTACACGTCCACCTCGGTGAGCTCGTCGCGTACGAGGCCCACCGCCGTGGCTCCGGGCAGCCCGGACCACGTGGCGAAGTCGGCCGCCGTGGCCGGCGCGAAGGCGCGGAAGTACCGCCGGGCCAGTTCCGCGAGGGCGGCGTCGCCGCGCGGACCGTCCGCGGCGGGCACCCAGTCGTCGGTCAGCACGAACGTGGAGTCCCGGCCACGGTCCGGCCCGCGGCACACCAGCCCCGCGCAGCAGGCGTGCAGCACCGCGTGCGTGCTGGCCTGCGGATCCCCGGTGTCGACGTCGATGCCGTGCTCGTGCAGCGCGGCGCGCAGCTCGTGCCGGGTCAGCGCGGCGCCGTGCAGGATCTGCGGCAGCACGTCCAGCGTGCGATCGAGCAGGTCGTCGGCCAGCCCGATCGCGCGCCACCGCGTGCGGTACTTGCGGGTCACCGCGGGCCCGATCAGCGCGACCAGCCACCGCAGGTCCGCGGCGTCGACGAGGTGGATCGTGCCGCGCATCAGCCACGTGCGCACCACCGAACGCTGTTCCCCGATCGCACTGACCACGTCGGCCTCGGTGACGCCCGTGGTGCGGGCGCGGATGCCCAACCGGGAGGCCTGGTTGTCCTGCGCCTGCACGGCGGTGACCAGCCCCGCCGCCCCGGCCACGGAGTCGCAGCGGTGCGGGCCCAGCCCGTTGCGGGCAATCCGCTCGCCCAGGATCGGGTCAATGCCCACCATCCGGCCAGTCTGGCGCAGCGTGCCGACACGACCGCCCGACGCCCGTGTCAGGATCGAGGGATGAGTGCTTGGCAGGGGCCGCCCCCGCAGCGCAGGCGCCGCCGGCACACCGGCCGCACGCTGCTGATCGTGCTGGTGGTGATCGCCGCGCTGCTCGTCGTGGCCGACCGCGTGGGACTGGTGATCGCCGAGCGTGCCATCGGCAACACCGTCCAGTCGTCCCAGCATCTGAATTCGCGCCCCGGTGTCGACATCGCCGGCTTCCCGTTCCTGACGCAGCTGGCAACGGGCAAGTCCGACAAGATCACCATCACCGCCAAGGACGTGCCGGTCGACAAGAACTCGCGCGCGCTGATCCTGTCGCGCGTGCAGGTGGTGCTGCACAAGGTGACGGCGTCGCGCAGCTTCGACCACTTCCACGCCGACACCGCGCAGGCGAGCGCGACGGCGTCCTATGCCGAGCTCAGCGCCGCGCTGGGCATCGATGTCACCTACGCCGGCGACGGTCGCATCAAGGCGGCGAAGAGCATCACCGTGCTCGGCCAGACGGTCAATGCGGGCATCAGCGCCCAGCCGAAGATCGTCAACGGCGCGTTGAGCTTCGGCAAGACGAGCATCAACGGGTTGAACCAGATCGCCGGCGACGTCAGCGCCGCCCTGGACAAGATCTTCGAGCTGCACATCCCGCTCGCGGGCATCCCGTTCGGGATCCACGTGACCTCGCTGCGGGTGGACTCCGCCGGGGCCGAGTTGGGCCTGGCCGGCAGCAACCTCACCTTTGCCACGACCTGACGGGGTCTTGCGGGGGCGCGCCACGCGAGATGCGCCTACGCTGATGGTCAACCGGGAGGTGAGATGACCGCGTCGAACCCCGTTGGCGACAGCGCCATCCTGGACGAAGTGTTCCGGGGCGGCCTCGAAGCGCGGTACCAACCGATCGTCGACCTCGCCAGCGGCGAGCCGATCGGGTACGAGGCGCTGGCCCGGCTGCCCGCGATGCCCGACGTCAACGGCACCGAACTGGTCGACGCGGCACGCCGCGCCGGACGGGCGGCGGAGATCGAATGGCTGTGCCGCGAGGCTGCGGTGCACGGCGCTCTCGACGCCGACCTCGACCCGTCGATGGCACTGTTCGTCAACGCTGAGCCGTCGGTGCTCGGGGAGGCGCCGCCGCACGTCGCGGGCGAGATCGGCCGCGCCCTGCGCGAGCTGCGCGTGGTCGTCGAACTCACCGAGCGCGACCTGCTCGAAGACCCCGCCGGTCTGTTACGGCTGGTCGATTCGCTGCGGGCGCGCGGCATCGGCATCGCGCTCGACGACGTCGGCCGGCAGCCGGAGTCGCTGGCGTTGCTCGAGTTCCTGCGCCCGGACGTCATCAAGCTCGACCTCGAACTCATCCAGTCCGTGCCGACCATCGAACGCGTGCAGACCCTGCTCGCCGTCATGGCGTACAGCGAGCACACGCCGGTGCACCTGCTCGCCGAGGGCATCGAGACCGAGGAGCACCTGTCCCAGGCGCGGGCACTGGGTGCCACGCTCGGCCAGGGCTGGTTGTTCGGCGCGGCCGCCCCCATCGTCGAGAGATCGGCGACGTCCATGCCGCTCGTGCTGCAGTCGTCGGCACCCGACGTGCTCGCCAGCCCGCACGAGCTGCTGGCGCGGCAACGGCGCACGCAGGTCGCGCCGCAACCCCTCATCCTGGCCCTGACCCGCGACATAGAGATGAAGGCGGCCAGCGAACTGACCCCGCCGGTGGTGCTTGCGGCCTTCCAGCGCGCGGACCTGTTCGAGGGCGCGACGCGCGCGCAGTACACCGCGCTGGCCACGAAGTGTCCGCTGGTGGCGGTGTTCGGCGTCGGCTTCGATCGCGTGCCGGCGCCGGGGGTGCGCGGGGTCGCGATCGCTGCGGACGACGCGCTCGCCCGCGAGTGGACCGTTGCGGTGCTGGGCGCGCACTACGCCGTGGCGTTGATCTCGCGAGAGGTCGACGCCGACGGCCTCGGGCTTGCCGACGAAGCCCGGCTCTTCGAGTTCGTGCTGACGCACGACCGCGTCCTCGTTGCCGCGGTGTGCCGCTCGATGCTGTCGCGGATGACCGCCGAGGCTCGCGACGAGCCGTCGACGGTCGCGGCTTACGCCGGCTGAGCCGGGCGGGCGCCGAGCACGGCCACAGCGCGTGCTGCCGCGTCTCTCGCCGCGCTCAGCCGGTCGGCGATCCGCGGGCCTCCCGCCAGGTAGCCGGCGGCGAAGGCATCGCCCGCGCCCGTCGTGTCCAGCACCTGCGCCGTCGCGGCCAGCACGGATCGCACGCTCGTCGCATCGGACCACACGGCGCCCGCGCCGCCCCGTTTGACGACGGCGTGCCCGCAGCGCAGCGCGAGCGCCTGCGCAACCGCGGCATGGTCGGTGGCCCCTGCGCCGGCCAGCACGCGGGCCTCGTCGGCGTTGGCGAACAGCGTCACTCCGGCGCCGATGGCGTCGAGGAACCGCTGCGCGCCGAAGTCGGCCAGCGGGCCTGCCGACGCGGCGTCAACGGCAACCGACCAGTGCCGGTCCCGTGCGTGCTCGATGGCCCGCACCGCGGCGGGGCGCGATGCCTCGCGCAGCAGCGTGTAGCCGGACACGTAGAGCCAATCGGCGCGCTCCGGCAGGTCGGCGGGTTCGCTGTCGGCGTCGTTGGCGCCCGCCGACGGGATCATCGTGCGTTCGCCGTCGGCGCCGACCAGCACGATGCAGGTGCCGGTGGGCCGCGCCGGGTCGACGGTGACGTGGGCGTGCACGCCTGCGGCACGCAGGTGCGCGACGGCGTCGCGGCCCAGCACGTCGTCGCCCACCCGGCCGACGAAGGTCGCGCTCGTGCCCAACGCAGCGAGCCATGCGGCGACGTTCGCGCCCGCGCCGCCCGGTCGCAGCACGACGGTGGCGGGCGTGTCCGACCCGAGCGCCAGTGGTGCGCGCAGGGCGGCGTGCACGTCGACCAGCACGTCGCCCAGGCAGACGACGTGCGTCATCGCTCGCTCACGCGGCGAACTGCGTCGCGACCTGCGCGGCGAGCCGGGCGTTCGACAGCACCAGCGCGACGTTGGCCGCGAGCGACGCACCGGCCGTCTCGCGGTGGAAGTGTTCGAGCAGGAACGGCGTGACGTCCTTGCCGCGCACCCCGGCCGCCTCCGCTGCCGCCAGGCCGGACATGAGGGTGCGGTCGTGCAGCTCGCGGTCCAGTTCGTCGCCCGCGTCGATCGGATTGGCGAGCACGAGGCCGTACGCGGCCGTGCCCATCGCGTCCTGCGCACGCAGCACGTCGGCCACGGCGCCGGGGGAGTCGACCGTCCAATGCACCGCGTGGCCGGAATCGCGCAGGTAGAAGCCGGGGAACCGCTCGGTGCGGTAGCCGAGCACGCCGACGTTCAGCGTCTCCAGCCGTTCCAGGGTCGCTGCCACATCCAGGATCGATTTCACGCCCGCGCACACGACGAGCACCGGCGTGCGCGAGAGCGTGGTGAGGTCGGCCGATTCGTCCCACGTGTCGCGCGCGCCGCGGTGCACGCCGCCCAGGCCCCCGGTGGCGAACACCCGGATGCCCGCAGTCGCGGCCAGGTGGGCGGTGGACGCCACGGTGGTCGCGCCGACGCCGCCACGGGCGGCGATGGCGGCGAGGTCGCGCACGCTCGCTTTCGCGACGTCCGGGTCGCCGGCTACCCGCTGCAGCGCGGCGTCGTCGAGCCCGACCCGTGCCTGTCCGTCGACGACGGCGACGGTCGCGGGCACCGCGCCGCCGGCGCGCACTGCCGTCTCGATCTCACGGGCGATGCGCAGATTGTCCGGGCGTGGCAGCCCGTGGCTGATGATCGTGCTCTCCAGCGCCACCACCGGCTGCCGTGCGGCCAGGGCCTCGGCCACCTCCGGGTCGATCAGCACGCCGCCTCCCGAGAACGTTGTCGAGCGCTCCGAAGGGCACCGTAGCGATCGCCGCGACCGCGAAGGAGAGCAGGGACGCGCTCATCCAGTCGGTGGGCGTGAAGTGCAGCCAGGAGTCGATGCGGCCCCACTGCCGCGTCCACCAGCCGAGCTCGCCGGGATTGATCAGCTGATAGACGACGAACCCGAGCAGCCACGGCACGAGCATGGCCCAGCGCGCGGGCGCGGTGTCCGAGACGTCCCAGGTCCGCCGCCGGCGCAGCACGAAGTAGTCGATGACGAAGACGGCGGCGAGCGGGACGAAGACCGACCCGAGCAGCGTCAGGAAGCTCTGGTAGTCGGCGCCGAGCTGCAGCACGAGCGCGCCGGCGGTGGCGACGACCCCGATCAGCACCGCCAACACCCGCCGATCGGCAAGCGGTCGCAGGTTCTGTATCGACACGGTCGTCGAGTAGACGTTGGTGAACGACTCGTCGAGCTCGCGCAGCACCAACACCGCGAACGGCAGCCAGCCCAGGGGCAGCGCGATGAAGGCAGCGAACACCGGTCCGTTGTCGCCGCTGTAGCCGTGCACGACCGTCGAGAAGGCCAGCAGGCCCAGCGCGTAGTAGACGATCTGCGTCACCGAGTAGCCGATCACCGAACCGGAGAACGCGCCGCTGCCCGACCGCGAATGCCGGGTGTAGTCCGCGGCCAGCGGCACCCACGAGATGGACACCGCCATCACGCCGTCGGCCGCGATCCAGAAGCCGGACCACGTGCCGTGCGTCAGCGACGGCAGTGGCTGGCGCAGGAACTGCACCAGGAAATAGACGGTGCTGGCGGCCACCGCGATGAGCGCGTACCGGCGCAGGGTGCGGATGAAGCCCAGCGGGCGCAGGGTCATCACGGTTGTGAGCGCGCCGGCGAGCAGGACGTAGAGCCACCGCACCTTCCACGGCAGCAACTGCTCTGCTGCGTCGGCGACCACCACGATCTCGAAGACACCCCAGCCGAGGCACTGCAGCAGGTTCAACAGGGTCGGCACGAAGGACAGCCGGCGGCCGAACAAGCCGCGCAGCAGCACCATGGCCGGTTGGCCGCTGCGCGCGCCGGCCAGCGCGGCGAAGCCGACCGGGATCGTGCCGAGCACGGATCCCACGACGACGGCGGTGAATGCCGCGACGAGTGACAGCCGCCGGGTGCCGGGAACCAGCACGTAGAACGCGTAGGCCGGCCCCAGCAGGCTGACGCCGAGGTTCGTCCACAACGCGAAGTGGTCGACGACGCCCAGCGTGCGCGGTTGGTCGTCGACGAGCCTGCGGCCGGGCTCGGCGCGCGGGGCGTCGACGGACGTCGGTGTGGTCACTGCTGTGCTCATGCGGTCTCCCGGCGCCGGCATTACCCGGCGGGTTCGACGGTCGGCTGCTGCCCTCTCAGCCCGCCCCTCGGCGGACTCCCGTGTGGTGCTGACCCTACGCTCGCTGATGTGTGTGCTGCCGCCACCCTCGACCACGTCACCATCACCGCGTCGGACTTCGAGCGCAGCCTGCACTTCTACGACGCCGCGCTGGCCGCGCTCGGCCTGGTCCGGCTGCGGGAACTGGTGGACGAGGAGGAGGACGGCGCCGCGGTCGAGGCGGCGGCCTGGGGCGCCGAACCGCGCAACTCAGCGCCCGGCGACCGCGATCATGCAACCGTCTGGTTGGTGACCGGACAGCCTGCAACCAGTGGGTTGCACATCCAGTTACGGGCTAACTCTCGTCAAGACGTCGAGACTTTCTTCTCCGATGCCTGCGCGGCCGGGGGAGCGGGGTACCTGGCACCGCGCCGGTGGACGCCGTACCGCCGGGGCGAGTTCCAGGCAATCGTGCGCGACCCGGACGGCAACCTCATCGAGGCGTGCGCGGCCGAATGACGCCGCACCGCCTTCAGGCGTCGACGTCGATGTCGGCGGTGTGCTCGACGTGCGGGGGCGAGGCGAAGTGCGGTCCGATCGCCGCCCGCCACTGCGCGAAGCGCGGGCTCGCCCGGAAATTCTGCTCATGTGCCTGCACCGAGTCCCACTCGACCAGCAGCACGAACCGGGCCGGTGACTCGACCCCGCGCGTCATGCGCACCGACCGGCAGCCCCGCGTGCCGGCGAGCACGTCGCGCACGGTTCGGTAGGCCGCGATGAAGGCGTCTTCCGCCCCCGGCGTGATGTCGATGTCGGCAACCTCGAGGACCATGCGCGTCACTGTGCCAGCCGTGGGCGACGGCAATCGCCGCGGGTAGGGCTGGATTCACATCCGTCACACGTGTCACAATCGTCACATGAGGTGGGGTCGTGTGGTGTCGTCCGTGATCGCGTCGGCCGCCGTCGGCGCGTGCGCGGTGGTGGCGGTCGGGATGGCCCAGGCGGCCAGTGCACCGACGGCCGGACCGCAGTCGGCCCTACCGATGGTGGCCGACTCGCGGCCGCCGGCGACCGTGCCCACGTACGGCGCCGAACGCGAGCCCGCCGACGCCGCGAGCGGGCACGCCTCGGTGACGCCGCGCAGCACCACTGCCGCGCCGGCCAGCACGGCGCCCGCCAGCACGGCGCCCGCCACCAGCGCCCCCGTCACCACGCGCGCCGTCGCTCCAGTCACGACGCACGCGACACCGACCGCCGCCGTGACGCGGCCGGTGCAGCGGCCCAGGGTGCGCGTCGTCGCCAAGCGGCCGGCCGCGGCGGCCGGGCAGCGGTTGCCCGTGCACTACTCGACCGGCACGGCCACCAAGGTGATCACCGTCGAGGCGCGGTCCACCCGGCGCACCACGGCCACGCTGCAGGCCTGGACGAAGGTCGCCGGCGGGTGGCGCAAGCACGGATCCGCCGTCACCGCGCACATCGGCGCGGACGGCATGAGCACGCACCCGAGCGAATCGCGCTCGGCGACGCCGATGGGCAGCTTCACGCTGACCCAGGCGTTCGGGCACGACAGCGACCCGGGCACCGCGCTGCCCTACCTGCACACCAACCCCGACGACTGGTGGATCAGCCAGCCCGGCCGGTTGTACAACACGCACCAGCGGTGCGCGTCGCACTGCCCGTTCACACGCGGCGATCCGAACGAGCACCTTTACTACGAGACGCCGTACTACAACTACGGCGTCGTGATCGACTACAACACCCGCAACGCACCGGGCGGCGTGCACCAAGGACGCGGCAGCGCGTTCTTCCTGCACGTCACCGACGGCCACCCGACCGCGGGGTGCGTCGCGGTACCGCAGAGCAAGGTCGTGTCGCTGCTGCGGTGGCTCAACCCGGGCGCCCACCCGCGCATCCTGATCGGCACCTGACCCGCGCCGTTTCCGCACCGGTGCCCGAACGAGCGCTCGGCGCATGACACCCTGGGAGCGTGGGTGCTCGACAGGTCGCCGTGGCGGTGGGTGCGCTGGCCGCGGTAGTGACGGCGTGCTCGGCAGGTTCGACCGCGGCCGAGCACTCCGCTTCGGTGCCCGCACCGTCGACCTCTGCCGCCGCGACCACGAGCGCGACGCCGGCGCCCAGCACGACGTCTCCCAGCACGGCCCGCAGCACGAGCGCCGCCCCGAAGCGCACCGCCACCCCGAGCCCCTCGACCACACACCGACATGCCCTTGCACCACGGCCGTCCCGGCTACCGATCAGTGGCACCACGGCCACGGCCGACGACATCATCACCGTCGCGGCCGCCGGCACCAGCAGCACCGTCGGCACCCTGCAGGCGTGGCGCCGGGTCTCCGGCGGTTGGCGCAAGGTCGGCCCGGCGGTCACGGCACATCTGGGGGCGGACGGGCTGAGCAGACACCCCAGCGAGTCGAAGTCCGCCACACCCATCGGCAGCTTCACGCTGACCCGGGCGTTCGGGCACGACAGTGATCCGGGCACCGCGCTGCCCTACACGCACACCACCCCTGCGGACTGGTGGATCAGCCAGCCCGGGCCGCTCTACAACACCCGCCAGCGGTGCGCGTCGCACTGCGCATTCACCCGCGGTGACCCGAACGAGCACCTCTATTACGAGACGCCGTACTACGACTACGCGGTCGTCATCGACTACAACACCGCGAACGCGCCCGGGGGAGTGCGGCAGGGAGCGGGCAGCGCCTTCTTCCTGCACGTCACCGACGGCAAGCCCACCGCAGGGTGCGTGTCGATCCCCAAGGATCAGCTGACGCGCATCATGCGCTGGCTGCGGCCGGCCGACCACCCGCGCATCCTCATCGGCGTGGCGTAGGGGAGCGCTGCGTCAGTCGGCGTCGGCGGCCAGCGGCTGCGTGTCGGCTGCGCCCGCGGCCAGCGTGTCAGCGGCCGCGCCGACGCGGGTGCGCGTCGACGATTTCGGCCTGACCACCGGGATCTTCGTGCTTGTGCCGGCGTCGGTCGGCGCCTTCGGGGGAGGACACGCCGTGACCGGCCCGCTGGGCCTGCGGCGCCTCGGCGTCGTCGCCTGCGTCGGCCCGCGGTTGTTCTTCGGAGCCGGGTACGTGTCCTGGCTCTGCTTTCCGAAGAACGTGCCCTGGATGCCGTCGACGCCCGCCTTGCACTCCAACACGGTCGAGGCGGTGTCGAGCTCGTGCGTCGCCGCCAGCTTCGGCTTGCCGGTGTCGGCCGCCGTGGCGAAGTCGAACGCCGACGTCATGTCGCCGACGGTCCTGTCGCGCCACGCGCTCAGGTTCGGCACGTCCACGCCGAAGCGTTTCGCGGCGAGCTTGAGCTGCGAGGTGTGGTCGAACACCTCCGACGCGACGAGGCCGCCGCGCGAGTAGGGCGAGATCACCAGACCCGGTACCCGGAAGCCGAGCCCGATGGGCCCGCTGATGCTGTCCGCCGTCGAGGGCAGCGGATTGACCGTCACGTACTCACCGGGCGTCCCGTGCGGCGCCGTCGGCGGCGGCACGTGGTCGTAGAAGCCGCCGTTCTCGTCATAGCTGACGATCAGCGCCGTCTTCTCCCACACCTTCGGGTTGGACGTGAGGATGTCGAGCACTTCGACGAGCGTGACGGCGCCGAATGACGGCGGCAACGCCGGATGCTCGCAGTTGAGCAGCGGCGGGATGATCCACGAGACGCTCGGCAGCGAGTCGGTGGCGACATCCAGTTGCAGGTTGTACGGGTAGACCGGCGCCAGTCCCTTCGCGGCGAGCGCCGGGTTGGTCGCGTACTGCTTGAACGACTGCACCATGCCGCTGAGCACGGCTTCGGAGACGCCGGGCACCTGCTGGCTGTTGTAGAACTTCCACGAGACGCCGGCGTCCTCGAGGTTCTCCGGGAACGTGCGCCAGCTGTAGGCGAAGGTGGGGATGACCTCCGGGGTGTTCAGCAGCGGGCCACCCTGCTTGCCCTCGGGGTCGAGCCAGGCGCTCACCCAGTAGAGCCGGTTCGGGTCGGTCGGGCCCAGCACCGAGCAGAAGTAGTGGTCGCACACGGTGAACGCGTCGGCCAGCGCCCGGTGCACCGGGATGTCGGCCTTCTCGTAGTAGCCCATCGTGGCCGGACCGTTCGCGTCGCCCTCGTTCGCGAGATGGACCTTGAGCCACTGGTCCATGCGGCCGCCGTTCCACACCTGGTGCTGCGGTCCCCAGTCGTGCGTCGGGTCGTTGATGCACTCACCGTCCAACGAGGCACCCTGGCTGGTGTTCAGGCGGAACGGCGCGACGTAGTGACCACCCTTGCCGGGTGTCGCGTACTGCCGGAGCGTGCCGGCCTTCGCCGCGTCGGCGAAGCCGCGGACCCCGGACATCGTGCCGTAGTAATGGTCGAACGACCGGTTTTCCATCATCAGCAGCACGATGTGCTCGATGTCGTCGAGCGAGCCGGTGCCGCAGGGGTCGGCTGCGTGTGCGCGCTCGATCACCGGCCCGGCCAGGGTCGTCAGCGCGCCGAGGCCGCCGGCGCCTGCTGCCGCCACCCGCAGGAAATCGCGTCGCGACATTCCGTCGAACAAGCTCATGCGCCCTCCCGAGGCTCACCGACCGAACGACCGTAAGGGGGAGCCGTGCCGGCATCAACTCGTGACAGGTGAACGTTGAGTGACACCGGCGCGGGATTTCGCCTGTCCACCGAGCGTGGACGTGAAACGATCAGCCTCGTGACCCGTACGCCCGATCCCGCGCGGCGGTTGCGCGATCTCGCGCGGTTGCGCCGGGTGCGCGACCGGATCGACCGCGACTACGCACAGCCGCTCGATGTCGAGGCGCTGGCCCGGGCGGAGCACGTGTCCGCCGGCTACCTCAGCCGTGCATTCCGCGCGGCCTACGGCGAATCGCCCTACAGCTACCTGATGACGCGCCGCATCGAGCGCGCGACGGCGCTGCTGCGACGCGGCGACCTCAGCGTCACCGAGGTGTGCTTCGCGGTCGGCTGCGGGTCGCTGGGCACGTTCACCACGCGGTTCACCGAACTGATCGGCATGCCGCCGGGCGTGTACCGGCGCGCGGCAGCAGAGTCCGCGGCAGGGCTGCCGTCGTGCGTGGCCAAGCAGGTGACCAGACCGGTCAGGAATCAAGAAGCACCGTGGGTGGGCGTCCCCCTAACGTGACCGGCATGGACATCACGATTCACAACACGTTCCTGCCGGCCGACGACCCGGAGGCCTCGCTCGCCTTCTATCGCGACGCCCTCGGCTTCGAGGTCCGCAACGACGTCGGCAAAGGCAAGATGCGCTGGCTGACGGTGGGCCCGCCCGAGCAACCCGGCACGTCGATCGTGCTGTGCCCGCCGGCCGTCGGGCCGCACATCACCGAGGACGAACGGCAGATCATCGCGCAGATGATGGCCAAGGGCACGTACGCGATCATCACCCTGGCGACGCACGATCTCGACGCCGTGTTCGAGCAGGTGCAGAGCGCCGGGGTCGACATCGTGCAGGAGCCCGCCGACCAGCCCTACGGGATCCGCGACTGCGCCGTCCGAGATCCCGCCGGCAACATGGTGCGGATCAACCAGCTCTGACGCCCGGCTCGCAGCAGGCGGCGTCGGGGTGACCGAAGGAGATTCGATGACCACCGACGACGAGCGACACCTGCGCCGTGCAATCGAACTGGCGGCGGCGGCCCGGGCAGCAGGGGATGCACCGTTCGGCTCGCTGCTGGTCGGGCCGGACGGCGCGGTCCTCGCCGAGGACCACAACACCGTGTTGTCGGATCACGACATCAGCGCGCATCCCGAGCTCAAGCTGGCCCGGTGGGCGGCGCGCGAGCTCGATCCGGCCACCGCGGCCGGCACCACCATGTACACCAGCTGCCAGCCGTGCGGCATGTGCACCGGCGCCATCGATCGCGCCGGCCTGGCGCGCGTGGTCTACGCCATGTCCAACGAGCAGCTGGCGGCTCTCAAGCCGTCCGGCGGGTTCCCCTCGGTGCCGCAGGAGGGTCCGGCACTGGCCGACGAGGGCCGCGCCGTCGTCGACGGCTACTACACCTGACACCACGCCGAGCCGCGCGTTGGCCGCAGCGCCGTTGTACGTTATGTCAATTCGGTGACGGTGCACCCGGGGTGCGGGGAAGGAGCTCGGTCGCCCCGCAACCTTGATCGAAGTATCGCGGCGGCTGAATATCCGCCACCGTCATACTTTGATCAACGGGGGTCGATGGCGGAACGGCGTCGCATGGCCAGATCGTCGGCAACTGTCGACGCGTCGAGTCACCGGTGTTCACCTATCGCGGCGGCGGTATGTCGCCATCGTCAGACGTCAACGACGCGGACGACATGACGATGCCTGTCCGGGCGCCGTACCAGTGGCCTGACAAGTAGTCGCCGATAATGCACAACCCTCCGAAAACTTCCGTTCTGGCCGTCGCGGCTTGTAGCCACCGACGACGCGGCGAACTTCGCGCCAGAGTGCTGGTGGCGTGACGGTGCGGGTGGCGTCGAGCTCGGTGAAATGGTGGACGGCCAAAGACGCAGCTAGCCAGACGGCGGCGTTGGGGCCGGCGTTGTCGTAGGCGACTGTGACCGTTCGCAGGGTGGCGTCGATGGGTTCGGTCGGGTGGGGCTGGCGCAGGGTTGCGTGCCGGTAGCGGATCGTGTTGACGGCAGCGCCCGCGTGTCGAACGGTCGGGCGATAGGGCGGCTGTCATCGGCGGATGGCAGTGCCCACCAATCTCGGCGCAGCGTCGCTCCGTGCGGGCGGCGGTGCAGCACCAGGACAACGGTGCCGATGGCCTGGCCGTCGTGGATGACGGTGAACGCTCGTGCTGCGTTCGGGTGGCTGCTCGGTGGTGGGATAGGGCGCAGTCCTGCGGGCATGGCGCGTCCGGTGGCTCGTCAGCGGACCGGACGCAGGGGCGCGGCAAGGCGGAGCCGCGCGCGCCTGCGCCCGGACCGCGACCAGCCTTCGGTCGTGTCCTGGGCGGGCCGGCGGCTCATGCCCAGTCCAGCAGATTAGGAACGATCACTGCGACGGCCATCCCTTGGGCTGTGTGAATAGGTGCGTCGTGGTCGGCGCACTCGCAGCAGGTCCACCATGCGGCGACGTGTTGGCCGTCCTCGTCGTGCAGTGTCATCAGGCCGAACGCCGGTTTCGTCAGGCAGGCTTCGCAGGTCGGTGCGTCGTCGAGTCGTGGGTGCATGGTCGTCTCCTGCCGATTGGGCTTGTCGATGTGCGCCGCGTTCTTCGGAGCGCATCGGCGAAGCCGATAACCGGCAGGGGTCGGGGTCGTCCAGGGTGGCCGCAGGCCATCGCGCAGCGACGCGCAGCGCCCTTGACGGGTTCCCGGGTCTTGCCCTGGCAGGACAGCTTTCAGCGCGGCGCAGCCGCTCATCTATGTCTGTGGCGGTCCAGGCAGGTTCTTGATGCCGTCGATAAGCGAGGTCAGCGCGGCAGAAGCAAGAAACAGACCAGCGCCAGCAGGACGACCAGACGTCGCAGGGGTTCGCGGCTCGGGGTCAGGATGACGACCAGGACCACGATGGTGATGGCGATGATAAGGACGATGTATTCCATAGATTCTCCTAGGTGTTGATGTTGTTGGCCCCCTTCTTCGTGGGCCTGTCGAGTGCTTCGACAGGGAGTGACGCCAGATTGAAATCTGGCTCCCAATAGAGATATCGGTAGCTCTCACTACTTAGCTGCTCTCGGACTGCGCGAGACAGGCTCGAAGCCCATCCCGCGATCCGGGAGCAAGATCGTGCCCTCACTTCTTAGGTGGGCAGGCAGCGGATCAGGCAGCGCAACGAGCACCCCCGTCCCTGCACGCGGATGCAAACACCAGTGACGTGTCGGGATGTTTCCGGGATGATCACGTCATGGGGTTCGAATGGGTTGGCTATGTGACGACCGGCGTTGTCGCGCTCGCAGGACTCTTTGGGACGCTCCGATCGACCAAGAATCAGATAGCAGGGCAGAAAGAGTTCGCCTTCAGATCGAGGGTGAGAAGGACAACGCGCGTGAGGAGCGTCAGGAGAAGCGGCTGGAAGCGAGTTATCACGAGTGTTGGTGAAGGTGGGCCAGGCCGATGATTGGGCGTATCAGCTATTCATGAACTGGCGGCCGCAGCGTGATGCAGAGTCGATTCCTCTGCGCCCGGAGATCTTCGTCAAGACCATCAGCGCGCAAGGTGTCTGGTGTCTACTGGTCCCAGCGCATCGTTCAGCTAGTCGAGATGCTGCGAGAGCGGATTCAGAAAGCCCTGGAGTTGTGGCTGCGGAACCAGGCAGCAGGCGAGTCTTTGCGTGCGATGCAGGGAACGGACGAGGACCTGGGCCAGCTGTTGACGGACTTCATGGCCGAGAAGGAAGCCATCACCACCATCGACCATCAGGTCCGTGCTCAGGTCGCCGCGGAGTTGGCCGGCAAACACGACGGGCATCCCGACCCAAGGTGATGTCTCGTCTCTCTTGCCTGTCTCGTCGTAGGACCGTCGTAGTCTCATTTCATGAGCGAGACGGTGCAGGGTGACGCGGTGATGGAGTCGGTCGGCGACGGTCGCGGTGTGGCCGAGGTCGGCTGGAAGGCTGCGGTCGAGAAGCTTGCCTTGAAGGCGGCGATCCCGATGGAGCCGTTGCTGCGTCGCGTGGCCCTGGGGACGGTGCAAGACTTGATCGGGTTCTGGGCGCTGTGGCATCTGGAAGGTGGCTCTGCGGGCCTGGAACGCCTAGGGATGCCGCGTTCGACCATCTATCGAAAGGTCAACCTGTTCCGGGAGTCTTTCGGTGCTCACCCGGACGTGTTTGCCTTCCCTGGGCTGAGGGCGGACCCGGAGAACTATCTGGAATCCTTTGGTCTCCCCGAGGGCGTAGAGCCTCCTGTGGCGATGCCGCGGGTGCTATCGATGGGCCGCAACGCTCCGGCGAAGTTGCCTCGTTCGTGAGACACGCCGTGTCCTCGTCATTCTCATAACTGGGAACAGCTGTTAGCTTCACTGCATGGCGTCGCTTCTCACTGATGAGAACGACGCGGGCGTGCGCTCGCCCGGTGCCGGTCTTGCTGGTGGGAGCCTGCCGCGCGAGTTGCTGTCTGGTGTGGACGCTCTCGATCTGACGTGCAAAGTGCCAGCGCCGCGGGCGTTGCTGGATGACCTGGGGAGTTGCAGGCAGAAGCGCGTGCTGATGAACGCCAGGCCGTGACGCTCGACGTGGGCGATGAGCGGTTTCGGGTCGCTGCGCGGGGGATGGGCGCCTGGTGGCCGTTTCGTCTCGATCACCGGTTCGGGCAGCTGCGGTCGGGGACTCGGCCAATCGGCCTGCATGGCGGGTCAGTCCGTCAGCGGAGGCGCTGCATTGCCAAGGTGTCGGGCGGGTGGTCGAGTTCTGGCGGTCGGCATCGAATCGTTGAGCGGATCGCCAGCGGTGTTGATGGTCTCGCGGCTCGACGTGCATGCCGACTTCGCTGACCTAGGGATCGGCGACCAGGACCGGGAAGCGTTCGTGTGCCGCTCGAGTCGGCAGTCAGTCGAGTTCGAACATGGCAATCTCGAGACGCTCTATTTCGGCAAGGGCGGCGATGTGACGGTGCGCGTCTATGACAAGCTCGCCGAGGTCCAAGCGTCCGGCCGCGGTGACTACCTGCTCGGTGCGTATGGGTCGGCCGGCCTTCGTGCGGGTGAAACAGTCAACAGTCGACTTATGTCATTTACCGGGTTCAGCGCCCTGCCCTCCCGGATCGCGCTCGATACGGACGGCGAAGCAACCGGGGCCGGCGTTGTGTGCGTGCAGGTACTCGACCCGTGGGTCGGCCAGCATCCGGACGGCCGCCTCGCGCAACTCGTCGCCCGGCGCAACGTCCGCATCGGTGAGCATGGCGTCGGCGTCATAGGCGCGCAGGCTGAGCAATCGGCGTGCGAGTTGCTCCGGCACCTCGTCGCCGGCGACGTACGTGCAGGCGCCCGCGTGCACGTAGATCGGCCCGGAGCCGCGGTACGGGCTGTCGGTCAGGAACGGGTCGTAGGACAGCAACAGCATGCGATCACCGACGTCGGCGTCGCGCAGGCAGCGCCGGCACGGGTACGCGTGCGGTGCGTCGGCGATCTGCTCGACGGCGTCGGTGTTCGCCGGTAGCGGCGCGGGCAACGGGACCAAGGTCAGCGACATGAGCCCAGTGTCGGCCGTGTGCGCCGCTGCTACTGGCGGTATTCGGACACCACGTTCGCCGGCGAATCCGGCTCACCGGCATCGTCGCCGGCCACCATGAGCACGGCATCGACGCTGCGGTGTCCCCACTGCTGTCGGGCCGTCCCGATCTCGCGCCAACCGCGGCGCAGGTAGAAGCCGCGGGCGCCGCTGTCCGGGTCGACCAGCAGCACCGGCACCCGGCCGAGGTCGGCAGCGGCTTTCAGCGCGTGCGTCAGCAGCGCCGTCCCCGCGCCCGGGACGGACCGGTCGGTGACCAGCCGCGACACCACCGCCAACCGTTCGGCGGGTAGGCCGGTGGCCTGCTGCCACTGCACCCTGGCCGCGTCCTCGCCGGCGTCGTGTCCGGGCGTCGCCGTCGGATGTAGCGCGATGTGACCGACCACCCGCTCCCCGGACTGTGCGACGGCGTTGGTGAGCTCGGTGGGTGCGGCCAGCCAGTCGGCCCGTACCGCCGAGGCGCGTACCGGATAACCCTCGCGCTCGTGCGTCCGCTGCAGCAGCGCCAGCAACGTGGGTAGGTCCGCGTCCTGGCGCGGTCGCACGATGACATGCGCGTCGGGAACCACGAAGCGACTCTAAGCAGCCGGATCCGCCGCCCGGCACGAAGGCCACTGCGTCACCGCACGGTCAGCGCAGCCGCAGCCCGTCGAAGGCGAGCGCGCAGACCGCGTCGGCGAGCGCGGCCGGATCGCTGCCCCGCCGCGGCCGGTACCACTCGACGATCGAGTTGACCATGCCGAACAGCAACCGCGCCGTCACGGTGGCCTGGACGTCGGTGCGGACGTCGCCCTCGGCCTGCGCGGCTCGCACCAGCCTCGCGACCGTCTGGTCGAAGCTGCGCCGCTGCGCCAGGGCCGCGCGCTCCACCTCGGTGTTCCCCCGCACTCGCAGCAACAGGGTCACGTACGGCAGGTCCGCCTGCAGCACCTCGACGCTGCCGCGTACCAGGAACTCCAACTGCTCCGCCGCCGAGAGGTCCAGGGCCCGGGCCTCGGTGGCCACCGCGCGCAGCCCCGCCATGGAGCGGTCCAGCGCAAGGCGCAGCAGCTCCTCCTTGCCTGCGACGTGGTGGTAGATCGCCGACTTCGCGATGCCGAGCCTTTTCGCGAGATCCTCCATGGACGTGCCGTCGTACCCGCGCTCGTTGAAGACCTCGACGGCGACGCCCAGCAGCGTCGGCAGGTCGTAGCCGGGACGTCCGCGGCGCGCGGGAGCACCGCCCGCTGAGCCCGTCGCCGTCACGGCGCGGCTCATGAGCGGGGCGCCTCGGGCAGCGTGTGGCTGCGGCCGCGGAACTCCGCGACGATCTGGCCGCCGGTGTCGCCGCCGGTGTCGCCGTCGCTCTCCTCGCCCGCGCGGCGCCGGACGGTGACGTCGTAGATGCCGTTGCGGCCGAACTCCACCCGCTGCACGGCCTGCGCGACCAGCTCGTCCCCTACCCGGGCCGGTGCGATGAAGACGATCTCGGCCGCCGCGGCGACCGCGGCCTGCCGGCTGTTGCAGGCCGCCGCGAACGCGGTGTCGGCGAGCGCGAAGACGATGCCGCCGTGCACCACCCGGTGGCCGTTGGTGTGCCGCGGTTCGACCCGCAGCCGCGCCGTGGCGTTGCCGTCGTCGTGGGCGATCAGCTCGATGCCCAGCGCCCTGCTGGCCTCGTCCGCGGCCATCATCGCGTCCACGATCGACGGTTCGCTCATCGCCACTCCCCTGCCGGTCGCCCTTGCGCTCACTGCGCAAGGGAGTAATTTACCGAATGATCGGTCGGTAAATACAGGGGTGATTCATGGCAGCCGTACTGCGCAGCTATCTGGGCGGGCGCTGGAGCGCTCCGGACGACGGGACACCGGTCCGCGACGCGGTGACCGGCGACGAGATCGCGCGCGTCTCGGCCGCAGGCGCGGACCTCGCCGGCGCGCTCGAGCACGCGCGGCGCGTCGGCGGCCCGGCACTGCGCGAACTGACGTTCCATGAGCGTGCGGCGCTGCTGAAGGCCGTCGCCTTGATGCTGCGCGAGCACCGGCCGGAGCTGTACACGCTGTCCGCCCGCGCCGGTGCCACGCTGCGCGACGCCCGCTTCGACGTCGACGGCGGAATCGGCGTGCTGTTGGCCTATGCCAGCAAGGCACGGCGCGAGCTGCCCGACGACACCGTGTACGTCGAGGGGCCGGTCGAACCGCTCGGCCGCGGCGGCACCTTCGTGGGGCAGCACATCCTGACCTCGCGCCCGGGTGTCGCGGCGCAGATCAACGCGTTCAACTTCCCCGTGTGGGGCCCGCTCGAGAAGCTCGCGCCGGCGTTCCTGTCCGGCATGCCGACGCTGATCAAGCCGGCGACGCAGACGGCTTACCTGACTGCCCGGGTGGTCGAGCTCATCGTCGGATCCGGGTTGCTGCCCGAGGGTGCGATCTCGTTGCTGTGCGGCGGGGCGGGTGACCTGTTGGACCACCTCGGCGAACACGACCACGTCGCCTTCACGGGCTCCGCAGCCACCGCGCAGCGGCTGCGTACGCATCCGGGCGTTGCGCAGCACTCGGTGGGGTTCAACGCCGAGGCCGACTCGCTGAACTGCTCCATCCTCGGCCCGGACGCGGCGTCCGGCACCGCCGAGTTCGACCTCTACGTCGACCAGCTGATCACCGAGATGACCGTGAAGGCGGGCCAGAAGTGCACCGCGATCCGGCGCGCGCTCGTACCGGCCGAGCGTGTCGACGACGTGCTGGGCGCGGTGTCCGAACGGTTGTCGTCGCTGGTCGTCGGCAACCCGGCCGACGAGTCGGTGCAGCTCGGTGCGCTGGTCGGGCTCGAACAGCGTGAAGAGGTCCGTCGCGCGGTCAAGGCGCTGCGCGGCGCGGCGTCGCTGGCGTTCGGCGACCCGGACCACGTCGAGGTGGTCGGCGCGGACGTCGACCGCGGTGCGTTCCTCTCCCCGCTGCTGCTGCGCGTCGACGACCTCGACAGCGCGGTGCCGCACGACGTCGAGGCGTTCGGCCCGGTCAGCAGCGTGTTCGGCTACACCGACGTCGACGACGCGGTGCGTCTCGCCGCGCGCGGTCGCGGCAGTCTGGTCGGCTCGGTCGTCACCGCCGACGCGGCGGTGGCCCGCGACGTCGTGCTCGGCTGCGCACCGCACCACGGCCGGCTGCTGGTGCTCGACGCCGAGTCGGCGGGCGAATCCACCGGCCACGGCTCCCCGCTGCCGAACCTGGTGCACGGCGGTCCGGGGCGGGCCGGCGGCGGTGCCGAGCTCGGCGGGATGCGCGCGGTATTCGCGCACCTGCAGCGCACCGCGGTGCAGGGCAGCCCGCGGATGCTGCGCGCCGTCACCGGCCGCTGGGTGCCGGGCAGTGCCCGTGACGCGTCGGGTGAGCACCCGTTCCGCAAGTCGCTGGCCACGCTGCGCATCGGCGACTCCGTGGTCGCCGGGCCGCGCACCGTGACCGTCGAGGACATCGAGCACTTCGCCGAGTTCACCGGCGACACGTTCTACGCGCACCTCGACGAGCAGGCGGCCGCCGCCAACCCGTTCTTCGACGGGCGGGTGGCCCACGGCTACCTGATCGTGTCGTTCGCAGCCGGCCTGTTCGTGCAGCCCGACCCGGGGCCCGTGCTGGCGAACTACGGCGTCGACAATTTGCGCTTCCTGAGCCCCGTGTACCCCGGCGACGCGCTGACCGTCACTCTTACCTGCAAGCAGATCAGCCCGCGCGCAGGCGACTACGGCGAGGTCCGCTGGGACGCCCAGGTGACGAAGCAGGACGGGTCGGTGGCGGCGTCCTACGACGTACTGACGATGGTCGCGAAGGAGTGGCCCGCCCCATGACCGAGCTGCAGGAACACTTCGACACCGCGATCGAGCACGACAAGCGCATCGAGCCGCGCGACTGGATGCCCGACGGCTACCGCAAGACGATGATCCGCCAGATCGCGCAGCACGCGCACTCGGAGATCATCGGGATGCAGCCGGAGGGCAACTGGATCACCCGCGCGCCCTCGCTGCGGCGCAAAGCGATCCTGATCGCCAAGGTGCAGGACGAGGCCGGACACGGCATGTATCTCTACTGCGCTGCCGAGACGCTGGGCGCCGACCGCGCGGATCTCACCGAGAAGCTGATCACCGGCCGGCAGAAGTACTCGTCGATCTTCAACTACCCGACACTGTCCTATGCCGACGTCGGCACCATCGGCTGGTTGGTCGACGGCGCGGCGATCTGCAACCAGGTGCCGCTGTGCCGCTCGTCCTACGGCCCGTACGCGCGGGCGATGGTGCGCATCTGCAAGGAGGAGTCGTTCCACCAGCGGCAGGGCTACGAGCTGCTGATGACGATGATGCGCGGCACCGAGGCGCAGCGCGCCATGGTGCAGGAGTCGGTGGACCGCTTCTGGTGGCCGTCGCTGATGATGTTCGGGCCGCCCGACGAGCAGTCACCGAACACCGCGCAGTCGATGGCCTGGGGCATCAAGCGGCACACCAACGACGAGCTGCGCCAGCGCTTCGTCGACATGACGGTGCCGCAGGCCGCGGCGCTCGGCGTCACACTGCCCGACCCGGAGCTGCGTTGGAACGCCGAGCGCGGGCACCACGACTTCGGCGCCGTCGACTGGACCGAGTTCACCGCCGTGGTGCGCGGCGACGGCCCGTGCAACGCCCAGCGCGTGGCGCACCGGCGCCGCGCGCACGAGGACGGCGCGTGGGTGCGGGAGGCTGCCACCGCGCACGCGCGCAAGGCGCAGGCGTCCAGGGCAGCGGCGGACGCCGACCGCGGGGCGCAGGCGTGACGGCGTCGGGCGACGCAGCGCGGGCGACGCAGCGACGGGCTTCACCGCCGAGGGCGGCCACGGTGCGGTGCCGACCGCAGGCGTCCCGGTGGAGCCGCAGGCCGCTGCCGTGCGCGCGGACTGGCCGCTCTACGAGGTCTTCCTGCGTGCCAAGCGTGGCCTGAACCACGTGCACGTCGGTTCGTTGCACGCCGCCGACGCGCAGATGGCACTGCACCACGCCCGCGACGTCTACACCCGGCGCAACGAGGGCGTCAGCATCTGGGTCGTGCGTGCCGACGCCGTCACCGCGTCCAGCCCGGACGAGAAGGACCCGTTCTTCGCGCCTGCAGGCGACAAGGTGTACCGGCACCCGACCTTCTACGACATCCCCGACGACGTCCCCCACATGTGATGACTGCAGACACCCCGTACGACGGGCTGGCCGACGATCTCGGCGATCACCGCTGGGCCTTCGGCACCGGCTTCGTCGACCCGCTGGCCGGCGTCGACACGCGCATCCCGGACGGTGTGGACGCGCAGGCGCTTGCCGCCTACTGCGTGATGCTCGGCGACGACGCGCTGATCTACTCGCAGCGGCTGCAGGAGTGGATGACCCGCGCGCCCGAGCTCGAGGAAGAGGCCGCGCTCGCCAACATCGCGCTCGATCTGCTCGGCCAGGCGCGGCTGTTGCTGGCCCGCGCGGGGCAGGCCGAGGGCGCCGGGCGCGACGAGGACCGCCTCGCCTTCTTCCGCGACGCGCACGAGTTCCGCAACGTGCGGCTGGTCGAGCACGCGCGACGACGATTTCGCCGACGTGATCGCCCGGCTGCTGGTGTTCGCCACCTGGCGCCTCGCACTGTGCGAGCGCCTGCGCACCGGTGCCGACCCGGTGCTCGCGGCGATCGCCGGCAAGGCGGTGCCCGAGCTCGCCTACCACCGCGACTACGCGGCCCGCTGGGCGGTGCGGCTCGGCGACGGCACCGACGAGTCACACACCCGGATGCAGCGCGCGCTGCGCACGCTGTGGCCCTACGTCGACGAGCTGTTCGCCGCGGCTCCGGTGCACCTGCCCGGTGTCGCCGTCGCGCCGGCCGACGTGCGCACCGAGGTCGACACCGTGGTGGACACCGTCCTCGCGACCGCAGGGCTCGAACGCCCCGACGTCGCGCCGCGCGCTGCCGTCGGCGGGCGCACCGGGCGCGACGGCGTGCACACCGAGGCCCTGGGCCGGCTCCTCGCCGAGATGCAGTCCGTGGCCCGCGCCTACCCGGACGCGACGTGGTGAGCGCCGAGGTGGGCACCGCGGCAGCACCGGACGTCGACGCCTGGGCTGTCGCGGCGGGCGTCCCCGATCCCGAACTGCCGATGCTCACCCTCGCCGACCTCGGCATCCTGCGCCGCGTCGAGCGGACCGGCGCCCGCACGGTGGTCACGCTCACGCCCACGTACAGCGGCTGCCCGGCGATGCGCGAGATGGCGCACGACGTGTCCCGGCGCCTCGCCGACGCGGGCTATGCCGACGTCGAGATCCGCACCGAGCTGGACCCGCCGTGGAGCAGCGACCGGATCACCGCCGAGGGCCGTCGCAAACTGGCTGCCGCCGGCATCGCCGCCCCGCATCCCGCCCCGCGCCGCAGCGGCCCCACGCCGCTGACCCTCACCGCGACCCGGCCTGCGGTGCGCTGCCCGCGCTGCTCCTCCCCCGCCACCGTCGAGCTCTCGCCGTTCGGTGCGACGGCGTGCCGCGCGCTCTACCGCTGCGACACCTGCCGCGAGCCGTTCGAGTACGTCAAGGAGATCTGACGTGCCGCGTACGGAGTTCACGCCACTGACCGTGGCCGCAGTCGACCGGCTCACCGACGACTCGGCCGCCGTGACGTTCGCCGTGCCCGACGACCTGCGCGCGCGCTTCGCCTTCCGCGCGGGGCAGACGCTGACGGTGCGCCGCGGCGACGACCGGCGCTCGTACTCGATCTGCGCGCCGGCCGGCCGTACCCCGCGTATCGCGGTGCGTGAGGTCGCCGGCGGCAGCGTCTCCAGTTGGTTGGTGCACGGCGTCCGCCCGGGCGATGCCGTCGACGTCGCGCCGCCCTCGGGTTCGTTCACGCCCGACCTCGACGTCGACCGTGGGTCCCATGTGCTGCTGGCGGCCGGCAGCGGCATCACCCCGATGCTCTCGATCGCGGGCACGCTGCTGGCCGCCGACGACCGCAACCGGGTAACCCTGCTCTACGGCAACCGGCGCAGCGACTCGGTGATGTTCGCCGACGAGGTCGCCGATCTGAAGGACGCCTTCCCGGCGCGGATGTGCGTCGTGCACGTGCTCAGCCGCGAGCCGCAGGAGGTCGAGCTGTTCAACGGTCGCCTCGATGCGGCCAAGCTGCGCGAGCTGCTGCCCGTGGTCGTCGACGTGGCCCGCGTCGACCACTGGTGGCTGTGCGGGCCGTTCGGCATGGTCACCGACGCGCTGGAGGTGCTGGGTGATTTCGGCGTGCCCCGCGAGCGGGTCCACCGCGAACTGTTCTACGTCGAGGACGACGCACCGCCGCCGGCGCGGCACGACGACGCGCCGCCCGGTCCCGGCACCGAGGCCACCGTCGTGCTGGACGGCCGGGCCACCACCTGCACCGTGCCGACCGGCACCGCGGTCCTCGACGCCGCGCAGCGCGTCCGGCCGGACCTGCCGTTCGCCTGCAAGGGTGGCGTGTGCGGCACCTGCCGCGCGCAGGTCACGGCGGGCGAGGTGCGCATGCGCCGCAACTTCGCGCTGGAGCAGGACGAAGTGGACGCCGGCTACGTCCTCACCTGCCAGGCGATCCCGGTCACCGATCGTGTCGTCGTCGACTACGACAGCTGAGCGCAGGGACCACCGATGAACGAGCTCGTGCCCGACCCGGCGTCGCTGGACGCCGATCGAGCGGGCCTCGGTGGACGAGCTGCGCGCAGTTCAGTTGGCCCGGCTGCAGGCCACCTTGCGGCACGTCTACGACAACGTCGCGCACTACCGCCGCGCGTTCGACGCCGCCGGCATTGCGCCGCAGGACTGCACCGAGCTCGCCGACCTCGCGCGGTTCCCGACGACCGGTAAGGCCGACCTGCGCGCGAACTACCCCTTCGGCATGTTCGCCGTCCCGCGCGAGCAGGTCGCGCGGGTGCACGCGTCGTCGGGCACCACCGGCCGGCCCACCGTCGTCGGCTACACCCGCGCCGACCTGGACGTGTGGGCGGAAGTGATGGCGCGTTCGATCCGCGCGGCCGGCGGCCGGCCGGGACACCTGCTGCACAACGCCTACGGGTACGGGCTGTTCACCGGCGGCCTCGGCGCCCACTACGGTGCGGAGCGGCTCGGTTGCACGGTCGTGCCGGTCTCCGGCGGGATGACCGAGCGGCAGGTGACGCTGATCCGTGACTTCCGGCCGGACGTGATCATGGTGACGCCCTCGTACCTGCTCGCGATCATCGAGGAGATGGAGCGCCAGGGCGACGATCCGGCAGCGTCCTCGCTGCGGTTCGGCATCTTCGGTGCCGAACCGTGGACCGACGGCATGCGTGCCGACATCGAGGCGCGCCTGGGCATCGATGCCACCGACATCTACGGCCTCAGCGAGGTGATGGGCCCGGGTGTCGCGCAGGAGTGCGTCGAGACCAAGGACGGCCTGCACGTCTGGGAGGACCACTTCTACCCGGAGATCATCGACCCGGTCACCGGCGCGGTGCTGCCCGACGGTGAGGAGGGCGAGCTGGTGCTGACCTCGCTGACCAAGCAGGCCATGCCGGTGATCCGCTACCGCACCCGCGACCTCACCCGGCTGCTGCCCGGCACCGCCCGGCCGATGCGCCGGATGGCGCGGATCACCGGCCGTACCGACGACATGATCATCCTGCGCGGCGTGAACCTGTTCCCGACCCAGCTCGAGGAACTGATCCTGCAGGTGCCGGCGTTGACGCCGCACTTCCAGTGCGTGCTGACCAGGGCCGGTGCGCTGGACGAGCTGACGGTGCGCGTCGAACGCCGCCCGGACGCGGGCGACCAGGACGCTGCGGCAGCGGGGCGCCGTCTGCGCGAGCGGGTGAAGAACGTCATCGGCGTCTCGGTGGACGTGCAGGTGCTGGCCCCGGACGGCGTCGAGCGCTCGCTGGGCAAGATGCGTCGGGTGATCGACGAGCGCCCGGCCCGCTGAGCGATGGACGACGTCGACGACGAGATCGTCGCGCGGCTGCGCCGCGCCGGGTGCGTGTTCGCCGAGGACGAGGCGCGCGTGCTGAGCGAGCACGCTGCCGAGATCGGCGCAGCGCTGAACGAGCTCGTGGCGCGCCGTTGCGCGGGCGAGCCGGTGGAATATCTGCTCGGCTGGGCACTGTTCCGCGGGCGGCGGATCGCGGTCGCGCCGGGGGTGTTCGTGCCCCGCCGGCGCACCGAGTACCTCGCCGAGCTCGCGATCGTCTTCGCCCGCCAGGCGTCCCCTCCGCCGACGGTGCTCGACCTGTGCTGCGGCGCCGGCGCGATCGCAGCCACGGTCGCTGCTTCCGTGCCGGGCGCGCGGGTGCACGCGGCCGACGTCGACCCGGTGGCGGCGGCCTGCGCACGACGCAACCTGGGGCGCCACGCGGCGGTGTACGTGGGCGACCTGTTCGCGCCGTTGCCCGACGCACTGCGCGGACAGGTGGACGTGCTCGTGGCCAACGCGCCCTACGTGCCCACCGGCGAGATCGCGTTCATGCCGCCGGAGGCGCGCGAGCACGAGCGGCGTGCGGCGCTGGACGGGGGCGCGGACGGCCTCGACGTCGCGCGCCGGGTGTTCGCCGGCGCGCCCGAATGGCTGGCGCCGGGCGGGACGGTGCTGGTCGAGCTGGGTGCGGCGCAGGCGCTCGAGCTGGCCGGCACGGTCGCCGCGGCCGGTCTCGCCGTCGACGTGCACCACCACGACGACTACGGCGAGACCGTGCTGGCCGCGACCGTGCCGCGGACCGGCGCGCCGTCGGCGGACGGACGTCGCGGGTAGCTTCGCCCTGGTGACCCGCGCCGACTCCCCGCCGACCGCGCGGGTGCGCCGGGCGCGGGCCGCGGTGGTCGCCACCTTCTTCGTGCACGGTCTGCTGTTCGCGTCGTGGACCGCGCACATCCCGCTCGTGAAACGGCACCTGGGTCTCGACGACGGCACGCTCGGCCTCGCGCTGCTGGGCGCTCCGGTGGGCTCGGTGTCGGCGATGGCGGCCGCCGCGGTCCTGATCCCCCGCTTCGGCAGCCGGCGCGTCGTGCAGGTCTGCCTGCTCGGGTACTGCGCCAGCGGACCGTTCGTCGGGCTCACCGGCTCGACGTTCGCGCTGTTCGTCGCGCTCTTCGTCTGGGGTGCCTTCATGGGCACGCTCGACATCTCGATGAACACGCAGGCGATCGCCGTCGAGGCGGCACGCCGGCGGCCGATGATGAACACGATGCACGCCTTCTGGAGCCTCGGCGCGTTCGCCGGTGCCGGGCTCGGCGCCGGTTGCGTCGCGCTCGGCATCTCGCTGTCGCGCCAGCTCTTGGTCACCGGCACGGTCGCGCTGCTGGTCGCCGGCTGGCTGTCGGTGCGGATGCTGCTCGACGCCGCGGACGGGGCCGCCAAGCCTGCTCGCCCGGTCGCGCCGGCCGGGGCGGGGCGGCCGGCCCGGCGCATCTCGGCGGCGATGCTGTTGCTGGGCACGATTGCCTTCGCGTCGATGCTGTGCGAGGGCGCCGCGGCCGACTGGTCGTCGGTCTACCTGCGCGAGGCGCTGCACGCGAGCGCGGCGGTCAGCGGGCTCGGCTATGCCGCGTTCGCACTGCCGATGGTCGGTATCCGGTTGTCCGGTGACCAGCTCATCGAGCGCTTCGGCGCTCACCGGGTGCTCCCGCTGCTCGCGCTGCTCACCACCGCGGTGTTCGCGATCGCCCTCGCGGTGTCGACGGTGCCGCTCGCGCTGGTCGGCTTCTTCGTCCTCGGCGCCGGCGTCGGAGCGGTAGTGCCGACGGCGTTCAGTGCCGCCGGCAGGCTGCCGGACCTGCACCCTGGCATCGGCGTCGCCGCGGTGTCGGGCATGGGGTGGGCCGGTTTCGTGTGCGGGCCGCCGGTGATCGGCCAACTCGCCGCGCTGACCTCGCTGCCGGCCGCACTCGTCATCGTCCCGGTGCTGACCGCGCTTATCGCCGTGGCGACTCGGCGCGTGCCGGCGCTGCGGGCACCCGCCGGTCCCACTGTCGCGGTGGCGCCGGCCGGCTGAGCGCTATTCCGCCCGACGACGTGCGATATCCGACGCCCCGCCGCCGCGATCGTCCCCCGGCGCAGGGGTATCCCGCCGGTATGACGAAAACGTGGTTCATCACCGGGGCGTCACGCGGCTTCGGCAGGGAATGGTCCGTCGCCGCGCTCGAGCGCGGCGACTCCGTGGCCGCCACCGCCCGCGACACCGGCACACTCGACGATCTCGCCGCCAGGTACGGCGAGCGGTTCCTGCCCCTGGAACTCGACGTGACCGACCGCGCGGCCGACTTCGCGGCCGTGCAGCGCGCGCACGAGCACTTCGGCCGCCTCGACATCGTGGTCAACAACGCCGGGTACGGCCACTTCGGCCTCGTCGAGGAGCTGACCGAGGACGAGGCTAGAGCTCAGCTCGAGACGAATTTCTTCGGCGCACTGTGGATCACCCAGGCGGCGCTGCCGTACCTGCGTGAGCAGGGCATCGGGGCACATCCTGCAGGTGTCGTCCATCGGCGGGATCTCGGCCTTCCCGCTCGTCGGCATCTACCACGCCTCCAAGTGGGCGCTGGAGGGCCTGAGCCAGGCGCTCGCGCAGGAGGTCGCCGACTTCGGCATCCACGTCACGCTCATCGAGCCGGGCGGTTTCTCCACCGACTGGGCCGGGTCGTCGTCGAAGCGTTCCGAGCCGCTCGAGGCCTACCGCGAGTTCCACGAGAAGGCGAAGGAACAGCGCAGGCAGCGCACCTCGTCGCCGGGTGACCCGCACGCCAGCGCCGCCGCGGTGCTCAAGCTCGTCGACGCCGACGAGCCGCCCCTGCGCTGCTTCTTCGGGTCCGCGCCGCTGGGCATCGCCGAGAAGGACTACGAATCGCGCCTGGCGACCTGGCGCCACTGGCAGGACGTCGCCGAGCTCGCGCAGGGCTGACCTCGATAGCGTGCCCGGGTGGCCAGGCTGATCCTGCTCAACGGCATGCCCGCGGTGGGCAAGACGACCCTGGCGCGCCGCTACGCCGACGACCACCCGATGTCGCTCGTGGTCGAGCTGGACGCCGTCCGTCGCCAGCTCGGCCGCTGGCGTGATCAACCGACCACCGCCGGGCTGCACGCACGTGCGCTGTCGCTGACGCTGGCCCGCGCACACCTCGGCGGCGGGCACGACGTGGTCCTGCCGCAGTTCCTGGCGCGCCCGCAGTTCATCGAGCAGGCCCAGCAGGTCGCGGTGGCCGCCGGTGCGCAGTTCTTCGAATTCGTGCTCGTCGACGACCGCGACACCCTGTTCGCCCGGTTCGCGGCCCGCAGCTCCGCCGCGGCCGAGCCCGCGCACGTCGACGCGGCGTGGCTCATCGAGCGCAGCGGCGGCGAGGCGGCGCTCGCCGCGATGCACGACCGGCTGCTGCAGATCATCTCCACCCGCGGCGACACCCGGGTGCTGCACTCCCCCACCGGTTCGCTCGAGCGCGTCTACGCCGAGCTGCTGGCGGCCGTCGGCGACTCCTGAGCCTCTTGCCGGTCGACGTGGTTGCGCCGACGCCGCACGGGGGCAAGCTCGCAGGCATGACGGATACCCGAAGCGAGACGGCGGACCACTCCGCCGGCGACACCAAGGACATCGGCCAGGACGGCGGTTTCGAGCGCGACCAGAACTACCTCACCACGCGCATCACCGCCGACGGCCGGGACGGCTACCCCGTCGAGCCGGGCCGGTACCGCCTCGTCGTCGCCCGCGCCTGTCCCTGGGCGAACCGCGCCATCATCGTGCGTCGGCTGCTCGGTCTCGAGGACGTGCTGTCCATGGGCATCTGCGGTCCGACGCACGACGAGCGCAGCTGGACGTTCGATCTCGACCCGGGCGGCCGCGACCCCGTGCTCGGCATCGAGCGCCTGCAGGAGGCGTTCTTCGCCCGCATGCCGGACTACCCGCGCGGCATCACGGTGCCCGCGATCGTCGACATCCCGACCGGCCAGGTGGTGACCAACGACTACGCGCAGATGACCCTGGACCTGTCGTTGGAATGGAGCGCCTACCACCGTGACGGCGCGCCGGAGCTCTACCCCGAGCGGTGGCGCGACGAGATCGACGAGGTCGCCCAGCTGGTGTTCGAGGACGTCAACAACGGCGTCTACAAGTGCGGGTTCGCGCGCAGCCAGCGGGCCTACGACCGCGCGTACGCCGCCTTGTTCGCCCGGCTGGACTGGCTCGAGGACCGCCTGTCCGAGCGCCGCTACCTGGTCGGCGACACCATCACCGAGGCTGACGTGCGGCTGTTCACCACGCTCGCCCGCTTCGACCCCGTCTACCACGGGCACTTCAAGTGCAACCGGCAGAAGCTCGACCGAGTTCCCGGTGCTCTGGGCCTACGCGCGCGACCTGTTCCAGACCCCCGGCTTCGGCGACACCACCGACTTCGTGCACATCAAGGCGCACTACTACGGCGTGCACAAGGTGATCAACCCGTCCGGCATCGTGCCCGACGGACCGGACCTGGCGAACTGGCTCACGCCGCACGGCCGCGAGGCACTGGGCGGTCGCCCGTTCGGTGACGGCACGCCGCCCGGTCCGCCGTCTCCGGCCGAGACGGTGCCCCCGGGGCACGGCGCCGGCTAGCGGCGCCGCTACAGGCCGGCGGCCTGCTCGAGCGCGGCGAGTTCCTCGTCCAGGAAGCGCAGCAGCCGCTGCAGGTGCGGAACGGTGCGCCGGCAGCCGGTGAGCCCGAACGCGATCTCGTCGGAGTAGCTCGTGCAGGTGATGTTGAGGGCCTGCCCGTCGAGCGGGATCGACAACGGGTAGAGGCCGTCCAACCGCGCGCCGTTCCAGTACATCGGCTCGCGCGGTCCGGGCACGTTGGAGATCACCAGGTTGAACGGCGGGCGCACCGTGCCGGTGAGGCCGAGTGCGGGCAGCACCGCCAGCGGGCTGACCCCCAGGCCGCTCATCATCAGGATCTGCATGGGGCTCATGGTGGCGAGCAGGTTCTTGCCCTCGGTCATCGACCGGTGCACGTTCGCCAGCCGGTCCCCCGGATCGGTCAGGTGCGTGCCCAGGTTGCACATCACCACGCCGACGGCGTTGCCGCCGCTTGTCGCTGTCCGCGCGGTCGGCGTCGCGAGCAGCGATACCGGCACCATCGCGATCAGCGGGTCGTCGGGCAGCGCGTCCTCGCTGCGCATGTAGTTGCGCAGCGCCCCGGAGCACATCGCCAGCACGACGTCGTTGACGGTGGCGTCGGCGTCCTTGCCCACCGCCCGGATGCGCTCCATCGGCCACGACTGCGCGGCGAAGCGGCGCGCGCCGGTGATCGGCACGTTGAACATCGACTTGGGTGCGGACAGCGACAGCGAACCGGCCTGGTCGGCGATCGCGCCGCGCAGGGTGCGCACCAGCGCGGGCGCGAGGCCGGCGGTGTCGCCCAGCGTGTGCAGCGCGCGCTGCGCCGGGCTCTGCGCGTGCCCGCTGCGCGGTTTGCCCTCGCGCGGGCGCGGCGCCCACGGCGCGGGCATGTCCCGTTCGTCGGCGTCGGTGCTCAGCTGCCGACCGAGCATCTTCAGCGCCGAGACCCCGTCGATCAGGGCGTGGTGCACCTTGAAGTAGATGGCGTAGCGGCCGTCGTCCAGGCCCTCGATGAGGTGCATCTCCCACAGCGGGCGGTGCCGGTCGAGCAGCGTGGAGTGCAGCCGCGACACCAGGGCGAGCAGCTCGCGCACGCGTCCCGGCTGTGCCAACGCGCTGTTGCGGACGTGGTGCTCGAGGTCGAACGACTTGTCCTGTACCCACCCCCACTGGCCCAGCGAGGTGATCGAGCGCTTCGGCCGCTTGAGGAACAGCGCCGACGGCTCCTGCGTCATCGCGTCGGCGAACATCTGCCGCACGTCCAGGGCGTCCGCGCCGTCCGGCGGCACGTAGAGCTGCAGGCTGCCGACGTGCATCGGATGTTCGCGCGACTCGGCCAGCAGGAACAGCGAATCGGTGGGCGGCATCGGCAGCAGCATCACTCGATTCTGGCACCGATGCGCCGACAGCGCGTCGCGGCGCCGCAGGGTGCTAGGACGTCGGCGCGGTGTGGATCATCCCGTGGGCGTCCGAGCAGGTGTCGGCGTCGTGGGCGCTGTGCTCGGCGTGGTCGACCTGCAAGGTGACGTGCCCGATCCCGTAACCGCGCCCCAGCAGCTCGCGCAGCCGGTCCGCCACGGCGTGGCAGTCGTGCGTCGGCTGGGCCAGGACGTGCGCCGACAGCGCGTTCTCCCGCGACCCGAGCACCCACACGTGCAGGTCGTGTACCTGCGCGACACCGTCGACGGCGGCGAGGTCGGCGCCGAGCGACACCGGGTCGACGCCGTGCGGCGCACCCTCGAGGAACACCCGGCCGGCGTCGCGCACCAGCCGGGTGCCGGTCCAGGCCATCAGCGCCGCCACGACCAGCGAGGCCACGGCGTCGGCGCGCAGCCAGCCGGAGGTGAGCACCACGATGCCGGCGACGAAGGTGGCAGCGAAGGCCCAGATGTCGTTGACCAGGTGCGCCACGACACCGCGCACGTTCAGGCTGGCGCGGTCGGCGCGGCTCGCCAGCGCGGTCGCGACGAGGTTGACCACCGCGCCGACGACCGCCACCACCGCCACGACGCCGCCGCGCACCTGCGACGGGTCGACCAGCCGGCGCACGCCCTCGACGCCGAACCACAGCGCGAGCAGCAACAACGTGATGCCGTTGGCCTGCCCCGACAGCGCATCCAGGCGGGCCAGGCCATAGGTGTACGCGCCGCGCGCCGGCCGCGTCACCAGCCGGGCGGTGATCACCGCGAGCAGCAGCGCGGCGGCGTCGGTGAGCATGTGGCCGGCGTCGGCCAGCAGCGCCAACGAGTGCGCCAGCACGCCGGCCACCACCTCGGCGGCCATGAACGCGACGACGACGCCCAGCGCGCCCAGCAGCCAGCGGCGGTCCGCGGCGGCCGGGTCGGCGCCGCGACCGTGGGCGTGGTCGTGCATCACACAGTCCACTGTCCCACCGCGAGGGCGCCTGCCGCGACCGGACCGCGGGGCATCACCAGCCGGCGTGCACCGGCCGGCCCTCGGCGTAGCCGGCCGCGCTCTGCACGCCGATCGCGGCGCGCTCGTGCAACTGGGCGAGTGTGGTCGCGCCGGCGTAAGTGCACGCCGACCGCACGCCCGCGGTGATGGTGTCGAGCAGGTCCTCGACGCCCGGCCGGGCCGGGTCCAGGAACTGGCGTCCGCTGGAGATGCCCTCTTCGAACAGCGCCTTGCGGGCGCGCTCGAACGCGCTCTCGCCGCTGGTCCTGCTGGCGACGGCGCGGGCGGAGGCCATCCCGAAGCTGTCCTTGTACAGCCTGCCGTCGGGCGCGACGTGCAGGTCGCCGGGCGACTCGTACGTGCCCGCGAACCACGATCCGATCATCACCGCCGAGGCGCCGGCGGCCAAAGCCAGCGCGACGTCGCGCGGGTGCCGCACTCCCCCGTCGGCCCATACGTGCCGTCCCGCGGCCGCGCGCGGCCTCGACGCACTCGAGCACCGCGGAGAACTGCGGCCGTCCGACGCCGGTCATCATCCGGGTGGTGCACATCGCCCCGGGCCCGACGCCGACCTTGACGATGTCCGCGCCGGCGTCGATGAGCTCGCGGGTCCCGTCGGCGGACACCACGTTGCCCGCCACCACCGGCACCTGCGGGTCGAGCGAGCGGACCGCGCCCAGGGCGTCGATCATCCGCTGCTGGTGCCCATGCGCGGTGTCGATGACGAGCAGGTCGATGCCGGCGTCGAGCAGTTCACCGGCCCGGCCCTTGACGTCGCCGTTCACGCCGATGGCCGCCGCCACCCGCAGGGCGCCGGCGTCGTCGAGCGCGGGGCGGTAGATCGTCGAGCGCAGCGCGCCCGTGCGGGTCAGGATGCCGACGAGGAGACCGTCCCGGTCGACCACGGGAGCGAGCTTGCGACGGCGGCGCTCGAGCTCGTCGAACGCGTGGGCCGGATCGAGCGGATCGTCGACGAGGGTGAACGGGTCGGCGGACATCACCTGGTGCAACTGGGCGAAGCGCTCGGCGCCTGCGCAGTCGGACTCGGTGACGACGCCGACCGGCCGCCCGCCGTCGACCACGACCAGCGCCCCGTGGGCGCGCTTGGACAGCAGCGCGAGCGCGTCGCCGACGGTGCTGCGCGGGCGACAGTGTCAGCGCGGTGTCCACGATGTGGTGCCGCCGTTTCACCCAGCCGACGACCTCGCTGACGACCGGCACCGGGATGTCCTGCGGCAGGACCGCCAGAGCGCCGCGCCGGGCCACGGTCTCGGCCATCCGCCGGCCCGCCACCGCCGTCATGTTCGCCACGACCAGCGGGATGGTCGTGCCGCTGCCGTCCGTGGTGGACAGATCGACGTCGAAACGGGAGCGCGACGTCGGAGCGTCGCGGGATCATGAAGACGTCGTCGTAGGTCAGTTCGTAGGACGGCGCCGGTCCGATGAAGTGCACGAGGTCCAGAGTCTACCTACGCTGAGCCCGGTGCTGGCGGTCTTCGACATCGACGGGGTCGTCGCCGACGTCCGGCACCGGCTGCGGCACCTCGAGCGCGGCTCCTGGCGCCGGTTCTTCGACGCGGCGGCGCGACGACCCGCTGCTGGCCGAGGGCGCGCGGCTGGCCGCCGACCTCGCCGACTCGCACGAGATCGTCTGGCTGACCGGGCGCCCGGAGTGGCTGCGCTCGACCACCGAGGACTGGTTGCGCGCGCACGGCCTGCCCGGCGACGAAGCTGCACTTGCGCTCCGCCCGGCGACTACCGCCCCGCGCCCCGGTACAAGCTCGACGTGCTCGAAACGCTGCGACCGCGTGGCGTCGCGGCGGTCATCGACGACGACGACGAGGTGGTGCGGGCCGCGCTGCGCAGAGGGTTCCCCGCGGTGCTCGCCGACTGGGTCCCGCGCACCGACGTGCTGCGCCGGGCACAAGATCGGGACGGCACGAACGTGACGCATGTGCATAGATCACGGTCAGGTAACGATCTAACACAAACCATACACAGGACGGTGACGCCGTGTCTCAATGAAATGGACGAACCGCCCGGAGCGTCGCTGGACAACGCGAAACTTTCCAGCACACTGGACTGCGTACCGACCGAAAGCGATTACAGGACACGCCATGAACGAGATGCCAGCCGCGCACCCGCCGGCACTCCTGCCAGCACGTACCGTCGTGCCCCACCGCCGACGCCGCCGACCGCGACGCCGCGCACGTGTTCTCCGCGCACCCGGAGCAGGGCTGGAGCCTGCTCTGCAACGGTGTCGTGGTCTTCGAGGACTTCGGTGAGCTGCTGCCCGAACGGCCAGTGCACCGGTGCACGCCGAGCCGAGCTGCTGCTCGCCTCGCCGCACCGCCGCGCGGGCTGAGCCGCACCCACTTCGGTCGGCAGCGGCCGTCCGCGCCCCGGCGTCAGTCCAGCCGGTTGCGTTCGAGCACCGACGCAAGATCCAGCCCCGCGGGCAGCGTCCCGTAGGCGAACCCCCCGTCGCCGTCGACGCGACTGGCGATGAACGCGTCGGCCACGGCCGGCGTCGAGCGCCGCAGCAGCAGCGAGGCCTGCAGCAGCATCGCCATCCGCTCCACCACCCGCCGGGCCCGCGACTGCAGGTCCCCCGTATCGGACAGTTCCTTGCGCAGCAACGCCACCGCGTCGTCGTAACGCGCATCAGCACCGCCGGCGAGCTCGAGCTCGCCGAAGAACGCCTCGACCGCTCCTGCGTCGCGACCCACGGCACGCAGCGCGTCCAGCGCGGCGACGTTGCCCGAGCCCTCCCAGATCGAGACCAGCGGCGCCTCGCGGTACAGCCGCGGCATGCCGGAATCCTCGACGTAGCCGTTGCCGCCCAGGCACTCGAGGGCCTCGCCGGTGTGGCCGGCGAGCCGCTTGCACAGCCAGTACTTCGTGACCGACAGCGCGATCCGCCGGAACTGCGCCTCGGCGGCGTCGCCGCGGGCGGCGCGATCGACCGCCCCGGCGATGCGCAGCACCACCGTGCTCGCGGCCTCGGACTCCAGCGCGAGGTCGGCGAGCACGTTCGTCATCGCGGGCTGGTCGACGAGCCGCGTCCCGAACGCCCGGCGGTGGGTCGCGTGGTGCAGCGCGTGCGCGAAAGCGATGCGCATGCCGCACGCCGCCATCAGCGCGCAGTCCAGCCGGGTCATGTTGACCATCTCGATGATCGTCGGAACGCCGCGGCCCTCGTCGCCGACCAGCCAGCCCACGGTGCCGTCGTACTCCACCTCTGCCGAGGCGTTGGACTTGTTGCCGAGCTTGTCCTTGAGCCGCTGCAGCGCGAAGGCGTTGCGCGTGCCGTCGGGCAATACCCGCGGGCACGGCGAAGCAGGACAACCCGCCCGGCGCCTGCGCCAGGGTGAGGAACAGGTCTGACATCGGCGCCGACGTGAACCACTTGTGCCCGGTGAGCCGGTAGGGGCCGTCGCCGTCAGGCACGGCGCGGGTGGTGTTGGCGCGCACGTCCGAGCCGCCCTGTTTCTCGGTCATCGACATGCCGGCGATCAGCCCCGGCTTCGCGGCCGGGTCGCGCAGGCGCGGGTCGTACTCGCGGCTGGTCAGCAGCGGCTCGTACCGGGCGGCGAGCTCCGGCGCCGCGCGCAGCGCGGGCACGACCGCGTAGGTCATCGAGATCGGGCACAGGTGGCCGGCGTCGGTGACGCCCCAGGCCATCATCTTCGCCGCCCGCGCCACGTGCGCGCCGGGCCGCGTGCATCGGCCCACGGGGCGCCGTGCAGACCGTGCCGCACGGCGGTCGCGCATCAGCTCGTGGTACTGCGGCACGTACTCGACCTCGTCGATCCGGTGGCCGTACCGGTCGTGGGTGTGCAGCACCGGCGGGTGCTCGTTGGCGAGCCGTCCGGCCAGCTGCCAGGCTCGCTGTTGCCGAGCAGCCCCAGCTCGCGCACCTCGTCCATCGCCCACGCCGCGCCCTCGCGTGCGAGTCCCTCGCGCAGCGCGGGGTGCGTGGTGATGTCCGCGCCGACGAGCGGCGGGACCTGATTGGTGACCTCATGCGTCGGCATCGGCGGTGGCCTCCCACGGCTCGGTAGGCGAAGGTGATCAGGCTCGGCAGGGTGTCGGCGTCCTCGGCCTGCGCGGCCAGCGGCCCGACGAGCGCCTCGGCCACCGCGCCGACCAGTGCCGCGGCGACCACGGCGGCGTCCTGCGGTGGCAGTTCACCGGTGCGCACGCCGAGCTCGACAGCCTCGGCCAGGACGTCGCGGAACGAGCGTGCGAAAGCGCAGGCGCAGGGCGTCGACGGCCGGGTCGACGGGTTCGGCGAGCAGGGCGTAGGCCTGGCGCGGTGATTTGAGCGCGCGGGCGCCGAAGGTCTCGATGACCGCGCGGATGCGTTCCGCGGCGCTGCCGTGGCGCGGCGTGCGCCCGCACGACCTCGACCTCGCGGCCGACGACGTGTTCGAACAGCTCGCTGATCAGCCCCGCCTTGCCGTCGAAGTGGTTGTAGACGGTGCCCGACGCGACGCCGGCGCGGTCGGCGACCGCCGCCACGGTGCAGGCGGCGTAACCGCGCTCGGCGAGCAACTGGCCGGCGGCGCGCACGATCGATGCGCGCTGCTGGTCCAGCCTCGCCTGCACGGAGGCGGTCCGCCGGTAGGCCATGCAAGCAGTGAATCACCGTGTCAATTCTTTGGCAAAAGCGCGATGTGAGTCGCGCCGGTGCGCGTCAGCGACGCAGGCCCGCCCGCGCGCCGCACTCCGCGCAGGACCACAGCTGCAGTCCCGCTGCGGCGGTGTCGCCACCCGTCTCGCCGTCCGGGGCCGGCGACAGCGGGCCGTGCGCGATGCACTGCGGCTCGGCGTCGGCGCCCAGCACGACGTTGCCGAGGCTGACGTCCCACCCCCCGTCGACGTCCACCAGCTGGCGGGCCGGCGGCGCGAAGCGGGCGGCAGCATCGAGGGCACGCACGGCCGCGGCCAGCAGTGCGAACGCGTCGCCGTCTCGGCGCCAGCGGGCGGGCAGGCTCGCCTGCGCGACGTCGATGTCCGCGACGTCGATGTCCGCGACGTCGATGTCCGCGACGTCGGTGGGCACCGCACCCCCGGTGGCGCTGTCGTCATCGATCCGCACCGTCGCGACCTGCTCCGCGCCGTTGGGGGCGCGGAAGGTGACCGCGTAGCGGCCGGCTCCGGGTAACGCCTCGATGCGGTGCAGCGCCTCGTCCGTCCCAGCGTCCATACGTTCATGATTGTCTGCCCGCCGTCTGACGCAGGTGTGGCACCGATTGCGCACGGCGCGGCACATGGCACGCTGGCAGACATGTGCCGAAACATCCGAACGTTGCACAATTTCGAGCCGCCGGCGACGCAGGACGAGGTGCACGCGGCGGCGGTGCAGTACGTGCGCAAGGTCAGCGGCGCGGCCAAGCCGTCCGCAGCGAACCAGGCAGCCTTCGACGAGGCCGTTGCCGAGATCGCGCACACCACGCGCCACCTGCTCGAACGGCTCACGACCACCGCGCCGCCGAAGAACCGCGAGGTCGAGGCGACCAAGGCCCGCGCGCGGGCGCAGCAGCGTTACGCGCGTGCCTGAACGCTTCCGGCGCAGCTCCGCGACGCGACATCTCGCCGGCCTCGGCCGGCGCATCGGGCGGGACAACCTGTTCGCAGCACGCCAGGCCACGCAGCTCGCGCTCTTCGCCAACGCCGTCCGTCCGGTGCGGCTGCCGCGTGCCGCCATCCCGAGCTTCTTCGCCGGCTGGCCGGCCTCGGAGCTCGCCCCGCACCTCGGCGCACTGTGTGCACTGGACGCCGGCGCGCACGCCGCACGCCGCGGCATCCGCTCGCCTGCCGACGTGCTCGGCCTAGCCGCCGCCGCTGCGAACGTGGGCGCCGCCGCCTGGCTGGCCACCGGCAGCCGGCGCGCGGCGGGCGAGATCGAGGATGCGCTGCTCGAGACGCTCGGGCCCGACTACCGCGCGCGCATCGAGCGCCCGGCACTGCCCACCGACGACGCAGCCCGCTGGCAGTCCCTGGCGATGCCGTTCCGCCAGCGCGACGCGTCCGTGATGATCGAGCGCGGCGTGCCCTACGCCGAGGGCGGCCGCCGTTTCGAGCTCGACGTCTACCACCGCGCCGACCTCCCGGCCGATGCGCCGGTGTTGCTGCAGATCCACGGCGGCGCCTGGATGTTCGGCAGCAAGGACCACCAGGGCGTGCCGTTGATGCTGCACATGGCCGCCCGCGGATGGGTCTGCATCGCCATCAACTACCCGCTGTCGCCGAGAGCGCGCTGGCCGGCGCACCTGGTGGCCGCGAAACGGGCCGTCGCCTGGATCCGCGAGAACGGCCACCGCTACGGCGCCGACCCCTCGTTCATCGCGGTCACCGGCGGCTCTGCTGGTGGTCACCTGGCGTCGCTCGTGGCGCTGACCGCCGGCGACCGTTCGTTGCAGCCCGGCTTCGAGGACGCCGACACCGCGGTGCAGGCCTGCATACCGCACTACGGCGTCTACGACTTCACCGACGAGGGCGGGGCCCGGTCGGCCGCGGACCGGTTGCAGACCGTGGTGCGTCCGCACGTCATGGGCCGGGACGCGGTGTACCCGCAGGACTACCGGGCCGCGTCACCGCTGTCGCGCATCACCGCCGAGGCGCCGCCGTTCCTCGTCGTCCACGGCACCAACGACACGCTGGTGCCGGTTGCCGAGGCCCGGGCCTTCGTCCGCAGGCTGCGGGAGGTCTCGACCAACCCGGTGGCCTACGCCGAGATCGCCGGAGCGCAACACGCGTTCGACGTCTTCCCGTCGCTGCGCAGCGCCGGTGTGGTCCGCGGCGTCGCGCGATTCGCCGAGTGGTGCCACGCCACGCGCGCGGAGCGGCAGGGCTAGGAGCGCAGGGCGAGCGCTCGCGCCGGGCGAGCGGGCGTGTCAGCGCCCGACGTTGAGCGCTTCGACCAGTTCCGCCGCCGTGGCGCACCGGTCGAGCAGATCGCCGACGTGTTGCTTGGTGCCGCGCTGCGGTTCGAGCATCGGCACCCGCACCAGCGACTCACGACCCGACGTCGAAGATCACCGAATCCCAGGACGCGGCCGCCACCGACTGCCCGTAGCGGCGCAGGCACTCGCCGCGGAAGTAGGCCCGGGTGTCGGCCGGCGGCGCCGCGACCGCGTCCTGCGCGGCGCCCTGCCGGCAGCAGCGTCTGCATCGCGCCGCGGGAGACGAGACGGTGGTAAAGGCCCTTCTCCGGCCGCACGTCGGAGTACTGGAGGTCGACGAGCTGCAGGCGCGGGGAGTCCCAGTCCAGACCGTCGCGCTCGCGGTAGCCCTCGAGCAGCCGCAGTTTCGCCACCCAGTCGAGCTCGCCGCGCGGTCTGGATCGGCGTCGGCGCGCAGCCGGGTGAGCACCGACTCCCACCGGGCGAGGACGTCGGTGGTCTGCGCGTCGGCGTCGTCGCCCTGCCGGTCGTCGACGTACTTGCGGGCGCGGTCGAGGTACTCGCCCTGCAGGTCGAGCGCGGTGATGGTGCGGCCGTCGGCCAGCGTGATCGTGTGCCGCAGTGCGGGGTCGTGCGACACGGCGTGCAGCTCGCGGATCGGCTGCGCGATCGGCGAGTTCGTTGGTCAGGAAGTCGTCCTCGATCATCGCGAGGACCAGCGCCGTGGTGCCGACCTTGAGGTAGGTCGAGATCTCCGACAGGTTCGCGTCGCCGATGATCACGTGCAGGCGCCGGTAGCGGTCGGCGTCGGCGTGCGGCTCGTCGCGGGTGTTGACGATCGGGCGCTTCAGCGTCGTCTCCAGCCCGACCTCGACCTCGAAGAAGTCCGCGCGCTGCGAGATCTGGAACCCGCGCGTGCGGCCGTCCTGGCCGAGCCCGACCCGGCCCGCGCCGCAGATGACCTGACGGGTCACGAAGAACGGGATCAGGTGCCGCACGAGCGCGGCGAACGGCGTGTCCCGGCTGCACAGGTAGTTCTCGTGCGCGCCGTAGGACGCACCCTTGTTGTCGGTGTTGTTCTTGTACAGGTTGATCGGCGCCTCGACGCCGGGCAGCGTCGGCAGCCGACGGACCGACTCGAGCATGACCAGCTCGCCGGCCTTGTCCCACCGCACGGCGTCGAGCGGGTTGGTGACCTCGGGGCTCGAGTACTCCGGGTGCGCGTGGTCGACGTAGAGCCGCGCGCCGTTGGGCAGGATGACGTTGGCCATCCCGGTGTCCTCCTCGGCGTCGATGAACTCCTGCGCGATCGCGCCGCCGGCACCCGAACCGCCGAGATCGAAGCCGCGGGCGTCGCGTAGCGGCGACTCCTCCTCGAAGTCCCAGCTCGCGCGGCGCGCGCGACCCGCCGGCAGCGTGTTGGCGTAGGCGTTGACGACCTGGGCGGACAGCAGCATCGCGTTCGCCTGCGGCTGGCCGGGCAGGCTGACGCCGTACTCGACCTCGGTGCCCATCACCCGGCGGACCGTCACGTCGTCAGGCTACGCGCCGGCGGGGCCCGGCTCGGCCGTCACCAGTGTGCCGGCGGCGGGGGCCCGGTCCCTCGGCCGCGTACCCGAGCGTGTCGCGCAGAGGCGCAATGTTCTACCCGCGCGCTCGACTCGCTTGCCCGACCGAGCTGTTGATCATCGCGCGCGCAGAACCGGCTGGGCGAACTCACCGGCGCGATGATCATGCGAGGCGCCGCGCTTGTTCGGGGGTCATACCAACAATTTCACGATCGCCGCGATGCCGACGACGACGATCACGGCGCGCAGCACGGCCGGCGAGCAGCCGCCGCCCGATCGCGCGCGCCGAGCAGGCCGCCGACGATCGAGCCGCAGCGCGACCAGCCCGGCCGCCGCCCAGTCGATGTGCCGGCCGATGACGACGAACACGACCGCGGCGACAAGGTTGACCAGGCCGGCGAGCACGTTCTTGAGCGCGTTGTGCCGCTGCAGCGTGTCGTCGAGGAAGATGCCGAGGAATCCCATCTGCAGCACGCCCTGCGCGGCGCCGAAGTAGCCGCCGTAGACGCCGACGAACAGCGTCGACGACCCACAGCGGCTGGCGTCACGTGCGTTCGGCGCGCCTCGTGCCCGCGCGCGGTCAGCCAGCCGGTGATCCGCCTGCCGAACACGACCAGCACCAGCGACAGCACGATCAGCACGGGCACGATCGCCTTGAACGCCGACGCGGGCAGCACGAGCAGCAGCAGCGCGCCCGGCGACCGCGCCGACGACGGTCGCCGGTGCCAGTCGCGCGACCCGGCCGCGCTGGCCCGCGAGTTCGCGCGCGGTAGCCGTAGGCCCCGACGAACGAGCCGGGGAACAGGCCGATCGTGTTGGTGACGTTCGCGGTGACCGGCGGCAGCCCGACGCCGAGCAGCGCGGGGAACGTGACGAGCGTGCCGGACCCGACGACCGTGTTGATCGCCCCGGCCCAGCACGCCGCGCGAGCGACGAGCACCCCCTGCCAGAACGTCACGACGTAGGTGATGGGCGCGGCGGCGCGCACTTACAAGGTACTGCCCGGTGTTGCCGACCGTGTCGATCGCGCGGCCCGACTCGGTGCCCTTGCCGCCGGACACGAGCGTGCGGATGTAGACGATCCGCTCGCCCTTCTTGCCGGAGATCCGCGCCCAGTCGTCGGGGTTGGTCGTGTTCGGCAGGTCCTCGTTCTCGCGGAACTCGTCGACGCACGCGGCGAGCAGGTGCTGCATGCGCAGGCCGCGCTGGCCGTGGTCAGCAGGTCCTTGATCGCCATCTTCTTGCCGCGGTCGACGATGTTCTGGATCATCGCGCCGGAGTTGAAGTCCTTGAAGTAGAGCGTCTCCTTGTCACCGTTGGCGTAGGTGACCTCCAGGAAGCGGTTCTCCTCGGACTCGGTGTACATGCGCTCGACGGTGTGCTGGATCATCGCCGCGACTGTCGCCGCCGGGTCGCCGCCGTTCTCGCTCAGGTCGTCGGCGTGGATCGGCAGGCCGTCGTCAGGATGTACTTGGAGAAGATGTCGCGCGCGGCCTCGGCGTCCGGGCGCTCGATCTTGATCTTGACGTCCAGCCGGCCCGGGCGCAGGATCGCGGGGTCGATCATGTCCTCGCGGTTCGAGGCGCCGATGACGATGACGTTCTCCAGGCCCTCGACGCCGTCGATCTCGCTGAGCAGCTGCGGCACGATCGTGTTCTCCACGTCGGAGCTCACGCCGGAACCGCGGGTACGGAAGATCGAGTCCATCTCGTCGAAGAACACGATCACCGGCGTGCCGTCGCGACGCCTTCTCCCGTGCGCGCTGGAAGACCAGCCGGATGTGCCGCTCGGTCTCGCCGACGTACTTGTTCAGCAGCTCCGGACCCTTGATGTTGAGGAAGAACGCGGTGGCCTTCTCGTCGCCGCCGTGCACCTTCTGCACCTGCTTGGCCAGGGAGTTCGCGACGGCCTTCGCGATCAGCGTCTTGCCGCAACCGGGCGGGCCGTAGAGCAGGATGCCCTTCGGCGGGCGCAGCTGGTGCTCGCGGAACAGGTCGGCGTGCAGGAACGGCAGCTCGACGGCGTCGCGGATCTGCTCGATCTGCGAGCCGAGGCCGCCGATGTCGGTGTAGTCGATGTCGGGGACCTCTTCGAGGATGAGTTCCTCGACCTCGCTCTTCGGGATGCGTTCGTAGACATAGCCCGAGCGTGTCTCGAGCAGCAGCGAGTCGCCCGCCCGCAGCGGCTTCTCGCGCAGGATGTCGGCGAGGAAGACGACGCGTTCCTCGTCGGTGTGCCCGACCACCAGGGCGCGGTCGCCGCCGTCGAGCGATCTCCTTGTAGCATCACGATCTCGCCGGCGCGCTCGAAGCCACGCGCCGCGACGACGTTCATCGCCTCGTTGAGCATGACCTCCTGGCCGTGCGCGCAGCTCGCCGAGCTCGACCTCGGGCGACACCGCGACACGCAGCTTGCGCCCGGAGGTGAAGATGTCGACGGTGCTGTCCTCGAACGCCTCGAGGAACACGCCGTAGCCGCTCGGCGGCTGGGCGAGGCGGTCGACCTCTTCCTTGAGCTGCACCATCTGCTCGCGCGCCTCGCGCAGCGTCGCGGCGAGCCGCTCGTTGCGCTCGGTCAGCGCGGCCAGGCGCGCCTGGGATTCGTTGAGTCGCTCCTCGAGCAACCTCATGTGCCGGGGCGACTCGGCGACCTTGGCCCGCAGCAGGTCGAGTTCCTGCTCGAGGAACGCGGTGCGCCGCCGGGCGTCCGCCTCACCGTGGAATCGAGACTCGTCGTGCCCACCGCGCGGTTCCTGCGCCATTGCGGCCACCTCCCATACATCGCGGAGTGTTCGCGAAATCCCACCCTACACACGCGAGCGCCGCGGACAGCGGAACTACCCTCGTCCTTGAAGCACTGAAATCCGAGCGTATTTCCGGGGAGTTTCACGACCGTGAGCGAGTCTTTGCGCGTGTGGATCGATCAAGAGCTGTGCACCGGCGACGGCCTGTGCGTGCAGTATGCGCCGGAGGTGTTCGAGTTCGACGTCGACGGCCTCGCCTACGTCAAGGACGGCTCCGGCGAGCTGCTCGAGGCGCCCGGTGCCCGGGCCGACGTCCCGGCAGGGCTGCGCCTGGACGTCATCTCCTCGGCGAAGGAGTGCCCCGGCGAATGCATCCACGTGGTGCGCGAGGCCGACGGTGTGGAGGTCGAGGGCCCGGACGCCGGCTGACGCCCTGTGCCAGCGGTCAGGTCGACGTCGGGCGGCGCTGGCGGGCCGGGGCCACGACGCCGGGTGCGAGCCGGCGCGCGGTCACCAGGAACGCGGTGTGCCCGATCATCCGGTGCTCCGGGCGCACGGCCAGCCCCACGACGTGCCAGCCGCGGATGAACGTCTCCCAGGAACGGGCTCGGTGAACCCGCCGAGCTCGCGCAGCGCCTCGACCAGCCGGGACAGCTGCGTCGTGGTGGCCACGTAACCGATGAGCACGCCGCCCGGCCGCAGCGCCGCCGCCGCCTGCGGCAGGACCTCCCACGGGCCGAGCATGTCCAGCACCACGCGGTCGACGGCCTCCTCGGCCGGGTGGGTGGCGAGGTCGGCGCGGCGCAACGACCAGTTGTCCGGTTGCGCGCCGAAGAAGGTCTCCACGTTGCGCACCGCGACATCGGCGTGGTCGTCGCGCACCTCGTAGGAGACGACACGGCCTGCCGGTCCGACGGCCCGCAGCAGCGCGCAGGTCAGCGAGCCCGACCCGGCGCCCGCCTCCAGCACTGTCGCGCCCGGACAGATGTCGCCCATCGTCAGGATCTGCGCGGCGTCCTTCGGATAGATGACGGCCGCGCCGCGCGGCATCGACAGCACGAAGTCGGCGAGCAGCGGGCGTAACGCGAGGTACAGCGTGCCGCTGGTCGACGACACCACGCTGCCTTCCGGCTGCCCGATCAGCGCGTCGTGCTCGATGGCGCCGCGGTGCGTATGGAACTGCTTGCCCGGCTCGAGGGTGACGGTGTGCAGCCGGCCCTTCGGGTCGCTGAGCTGCACGCGCTCGCCCTCGGTGAACGGGCCGGAGCCCGGGGCGCGGCTCATGTGCTGCCGCGGCTGAGCCGCCGGGTGAAGTCGCGCGTGCTGATGACGCCGGCGGGGCGCCCGCCGGAGTCGACGGCGAGGTACTCGTGGGCGGGCATCGCCTGCATTCGTTCGAGCAGCTCCTCGGCGTCGATGTCGGTGGGCAGCAGCAGTGCGGGCTCGAGGCGCCGCGCCACCTGGGCGACGGTCAACCAGGGGCGGCGCTCGGGCGGGACGGCGCCGATGAGCGCCTCGTCGACGATCGCGTCCGGCCGATCGGCGGCGTCCACCACGACGAGGCCGCCCGCGCCTTGCTGGGCGGCGCGGCGCAGGGCCTCGGCGACCGGCAGGTCGGCGGGCACGAACAGGCCCGGGCGCAGCAGATCGGCGACGCGGATGGCCGGCAGCCGGCTGTGCAGGACGGCGAGCTTCCACTCCTGGGTGGCGCCCAGCCACAGGTAGGCGGCGAGCGCGAGGCTGAGCACGCCCGACGTGAGACCGAGCGCGCTGCGCCCGAGTTCGAGCGCGCCGCACCGCGACGGCGGCGGCCAGCAACCGCCCGCTCCACGCGGCGATGCGCGCGGCCGTCAGAGGCGGGCAACCGCATCCGGCCAGCGCGGCCTGCAGCAGGTGGCCGCCGTCGAGCGGCAGGCCGGGCAGCAGGTTGAACGCGGCCAGCACGAGATTGCTCCAGCACAGCAGTACGAGCACTGCGGACGTCAGTCCGCTTCCGGCGGTGGCGTCGCGGGCGAGCCACGCCAGGCCGCCCAGCGCGATGGAGACCAGTGGGCCCGCGCCGGCTGTCAGCAGTGCGTCACGCGGGCGGGCGGGTTCGCGGCGCATCTCGGACACGCCGCCCATGGCGAAGAGCACGATGCGCCGGACGTCGTAGTGCAGCGCACGCGCCACGACGGTGTGGCCGACCTCGTGCGCGAGCACGCAACCGCTGAACAGCAGGGCGAACACCGACGCCGCGAGGTACGAGGTCGTGGCGGACAGACCGGCGACGGCGTCGCGCAGCACCGCCCCGTAGACCGCGGCCAGCAACACCGCGGTGAGCACCCAGGACGGCGCGACCAGGATCGGCACACCCCATACCCGGCCGAACGGGATGCCACCGGACAGCCGCCCGCGCCGGCTGCGCGGCTGTTCGATCACGGTTGCGACCTTACGGGGCAGACGCAGGGGGGATTGGCTACCGTACCGGGGTGGGAAGCGACGTCGGCGCGGGTGAACGCCGCCGCCCCCGCCCGTCCCCGGTCCCGCGCACCGCGCCGGACGCCGAACCAGCGGGTACCGGATCAGCAGCGCAAGCACCCACACCCCCGGCGCACACTCCCGACGTCCCGGATGGCGGCGCGGGCGTACGCACCGCTCGCTGGCGCCGCGGCCGACGGGTCGCCGTCGAGCCCGCGGGAACACCGCGGCACGCCGCGCTCGCTGCGTCACCCGCTCAGCAGAACGGCCGATCCCCCACCGCAGCCGACGACGGCGCGCCACCGTCGCGGCCGTCGCCCCGGCCGCGGCCGGACCGGGCCGGGGGGCCACCGGACGGTCACCAGGGCGTCGACGGCCGTCCCGTCGATCCGCCGCGGGGCGAACGGCCCAGCGGGCGGGACCCGCGACCGCCCGACCTCAGCAAGTTCCTCGAGGCCTCCCAACCGCAACCCGACGACGGGGGCGCGGCGAACGGTGCGGACGCAGCCTCGACCGCCGAACCGAAACGGCGCAAGCGGAAGGCCGAGAAGCCGAAGGCCGACAAGCCGAAAGGCCGACAAGCCGAAAGGCGACAAGCCGAAAGCGGAAAAGACCGGCGACGGCGATGCCGAGAAGGGCTCGAACGACCGGCGCGCGGTCGTCCGCCGCCTCGTGCGGCTGTTCCTGGTGCTGGCGATCATCGCGGGCGCGGCCGTCACACTGCGGGTGTACGTCGTGCAGCCGTATTACATCCCGTCCGCGTCGATGGAGCCGACGTTGCACGGCTGCCCGGGCTGCGACGACGACCACATCCTGATCAACAAGCTGTCCGACACGTCCGGGACGCCGGGTGAGCTGGACGTCGTCGTGTTCCGCCGGCCGGCCGGCGTCGACACGAACGACAGCGTGCTGGTGAAGCGCGTGATCGGGTTGCCGGGCGACACCGTCGCGCTGAAGAAGGGCCTCGTGTACGTCAACGGTCTGCAACTCACCGAGCCGTACGTCAACAAGAAGTGCGGTGCCGCGGCGACGAAGCCGCTCGTGGCGGGGCACAGCACCTGGCAGGTCCCGGACCACGACGTGTTCGTCATGGGTGACAACCGGTGCGACTCGGAGGACAGCCGCGCGTTCGGGCCGATACCGACGTCGTCCATCATCGGCAAGGTATTCGCGATCACCTGGCCGTTCGGGCGCATCGGTGGCGTGAACTGACCGACGCGCCGCAGCCCGGTGAACCGGAATTGTCGGAGGCCGCGCCTAGGGTCGCCGACATGAGCACCGCACTGCACGACACCGCCGCCGCGGACGGCGCCGACACGCAGCCCGAGCCGCTGCCGCCGGCCGTTCTCGGCTCCCTGTCCCCGTCGCGGGCCGCGGATTTCAAGACGTGCCCGCTGCTCTACCGCTTCCGGTGCATCGACCGGCTGCCCGAGTCGCCCTCGCTCGCCGCCAGCCGCGGCACGCTCGTGCACTCGGTGCTCGAGAGCCTGTTCGACCTGCCCGCCGCCGAGCGGACACTCGACGCCGCCCGGGCGATGGTGCCCGAGGCATGGCAGCAACTGCGCGCGGAGGATCCGCGGGTCGACGCCCTGTTCCCGGTCGGCGACGTCGCCACTGACGGCGCCACTGACGGCGCCACCGATGACGCCACCGATGACGCCACCGACGCTCCCCCGGCGCGCGCAGACCTCGGCGAGTGGCTCGCCTCCGCCGGTGAACTGCTCGCCAACTACTTCCGGCTCGAGGACCCGACCCGCCTCGAGCCGGCCGAGCGCGAGCAGCTCGTCGAGGTGGTGACCGACGGCGTGCGGCTGCGCGGCTACATCGACCGCGTCGACGTCTCGGCGGCGGGTGACCTGCGCATCGTCGACTACAAGACGGGCGCCACCCCGCGCGAGGCCTTCGAGGCCAAGGCGTTGTTCCAGATGAAGTTCTACGCCCTGGTGTTGTGGCGCATCCGGGGCGTCGTCCCGCGCCAGCTCCGGCTGATCTACCTCGCCGACACCGACACGTTGAGCTATGCCCCTGATGCCGAGGAACTCGTTCGTTTCGAGCGGACGCTGATGGCGATCTGGGCGGCGATCCAGCGGGCGATGCAGACCGGCGATTTTCGGCCGAGCCCGAGCCGGCTGTGCGAGTGGTGCGACTTCAAGGCCTACTGCCCGTCCTGGGGCGGCACTCCCCCGCCCTATCCGGAGCGACCCGTGCTCACCGACCCGCGCGACGACCCGCCGGCCGAGGTCCTCACGCCTTGACGCGGCGTCGGACCAGCGAGTCCAGCGCGTCGACGGTCAACTCGGTCATCGACTGCACCCGGGTGCGGCCCGGCGCGTCGGGGATGGGCACATGGTGCGGCACGGCGACCGTCACGCAGCCGGCGGCCTCGGCCGAGGCCAGGCCCGTCGGCGAGTCCTCGATCGCCACGCTGTCGGACGGCGGCACGCCGAGCCGCTCGCACGCGGTCCGGTACGCCTCGGGGTCCGGCTTCCCGGCGGACACCTGGTCACCGGTGACCACGGTGGCGAAGGTGTCAGCCGGCAACACGTCGACGAGCGCGTCCGCGAACCGGGTGTAGGACATCGTCACCATGGCGCACGGCACCCCCGCTGCGGTGCACTCGGCGAGCAGTTCGCGCGCGCCCGGTCGCCAGGGCATCTCGCGGCGTGCCGCGACCACGACCTCGTCGAGCAGCCGCTCGACGATCACCGCCGGGTCGAGGTCGACGCCGCCGACGTCACGCAGGTATCGCGCGGACACGAGCAGGTCGTTGCCCACCAGGTTGTAGGCGTGCTCGTCGTTCCACGACCCGCCGAACTCGGCGACGAGCCGGTACTCCGCGGCCATCCAGTACGGCTCGGTGTCGACGAGCGTTCCGTCCATGTCGAACAGGACCGCACGCAGCGCCCTGCCCGTGTCTGTCGGCCCGGAGGTCACGTGCTGGCTGGCTGGGTCTGCGGCGGGTACACGTTGCGACGATACGGCCGAGCGTTGCTGCCGTGACAGCTAGCCGTTTTCGCGCCACGTGCCGCCACGTTTTCGAGCGTAGCGACGCTGGGCAGCCGGCGAATCCGCGAATTCGTCGTACATGTCCTGGGCCGTGCGGTTCGTATGGCTGGACAGGCGGCGGGTCCGCTGGCGGGTCAGCACCACGAACCCGTAGATGCCGGCCGCGATGACCACCACGATCAGGACGTCCATGAACCACATGGCAACCACCTCTCGTCAAGCGTCGCACCGCGGGTGGCGGCCGGCAACACGCGGCGGCCGGCCCACGCGCTCTGCGCCTCTAGCCGAAGGTGAAGTCGTAGGCCTGGACGCCGCTCGTCGCGCTGAGGGTCAGCTTGCGACGGTGCGCGCTGCCCGACGACGCCAGGGTGTAGAGCTTCGGTGCACCGCTGACGACGATCGTGCGGGCCGGTGCGCCGTTGATGCTCACCTGCACGGTGCCGCTGCCGCCGAGGACGAGATAGGCCGTGTCGGCGTCGTAGCTGAGTTCGAGGGCGGCGCCGGGGCCGGCGTCGACGTACTGGCCGCGCTGCGTCCACGTGCCGCTCAACGCGAACGCGTCCGGGTCGAGGCCGCCGGGATAGCTGTAACGGTGGGTCCTGTTCGGGTACAGCGTGGTGCCCGAGGAGTTGTGCAGGTCGCCGCGGGCGTAGCCGAGGTAGGTCTCGGGCGTCTGGACGTCGCCGAGATCCGCGGCCGGCACGTCGGTGGACGTCGGCAACGACAGGCCCGGGTGCGCGGCGTGCAGCAGCTCGCGGATCTGCAGCTCGGTGTTGCCGTAGTCGCCCTCGCCGAACGTCTCGTGCCGGATGTTGCCGTGGGCGTCGATGAGGTACTCCGCGGGCCAGTACTCGTTGTCGTAGGCGTTCCAGGTGCCGTACGCGTTGTCGATCGCGACGGGGTACTTGACGCCGAGCGCCGCGGCCTGCGAGCGCACGTTGGAGCGCACGTGCTCGAACGCGAACTCGGGCGTGTGCACGCCGATGACGACAAGACCGTCCTTGGCGTAGTTGCGGTACCAGGCTTCGACGTGCGGCAGCGCGCGCTGGCAGTTGATGCAGCTGTAGGTCCAGAAGTCGATCAGCACCACCTTGCCGCGCAGCGCCTGCAGCGTCAGCGGCTTGTCCCCCGGCGTGTTCAACCAGCTGCTGATCTTGCGGAAGTCGGGTGCCCGGCCGCAGTTCTCCGGCTCGGTGCCGCCCTGCCGGCAGGCGCCGCCGAGATCGGCGGAGCCGCTGCCGGTGGCTGCGGGCCGCGACGGGACCGCCGATCCCCCGTGCCCGGTCACGGTGCCCAGTTGCCTGGCCACGGCGGCGTTGCCCTCGAAGCTGTTCTGCAATGCATTGACGTAGTCGGGCACCGAGCGCTGCAGGCCGTCGGTGAGGTTGAAGCCGATCACCAGCGCCATGGCGATCATGACGACGCCGCTGACCGCACGCACGAGCGGCGCGCGGCGTCGCAGCGCCCCCGCGCGCCGGTTCAGCGCATCGCCGGCCAGCGCCAGCACCAGCAGCGGGACGCCGGCACCGAGGCCGAACGCGGCGGTGAGCAGGACTGCCCGCCAGCCGACGTGGTGCGTGGCGCCCACGACAGCGATGGCGGCGAGCACGGGCCCCGCACACGGCACGTACAGCAGGCCGAGACCGAGGCCCAGGACGAAGCCGCCGCCGCGTGCCGGGCTGTTGCCGGTGCGCCGCAATTGCAACCGCGTGAAGGGACGCTCGAGCAGATCCCCGACGCGGGGCACCAGCAGGCCGAGTCCGATGAGCACCAGGACAGCGATGCCGGCGTCGCGCAGCAGGTCCTGCGGCAGGTCGAGTGCGCTGAGCACCAGCGAACCCAGCAGCGTGGACAGCGCGAAACTCACCACCAGTCCCGCGACGACGAGCACCGGCCGCAGCGAGCGGCGGCGCGCCGGCGGATCGGCGCTGTCGGCGCCGGCAACGTCGTCGGCAGCGGCCCGCCGGCCCACGCCGGACGTCAACACCATCGGCAACACCGGCAGCACGCACGGCGAGATGCTGGTGATGACGCCGGCGACGAAGCCGACGATCAGCAGCGTGACGATGACAGGCCTCCCAGGACGCGCGGCACGGCGCTTCCGAGCGTATGGCCGTGCGCTGCGCCGCAGTGCCGCCGCGGGCTTACCGGTGACTTACGGCTGCCGGCACCGACTACTCGTCGTCGGTGCGGTAACCGAGGTTCGGCGCGAGCCACTTCTGTGCCTCGTCCACCGTCCAGCCCTTGCGCTTGGCGTAGTCCTCGACCTGGTCGCGACCGACGCGGCCGAGCACGAAGTACTGCGACTGCGGGTGCGAAAAGTAGAGCCCGCTCACCGACGCACCGGGCCACATGGCCATGCTCTCGGTCAGCTCGATGCCGGCGTTGGCCTTCACGTCGAGGAGCTCCCAGATGGTCTGCTTCTCGGTGTGCTCGGGGCACGAGGGATAGCCGGGGGCGGGCCGGATGCCGACGTACTTCTCATTGATCAGCGCCTCGTTGTCCAGGTCCTCGTCCGGCTGGTAGTCCCAGAACTCGGCGCGTACCCGCTCGTGCATCCGCTCGGCGAACGCCTCGGCGAGCCGATCGGCCAGCGACTCCAGCAGGATCGCGCTGTAGTCGTCGAGCTCGGCCTTGAACTGCTCGGCCTTCTGCGTGCTGCCGAGCCCTGCTGTGACGGCGAAGGCCCCCACCCAGTCGCGCAGTCCGGTGTCCTTCGGCGCGATGAAGTCGGCCAGCGAACGGTGCGGGATGCCCGGGCGGTGTTCGGTCTGCTGGCGCAACTGGTGCAGCACGGTGCGGACCTCGGCCCGCGTCTCGTCGGTGTAGACCTCGATGTCGTCGCCGTCGACCGCATTGGCCGGGAACAGGCCGAACACGCCTGCCGCGGTCAGCCACTTCTCGTCCACGATCTGGTCGAGCATGGCCTGCGCGTCCTCGTAGAGCTTGCGCGCGGCCTCGCCGGTCGTCGGGTTGTTGATGATGTCGGGGAACTTGCCCTTCATCTCCCAGGCGTTGAAGAACGGCTGCCAGTCGATGTACTCGCGCAGCTCGGCCAGCGAGTAGTCGTGGAACACCTTCACGAATTGCGTCGGCGTCGACGGCTTGTGGTAGTCGTCGGTGTGCAGGTCGCGCGCCTGCTGGGTGACCATGCGCGGGCGCACCGGCTGGTACCCGGTCCAGTCGATCGGCGTGCGGTTCGCGCGCGCCGTGTCCAGCGGCAGCATCGCCTTCGCCTCGGACCGCGCGGCGTGCCGTTCGCGCAGCGAGTCGTAGTCGGTCTTGACGTCGGCGAGCAGCGCCGGGCGCCGTTCGTCGGACAGCAGCGCGGCGACCACCGGCACCGAACGCGACGCATCCTTCACCCAGATGACCGGCCCGTGGTACTGCTTGTCGACCTTGACCGCGGTATGCGCGCGGGACGTCGTCGCCCCGCCGACCAGCAACGGGATGTCGAAGCCCTGCCGTTCCATCTCGGCGGCGAAGTTCACCATCTCGTCCAGCGAAGGCGTGATCAGCCCGGACAGCCCGATGATGTCGGCGTCGTGCTCCTTCGCGGCGTCGAGCACCTTCTGCGCGGGGACCATCACGCCGAGGTCGATGACGTCGTAGTTGTTGCACTGCAGCACGACACCGACGATGTTCTTGCCGATGTCGTGGACGTCGCCCTTGACGGTCGCCATGACGACCGTCCCCTTCTTCTGCTCGACGTCGCCGGGCTTCTTCTCCGCCTCGATGAACGGGATGAGGTACGCGACGGCCTTCTTCATCACGCGGGCGGACTTCACCACCTGCGGCAGGAACATCTTGCCGGCGCCGAACAGGTCGCCGACGACGTTCATGCCGTCCATCAGCGGGCCCTCGATGACCTCGATCGGCCGCCCGCCGCGCGCGGAGATCTCAGCGCGCAGTTCCTCGGTGTCGGACTCGGCGTACGCGTCGATGCCCTTGACCAGGGCGTGCGTGATGCGCTCACCGACGGGCAACTCGCGCCACTCCTCGTTGGCGGCCTCTGCCTTCTTGCCGTCGCCGGCGAACTCCGCGGCGACCTCGAGCAACCTCTCAGCGGCGTCCGGGCGTCGGTTGAGCACGACGTCCTCGATGCGCTCGCGCAGCTTCGGGTCCACCTGGTCGTAGACGACCAGTGCGCCCGCGTTCACGATGCCCATGTCCATGCCGGCCGCGATCGCGTGGTACAGGAACACGGCGTGGATGGCCTCACGGACGGCGTTGTTGCCGCGGAAGCTGAACGAGACGTTGGAGACGCCGCCGGACACCAGCGCGCCCGGCAGGTTCTGCTTGATCCAGCGCGTTGCCTCGATGAAGTCGACGCCGTAGTTGACGTGCTCCTCGATGCCGGTGGCGAGCGCGAAGATGTTCGGGTCGAAGATGATGTCCTCGGCCGGGAAGCCGACCTCGTCGACGAGGATGCGGTAGGCCCGCTCGCAGATCGTCTTGCGGCGCTCGAGGTTGTCGGCCTGGCCGTCCTCGTCGAAGGCCATCACGACGACCGCCGCGCCGTACTTGCGGCACAGCGTCGCCTCGCGGCGGAACTTGTCCTCGCCCTCCTTCATGGAGATCGAGTTGACGATCGGTTTGCCCTGCAGGCAGCGCAGGCCCGCTTCGATGACCTCGAACTTCGAGGAGTCGACCATCACCGGCACCCGGCTGATGTCCGGTTCGCTGGCGATGAGTTTGACGAAGCGGTCCATCGCCGCGACGCCGTCGATCATGCCCTCGTCCATGTTGACGTCGATGATCTGAGCGCCGTTCTCGACCTGTTGGCGGGCGACGGTCAGCGCGGTGTTGTAGTCGCCGTCGCGGATCAGGTTGCGGAAGCGCGCCGAGCCGGTGATGTTGGTGCGCTCGCCGACGTTGACGAACAGCGACTCGTCGGTGATCGTCACCGGCTCCAGGCCGGACAGCCGCATGGCCGGTGTGAGCTCGGCCGGCACGCGCGGCGCGATGCCGTCGACCAGCGCGGCCATCGCGGCGATGTGCTCCGGCGTGGTGCCGCAGCAACCGCCGAGGACGTTCACCAGCCCGCTCTTGGCGAACTCCTGCACGACGTCGGCGGTCTGGTCGGGCGTCTCGTCGTACTCGCCGAAGGCGTTCGGCAGCCCGGCGTTCGGGTAGCAGGACACGAAGCAGTCGGCGATGCGCGAGATCTCGGCGAGGTAGGGCCGCATCTCGGCGGCGCCCAGCGCGCAGTTGAGCCCCACGAGCACCGGTCGGGCGTGGCGCACGGAGTTCCAGAACGCCTCGGTGGTCTGCCCGGACAGCGTGCGCCCGGACGCGTCGGTGATCGTGCCGGAGATCATCACCGGCCAGCGACGTCCGCGCTCCTCGAACAGCGTCTCGAGCGCGAAGATCGCCGCCTTGGCGTTGAGCGTGTCGAAGATCGTCTCGATCAGCAGCAGGTCGGCGCCGCCGTCGACCAGGCCGTTGGCCTGCTCGAGGTAGGCCTCGACGAGCTGTTCGTAGCTGACGTTGCGGGCACCCGGGTCGTTGACGTCCGGGGAGATGGACGCGGTGCGGTTGGTGGGCCCGAGCGCCCCGGCGACGAAGCGCGGGCGCCCCGGCTCCTCTGCCGTCACCGAGTCGCAGGCGGTACGGGCGAGCCGGGCGGCCTCGAGGTTCATCTCGTAGGCGAACTCGCTCATGTCGTAGTCGGCGAGCGAGATCCGCTGGGCGTTGAAGGTGTTGGTCTCCACCAGGTCCGAGCCGGCCCGCAGGTACGCGCGGTGGATCTCGGTGATGGCGTCGGGCTGGGTCAGCGTCAGCAGGTCGTTGTTGCCGCGCAGGTCGCTGGGCCAGTCGGCGAAGCGCTCGCCGCGGAAGTCGGCCTCGCTGAAGCCGCGCCGCTGGATCATCGTGCCCATGGCGCCGTCGAGCAGCAGGATGCGCTCCCGCAGCGCGGCGCGCAGCGCGTCCGTGCAGTCCGGGCGTAGTTCGACGGTGTCGGGCACGCGTGCCTTCCTGGGTGCAGCCGGCCGCGGCCGGGCGAGGTCACGACGGTCCGGAGGCGCAGCGCGGTGGCACGGCGCCGACGTCCCGGTCGCCGTCGATGATACGGACGGGCGCACGTCCGCCCGGCTTTTGCGCGGCGTCGGCCGGGCCCGGACGCCCCGCGCCGCCTCGTGCGCCTGGCCGGTCGGCCCGTGTGCCGGTCGTAGGCTGGCACGCCATGAGTACGCCGAACCCCGCGCAATGGCCAGAGCTCGTCGCTCCGGTCCTGGTCGCGGCCTTCGAGGGCTGGAACGACGCGGGTGACGCGGCGAGCGACGCGATCGAGCACCTCGAACTGGTCTGGGACGCCCAGCCGCTGGCCGAACTCGATCCCGAGGACTACTACGACTTCCAGGTCAACCGGCCGACGGTCTCGCTGGTGGACGGAATCTCCCGGCGCATCAGCTGGCCCACGACCAGATTCTCCTACTGCCGGCCGCCCGGCGCGGACTTCGACGTCGTGCTGATGCACGGCATCGAGCCGAACATGCGCTGGCGGGCCTTCTGCGCGGAGCTGCTCACGGTCATCAATGCCCTGGACGTGCAGGTGGTCGTCACCCTCGGCGCACTGCTGTCCGACACGCCGCACTCGCGCGCCACCCAGGTCACCGGCACGGCCTACGACCCCGAGTCGGCGAAGCGCTACGGCCTGGAGCGCTCGCGCTACGAGGGGCCCAGCGGCATCGTCGGCGTGTTGCAGGACGCGTGCGTCACGAACGGCATCCCGGCCATCTCGTTCTGGGCCGGCGTGCCGCACTACGTGTCGCAGCCGCCGAACCCGAAGGCAACGCTCGCCCTGCTGCGCGGCGTGGAAGAGGTCATCGATCTCGCGATCCCGCTGGCCGAGCTCCCGCAGCAGGCCGACGAGTGGCAGAAGCTGGTCGACGAGATGGCCGCCGAGGACGAGGAAGTCACCGAGTACATCCGCAACCTGGAGGAGCGCGACGACGAGATCGACCGCAGTGAGATGAGCGACGTCTCCGGCGACGCCATCGCGCGCGAGTTCGAGCGTTACCTGCGCCGCCGCGACCGCGGCGGCGGCCACGCGGGCGGCTCCGCACGCTGAGCGTGCTCATTGGCCGTACCGCGCTGAGCGGCGGCGTCAGAGGCTGACGCCGAGCAGCGCGTCCACTGTGTCGCGCACGAGGCGGGGCGCTGCCGGGTCGCCCGCCGCAGGTGCCTCGGCGTTCGACAGCGTGTCGTCCACCCACGTGTCGACGGCGGCGATCGCGGCGGTGGTGTCCAGATCGTCGGACAGGGCTGCCCGCACGCCCGCCAGCACGCCGTCGGCGGCAGGCGCGGTCGGCAGCGCCACGGCGGCGCGCCACCGTGCCAGCCGCGCCTCGGCGGCAGGCAGCCGGCCCCCCGTCCACTCGCGGTAGGCCCGGTAGTGACCGTCGAGCAACGCCAGCCGCACCGCCATCGGGTCGACCCCGGCGGTGCGCAGCTTGGACACCAGCACCAGGTTGCCGCGCGACTTGCTCATCTTCTCGCCGTCCAGACCGATCATGCCGGCGTGCACGTAGTGCCGCGCGAAGGGCGCCTCGCCGGTCAGCACCTCCGCGTGCGCCGCCGAGTGCTCGTGGTGCGGGAAGATCAGGTCCGAGCCGCCGCCCTGCACGTCGAAACCCATGCCGAGCCGGTTGAGCGCGATCACGCTGCACTCGATGTGCCAGCCCGGGCGACCCGGGACCCAGCGGCGTCGGCCAGGACGGTTCGCCCGGGCGCTCGGCGCGCCACAGCAGCGAGTCGAGCGGGTCGCGCTTGCCGGCGCGTTCCGGGTCGCCGCCGCGCTCGGCGAACAGCTCGAGCATCTGCGCGCGGTCGTAGGTGGACTCGCTGCCGAAGTCCGGCGCGGAGGCCACCGGGAAGTAGACGTCGTCGTCGACGCGGTAGGCGTTCCGGCGTCCTGCAGGCGACCGATGGCCTCGGCGATCTCCGGGATGGCCTCGACGGCCCCGACGTACTGCGCCGGCGGCAGCACGCGCAGGCCGGCCATGTCGGCGCGGAACAGGTCGATCTCGCGGGTGGCCAGGTCCGTCCACGGCTCGCCGGTCGCGGCCGCGCGCTCGAGCAGCGGATCGTCGATGTCGGTGACGTTCTGCACGTAGTGCACGTCGTGGCCGTTGTCGCGCCACACCCGGTTGACGAGGTCGAACGCCAAGTAGGTGGCGGCGTGCCCCAGGTGGGTGGCGTCGTACGGCGTGATGCCGCACACGTACATCCGGGCGGTGTGCTGCGGCGCGGTCGGCGTGGATCGCCGCGCGCGCGGTGTCCCACAGCCGCAGCGGCTCGCCGCGCCCGGGCAGTTCGGGCACCGCGGGGGCCGGCCAGGTCTGCATGCGGCCACGCTAGCGGGCACACTGCGGCACATGAGCGCCTACCTCATCTCACAGACGCGCACCATCGCCGCGCCCGCGCAGGCCCTGTTCGACATCGTCGCCGATCCGGCCAAGCACCCGCTGATCGACGGGTCGGGCTCGGTCCGGGCCACTCGCGCCGGCGCACCGCAGCGGCTCTCGCCCGGCGCGACGTTCGGCATGGACATGCACATCGGCACCGACTACAAGATCCAGAACACCGTCGTCGAGTTCGAGGAGGGCCGGCGTATCGCGTGGCGGCACTTCAACGGCCACGTGTGGCGTTACGTCTTCGAGCCGGTCGACGGCGGCACCCGGGTGACCGAGCAATGGGACGCGCGCCCCGTATGGAACCGCATCGTGTTGCGGCTGCTGTTCGGCAAGCGCAACCGCGAAGGCATCATCGAGACCCTGCAGCGCCTGGACACCGTGGCCACCGGCGGAACGGTCGACGGCGCGCCCGGCTGATCCCCAGGGTCGTTGCAGGCCTAGATGGGTGGCCAGGGCACGGCCGGCCAGTCGCCGGACGGCTCCGGGTGCCGGCCGTCGGACAGCAGCCGCTGCACCCGCAGCCGGGTCTGGCGGACCTCGCGTTGGGTCAGCAGCTCGCCCAGCCGGTCGCCCAGCGGGCCGCGCAGGTCCTCGGCGAGCCGGCCCAGCACCGCCCGCGCATCGGGTGGCAGTTTCGCGCCCGCCCACTGCCACAGCACGGTGCGCAGCTTGTCCTCGGTGCTGAACGTGACGCCGTGGTCGACGCCGTAGACGTGGCCGTCGGGCGTCGGCAGCAGGTGGCCGCCCTTGCGGTCGGCGTTGTTGATGACGGCGTCGAAGACCGCGATCGTGCGCAGCCGTTCGACGTCGCGGCGGCGCATGAACCGACCGATGTTGACGGTGTCGTCGACGTCGACCCACAGCTGCACCATGCCCGGACCGGCCGGCCCGTCGCGGTAGACGGTCGGCGGCACGACCTCCCAGCCGCTGGCCGCGGACACCTCGTAGGCCGCAACCTCGCGCTCGGCCAGCGTGCCGTCCGGGAAGTCCCACAGCGGGCGCTCGCCGGCCACCGGCTTGTAGACGCACGCGGCCGCGCGACCCCCGTCGGTGACAGCGCAGTAGAACGTCGCATTCGACGCGTCCACGACGCGGCCCTCGATCGCGAGCTCACCGTCGCGCAGCAGCGCCAGGGCGTCCTCGACACTCACCCCGCCGGCGGCATCCCCCGCGTGCGACAGCGCCAGGGCCGGCGTCAGGTCGTCTGGCGTGGTCAGGGCGGTGTCCGGACGCGGGTCAGGTGTTGAGCGTGACGTTGCGGTGGTAGCCGTTGAGCCGGACGCACACGTGGCCCTCGGCGCTGAGCGGCTGCCCGCACAGCGGGCACGGCGGCCGGCCGGCGGACACCAGCTTGCGGGCTCGTTCGATGAACGCGCGCGCCTCGGTGGGCTCGATGAGCACCCGCAGTGCGTCCGGGCCGTCCTCGACGTCCTCGAGCAGCGTCTGCTCGGCTTCCTCGGAGCTGTCCACCGGCGCCTGTGCCTCGATGATCACCAGTCCGGAGTCCCCGTCCCAGGCCAGGCCCATCGCGGACACGCGGAACTCCTCGTCGACGGGGAGCTCGAGCGCGTCGTTGTCGCCCGGCGCGGCGGGCTGCTCGGTGCCGGTCCGGGCCACGACCTCGTCCAGCAGTTGCTCGAGGCGGTCGGACAGCACCACGACCTGTTGCTTCTCGAGCGCGACCGACACGATCCGCGGCCCCTGGACGGCCTGCAGGTAGAAGGTCCGCTCCCCCGGCGTGCCGACGGTCCCCGCGACGAAACGGGTCGGGCGTTCGAAGACGTGCAGCTGGCGCATGATGGCTCCAGCTTAGTCGGCGACACCGCGGGCGCCGTGTGACGCACACCCCGTCGCAGCGTGTCAGACGGTGCCGCCGCCCGCCCCGCCGCCGACCGTCGCGTCGTCGCCCGCGCGCTTGCGACGCCGGCGCTTGGGCGGCACGAACGGGGCGAGGTCGCCGCCGGTGTCGTTGACCCGGATCACGTAGGGACGGGTGGCCGTGTAGCGGATCACCGACACCGAGCACGGGTCGGGCACGATGCGCTGGTACTGGTCCAGGTGCAGCCCCAGCGCGTCGGCGACGATCGCCTTGATGACGTCCCCGTGGCTGCTCGCCATCCACACGGCATCGTCGCCGAGGCGGGCGTCCCAGTCACGCACGGCGGCCACGGCGCGCGCCGACATGTCCGTCAGCGCCTCACCGTTCGGGAACCGCACCGCGGACGGCTGTGTCTGGACCGTCTTCCACAGCGGGTCCTTGCTCAGCTCCTTGATGGTCTTGCCGGTCCAGTCGCCGTACCCGCATTCGACGAGCCGGTCGTCGACGGCCCATTCCGGCTCGCCGGACTGCGCGTCGCGCACGGCTGCGGCGGTCTCCACGCAACGCTCCAGCGGACTGGTCACGATGGCGCGCAGCGGCAGCACGGCCAACCGCTGTGCCAGCACCGCGGCCTGCTTGTGGCCGCGCTCGTCCAGGTGCACGCCGGGGGTACGGCCGGTGAGCACCGGTCCGGTCAGCGCGGTCAGCCCGTGCCGGACGAGCAGCAGCGTCGACACGTCAGTGGGTGGCCGACAGGACGCCGGTGGACAGCAGCGCGATCAGCAGCACGCCGAGCGCGATCCGGTAGTAGATGAAGATGTAGGTGCTGTGCCGGGTCAGGAAACGCATCAGCCAGGCGATCGAGGCCAGGCCCACGACGAACGCAGCCACCAGGGCCGCGCCGGTGAGCCCCACGCCCGGCGGCTTGTGCCCGCTGCCCGGGTTGATGGCCTCGTAACTGCCGGACAGCACGACGGCGGGGGTCGACAGCAGGAAGCTGAAGCGTGCTGCGGCCTCGCGGGTGAGGCCGCGGAACAGCCCCGCGGTGATGGTCGTTCCCGAGCGGGACGCGCCGGGGATCAGCGACAGCGCCTGCGCCGCGCCGACGACCACCGCGTCGGTGGTGCCGAGCTGCTCCTCGTCGCGGTCGCGGCGCCCGACGCGTTCGGCGGCGAACAGCACCAGGGCGAGCGCGATCAGCGTGACCGCGATGACCCACAGGTTGCGGGCACCCGTCTCGATCTGATGGCTGAACACCAGGCCGAACACGCCGACCGGCACCGTCGCGAGGATCAGGTACCAGCCGAACTTGTACTCCAGCGTCCGGCGCCAGGTGCGGTCGAACAGGCCGCGGAACCAGGCCACCACGATGTGCAGCAGCTCGCGCCAGAAGTAGATGACGATCGCCAGCGTGGTGCCGAGCTGGATGATCGCGGTGAAGGGCGCGCCCGGGTCGTTGGTGTGCCCGCCGTAGAAGTGCCAGCCGAACAGGGCCGGGACGATGCGCAGGTGGGCCGTCGAGGAGACGGGCAGGAACTCGGTGAGCCCCTGCACGATGCCGAGCACGATGGCCTGCAGGAATGTCATCCCCGGCTCACTCGCCCAATCCGGATTTGTCCAGCGCCTCAGCGGCGGCGCGCAGGGACGCGATGCGCTCGGTGGCGTCGGCGCCCCACGGTGCCAGGGACAAGGTGGTGGCGCCCGCCTGGGCGAACTCGGCGATGCGTTCGGTCAGCCGATCGACCGGGCCGAGCAGCGACGTGCGGTCGACGAAGTCGAAGGGCACGGCGTTCGCGGCACCGTCGTAGTCGCGCGCGAGGTAGCGGTCCTGCACGTCGGCGGCAGCCTGCTCGAAGCCCATCCGCACGGCCAGGTCGTTGTAGAAGTTCTGCTCGCGGCTGCCCATGCCGCCGACGTAGAGCGCCGCGTAGGGCCGCACCGGCGCGGCGCAGGCGTCGAGGTCGTCACCGACGCTGATCGGCACGGTCGGGCAGACGTCGAAGCCGGTGAGGTCCTTGCCGGCCTTCGCGCGCCCGGCGGTGATGCGCTCGAGCAGGACGTCGGCGTGTCCCGTGGCGAAGAACACCGGCAGCCAGCCGTCCGCGATCTCGCCGGCGAGCTCGAGGTTCTTCGGCCCGATGGCCGCGAGGTAGATCGGGATGTGCTCGCGGGTGGGGTGCAGCATCAGGTGCAGGGCCTTGCCCGGACCGTCGGGCAGCGGTAGCTGGTAGGTGGCGCCGTCGTAGCGCACCCGCTCGCGCGAGAGCGCCAGGTTGACGATGTCGACGTACTCGCGGGTACGGGCCAGCGGCTTGGCGAAGCGCACGCCGTGCCAGCCTTCCGACACCTGCGGGCCGGACACGCCCAGGCCGAGACGGAACCGGCCGCCGGACAGCGAGTCGATGGTCGCGGCGGTCATCGCCGTCATCGTCGGGGTGCGCGCCGGGATCTGCAGGATGGCGCTGCCGAGCTCGATCGTCGAGGTCTGCCCGGCCAGGTACGCCAGCACCGACACCGCGTCCGAACCGTAGGCCTCGGCCGCCCAGACCACCGAGAAGCCCAGGCGTTCGGCCTCGCGGACGAGATCGAGATCTTCGCTCGCATCGCCGCGCAGGCCCCAGTATCCGACGTTGAGTCCCAGGCGCACCGCGCCACCTTAGCGGCGCCGCGCTGCGCTTCCGGCGGGGCGGGCCGGTAGCTTCTCAGCGTGAAACAGCGCACTGTCGGACGAAGCGGACTGAAGGTCTCGCATCTCGCGCTCGGCACCATGACCTGGGGCATCGAGACGGACATGGACGAGGCGGCGGCCCAGCTCGTGGCCTTCCACGACGCCGGCGGCACGCTCGTCGACACCGCGCCGTCGTACGGCTACGGCGAGGCCGAGGCGATCCTCGGCGCCCTGCTGGCCGACGTCGTGCCGCGCGAGGACGTCGTGATCGCGACGAAGGCGGGCATCCGCCGCACGCCGGACAGCCGTACCGTCGACGCCTCGCGCGGGTCCTTGCTGAACCAGCTCGACGCGTCGCTGCGCAAGCTGCGCACGGACCACGTCGACCTCTGGTACGTCCACTACGTCGACGACTCGGTGCCCTTCGAAGAGACCCTGGCCGCGCTGGACGCCGCCGTCGCCGCCGGCAAGGTGCGTTACGCCGGTGTCTCGAACTACTGCGGCTGGCGCATCGGGCGCGCGGCCGCGTGGCAGCGCGCGGTGCCCGGGCGCGCGCCGATCGTCGCGAACCAGGTGCGCTACTCCCTCGTCGACCGCGGCATCGAGCGCGAGGTCGTGCCGGCCTGCGCCGCGCTGGGGGTCGGTGTGTTCCCGTGGTCGCCCCTCGGCGGCGGCGTGCTGACCGGCAAGTACCGCGGCGGCCTGCCCGCCGATTCGCGCGCGGCGGGCGGACACCGCCCGCAGCTGGTATCCATCGACTCCCCCGGCGCCGCCGGCATCGTCGAGGCAGTCGCCACCGCCGCCGAGGGGCTGGCGACGTCGCCGGTGGCGGTGTCGCTGGCGTGGTTGCGCGATCGCCCGGGCGTCGTCGCCCCGGTGCTGGGTGCGCGCACGCTGGGCCAGCTGACCGGCGCGCTGGCGAGCGAGGCGCTGGACCTGCCGCAGGAGATCCGGGTCGCCCTCGACGACGTCTCGGCGCCGGTGATCGGCTATCCCGAGGACGTGCACTGACCGGCTCCGGATCGCCCACGGCCGCCGACCCGGTCTTCGCCGCGTTCTGCGCGGCGGGGCTGTGGCCGGGCCTCGGCAAGCGACTGGCCGAGGCACTGGACGACGCGGGCATCCGCGGCCCGCAGGACGTCACGACCCGGGCCCTGACGGCGCTGCCCAAGGTCGGCCCGCAACGGGCCGGGCGGCTGTTGTCGGCGTGGATCGCCGCGACGCCTGCCTACGAGGTCGCCCAGTTACTCGTGGCCGCAGGTGTCGACGCGCGCATCGCCGGCCGCGCCGTCGACCAGCTCGGACCGCCTGCGCCGCGGCTGCTGCGCGACGACCCGTGGCGGCTGCTGGCGATCGTCGGTGTCACGCCGCCCGAGGCCGACCGGGTGGCGCGCGCGGCCATTCCGGGCGTCTCGCGCGACGACGCGCGCCGGTCGCGCGCGCTGGTGGGTTGGGTGCTCGCCCGGCACGCCCGCGACGGGCACACGCGCTCCGCGCGCGACGAGGTGATAGCCGACCTTGCCGAGTTCAACGTGCCCGACGCCACCGCCGCGGTGCAGGCCGCGCTCGAGGCAGGCAGCGTGCTGCCCGCCGGCGAGGAAGGCATCGCGCTCGCCCGCTACGCCCACGCCGAGGACAGCGTCGCCGACGCCATCGCGCGGCTGGTGGCCACCGCCGAACCCATCGCGCCCAAGCGCAGATCCAAGGACCTGGACATGCTCGACGACGCGCAGCGGGCGGCGGTGCACGCGGCGCTCGACGGCGGGTTCACCGTGCTGACCGGGGGCCCCGGCACCGGCAAGAGCCGCACCGTCGCGGCCCTCGTGGCGATCGCCGAGGCGGCGGGACGGACGGTCGCGCTCGCCGCGCCGACCGGCCGGGCGGCCAAACGTCTCGAGCAGTTGTGCGACGCGCCCGCGTCGACCCTGCACCGGTTGCTCGGCGCCCAGCCGCGCCGCTCCGAGGACGGCGTGCGCTTCGACGGCGGGTTCGCGCGCGGCACGGACTGGCCGCTGGACGAGGACGTCGTGGTCGTCGACGAGACGTCGATGCTCGACGTCGAGCTCGCCGACGCGCTTATTGAGCGCCTGCGCGGACACGACGCACGTCGTGTTCGTCGGCGACCCGGCGCAGCTGCCGTCGATCGGTCCCGGCCGGGTGCTCGGCGACATCGTCGACGCGGGGGCGGTGCCGGTCACCGAGCTCACCACGCTGTACCGGCAGGCCGAGGGCGGCACGATCGCCCGGCTGGCGACCGCGGTGCGGTCCGGGGACCTCGCGGCCGTCGACGACCCGACGCACGAGGTAGCGGTGGTCACCGCGCGCGGCTCGGCCGAGGCCGCGCACCGGGTGGTGCAGCTGGTCACCGACTCGATCCCGCGGGCGCTGGGCATCCCGGCCGAGCAGGTGCAGGTGGTCACGCCGGTGCACCGCGGCGCGGCCGGCACCCAGGCGCTGAACGCCGCGTTGAAGGCGAAGCTCAACCCCGGCTCGGGCAAGCGACGCTTCGACGCCGACGACAGGGTGGTCGCCACCGCCAACCACCTGGAGGCCGAACCGTTCGGGTTCGCCAACGGCGAGGTGGGCCGGGTCGACGACGTGGGCCCCGAGGGCGCTGTCACTGTCGACTTCGCGTCCGGACCCGCAGAGGTCAAGGGCAAGGCGCTGGGCGACCTGATGCACGGCTGGGCGATCACCGTGCACCGGGCGCAGGGCTCGGAGTTCCCGGCCGTCGTGGTGGTGCTGCCGCCGGAGGCCGGGCGGATGCTGTCGCGCCCGCTCGTCTACACGGCGCTGACCCGCGCGCAGCGGCACCTGTCGATCGTGCACGCCGCGGGGCCGGCGGTGGCGCGGGCGGTGCGCCAGGTCGGCACCCTGCCGCGCCGCACGCAACTCACCGCGATGCTGCGCGGGGCCGTGTCCGGCCTCGACTGACCGTCCGCTGTGCCCGGCCGCCGTCCCCGTCCGGTGACCGTCCCCCGTCCTCAGTGGCGCGTTATCCGGCCGAGTGGCGCGGATTTCTGCGCCACTGACCGCCGGAACGCGCCACTGAACGCGGAAGTGGGCGGGTGGGACCGGGAGCGGTCAGCTCGCCAGTGCGGCGTCGAGGGAGATCTCGACGCCGGTCAGCGCCTTGCTGACCGGGCAGCCTGCCTTGGCGTCGTCGGCCGCCTTCGCGAAGCCGGCCGCGTCCAGGCCGTCGACCTCGCCGCGGACCGTGAGCGTGATGCCGGTCAGCCGGAAGCCGCCGGCCGGGTCCGGGCCGAGCGTGACGTCGGCCTGGACGTCGAGCGACTGCGGCGTGCCGCCTGCCTGGGCGACGAAGGCGGACAGCTGCATCGCATAACAGGCCGAGTGCGCCGCGGCGATCAGTTCCTCGGGGCTGGTGGTGCCACCGGCGTCGTCGGCAGCGCGCTTGGGGAACGAGACGTCGTAGGTGCCGACCTTCGAGCTGCTGAGCTCGACCTGACCGGAACCGTCCTGCAGTCCGCCGGTCCAGGCGGTGCGGGCAGTACGTGTGGGCATTGGTGCCTCCAGGGCTGAGGGGATCTGTCTTCGAACGTAACCGGCGGCCGGTACCCGGCGATGGCCGGACCGCTCATCCGGTCCGGGTGGGCGCCGACTGCGCGGCGTCGTCGCGTCCCGCGATGATCGGCAGGGCGCGCGATGCACCGCCGCGCCGCGCCCCGGCCCGGCGCTCGGCCTTGAGCTCGGCGAGGTGCTCGAGGAAGTCCACCTGGATGGTGTGCCGCTTGGACTTCACGTAGCGCTTGTCCAGGTGCCGGTGGTACGCCGCGATCTCGTCGCGCATCTCGGCCTCGGACGGCAGCGTCGATGTCCCGTCGAGCAGGTCGGCGACCCACTCCGCCTGCGCCTCGGCCAGCGGCATGATCGCGCCGAGCGGCTGCACCAGGCCGAGGAAGTACAGCCCGGGGTTCGCCGGGTCGACCACGCGGTGGAAGAGCGAGATCTCGTTGTCCTGCGGGTCGATCACCGTCCGGTCCAGGAACGGGAAAGTGATCTTGTACCCGGTGCAGTAGACGACGACGTCGATCTGCTCGCTGCTGCCGTCGACGAAGTGCACGGTGTCGCCGTCGAGCTTGGCGATGTTCGGCTTGACGACGATGTCGCCGTGCCCGAGACGTACCAGCAACTCGTCGGAGATGGTCGGGTGCGCCGACGCGATCTTGTGATCGGGCCTGGGCAGGCCGTAGCGGGTCACGTCGCCGCGCACGAGCTTCATGACCAGCCCGAGGATCGCGCGCTGCACCGGGAACCAGCCGACCCGCGCGACCGGTGACGTGGTCAGGTGGTCGGTGGGGATGCCGAAGACGTACTTGGGGATCACGTGTGCCCCGCGGCGCATGGCGAGGAACGTCCGGTCGGAGACCTTCGACGTCTCGACCGCGATGTCGCAGGCGGAGTTGCCGATGCCCAGTACCAGGACGCGCTTGCCGGCGTAGTCGTCGAAGGTCTTGTAGTAGTGCGAGTGCACTTGGTCGCCGGTGAACGTCTGCGCGCCCGGGTAGGCCGGCTCCGGCCAGCGGGGATTCCAGTGGTGGCCGTTCGCGACGATCACTGCGGCATAGCGGTGCGTCGTCGCGGTGTTGCTGCCGCGCTCGCGCACCGTCACGTCCCAGGTGCCGTCACCGACCGGCGACACCGACGTGACCTCGGTGCCGAAGCGGATGCGATCGCGGAAGCCGAAGTGGTCGACGAACCGGTCGAAGTACTGCGCGATCTGGCGATGGTTGGGATAGGTCGGGTAGTCGTGGCGCATCGGGAACGCCTTGTACTCCATGATCTCGCGCGAGGTGTTGATGTGCAGCGAGCGGTAGGCCGACGACATGCCGTTGTCGTTGAGGTAGCGCCAGTTGCCGCCGACCTCGGAACCCGCCTCGTAGCAGTCGAAGTCGATACCGCGCGCCTGCAGCACCTGGCAGGCGGTGATGCCGGACGACCCGGCGCCGATGACGCACACCTTGCTCATCCGAGCTCCCCTGAGCGATTATGACCGGGTGGTCATAAGATGGCCTGCCCGACTATGGCACCGCTGCGGAGGGCGCGCAAATGCCACGCACCACCTGGCAGAACCTGGACGCGCGACGACGGGAGCGCGTGCTGGACGCCGCGATGGCCGAGTTCGGCCGGCACGGGTACTCGGCCGGCAGCCTGAACGTCATCGCCCGCGACGCCGGTGTCGCCAAGGGCTCGCTGTTCCAGTACTTCGACGACAAGTTCGACTTCTTCGCCCACGTCGCCGAGCAGGCGTCCCTGCGGATCTACGCCGCGCTCGAGCCGGCGTTGGCTCGTGTCGGTGACAGCGCGAATTTCGTCGAGCAGTTCGCCGGCCTGGTCGACCGCTGGATCGCTTACATGGACGCGCATCCGTTGGAGCGCGGGGTGACCGCGGCGACGACGATGGAGCTCGATGCCCAGGTGCGCCAGGCGGTGCGCGAGCCGGTACATCGGCTGTACGCGCGCGGGCTACGGCCGTTGTTGGACGGCGCAGTGCGCGGCGGCGCGCTGCGCGCCGACACCGACGTCGACGCCCTGCTGTCGATGCTGGTGCTGCTGCTGCCGCACCTGGCCGTCGCGCCCTTCGAGCCGGGCCTCGACGCCGCGCTGATCCTGCACGGGACTGGCGGCCGGACGCGGTCGCGGCGGGCGCACCGGCTCGTGGACGTGCTGTTCGCCGGTTCCGTGGCATGAGCGCGACGCCGACCGGCTACCCACCCGAGCCGTGGCAGTTGCACGGCACGATGATCGCCTCGACGTTCCACGTGCCGAGCGCTCAGGTGCCCATCGTCGCTCCCCCGGGCTGGTCGCCGGTGCGGCTGGCCCGGCGGTGCGTCGTGACCGCGGCGTGGGTCGACTACACGCCGCCGGGCGTGCTGACGTACCGCGAACTGATGGTGACGCTGCTGGTGCGTCGCGGCCGGGCCGTGGCGCCGACGATCCTGTCGATCTGGGTCGACAGCGCGGCGTCGCGCGAGGGCGGCCGCGCGTTGTGGGCGATCCCCAAGGAGCAGGCGACGTTCGATTTCTCCGGTTCGCATCTGGCCGTTACCGCGCTGGATGGGGCACCGCTCGCGGTCAGCCGGGCCTGCCGGCGACACGGGCTGCCGGGCGTGCTGCCGCTGCGGTTCTCGGTCGTGCAGGAGCGCGGCGGCGTGTCGGTGGTGACCCCGGTCCGGGTGCGCGGACGCCTGGCGACCAGCAGGGTGACGTGGGACGCGCCGCCCGGCGGTCCGCTCGGCTGGCTGGCCGGGCGGCGGCCGGTCGCCTCGGTACAGCTGAGCGGATTCTCGATGTCATTCGGCTCACCGCGCTGAACCCATTGGTGGTGCGGCCCGAAGGGAAAGCGTTCAATGGTCGCGATGAGCGCGCGTACCGAGCCCGAGTGGGAGTACGTGCCGCTGCGCATCCCGGCCGAGGTCTCCCGGTCGAACGCTGCGGCACAGCTGTCGCTGCACGCCGAGTTCGGCGGCTGGGAACTGCACCGCGTGGCCCGCTACATGGACGGCACGCGCCAGGTGATGCTGCGTCGCAAGCTGCGCAAGACGTCCGTGCCGCTGCCCGGCCTGTCCACCTGAACCGGCGGCGCTAGGTCGCCGGGCCGCCGCGCTCGGCGAAGGCGCGCACGGTGTCGATGGTGTCGGCGTCCTCGGCGCGCTTGTCGTCGCGGTAGCGCACCACGCGGGCGAACCGCAGTGCCAGCCCGCCGGGATACCGGCTCGACGTCTGCAGGCCGTCGAAGGCGATCTCGACCACCTGCTCGGGCCGCACGCGCACGACGTAGCCGTCTGTCGGGCCGTCGGCGAGTTCGAGGAAGCGCGCGGTCTGCCACTCGAGCATCTGGTCGGTCATGCCCTTGAACGTCTTGCCGAGCATGACGAAACCGCCGTCCGGGTCGCGCGCCCCAAGGTGGATGTTGGACAGCTTCCCGGTGCGCCGCCCCGACCCCCACTCGACGGCGAGCACCACGAGGTCGAGGGTGTGCACCGGCTTGATCTTCAACCAGCCCGCGCCGCGGCGGCCGGCCTCGTACGGTGCATCGAGCGATTTCGCCATGACGCCCTCGTGCCCGGCGGCGAGCGTGCGGTCGAGGAAGTCCTGCGCGGCAGCCACGTCGGCCGTGACGAGCCGGTCGACGCGAAAGCGCTCGGGCACGACCTCGGCCAGCGCGGCGGCCCGTGCGTGGGCGGGCGCGTCGAGCAGGTCTTCGCCGTCGCGGTGCAGCACGTCGAAATAGAAGACAGACAGCTGCTGCGCGCCGCGGGCGGCGTCGATGTCGGCGCTGCGGCCGAAGCGCGACGCCGTGACCTGGAACGGGTGCGGTCGACCGTCCGGTCGCAGTGCGATCGCCTCGCCGTCGGCCACGAAGGTCGTCACCGGCAGGGCGAGGGTCGCTTCGACGACCTCGGGCAACCGCGCGGTGACGTCGTCCAGGCTGCGGGTGAAGACCGACACCCGCGGGCCGTCCCGGTGCACCTGCACCCGAGCGCCGTCGAGCTTCGCCTCGAACACCGCGGTGCCGCCGAGCCGGGTCAGTGCTTCGTCGACGTCGGCAGCCGTCTGCGCGAGCATCGGACCGACCGGCCGGCCAACCTGCAGCCGGAACTGCGCCAACGCGTCGATCCCGCCCGTGCGCGCGGCCACCGCCACCGCCGCCAGCGCGCCGCCGAGCATCGCAGCGCGCCGGACGTCCGCGCCCGGCACGTCGAACGCCGAGCCGATGGCGTCGGCCATGACGCCGAGCAGCGCACCCTGGCGCAGGTCGCCGCCGAGCAGCCGGCGCAGGAACGTCTGCTCGACCTCGGTCGCCGCCCCGAACAGCCCTCCCAGCAGCGCAGCGCGTCGGGCCTGCGAGCCCTTGCCCGTGGTCGCGCGGATCGTCGTGAAGAGCGCGTCGACGTCGCCGACGCTCAGGGTCGACTGCTGCGCGGCGGCCGGCAGCGCCCGCAGGGCGGCCCAGCCCACGCCGATCTGGCGCTGCGGGAGCTCGCCGGACAGCCAGTCGACCACGATCGCGGTCTCGTCGGGCTCCGCCGACGCCAACAGCTCGGCGATGCGGGCCCGCTTGGCCAGCCGCGCGGACGTTGCCGCGATGTCGGCGGATGCGGCGGCGACGTCGGCTAGCAGCACGCGATCACCCTGCCACCGCACACCGACACGGCGTTGCGGGACAGCTCAGCAGGAGCCGAGCAGCCGGTCCAGCACGCGGACGCCGAACTTGAGGCCGTCGACCGGCACCCGCTCGTCGATGCCGTGGAAGAGCGACATGAAGTCGAGGTCCGCCGGCATCCGCAGCGGCGAGAAGCCGAAGCACGCCATCCCGAGCGTCGAGAACGACTTCGCGTCGGTGCCGCCGCTCATCAGGTACGGCAGCGGGTGCGCGCCCGTGTCCTCGGCGCGCAATGCGGCCGACATGGCGTCCACGAGCGCGCCTTCGAACCCGGTCTCGACGGCGATGTCGGACACGATGGTCTCCCGGGTGACGCCGGGGCCTATCAGCTCGTCGATGACGGCGAGCATGTCGTCCTCCTGGCCGGGCAGGAAGCGTGTGTCGATCGACGCCTCGGCGCGGCCCGGGATGACGTTCACCTTGTAACCGGCCTCGAGCATCGTCGGATTGGCGGTGTTGCGGATCGTCGCGCCGATCATCCGCGCCGCGCCGCCGAGCATGGGCAGCCACGAGTCGGGGTCGGCGGCGTCGATGTCGCGGCCGGTGAGCGCGGCCAGGCCCTCGACGGTCGCGCGCACCGTGTCGGTGATGACGATCGGCCAGTCGTGATCGCCGATGCGCGACACCGCGCGGGCCAGGTTGGTGACGGCGTTCTGGTCGTGGCGCATCGAGCCGTGCCCGGGCGGCGCGCTGGCCAGCAGCCGCAGCCAGTGGATGCCCTTCTCGGCCGTCTGGATCAGGTACACGCGGGCCTCGTCGGTAAGGCTGATGCTGAAGCCGCCGACCTCGCTGATCGCCTCGGTGCAGTCGGCGAAGAGGTCCGCGTGATGGTCGACGAGATAGTGCGCGCCCTGGCGGCCGCCCGCCTCCTCGTCGGAGACGAACGCCAGCACGATGTCGCGCGGCGGCTTGCGTCCGGTGCGCTGCCACTCGCGCACCAACGCGAGCGTCATCGCGTCCATGTCCTTCATGTCGATGGCGCCCCGGCCCCAGACGTAGTCGTCGCGCACCTCGCCGGCGAACGGGTCGACGCTCCACTCCCCGGCGTCGGCGGGCACGACGTCCAGGTGCCCGTGGATCAGCAGCGGGGGCCGGGAGGAGTCGCTGCCGGCGATGCGCGCGACCGTCGAGGCACGGCCGGGGGCGGCCTCGATGATCTGAGATTCGATGCCCACCTCGTCGAGCTTCTCCGCCACCCACTCGGCGGCCGGCCGCTCGGGATGGGTCGGATTGCTCGTGTTGATCCGGATGAGATCGGCCAGCAGGTCGACAACCTCGTCCTGCGCCGTGGGTGCGGACTCGGATCGTTGATCGTCGGCGGCGCTCATGCCTCGTTCATACACCGGGCTGCGGCGCGACGCGGTCTCCTGGGCGCGCTCGGGGCGCGTCGTGGACCAGGGCACCCATTCGGTCGACCGAACGGGCGATCGTCACCCGAGCCCCACCCGGTGACGACATGGACCAGACGCCCCCCGAAGTGCCCCGAACGCGCTGTGCACACGGTAACGGCGCGTTTGCTCGATGTGAAGAGCGGGTGGGGTTGGGTGCTGTCCCGGCATGCCCCCGGACGGGAATCCGCGCAGCGGCGTTGGGCTAAACTCGCTGGCGCACTCGTCCGGGTGGCGGAATGGCAGACGCGCTAGCTTGAGGTGCTAGTGCCCTTTATCGGGCGTGGGGGTTCAAGTCCCCCCTCGGACACAGTCCCGAGGTCTACCCAGCAGTGGTCGTGATTCCGGCCGGATTCACGACCATTACTGGGTAGACCTGCGGGAGCCAGACGTGCACAGTCGTCGCCGTGCTGGTGGAACGTGGCGTGCTGGGCCGGTTGCCCTATGCAGCGGTCGGCACCGGCGCCCCGGTCGTCGTCCTGGCCGGCCTCTCGCCGACCACGGGCGTCGACGGCGAGTGGCTGATGCGTGGCAGCCTGGCACCGTTCGGGGAGCTGGCCGCCGATCACCGAGTGTTCCTGATCAACCGGCGGCCGAACCTGCCGCAAGGCATGACGATGTCCGAGCTCGCCCACGAGCATGCCGATGCGCTGGCCGCGGGCTTCGACGAGCACGTCGACGTGATCGGCACGTCCACCGGCGGCAGCATCGCCCAGCAACTCGCCGCCGAGCATCCGGGCGTGGTCGACCGGCTGGCTCTGGTCAGCACGGCCTGCCGGCTCGATCCCGCTACGCGGCGCTGGCAGGCCCAGGTCGCCGCCCACGTGCGCGCCGACGAGCCGCACGCCGCGGCCCGGCTGCTGGCCGCCGGGCTCGTCCCGACGCGGGCAGGTCGTGCCGTGGCCGGCGCGGCCGGTTGGCTGCTCGGTCCCAAGCTCGTTCCGGACCGGCAGTCCTGGCTCGATCTGGCGACCACCATCGAGGCGGAGGATTCGTTCGACCTGCGGACGTGCAGTGCCCGCATCGCGTCCCCGGCGCTGATCGTCGCGGGTGCGCACGATCGCTTCTACGGCCGGGACCTGTTCGACGAGACCGCGAGACTCATCCCGGACGCTCGACTGCTGGTCGTGCCCCGGCGCGGGCACATCACCGTCCTCAACGACCGGACGACGAAGGCCGCGCTGGCAACGTTCCTTTCGACGTCCCGCGGTTCTACCCAGTAGTGGTCGTGATTTCGGCCAGAATCGCGACCACTACTGGGTAGACCTGCGGTCAGTCAGAGATCATCGTCTCGCCGTGAGGAGCGCTTTTGCCGGACGCCAGCGCAGCGCAGCCGACGGTGTACGTGATCGGCTCGGTCAACGTCGACTCCGTCATCTCCGTCGAACGGCTGCCCGACCCGGGTGAGACGGTGCTGTCGACGTCGCTGCAGACGCTGCCCGGCGGCAAGGGAGCGAACCAGGCGCTGGCCGCGGCAGCCGCCGGAGCGCACGTCGAGCTCGTCGGCCGCGTCGGCGACGACCGGGACGGGCAGCGCTACGCCCGGGCGCTGACCGAACACGGCGTGGGCACCCGATTCCTGCTCGGCACGCCGGGCACTGCCACCGGCCGCGCGTTCATCACCGTGGCACCCGACGGCGAGAACCACATCGTCGTGCACCAGGGAGCGAACGGCGCGGTGACGAACGCGGACATCGACGCCGTGGACCTCGCCGGAGGCGGCGTCGCCCTCTTCCAGCTGGAGCTACCCATCCCCGTGGTCAGCCACGCCGTACGACGATGCCGCGACGCCGGGGTGCGAGCGGTGCTCAACCCGTCGCCATCCGCCGAGCTCGATCCCGAGGTGCTCGAGCTCGCCGACCCGCTGATCGTCAACGAACGCGAGGCCCACCAGCTCGGCCGGCTCGCTGACGCACCGGCAACACCGACGGAACTGGTCGCGGCGCTGCTCGCCCGCGGGCCGCGGTCGGTCGTCGTGTCGCTGGGGGCAGCGGGGGCCGTCGGCGCGGTGGCCGGCGAGCCGCCATTCCAGGTCCCGGCGCCACACGTCGATGTCGTCGACGCCACGGGTGCCGGTGACGTATTGGCCGGCACCGTCGCCGCGCGGCTGGCCGGTGGTGCCGACCTGGTCGGTGCGGTGCGCGAGGCGGTGGCCGCGGCGTCGGTCGCCACGACCTGGTCGGGCGCCCAGGACTGGACGCTGTCGTAGACGCGGCTCAGGCGGCGCGCGCCCCGGTCATGATCGCCACCGCGTCGTCCATCGAGTGCGTCGACGGCGAGATGGACGCGGCGCGCTTGCCGAGCCGCTGCACGTGGATGCGGTCGGCGAGTTCGAAGACGCTGGGCATGTCATGGCTGATGAGCACGATCGGCAGGTTGTTGTCGCGCAGCCGCTTGATGAGATCGACGACCTGCGCCGACTCCCGCACGCCGAGTGCGGCCGTCGGCTCGTCCAGGATCACCACCTTGCTGCCGAACGCCGCCGCCCGGGCGACGGCGACGGCCTGCCGTTGCCCGCCGGAGAGCGTCTCGACGGCCTGGGTGATGTCCTGCAGCGTCGCGATGCCGAGGTTCTTGACCTGGTCCTGCGCCTGGTCGCGCATGCGCGGGGTGTCCAGGAACCGGAAGACGCGGCCCAGCGGGCCGGAGCGGCGGATCTCGCGACCGAGGTACATGTTCGACGCGATGTCCAGCGCCGGCGCCACGGCGAGGGTTTGATAGACGGTCTCGATGCCGGCGGCCTTGGCCTGCGCCGGCGAACGGAAACGCACCGGCTTGCCGTCGAGCAGGATCTCGCCGTTGTCGGGCACGGCCGCGCCGGACAGACACTTGATCAGTGACGACTTGCCGGCGCCGTTGTCGCCGATGACGGCGAGGATCTCGTTGGGGTACAGCTCGAAGTCCGTGCCGCGCAGGGCGGCGACGCGACCGTAGTACTGCCACAGGTTCTTGGCCTGCAGCACCGGAGTTCTGTCCTCGGTCATCTGCGCACCCTCCGGATCCACTGGTCGACACTGACGGCGGCGATCACGAGCAGGCCTTCGGCAAGTTGCTGGTAGAGGTCCGGCACGCCGGCAAGCGCCAGGCCGTTCTGGAACACCTGCACGATCAGTGCCCCGAACAGCGTGCCGATCACCACCCCGCGCCCACCGAACAGGCTGATGCCGCCGATCACCGCAGCAGTGATGCTGTCCAGGTTCAGCGTCGAGGAGATGTTGGTGCTGGCGTCGCCCACGCGGCCGATCTGTACCCACGCCGCGACGCCGTAGATGACTCCCGCCGCGACGTACACGCTGAACAGCACGCGCGTCGTCGAGATGCCCATCAACCGCGAGGCCTCTTCGTCGTCGCCCACCGAGTACACGTGCTTGCCCCAGGCGGTGCGCCCGATCGCTATGCCGACCAGGATGTAGAGCACGATCATCATCAGCACGCCCGTGGTGATGTGGAACGTGCCGATCTTGATGATCTTGCCGGTCCAGAGCAGGAAATTGTTCTTGCCCGGTGTGATCGTCTGGCCGTTCGCGTACTTCAGACCGACCGCGGTGAACACCCCGAGCGTGCCGAGCGTGGCGATGAACGGCGGCACGCGCAGCCGCGTCACCAGCAGACCGTTGACCAGCCCCGTACCGAGGCCGGCGATCACGCCGATGACGATGGCGAGGCCGCCGGGCACGCCGTCGTTCACGGCGAGGCCGGCCATCACCATCTGCGCCAGGATCATCGCCGCCCCGACGGACAGGTCGATGCCCGCGGTCAGGATGATCAGGCTCTGCCCCAGGGCCAGCAGCCCGATGACCGCGACCTCCTGCAGCATGATCGAGACGCTCGCGAGGCCAGGAAGCGGGTGTTGACGCACTCGAAGACGACCGCGGCGGCGATGAGGACCGCGAGCGGGCCGAGCGTGGGATGAGCGTGGAGTTGCGCCTGAACCGGGTTCTGCCGCCGCTGCGGCGGCTCGTCGGACTCGGCCGGCGGGTTGTCCGGCGCTTCGGCGGTCGACGACGTGGTGCTCGCGGTCATGACTGGCTACTCCCCCAACAGATCTTGCTGGCCTGCTGCGTCGTCAGGCCGGAGATCCCGTGCTGCGGTTGATCGGTGTAGAGCTTCGTGCCGGTGTTGACGAAGTCCTTGCCCGGCTGGTTGTGCGGGCGCTTACCGGTCCGGGCGAACGTGGCGACGGCGTCCACCCCTAGGCGCGCCATCTTGTCCGGGTACTGACCGGCTGTGGCGCCGATCGCGCCGCTCTTGACGAAGCTCAGCGCCGCGCACCCGCCGTCGACAGCGACCACGGTGACCCCCTTCTTGCCTTGGTTGCGCAACGCCATGGTCGCGCCTTCCGCGGACGGCTCGTTGATCGCGTAGACGGCGTTGATGTGCGGATCCTTCGACAGGCACGTCTCCATCGCCTGCTGGCCGCCGGTCTGGGCGCCCTGGGTGGCCAGCTGGCAACTGATCTTGTAGGTGCCGCCGCCGCGGTAGTGCCCGCTTTTGGGCTCGTCGCCGTTGACGTTCGGGTTGCCGACCGGGATGCCCATCCCCTTGAGGAAGCCGTGGTCACGCGAGACGTCGACCGACAGCACCTGATCGGACACGTCGTCGAGCATCGCGATGTCCAGGGCCTTGCCGTGCAGCTTGGCGGCCATCCAGCGCCCGACGAGCGAGCCGGCCTGGCCGTTGTCGGTCGCGTAGGTGACGTCGGCAGTGCTGGCGGGCACCGGCGCGGTGTCGAGCACGATCACCGTGATGCCGTAGGACTTGGCCTGGTCGAGGGCGTTGTCGACGGCGTCCCCGTTCGGCGTGATGATGATGCCCTTGACGCCCTCGGCGATGGCGGCGTCGACCTCGTTGATCTGCGAGTTGGTGTCGTCGTCGGTCTTGCCTGCGGAGGTCTGCAGGTAGACGTTGCGCTTCTTCGCCTCCGTGCGGGCTGCGTCCTCCATGGAGATCCAGTACGGGTTCGTGAACTCCTTGAGGATCAGTGCCACCTTCACCCTGCCGCCACCCGGCCCGCTGCACGCGGCGAGCGTGGTCGCACCGAGACACAGAGCCAGCGCGGCCGCCAGGATCCGAACTCCGCGACGTCGCGGCATCACACCTCCCCGTGTGCTCCCCAACTCCTACGCGTCGGCCCGTCGGGCCGCAAGCGGTAACCGTGACGCGCGTCGTCGGCCCCTTCGCCGGCCGCAGCCGGCCCCGGCCGCTCGACGCATTCCCATGGAGGGCTTGCGGGAGTAGGTTCGGCGGCGGCGCTGCATATCGGACCTCGGCGGCGCCGTGCAGCCCCGGACCCCGGCCGCACGAAATTGTTCGTGACGTGCCGAAGGCTGGTCCGCGCAGGCTGGCCGCGGCAGCAGTCAGTGGCCGCGCCCCGCGGGCATGGCCACGTGCTGCAGCCGGCTATGTGATCCGCTTCGGCCGTCGCGCAGTGAGGCTCGGGGCACGCCACGCCTTCCGGGACCTCGCTGTTGCAGGAGCTGCGGTGGCGCGACCGTCGACACCGGGGGGCGTCCGGAGCGCCACCGCAGCCCGATCGGTACCCACCGGACAGCGGCACGTACCCGACCGGCTGCTGCTCCCGACGGTGTGACGCAGCTGATACCCGTGACATTGCGTTGGGGATAGGTTCGTCCGACGGCGCGTGTCGCGCCGTCGCAGCCGTGAGCGAGGGGGCAGCAATGGCCACACCGGAGCACGTCGACGTCCTGATCGTCGGTGCCGGCATCTCCGGCATCGGCGCCGCCTGCCACCTGACCCGCGAGTGCCCTGGCAAGACCTTCGCCATCCTCGAACGGCGCGCAGCCATGGGCGGCACGTGGGACCTGTTCCGCTACCCGGGCGTGCGCTCGGACTCGGACATGTACACCTTCGGATTCGCCTTCCGCCCGTGGCGCGACACCCGAACGCTGGCCGACGGCGCGTCGATCCGCCGCTACGTCCGCGACACCGCGGCCGAGTACGGCGTCGACCGAGCACATCCGTTACGGCGTCCGGGTCGTCACGCGCCGCCTGGTCGAGCGCCGACGGCCGCTGGAGCGTCGAGACCGTCGACGAGGCCACCGGCGAGTCCCGCACCTACACCGCGAACTTCCTCGTCGGCGCCACCGGCTACTACAACTACGACGCCGGCTACCGCCCCGAGTTCCCCGGCGAGGACCGCTTCCGCGGCCGGTTCGTGCACCCGCAGCACTGGCCGGAAGACCTCGACTACGCCGGCAAGAACGTCGTCATCATCGGCAGCGGCGCCACCGCCGTCACGCTCGTGCCCGCGATGGCCGACAAGGCCGCGCACGTCACGATGCTGCAGCGCTCCCCCACCTACATCGTGTCGCTGCCCGCGGTCGACAGGATCGCCGCCGCGCTGCGGCCGGCTGCTGCCCGACTCGGCCGCGTACAAGCTCGCCCGCGCCAAGCAACATCGCGGTGCAGCGCGGCGTCCTACGCCCTGGCGCGTGCGCAGCCGGACGCTGATGCGCGGCTTCGTGCAGAAGAACGCGGCGCGCCAGCTGGCCGGCGCGTCGGACATCGCCAACTTCACGCCCGTCGTACGACCCGTGGGACCAGCGGCTGTGCGTGGTCCCCGACGGCGACCTGTTCCGCACGATCCGCGACGGCCGGGCCGACGTCGTCACCGACCGCATCAAGACCTTCGACGAGACCGGCATCGAGCTGGACGTCCGGCGCAGCATCTGGACGCCGACATCGTCGTCACCGCCACCGGGCTCGAGGTGCAGATGCTCGGCGGCGCGCAGCTGCGACGTCGACGGCGAGCCGGTGCAGCTGAACAACCGCGTCACGTACAAGGGCGTGCTGCTCGAGGGCGTGCCCAACGCGGCCATGATCTTCGGCTACACCAACGCGTCGTGGACGCTCAAGGCCGACCTCGCCGCCGAGCTACATCTGCCGGCTGCTCAACCACATGGACGCGCACGGCGACACACAGGTGGTCGTGCACGCCACGCGACGCCGACCGCGGCGACGGCTCGGTGCTGGGCACGCTGAACTCCGGGTACGTGCGCCGCGGCAACGACCGGATGCCGCGGCAGGGCACCCACGGCCCGTGGAAGGTGCGCAACGACTACCTGCGCGACATCCCGATGCTGCGCCGCGCGCCGATCGACGACGGCGTGCTCCGAGTTCAGCAGGGCCGCGCCGGCGCGCGACCGTGCGCTCGGCGCCGCGCGCGCCGCGAGCCGGCGGCCGACGGCCGGGCCGCGCAGCGCCTGACGGCCCGACCGATACGGTCGAACGATGGACGTGCCGACGCAGACCACCGGGCTGGACGCCACGCTGGGCTTCGAGATCGACGAGGCCGGCCCGGACCGCGTGGTCATGAGCTGGACGGTCGACGAGCGCGCACCTGCAGCCCTACGGGCATCGTGCACGGCGGCGTGTACTGCTCGGTCGTCGAGACCAGCGCCAGCATCGGCGCCGCGCTGTGGTTCGGCGAGCGCGGCAGGCGTCGTCGGCGTCGCGAACCACACGAACTTCCTGCGCGCGGCGCGCGAGGGCCGGATGACCGCCACCGCGACCCCCATCCACCGCGGCCGCAGCCAGCAGCTGTGGCTGGTCGAGGTCGCCGACGCCGACGGCGCGCACCGTCGCCCGCGGCGAGGTACGGCTGCAGAACCTGTCTGCCTGATCGCCCGCGGTGTGGCCCGGCCGCCGCATGTGTAGCTAGCACTACGCCCGAACACGCCGGTTGCCGAAGGGGAGCGCATGACCGACACCGCCGAGCACGCCGTATTCACCACGCCCGGCAGCGAGCCGCTGGACCTGCCGATGCGCGCGCGCCAGCGAGGGCTCGTCCGGCGCCGACGTCACCAAGCTGCTCGCCAAGACCGGCCTGGCCACCTACGACCCGGGCTTCGCGAACACCGCCTCGTGCTCGTCGGCCATCACCTACATCGACGGCGACGCCGGCATCCTGCGCTACCGCGGTTACCCGATCGACCAGCTGGCCGAGCACTCGACCTTCCTCGAGGTCAGCTACCTGCTGATCCACGGCGAGCTGCCGACCGCCGACGAGCTCGCCGAGTTCGACCGACCAGATCCGCCACCACACGCTGCTGCACGAGGAGCTGAAGCGCTTCTTCGACGCGTTCCCGCGCGACGCGCACCCGATGCCGGTGCTGTCGTCGGCGGTCTCGGCGCTGTCGACGTTCTACCAGGACGCGCTCAACCCGCAGGTCGAGGGCGACGCGCAGCTGTCCACCGTCCGGCTGCTGGCCAAGCTGCCGACGATCGCCGCCTACGCCTACAAGAAGTCGCGTCGGGCAGCCCTACCTCTACCCGGACAACTCGCAAGGACTACGTCGAGAACTTCCTGCGCCATGACGTTCGGGTTCCCGGCCGAGCCGTACGAGGTCGACCCGGCCGTCGCGAAGGCGCTGGACACGCTGTTCATCCTGCACGCCGACCACGAGCAGAACTGCTCGACGTCGACGGTCCGCCTGGTCGGCTCGTCGCAGGCCAACCTGTTCGCGTCGATCTCGGCCGGGCATCCACGCGCTGTCCGGTCCGCTGCACGGCGGCGCGAACCAGAAGGTGCTGGAGATGCTGGAGCAGATCCGCGACCGACGGCGGTGACGTCGACAAGTTCGTCAAGCAGGTCAAGAACAAGGAGGACGGCGTCAAGCTGATGGGCTTCGGCCACCGGGTCTACAAGAACTACGACCCGCGCGCGGCGATCGTGAAGAAGTCGGCCGACGAGGTGCTCCAGGCGCTCGGCAAGCGCGACGACCTGCTCGACCTCGCGATGGAGCTCGAGTCGCCACGCCCTCGAGGACGACTACTTCGTCGAGCGCAAGCTGTACCCGAACGTCGACTTCTACACCGGCCTGATCTACCGGGCGATGGGCTTCCCGACGAAGATGTTCACCGTGCTGTTCGCCATCGGCCGGCTGCCGGGCTGGATCGCGCAGTGGCAGGAGATGATCGACGACCAGGAAACGCGCATCGGCCGGCCGCGCCAGGTGTACACCGGCCCCACCGAGCGCGAGTTCGCGGCGATCGAGAAGCGGTAGGCGCGCGAACGTCTTGATCGAGGTATGGGCGTGGTCGAATATCGACCACGCCCATACTTTCATCGGCGCACCGACAGCGACGTCGTAGCGATCGGACGGACATGGCCTACTACCAGCAGCGCGGCAGCATCCCGCCGAAGCGGCACACGCAGCACCGCGACGCGGACGGGCGGCTCTACTACGAGGAGCTGATGGGCGAGGAGGGCTTCACCTCCGACTCCGCGCTGCTCTACCACCGCAACATCCCGTCGGCGCTGGTCGCGGCGCGCACCTGGGACCTGCCGGACCAGTCGACGACGCCGAACGACCCGCTGCTCCCCCGCCACCTGAAGCTGCACGAGTTGTTCACCGGCGACGGCGCCGGCGTCGACGTCGTCACCGGGCGGCGCCTGGTGCTCGGCAACGACGACGTGCGGATCTCCTACGTGGTCGCGCGCGAGCCGTCGCCGCTCTACCGCAACGCCGTGGGCGACGAGTGCGTGTACATCGAGTCCGGTGCCGCCGTGGTGGAGACGGTGTTCGGGGCACTCACCGCCGGCACCGGGGACTACGTGCTCCTGCCGCGCGCGACGACGCACCGCTGGCTGCCCGAGGGCGACGAGCCGCTGCGCGCCTACTGCATCGAGGCCAACTCGCACATCACCCCCGCGCGGCGCTACCTGTCGAAGTTCGGGCAGCTGCTGGAGTCCTCGCCCTACTGCGAGCGCGACCTGCACGGGCCGCCGGCGCCGCTGCTGGTGGACGGCGACGCCGCGGACGGCTACGAGATCTTCGTCAAGCACCGTGGCAGCGGTCCGGGTGGCCTGGCCGGGTCCGTGCACGTGAGCCCGCATCACCCGTTCGACGTCGTCGGCTGGGACGGTTGCCTGTACCCGTTCACCTTCAACGTGTCGGACTTCGAGCCGATCACCGGCCGCGTGCACCAACCCCCGCCGGTGCACCAGGTCTTCGAGGGCGCCAATTTCGTCATCTGCAACTTCGTCCCGCGCAAGGTCGACTACCACCCGCTGTCGATCCCGGTTCCCTACTACCACTCGAACGTCGACAGCGACGAGGTCATGTTCTACTGCGGCGGCAACTACGAGGCCCGCAAGGGCTCCGGCATCGGGCAGGGCTCGATCAGCCTGCATCCGGGCGGCCACTCGCACGGCCCGCAGCCCGGTGCGTACGAACGGTCCATCGGCGTGCACTACTTCGACGAGCTTGCGGTCATGGTCGACACCTTCCGCCCACTGCGCGTCGGCGAGGGCGGCCGGGCGAGCGACGACGGCGCCTATGCCTGGAGCTGGGTGCGCAACTCGTGAGCGTCGTCGGCTACGGGTCGGTGCGTGGCCCGGACGGTGCGCTGTTCGCCGCCTACCGCCGCGGCGACGACGTCGTCGACCTGAGCCACATCGACGCGCAACTGTTCGCGGCGGGCACGCTGGATGCGTTCCTGGCCGCCGGTCGGGCTGCGTGGACGCGCGTGGCCGGGGCCGTCGCAGAGGCGCCGGCGACACACACGCTGGCCGAGGTCCGGCCCCAGTTTCCGTTCCAGGTGGCCGACTACGTCGACTTCTACGCCTCGGAGCACCACGCCACGAATGCCGGGCGCATCTTCCGCCCCCAGGGTGCGGCGCTGCCGCCGAGCTGGAAACACGTCCCGATCGGCTACCACGGCAGGGCGGGGTCGTTCCTCGCGTCCGGAACCCCGGTGCGCCGGCCAGCCGGCGTGCTCGCGCCGGGCGAGTTCGGGCCGTCGAAGCGGCTGGACTTCGAGGCCGAGCTCGCCTTTATCGTCGGTGGCGAGCCGGCCGGCCGGATCCGAGTCGCCGACGCCGACGAGCATGTTTTCGGCGTCGCGTCTGCTCGACGACTGGTCGGCGCGCGACATCCAGGCGTTCGAGACCGTCCCGCTGGGGCCGTTGCTCGGTAAATCGTTCGCGACGTCGCTCTCGCCGTGGATCACGCCGCTGGCCGCACTCGCCCACGCCCGCATACGGTCTCGACCTGACATCGAGACTGTCGCCCACCTGCGCGATGATGCGCCGAACGGGTTCGACCTGGAGCTCGAGATCGCCCTGAACGGGCACGTCATCAGCCGCCCGCGGTTCGCGGACATGTATTGGACGTACGCGCAGATGCTGGCTCATCTGACGTCCAACGGCGCGGTGGCACGACCCGGTGACGTGTTCGCCTCGGGCACCGTGAGCGGAGCACGACGCGGGCAGCGCGGCTGCCTGCTCGAGCTGACCTGGAACGGCACCGAACCGCTCGATGTCGGCGGCGGGCAGACCCGCGCCTGGCTGCACGACGACGACGAGGTGACGATCCGCGCCGCAGCAGGGGCTGTCGAGCTCGGTGACGTCACCGGCAGGGTCGTCGCCGCTTGACCCGCGACCGCGGCGGTGGAACCGAAAGGCCCTCCGGAGACGAACATATCGGTGTGGAGCCAGCTCTCGCCGACATCGGCGAACGCCTGAACCAGGGCGAGCCACAGGCCTTGGAAGAGGCTTACCGCTCGCTCGGGCCACTTGTGATGTCCTACCTGAGCCGATATGTGCCCCAGCCGGACATCGAAGACGTCCTGCAGCGCGTATTCTACGAGGTCTGGCGGGTACACGAACGCTTCGATCCGCAGCAGTCGCTGCGTGGTTGGGTCCTCGGCATCGCCCGCAAGCGGGCGATCGACCATCTGCGCAAGCGCCGCGACGTCGTCGTCCCGCTGGACTCGATGCGCGAGATCACCGGCGACGACGGCCGTGAGGTCGCCGAACGGCTGGTGTGGGCGGACGAGGTCCGCGGCGCACTGGACCTGCTCCCGCAGCTGCAGCGCGAGGTCATCGAGCTCGCGTACTTCGACGGGTACACGCAGGTCGAGGTCGCCGTCGCTCTCGACATCCCGCTCGGCACCGTCAAGACCAGGACGTCGCGAGGCCTCCAACGGCTCGCCGGGCTCCTGGAGAACTCGAGGGGAACGCGATGAGCGAACACATCTCCGATGAACTGCCGCGGTTGCTGACCGGCGACGCGAACCGCGACGAGGTCATCGCCGCGGCCGACCACCTGCGCACGTGCCCCGACTGCCAGCAGGACCTGGTGTCCGCGGTGGTCGCCCACGCCGCGCTGACCTCCGCGCACCGGTTCGCGCCCGAGATCGTCTCGGGCGAGACCGACGACGAAACCACCGCTGTCGACGACGCCGTCGTCACGCCCCTGCCGGACCTCAGCTCGGTCTTCGCGCAGGCGCGCGACGACGCTGCCCGTCCGGCCCGGCCTGCCTCGGCCGCCCGGCACCGGCGCCGGCTCATCGCCGTCGCCGCGGCAGCCGCGGTCGTCGTCGGTGGCGGCGCGACGATCGCCGGGGTGGAACTGAGCTCGTCGAACTCCAGCACGCGCTCCGTGGCGCTGGAGCCCTTCCTGCAGGGCAGGACGCAGGATGCGCACGCCACCGTGACCATCGACGACGGCAAGTTGCGGGTGGATGCAACGAAGCTGCCCAAGCTGAACTCGACCCATGTGTACGAGCTGTGGGTCACGGACAGCGACCGCCGCAACATGTCGCCGGTGGGGACGTTCAGCGGCGGCACGGCCCAACTGACCGCCGACCACAAGGTGCTCTCGCAGTACAACGACTTCGAGGTCAGCGTGCAGAAGATCGACCAGATCAGTCGCTACAGCGGCATCAGCATGGTGCGCGGGCAGTACGGCTGAGCCGACTCTGCGGTCAGCCGTCGGTGGCGGCGAGCTTCACTCGTGGCGGCAACGGCACGAACATGCTCGTCCGCGCGGCGTACTCGTCCCAGCCGTCGCGTTTGGACATGCTGCGCTCCAGGGTGCGTGCACCGGACCCCACCGTCAGCAGCAGTGTCATGACGATCGGCGCGAAGACGGTCGCGACCCCGGGCAGGGCATCGGCGGCGACGAGGAAGATCCCCCACCAGACGCAGGCGTCGCCGAAGTAGTTCGGGTGCCGGGTGTAGCGCCACAGCCCGACGTCGATGAGCTTGCCCTTGTTGGCCGGGTCGGCCTTGAACCGCTCCATCTGCGCGTCACCGACGCCCTCGAAGAACACCCCGACGGCCCAGAGGGCGACGCCGATCCACGCCAGGAAGCCGACCGCGCGGGCCTCGAACGCGCCGACCACGATCGGGGCGCTGATGATCAGTGCCAGCAGGCCCTGCAGCCCGTAGACGATGCGCAGCGCGTACAGGTCGGCGTTGCCCTTGGCCTTGTCCAGCAGCGCCTTGTACCGCGGGTCCTCCGGCTTGCCGACGGAGCGGCGGGCGATGTGCACGGCCAGCCGCAACCCCCACAGCGTCGGCAGTGCGAGCAACAGCCAGCGGCGCAGCGTGTCACCGTGTCCGGCGGACGCGACGAAGGACACCACCGCGGCGCCGACGAACAGCAGCCCCCAGGTGGTGTCGACGACGCTGTGCCGGCCGGCGATCTTCGAGACCGCGAACGTGATCGCGAGCAGCACCACCATGGCGAGCGCCGCCCAGCCGACGGTCGCGAACATGGCGGCGGTGTCGAACGAGGTCACGGTGCACCAGTACCCGGCGCAGCGACCGGGACGGCCGTTGCTTGCCGGGTCACTGCCGCGGGCGGTCTCTGCACGCCGCGAACCCTAGTGCCCGGGCAGCGCCCACGGCCGGGTCGCCGGCATGGCGCTCAGGCCCTCGGGCGAGGACTTGACACACAGGAACTGGTCGACGCCCATGCGGCCCTCTTCGAAGGTCAACATGCCGCCGACGAGGTAGAGCCGCCACACCCGGGCGACCTCCTCACCCTGCAGGGCGACGAACTGGTCCCACTTCGACTCGAAGGTGTCCAACCACGCGCGCACCGTCCACACGTAGTGCTCGCGCATCGCTTCGACGTCGCGCACCTCGAAGCCGCCGTTGACCAGGTGCTTGGTGGTCTGCCAGACCTCGCGCATGTGCATGTCGGGTGCGATGTAGCTCTCGATGAAGGCGCCGCCGCCGGGCGCGGTGCCTTCGTGTCGTGACATCTGCTGGAGCAGCAGCCGGCCGGTCGGCTTCAGCGCGCGGTACATGATGCCCACGTATTCCGGGTAGTTGCCCTCGCCGACGTGCTCGCCCATCTCGACGGAGCTGACGGCGTCGAACGTCTCGGGCGTCTCGGCGAACTCGCGGTAGTCCTGCAGGCGTACCTCGACCCTGTCCGCCAGGCCGCGGTCGGCGATGCGCTTGGCGATGAAGTCGCGCTGCTGCGCCGAGAGCGTGATGCCGGTGGCGTGCACGCCGTAGTGCTCGGCGGCGTAGAGGATGAGCGAGCCCCACCCGCAGCCGACGTCGAGCAGCCGCATGCCCGGCGCGAGGCCGAGCTTGCGGCAGATGAGGTCCAGCTTGGCGCTCTGCGCGTCGTGCAGCGGCTGACCGGCGTCCGGCCCCTGAGTGAAGTAGGCCGACGAGTACGCCATGTGCTCGTCCAGCAGCAGCTCGTAGAACTCGTTCGACAGGTCGTAGTGGTGCGAGATCGCCGCGCGGTCACGCCCGCGGGAGTGCAGCCGGCCGCGCAGCCGGGCCTCGGAGACGGGCGGCGCCGGCGGTGTGCCGATCGCGCCCAGGGACACGACGCCGCGGGCGGCGCGCAGCCGTGCGCCGGTCGACAGCGAGATGCCGGTGCCCGGTCGCGAGCGCGCCAGCTGCCACGCGCGGCGGAAGCCGTCCGCGAGGTCGCCGTCGACGTCGATGTCGCCGGTCACGTAGGCACGCGCCAGGCCCAGCTCGCCCGGCGCCCACATCAGCCGGCGCAGGGCGCGTCGCGAACGGATGACCAGCACCGGGCCGTCGTCCGGGCCGGCCTCGCTGCCGTCCCAGGCCCGGATGCGTACCGGCAGCTCGATGCCGAGGGTGTCGCGGATCAGCGCGGCAAGCTTGCCCGCGATGCGGTCGTTGGTCGGCATGGATGCCTCCGGTGCGGTCTGGGAGAGCCCGTACGTCGACGGGTCGGGATGTGGCGGACGGGGTTGGACGGGCAGGCCCTTGCGCCAGAGCCGGATGCCGTGCGCGGTGATCAACGCACGCACCCGCCAGGTCTCGAGCGGGTGCCGCAGGCTCGCTGCGAGCACGCCGCGGCGCGTGGCCGGCCGGCGCACGCCGCGCACCGACGCGGTGAAGGGGCGCGAGCCGGGCCGGTGCAGTGTGATGGTCACGGCCAGCGTCCGGCCCGGCTCCGGCAGGCTCATCCGGTATCGCCCGTCGACCGGGTAGAACGGCGAGACGTAGAACTCCTTGGCCGTGTCCGCGCGTCCCGCGTCGTCGGTGCGCAGCAGGTAGGGGTGCCGCTGCCCGTAGGTGTTGTGCACCTCGGCGACGACGCACACGAGTTCGCCCGTGTCGGCGTGACACCAGAACAGCGTCAGCGGGTTGAAGACGTAGCCGAGGCTGCGCGCGTTGCCGAGCATGGTGATCCGGCCGCCGCGCAGATCGATGCCGTTCTCGCCGAGGTAGGCGTCCAGGTTCTGCCGCAGGGTGCGGGCCGGGTCGCCGAGGTGGTCGCGGGCGTCGAAGCGGGCCAGCCGGCCGTGCGCGGGCAGGTCGTCGACGTCGACGAACCAGAGGTAGCTGCGATGCCGGACGTCATGGCGCACCGGTTCGGCACGGACGTGGGCGATGTCGACCTCGTACAGCGCCGGAGCCGGTGCGCGCGGGCTGCGCATCACGTCGGTCACCAGCGCACCCCGAACGACGCCGCGGCGTCCACGCCGGCGCGCGCGCCGTCCTCGTGGAAACCCCACCCGTGGTACGCGCCGGCGAAGGCAACGGTGCCGTCGTTGAGTTGCGGCAGCCGGTTGCGCGCCGCGACCGAGTCGCTGGTGTAGACGGGGTGCGCATACTCCATCCGGTCGATGACCGTCGAGGGATCGATGCGCTCCTCGCCGTTGAGCGTCACGAGGTAGGTCTGCGGGGCGTCCAGCGCCTGCAGGCGGTTCATGTCGTAGCTGACCTGCACCGAGGTGGGCACCGCGTCGCAGGTGGGCAACGCGTAGTTCCAGGACGCCGCTGCGCGTGGCGCACGGGGCAGCAACGAGGTGTCGGTGTGCAGGACGGTGGGATTGACGACGTAGCCGATCGCGCCGAGCAGGCTGCGCTCGGCGCTCGTCGGCGCGGCGAGCATCGACAGCGCCTGGTGGGGATGCGTGGCCACGACCACGCCGTCGTAGTGCTCGAGGGTGTCGCCTTCGGCGCGGATCTCGACGCCTCCGCTGCCCGCCCGGGCCACCGAACGCACCGGCGCGGACGTTTGCACCGAGGTCAGGCCCTTCGCGGCCTTCTCGACGTAGCGCGCCGAACCGCCGGTGACCGTGTACCAGACCGGGCTGCCGGTCACGCTGAGCATGCCGTGGTTGCGCAGGAACGCGAACAGGTAGCGCGCCGGGTAGTCCCCGGCCTGCGTCGGCGCGGTGGACCACACCGCGGCGATCAGCGGGGTCATGAAGTGCGCGGTGAAATAGGCCGAGAACCGACCCCTGGCCAGGAATTCGCGAACGGTCTGGCCGTCGTCGGTGCCGTCGAGCAGCGCGTGCGCGCGGCGGTGGAAACGCACGACCTCGCGCAGCATGCGCAAGTAGCGGCTGTCGGTGATCACCCCGGCCGACGGGACGAGCCCGCTGAGCCCGCGCCCACCGGCGTACTCCAGGCCGCAGCCACCGCACGCGATCGACATGCTCATGTCGGACTTCTGGGTGGCGACCCCGAGCTCGGCGAACAGCCGCCGCAGCATCGGGTACGTGCGCAGGTTGTGCACGATGAAGCCGGTGTCGATGTTGCGCAGGATGCCGTCGGCGCCGACGACGTCGTGGGTGTCGGCGTGGCCACCGAGCCGGTCATCGGCCTCGAAGAGGGTGACGTCGGCCTCGTTCTGCAAGATGTAGGCCGCGGTCAGGCCCGCAACGCCGCTGCCGACGACCGCGATCCGGCGGCGCGCCGGCCCGTGAGACGACTGCACGTGCGAGACCTCCCGATGCGACCACTGTTCGGTCGGTGCTGTGGCGGTTACCGAGCACCACAAACAGTTCGTGCAGCGGTGCGGATCCGGTTCCAGCGACGCGCAGAGTATCCATCGGCCCGCCCCGGCGCACCGCGCCGACGCGCGGGCAGGAAAAGGGCGAGCGGCACGGGAGGGATGTGCCGCTCGCCTGGTGCTCCACTCTAGGGCATCGGCCGACGCGGCGGCTCCCCGCTAGGTTCCCTCCGTGGCAGATTCCTACTTCACCCGCCTGGACGAATCGGCCGAGACCGGGCGATACATCGCGGGGCCACACACCGCCGGGCCCTGGGCGGCGCACCTGCAGCACGGCGGACCGCCCAACGCGCTGGCTGTCGTGGCCGCCGAACGCACCGTCCGGGCAGCGACCGGCCGCGACGACCTGCTCGCGATGCGGCTGGCCGCGGACTTCGTCGGCCCCGTGCCGCTGGGCGAGCTCGAGCTCCGCGCCACCGTGCTGCGGGCCGCGCGCAGCGCCGCCCTGGCCGAGGTGGTGATCACCGCGCAGCAGCGTGATTGCCTGCGGGTGCGGGTGTGGTTCGTGCGGGCCACCGATACCGCGGCGGTGGTGTCGGCCCCGCGCAGCGTGGCGCCCGTGCCGCCCGACGCAGGGTCACTCGGTATGGCCTTCGGTTATGCGGACAGCCTCGACTGGCGGTTCACCGAGGGAAGTTTCACCGTGCCCGGACCGGCGGCCGTGTGGGCCGCGCCGAAGGTCGCGCTGGTCGCCGAAGACGACGGTTCGGGCTGCGACGGCCGCAGCGGCGACGGGTCATCGGCCGACGACGGGTTCGGCCCGGACACTTCCGGCCTGGCCCGGGTGGCGCTCGTGGCCGATTCTGCCAGCGGCATCAGTGCCGAGCTCGACTGGGCGAAGTGGTCGTTCCCGAATGTCGACCTCGACGTGCACCTGCTGCGCCCGCTGCACGGCCCGTGGCTGCACATGCGTGCCCGCACATTGCTCGGCCCGGCAGGCAGCGCCCTGGCCCGCTCGACCCTCGCCGACACGCAGGGCGCGCTCGGTGCCGGACTGCAGACGTTGGTCGTCGCCGCAATCCCTACCGACTGAGTGCTGCGCACCGCCTGCGCGGCACCTCACGCCGCCGGCCCTGCGGCAGACTGGTCGCTGTGAGCGTGGAGGCCGATCGGGACGGCACCGTCGCCGGCGCGGGCGCCGACGGGTCCGCCGCACCGCGCGGTCAGCGACTCGGTCTGGAACTGCTTGTCGTCCTCGGTGTCACGTACGGCATCGACGGGCTGAACTCGCTGCTCGAGTTCGTCCGCGACCAGGTCACCATCAACCGCGGTGTCGGCTTCCGCAACGTCGCCACCGCGCCCATCAAGCAGGCCGCGCCGACGCACCAGTGGCTCGACATCCTGACCCAGCTCGCGAGCATCGTGCAGGGCGTCATGCCCGCGCTGCTGGCGATCGTGTTGCTGATGCGCTCGCCCGCCGGCCGGGGGCTGGGCATCGGGCTCCACCGGCTCGGCTGGCGTGCAGCCGGCCTGGGCGCCGGGTTCGCAGCGCTCATCGGCATCCCTGGTCTCGGGCTCGTGTGGGCGGCCCGCGAGCTCGGACTCAACGCGCAGATCGTCGTCACGAACTTCCCTGACGTCTGGTACCGCGTGCCGACGCTCGTGCTCGAGGCGGTCCAGCAGGGCATCGGCGAGGAGATTGTTGTCTGCGCCTACGTGCTGGTCCGGCTGCGGCAACTGGGCTGGACCAACTCCCGCGCCCTGGGCGCGGCTGCGGTGCTGCGCGGCTCGTACCACCTTTACCAGGGGTACGGCGGGTTCATCGGCAACGCGGTAATGGGACTGATCTTCGGCTGGTGGTTCCAGCGGACCCGGCGCATCTGGCCGCTGATCATCGCGCACTCGATCATCGACGCGGCGAGTTTCGTCGGTTACGTCTACCTGCACGGGCGCGTCAGCTGGATTTGAGTTTCGCCGAGCTGGCATCGTCGCAGCTGTGCCCGAACCGGAGATCGTCAACCCGATCGATGCCGACGACGTCGCCGACTGGGCCGCGGTCTCGGCCGCCGCACTGCTGCAGCCGATCAGCGGCGACCGGTTCGACCGGCGGGTGCAGCGGCTGTCCCGGGCGTGGCAACCCGAGCGGGTGTGGGGCGCCCGCGACGACGGCCGCTGGGTCGCGAACCTGGCCACCGACGCGCGGACGCTGACGGTGCCCGCCGGCTGGACCGGCACCCGCGACGTCGCCGCCGACGCGGTGACCGCCGTCGGCGTCGCTGCCACGCACCGGCGGCGCGGGCTGCTGCGCGGAATGATCACCGATTCGCTGGCGGCGGCGCACGAACGCGGCGACGTGCTCAGCATGCTGTGGGCCGCCGAGTGGCCGATCTACGGCCGCTACGGCTACGCACCGGCGTCGCTGACCTGCAACTACGCGCTGCACCCGCGGCGCGTCCACCCGCTGCTGGTCCCTCCCCGAGGCAGCCTGGCCAGCCCGCCGGCGGAACAACTCGCCGACGTCGCGCCGGCGATCTACGACCGGGCGCGACGCCGGCACGCCGGTGAGGTCGACCGCCCGGGTGCCTGGTGGCCGCGTGCCCTGGGCCTGGACGGTTACGCCGCGCCGCACGACAACGCGATCGTGGTGGTGCGCACCGGCGCGGACGGCCCCGACGGCCTGCTGAGCTGGCGGGTGACGCACGAGTTCGGGCTGCGCGACAACATGGGCTCCGCCGAGGTGCTCGACCTTGTCGCCGCCTCCGCCGACGCCTACCGGGACCTGTGGGCCTACCTGTGCGGCATCGACGCCGTCGAGACGATCGAACTGGCCGATCGCCCGGTGGACGAGCCCATCCGCTGGCAGCTGCACGATGCGCGAGCCCTGCGCACCGTGTCCGCCGGCGACGCGCTGTGGTTGCGGCTGCTGGACGTCCCGGCGGCGCTGACGACACGCGGCTACGCCGGCCGCGACCACCTCGTCCTACAGGTCGTCGACGACGCGACCGGCGGCTACGGCGCGGGCACGGTGGCGCTCGACGCCGACGGCCCGCAGGCGCGGTGCCGACAGGTCGACGCGCCGCCGGACCTGCGACTGGACCAGCGGGCGCTGGCGGCGTGCTACCTCGGCGGGCACCGGCTGCGTGCCGTGTCCGCGGGCCTGCCCGTCCACGAGGTGACGCCGGGCGCGATCGACCGCTTCGACGCCCTGTTCGCGACGTCGTGGGCGCCGTGGACGCAGACCGGCTTCTGACCGGACGCGATCACGCAGTGACGAAGTCGATCAGTTCCTCGACCGCGCGCAGCAACGGCACCTCGACGTCGGCGTAGCTGTCGACGCTCGCCAGCACCCGGCGCCACATCTCGCGCGGCTCCGCGACGCCGAGGGCGGCGCAGATCCCGGTCTTCCAGTCGGCGCCGCGCGGAACCTGCGGCCAGGCATCGATACCCAGCGCCGTCGGTTTCACCGCCTGCCAGACGTCGACGTACGGGTGCCCGGTGACCAGCACGGTGCCGGCGAACCCGGCGCGGCGCAGGTCGTCGACGATGCGCGTCTCCTTGCTGCCGGCGACCAGGTGGTCGACGAGCACGCCGACGCGCCGCTGCGGGCCCGGCCGGAACTCGCGGGCGTGCTCGGCGAGGTCGTCGATGCCGCCCAGCGGCTCGACCACGACGCCCTCGACGCGCAGGTCGTCGCCCCAGATCCGTTCGACCAGCGCCGCGTCGTGCACGCCCTCGACCCAGATCCGGCTCGCCCGCGCCACCCGGGCCGGGGCGTCGCGCACCGCGTACGAGCCGGACGCCGTGCGCGCGGTCCGCTGCGGTGTCGGCCGCGGGCGTTCGGGCCGGACGAGCGTCACCGGCCGGCCGTCGAGCAGGAAGGCCGCGGGCAGCATGGCGAAGACACGGCGCCGCCCGTGCCGGTCCTCGAGCGTGACGGCGTCGCGCCGCTCCCCCGCGTCCAGCGCATGCCCGACCTCGACGACAGCGCCGCAGAACCGGCCGTCCGCGGTCTCCACCACCAGGTCGGGCTCGGCGGGCACCTGTGGCACCTGGCGGCGGCGGCCGCGGCGGCTGGGCGAGCACGTCGCGGTAGTCGGGCACGGCAGGCGACGCGTACGACGCGCGCAAGCGGCCGGCCGGCACGCGCACGCCCGTAGCTGGGACCTCGTGCCCGTCCGCGTGCGGCCCGCTCGCCGCCTGGGCGAACGCCTGGCTGGCGGGCCGCGTCAGCCTGGACCAGGTCGTCGACGCGGTGACCGCCCGCGACGCGCCGCACACCGTCGTCGGGCTGCCGGACGCCGAGGCGGCCCGTCCGCTGGTCGACCTGCTGGTCGCGTGGCGGCGCACCGGCGGCCCGGTGCGGCGCGTGCTGCCCGGTGCCGGGCGACGTGCGCGGGCTGCCCGGGCCGGCGGCGTTCCGCACCGCGGCGCTCGACGGCGGGCGAGGCGGTCGGCAGCGCCGGAACTCGGCGCCGTCCCGCGAGGTCGTCGATCACGCGCCGAGCAGCCGCCCGACCTCGGTCGCCTGGCACGGTGTTCGCGCTCGAGCCCGCGCCGGTGCCGATCACCAGTCCGCTGCGCCGACGCGCAGTACGAGCTGACCGACCGCGATCCGGGATTCGGCCGCGCGCCCTGGCCGCGGCCGCAGGTGCGCCAGCCGGTGCGCCGACGACGCGACGCGCTGCACGAGGCCCGCCGGGCCGGCGAGCGGATCAATCTGCCGCCCGGGCTTCCCGCCGCGGGCCGTCGCCCTGCTGGCGCAGGCCGAGCGGCTGCCGCCGTGCTCGATCTCGCGCGGGCCGACCCGTGGGCGGTGCCGTCGACCGGCACGGTGCGCACCCGCGCGACGACGCGCTGCGGCCGCTGGCGCGTCGCAGTGCGCCGCGCCCGGGTCGTCGCCTACAACGCCCTGGCGGAGGCCCGGTCGGCGCGGCTGACTCACGCGGACGGCGCGAGACCTGCCGGTGGTCGGGTCACGGCGGCCGGCCGCATCGGCGCCGGGCAGCAGCCGTCCGGGCAGTCGATGCCGCACAGCCCGAGCGTGCCCAGCGCGCGCGGCTCGGCGCCGTCGCAGCCGCTCCTCGACCAGCTCGCGGACCGCGGCGACGAACGCCGGGTGGGTGCCGGCGGTCGCCGCCCGGGCGAACGCCATGCCGAGCGACGCCGCGGTCTCGCGCGCCTCGTTGTCGAGATCCCAGCAGCACCTCGAGGTGGTCGGAGACGAAGCCGGTCGGCGCGACGACCACCGCTCGCACGCCGCGCGCGGCCAGCGCCGCGCAGGTGGTCGTTGACGTCCGGCTCGAGCCACGGCACCTGCGGCGGCCCCGAACGCGACTGCCACACGAGGTCGAACTCGGCGCCCGGGCCCGCGCACCGCCTCGGCGACCAGCCGGGCGGTCTCGCGCTGCTGCGCGGCGTACAGCCCGTCGCGCCGCGGGCCGGACGCGTCGTTCATCGCCGCCGGGATCGAGTGCGCGGTGAACACCAGCCGCGCGTGTCGCGCGCCTCCGCCGGCAGCGCGTCCAGCGCCGCGCGCACGCCGTCGGCGTTGCGCCGCGATGAAGCCCGGGTGGTCGAAGAAGTGCCGCAGCTTGACCAGCTCGGGCGCGCCGTCGCCGGCGACCGGCGCGCGCCGCGCGAGGTCCTCGCGGTACTGCCGGCACGCCGAGTACGACGCGGTCGCGCTGGTCGCGAACACCAGCGCCCGCCGCACGCCGTCGTCGCGCATCTCGCCGCACGGCGTCGGCGACGTACGGCTGCCAGTTGCGGTTGCCCCAGTAGATCGGCAGGTCGATGCCGTGCGCGGCGAACTCGCGCGCGCAGCGCCGTCGATCAGCGCGCGGTTCTGCTCGTTGATCGGCGAGACGCCGCCGAAGTGCTGGTAGTGCTCGGCGACCTCGGCCAGCCGCTCGTCGGGGATGCCGCGGCCCGCGGGTGACGTTGCGCAGGAACGGCAGCACGTCGTCCGGGCCCTCCGGGCCGCCGAAGGACAGCAGCAGCAACGCGTCGTAGCGTCAGCGCCATCAGACGCCCATGGCGTGGAAGCCGCCGTCGACGTGCACGATCTCGCCGGTGGTCGCCGGGAACCAGTCCGACAGCAGCGCGACGCGAGCGTGCGCGCGACCGGCTCGATGTCGGTGTTGTCCCAGCCCAGCGGCGCGCGGCTCGTCCCACGCGTCCTCGAACTGCGCGAAGCCCGGGGATGCTCTTCGCCGCCATCGTGCGCAGCGGGCCGGCGGAGATCAGGTTGACCCGGATGTGGCGCGGCCCGAGCTCGCGGGCGAGGTAGCGCGACGCCGACTCCAGGCCGGCCTTGGCCACGCCCATCCAGTCGTAGGCGGGCCAGGCGACGCGTGGCGTCGAAGGTCAGGCCGAGCGATCGAGCCGCCGGCCTCGCCGAACAGCGGCAGCGCGCGCCGCGGCCAGCGACTTCAGCGAGTACGCCGACACCTGCACCGCGGTGGCGACGTCCTCCCACGGCGCGTCGAGGAAGCCGCCGCCGAGGCAGGACGCGGGCGCGAAGCCGATGGCGTGCACGACGCCGTCGAGGCCGTCGACGTGCTCGCGCGACCCGGTCGGCCAGCGAGTCCAGGTGCTCCTGGTTCGCGACGTCGAGTTCGACGACCGGCGGCGGGTCCGGCAGCTTGCGCGCGACCCGCTCGACCAGCGACATCCGGCCGAAGCCGGTGAGCACGACCGTCGCGCCCTCCTGCTGCGCGAGCCGCGCGATCGAGAACGCGATCGACGCGTCGGTGATCACGCCGGTGATCAGCAGCCGCTTGCCGTCGAGCAGTCCCATGGCGTCCTCTCCGCTGCGTGGGCTAGATACCCATGCCGACGCCGCCGTCGACCGGCAGCACCGCACCCGTGACGTACGCCGCCGCGTCCGAGGCCAGGTACAGCGCGGCGCCGGCGACCTCGTCGGCGCTGCCGTACCGCTTCAGCGGCACGCTGGCCAGCACCTCGGCCGCGGCGGGCCTCGGTCATGCGCGGCGGTCATGTCGGTGTCGATGAAGCCGGGCGCGATGACGTTCGCGGTGATCGAGCGGCTGCCGAGCTCGCGGGCGATCGAGCGGGCCAGCCCGATCAGGCCCGGCCTTGCTGGCGGCGTAGTTCGCCTGGCCGGGCGCGCCGACGAGCGCCACCACCGACGAGATGAAGATCATCCGGCCGCGGCGGGCGCGCAGCATGCCCGGCGCGGCGCGCTTGGCGACGCGGTACGCGCCGGTGAGGTTGGCGTCGAGCACCGCGTGCAACGACGTCCTCGCTCATCCGCAGCAGCAGGGTGTCGTCGGTCGTCCCGGCGTTCGAGACCAGCACCTGGACCGGGCCGAGCTCGGCCTCGACGGCGGTGAACGCGGCGTCGACCTGCTCGGTGGACGTGACGTCGCACTGCACGCCGAACACGCCGTCGGGCGCGCCGCTGCCGCGGTGGGTGACGGCGACGCGGTCGCCGTTGGCGGCGAACGCGCGGGCGATCGCCAGCCCGATGCCGCGGTTGCCGCCGGTGACCAGGACGGTGCGCGGCCGGGTCCGGCGCGTCACCGGTGCTGGCTGTCACGCCGTCCGACGCTAGCGGATCGGGCCAGGGTCCATCGGCGGCCGATCGCGGTTACCCGCCGCGTACGGTCCAGCGGCATGCGCGCCATCCAGCTCACCGAGTTCGGCGGCCCGGAGACGCTCGTCGTCCGCGACCTGCCCGACCCGCACCCGGACGACGGGCAGGTCGTCTTCGACGTGCTGGCCGCCGGCGTCAACTACGCCGACACCCACCAGACCGAGGACTCCTACCTGGCCAAGCAGACGCTGCCGCTGATCCCGGGCGGCGAGGTCGTCGTGCGCGGCGACCGACGGCGAGCGGCTGCTCGGCCTGTCGGCTCCGGCGGCTACGCCCAGCGCGTCGCCGCCGACCCGCGCACGCTGTTCCCGGTGCCCGACGGCGTCAGCGACGGCCAGGCGCTGACCACGCTGGTGCAGGGCGCGACGGCCTGGCACCTGCTGCGCACCAGCACGCACCTGCAGCCGGGCGAGACCGTCGTCGTGCACGCCGGCGCCGGCGGGGTCGGCACGATCGCGATCCAGCTCGCCAAGCGCTGGGGCGCCGGCCGGGTGATCGCCACCGCGTCCAGCGAGGAGAAGCGCGCGCTCACCCTCGAGCTCGGCGCCGACGTCGCCGTCGACTCGCGCACGCGACGACCTACGCGCCGCGCTGCGCGAGGCCAACGGCGGCCGCGGCGTCGACGTCGTGCTGGAGATGACCGGCGGTCCGGTCTTCGACCAGAGCCTGGCCGCGCTCGCCCCGCTCGGCCGGCTGGCCGTGTTCGGCATGGCCGGCCGCACGCCGCCGACACCGGTCGACCCGGGCACGGCTGATGGCCCGCAGCACCGCCGTGATCGGGTTCTGGCTGGTGCACGTCGTCGCAGCGCCCGCAGCTGCTGGCCGCGGCCGTCACCGACCTGATGGACGCTGATCGCCGGCGGCGACCTGCGGCCGGTCGTCGGCGAGACCTACCCGCTCGAGCGCGCCGCCGACGCGCACCGCGCGCTGCTCGACCGCAGCTCGGTCGGCAAGCTCGTCCTCGACCCGCAGGCCTGAGCCTGCCGGAGCGGTCAGACGAGCCGGCCGGACCAGAGCAGCGACGCGCCCGCCGGCGGCGAACAGCACGAGCAGCCCGGCGAGCAGGAAGCGCCAGCTGATGTCGCGGTGCGTCGGTCGTGTAGCCGATCTGCGAGCCGATGTCCTCGTAGACCGACTTGCAGCTCCTGCTCGGACGCGCGCGGTGTGGAACGAGCCGCCGGTCTCGTTCGCGATGTCGTGCAGCGCGGCGTTGTCGGCCGGCACCGGCTGCACGCGGCCGTCGATCGTCACCGTGCCGGTCGGCGTGCCGAACGCGATGGTCGACACCTGCACGTGCGCCTTCTTGCGCCGCGGCGATGGCCGACGGACAGCGATCGGCCGACCGTGTTCGTGCCGTCGCTGAGCAGCACGATGCGCGCCGGCGGCGGCTTGTCGCCCTTGCGCGGTCGTCGACTTGGCGAACATCTGGATCGCCTGCAGCGAGGTGAAGATCGCCTCGCCGATCGCGGTGGACTTCTGCAGCTGCAGCTGCCGATGGCGCGCTTCACCGCCTGCGCGGTCGAGCGTCGGCGGCACCAGCAGGTTGGCGCTGCCGCCGAAGGACACCAGCCCGAGGTTGATGCGCGGCGGCAGCAGGCCGACGAACGTCTTGCCGGCCGTCTTCGCGGCGGCGATGCGCGACGGCAGCACGTCGGTGGCCTCCATCGACAGCGACACGTCGATGGCCAGCATCACGGTGGCCTCGTCGCGCGGCACCCGCACCGTCGCGGCCGGGTGGGCCACGCCGAGCGACAGCACGATCAGCGCGATCAGCAGCAGCGCGAAGGTGAGGTGCCGGCGCCAGCCGGGCCGGCGCGGCGCGACGCTGCCGAGCAGCTCGACGTTGCTGAACCGGGCGACGTAGCTGCTTGCGGCGCAGCTGCAGCACGCACGTACACCGCGACGCAGCGCCGCGACCGCGATCAGCAGCAGCAGGTACGACCGGCGACAGGAAGTCGCATCTAGCGCACTCCTGCCCCGACGGCGCCGACGACGAAGTTGCGGCGGGCGATGACGAAGCGCACGACGTCGGTGATCCAGTCGCGGTCGGTGCGCAGCTGCAGGTGCGCCGCGCCGGCGTGCCGCAGCGCGCGCGGCGATCCGCTCGCGCTGCTGCCGGGCCGCGGCCGGCGTACTGCTCGCGCACCTTGCGGTCAGACGTCTGCACCTCGAGCTGACGCCCGGTCTCGGTGTCCACGAAGGTCACCAGGCCGGCGGCCGGCAGCTCGAGCTCGCGCGGGTCGAGGATCTCGACGGCCGAGCAGCTGGTGCCGGTCGGACAGCCCGCGCAGCGGCCGCTCCCACGGGGCGCGGACGCGCCGGCGGCGGTGCCGTGACGGCGCGCGCTGGCGCTGTCCATGAAGTCCGAGATCGACCGCGACCAGCCCGCGGCGGCGCTGCGGGCGGCGCAGCCGCTCGAGCATCGCGGCGAGGTCGTTGCGGCCGGCCTGCGCTCGGCGCGCGGCGTCGTGGCGATGCGGCGCAGCAGGTGCCGGGCGTGCGCGCGGCCGGCGCGCGCCGGGACGACGTAGCTCTGCTCGCCGTTGCCGACGACCGCGCCGACCCGGTTGCCGCCGCGCACGGTCAGGTGCACGACCGCGGTGATGGCGGCGAGCACCAGTTCGCGCTTCTCGGTGCGCGCGGTGCCGAAGTCCATGCTCGGCGACAGGTCGACGACCAGCCACGTCTCGAGCTCGCGGTCGGCGATGGTCTGCCGGATGTGCGGCTGGTCGGTGCGCGCGGTGACCGGCCAGTCCATGCGGCGCACGTCGTCGCCGACGCGCGTACGGCCGCGACTCCCCGGCCTCGCTGCCCGGGCCCGGGCACCAGGCCCAGGTAGTTGCCCTGCAGCAGGCCGTCGAGCTTGTTGCGGACGGTGAGCTCGAGCCGGCGCAGCAGCGCGTCGGCGCCGCTCGAGGTCCAGGCGACGGCCGTGGTCGTCGACCTGCGGGCGCGGCTGCGGCGCCGTCACAGCCGGTCGGGCGTCCGGTAGCGGCGCGCTCACGCCGAGCGCTCACCCCACTGGCCGCTGCGCCGCTGCTGGCGCTGCCCTGACCACGCGGCGCCGGCGTTGCCGTGCGCCGAGCTGCGAGCCCGCGGCGCGCCGGCGGGTCATCTCCGGCGGGCCGCCGGCCCGCTGGCGCGGCGCGACCTGCGGCAGCGGCACGGCCTGCAGCACCCGGCGCACGGCGTGCGCGGCGGGCACGCCGTCGGCGATCGCGTCGTAGCTGAGCACCAGGCGGTGGGCCAGCACGTCGACGGCGATGTCGAGGACGTCCTGCGGCAGCACGTAGTCGCGGCCGCGCATCAGCGCCATCGCGCGGCCGGCGGCGATCAGGCCGAGGCTGGCGCGCGGGCTGGCGCCGTAGGACACCCACTGCGCGACGTCGGTGAGCCCGAGCTGCTGCGGGTTGCGGGTGGCCAGCACCAGGCGCACGACGTAGTCGACGATCGCGTGGTGCACGAAGACCCGGCCGGCGGTGGCCTGCAGCCGCTGCAGCTCGTCGGTGCTCAGCACGGCGTTGCGCCGCGGGCGGCGCGACGCCCATCCGGTAGATGATCTCGCGCTCCTCGGCGGCGCGTCGGGTAGTCGACGGCGATCTTCATCAGGAAGCGGTCGCGCTGCGCCTCGGGCAGCGGGTAGACGCCCTCGGACTCGATCGGGTTCTGCGTGGCGAGCACCAGGAACGGCGCGCGGCACGTCGTAGCGCTTGCCGCCGATGGTGACGTGCCGCTCGGCCATCACCTCGAGCAGCGCGGACTGCACCTTCGCCGGCGCGCGGTTGATCTCGTCGGCCAGCACGAAGTTGGCCATGATCGGGCCGAGCTCGGTGTCGAACGTCTCCGCGCCCGGGCGGTAGATGCGGGTGCCGACGATGTCGGACGGCACGAGGTCGGGGGTGAACTGCAGCCGGGAGAACGAGCCGCTGACGGTGCGGGCCAGCGTCTCGACGGCGAGGGTCTTCGCCACGCCCGGCACGCCCTCGAGCAGGCAGTGGCCCTGCGCCAGCAGGCTGACGACCAGCCGCTCGACCAGCCGCTCCTGGCCGACGATCACCCGCTTGACCTCGAACATCACCCGCTCGAGCGCCGTCGCGTCGGCCGCGGGGGTCTGGACGTGCTCGGGTTCGGACACGGGTGTCTCCTTGGTCGCGATCACCGCCGGACGCGGTGCACCGCCGGTCGCTCGTTGCGTCCGGATCACGGTACGGGACCTGCCTGTACGGTGCCTGGGTGTCCGAGGCACCGGCGGGCGGCGTCGACGGCCGGATGACTCGCGGTGCTCGGCCAAGGGTTGCCGCGCCGCGGCGACGTCGACCTGGCTGGCGCAACCCGCGGCTGCACGACGCGGCCCGCGGCAGAAGCACTGGCTGGCCTGCGACGAGCACGCCGATCACCTCGCCGACTTCCTGGCCCGCCGCGACTTCCTGCTCGACCGCGAGCCGCCCTCGGCTGAGCGGCGGGTAGCGGGTCAGCCGCCGATGGCGGACATCGTGCGGGCCGGCTGGACGAAGCCGGCCGAGCCGATGCCGTGCCCGGCCTGCTTGCCGGCGACCGCGGCGCGCGATCAGCTCGCCGAGCTCGGCGTCGGTCGCGCCGGCGCGCAGCGGCCCGCGCAGGTCGGTCTCGTCCTGCGCGAACAGGCAGGTGCGCAGCTGGCCGTCGGCGGTCAGCCGCAGCCGGTCGCAGTCGCGGCAGAACGGCCGGGTGACCGACGCGATGATCCCCGACCGCGGCCGCCGGCTCGGCCCACGCGGCGCGCTGCGGGCCCGTCGAGCACGTCGAACTCCTCGGCCGGCGCGTGCCGCGGCCGTCCGCGCGGCGCGAAGCGTGTACGCGCGGCCCGAGCACGGCGAGGATCTCCTCGGCGGTGACCATCGTCCGCGCGCGACCAGGTGTGGTCGGCGTCGAGCGGCATGTGCTCGATGAAGCGCAGCCGGTAGCCGTTGCGCAGCGCCCACGCCAGCAGGTCCGGCGCCTCGTCCAGGTTCTGGTCGCGCACCAGCACCGCGTTGATCTTCACCGGCGCGAGCCCGGCGTCGGCGGCGGCGGCGATGCCGGCCAGCACGTCGGCGAGCCGGTCGCGGCGGGTCAGCGCGGCGAACCGCTCGCGGTCGAGGGTGTCGACCGAGACGTTGATCCGGTCGAGCCCGGCCGCGGCGAGCGCGCGCGCGTGCCGGGCCAGCGTGACGCCGTTCGTGGTCAGCGAGATCTCCGGCCGCGGGTCGCAGCGCGGCCAGCCGCGCGACGACGTCGGGCAGTGTCGGGTGCACCAGCGGCTCGCCGCCGGTGAGCCGATGGTGCGTCACGCCGAGCCCGACGAACACGCCGGCCAGCCGCACGAACTCGTCGTCGGTCAGCCGCTGCGCCTCGGGCAGCCAGTCCAGGCCCTCGGCCGGCATGCAGTAGGTGCAGCGCAGCGAGCACAGGTCGGTCAGCGAGATCCGCAGGTCGGTGGCGACCCGGCCGAAGCGGTCGACGAGCAGCACGCGCGGGCGCGGCGCGACCGGATCGGCGGGGGCGTGCACCCCGCGCACGCTACGCGGGGGACCTCAGGTCAGCGGGCGGGTGGCGCCGAAGTAGCCGGACTCGTACATGCTGCCACGGCGTGATCTTGATGACCTCGCCGCTCTACGGCGCCTGACGATGTTGCCGTCGCCGATGTAGATCGCGACGTGGTGGATGCCGCCCACCGTGCCGCTGGAGCTCCAGAAGAGCAGGTCGCCGGGCTTGAAGTTGCCCGGCCCGGGTGGTAGCGAGCCGGCCTGCGGAGTACTGCGTGGCCGCGTAGTGCGCCCAGCTGCGGCCCCAGGCGTACATCACCAGCCCGGAGCAGTCGAAGCCGCGACCGTGCAGTCGCACGGCGCACCGTTGCTCGGTCGCAGCACGCCGCGGTCGGGCCGTACTGCGTTGCCGCCGGCCCACGCTGTAGGGCGTGCCCAGCCAGCTGAGGCGCGGCGGACGGCGCGTCTGGCCCTTGGCCGCGGTCCAGCCGCCCGCCGGCCGGCGCGCGGGACCGGAGCGAGACGGCCGCCGCTGCCACCGCTCGCCAGCCACCGCCGTGGTGGTTGCGGTGCGCGCGACGCGGCGCGGCGCGGCTGCTCGCTCGGCTGCGCGCCGTGCCGCCGCTGCGGCGGCCGCCTTGGCCCGGGCGATGCGCGGCCAGGCGGCGCTGCTCGGCGACTTGTACGCGAGGTACACCGTGCGCTGGTGGTTCAGGGTCGCCAGCTGCTCCTGCGCGGCGTCCAGCTGCGTCTGCGTCGCTGGCCTGCGCCGCCTGCAGCTGCTGCTGCTGCACCTGCGCGGCGGCGACCTCGCTTGGCCGCGGCGGCTTTGGCCTGCTTCGGCGCGCGGCGGTCTTGGCGGCGTGGCCTGCGACCGCGCGGCGGGCGGCGGCCTCGGCGTTCGACTGGGCGACGGTGGCCGTCTGCATCTGCGCCGATCGCGTTGATCTGGCTCGCTGGCCTGGTACTGCTCGCAGCGCGCTCGCGGCTCGAGCAGCGCGCTCGGGTCCTGGCGCCGTGAGCAGCGAGCCGGTCGTGCCGCGTCGACCGTGCCGTCGGCATAGGACGGCCTGCATGTAGCGCGACGAACTGGTCGTGTGCGGCTCGCCGACGCTGCCGGCTTGCGGCACGGACCTTGGCCTGCGCGGCGTCGTGGCGGCGGCCTGTGGCGTCTGCAGCTGCGACACGGCGAGCGCGACCTTCTGCTCGGCCAGTTCCTGCCTGGCCCTGCGAGCTGTCAGCAGCTCGTCTGCTCCTGCGCGATCTGGGCGCTGAGCTGCGCCGACCTTGGTCGGCCAGCGGCGTCCTGCGCGCGTGCGGCGGCGATCGACCTGCCGCTGCGTGACCTTCGGCGGCGGCGTTGGTTTCGGCGGCGGCGGCCGGGCCGCCGCGGTGACGGCGGCTCCGACGACCACGCCGGTCCCGACGGCGACGCGGCGCAGCGCGGCGACGACTCGACGGCCGGTGCGTGCGGCGACACACGTGCACTGACAACCCCAGCGTCCCGGGTCAGCGGCTCAGAGTGCCATCCCTGTCCCACAGGCGCCAGTGGCAACACGCGAACAGCCGCACCAGAGTGCACAAATTCATGCCATCTGTGTCGCGCCAGTGGGCGACACTGGCCTCGGTCGGGCACTCGGTTGTCGGATCGAGCCGCAGTCGCTCGTGCCACGGTCACCGCGCCCGCCGGCGCGCGCGCGCGCCTCCCACCGGCAACGCGAGGTGCACGCCCAGCGCGTAGACGACGCCGGCGACCAGGTCGAGCACGTAGTGCTCGCCGCAGTAGACGAGCGTGAAGCCCATCGCCAGCGGGTACAGGACGAGCAGCCACCGCCAGCGCGAGCGCAGCCGCGCGCGCGATGATGAGCGCGACCAGGATCGCGAACGCGATGTGCAGCGACGGCATCGCCGCGACCGGGTTCGAGCCCTCGCTCTGCGCGTGGGCCAGGGTCTGCTTGACGTTGCCGAGGTGCAACCAGATCCAGCCGCGAGCCGACAGCCGGGCGACCGGCGCGCTGAGCCCGTCGCGCGCGGCGAGCCACGGCGGCGCCTCGGGGAAGAGGCAGTAGGTGATCAGCCCGGCGACGGCGAGCACGCACGACGCGCGAGATGTAGCGCAGCCAGAGGGCCGGTCGCGCAGCCACAGCACCGCGGCGAGGATCGGCGTCGCCAGGAAGTGCGAGGTGTAGACCAGCGTGCACAGCGCGTCGTACCAGTGCACGTGCGCCGGGTTGTAGAGGTGCTGCTGCAGCCAGATCGTCGGCTCGGTGCCGCCGAACAGCCAGTTCTCGGCGTGCAGCGATGTCGCTCTCGTGCAGCGGGATGCCGAGCGTGTCGGCGACGCCGCGGGTCCGGTCGTAGAGCGAGCAGGACGGCGGTGAACGGCAGCCAGTCGAGCACGACCTGCAGCGCGCGCCGCCAGCCGCGGCCGATGCTGGTGAGCAGCAGGCCGGTGACGATGAGGATCGCGAGCAGTGAGCCGTCCGGTGGGTACGCCGTCGGCGACGACGATCCAGACCAGCACGGCGAAGATACACCGCGTACGCCGCGAGTCGCGGCCGTCGCCAGCGCGTCGGGACCGTGCGCGTCGGCGTCCTCGGCCGGCGCTGCCACCGGCGGAGTTTACGGCCGTGCCGCGGCGATCCGGCGGCCATCGCGACAGCCGCCCGCGGCAGTGGTATCTTGACGTCAAGAGATCTCGACGGAGTCCGCCGACCGACCCAGTGGAGCGCGCCGTGCCAGCAGAGAGCAAGAACAGCTTCGGAGCCCGCAGCGAGCTCACCGTCGGTGACCGCAGCGCTCGACTACTTCCGCATCGACGCCGTCGACGGTGCCGAGCGGCTGCCGTTCAGCCTGAAGGTGCTGCTCGAGAACCTGCTGCGCACCGAGGACGGCAACAACGTCACCGCCGAGCAGATCGCGCGCTGTCGCCGGCTGGCAGCCCGACGCCGAGCCGGACACCGAGATCCAGTTCACCCCGGCCCGGGTCGTCATGCAGGACTTCACCGGCGTGCCGGCGGTCGTCGACCTCGCCACGATGCGCGAGGCCGTCGTCGACCTCGGCGGCGACGCCACCAAGATCAACCCGCTGGCGCCGGCCGAGCTCGTCATCGACCACTCCGTCATCGCCGACCTGTTCGGCACGCCCGACTCCTTCCGCCGCAACGTCGAGCTCGAGTACGAGCGCAACAAGGAGCGCTACCAGTTCCTGCGCTGGGGCCAGAGCGCGTTCGACGAGTTCAAGGTCGTGCCGCCGGGCACCGGCATCGTGCACCAGGTCAACATCGAGTACCTGGCGCGCGTCGTGTTCGCCCGCGACGGCGTCGCCTACCCCGACACCCTCGTCGGCACCGACTCGCACACCACGATGGTCAACGGCCTCGGCGTGCTCGGCTGGGGCGTCGGCGGCATCGAGGCCGAGGCCGCCATGCTCGGCCAGCCGGTCAGCATGCTGATCCCCCGCGTCGTCGGCTTCAAGCTCGACCGGCGAGCTGCCCGACGGCTCGACCGCCACCGACCTCGTGCTCACGATCACCGAGATGCTGCGCAGGCACGGCGTGGTCGGCAAGTTCGTCGAGTTCTACGGCCCGGGCGTCGGCGCCGTGCCGCTGGCCAACCGCGCCACGATCGGCAACATGAGCCCGGAGTACGGCTCGACCTGCGCGATCTTCCCGATCGACGACGAGACGCTGCGCTACCTGCGCTTCACCGGCCGCAAGGACGACGAGAGTCGCGCTCGTCGAGGCCTACGCCAAGGAGAACGGGCTCTGGCACGACCCGGACACCGAGCCGGAGTTCTCCGAGACGCTCGAGCTCGACCTGTCGACCGTCGAGCCGTCGCTCGCCGGCCCGAAGCGCCCGCAGGACCGCGTGCCGCTGAAGCCTCGGCCAAGCCGATGTTCCGCGAGGCGCTCACCTCCTACGTCGACGGCGACTCCGTCCAGGACGCGCAGGACGAGGCGGAGGACGAGTCCTTCCCCGCCTCGGACCCCGCGTCGGGCACCGGCGACGAGTCGGCTCCCGCGCCGACGCACTCGGCCGCCGACGGCGCGCAGGGCCGCTCGTCCAACCCCGTCGAGATCGACATCGACGGCGCGCAAGGCGGTGATCGACCACGGCGCCGTGGTGATCGCGGCGATCACGTCGTGCACGAACACGTCGAACCCGTCGGTGATGATCGGCGCGGCGCTGCTGGCGAAGAACGCCGTCGAGAAGGGCCTCACCCGCAAGCCATGGGTCAAGACGTCGCTGGCGCCCGGGCTCGAAGGTCGTCACCGACTACTACGACCGCGCCGGCCTGACGCCGTATCTCGAGAAGCTCGGCTTCAACCTGGTCGGCTACGGCTGCACCACCTGCATCGGCAACTCCGGCCCGATCATCGACGAGGTCAGCGCGGCGGTGAACGAGGCCGACCTCGCCGTCACCGCGGTGCTGTCCGGCAACCGCAACTTCGAGGGCCGCATCAACCCCGACGTGAAGATGAACTACCTCGCGTCGCCGCCGCTGGTCGTCGCGTACGCGCTGGCCGGGTCGATGGACAGTCGACCTCGTCAACGAGCCGCTCGGCACCGGCAGCGACGGCGAGGACGTCTACCTGCACGACATCTGGCCCTCGCCGCAGGAGATCCAGGAGACGATCGACTAAGCGATCGCCAGCGAGATGTTCAGCAAGGACTACGCCGACGTGTTCGCCGGCGACGAGCGCTGGCAGGGCCTGCCGACCCCCGAGGGCGACACCTTCGAGTGGGACGCCGAGTCGACCTACGTGCGCAAGCCCCCGTACTTCGAGGGCATGGCCGCCGAGCCCGAGCCGGTCACCGACATCGCCGACGCCCGGGTGCTGCTCAAGCTCGGCGACTCGGTCACCACCGACCACATCAGCCCGGCCGGCGCGATCAAGACCGACTCCCCCGCCGGCGCTTACCTGGCCGAGCACGGCGTCGAGCGCCGCGACTTCAACTCCTACGGCTCGCGCCGCGGCAACCACGAGGTGATGATCCGCGGCACGTTCGCCAACATCCGGCTGCGCAACCAGCTCGCGCCCGGCACCGAAGGCGGGGTCACCCGCGACTTCACGGCGGGCGGCGAGGTCACGACCGTGTACGAGGCGGCGGAGCACTACGCGGCAGCCGGCACGCCGCTGGTGGTCCTGGCGGGCAAGGAGTACGGCTCGGGGTCGTCGCGTGACTGGGCGGCGAAGGGCACCGCGCTGCTCGGCGTGCGCGCGGTGATCGCCGAGTCCTACGAGCGCATCCACCGTTCGAACCTGATCGGCATGGGCGTGCTGCCGCTGCAGTACCCCGACGGCGAGTCCGCGGAGTCGCTGGGGCTCACCGGCGAGGAGACGTTCGCGATCACCGGCGTCGAGGCGCTGAACGACGGCTCGACACCGCGCACCGTGCACGTCACGGCCACCCCGGAGTCCGGCGACGCCGTGGAGTTCGACGCGCGCGTGCGCATCGACACCCCCGGCGAGGCCGAGTACTACCGGCACGGCGGCATCATGCAGTACGTGCTGCGCTCGCTGCTCTGACGCCGGGCTCGCCGCGGAAACGCCGGCCGGATCGCTCGCCCGCGATGGCAGGGTGGTGCCATGCCAGTCGTCGCCGGGATCGACTCGTCCACGCAGTCGTGCAAGGTCGTGATCCGCGACGCGGTGTCCGGCGCGCTGCTGCGCGAGGGATCGGCGCCGCACCCGGACGGCACGTCGGTGGATCCGCATGCCTGGCAGGCGGCACTGGACACCGCGCTCAGGGCGGCCGGCGGACTCGACGACGTCGACGCGCTGGCCGTCGCCGGTCAGCAGCACGGCATGGTCTGCCTGGACGACGACGGCGAGGTCGTGCGCGACGCCCTGCTGTGGAACGACACCCGCTCCGCCGACGCCGCTGCGCAGTTGGTGGCCGAGTTGCCCGGCGGCGCCCGGGCCTGGGCGCAGGCGGTGGGCTCGGTGCCCCTCGCCTCCTTCACCGTCGCGAAGCTGCGCTGGCTCGCCGAGCACGAGCCGGACAACGCCGCGCGCACGGCCGCGGTGTGCCTGCCGCACGACTGGCTGACCGCCGCGTTGCGCGGCAGCACCGCTGTCGCGCAGCTGACCACCGACCGCGGCGACGCCAGCGGTACCGGCTACTGGTCGCCCGCGCAGGAGGCCTACCGCCACGACCTGGTGGAGCTCGCGCTCGGCCGGCAGGTCGCCCTGCCGACGGTGCTCGGGCCGTCCCAGGACGCCGGCCGCTCGACCACCGGCGCGCTGCTCGGACCCGGCACCGGTGACAACGCCGCCGCCGCGCTGGCCCTCGACGCGGTACCCGGCGACGTCGTCGTCTCCATCGGCACGTCCGGGGTGGTGAGCGGGATCAGCACGACACCGAGCGCCGACGCCGGCGGGTTGGTGGCGGGGTTCGCCGACGCGCGCGGCGCCTTCCTGCCGCTGGCCTGCACCCTCAATGCGGCGCGGGTGCTGTCGTCCACGGCGCGGATGCTGTCGGTGTCGATGGCCGAGTTCGCCCGGCTCGCGCTGTCCGCCCCGCCGGGTGCCGACGGTGTGACCCTGGTGCCCTATCTCGCCGGCGAGCGCACGCCGAACCTGCCGCACGCCACCGGGTCGCTGCTCGGCCTGACGGAGGACAACACCACGCCGGCGAACATCGCGCGTGCCGCCGTCGAAGGGCTGCTCTGCGGCCTGGCCGACGGCCTGGACGCCCTGCGCGCGCATGGCGTGGCGGTAGATCGGGTGCTGCTCGTCGGTGGTGCAGCGCAGTCGGTGGCGATACGTCACATCGCGCCGGCCGTGCTGGGCGTGCCGGTGCTGGTGCCGCCGGCGGGCGAGTACGTCGCCGACGGTGCGGCGCGCCAGGCCGCGTGGGTGCTGTCCGGCGCCGCCGACCCGCCACAGTGGGCCGGCGCCGAGACCGTGCGCTATGACGGGGACGAGGTGCCGGCCATCCGCGGCCGGTACGCCCGGCGCCGGGAGCTCACCGCCGAACGCTGACCTGCCGATGCCGGTGCGTCACCCGCTGGGCTCGTGCGCCGCGAGCGACCACGCCACGCGGCGGCTCTCGCCCGGCTCCAGTTCCCAGACGTCGACGCCGGAGTTGAACGCGTCGGGCGGGCAGGTCATCGGCTCGAGCGCGAGGGCGGAGCGGTGCCACTCGTGCGCCGGGTCCTCGGTCGTGTGCACCTGCACCCAGGGTGACGCCGCGTCCCACGACATCCGCACGCCGTTGCCATCGCGCGCGCTGGTGAGCAGGGCGTGCGCGACGCCGCCGGCCGGGCCCGCTTCGAGGTCGATGTCGCCGAACGTGTGGTCGAGAACGATCCCGGCGAGCGGGCGCCCCTCGCGGAAGTCGAAGACGCTGCCGGCGGCGGAGTCCTGGCCGAACGGCAACAACCGCTGCGGGTCCGCGCGCAGCACCGAGCGGGCGGGCAGCTGCAGCACCCAGTCGTCGACCCCGCCGTCGCCCGCCACGACGTAGGGGTGGGCCGCGGTGCCGAACGGTGCGGTGACGTCGCCGTCGTTGCGCGCACCAACGGCGGTGCGCAGCCCGGTAACCGGGTCCAGCGTGTACTCCACGGTCACCGCGACGCGGAACGGGTAGCCCTGCTGCGGCCACAGCGTGGCGCTGAGCACGACCCGATGGGTGTCGGCGTGCAGCACGTGCCATTCGTGCCACAGCAGCAGCCCGTGCAGCGCGCAGCCGCGCTCGGGTTCGTTGAGCGGCAGCTGGTGCAGGTGTCCCGCGTAGCGGTAGCGCCCGTCGCGGATCCGGTTCGGCCACGGGGCGAGCACCGCGCCGCGAAACCGCGGCCGCGGCGGGTGCAATGGCAGTTCGCGCACCAGCGGGCGCCCGCGGTGCGTCAGCTCGACCAGTGCCCCGCCGACCGTGGTGACGACGGCTGCGTAGTCACCGGCGCCCAGCTGCAGCGTCGCCTGACGGGCCGGCTCGCTCGACTCGGCTGTGCGCACCCGGCACATGCTAGGGACACCGACCCCAGGCTCGGTCAGGCGCTCCGGCTGCCGCTGGCGTTAGCTGCGCGTTAGCCCCGGCCGTGATCACGTAACGAATCCGTCTCATGTCCTGCGCATGTGTTTCGCGGCGCTATATGTTCGCGCGCACAACATTCATTTTCGGGCGCAAGCCCCGGGGAAAAGGAAGACGGCATATGCGCAACAGCGCTATCGCTGTGCTGGCTGTCGGCGTGACCGCAGCTGCACTGCTCACCGGATGCAGTAGCTCCGGTTCGAAGTCCGGCAAGAGCGGCGGTTCGACGTCGGGCGCCACCTCGACAAGCTCGGGCAGCCAGGCGAGCGGCAAGGCGCAGGTCGGTGTCATCCTGCCCGACACCACCTCCTCCACCCGCTACACCGAGTTCGACACGCCCGTGCTGACGAAGGCGTTCTACGCCGCCGGCATCAAGTCCGACATCCAGAACGCGGGCGGTGACAAGACCAAGTTCGCCTCGATCGCGCACAACATGATCAGCGAAGGCGTCAAGGTCCTGCTCATCGACTCCATCGACGCCCCGTCGGGTGCAGCCGTCGAGTCGCAGGCCAAGACGGCCGGCGTCAAGGTCATCGACTACGACCGCGTGAACCTCGGCGGCAGCGCTGACTACTACGTCTCCTTCGACAACGAGAAGATCGGCGAGCTGCAGGGCCAGGCGCTGCTGTCACTGCCTCAAGACCTACAAGGCGCCGACTCCGGCGAAGGTCATCGAGATGGACGGCGGCACCGACGTCGACAACAACGCCGTGCTGTTCAAGCAGGGCGTGCAGAAGGTGCTGCAAGGCCAGCTCGGCCGTCAAGGTCGTGGCCGACTCGGTCGTCAAGGGCTGGCACGTCGCGAACGCTGCGCCGGCCTTCACCCAGGCGCTCGACCGCCACCGGCGGCAAGGTCGACGGCGTCTACGCCGCGAACGATGACATCGCCAACGCCGTCATCGGTGTGCTGAAGAGCAAGGGCCTCGCCGGCAAGATCCCGGTCACCGGCCAGGACTCCGGCGTCGAGGGTCTGCGACAACATCCTGCGCGGCGACCAGTGCGCGACGATCTACAAGTCGTACGCACTCGAGGCGTGCCGCGGCGTCCAAGCTCGCGATCGCGCTGATCAAGGGCCAGGACCCGACGACGGCCGGCGTCAAGCTGGTCCACGTTCAAGGACCCGAAGGGCAACCGCACGCTGCAGGCGTACCTGCTGCCCGCGCAGATCATCACCAAGGCGAACGTCAAGACGGTCGTCGACGCCAAGCAGGTCACGGCTGCAGACCTCTGCAAGGGTCTGACCGCGCAGTGCAAGGCCGCCGGAATCTCCGGCTGATCCGAGTAAATCTGCCGCGGCGGTGGTCGGGTGCACAGCCCGGCCACCGCCGCACCTCCGGTCGCCGACGAAGAGGAGCGCCGTGCCCGATCCGATCCTGGCCATCGAGAAGCTGAACAAGAGCTTCGGCCCCGTGCACGTGCTGCACGACGTCGACTTCAACGTCTATCCCGGCGAGGTGACCGCGCTCGTCGGCGACAACGGCGCCGGCAAGTCCACCCTCGTGAAGTGCATCGCCGGCATCAACAGCATCGACTGCGGCGAGGTCCGATGGGAGGGCAAGCCGGTCAGCATCAGCGACCCCCGTGCCGCCGCCGCGCTCGGCATCGAGTTCGTCTACCAGGACCTCGCGCTCGCCGACAATCTCGACATCACGCAGAACATGTTCCTCGGCCGGGAGATCCACCGGTTCGGCATGCTCGACGACGGCGAGATGGAGCGCAAGGCGCGCGAGGTGCTCGCCAGCCTGTCGGTCCGCACCGTCTCCTCGGTACGCCAGGTCGTCGCCAACCTGTCCGGCGGCCAACGCCAGACCGTCGCCATCGCCAAGGCGGTGCTCTGGAACAGCAGGGTCGTGTTCCTCGACGAGCCGACTGCCGCGCTCGGCGTCGCGCAGACGCGCCAGGTGCTCGACCTGGTGCGCCGCCTCGCCGACCAGGGCCTCGGCGTCGTGCTCATCTCGCACAACATGAACGACGTCATGGAGGTCGCCGATCGCGTCGCCGCCCTGTACCTCGGCCGGATCGCCGCCGAGGTCCTGACCAAGGACACGAGCACGACCCAGATCGTCGAACTGATCACCGCCGGACGCAGCGGGAGCCTCGGGCTCGCGCAAGCAGACCGCCGACCAGAGCATCTGACGGGACCACCATGACTTCGACGAACGACGGGAACGACACCGGCTCGGCCGCCTCCGCACCCGCAACGACCGCGACCAACGAGGGCGGCCCGCTGGACGGCCCCGACCTGACCACTCCGGCTGCGTCGGAGGGACGTGCGTCCGCCTTCTCGCTCGACGTCGAACGCCGCGGCATCGCCGACGGCCTGCGCGGCTACGTCAACAAGATCCGCAGCGGCGAACCGGGCGCGCTGCCCTCGATCCTCGGCCTCGTCGTGCTGGGCGTCATCTTCAGCCAGGTGAGCAGCGACTTCCTGAGCAAGGGCAACATCGGCAACCTGCCCGGGCAGGGCGCCTACATCGCCATCATCGCCCTCGGCCTGGTCTTCGTCCTGCTGCTCGGCGAGATCGACCTGTCCGCAGGCACCACCGGCGGTATCTGCGCCGCCTTCGCGGCCCAGGCCATCGTGTCCGGCGGCTTGCGCGGCGGCATCCCGGGCTCGAACCTGCTGTTCGGCATCATGCTCGGCCTGATGATCCTCGCGCTGGTGCTCGGGGTCTGGCTCCGATCATGGCTCGGATTGCCTCGATCACCGTCGGCTTGATCATCACACTGGCCGGTCTCGACAAGCACGTCATCTTCGCCCTGCTCTTCGCGATCGCCCTCGGCTCCGCAGTAGGCGTCCTCACCGGGTTCCTAGTGGCGAAGGTCGGCATCCCCAGCTTCATCGTGACGCTGGCCCTGTTCCTCGCCTGGCAGGGCGTGGTGCTGTTCGCGCTGAACGGGCAACCCGATCAACGTCACCAACTACGCGTTCTGGCACGGCCTGGCCCACAACAACATGTCGGTGGCGTGGAGCTGGGTCTTCTCGATCGTCGTCGCCGGCGGCTACCTGATCTTCACGCTGCTCAAGTCCGCCCGCGCCCAAGCGCGAGGGCTGGCCGCCGACACGTACGGCCTGGTCCTGTTGCGCGGCGTGATCATCCTCATCGTCGCGCTCGTCATCACGTTCTTCGCGAACCAGAACCGCAACCCGAACCCGAACTTCAAGATCCAGGGCATCCCCTGGGCCGCCTCGATCCCGATCACCTTGATGATCGTCTGCACCATCGCGCTGACGAAGACCACGTGGGGCCGGCACCTGTTCGCCACCGGCGGCAACGCCGAAGCGGCACGCCGCGCGGGTATCGACGTCGTGCACATCAGGGTCAGCGCGTTCGTCGCCTGCTCGTCGTTCGCCGCGCTCGGTGGCGTGTTCCTGGCGTCCTACCAGAGCAGCGCGTCGCTGGACCTGGGCGCCGGCAACATCCTGCTGTTCTCCGTGGCGGCGGCCGTCATCGGCGGCACCTCGCTGTTCGGCGGCCGCGGCAAGGCACGCGACGCGATCATCGGCGCGCTGGTCATCGTGATCATCCCGAACGGCATCCTGCTGCGCCCGAGCCTGCCGGCTCAGTACCAGAACGTCATCACCGGCTCTGGTGCTGCTCGTCGCCGCCGCTGTCGACGCGCTGTCGCGGCGTCGCTCGCGGCGCCCGGTAGCCGGCGGCGCAGGCACGTGGTGGTGCGGCGCGAGTCCGCCGCCCGACCCGACACCATCCGGCGGCACAACCTGTCGTTGTTGCTCACGCACCTGCACCACGACGGCGCCCTGACCCGGGCCGAGCTGACCCAGCGGCTGGGCGTCAGCCGCTCGACGGTGGGCGCGCTCGTCGCCGACCTGGCTCTGCTCGGCCTCGTCGAGGAGCTGGTGCCGACCGGCGGGGCCGGCGTCGGACGACCGTCGCATGTCGTCGGCCCGAGCCGGCACGGCCCGTTCGCCGTCGCGGTCGATGTCGACGTCACGCACGTCACCCTCGCCGCCGTCCGGCTCGGCGGGACGGTGCTGCTGCGCGAGGAGGTGTCCCTGAGCGAGGCGGGCAACACCCCGCAGGCCGTCGCGCAGTTGATCATCGAGGCCGTCCCCCGGCTGTGCCGGGTCGATGAGAGCCACGCGGCGGCCCCGGCCGGCATCGGCGTCAGCGTGCCGGGCACCGTCGACCGCGACACCGGCTGGGTCGGGGTCGCCCCCAACCTCGGCTGGCACGACGCGCCACTCGGCGAGTTGCTGCGCGAGTACGCGCCGTCCGGCCTGCCGGTGGTCGTCGGCAACGACGCCGACCTGGCCGTGCTGGCCGAGTACCGCAGAGGCAGTGCACGTGACTGCGACGACGTGGTCTACCTGCTCGGCCGCGCCGGCGTCGGCGCCGGCATCATCGTCGGCGGGGTCCCGTTGCGCGGCCACGACGGCCATGCGGGCGAGATCGGGCACAACGTCGTCGACTCCCGCGGGCCGCGGTGCCACTGCGGCAAGCACGGCTGCGTCGAGACCTATGTCGGCGACGGCGCCCTGCTCGCGCTGGCGGGCCGGACAGGCGAGCCGACGGAGGCCGCGGTGGCCGCGGTGGTCGCGGACGCCCGCGCGGGCGACCCCGTGGCGCTGGCCAGCGTGCAGGCCGTCGCCGAACCGCTCGGCCGGGCGATCGCCGATCTGGTGAACACGCTGAACCCGCAGCGAGTGGTGCTGGGCGGAACGCTGGCCCAGCTTCTGGACATCGCACGCAAGGAGATCGAGCAGTCGTTGAACCGGTACGCACTGGAGCGGCACGGCCGGACGGTGCAGCTGGTCGCCCCGGCACTCGGCGTCGACTCGGCCCTGCTGGGGGCCGCCGAGGCCGCCTTCACCCAACTTCTCGACGATCCGCTGGCCATGCGCGCCGCGGCCGCGTCGACGGCCAACTGACCCGCGTCAGCCGACGCCGGCGGGTCACTCGTTGCACGCGATTGTCCAGCGGCCCACGCCCCGGAGCCTCGGTGTCGTCAGGGCGCGGCAACTCGTTCGCGTAACCCCGCGGCAAGGGCGGCGATCGTCAACAGGTCGATCAGTCCCCCGGCGGTGTTCACCAACCATCGTCGCCGCACAGGCCCCAGTCGAAGTGTAGGTGCAGGCGTGTCCCGTCCGATGTGCCGGCGTGCGATGGAGCGAGCGAGATCGACCAGGTGACGTACATGCGTCCGCGCTGCGATCGATAGACGAGCCGGCGCGGCCGATCGACGAGTACGGCTTCGAAGTATTCGTTCCGGCCGCCATAGTCGGGCACGACGTCGCCGACCCCCAGCTGCTGCCATTGCGGATCGATGGATCGACGTGCGCGGCGAGCCTGCGGGATGAACCGCTCGACCGAGCATGGCAGGTACCACCCCGCCCGGCGCTTGCCCAGCTGGACCAACCACGGCCAGACCACGTCAGGCGGCGCGGGAAGCGTGAACGCGCGATCCAGCACCGCGTCGGCCCGGGCAACGAGATCGTCGCCCGCCATCGGGGCATTGCGCTCCTCACCGGTCGCCGCGACCTCCTCGAACAACCTCACCCCGCGGACTCTCCCATCGGCTCGATGACGTCAGTCGACCCCGGCAGCCTGGCGCTCGAACTGGGTGCGGTACAGCTCGGCGTAGAGGCCGTCCGCGGCCAGCAGCTCGCTGTGCCGTCCGGACTCGACCACGACGCCGTCGTCGAGAACCAGGATCAGGTCGGCGTCCAGGACGGTCGACAACCGATGCGCGATCACCAGCGACGTGCGCCCGGTCAGCGCGCGGGCCAGCGCCTCCTGCACGGCGGCCTCGCTCTCGCTGTCCAGGTGCGCGGTCGCCTCGTCCAGGATCACGATCTCGGGTTCCTTGAGGAGCAGCCGGGCGATCGCCAGGCGCGCCTTCTCGCCGCCCGACAACCGGTATCCACGGTCGCCGACGAGGGTGTCCAGTCCGGCGGGCAGAGAGCGGACCAGCTCACCGATCTGCGCGTCGTCCAGGGCGCGCCACAGCCGCTCGTCAGGGGCTCCCGGCGCGGCGTACAGCAGGTTCGCCCGCACGGTGTCGTGGAACATGTGCGCTTCCTGGCTCACCACGCCGATCCGGTCGTGCAGCGACTGCTGCGTCACTGTCCGCACGTCGCGCCCGCCGATCAGCACCTGACCGGCGCTGACGTCGTACACCCGCGGCACCAGCTGGCTGATCGTCGTCTTGCCGGCGCCCGACGGCCCGACGAGTGCGACGAGCTGGCCCGGCCGGGCGCGGAACGAGATGCCGTGCAGCACTTCCGGCGGGGTGCCCGTGTCGAGCACCGCCACGTCCTCGAGCGAGGCCAGGGAGACGTCAGCGGCTGCCGGGTAGGCGAAGTGCACCTCGCGGAACTCGACGCTGCGGGCGTCGTCCGCGAGCTCGACGGCGTCCGGGGCGTCGGCGATCATCGGCGGCAGGTCCAGCACCTCGAAGACACGGTCGAAGCTGACCAGGGCGCTCATGACGTCGACCCGCGCGTTGCGACAGCGCCGTCAGCGGGCCGTAGAGCCTGCTCAGCAGCAGTGCGAGCGTGACGACCGTGCCGGCGCTCAACGAGCCGTGGATCGCGAAGTAGCCGCCCATCCCGTAGACGAGCGCCTGCGCGAGCGCGGCAACGAGGGTCAGCGAGACGAAGAACGCGCGGCCGTACATCGCTGAGGTGACACCGATGTCGCGCACCCGCGCGGCGCGGGCGCGGAACGACGCGTCCTCGTCGTCCGGGCGGCCGAACAACTTGACGAGCAGGGCGCCGGCGACATTGAAGCGTTCGGTCATCGTGGCGTTCATCGAGGCGTTGAGGTTGTAGGACTCGCGGGTGATCTCCTGCAGCCGGGCGCCGATGCGCCGGGCCGGGAAGACGAACACCGGCAGCATGACCACCGAGATCAGGGTGATCTGCCAGGAGAGCGTGAACATGACCGCGGCGGTCAGCACCAGGCTGACCGCGTTCGACACCAGACCGGACAGCGTCGAGGTGAAGGCCTGCTGCGCGCCCAGGACGTCGTTGTTCAACCGGCTGACCAGTGCGCCGGTCTGCGTGCGGGTGAAGAACGCGAGCGGCATGCGTTGGACGTGGTCGAACACCGCGGTGCGCATGTCGAAGATGAGGCCTTCGCCGATGCGCGCGGAATACCAGCGCTGGGTGAACGACAACGCGGCGTCGAACAGCGCGAGGGCCGCGATCAGCACCGCGATCCAGATGACGGCCGATGCCGTGCCGTGCCGGGTGATCTGGTTGACGACACGTCCGGCGAGCACCGGCGTCGCCACCGCCGATGAGCGCGTCGCCGGTGATCAGGACGAGGAAGATCAGCAGGTCCCGGCGATAGGGCGTCGCGAACCGGAACACCCGCCGCCACGTGCCCTTCGGCACGTTGCCGACCTCGCCGCGCTTGCGCATGGAACTCATCACGCGCCAGGTGTCTGGCGTGATCCATCGACATTGCTCACCTCCGCCGCAGGGTCAACGGGTGCGGGGCCCGGTTATTCCGTCGTGCCCGCAGCTGCGGAGCCCGCTGCTCAGTCCTCGGCGTCGAGGCCGGCGATCGCGCGCAGCCGACGGTACTGGGCGTCGCGTTCGGCGGCCTGCTGCTGCGCCTGGGTGCTGCCGTGCGCCCGCGCCAGCAGGGCCTTGGTCTCCGCGGCAGCATCGCGGTCGACGGCGAGCAGCGCGCGCGCGGTCTGCTCGACCGCCTCGTCCAAGCGTCTCGGGGGCGACGTGCGTGACGCGAGTCCGATGGCGAGCGCCTCGGCCGCGCCCACCCGTCGGCCGGTCAGGCAGATCTCCAGGGCGCGCGAGTACCCGACGAGGTCGACGAGACGCTTGGTGCCGCCGAGATCGGGAACGATGCCCAGCGCCGGGCTCGGCCATGGTGAACCGCGCGTCGTCGGCGACGATGCGGATGTCGGCGCCGAGCGCGAGCTGGAAACCGGCGCCGATCGCGTGGCCGTGCACCGCCGCGATGCTGACGAGGTCTGCGCGCGAGGTCCAGTCGAATGCGTCCTGCCACTGCGCGATGCGCGCGGTGGCGTCGTCCTGCGGTAGGCGCGGCAGGCTCTGGATGCCGTGGTCGGCGTCGGTGAACAGTGCGCGGTCGAGGCCCGGCGGAGAAGGCGCGGCCGGCGCCGCGCAGCACCACCACCCGGATCGTCGCCGGGCAGCGCGTCGCGGATCCGGCTCAGCTCGGCCCACAGGGCGGGCGTCTGGGCGTTGAGCTGCTCCGGCCGGTCCAGGGTGACGACCGCGAGCCCGCGCAGGGCGTCGTCGGTGTCGCGATGCACCTCGACCCGTAGGCCGGTGTCGGGTGCTGTCACGCGGCCACGCTACCGGCCCCGCGACAGCACCCTCGCCGTCGCTGTGCGGCTGCTACTTCCTCGCCTTGGTCTTCGCGGCCGCCTTGCGGGTCGCGCCGCCGCGCCCGCGCAGGGTCACGCCCGACTCGGACAGCACGCGGTGCACGAACCCGTACGAGCGGCCGTGCGTGTCGGCGAGCTCGCGGATGCTCTGCCCTTGTCGTAGGCCTTCTTCAGCTCGCCCGCGAGCTTGTTGCGCTCGGCGCCGGTGATCCGCGCGCCCTTCTTCAGTGTCGCCATCAGTTTCCCTCGCTGTCCCCGGCACCGTGCTGTCCACAGGCAAGATCCCCGGCAATTTCGATTGCGGTCGCAATCGTCCTGCTCGCGTTGATAGCAGCTGATCGAACGGCGTTGGCAAGATCGACCGACTATGCGTGCGATGTCGTTGATCACCGTGGCACGTCCGCGCAGGATCAGCCAGTGCACGAAGCACCGGGCGAATAGCCGTTCGTGGTCGGCCCGGTCCGGCGCCGGAACGGTCAGGCCAGCGTGATCAGGTCGCGCAGGTCCGGGCTCCAGGAATCCTCGACGCCGTCGGGCAGCAAGATCACCTTCTCCGGGTCGAGTGCCTCGACCGCGCCCTCGTCGTGCGTCACGAGCACGATCGCGCCGGCGTACGTGCGCAGGGCATCGAGCACCTGGTCGCGGCTGACCGGGTCGAGGTTGTTCGTCGGCTCGTCGAGCAGCAGCACGTTGGCCGCGCTGGTGACCAGCATCGCCAGCGCCAGCCGCGTCTTCTCGCCGCCGGACAGCACCCCGGCCGGCTTGTCGACGTCGTCGCCGCTGAACAGGAACGCGCCGAGGATCTTGCGCAGCTCGGTGTCGGTCAGGTCCGAGCGCCCGACGCTGCGACGCCGACGTGCGCATGTTCTCCAGCACCGTGCGGTCGTGGTCGAGCGTCTCGTGCTCCTGCGCGTAGTAGCCCAGGCGCAGCCCGTGGCCCGGCACGCACCTCGCCGGTGTCGGGCGCTTCGATGCCCGACAGCAGCCGCAGCAGCGTCGTCTTCCCCGCACCGTTGAGGCCCGAGGACGACGACGCGCGCGCCGCGGTCGACGGCGAGGTCGACGTCGGTGAACACCTCGAGCGAGCCGTAGGACTTCGACAGCCCCTCGGCGGTCAGCGGCGTGCGCCCGCACGGCGCCGGCGCCGGGAACCGCAGCCGGGCGACCTTGTCGTGCACCCGCACCTCGTCCAGCCCGCCGGCCAGCGCGTCGGCACGGCGCAGCATCTGCTGGGCGGCACGGGCCTTCGTCGCCTTGGCCCGCATCTTGTCGGCCTGGCCGCGCAGCGACTCGATCTTGCGCTCGGCGTTGGCGCGCTCGCGGTGCCGGCGCCGCTCGTCGGTCTCGCGCTGCTTGCAGGTAGGTCTTCCAGCCGACGTTGTAGACGTCGACGGCGTGCCCGGTTGGCGTCGAGGTACCAGACCTTGTTGACGACGGCGTCGAGCAGCCCGACGTCGTGGCTGATCAACACCAGGCCGCCGGTGTGCTGGCGCAGGAAGTCGCGCAGCCAGACGATGGAGTCGGCGTCGAGATGGTTCGTCGGCTCGTCGAGCAGCAACGTCGTCGGCTCGGCGCCGGAGTCGGCGAACAGGATGCGGGCGAGTTCGACGCGCCGGCGCTGGCCGCCGGACAGCGTCTCCAGCGGCTGCGCGAGCACCCGGTCGGGCAGTCCGAGGTTCGCGCAGATCCGCGCGGCCTCGCTCTCGGCCGCGTAACCGCCGAGCGCGGTGAACCGCTCCTCCAGCGAGCCGTAGCGGCGCAGCAGCGCGTCGTCGTCGGGCCGCTCGGCCAGCTGCACCTGCGCCTTGGCGATGTCGGTGACCAGCGTGTCCAGCCCGCGGGCCGACAGCACCCGGTCGCGGGCCAGCACGTGCAGGTCGCCGGTGCGCGGGTCCTGCGGCAGGTAGCCGACCGGGCCGGTGCGCTCGATGCGGCCGCCGTGCGGCAGCGTCTCGCCGGCGAAGATGCGCAGCGTCGTCGTCTTGCCGGCGCCGTTGCGGCCGACGAGGCCGATGCGGTCGCCGGGCTGCACGCGCAGCGTGGTGGGCTCGAGCAGGATGCGCGCGCCCGCGCGCAGCTCGAGGTCATGGGCGGTGATCATCAGGGCTCCTGGGGAATGGGCACGGCTGTGGCGTCGTCGCGCGCCGTGTCACCCTTCGGTCCGGACCACCACGCCCTCCACGGTACCTTCCCGAGCACAGCGCACCGTGCCGGTCGCGCCGTACCCAGCGGCCGGCAAACACGTTCGGACAGGATGGCCGCATGGACAAGGGGCGTGCCGAGGCGTTCAGCGACGGCGTGCTCGCGGTCGCGATCACCCTGCTGGTTCTCGACCTGCACGTCTCGGCGACCGGGCACGGCTCGCCTGGCCCACCAGTTGCGCCCACGACTGGCCGAGCTTCGCCGCCTACGTGGTGAGCTTCCTGGTCATCGGCGTCATCTGGCTCAACCACCACACCCTGTTCGCGCTCGTCGACCGCGTCGACCGGGTGTTGCTGTTCGAGAACCTGCTGCTGTTGATGTTCGTCACCACCGTTGCCGTTCACGACCTCCACGCTGGCCGAATTCTTCCGTTCGGGCGGCGCGGATGCGCGATGGGCCGTCGCGCTCTACGGGATCTCCAACATCGGCATGGCCTTCGGATTCACCGCGATGTTCGCCCGGATGGTCACGCACGGCCTGTTGCGCCACCCCGTGCCGCCCGAGCAGGGCAAACGGGCGGTGCGCCGGTTCGGGCTGGGCACCATCGCCTACCCGCTGGCGACCGGCGCCGGCCTGCTCTGGCCGCCGTTCGTGCTCATCGCCATGGGGGGCCTGGCCGCCTACTACCTGTTCGAGCAGACACAACTGCTGCCGACCTCGCCGCAGCCGTGACGTCCGTGGCGCAGCGGGCCGCGGTTTACCGGCAGCTCAGACGAAGGCGCTCTCGCCGGTGATGGCGCGCCCGACGATCAGCGTGTTGATCTCGCGGGTGCCCTCGTAGGAGTACAGCGCCTCGGCGTCGTTGAAGTACCGCGCCATCCCGTACTCGAGCAGGATGCCGTTGCCGCCCATCAGCTCGCGGGCCAGCGCCGACGCTCTCGCGCAGCCGCGTCGGTGCAGAACGACTTGACCAGCGCGCCCTGCTCGTCGCGGAAGTCGCCGTCGTCCTGCAGTTGGGCACCGCGCACCGCCATGCCCAGCGACGCGGTCAGGTTGCCGAGGATGCGCGCGAGGTGGTCCTGGATGAGCTGGAAGCCGCCGATCGGCCGGCCGAACTGCATCGCGGTCCTTCGCGTACTGCACCGCGACCTCGTAGACACCGGTCAGCACGCCGACGGCGCTCCACGCCACGCTGCCGCGCGTGCTGCGCAGCACGGCGTTGGTGTCGTCGAAGGAGTTGGCGTTCTGCAGCCGGTTGGCCTCCGGCACCCGCACGCCGTCGAAGGTCAGGTCGGCGTTCTGCGTGATGCGCAGCGCCAGCTTGTTCTCCATCTTCGTCGCGGAGAAGCCCGGCATGTCCTTCTCGACGACGAAGCCCTTCACCTGGTCGTCGGCGACGTCGCGCGCCCACACGACGATCAGGTCGGCGAACGTGCCGTTGCCGATCCACCGCTTGGCGCCGTCGAGGACCCAGTCGTCGCCGTCGCGGCGGGCCGTGGTCTCCAGGCCGCCGGCGACGTCGGAGCCGCCGTGCGGCTCGGTGAGCCCGAACGCGCCGATCTTCTCCAGCCGACGCATCGGCCGGCAGCCACCGCTCGCGCTGCTCGGCCGAGCCGCACTGGTGGATGCTGCCCATGGCCAGCCCGCTGTGCACGCCGTAGAAGGACGCGAACGAGGCGTCGATGCGCGCGATCTCGAGCCCGACGAAGCCGGACAGCAGCCGCCGGCGGGCGGGCCGTTCGGACATGTCCAGCGCCAGGCCCATGACGTCGAGCTCGGCGAGCGCGCGATCAGGTCGTGCGGGAACTCCGCGCGCGCCCAGTAGTCGTCGACGATCGGCGCGAGGTGCTCCTCCAGCCACGCACGCAGGTCGCCGAGCAGCGCGACCTCGTCGTCGTCGAGCAGGCGCGGTAGCCGAACAGGTCGGTGTCGACGTCGGCGCGCGCGCCGGGGACGAGCTCATGCGGCATGAGCCGAATCTAGCTCAGACGTTGAAGCCGAGCGCGCGCAGCTGCTCGCGGCCGTCGTCGGTGATCTTGTCCGGACCCCACGGCGGCATCCAGACCCAGTTGATCTTGACGTCGGCGGCCAGCGGCGTCGGGCCGCCGGTCAGCGCGGAGTGCGCCTGGTCCTCGATGACGTCGGTCAGCGGGCAGGCCGCCGAGGTCAGCGTCATGTCGAGGGTGACCACGCCGGCCGGCGTCGGTGTCGTCGACGCGGATGTCGTAGACCAGGCCGAGGTCGACGACGTTGATGCCGAGTTCGGGGTCGACGACGTCGCGCATGGCCTCGTCGATGTCGTCGCGCGACGGGCATGGTTGTCTCGGTCATCGGTGTCGCCTCCTTCGTCGCAGCGCCGTCGCCTCGGCCACCGCGCTCTTCATCGCCATCCAGCCCAGCAGCGCGCACTTGACGCGCGCCGGGTACTTCGAGACGCCCTCGAACGCGACGGCGTCCTCGAGCTCGTCCTCGTCGGCCTCGGTGAGCTCGGCGTCGCCGCGCGACTGCATCAGCTCGAGGAACTTGCCCTGCAGCTCCAGCGCGTCGTCGACCGGCTTGCCGATGACCAGCTCGCTCATCACCGACGTCGACGCCTGGCTGATCGAGCAGCCCTCGCCGTCCCAGCCGAGCTCGGCGATCGTCGCCGTCGGCGACCGTGACGCGCAGCGTGACCTCGTCGCCGCAGGTCGGGTTGACGTGGTGCACCTCGGCGTCGAAGTCGCGTCGGGCAGGCCGCGGTGCTGCGGGTGCTTGTAGTGATCCAGGATGATCTGCTGGTACATCGATTCCATCGACATGCGTCATCGCGAACATCCTCCTGCACCTTCTGCGACGCCGGCGACCAGCGCGTCGACCTCGTCCATCGTGGTGTAGACGCCGAACGACGCGCGCGTGGTGGCCGGCACGCCGTAGCGCACGCACACCGGGCGGGCGCAGTGGTGCCCGGCGCGCACCGCGATGCCCTGCTCGTCGAGCAGCTGGGCGACGTCGTGCGGGTGGATGCCCGTCGACGGCGAACGAGATCGTGGCGCCGCGGTCGACGTCGTCGGTCGGGCCGATGATCCGCAGCGCCGTCGATCGCGCTGCAGCCCGTCGAGCGCGTACGCGGTCAGCTCGTGCTCGTGCGCGCGGATCGTCGTCCATGCCGATGGCGGTGACGTAGTCGACGGCGGCGCCGAGCGCGACCGCCTGCGGCGATCATCGGCGTGCCGGCCTCGAAGCGGTGCGGCGGCGCGGCGTAGGTCGTGCCCTCCATGTCGACCGTCTCGATCATCTCGCCGCCGCCGAGGAACGGCGGCAGGTCGGCGAGCAGGTCGTAGCGGCCCCACAGCACGCCGACGCCGGTCGGGCCGTACAGCTTGTGGCCGGTGAACGCGACGAAGTCGGCGCCGAGCGCCTGCACGTCGAGCGGCAGGTGCGGCGCGGACTGCGCGGCGTCGACGATGCGTCAGCGCGCCGACCGCCTGGGCCCGCGTCGACGATGCGCTGCGACCGGGTTGATCGTGCCGAGCGCGTTGGACTGGTGCACGAACGACACGACCTTCGTCGCGCTCGGTGATCACCTCGTCGATCGCGCGACTCGACCAGCCGGCCGTCGTCGTCGATCGGGATCCAGCGGAACGTCGCGCCGGTGCGCTGGGCGAGCAGCTGCCACGGCACGATGTTGCTGTGGTGCTCCATCTCGGTGACGACGATCTCGTCGCCGGGGCCGATGCGGAACCGCTCGGCGCCGGGGAAGGTCGTGGCGTTGGAGAACGAGTACGCGAGCAGGTTCAGCGCCTCGGAGATGTTCTTGGTGAAGACGATCTCGTCGCGGGACGGGCGCGTTGAGGAACGCGGCCACCTTGTCGCGGGCGCCCTCGAACGCGTTGGTCGCCTCGCAGCCGAGCGTGTGCACGGCGCGCGCGACGTTGGCGTTGTGGCGGGCGTAGAAGTCGGCCTCGGCGTCGATGCACGACCTGCGGCTTCTGCGCGCTGTTGGCGCTGTCGAGGTACACCAGCGGCACGCCGTGCACCTCGCGCGCCAGGATCGGGAAGTCCTTGCGGACCGCCTCGACGTCGAGGCTCATGTCGACGCTCCATGCGGCTCACGCGTCGCTCAGGCTGCGGTCTCGTTGCACGCCGAAGCGCGCGTAGCCCTCGGCCTCGAGCTGGTCGGCCAGTTCCGCGCCGCCGGACTCGACGATGCGGCCGTCGAAGAAGACGTGCACGAAGTCGGGCTCGATGTAGCGCAGGATGCGCGTGTAGTGGGTGATCAGCAGGGTGCCGATGCCGGTGCCCGCGGACCCGGTTCACGCCCTCGCTGACGACGCGCAGCGCGTCGACGTCCAGGCCGGAGTCGGTCTCGTCCAGGATCGCGATCTTCGGCTTGAGCAGCTCGAGCTGCAGGATCTCGTGCCGCTTCTTCTCGCCGCCGGAGAAGCCCTCGTTGACGTTGCGCTCGGCGAAGGCCTTGTCCATCTCCAGCTCGGCCATGGCGGCGTTGACCTCCTTGACCCAGGTGCGCAGCTTCGGCGCCTCGCCGCGCGACGGCGGTGGCGGCGGTGCGCAGGAAGTTCGACACCGAGACGCCGGGCACCTCGACCGGGTACTGCATGGCGAGGAACAGCCCGGCCCGGGCGCGCTCGTCGACGGTCATCGCCAGCACGTCCTCGCCGTCGAGGGTCACCGTGCCGCCGGTGACGGTGTACTTCGGGTGGCCGGCGATCGAGTAGGCCAGCGTCGACTTGCCCGAGCCGTTCGGGCCCATGATCGCGTGGGTCTCGCCGGAGGACACGGTGAGGTCGACGCCCTTGAGGATCTCGGTGGCGTCGTCGCCGTCGCCGACGGTGACGTGCAGGTCGCGGATCTCCAGCGTGCTCATGCGGTGCTCTTCCTCGTCTCGCGGTGCGAAGCCCAGCCGGGCCTCGATCGCGGTCATGATCTGGTCGCTCGCAGGTCGGGCACGCCGATGCGGTCGACGACGTCGGCGAAGAAGCCGCGCACGACCAGCCGGCGGGCCTCGTCCTCGGGGATGCCGCGCGACTGCAGGTAGAACAGCTGCAGGTCGTCGAAGCGTCCCGTGGCGCTGGCGTGCCCGGCGCCGGCGATGTCGCCGGTCTCGATCTCGAGGTTGGGCACCGAGTCGGCGCGCGCGCCGTCGGACAGCAGCAGGTTGCGGTTCATCTCGTAGGTCTCGGTGCCGGTGGCGGCCGGGCGGATGCGGACGTCGCCGATCCACACCGTGCGGGCCGACTCGCCGAGCAGCGCGTTCTTGTACAGCACGTCGGACGTGCAGTTCGGGCGCGTCGTGGTCGACGAACAGCCGGCTCTCGAAGTGCTGGCCGTCGCCGGCGAAGCTGACGCCGAGCAGCTCGGCGCGCCCGCCCGGGCCGGCGAAGCGCACGGTCGGGCACGATGCGCACGACCGAGCCGCCGAGCGTGACGTTGCGTGACCGGTAGCTGGCGTCGCGGCCGACGAGCGCGGCGTAGGACGACAGCTGCACCGAGCCCTCGTCGCACGGCGTTGACCGACGACGACCGACAGCGCGGCGCCGTCGCCGACGACGAACTCGATGTTGGCCGCCACCTGGAGCAGGCCGCGGTGGTCGATGACGAGCGTGGCCCGGGCGTTGGCGCCGACCTCGACGACGTGGTGGGTGTAGGCGCGGCCGCTGATGCCCTTGCGGGTGCAGCACGATCGGCGCGTCGAGCTCGGCGCTCGGCGTCGACGCGCGACGTGCAGGCCGCGCGCGGCGTGGGCCATGGCCAGCGCGCTGACCCGGTCGGCCGGCGTCAGCGCGGTGCCGAACGCCGCGAGCGTCGACGGGTCGACGACGTCGACGTGCGCGCCGGCCGGGCACGGACTCGTCGCCGTCGATGACGCCGTCGGGCTCGAACGGCTCGAAGAACTCGCGGATGCCGGCGCAGCGGCGTGAACCGCCAGTCCTCCTGCGAGCTGGACGGCACCGGGAAGTCGTCCGGGTCGCGCGAGGTGAACCGCTCGGCCGGCGAACCGGTCGGTCTGAGCGTGACTGTCAGCGTGGCGGTCACTCAGCCGACCGCGCCTTCCATCTGCAGTTCGATCAGGCGGTTCAGCTCGAGCGCGTACTCCATCGGCAGCTCGCGGGCGATCGGCTCGACGAAGCCGCGCACGACCATCGCCATCGCCTCGTCCTCGGTCAGGCCGCGGCTCATCAGGTAGAACAGCTGGTCCTCGCTGACCTTCGAGACCGTCGCCTCGTGGCCCATCGACACGTCGTCCTCGCGGACGTCGACGTAGGGGTAGGTGTCCGAGCGGCTGATCGTCGTCGACGAGCAGCGCGTCGCACTTGACCGTCGAGGCGCTGTGGTGCGCGCCCTTGTTGACCTGCACGAGGCCGCGGTAGGACGTGCGGCCGCCGCCGCGCGCCACCGACTTGGAGATGATCGTCGAGCGACGTGTGCGGCGCGAGGTGCAGCATCTTGGCGCCGGCGTCCTGGTGCTGGCCCTCGCCGGCGAACGCGATCGAGAGCACCTCGCCCTTGGCGTACTCGCCGGTCAGCCACACGGCCGGGTACTTCATCGTGACCTTCGAGCCGATGTTGCCGTCGACCCACTCCATCGTGGCGCCGGCCTCGGCCTTGGCCCGCTTGGTGACCAGGTTGTAGACGTTGTTCGACCAGTTCTGGATGGTCGTGTAGCGGCAGCGGCCGCCCTTCTTGACGATGATCTCGACGACGGCCGAGTGCAGCGAGTCGGAGCTGTAGATCGGCGCGGTGCAGCCCTCGACGTAGTGCACGTAGGCGCCCTCGTCGACGATGATCAGCGTGCGCTCGAACTGGCCCATGTTCTCGGTGTTGATCCGGAAGTAGGCCTGCAGCGGGATCTCGACGTGCACGCCCTTCGGCACGTAGATGAACGAGCCGCCCGACCACACCGCGGTGTTCAGCGCGGAGAACTTGTTGTCGCCGGACGGGATGACCGAGCCGAAGTACTCCTGGAACAGCTCCGGGTGCTCGCTGCAGCCCGGTGTCGGTGTCGAGGAAGATGACGCCCTGGCTCTCGAGCTCCTCGTTGATCTTGTGATAGACGACCTCGGACTCGTACTGCGCGGCGACGCCGGACACCAGGCGCTGCTTCTCCGCCTCGGGGATGCCGAGCTTGTCGTAGGTGTTCTTGATGTCGGCCGGCAGGTCGTCCCAGGTGGCCGCCTGCTTCTCGGTCGAGCGGACGAAGTACTTGATGTTGTCGAAGTCGATGCCGGACAGGTCCGAGCCCCAGTTCGGCATCGGCTTCTTGTCGAAGATCGCCAGCGCCTTGAGCCGGCGCTCGAGCATCCACTCCGGCTCGCTCTTCTTGGCCGAGATGTCGCGCACGACCGCCTCGGACAGCCCGCGCTGCGCGCTGGCGCCGGCGACGTCGGAGTCGGCCCAGCCGAAGCCGTAGCGGCCGAGGGCGTCGATCTGCTCGTCCTGGGTCAGCGGGTGGTGCGCTCGGGTGTGGTGGTCATGTGGTGCTCCTCCCGGGTGCGGGATGGTGCGGACGGTGCGGACAGCTCGATGGGACGTGCGGGATCGCGGCAGTGCGGGACGTGCGTGGTGCAGACGCCGTCGCCGTGGGCGATCGTGGCCAGGCGCTGGACGTAGGTGCCGAGCACCTGTTCGAACGCGCGGGTCTCGGCCTCGCACAGTTGCGGGAACTCGGCGGCGACGTGCGCCACCGGGCAGTGGTGCTGGCAGATCTGCACGCCCTGCGGCCGGCCGTCGCCGCCGGGGACCGCCTGCGTGGTCGAAGCGTAGCCGTGGGTCGGTCAGCGCCTTGGCCATGGCTTGCGTGCGTGTGGCGAGCGGCGCATCGGCGCCCGGCGCGCCGGCGTCGATCTCCTCGCGCAGCAGGCGCGCCAGCGTGTCGGCGCGGTGCTCGGCGAACGCGGCGACCGCGTCCTCGCCGCCGGACGTCGCGCAGGTAGCGCAGCGCGGTGCTGGCGAGGTCGTCGTAGGCGTGCGGGAAGGCCGCGCGGCCCGCGTCGGTCAGCGCGTAGGTCCGGGCGGGGCGGCCCCGGCCGCGGCGTGCCGCGGGCCGCGGCTCGCGCTCGACGAGCAGGCCGTCGGCGACCAGGGCGTCGAGGTGGCGGCGGATCGCCGGCCGCGGACAGGCCCAGCTGCTCGGCGAGCGCGGCGGCGGTCTGCGGCCCGCTGCTCGAGCACCAGGCGGGCGACGGCGTCGCGGGTGCGGTCGGCCGGCCGCGCGACGTCGGCGCACGCGGCGTCCGGCGCGGGCTCGAATTTCACTACACCAGTATGACCTATTTCCGCGCGCCGTTCACACTGCCCCCGACGCCCTGCGCGATAGGTTGCCGGCGTGCTCTACCGGACCCTGGAACTGACGCTGGCGCCGGCGCTGCGCGCGGTCTACCGGCCGACGGTCACCGGCGCCGAGAACGTGCCGCGACGGGCCCGGTGATCCTCGCGGCCAACCACGTGTCCTTCGTCGACGAGTTCTTCATCCCGCTCGGCGGCCCGCCGGCAGGTCTTCTACTTCGCCAAGGCCGAGTACTTCACCACCCCGGGGCTGCGCGGCCGGGCCATGGCGGCGTTCTTCCGCGGGATGGGCCAGGTGCCGGTGGCGCGCACCGACATGCGGTCGGCGGCGGCCGTCATCGACACCGGCGTCGAGGTGCTGGACGAGGGCCGCGCGCTCGGGATCTTCCCCGAGGGCACCCGCTCGCCCGACGGCCGGCTGCACAAGTTCCGCACCGGCGTCGCCCGGCTGGCGATGCGCAGCGGCGCGCCGGTCGTCCCGGTCGGCCTGGTCGGCACCCGCGACGTCCAGCCGCCCGGCGATCGCCGCTGGCACCGGGTCGCCGGTCGAGGTGCACTTCGGCCCCGTGTTGCGCTTCGGCCACCTGGCCGAGCAGGAACGCAGCGCCCGCGTGCTGCGGGAGGTCACCGAGACCATCCGCGAGCTGCGTCCAGGACCTGTCCGGCCAGGAGTACGTCGACTCCTTCGCCTCCAGCGTCAAGCTCGCCGACTGATCGGCGGGAGCACGGGCCCGCCCGTCGCTGTCGGGCGGATGACAATTTGCTGCGCTGACCGCGGGGCCGGGGCGCGGGATTCCTAGACTTGCGGGCGTGCCCGCCGCCGCGCTCGCCCTCGAGGTCGATCGACCTCGTCAAGAGCTACGGCGCGCGGCGGGCGGTCGACGGCCTGTCGCTGCGCGTGCGAGCGCGGTCGCGTGCTGGCGCTGCTCGGACCGAACGGCGCCGGCAAGACGACGACGGTCGAGATCTGCGAGGGGTTCCGCCGCGCCGACGCCGGCACGGTGCGCGTGCTCGGCCTCGACCCGGTCCGCGACGCCGCGCTGCTGCGGCCGCGGGTCGGCGTGATGCTGCAGGACGGCGTGGGCGGCTACACGGCGGCCACGGCGCTGGAGCTGCTGCGGCTGTTCGCCTCCTACGCCGCACATCCGCTCGACCCGGCGACGCTGCTCGAGCGCGTCGGGCCTGGCCGAGGTCGCCGGGACGGCGGTCAAGCGGCTGTCCGGCGGTCAGCAGCAGCGGCTGTCCCTGGCCCTCGCGCTGGTCGCCCGGCCCGAGCTGGTGTTCCTCGACGAGCCGACGGCGGGCATGGACCCGCAGTCGCGGCGGCGCACCTGGGACCTGGTCCGCACCCTGCGCGCCGACGGCGTCGCGGTCGTGCTCACGACCCACTTCCTGGACGAGGCCGAGCAGCTCGCCGACACCGTCGTGGTCATCGACGCCGGCCGGGTCGTCGCGCAGGGCACGCCGGCCGAGCTGACCCGCGCCGGCGCCGAGGGGCAGATGCGCTTCCGGGCGGTGGCGCGACCTGCCGACGCAGCTGCTCGCCGACGTGCTGCCGCCCGGCACGAAGGTCCTCGAGGAGGAGCCGGGCCGCTACCTCGTCAGCGGCGAGGTCACCCCGGACCTGCTCGCCACCGTGACCGCGTGGTGCGCCGGGCAGCACGTGCTCGCCGAGAACCTGGCCGTCGAGCGGCGCACCCTCGAGGACGTGTTCCTCGACCTCACCGGCCGCGAGGTGCGCGCATGAGCGACCGTGACGTTCGCGCCGGCCGCCGGGGCCGCCCCCCGCGCGCGGATGCTGCGCGCGCAGACGGTGATGGAGTTCCGGCTGCTGCTGCGCAACGGCGAGCAGGTCGGGCTGACCCTGCTCATCCCGCTGCTGCTGCTGTTCTTCTTCAACCTGCCGCTGCTGTACTCGCTCGGCACGCCGCGGCGCATCGACTTCGTCGTGCCCAGCATCGTGACGCTGGCGGTGATGTCCGCCGCCTTCACCGGGCTGGCCATCGGCACCGGGTTCGAGCGCAAGTACGCGGTGCTCAAGCGGCTCGGGGCGACGGCACTGCCGCGCTCGGTGCTCATCCTCGGCAAGACGCTGGCCGTGCTGCTGCTCGAGCTCGTGCAGCTCGTGCTGATGTGCGGCGTCGGGTACCTGCTCGCCTGGCACCCGCACGGCGACCCGCTCGGCGGCGCTGGTGCTGGTCGTCCTCGGCACGGTCGCGTTCGGCGGCCTCGGCCTGCTGGTCGCCGGCACGCTGCGCGCCGAGGTCACCCTTGCCGCGGCGAACCTGGTCTGGCTGGTGCTGCTGTTCGCCGGCGGCATCGCGATCCCGCTCGACCGCTTCGGCGGCGCCGCCCGCGACGTGCTGCAGTACCTGCCGTCCGCGGCGCTGTCCGACGGCCTGCACCAGGTGTTGCAGCACGGCGACGGCCTCCCGGTCCGCGACCCGGTCACGCTGCTGGTGTGGGCGGCCGTGGCGGTGCCGGCCGCCGCCCGGTGGTTCCGGTGGGAGTGAGCACCGGCGTCGCCGTGGCGCCGGCAGCCGGCGGCGTGCGCTGGTTGCCCGCGTGGCTGCAGACCGCCACCGCGTTGCGCCGGCTGGCGCTGGCCTCCGTGGTCGCCAACGTCGCCATCGTCGTCACCGGCGGCGCGGTGCGGCTCACCGATTCCGGGCTGGGCTGCCCGACCTGGCCGCGCTGCACCGACGACTCCCTGACGCCGACGCAGCAAGTACGCGATCCACGGCGTCATCGAGTTCACCAACCGGCAGCTGACGTTCGTGCTGGTGGTCATCGCGCTCGCCACGTGGCTGGTGTCGCTGGTGCGCCGGCGCGAACGCGCGGCTGGCCACCCTGGCCGCGCTGGGCATCCCGGCGCAGGCCGTGCTCGGCGGATTCACCGTCCTGACGCACCTCAACCCGTGGCTCGTCGCGGCGCACTTCCTGCTGTCGATGGCGATCATCGCGGCCACCTACGTGCTGTGGTCGCGGCTGCGCGACCCGGCGCCCGAGGTCGCGCCCGCGGCCCGGGGGGCGGTCCTGCTGGTACGCGCGGTGCTGGCCGTCAGCGCGGCGACGCTCGTCATCGGCACGGTCGTCACCGGCAGCGGTCCGCACGCGGGCGACAAGAGCGCCGACGGCACCGTGCACCGCACCGGCCTGCGGGTGGCGTCGATGGCCCAGCTGCACGCCGACTCGGTCATGGTGCTCATCGGCCTGACCGTCGGCCTCGTGGCGTTGCTGCAGGCGACGCACGCCGCAGCCGCGGGTCCGCCGCGCGGCCACCGTCCTGCTCGGCGATCGAGCTGGCGCAGGGCGTGATCGGCTACACCCAGTACTTCCTGCACGTGCCGCCGCTGCTGGTCGGCCTGCACATGTTCGGCGCCTGCCTGGTCTGGCTGGCGGCGCTGGCGCCTGGTCCTGAGCGTGCGGCCGGCCGAGGTCAGAACAGCTGGCTGATCGCGTAGATCGCCAGCCCGGCCAGCGCGCCGACCACGGTGCCGTTGATCCGGATGAACTGCAGGTCGCGGCCGACCTGCAGCTCGAGACGCCGGCTGGTCTCCTGCGGTGTCCCAGCGCGCGACGGTGGTGGAGATGACGCGCGGTGAGGTCGTCGGCGTAGTGCGTCGACGACGTGGCCGGTGAGCCGCTGCAGGGCCTCGTCGACCTTCGCCTGATCGCCGGGTCGTCGCGCAGCACCTCGCCACCGCGCACCGCGAGCGCCTCCACCGACCGGCGCAGGTCCGAGTCGGGGTCGGCCGCGCCGTCGAGGACGAGCTGCTTGAGCGTGCTCCACAGGTTGGCGAGGTAGTCGCGCACGCTCGGGTGATCGAGCAGCTGCAGCTTCGCGGTCTCGACCCGGGCCCGCTGCTCGGGGTCGCTCGCGCAGCCTGCGGGCGAGGTCGCGCAGCTGGGTGTCGAAGCCGCGGCGCAGCGCGTGGTCGTCGTCGTCGATGACGTCGGCGAGGAAGCGCTGCAGCAGCGTGTAGCCCTTGGCGAACACCCGGTCGTCGACCCACTCCGGCACCCATTCGGGTGACTCCTCGGCGACCCGTTGCCGGAACACCGCCCTGTTCTGCTCGAGGAAGGTGCGGCTGCCGCGCAGCACCGCCGTCAGCGCGGCCTGGTGCTGCCCTGCGTCGCAGACTGCGTCGAGCACCCGCGCGAGCAGCGGCGACAGGTCGGTCTCGCGCAGCCGCTTGTCGGCGAATGACGCCACGGAGTCGCGCAGTTCGTCGTCGCGCAGCACCGAGGCCATGCCGCTGATGGCGTTGCTCAGCTCCTGCGCCATCCGGCGCGCGTGCTCCGGGTCGGCCAGCCACTCGCCGACCCGTTGCGGGCACCTGCGCCGCGGCGACGCGCTCGCTGACGATCTCGCTGGTGAGGAAGTACTGCTGGACGAACCCGGCCAGCCCCTCGCCGATCTGGTCCTTCTTGCTGCGGGATGATCGCGGTGTGCGGGATCGGCAGCCCCAGCGGGTGCCGGAACAGTGCGGTGACGGCGAACCAGTCGGCCAGCCCGCCGACCATCGACGCCTCGGCCGCGGCCTGCAGGTACCCCCACGCCCCGTTCCCGTGGCCGACCGCACGGCAGACCACGTAGACCACCGCGGCGGCCAGCAGCAGCGCGCCGGCGACGAGCTTCATCCGGCGCAGCGCAGCGACACGTTCAGCCGCCACCGTCGGGATCGGGACGCCCGTCGCGGAGGACGCGGGCGCGGCGGGACCGCTCACGCGCGCGCCGCGATCGCCGCGGCAAGCGTCGCTGCCGGGCCGGCCCCGGCCCGCTGCGGCTCGCCGTGACCGAGGAACAGCGACGGCTCGGTGAGTTCGAGCTCGATGACGACCGGCCCGTCCGGCGAGGGCAGCAGATCCACCCGCGTGTAGAGCTGATCGGCGCCGAACCGGCCGCGGACGGCGCCGAGCGCGGCGGCACCGACGGCGAGCTCGTGCCGGGTCTGGGGTACAGGCGGTGATGTTCTCCGGGACGTACAATGCCTCGGCGTCGACGGGGTGCGCGCTGCCGGCGGGCAGCATGGCGCCCTTGCGCACGGCGTGGCTGAACCGGCCGTCGACATAGACCAGCGCCGTCTCGCCCAGCGTGTCCACCTCGGAGAGGTAGGGCTGCACCATGACCGTGCGGCCGGCTGCGTGCAGGGCCGCCGCGTGCGCGCGGGCAGCGAGCTCGTCGGCCTGGGTGAAGCGGCCCGCGCCCCGCGAGCCGGCCCCGACGGACGGCTTCACCACGAACTCCCCCGCCGTCGGCAGCTCGATCCCGGCGCCGGGTACGGCGAAGGTGGTCGGAACGGTCGGCACGCCCGCCGCGGCGAGATCGGCCAGGTAGATCTTGTCGGTGTTCCACGCCAGGACGTCGGCGGCGTTGGCGATGCGCGACGCCCCGCGCGCCCAGCTCAGGAATTTGTCCCGTTGCCAGGTGTAGTCCCACGTGGAACGGATGACGGTGAGGGTGTCGCGGTCCGGGTCGGGCAGCTCGTCCCACGCCGTCCAGGACACCCAGCGGGCGGACACGCCGACGCGCTCGAGCTCGGCCGCCAGCAGCTCGCCGTCCTCGTCACCGCTGGGCAGTTCCGCGCAGGTCGCGAGCAACACGTCGGCCATGCCGCGATCCTACGGAGGACGTGACGCCGGACCGCGCGCCGCGGTGCCTGGCCGGCCGGCTCAGCGGACGAAGACGTCCACGGCGACCGCGACGAACACGAAGGCCAGGTAGCTGTTCGACAGGTGGAACAACGCCATGGCGGCCTTGGCGTTCGCGCCGTCGCGCGTGCGGGAGTGCAGCCGGTGCGCAGCGATGATCAACACCGCACCCGCCGCGCCGGCCAGCGCCCCGTAGATCCACGACGTCGCCAGTGGCCACAGCACCAAGGAGGTGGCGACGGTCAGCCACGAGTACGCCACGATCTGGCGCGACACGCTCTGCGGCGATGCCACCACCGGCAACATCGGGACACCGGCGCGGGCATAGTCCTCGCGGTAGCGGATGGCGAGCGCCCAGAAGTGCGGCGGCGTCCAGAAGAACACCACGCCGAACAGCACCACCGGCGCCCAGGCGAGCGAGCCGGTGACCGCCGACCAGCCGATCAGCACCGGCATGCAGCCCGCGGCGCCGCCCCACACGATGTTCTGCGCGGTCCGCCGCTTGAGCACCATCGTGTAGACGACGACGTAGAACGCGATCGCCGCCGCGGTGAGGCCCGCGGCGAGCAGGTTGGTGGCGACAGCCATCGTGGCGACGGCGATCACCCCGAGCGCGGTACCGAAGATCAGCGCGCCCCGCGGCGAGACATCGTGGCGGGCCAGCGGTCGGTGCCCGGTGCGGCGCATCAGGGCGTCGATGTCGCGGTCGACGTAGCAGTTCAGTGCGTTGGCGCTGCCGGCCGCGAGCGTGCCGCCCACCATGGTCGCGACGACGACCCACCACGTGGGCAGGCCGCCGGCCGCGAGGACCATCGCGGGCAGCGTGGTGACGAGCAGCAGCTCGATGATGCGCGGCTTGGTCAGCGCCACGTAAGAGGCGAGCCGACCCGGGCGCCGGGGCGTGCGCGGGGCCGGGCGCGGCGTTGTGCCCCGCAAGCCGGCGGCGACGCGCCGCTCCCGTGCTGGCGCCGCGGTGCGCACCGGCGCGACGGGGGTCTGCGTCACCGCATCAGGGTATCCGCCGTCCCACCGCACGCCGCAGTCAGGCCCGACACCTCTCAGCGCGCCCGGGCCGCCGCGCCACCGGCGCTTCGCAACCGTTTCCGGCCCGCCGCGGTGTGGCTACGCTCGGCATGGGTACCACTGCAACGGACTGCGGAAACGGGCGAAGCGGCCCCGACTGCCCGCTGCAACCTGAAATCGAAAGGACACGATCCTCGGTGAGCGACTCTGGCAAGACGGTGGACGACGTTCACACGGCACATCCCGGCTGGTGGACCGACCTCGACACCAAGGCGGTGGACACCGCCCGGCTGCTCGCGGCCGACGCCGTGCAGAAGGCCGGCAGCGGTCACCCGGGCACCGCCATGAGCCTCGCCCCGTTGGCCTACCTGCTCTACCAGCGCGTGATGCGCCATGACCCCACCGACCCGACGTGGGTGGGCCGCGACCGCTTCGTGCTGTCCAACGGCCACTCGTCGTTGACGCAGTACTGCCAGCTGTTCCTGTCCGGCTACGGCCTCGACGTGTCCGATCTCGAGCAACTGCGGACGTTCGGCTCGCGCACGCCGGGACACCCGGAGTTCGGGCACACGCTCGGCGTCGAGGTCACCACCGGCCCCCTCGGCCAGGGTGTCGGCAATGCCGTGGGCATGGCGATGGCCGCGCGCCGCGAGCGCGGGCTGCTCGATCCCGACGCCGGCGCGGGCGAATCGCCGTTCGACCACTTCATCTACGTCGTCGCCGGCGACGGCTGCATGGAAGAGGGCATCGCCTCGGAGGCCTCCTCGCTCGCCGGCACGCAGCAGCTGGGCAACCTGATCCTGTTCTACGACGACAACCACATCTCCATCGAGGACGACACGGCGGTCGCGTTCAACGAGGACCTGCTCAAGCGCTACGACGCGTACGGCTGGCACACGCAGCGGGTCGACTCCGGCGAGGACGTCACGGCTCTGGAGCGCGCGATCAACCGCGCCAAGAACGTCACCGACAAGCCGTCCATCATCGCGGTGCGCACGATCATCGGCTGGCCGGCGCCGACGAAGCAGAACACCGGCAAGGCTCACGGCAGCGCGCTCGGTGACGAGGAGATCGCCAGGACCAAGGAGATCCTCGGCTTCGACCCGCGCGTGACGTTCGCCGTCGATGCCGAGGTGCTCGAGCATGCCCGCAAGGTCGTCGACCGTGGCCGCGAGGCACACGCCGCCTGGCAGGAGACGTTCGACGCCTGGGCGAAGAAGAACCCCGAGGGCGCTGAGCTGCAGCGCCGGTTGGCGACCCGCGAGTTGCCTGCCGGCTGGGCCGACGCGGTAGCGACGTTCCCCACCGAGAAGGACGGCAAGCAGAACGCCATCTCCACGCGTAAGGCCTCCGGCGAGATCCTCACCGGGCTCGCCGATGTCCTGCCGGAGCTGTGGGGCGGCTCCGCCGACCTCGCCGAGAGCAACAACACGACGATGGAGGGGCAGCCGAGCTTCATCCCGGCCGTGCACCAGACCAAGACGTGGAGCGGTGGACCGTACGGGCGCACCCTGCACTTCGGCATCCGCGAACACGCGATGGGCGCGATCCTCAACGGCATCACGCTGCACGGCGGCACCCGCGTGTACGGCGGCACCTTCCTGGTGTTCAGCGACTACATGCGCCCACCGGTACGTCTGGCCTCCCTGATGCGGATCCCGACGATCTTCGTCTGGACCCACGACTCGATCGGTCTGGGCGGCGACGGCCCCACCCACCAGCCGATCGAGCAGCTCGCCGCGTTGCGGGCCATCCCCGGCCTGGACGTCGTGCGGCCGGCCGACGCCAACGAGACCGCCGTGTGCTGGGAGACGACGCTGCGCAAGACCGACGGGCCGGTCGGCTTCGCGCTCTCGCGGCAGAACCTGCCGGTCCTCGACCCCGCGAAGGTGCGCGACGCCGCCAAGGGCGGTTACGTGCTGGAGGACGGCTCGCACGGCGTTCCCGAGATCATCCTCATCGCAACCGGCTCGGAGGTCGCGCTGGCGATGCAGGCCCGCGAACAGCTCGAGGCCGAGGGCACCTCCACCCGCGTGGTGTCGATGCCGTGCGTCGAGTGGTTCCGCGCGCAGCCCGCGTCCTACCAGCAGACCGTGCTGCCCCCGGACGCCCGCGCCCGGGTCAGCATCGAGGCCGGCGTGCCGATGGGCTGGCGCGACGTCGTCGGCGACAGCGGCGAGATCATCGGCATCGACCACTTCGGCGCCAGCGCCGAGGGCGACGTGCTGTTCGAACAGTTCGGGTTCACCCCTGACCGCGTCGTGGCGGCGGCGCACGCCGCGATGAACCGCGCCGGGCTGATCCGCGACACCACCACCGGCAACTGAACGGAAGGAACCGAGGATGAGCGACGCACTGGCTCAACTGTCCGATGCAGGCGTGTCGGTCTGGCTCGACGACATCAGCCGTGAGCGGCTCCGCACGGGCAACCTGCAGCAGCTGATCGACGACAAGCACGTCGTCGGCGTCACCAGCAACCCCACGATCTTCGCGAAGGCGCTGGAGAAGGGCGACGCCTACGACGAGCAGGCGCGCGACCTGGCCCTGCGCAAGACCGACACGGACGAGGCCATCAGGTACTTCATGGCGTACGACATCCGCTGGGCGTGCGACGTCCTGCGGCCCGTCTTCGACCGCACGAACGGCCTCGACGGCCGGGTGTCGATCGAGGTCGACCCGCGGCTGGCGCACGACAGCGACCGCACGACGGCCGAGGCCAAGGCCCTGTGGTGGCTCGTCGACCGGCCCAACGCGCTGATCAAGATCCCGGCGACCGAGGAAGGCCTGCCGTCGATCGCCAAGACCACTGCTGCCGGCATCAGCGTCAACGTCACGCTGATCTTCGGCCTCGACCGCTACGACGCGGTGATGGACGCCTACCTCACCGGCCTCGAGCAGGCGAAGGAGGCCGGGATCGACCTGTCCACCATCCAGTCCGTCGCCTCGTTCTTCGTGTCCCGCGTGGACACCGAGATCGACAAGCGGCTCGACAAGATCGGGTCGGACGAGGCCAAGGCTCTGCGCGGGAAGGCTGCCGTCGCGAACGCGCAGCTGGCCTTCGAGCGCTACGAGAAGGTGATCGCCTCCGACCGCTGGAAGGCGCTCGCCGAGGCCGGCGCCAACCCGCAGCGCCCGCTCTGGGCGTCGACGGGCGTCAAGGACCCGGCCTACGAGGACACGATGTACGTCACCGAACTCGTCGCCGACGGCACGGTCAACACGATGCCGGAAGCGACCCTGGACGCGGTCGCCGACCACGGGCAGATCAAGGGCGACACGATCTCGGGTTCCTACGACGCCGCACGCAAGGTGCTCGACGACCTGGCGGACCTGGGCATCGGGTACGACGAGGTCATCGAGGTGCTCGAGAACGAGGGCGTGCAGAAGTTCGAGGACTCCTACACGCAGCTCAGCGAGAGCGTGCAGAAGCAGCTGGACGCCGCCCAGAAATGAGCCGCACGACGGATCGAGCCGAGACGAGCCGATGACCGAGTCCGAAGGACCCCACGCCGCGACCCAGGAGGCGACGGACACCGAGCGGCAGGGTGCGCAGGCCGCGGCCGACGTGCTCGAGGCCGACCGGCATCCGGACTCGATGCACGCCGGTACGCCGGCCGCGGTCGGCATGCGGATGGACGAGCACGGCGCCGACGGCGCGAACCCGCTGCGCGATCCGGCGGACCGCCGCCTGCCGCGGGTGCCCGAGCCGTGCGTCCTGGTGATCTTCGGCATCGGTGGCGACCTGTCGCGCAAGAAGCTGATCCCGGCGATCTACGACCTCGCGAACCGCGGGCTGCTGCCCACGGACTTCGTGATGATCGGCTTCTCGAAGGCGGACTGGCCCGGCGGCGGCTCGTTCGAGACGCTCGCCCGGCGCTGCGCGAAGGACGGCGCACGCACGGACTGGAGCGAGGAGGTGTGGAGGCGCCTGGCGGGCAACACCCGCTTCGTCGAGGGCTCGTTCGACGACGACGCGGCCTTCGACCAGCTGTGCAAGGAGATGGAGGACGTCCGCGACTCGCACGGCATCCAGGGCAACGCCGCGTTCTACCTGTCGATCCCGCCGAGCCTGTTCCCCGCGGTGCTCAAGCAGATGGAACGCACCAAGCTCGCCGACGCCGAGCACGCAGGCGGCTGGCGGCGCGTCGTCGTCGAGAAGCCGTTCGGCCACGATCTGCCGTCGGCGCTCGAACTCAACGGACTGGTCGACAGCGTCTTCCCGCCCCGCGACGTCTACCGAATCGATCACTACCTCGGCAAGGAGACGGTGCAGAACCTGCTGGCCCTGCGCTTCGCCAACCTGTGGTTCGAGCCCGTGTGGAACGCCAACTACGTCGACTCGGTGCAGATCACGATGGCCGAGGACGTCGGCATCGGGGGGCGTGCCGCCTTCTACAACGCCACCGGCGCTGCCCGCGACGTCCTGCAGAACCACCTGCTGCAGCTGCTGGCGCTGACCGCGATGGAGGAGCCGGTCGAGTTCTCGCCCGAGGCGGTGCGCATCGAGAAGCTCAAGGCCTTGCGGGCCATCTCGCTGCCGCCGGATCTGCGTGAATACGCCGTGCGTGGCCAGTACGACCAGGGCTGGCTCGCCGGTGAGCGCGCCCGCGCCTTCCGCGAGGAGGAAGGGATCCCCGAGGACTCGGCCACCGAGACCTTCGCGGCCGTGCGCCTGGGCGTCGAGACCCGGCGCTGGGCCGGCGTGCCGTTCTACCTGCGCACCGGCAAGCGTTTGCCGAAACGGGTCACCGAGATCGCGATCCTGTTCAAGAAGGCGCCGCACCTGCCGTTCAGCAAGACCGACACCCAGGAGCTCGGCCACAACCAGTTGGTGATCCGGGTGCAGCCCGACGAAGGCGTGACGCTGAAGTTCGGCTCCAAGGTGCCGGGCAGCTCGATGGAGGTGCGCGACGTCGCGATGGACTTCCTCTACGGCGAGGCGTTCACCGAGTCCTCGCCCGAGGCCTACGAGCGGCTGATCCTCGATGTGCTGGTCGGCGACGCCACGCTGTTCCCGCGCAGCGAGGAGGTCGAGGCGTCGTGGCGGGTCATCGACCCGCTCGAGGAGTTCTGGTCGCAGACCACGCCGTACCTGTACCGCGCCGGCGAGTGGGGACCCAAGGAGGCCGACGAGATCCTGGTCCGCGACGGCCGGCAGTGGAGGCGACCATGACCACCTTGTGGGACACCACCGGCACCGCGGTGGTCAAGGCCCTGGCGGCCGAACGGCGCAGCGGCGGGGCCGTGACGAGCGGCAACGCGCTCACCCTCGTGGTCGTCGCGAATCGCGACGGTGTGGACGAAGCGGAGGAAGCCGCGACCATCGCGGCCAGCCACCACCCGATGCGGATGATCGTGGTGATCCGCCGTCAGATCGACGCACCGATCCCTCGCCTGGACGCCGAGGTGACGATCGGCGGGCGGCTCGGCCCCGGCGAGTCCGTGGTTCTCCGTATGTACGGCCGGCTCGCCCTGCACGCCGAGTCGGTGACCCTGCCGCTGCTGGCGCCCGATGCGCCGGTGGTGACGTGGTGGCACTGCGAGGCTCCTGAACTGATCGCGCACGACCCCCTCGGCGTGTTCGCCGAGCGCCGGATCACCGACGTGTGCAAGATGGCCGACCCGTGCGCGGCCCTGCAGCAGCGCGGTGAGGACTTCGCGCCGGGTGACACCGACCTCGCGTGGACGCGGCTGACGCCGTGGCGCGCCGCGCTCGCGTCGGTGTTCGACAGCGCGCGGCACGAGCCGACCAAGGTCGTGGTGCACGGTGGGGCGGACGAACCGTCCGCGCGGCTGCTCGCCGGCTGGCTGGCGGTTCGCCTCGGCGTCGAGTCGGTCACCGACGGGTCGGCCGACGAGCCGGTCCGCGGTGTCCAGATCGACTTCGCCGACGGCAAGACCACCCGGGCGTCGCTGGAGGGCGGCAACCTGGTGCTGCGCCGCGACGGCCAGCAGGACTCGTTCTCGCCGTTCCCGGAGCGGCCGCTCGGCGCACTGCTCGCCGAGGAACTCCGTCGGCTGGATCACGACCACGTCTACGCCGAGGCGCTCGGCGAGCGTCACCGGGGTCAAGGACCTCGAGGACCGCTCGTCGAAGCGCTCGCACATCTGGTACGACCCGGCCCAGCACGACGGCACCTCGGACAACTCCGAGTCCCAGGAGCATGCGTCATGAGCGACTCACCGCCGCCACAGGTCCAGATCAGCGATTCCGCCGAACTGCTGGCGGACACGGTCGGCGACCCGTGCAACGGACGTGCTGGGCACCGCGATCGCCGAGCGCGGCGTCGCGCACCTGGTGATCACCGGCGGCGGGATCCTCGAGAAGGTGCTCGCCGCGATGGCCGCACCGCGCGCCGGCCTCGACTGGCAGCGGGTGCACGTGTGGTGGGGCGACGAGCGCTACGTGCCGCACGACTCCGACGACCGCAACGACCTGCCGGCGTTCGCGAAACTGCTCGATCACGTCGATGTGGACCCGGCGCACGTGCACCGGATGCCGGCGTCCGACGCGGGCTTCGACGACGCCGAGGCCGCTGCCGCTGCCTACGCCGCGGACCTCGCCCAGCACGCCGACCCGGGCGCGGCTCGCCCCGGCGTTCGACGTCGTGCTGCTCGGTGTCGGCCCGGACGGCCACTGCTGCTCGCTGTTCCCGCACCACCCGGTGCTCGACGTCACAGACTCTGCGGCGTCCGCGGTGCACGACTCCCCCAAGCCGCCGCCGGACCGCCTGACACTGACGTTCCCGCGCTCGACGGCGCCCGGGCGATCTGGTTCGTCGCCTCCGGCGACGGGAAGGCCGAGGCCACGGCGCGGGCGGTGGACCCGTCGACATCGGTGCACGACGTGCCCAGCAGCGGGCCGCGCGGCACCGGACAGACGCTGTGGCTGATCGACCGCGACGCGGCCGGGCAGCTGCCGACCTGACCGCGACCGCCACCACGGCGGTCAGGGGTTCGGGACGGGGCGGTTCAGCTCTCGCCGCGGCGCGCGCGCAGGCGGGCGAGCGCCTCGTCGAGAATGGCCTGGCCGTCCTCGTCGGTACGTCGTTCCTTCACATACGCCAGATGCGTCTTGTACGGCTCGGTCCGCGGCGCGTTCGGGGGCGTGTCGGACTGCCGGCCCGCGGGATAACCGCAGCGCGGGCAGTCCCAGGTGTCCGGCAGCGGCGCGTCGGCGGCGAACGCCGGCCGGATCTCGTGGCCGTTGGCGCAGAAGAACGACACGACCTGGCGAGGCGCGCTCTCCCCGCGCTCGTTCTCGCCCATGGGCCCGGCGCCTACCCGGCTGCCCCGAATGGCGTTGCCACCAGCCACGTGCGTCGTCTCCTTCGCTGGACCGGGCTCAGCCGGCGTTCTTGTACAGCAGGCCGAGGCCGATGATGCTGATCGCCCACACGGCACCGGCGATGATCGTGAGGCGATCCAGGTTGCGCTCGACCACCGACGAGCCGGACAGGCTCGAGTAGAAGGAGCCACCGAGCATCGAGGACAGGCCGCCGCCCTTGCCGCGGTGCAGCAGGACGAGCACGACGAGCAACAGGCTCGCCAGGACGAGCACGATCTGCAGCGTCAGGATCATGAGCGGGCACTACCTCTTGTCGGGCGATCGACGATGTTCGGCGCTGCCAGGCTACCCGGGCTCACGGTGACTTCGCGAACGACCCGGCGGCGACACAGATCGCGCTGAACTGCACGGGGTCCAGGCTCGCGCCGCCGACGAGCGCGCCGTCGACATCGGGCTGGTCCAGGATCGACGCGGCATTGTCGGCTTTGACCGATCCGCCGTAGAGAACCCGCACCCGCGACGCGAGTTCGGTGGAGTACAGCTCCCCGAGCTTCGCGCGCAGCGCGGCGCACACCTCCTGCGCGTCGTCCGGCGTGGCCACCTTGCCGGTGCCGATCGCCCAGATGGGTTCGTACGCGACGACGAGCGTCTGCGCCTGGTCGGCTGTGACGTCGGCCAGCGCGGCGGCGAGCTGGTCGGTGGTGTGGGTGATGTGATCGTTCGACTCGCGGATCTCCACGATTCCCCGACACACAGGATCGGCGTCAACGCGTTGCGGTACGCCGCGATCACCTTGCTGTTCACGACCGCGTCGTCCTCGTGGTGGTACTCGCGGCGTTCCGAGTGCCCGACGACGACGAACGTGCAGCCCAGCTTCGCGAGCATCGGCCCGCTGACGTCGCCGGTGTAGGCGCCCGAGTCGTGCGGGGACAGATCCTGGGCGCCGTACCGCAGCGCGAGGCTGTCGCCGTCGACGAGCGTCTGCACGCTGCGCAAGCTGATGAACGGCGGCAGCAGCGCCACCTCGGCCGCGGCAGCTGCTGCGGCGTCAGGCTGAAGGCCAGCTTCTGCGTCAGCGCCGATCGCCTCGAGGTGCGTGTAGTTCATCTTCCAGTTGCCCGCGATCAGCGGCCGGCGACCCGAGGGCGGCAGCGGCGACGCGACGACGGCGGCCACGTCAGACTTCTTCCAGAACGGCAACGCCCGGTAACTCCTTGCCTTCGAGGAACTCCAGCGAGGCCCCACCGCCGGTGGAGATGTGCCCGAACGACGCCTCGTCGACACCGAGCGCACGCACGGCCGCCGCGGAGTCGCCGCCGCCGACGACCGACAGTCCGGCGCACGCGGCGACCGCCTCGGCGACGCCTTTCGTGCCGGCGGCGAACGGGGCGACCTCGAACACGCCCATCGGCCCGTTCCAGAAGACCGTGCGTGCCCCGTCGAGCGCCGCGGCGAACGCGCGCACCGCGGCCGGGCCGATGTCCAGGCCCTTGGCGCCCGCCGGGATCGCGCCGGCGGCGACCACCTGGGTGACGGCATCCGCCGCGATGTCCGGTGCCACCACGACGTCGTCGGGCAGCACGATCTTGTCGCCCGCGGTGTCCAGGAAGCGGCGGCAGTTGTCGACCTGGTCGCGTTCGAGCAGCGAGTCGCCGACGCCGTGCCCCTGGGCGGCGAGGAAGGTGAAGCACATGCCGCCGCCGACGAGCAGGCGGTCGACCTTGGGCAGCAGCGACTCGATGACCGCCAGCTTGTCGCTGACCTTCGACCCGCCGAGCACCACGACGTAGGGCCGGTCCGGCTCGCCGGTCAGCCGGGTGAGCACGTCCAGTTCGTCGCGCACGAGGTCGCCGCAGTAGTGCGGCAGCAGCGTGGCGACGTCGTAGACGGACGCGTGCTTGCGGTGCACGGCGCCGAACGCGTCCTCGACGAACGCACCGCCCGGTGCGTCGCCGGCACCGTCCTCGCCACCGGTGAGCTCGGCCAGCGCACGGGCGAAGGCGAGCCGTTCGGCGTCGTCCTTGCTCGTCTCGCCGGCGTTGAACCGCACGTTCTCCAGCAACGCCAGCTGACCGTCACCGAGCGCGTCGGCGACCAGCCGGGCGCTCTCGCCGACGGTGTCCAGCGCGAACTCGACCGGGCGGCCCAGCAGCTGCGCGAGCCGGTCGGCGACCGGACGCAGTGAGTACTGCGGGTCCGGGGCGCCCTTCGGCCGGCCCAGGTGCGCGGTGACGAGCACCCGCGCGCCGGCGTCGAGCAGCTTCGTCAGCACCGGCAGCGATGCCCGGATGCGCCCGTCGTCGGCGACGGCACCGTCCTTGACCGGCACGTTGAGGTCGCAGCGGACCAGCACCCGGCGGCCGCGGACACCGACTCCGAGCAGGTCGTCGAGGGTGCGCACGCGGTCTAGAGCGACGAGCCGACGAGCGCGGTGAGGTCGACCAGACGGTTCGAGTAGCCCCACTCGTTGTCGTACCAGCCGACGACCTTGACCTGGTTGCCGATGACCTTGGTCAGGCCCGAGTCGAAGATGCACGACGCCGGGTCGGTGACGATGTCGCTGCTGACGATCGGCGCCTCGGTGTAGGTCAGGATGCCCTTGAACTGCCCGTCGGCGGCGGCGCGGTAGGCCTCCTTGACCTCCTCGACGCTGGTCTCGCGCGACGTCGTGACCGTGAGGTCGGTGGCGCTGCCCGTGGGCACCGGCACCCGCAGCGCGTAACCGTCGAGCTTGCCCTTGAGCTCGGGCAGCACGAGCCCGATCGCCTTCGCGGCGCCGGTGCTGGTGGGCACGATGTTCAGGGCGGCGGCCCGGGCGCGACGCAGATCCTTGTGCGGCCCGTCCTGCAGGTTCTGGTCCTGCGTGTACGCGTGGATGGTCGTCATCAGGCCGCGCTCGATGCCCACCGCGTCGTGCAGCACCTTGGCCAGCGGGCCGAGGCAGTTGGTGGTGCAGCTGGCGTTCGAGATGATCGAGTGCTTGGCCGGGTCGTAGTCGCCGTCGTTGACGCCCATGACGATGGTGACGTCCTCGTCGGTGGCCGGCGCGGAGATGATGACCTTCTTGGCGCCGCCGTCGAGGTGCTTGCGCGCGGCCTCGGCCTTGGTGAAGATGCCGGTCGACTCGATGACGACGTCGACACCGAGGTCGCCCCACGGCAGGTTCGCCGGGTCGCGCTCGGCGAGGATCTTGATCGTCGTGCCGTCGACGGTGATGCCGTCGTCGCCGACCGATACGTCGCCCGGGAAGCGGCCCAGGATGGTGTCGTACTTGAGCAGGTGCGCCATCGTCGCGACGTCACCGAGATCGTTGGCGGCGACGAGTTGGACGTCGGCGCCCGCGGCGGTGAGGGCGCGGAAGAAGTTGCGGCCGATGCGGCCGAAGCCGTTGATGCCCACGCGAACGGTCACAGCAGGGAACCTCTCTCACATGCGGTGTCGGTGCCCGCCTCGTGCGACGGACGTCGTCCGCCGGAAACCTTATCGGTTCGGCGGCGTCGCCAGGACCGGCCGAAGCTACCCGCCAGTTGCCGTCGGCATGCGCCGACCGTCACGACGGGCCGGGCTTGGGACGCCTGCGCTTGCCGGCAGCAGAGGTGTCGGCGGCGCCGCCCGCGTCGTGCGTGGCGCGTGCGTCCTGGGCAGACGTGGCGCTGGTGTCCTGCTCGTCCTTGCCGTAGGCGTCGGCGAACTCCTTGACCGTCTCCTGCGCCCGCGTGCGCAGCGTGCCGAGCAGCTTGCCGGCCTTGCCGGCCGCCTTCTCGACCGCCGGTCCGGCGGCGGCGGTCGCCTTCGCGGCGGCCGGTGCTGCGGCGGCCCGGACCCGGGCCACGGTGTCGCGCGTGCTGGGGCGGCCGAGCTGGTCGCGGTGCGGGACCTGCTTGTCGTCGGGCATGGGAACCTCCGTCGGCGGTGTGCACCTGCTCCGGCGAGCCTAGGCCTTCGGCGCGGTCGGCGGTCCGGCTGCGGCGTCCGCGGCAAGCGCCGCGCCCAGCGGTGTCCGGGCGTGCAGGATGTAGCGGCCGGTGCGGGTCGCCGTCGTCAGCCCGGCAGCGCGCAGCACGGCCAGATGTTCGCTCACGCTGCTGATCGGCAGCCGGCACCGGGCGGCCAGCCCGCCCGTCGTCTGCGCCTCGGCGAGCGCGCCCAGCACGGTCGCCCTGCGCTGGCCGAGCAACGCGACCAGGGCGCGGCCCGGGGCAGCAGCTGCGCCCCACAGGCTGCCGGCACCGCGGGCCGGGTAGTCGATCGTGGGCGGCCACGGGGGGTCGTAGGCGACGCCCAGCCCCGGCCAGCCGAACGCGCCCGGCATGAGCACGATGCCGTCGGGACCCACGGACCGGGTGGCGTCGGTGTTCATGGCGATGTGCAGGTCGGTGCCGACCCACCGCACCTGGCGGTGCAGATCGGCGAGTACGGGGGCGAGGCCGCCGTCGGCGAGGACCTGCGAGCGGTACGCGATGTCTGATTGCAGCAGGCCGGCTATCCGCGGCCACCAGGGCTCGACGAGGCGCGCCCAGCACTGCTCGAGCAGGTCGGCGCACAGGTCGCGGGTCGCGGTGGCGTCCGCACCGAGCAGTGCGTGCGCCGCGCGCACCCGCGTCCCGAAACGCTCGCGCAGGCAGCGAGTGACCTGGTCACGAACGAGCTCAGGCTGGGCCGCGCGCACCGCCGTGATCTCGTCGTCGAAGGCGGTGTTGGGTCCGCCGGGCGGTGGGCTGAGGAAGTCCGGGCCGTAGGAGTTGCGCGGCGTCAGCAGGGCCAGCGGGGCGAGGTCGATGTCGTCGGCTGCCTGGGCCACCGCCCGGAACCAGGGTTCGTGCAGCACGGCTGCCCGCGGGTTGGTCAGTAACCGGACTGCGCTCATCGTCTCGTGCAGCGGGGAGATCGCGAAGCGGCAGGCCAGCAGCGCGGGCGCGGAGAACCGCAGCACCACCGTCATCGTGCTCCCGTCGATTCGCCCTCGACCGAAATGATCGCGACAGGTCGGCGGCCACGCAAGGCTGCGCTCGTGTTCCGCCCGCCTGTTCCGGACCCGGCCCCTGCGCCGCCGCTGTTGCGCGAGCCGGCCTTCCGCGCGTTGTGGATCTCGCGGGTGGTGTCGTTCACCGGTGACGGCATCGGCCGGATCGCGATCGTGCTGCTCGCCTTGCGCGACGGGCCCACCGCAGTGTCCCTGGTGCTGCTCGCCTACACGGTGCCGCGCCTGCTCGGTCCGCTGGCCGGCACGCTCGCCGACCGCTACGACCGGCGCAGGCTGATGCGCGGCTGCGAATGGGGCGGCGCCGCGATCATGACGGCCATCGCCGTCACGCTCCCCGCGCTGCCGGTGCTGATCGTCCTGGTCGCCGCGACGTCGGCGCTCGCCACCGTGTTCGGGCCGACCAGCTCGAGCACCGTGCCGATGCTCGTCTCGGCGCCGCAGCTGCCCCGGGCCAACGCGATGATCGCGACGGCGTTCAACTTCCAGATCGCGCTCGGCCCGGCGATCGGCGGTGTCGCGGTGGGGTTGTCCGGGGCGCGGCTGGCGTTCGCGCTGGACGCGGCCACGTTCGCCGTGTCCGCGCTCGTCCTCGGCGCGCTGCCCGTCGTCGCGCCGGATGCGGAAAGCACGGCAGCACGCCGCACAGGACGCGCCGGAGGCATCTGGCGGGAGACGGCCGAGGGGCTGCGCTACGTCCGGCGCACGCCGGGCGTGCGCGCGTTGGTGGTCGCGCTGGTGGTGTTCGTCGCGTTCGCCGGCATCGACAACGTCGCGCTGCCGTTCCTGGTCGAGGGCAGTCTGCACGGCTCCGCCGAACAGTTCGGCCTCGTGCAGGCGGCGTTCGGCGTCGGCATGCTGGCCGCATCCGGCTACCTGAGCGTCGCGCGGCGCGCCGCGTCGGCGGCGGTGCTGCTCATCGGCGGCGCGGTGCTCGGGATGATCGGCGCGCTGGCCACCGCTGTTGCGCCGACCGTGCTGGCGGTCGCGGCCACCCAGGCGCTGGCCGGGATCGGCAACGGGGCGGACAACATCGCGACGAACACGCACGTGCAGCATGTTGCGCCGGCACCCGTCCTCGGCCGCGTCTTCGGCACGATCGGCACCGCCGCCCAGGCGGGCTCGGGCCTCGCCTACGTCGGAGCCGGCCCGCTCGTCGCCGCGCTGGGCGCCCGGTGGGCCTTCGTCGTTGCCGGCGCGGGCTCGGTGATCGGCATCGTGCTGCTGGTGCCGGCCCTGCGGGCACGGCCGGCCGCGCCGGGCTGACGGGCTCGAGCTGCGCCGCCGGTCAGGGCGCGAGCATCTCCGGCGTGACAGCCGACTCGGTGTCCGGGATGCCGAGGTCGGACGCCCGCTTGTCGGCCATCGCGAGCAGCCGCCGGATGCGCCCGGCGACGGCGTCCTTCGTCATCACCGGGTCGGACAGCGCGCCGAGTTCCTCGAGCGAGGCCTGGCTGTGCTCGAGACGCAGCCGGCCGGCCTGCAGCAGGTGCTCGGGGGCGTCGACGTCGAGGATCTCCAGCGCACGCTGCACCCGCGCGCCCGCCGCGACGGCTGCCCGCGCCGACCGCCGCAGGTTCGCGTCGTCGAAGTTGGCGAGCCGGTTGGCGGTGGCGCGCACCTCGCGCCGCATCCGCCGCTCCTCCCAGGCGAGCACCGACTCGTGCGCGCCGATGCGGGTGAGCAGTGCCCCGATGGCGTCGCCGTCCCGCACGATGACGCGGTCGCCCCCGCGGACCTCACGTGCCTTCGAGGCGATGCCCAGGCGACGGCCGACGCCGACGAGCGCCAGCGCGGCCTCGGCCGAGGGGCAGGTGATCTCCAGCGAGCACGCGCGCCCCGGCTCCGTCAGCGACCCGTGAGCCAGGAAAGCCCCGCGCCATGCGGCCTCGGCGTCCCCGACGCCGCCGGACACCACGTGGTGCGGCAGTCCCTTCACCGGCCGCCCGCGCAGGTCGACCAGGCCGGCCTGCCGCGCGAGCCGCTCGCCGTCCTTGGCGACGCGCACCAGGTACCGGCTGCCCTTGCGGATACCGCCGCCGGCGACGATCTGCACCTCCGAGCCGTGGCCGAAGACGTCCGCGATCTCCTTGCGGAGCCGCCGCGCGACCGAGCCGGTGTCGAGTTCCGCCTCGACGACGATGTGCCCGCCGACGAGATGCAGTGCGCCTGCGAAGCGCAGCATGGTGGCGAGCTCCGCCTTGCGCGCCGACGTGCGTTCGACGTTGACGCGACTGAGCTCGTCCTTCACCGCTGCTGTCATGGCCATGTGTTCGTGCTTCCCCTTACCGCCCGTCGAGTCCTGGTGCCCCGCGGGTCCTGCTGCGCCGACGTTCAGGGCGTCGTGCGCGGCGTCCGTGCCGCGCAGTTCGTCGAGGATTCGGCGGATGGCCACCCCGAGTCGGGCGGCGTCGTGCCGCTCGGCGCTGTCGTCTGCTGCGAGCCTAGACAGTACGAGACGCGCGCCGATCGTGCGCGCGTAGGAGTCGAGCTCCTGCGGATTGAGCACCGACTCGGCGTCCGCGAGCACCGTGTGGATGCGCAGGCCGCCGTACCCGGCGGCGTGTTTCTGCAGCAGTTCGAGCAGTTCGTGGGGCTCGTAGTCGTCGGTCTCGCCCGCCTGCGGGACGAGGTTGAGCACGACGACGATCGGCGCGCGGGTGGCCGCCAGGGCGGTGCCCAGCTCCCGCAACATCAGGTGCGGCAGCACGCTGGTGAACCACGAGCCGGGGCCGAGGAGCACCAGGTCGGCCTCCCGCACGGCGTCGACCGCCTCGGCGCTGGCGGGCGCGCCGTTGGGCAGCAGCCGCACCGACAGCACCCGCCCGGGGGTGGCGGCGATGGACGACTGACCGCGGATGCGCCGGGTACGGGTCGGGTCGTCCGGGTCGAAACGATCGGCCTCGGCGACCAGGTCGAGCGGCACCGGGCTCATCGGCAGCACCCGGCCCACGCCGCCGGTCAGGTCGCGCAGCTGGGCCAGCGCGTCTTGCGGGTCTGTCGCGCTCGAGCAGCGCGGTGAGCATGAGGTTGCCGACCGGGTGCCCGGCGAGGACGCCGTGGCCGCCGAACCGGTGCTGCAGCAGCTCCACCCAGCGCCGGTGCTCGGCGTCCTCGCCGGCCAGCGCCGCCACGGCCATCCGCAGGTCGCCGGGCGGCAGCACCTTGAGCTCACGACGGATGCGCCCCGACGACCCGCCGTCGTCGGCGACGGTGACGATCGCGGTGACGTCGTCGGTGATGGTGCGCAACGCGCTCAGCGCGGCATGCAGTCCGTGCCCGCCGCCGAGTGCGACGACGCGAGTGCTACTCACGGCCGAGGTCCCGGTGGATCACCGTCGCCTGCACGCCCATCGCCGTGAGCCGGTCGGCGAGCTCGCCGGACATCGCCACCGACCGATGCTTTCCCCCGGTGCAGCCGACCGCAAGGGTCAGGTACCGCTTGTGCTCGCGGCGGTAGCCGGCGCCGACGATGCGCAGGATGTCGGTGTAGCGGTCGAGGAACTCCGCAGCGCCCTCCTGGGACAGCACGTAGTCGCGCACCTGCTCGTCGCGGCCGGTCAGCTCGCGCAGCTCCGGGATCCAGAACGGGTTCGGCAGGAACCGCACGTCGACGACGAGGTCGGCGTCGACGGGCAGCCCGTACTTGTAGCCGAAGGACAGCACCGTCGCGTGCAGCTCGGGCCGCGCGTCCGTGCCGTCCTGGGCGAACGCCGACTCGATGGTGCGGCGCAGCTCGTGCACGGAGCGGTCGCTGGTGTCCAGCACGAGATCGGCCTCGTCGCGCAAGCCCGGCGAGCATCGCCCGTTCGGCCTGGATGCCGTCGACGATCCGGCCCCCCGCCTGCAGCGGGTGCTCGCGCCGCACGTTCTCGAAGCGGCGCACCAGCACGTCGTCACGGGCTTCGAGGAACAGCACGCGCGGGCGCATCTGCCGGTCGGCGAGGTCGCGGATCACGCTGCGCAGGTCCTTGGAGAAGCCGCGGCTGCGCACGTCCATGACCACCGCGAAGCGGGTGACCGCGCCCTGGCTGCGGCTGCCGAGGTCGACCAGCGTGCCGATCAGTTCCGGTGGCAGGTTGTCGACGACGAAGTAGTCGAGGTCCTCGAAGCACTTCGCTGCTGCGCTGCGACCGGCTCCCGACAGACCGGTGATGATGACGGTCTTCCAGCGCCACCCGTTGCGGCGACCGGCGGCTCAGTCATCGTCGAGCACCTCTCCGGTGGTGACGTTGACGGCGGGCGTCCGGTCGCCGGCGTCCGCTGCGAGGGCGGTGACGATCGCCTGCGCAGTGTGGCGACCGATGCCGGGAACCTCCATCACGTCGTCGACACTCGCAGCCCGCAGCCGTTTGAGCGAACCGAAGCGCCGCAGCACCGCCTTGCGGCGCGTCTCGCCGAGCCCGGGTATGCCGTCGAGCGCCGACACCGTCATCGCCTTCGACCGCTTCTGCCGGTGGTAGGTGATCGCGAAGCGGTGGGCCTCGTCGCGTACCCGCTGCAGCAGGTAGAGCCCTTCGGACGTGCGCGGCAGGATCGCCGGATACGGCTGGTCGGGCAGCCAGACCTCCTCCAGCCGCTTGGCGAGGCCGACCAGCGCGACGTCGTCGATGCCGAGCTCGTCGAGCACCTGCTGCGCGGCCGCCACCTGCGGCGCGCCGCCGTCGACGACGAGCAGGTTCGGCGGGTAGGCGAACTTGCGCGGCCGGCCGGTGGTCGGGTCGATGCCCGGCGGCACCGCGGCGCGGGGTGCGCCGTCGTGTTCACCGCCGGTCTCGCCGGTTCGGCCGGCCTCGCTCGCCTCGTTGGCCTCGGCGGCCGGGTCGCTGTCGGCGTCGGCGCCCTCGGCCACCTGCTCGTCGAGGTAGCGGGCGAACCGCCGGCGCACCACCTCGGCGATCCACTGGACGTCGCCCGTGCCCTCGCCGGTGTCGCGCAACGCGAAGCGGCGGTACTCGCTCTTGCGGGCGAGGCCGTCCTCGAACACGACCATGCTCGCCACGACGTTGGTGCCCTGTACGTGGCTGATGTCGAAGCACTCGATGCGCAGCGGCGAGGTCGGCAGCTCGAGGGCTTCCTGCAGTTCGCCCAGCGCCCGCGAGCGTGCGGTGAGGTCGGACGCGCGCTTGAGCTTGTGCTGCATCAACGACTGCGCCGCGTTGCGTGCGACGGTCTCGGCCAGCGCGCGCTTGTCGCCGCGCTGCGGCACCCGCAGGCTCACCCGCGATCCGCGGCGTTCGCTGAGCCACTCGGCCAGCACGTCGACGTCGTCGGGCAGTTCGGGGACGAGCACCTCGCGCGGGATGTCGTTGTCGTCGTCGGTGAACAACCCGTAGAACTGCGTGACGAACTGCTCGACGAGGTCGCCCGTCGTCATCTCGTCCAGGCGGTCGACGACCCAGCCGCGCTGGCCGCGCACCCGGCCGCCGCGCACGTGGAACACCTGCACCGCGGCCTCGAGGTCGTCCTCGGCGAAGGCGACGACGTCGGCGTCGGTGCCGTCGCCGAACACCACGGCCTGCTTCTCCAGCGCGCGTTGCAGCGCTCCGAGGTCGTCGCGCAGCCGCGCCGCGCGCTCGAACTCGAGATTCGCGCTGGCCTCGCGCCATCTGCTTCTCGATGCGGCGCATCATCTGGTCGGTCTTGCCGGCCATGAAGTCGCAGAAGTCGTCGACGATCTCGCGGTGCTCGTCGGCGCTGACCCGGCCTACGCACGGCGCGCTGCACTTGTCGATGTAGCCGAGCAGGCAGGGCCGCCCGACCTGGCCCGCACGCTTGAACACCCCCGCCGAGCAGGTGCGGGCCGGGGAAGACGCGCAGCAGCAGGTCGAGCGTCTCGCGGATCGCCCAGGCGTGCGAGTACGGGCCGAAGTACCGCACGCCCTTGCGCTTCGGCCCGCGCATCACCTGCAGCCGCGGGTACTCCTCGTACAGCGTCACGGCCAGCGACGGGTAGGACTTGTCGTCGCGGTACCGCACGTTGAACCGCGGATCGAACTCCTTGATCCAGGTGTATTCGAGCTGCAGCGCCTCGACCTCGGTGCGCACCACCGTCCACTCGACCGACGCCGCCGTCGTCACCATCTGCCGGGTGCGCTGATGCAGGCCGGCGACGTCGGCGAAGTAGGAGTTCAGCCGCTGCCGCAGGCTCTTGGCCTTGCCGACGTAGATGACCCGGCCGCGCGCGTCGCGGAACTTGTAGACGCCGGGTTCGAGCGGGATCGTCCCCGGCGCCGGGCGGTACGTGGACGGGTCTGGCACGTCTTCGAGGTTAGTCAGTGACGGGGACAGCGAGCCGCGCGCCGATGCGTCACGGTCGGCTGCTGTAGTCGCCGATCTCGGCCAGCAACCGTGCCTTCGTCGCGTCGTCGGCGAACGACTGCCGCACGCCGGCACGCGCCAGCTCGGCCACCCCGGCCGCGTCCAGGCCCAGCAGCTCGGCGGCGACCGCGTACTCGCGGTTCAGCGTCGTCGAGAACATCGGCGGGTCGTCGGAGTTGATCGACACCGGCACCCCGGCGGCGACCAGTGCCGGCAGCGGGTGGTCGGCGAGCGAGGCGACCGAGCGCGTGCAGACGTTCGAGGTCGGGCACACCTCCAGCGGGATCGCGGCGTCGGCAAGGTGCGCCAGCAGCCGCGGGTCGCGCGCCGCGGCGATGCCGTGGCCGATCCGTTCGGCGCCCAGGTGCGTCAGGGCGTCCCAGATCGTCTCCGGGCCGGTCGACTCCCCCGCGTGCGGCACGCTGTGCAGCCCGGCGGCGCGGGCCTGGGCGAAGTGCGGCGCGAACTGCGCGCGCGGCACGCCGAGCTCGGGACCGCCCAGGCCGAAGCTGACCAACCCGTCCGGCCTGAGTCTCAATGCCACATCGAGGGTGACGTCGGCGGCAGGGACACCTGCCTCGCCCGGGATGTCGAAGCACCAGGCCAGGACGACGCCGAAGTCGGCGGCGGCGCGGCGGCGCGCGTCCTCGACGGCGTCGCAGAAGGCCTCGGCGGCGATGCCGCGCACGATCGACGAGTACGGCGTGAGGGTCAGCTCGGCGTAGCGGACCTGCTGCGCGGCCATCTCCCGGGCGATCTCGTAGGTGAGCGTCCAGACGTCCTCGGCGTCGCGGATCAGGTCGACGACCGACAGGTACGTGGTGATGAAGTGCGCGAAGTCGGTGAACGTGAAGTACTCGGCCAGCAACGCCTCGTCGGCGGGGACCGGCGTGCTGCCGGCGTGCCGCGCGGCCAGTTCGGCGACGATGCGCGGCGACGCGCTGCCGATGTGGTGCACGTGCAGTTCGGCCTTGGGCAGCCCGGCGATGAAGGTGTCGAGGTCAGGCATCAACCGATTCTGGCAGCACGTCACCGGCCGCGGCGTTCGGCATCACCCGCCCGGGGTCGCGCCGGTCGGCCCGGATGATCAGGGCACCGGCCGCGGCGAGCAGCAGGCCGACGGCGCCGGGCAGCAGGAAGCCGCCGTGCCAGCCGATGCGGTCGATGGCGACGCCGGCCAGCGGCGCCCCGGCCGCGGCGCCGGCCGTCATCGCCGCGCCGTGCCAGCCGAGCGCCTCGCCACGGCCGTGCTCACCGACCACCCGGCCGATGGCGCTGACCGAGGCGGTGATCGTCGGCGCGCAGAACAGCCCGGTGACGAACAGCAGGATCGCCAGCACCACGGGCCCGGGTGCGAGCGTCACCGGGATCGCGGTCGCGGACAGCACCGCGAGCAGCACGTGCACCGGCGCTTCCCACCGGATCGCACCGTAGGCGAAGCCGCCGACCGCCGAGCCGAGTCCCCAGATCGCGAGCTCCCAGCCGATCCAGACCTGGTGGTGCATGTGCCGCAGGGCGGCGACGGTGCCGACGTCCGATCCGGTCAGCACCAATGTGGACGCCGCGCTCATCAGCAGCACCGCGATCACTGTGGGGCCGAGCCACGACCGGACACCGCTCACGGCCGGGTCGGTTGCCGCCGCGCCGTCGCTCGGGTGCGGCTCCGCCGAACGCAGCGGCGGGTTGCTCAGCCAGATCAGCGCACCGCCGGCGATCGCCAGGAACTCGCAACTGAACAGCGCCCACGAGGTGACCCAGTAGGTGGCGAGCAGCACGCCGAGGGCCGGGCCGATCATGTACGAGATCTCCACCGCCACCGAGTCGATGCTCAACGCCGACTTGCGATGTTCCTCCGGCGTCGAGTGCAGCAGCGACTGCCGCACGATGGTGAACTGCGGCACGGTGAACAGGCCGCCGATCGAGGCGAGCACGATCAGCAGCCAGTAGCCGGTGAAGGGCGCGATGCTCCAGCAGACCGTCAGCACGATCAGCGACGGCAGCACCGCGGCGCGCAGGCCGATGCGGTCGAGGCGCCGCCCGCGCCACGGGGAGCTGATGCTCGCGGCGACCGTCGCGAGGCCCTCCGCCAGTCCGGCGGCGCCGTAGGAGCGGCCCAGGTGGGTGACGACGTGCAGGGTGAGGACCACCGCACCGGCCCACATCGGCACCCGCACGAGCAGGCCGAGCAGCAGCACGCGGCGCACGGCGCGGACGCGCAGCACGGCCCGGTACGCCTGCAGACCCATGGGTGCCACTGTGGCACGCGGATCCGACGGCATTTACCGCCGAAGTCGGTGTCAGGCCGCAGCACCGCAGCTCCCAGACGGCGGCGCGGGTCCTGGTTGCCTGCGCGCGGCTTGCTCGCCGCGGCGGTCCGCTTGCGGGTGCCCTTCGCCCGGGCCGGCGCTGCCTCGGCGGCCAGCAGCGGCGCCAGGAACTGCCCGGTGTGCGACTCGGGGATGTTCGCGATGTCCTCCGGCGTGCCGATGGCCACCACCGTGCCGCCGCCCGAACCGCCCTCGGGGCCCATGTCGATCACCCAGTCGGCGGTCTTGATGACGTCCAGGTTGTGCTCGATCACGACCACCGAGTTGCCCTTGTCGACCAGGGAGTGCAGCACGCCGAGCAGCTTCGAGACGTCCTCGAAGTGCAGCCCGGTGGTCGGCTCGTCCAGCACGTAGATGGTCCGCCCGGTGGAGCGCTTCTGCAGCTCCGCCGCGAGCTTCACCCGTTGCGCCTCGCCGCCGGACAGCGTCGGCGCCGGCTGGCCGAGGCGCACGTAGCCGAGCCCGACGTCGACGAGCGTCTCGAGGTGGCGGTGGATGCGCGAGATCGGCTTGAAGAACTCGGCCGCCTCGTCGATCGGCATCTCGAGGACCTCGCTGATCGTCTTGCCCTTGTAGTGCACCTCGAGCGTCTCGCGGTTGTAGCGGGCGCCCTTGCAGACCTCGCACGGCACGTAGACGTCCGGCAGGAAGTTCATCTCGATCTTGATCGTGCCGTCGCCGGCGCAGTTCTCGCAACGTCCACCCTTGACGTTGAATGAGAACCGGCCCTGCTGGTAGCCGCGGATCTTCGCCTCGGTGGTCTCGCTGAACAGCTTGCGGATGTGGTCGAACACGCCGGTGTAGGTGGCCGGGTTCGAGCGCGGCGTGCGCCCGATGGGCGACTGGTCCACGCCGACGACCTTGTCCAGCTGGTCGATGCCGCGGATGCGCTTGTGCCGCCCGGGCGGCAGCTTCGCGCCGTTGATCCGGTTGGCCAGCGACGCGTACAGGATGTCGTTGACCAGGCTGGACTTGCCCGAGCCGCTGACCCCGGTGACGGCGACGAAGCAGCCCAGCGGGAACGCGACGTCGACGTTGCGCAAGTTGTGCTCGCGGGCGCCTTCGACCTTCAGCTCGCGCCCGCGCTGCGGTGGCCGGCGCATGGGCGGCACCGCGATCGAGCGACGACCGGACAGGTACGCGCCGGTGATGGAGTCCGGCGACGCGCGCAGGTCGTCGACGGTGCCGCTGACGACGATGTGCCCGCCGTTCTCGCCCGCGTGCGGGCCGATGTCGACGACCCAGTCGGCGGTGCGGATGGTGTCCTCGTCGTGCTCGACCACGATCAGCGTGTTGCCGAGGTCACGCAGCCGCACGAGCGTCTCGATCAGCCGGTGGTTGTCGCGCTGGTGCAGGCCGATCGACGGCTCGTCCAGCACGTAGAGCACGCCGACGAGCCCGGAGCCGATCTGGGTGGCGAGCCGGATGCGCTGGGCCTCGCCGCCGGCGAGCGTCGCCGCCGCGCGATCGAGGGACAGGTAGTGCAGGCCGACGTCGACCAGGAAGCCGAGCCGCGCGTTGATCTCCTTGAGCACGCGCTCGCCGATCATCGTGTCGCGGTCGTTCATCGGCAGGTTCGCGAGCCACTCGGCGGCGTCGCCGATCGACAGCGCAGCGACGTCGGCGATCGAGCGCTCGGCGACCGTGACGGCCAGGATCTCCGGCTTGAGCCGGGTCCCCTGGCACGCGGGGCACGGGACCTCGCGCATGTAGCCCTCGTACTTCTCGCGCGAGTAGTCGCTGTCGGTCTCGCTGTAGCGCCGCTCGATCCACGGGATGACGCCCTCGTAGTTGGCGTAGTACGAGCGGTTGCGGCCGTAGCGGTTGCGGTAGCTGACGTGCACCTGGTCGTCGGTGCCGTGCAGCACCGCCTTCTGCGCGCGGGCCGGCAGCCGCTCCCACGCGGTGTCGACGCTGAAGCCGCCGGCGTCCGCCACGCCCTGCAGCAGGCGCAGGAAGTACTCGCTGGTGTGCCCGGTGGACCACGGCGCGACGGCGCCGTCGGCGAGGCTCAGCTCCGGGTCCGGGACGACGAGCTCCGGGTCGACCTCCTTGCGGGTGCCGAGGCCGGTGCACTCGGTGCACGCCCCGAACGGCGAGTTGAACGAGAACGAGCGCGGCTCGAGCTCGTCGATCGCCAGCGGGTGGTCGTTCGGGCAGGCGAGCCGCTCGGAGTAGCGGCGTTCGCGGTGCGGGTCGTCCTCGGGGAGATCGACGAAGTCGAGGACCAGCACGCCGCCGGCGAGGCCGAGCGCGGTCTCGACGGAGTCGGTGATGCGCTGCTTGCTCGACGGGCGCACCGACAACCGGTCGACGACCGCCTCGATGGTGTGCTTCTCCTGCTTCTTCAGCTTCGGCAGGTCGGTGAGCGGGTGCACGACGCCGTCGATGCGCACGCGCGCATAGCCCTTCACCTGCAGGTCGGCCAGCAGGTCGGCGTACTCGCCCTTGCGCTCGCGGATGATCGGCGCGAGCACCTGGAAGCGGGTGCCCTCGGGCATGTCGAGGATGCGGTCGACGATCTGCTGCGGGGTCTGCTTGGCGATCGGCTCGCCGCAGATCGGGCAGTGCGGGCGGCCGATGCGCGCCCAGAGCAGGCGCAGGTAGTCATAGACCTCGGTGATCGTGCCGACGGTCGAGCGCGGGTTCTTCGACGTCGACTTCTGGTCGATGGACACCGCCGGCGACAGGCCCTCGATGAAGTCGACGTCGGGCTTGTCCATCTGGCCGAGGAACTGCCGGGCGTAGGCGGACAGCGACTCGACGTAGCGGCGCTGCCCCTCGGCGAAGATCGTGTCGAACGCCAGGCTGGACTTGCCCGATCCGGACAGTCCGGTGAAGACGATCATCGCATCGCGCGGGAGGTCGAGGCTGACGTCCTTGAGGTTGTGCTCGCGGGCGCCACGGACGATCAGGCGGTCGTTCGCGCCGTGCATTCACTGCCTTCCGGGCCGGACGGGGGGTGGGTGTCGCCGGTGCTGCATCGGTGCGGCGCCGCGACGGCGGCACCGGATGTCAGCGTAGTGACCACCTACGACAACGCGCGCGGCGCAGCCGAACATTCCGCGCGCCGCCGTCTCGACCTGTCATCGAGACGCGGTGGCCCGACAGCGCCTCTCGGCAACAGGTCGGGCTGGAGCGGTGGTGGACCTGGTCAGCGGAGGCTGCGCAGGTGGCGCTTGAGGGCCGGGATGGCGGCCGGCGCGGCGGACAGCTCACCGAACCCGAGGGCGACGAGGCGTTCGGCGAACTCCGGCACCGCGGCGAGCTCACCGCACACGGCGAGATCGGCCCGTCCGCCGGCGCGCTGCGCGACCGTCTCGAGCAGCCGCCACAGGGCCGTGGCGCGCGGGTCGAGCAGATCGGCGACGCCGGCCTCCGTGCGGTCGGCGGCCATCGTGTACGACGTGAGGTCGTTCGTCCCGACGGACAGGAAATCGGCGACCTGCGCCAGCTCGTCGGCGGCGAGCGCGGCCGCCGGCACCTCGACCATCGCGCCGACCGCCGTCGGCCGCGCGTGCGCGATGCCGTCCGCGACCAGCGACGCGACCGCGGACTCGACGGCGTCGCGGAACGCGCGCAGTTCGGCGGCCAGCGTCACCATCGGCGCCATCACCGCCACGCGGTGCCCCTCGGCGGCGCGGCAGATCGCCCGCAGCTGGGTGTGCAGCACGTCCGGGTTCGCCAGCAGCCACCGCAAGCCCCGCACGCCGAGGAAACCGTTGCGCACCGGATCGAGGCGCAGGGCGCGGACCGGCTTGTCGCCGCCGGCGTCGAGCACGCGCACCACCACCGGTCGCGGGGCCAGCACGGCGAGGATCTCGCGCAGGTCGGCGGTCTGCGTCGTCCTCGTCGGGCAGCGTCTCGCGGTCGAGCACCAGCAACTCGGTACGCAGCAGCCCGACCGCGTCGGCGCCGTACCGGACCGCCGCCCGCGCGTCGGCCGCCGAACCGACGTTCGCGGCCACCACCACCGTTCGCCCGTGCACCTCGACGGGTGCCGCGGCGTCGGCGAGTTCGGCACGCCGCGCCTCGCCCGCCGCCTCGAGCTCCGCGCATGCGCGCCGCCGCGTCGGGCGGGTCGACCTCGACCGTCCCGGCGGCGCCGTCGACCGCGACCACGGTGCCGTCGGCGACGTCGGCCAGCAGCGGGCCGGCGCGCAGCACCACCGGCAACCCCAGGCCGCGGGCGACGATCACCGCGTGCGCCGTGGGTGTGCCGCCGGCGAGCACCACCGCGGCCCCGCCGCGTGCCGCGAACTCGCCCAGCTCGCCGGGGCCGAGGTCGGTTGCCGCGAGGACGCGACCGGCGACGTCGGCCGGCAGGCTGGACGCGGCGACGCCGAGTTCGCGCAGCACGGCGGCGCCGGCCTCCCGGACATCAGCCGCGCGGCCCGCCACCACGTCGTCCGTCTCGTCGGCCAACGAGTCGGCGACGTCGCCCACTGCCTTCCACCACGCCTGCGAAGCACCGGCGCCTGCCGTGATGCCGGCGCGCGCGCTCGTGCGCAAGGTCTCGTCGGTCAGCAGCGCGGCGCGCAGCTGGGCCAGGGCGTCGCCGCGGCCCAGTCCGGCTGCGGCGCGCCGCACGGACTCGTCCAGGCGTCGTTGCTCGGCCGCCGCGTCGTGTGGGGCGTCCCCGTCGTCGGCAGGCGGGGCGACGGTTCCCGCGTGCAGCAGGGGCCCGACGGCCTGCCCCGGTGCGCCCGGCCGCGGACCGTCGCGCCGGTCGCCACCTGCGGGTCCCTCCGCCGCGACGTCCGGCGGGCCGTCCGCTTCGCCGAAGCCATCGGAGATCAGCTCGCCGACGACGGTCACGGCGCGTTGCGCCGCCGGCCCGGCGGCCCTCACTTGGACCTCCGTTCCGCCGCGCAGGGCCAGCCGTACGACGTCGAGCACGTTGCGTGCATCGGCGCTGCGGCCACCGACCGCTCCGACGGTGACGTGTGCGTCGACGTCGGCCAGCGCGCGGGCCAGCTGCGCCGCCGGGCGCGCGTGCAGGCCGAGCGGGTTGCGCAGCGTGGCCCGCGCGCTCTCCGCCGGCAATGCCTCGCCGGCATCCCCGCCGGCGTCCGACCCATCGGTAGCGCCGGCGGACCCCGCGGCAGCGGCGGCGGATCCCGCGGCAGCGGCGGCGGCGGCGCCCACGGCCGCGCGGTCGGCACCGCCCTGCGCCGCCGTCGCGGCAGCCAGCGCGCCCTCGACCAGCGGGGCGTCGATCACGTCGACGCGCTCCGCCGTCTCCGGCTCGAGCAGCTCCAACGCGGTCTCGGTGGTCAGCAGCGCGCTGCCCAGGTCGTAGAGCACGACCGCCCCGGCAGCCGGCGGGTCCTGCAATGCGGCTGTGATCCGGTCGAAGGACGTGCCCAGCCCGCCGTCGTCGGTCCCCCCGGCGGCGACGAGGTCGACGTCCGGGGCCATCTGCCGGGCCAGCTCGACGACGCCCCCGGCAAGCGCCGCGGAGTGCGAGACGACGACGACGCGGACGGTAGGCCCCCCGTCGGCGGCGGGGCTCACGCCGTGGACGACGCCGCGCCGGCCAGCGCGCGCAACAGCAGTGCGCTGGACTGCGCGCCCGGATCGCGGTGCCCGGCGCTGCGTTCGCCCAGGTAGCTGGCCCGGCCCTTACGGGCGACGAGCGGCTCGGTGGCCGCGGCGCCCTGCTCCGCGGCCGCTGCGGCGGCCTCGAGCAGCGCCGGGACGTCGTCGCCCGCGGCGGCCTCGGCAGCGTCCACGGCGGGCGTCAGGGCGTCGACCATCGTCTTGTCGCCCGGCTCGGCCTTGCCACGCTGCACGACGCCGTCGCGCGCCGCCGCCAACGCCGCGCGTGCACCGCCGCGGCATCCAGCTCGTCCGCGTTGCCGACCGCCGTCGCGGCGCGCAGGAAGGCCGTGCCGTACAGCGGGCCCGACGCCCCACCGACCGTCGAGATCAGCGTCGTGGCGACCAGCTTGAGCACGGCGCCGGGAGTGTCCGGGCGTCGCGGCGTCGAGTTTGGCGAGCACCGCGGTGAACCCGCGCCGCATGCCCTCGCCGTGGTCGCCGTCGCCGATGGCGCGGTCCAGCGTGGTCAGCTCGGCGTGGTGCTCCTCGACGGTCGCGGCCATCGCCCGCACGGCCTGCGCGACGCCGCTCCGCGCCGCAGCCGGGCATCATGCTCCCCAGCGCAGGGCCGGCGGTGTGCACCGGCGCGTCCCAGAGCTGCTCGAACTCGTCGTCGAGCTTCAGCACGGTGATCGACATGCCCTGCATCTCCAGGCTGGTGATGTAGTTGCCGACCAGCGAGCGCGACACCTCGATGCCGCGGCGCTCGAGCTGGGCGCGGGCCGCACCGTAAGCCAGGTACAGCTCGACCAGGGGCGTGCCGCCCATGCCGTTCACGAACAGCAGCACCCGGTCACCGCCGGAGTACGGCAGGTCCTCGACCACCGCGTCCAGCAGCATGGCGACGATGCCGTCGGCCGGCGCCAGCTTCACCCGCTCGCGGCCGGGCTCGCCGTGGATGCCGATGCCGATCTCCATCTCGTCGTCGGCGAGCTCGAAGCTGGGCTCGCCGGAGTGCGGCACGGTGCACGGCGTCAGCGCCATGCCCATCGAGCGCACCTGCGCGTTGACCCGCTCGGCGACCGCCGTCACGGCCGCCAGGTCGTCGCCGCGCGCGGCCGCGGCGCCCGCGATCTTCTCCACCAGCACCGTGCCCCCGACGCCGCGGCGCCCCGCGGTGTACGTGGAGTCCTTCACCGCGACGTCGTCGTCGACCACGACGCTGCGCACCTCGATGTCCTCGGCGGCGGCGAGCTCGGCGGCCGTCTCGAAGTTCAACACGTCGCCCGTGTAGTTCTTCACGATGTGCAGCACGCCCGCACCGCTGCTGGCAGCCTGCGTCGCGGCGAGCACGGCGTCCGGGGTCGGGCGACGTGAACACCGGCGCCCGGCACCGCGGCGTCGAGCATGCCGGCGCCGACGAAACCGGCGTGCAGCGGCTCGTGACCGGACCCGCCGCCGGACACCAACGCCACCTTGCCGCTGACCGGGGCGTCCGCGCGCACCACGAAGTCCGGGCCGTACTGCACGGTCAGCAGGTCGGCGTGCGCCGCCCCGAAGCCCCGCAGGGATTCGGTGACGACGTCGCCCGGGTCGTTGATGATCTTCTTCATGTGCTGCTCCGTCCGCGGAGGGCCGCAGTCGCACCGGCGCGGCCGCTGCCCTTGTCTTACTAGGCGTGCGACAGCGGTGCCAAGCAATCGGCGGCGACATTGTCGAACGGACGCGCTGGCACCTCCCTCCTTGTCGGCTGCCGACTTGTTTTCGGCAGGGGTGCCGGGGCGCCGCCGCCCCATCGACGACAAGTCGGTAGGGGGAACCGCGGCGGCCGGGCAGGATGGGCGCCATGCCGAACATCGCCACGAACACCGACGTCGACACCGGCGGGCTGCTGGACTTCGTCCGCCCCCGACATCACCTGGTGCTGGGCACCCGGCGACGCGACGGCACGCCGCAGCTGTCCCCGGTCACCGGCGGCGTCGACGAGGCGGGCCGCATCGTCATCTCCAGCTATCCCGAGCGCGCGAAGGTGGCCAACCTGCGCCGCGACCCGAGCGCCACGGTGCTGGTGCTGTCCGAGTCGTTCGACGACGCCTGGGTGCAGGTCGACGGCACGGCCGAGGTGCTGGACATCCCGGACGCGATCGAACCGCTGGTCGAGTACTTCCGCAGCATCAGCGGCGAACACCCCGACTGGGACGACTACCGCCGGGCGATGCGCGAGCAGGGCAAGTGCCTGATCCGGGTGACGCCGACGCGCTGGGGCCCCGTCGCCACCGGCGGTTTCCCCGCCCGGCTCGGGACATGAGCGCCGCGCCCGGCCCCGTCGCCCGGTTCAAGGACCTGTGCCTGGACGCCACGAACCCCGCCATGCTCGGCACGTTCTGGGCTGCGGCGCTCGGGCGCACCTGGCATCCGCACGACGACGGCGACGGCCGGATCGAAGGCCCGACCCCCGAGCACACGCTGTGGGTCAACGCGGTGCCGGAGCCGAGGACCGCCAAGCACCGCGTGCATCTCGACATCTACGTGCGCACGCTGGAGGAGCTGACCCGGCTCGGCGCGACCACTGGCGAGGCATTCCCCAGATGGACGGTGATGACCGATCCCGAGGGCGGCGAGTTCTGCGCCTTCCTGCGCGACGACCCGCCGGCCGAACGGCTGCACGGGCTCGTCGTCGACTCCGCCGACCCGATCGCGCTCGCCGGATGGTGGGCGCGGGCCTACGGCGCGCGACTCGTCACCAACGACGGCTGGGCGACCCTCGAGGACGTCCCCGGCATGCCGATCCTCACCATGGATTTCGTTCCGGTACCGGAACCGAAGACGGTGAAGAACCGGGTCCACTGGGACGTCGTCGGCGACACTGCGGCGCTGATCGCGCACGGGGCCACGCCCGTGGACGCCCGCGATGCGGACCGCGCCTGGGACGTCCTCGCCGACCCCGAGGGCAACGAGTTCTGCGTCTTCGCCCACGCCTGACGCCGCTACGGCGTCAGCGACCAGTCCACCGGCGCGGCGCCCTGCTCGACCAGCAGCGCGTTGGCGCGGCTGAACGGGCGGGAGCCGAAGAACCCGTTCGACGCCGACAGCGGGCTGGGATGGGCTGACGCGATGACCGGCGTGTCGCCGAGCATCGGCAGCAAACCTTGCGCGTCTCGTCCCCACAGGATCGCCACCAGCGGCGCGTCACGGGCCACCAACGCACGGATGGCCTGCCCGGTCACCGGCTCCCAGCCCTTGCCGCGGTGCGACGCCGAAGCTCCTGGTGCCACGGTCAGCGACCGGTTCAGCAGCAGCACGCCGTGCTGTGCCCAGGACGTCAGGTCGCCGTGCTCTGCGGGTTCGATGCCGAGGTCGTCGCGCAACTCCCGGTAGATGTTCGCCAGGCTGCGCGGGATCGGCCGCACGTCGCGGTCGACCGCGAACGACAGGCCGATGGGGTGCCCCGGCGTCGGGTAGGGGTCCTGCCCGACGATCAGCACCCGGACGTCGTCGAACGGCTGGGTGAACGCGCGCAGCACGTGCTCGCCGGCCGGCAGGTAGGAACGGCCGGCCGCGAGCTCGGCGCGCAGGAAATCGCCCATCGCCGCGATGTCGCCGGCCACCGGCGCGAGCGCCCGCGCCCAGCCCGCCTCGACGACCTCGTCGAGCGGGCGGGCAGGCATGGACAGCAAACTAGCCGGTCGTCGGCGGTCGCCAGAGTTCGAGGCGCGGCACGTCGGGCGGGTCGAAGCCCATGATCTGGCCGTAGAAGGACAGCTCCGCCTCGGTGGCGTCGATGATCGTCTCGGCGCGCCGGAAGCCGTGCGACTCGCCCTCGTACGCGCGGTAGGCGTGGGGCAGGCCCTTGGCCACCATCGCGTCGCGGAAGCGCTCGGCCTGTGACGGCGGCACGATCGGGTCGTCCAGACCCTGCAACAGCAGGACGGGGCACGACAGGCCGGCGACGTTGTTCACCGGGGCACGCGTCTCGTACAGCTCGCGTGCCTCGGGCAGCGGGCCGATCAGGCCGTCGAGGTAGCGCGACTCGAAGTCGTGCGTCTCGGCCGCGAACATGATCAGCTCGGCGACACCGAAATACGACGTGCCGCAGGCGAACGCGTCGGTGCCGGTCAGCGCCGCGAGCACCGTCCAGCCGCCCGCGGAGCCGCCCTGGATCGCGAGCCGGGCCGGGTCGGCGCGGCCGGCGTCGGCCAGCGCGCGGACCGCGGTCACGGTGTCCTCGACGTCCACCACGCCCCACTGGCCGCGCAGCCGGTCGCGGTACTCGCGCCCGTAGCCCGTCGAGCCGCCGTAGTTGACGTCGACGATGCCGATGCCCCGGCTGGTGAAGTAGGCGATCGCCAGCGACAGCCGTGGCTGCCGCATCGACGTCGGGCCCCCGTGCACCCAGGCCACGTAGGGCGGCAGCTCGTCGTCGGGGCCGGCGAAGTCGGGGTTGCGCGGCGCGTAGACGATCGCGTGCACCTCCCGGCCACTGCCTTCGGCGCCGAACGTCACGGCCTCGCCGTGCGGCAGCAGCGCCGCGTCCGGCAGCTCCTCGACGGCACGCCGGATGTCGGTGAGCCGGCCGGTGCCGAGCTCCAGCAGCCGCACGCCCGCCGGCGTGTGCGCCCCGGCGGTGCTCAGCAGGGCGCGGTCACCGGCTACCGGACCGAGCGACACGGAGGTGTTGTCGCCGAGGTCGATGTCGCGCAGCGTGCCGTCGGCAGGGTCGAGCACCGCCACGGTGTCGGTGCCGAACGTGCGGACGGTCAGCAGCGTGCCGTCGGGCAGCGGGCGGTACCACCCCGCGCCCAGCTGCCACATCGGGCCGCCGAACTCGGCATCCGTCGGGCAGAGGGCCAACGGTTCGCCGCCGGCGGCCGCGATGCGGTACAGGTTCCAGAAACCGCTGCGGTCGCTGATGACCCACAGCGCGTCGTCGCCGGCCCACTCGGGTTGCAGCACCGATTCGGTGGTCGAGCCGAGCAGCACCCGCCAGGTGGGGCACACCCCGTCGACCAGCTCGCCGACCCGCAACTCGGTGCCGTCCCACGGCATCTGCGGGTGCTCCCACGCGATCCACGCCAGGTGCCGCCCGTCCGGCGAGACGCTCGGACAGGCGAGGAAGTGCGAGCCGCCGACCACCGAACGCACGGCCGCGGCATCGTCGGCGGCGCGCGCGTCGAGCGGCACCGCGACGATGTCGCGCTCGACCGAACCGTCGGTATGGGTCTCGCGCACCGCCCAGACCTCGTCACCGACCAGCTGCAGCGCTCCGTGGTGCCACGTCGGCGGGCTGCCGCCGTCAGGCGTCAGGGCGACGGGCGTGCCGCCGGGCTCGTCGAGGCGATAGATGCGTTGGTCGGTGAACTCCACGAACACCAGCGCAGCCGACCCGGTGACCACCCAGGCGCCGCCGCCGTACTCGTGCACCCGGCTGCGCGCGTTCCACGGCGCGGGCAGCACGTCGGCGACCGCGCCGTGGGGCCCGTGCCGGCGGATCGCATAGCGCCCCGCCTCGGCGGCGAGCACCTCGGTCCACCAGATCTCGTCGCCCACGAAGCGGGCGTTGCCCAGTGTGCGCTCCCCCGCCACCAGTGCGGCAGCGGTGATCGGCGACTGCCATGCGCCGTACGGCGCGACCGTGGCCATCAGCCGGCCACCCGCACCGCGGCGGCGACCTGCGACGCCGCGTCGCCGACCGGCACGTCACGGCGCTCGTCGGTGCGGCGGTCGCGCAGCTCGACGGTGCCGTCGACCAGGCCCTTGCCGACGATCACGATCGTGGGCACGCCGATCAGCTCGGCGTCCTTGAACTTCACGCCGGGTGAGACGCTGCGCCGGTCGTCGAACAGGACACGCACGCCGTCGCGTTCCAGCGCGCCGGCGAGCTCCTCGGCGGCGGTGAAGATCGCGTCGTCCTTGCCGGTGGCGACGAGGTGCACGTCGGCCGGGGCGATCGAGCGCGGCCAGCACAGCCCCTTGTCGTCGAAGGTCTGCTCGGCGACGGCGGCGACGGCGCGGGTGACGCCGAAGCCGTAGGAGCCCATCGTGACCGTGATCGGCTTGCCGTCCTGGCCTAGTGCGGTGAGCCCGAACTTCTGCGCGTACACCCGGCCGAGCTGGAAGACGTGGCCCATCTCGATACCGCGGGCGATCTGCAGCGGCGAGCCGCAGCGCGCGCATCGATCGCCGTCGCGGATCTCCACGGCGCCGATCTCGCCGTCGGGCTCGAAGTCGCGCCCGCGCACCACGTGGGCCGCGTGCCTGCCCGCCTCGTTGGCGCCGGTGACCCATTCGCTGCCCGGGACCACCAACGGGTCGACCACGAACTTGATCTTCAGTTCGCGCAGGTTCTGCGGGCCGATGTAGCCCTTGACCAGGCCGGGCACCTTCGCGAGGTCGTCCGGGCCCGCCTGCTCGACCTCGACGGGTTCCAGCTGCCCGGCGAGCCGCTTGAGGTCCACCTCGCGGTCGCCGGGCACGCCGACCACCAGCAGTTCCCACTCGGGCGCGCCGGGCTCCCGGGTGCGCAGCACGACGTTCTTGAACGTGTCCGCCCCGGTGTACGGCTCGTCGCGCAGGCCGAGCTCGTTCAGCCGCGCCACCAAGGTGTCGATGGTCGGCGTGTCCGGCGTGTCGAGCACCTTCGCCGGCGGGTGCTCGGTCGGGTCGCTCGGCTCGGGCGCGGCGATGACCACGGCCTCGGTGTTGGCCGCGTAGTCGCAGTTGGTGCACTGCACGAAGGTGTCCTCGCCGGACGCCGCCGGCACCAGGAACTCCTCGGACGCCGAGCCGCCCATCGCGCCGGAGACCGCGAACACGATGCGGTACGTCATGCCGATCCGCTCGAAGATGCGCTCGTAGGCGTCGCGGTGCGCGCGGTAGGCGGTCTCCAGGCCGTCGTCGGACAGGTCGAAGGAGTACGAGTCCTTCATGATGAACTCGCGGGCGCGCAGTATTCCCGCCCGCGGGCGCGCTTCGTCGCGGTACTTGGTCTGGATCTGGTACAGCGCGAGTGGATAGTCCTTGTAGGACGAGTACTCGCCCTTCACCAGCAGGGTGAACATCTCTTCGTGCGTGGGCGCGAGCAGATAGTCGGCGTTCTTGCGGTCGCGCAGGGTGAACAGCAGGTCGCCGTAGGCATCCCAGCGGCCGCTCTCCTGGTAGATCTCGCCCGGGATCAACGCCGGGAAGTGCACCTCCTGCGAGCCGATCGCCGCCATCTCCTCGCGCACGATCTGTTCGATGCGTCCCAGCACCTGCAGCCCGAGCGGCAGCCACGAGTAGATGCCGGGGGCGACGCGGCGCAGGTAACCGGCCCGCACGAGCAACCGGTGGCTGGGCACCTCCGCGTCGGCCGGGTCGTCGCGCAGCGTGCGCAGGAACAGGGTCGACATTCTCAACACGCCGCCAAGGCTAGTGGGCCGCGACAACGCGCTTGCCGTCCCGCGGCGGCGGCGACGCCGGTCGCCCGGCCGCGCACGGGCGGTGCCTGCGCGAGGGAGCGGATACCGTCGGTGCGTGACCGCTTACGACCTCGTCATCGTCGGCTCCGGGTCCGGGAACGCGCTGGTGACACCGGACCTCGACGGCTGGGACATCGCCATCGTCGAGGAAGGCGTTTTCGGCGGCACCTGTCTCAATGTGGGATGTATACCGACGAAGATGTTCGTGTATCCCGCCGAGCTCGCCGACCACGTCGAGGAGTACGCCCGGCTCGGTCTGCACGGCGAGGCGCCGCGCGCCGACTGGCCGGCGATCCGCGACCGGATCTTCGGCCGGATCGACGCGATCTCGCGCGGCGGGCGCGACTACCGCAAGTCCGGCACGCCGAACGTCACGCTGTACGAGGCGCACGCGGAGTTCGACGGGCCGCGCTCGCTGCGGCTGTCCACGGGCGAGACGATCACCGGCCGGCACGTCGTGCTGGCCGCGGGCTCGCGGGTGGCGGTGCCGCGGGTCGTCGCGGCCAGCGGCGTGCCTTTCCACACCTCGGACACCGTCATGCGGCTGGAGCAGCTGCCCGAGCGGCTGATCATCCTGGGCGCCGGCTACGTCGCCGCCGAGTTCGCGCAACGTGTTCACCGCGTTCGGCACGCACGTGACGATGGCGGCGCGCAGCACCCTGCTGCGCGAACTGGACCACGACATCGCGGGCAGGCTCGCGGACATCGTCGGTGAACGCTGGCACCTGCACCGCGGCGTCACCGCCCGCTCGGTGTCCGGCTCGGCGGGCGACATCCGCGTCGAGCTCGAGGACGGCACCGTCCTCGAGGGCGACACGCTGCTCGTCGCGGTCGGGCGCACGCCGAACGGTGACCGGTTGAACCTGTCGGCGGCCGGCATCGACACGCACGCCGACGGCCGGATCGCCGTCGACGAGTTCCAGCGGACGAGTTCGCCCAACGTCTGGGCACTGGGCGACGTGTCGAGCCGCTACCAGCTCAAGCACGTGGCCAACCATGAGGAGCGCACCGTTGCGCACAACCTGGCGCACCCGGACGCGCTCGTCGCCAGCGACCACCGGTTCGTCCCCTCGGCGGTGTTCACACACCCGCAGGTCGCCTCGGTCGGCGTGACCGAGCAGCAGGTGGCGGCCACCGGCCGGCGCTACGTGACCCACGTGCAGGCCTACGGCTCCACCGCATACGGCTGGGCGATGGAGGACAGCACCGGCATCTGCAAGCTGATCGCCGATCCCGCAACCGGCCGGTTGATCGGCGCACACCTGCTGGGCGAAGAGGCGTCGGTGCTGATCCAGCCACTGGTCCAGGCGATGAGCTTCGGGCTCGGCGTGCGCGAGATGGCGCGCGGCCAGTACTGGATCCATCCGGCGCTGACCGAGGTGGTCGAGAACGCGCTGCTGGGCCTCCAGCTCGATTGAGCGCCCACTAGATTCGGCGGGCATGAGCGATTCGTACACCGGAGCGGTCCGTGTCGGCGCGTCGATGGACGTGCGCCGGCTGCCTGCCCTGACCATCGCGAAGGTCGCCGTCGGCGACATGTCGAACAACGCGTACCTGCTGCGCTGCACGCAGACCGACGAGGGCCTGCTCATCGACGCCGCGGCCGAGCCGGAGCGCATGCGCGAACTCGCGACGTTCGAGGGTCCGCCGGTGTCGGCGATCCTCACCACCCACCGGCATCCGGACCACTGGCAGGCGCTGGCCGAGACGGCAGACTTCGCGGGCGCGGCCGTCTACGCCGGCACGGCCGACGCGGACGAGCTGCCGGTCGCCGTCGACGAGCGTCTCGAGCACGGCGACGAGATCTCGGTCGGCGACGTCTCGCTGCACATCATCGGGCTGCGCGGGCACACGCCGGGCTCGATCGCGGTGCACTACGACGACCCCGAGGGCGTCTCCCACCTGTTCACCGGTGACTCGTTGTTCCCCGGCGGGGTGGGCCGAACGACGTCGCCCGCGGACTTCACCTCGCTGGTCGACGACGTCACGCACCGGGTGTTCGACGAGTTCGGCGACGACACCTGGTTCTATCCGGGGCACGGCGACGACTCGACGCTCGGCGTGGAACGCCCGCACCTCGACGAGTGGCGCGCTCGGGGCTGGTGACGCCCGCCTTTCCCACCATCTTCCCGAGGAGCTGTCATGACCCCGCCCGCCGCCCACGCGCCGCTCGCCGGTGCCACGTTGATCATGTCCGGCGGCAGCCGCGGCATCGGCCTGGCGATCGCCGAGCGGGTGGCCCGCGACGGCGCGAACATCGCGATCATCGCCAAGACCGACGAGCCGGACCCGCGGCTGCCCGGCACGATCCACACGGCGGCGCAGGCCATCGAGGCGGCGGGCGGGAACGTCCTGCCGATCGTCGGCGACATCCGTGATGAGGACGGTGTGGCCGAGGCCGTGCAGCGCACCGTCGAGCAGTTCGGCGGGCTGGACATCGTCGTCAACAACGCGTCCGCGATCAACCTGGCCAACGTCGGCGAGCTGCCTGCCAAGCGCTACGACCTGATGCTCGACATCAACGCCCGCGGGACGTTCGTGCTGACCAGCCTCGCGCTGCCGCACCTCGCGAGGTCGGCCAACCCGCACGTGCTGACGCTGTCCCCGCCGCTGGACATGGACCGCAAGTGGCTGGCCCGACACGCGCCGTACACGGTGAGCAAGTACGCGATGACCATGTTGACGCTCGGCGTCGCCGAGTCGCGACGCGACGAGGGCATCGCCGCGAACTGCCTGTGGCCGCGCACGCTGATCGCCACCGCGGCGGTGCGCAACATCGTCGGCGGCGAGCAGGGCCTCGCCGGCAGCCGCACGCCGGAGATCGTGGCCGACGCCGCGTACGAGATCCTGCGCCGGCCGGCGCGCGAGTGCACCGGCAACACGTTCGTCGACGACGACGTGCTGGCCGCGGCCGGCGTCACCGACCTCGACCGCTACCGGTTCGACCCGGACGACACCGCAGACCTCGCGCTCGACATCTTCCTGTAGACCGGACGCGTGCAGTTCGGCTTCCTCGACGCGCCGGCGCCGATCGCGTTCGCGCACCGGGGCTTCGCGATCGGTAGCGAGCTCGGCCTGGAGAACACGATGCGCGCGTTCGAGGCCGCCGTGCGGCTGGGCTACCGGTACCTCGAGACCGATGTGCGGGTCAGTGCCGACGGCGTGGCGCTGGCCTTCCACGACTCGACGCTGGACCGCGTCACCGACCGACGCGGCCCGCTGCACACCCAGCCGTGGTCGCAGCTGCGCGCCGCCCGGATCGGCGGCGTCGAGCCGATCCCGCTGCTGACCGACCTGCTCGCCGCGTGGCCGGACATCCGGATCAACCTCGACGTGAAGGACGACCGCGGCATCCGCGCCACCGTCGATGCCGTGCGCCGCACCGGCACGCTGGAGCGCGTGTGTGTCGGCTCGTTCGCCACCCGCCGGGTCGCCGCGGTGCGTCGTGCCCTGGGTCCCGCCCTGTGCACGTCGCTCGGGCCGCAGGCTGCGCTGACGCCTGCGCCTGCCGCGCCCGCCCGGCCGGCGTCCCGTGGGCGCGTGCGCGCAGGTCCCGGCCCGCATCGGCGGGCGCCGGTTCGTCGACGCGCGTTACCTGGCCGCGGCGCGTCGGCTCGGCCTGCCGGTGCACGTGTGGACCGTCAACGACCGCGCCGAGATGACCCGGCTGCTCGACCTCGGCGTCGACGGCATCATGACCGATCGCGCGGACGTGCTGCGCGACGTCCTGGTCGAACGCGGGCAGTGGTGAGCGCGGGCGTCGAACGCCGCCGGCGGGGCTGGTACCTCTACGGCTGGGCCAGCCAGGCGTTCCCGACCGTCGTCATCGCCGTGTTCATGGGGCGGTACCTGACCTCGGTCGCGCAGGACGCGGTGGGCGACAACGGCCGGGTGCACGTCGCCGGCATCCCGATCGCCCCCGGCAGCCTGTTCGCCTACACGGTCGAGCGCCGCGACCGTCGTCCTGGTGCTGTTGATGCCGCTGGTCGGCGCGCTCGCCGACCGGACCCGGCGCAAGCGCGACATCATGCTCGGCTGCGGCGGCGTCGGGGCGCTCGCGTGCGTGGCCATGGTGTTCGTCGGTCCGGGCGACTGGCAGCTCGGCACCGCGCTGCTGATCGTCGCGTTCCTCGGCTACAGCTGCTCGATCGTCGTCAGCTACTCGCTGCTGGTCGACCTGTCGACGCACGACACGCGTGACCGCATCTCGTCCGCGGGCTGGGCGATCGCCTACATCGGCGGCGCGATCCCGCTCGCAGTCGACTTCGCGCTGAGCCTGGTGCTGGACAAGCCGACGCTGGCGCGGGTGGCGTTGTGCACCGCCGGCATCTGGTGGCTGGCATTCAGCGTGCCTGTGCTGCGCAGGCTGCCGCGCCACCTCGGCGCCGGGCCGGGCACCGCGACCACCGGATCGTTCCTGGGCAGCGGCCTGCGCCAGCTGGCCGCGACCGTACGCGAGGTGCGGGCCTTCCCGCTGACCCTGGCGTTCCTCGGCTGCGTTCCTGATCTACAACGACGGCATCCAGACGGTGATCACGGTGGCCTCGCAGTACGGCGACAAGGAGTTGCGGCTGTCGGACACGGTCCTGCTGTCCGGGATCCTGCTCGTGCAGTTCGTCGCCTACGTGGGCGCGTTGACGCTGGGCCGGCTCGCCGCGCGGTTCGGGGCGAAGCGCGTGGTGCTCGGCTCGCTGGTGGTGTGGCTGGCGGCGGTGCTGATCGCCTACCGGCTGCAGGAGGGCGTCGCATGGCAGTTCTACGCCCTCGCGGTGCTCATCGCCCTGGTCCTCGGCGGCAGCCAGGCGCTGTCCCGCTCGATCTTCTCCCGGCTGATCCCGGCCGGCCGCGAAGCGCAGTACTTCGGCTTCTACGAGATCAGCGACGCCGGCACGTCGCTGGCTCGGACCGTTGGTCTTCGGCCTGACCTATCAGAACACCGGCAACTACCGCAGCGCGCTGATCTCGCTGGTGGCGTTCTTCGTCGTCGGCATCCTCGCGCTCGCCCCGTTGCCGCTTCGCCGGGCGATCACCGCGGCCGGCAACACCGCCCCCGTCAAGGTCTAGGGTCGTTCGCCGTGACCGAGCCGCGGGACAGCGCGCTGTCCGCCGTCCCTGCCGCGGGCAACCGGCGCGCGACACCGATGCCGGCGCGACTGCTGTTCTTCCACGGGCCGATGGACTGCGGCAAGTCGACCCTGGCGCTGCAGATCGACCACAACCACGCCAGGCAGGGCCGCAACGGGCTGCTGCTGGTGCGCTACGACCGATCCGGCCGGCCGACCATCACCACCCGGGTCGGCCTGGCCCGCGCCGCGGTCGAGGTCGGCGACGACACCGACATCCGGGTGCTGGTGCGCGAGCACTGGGCCGCCGGCGAGCCGGTCGACTACGTCATCGTCGACGAGGCCGGGTTCCTGACCGCCGCGCACGTCGACCAGCTCGCCGAGCTCGTCGACGACCAGCACGTCGACGTGTACTGCTTCGGGTTGTCGACGGACTTCCGCACCCTGCTGCTGCCCGGCGCCAAGCGGTTGTTCGAACTCGCCGACGAGGTGCATGCCGTTCATGTCGAGGTGCTGTGCTGGTGCGGCCTGCCGGGCAGGCTCAACGCGCGGATCGTCGACGGCAGGGTGGCGCGCGACGGCGCCACGGTCGTCGTTGCCGACACCGTGCCCGGCGCGGCCGAGCCTGCCGACGGTGCGGGTGCTCCCGGCCAGCGTGCCGCCGGCGGTCAGCAGGCGGCGGCGCCGGAGGTGCATTACCAGGTGCTGTGTCGCACACATCACCGGCGCGGCGACCTCGGGCCGGCCCCGCGGGGGGTCGGCGGCCAGCTCGAGCTGGACGTCTGAGCGCGTTCGAGACCGCGCCGCGGGCTCTTCACACGTCTGGCACGCCCCTGAGCGCCAGGGATAGCGCGCGCGGTACCCCGGGAATCCTTTGCCTGAAGCCCTCGTTAATCGAGGTGCACAGCAATCGAAACACCGGGAGGTGCCGACATGGCAGATCGCACTCTGCGCGGCAGCCGGCTGGGCGCAATCAGTTACGAGACCGAGTACGGCGCCGAGCCAGCGCCGCGCAACGTCGCCGCTTACCGCTGCGCGCGTGGCCACGAGTTCAGCGTTCCGTTCTCCGAGGAGGCCGAGATTCCCAGCACCTGGGAGTGCCGTCTCGACGGCACCGCAGCACAGCTGATCGACGGCCCCGAGCCCGAGGCGAAGAAGGTCAAGGCGCCGCGGACGCACTGGGACATGCTGATGGAGCGGCGCACGATCGCCGACCTCGAAGAGGTCCTGGCCGAGCGCCTGGACGTGCTCCGCGCCCGCCGCGGGGCGAAATCGGCCTGATCCGCCGACGCACGACCACCGAAGCCGCCCGGGTCCGCCCGGGCGGCTTCGTCGTGTCCGCGGCGGCTACCGCCTCAGCGGGAGCTGCCGGCACGCACCAGGGCGCGCAGCTCGTCGGCGCGGTGCGCCACACCCCACTGCGTGACCCGCCAGAGCGCCTCGCGCACGATCGCGCCGCTCATCTTCGACTCGCCGCGCTCGCGCTCGACGAACGTGATCGGCACCTCGCGCACCCGAACCCGGCGGCCAGCGCGCGTCGGGCGAGGTCGACCTGGAAGCAGTAGCCCTGGGAGGCGACGGCCGCGTAGTCGATGCCCTCGAGCACCGCGCGCCGGTAGGCCCGGTACCCACCGGTCGCGTCGCGCAGGCCGATGCCCAGCGCCAGCCGGGTGTAGACGTTGCCGCCGCGGGAGAGCAACTCGCGCCGGCGCGGCCAGTTCACCACCGCTCCGCCGGCGACCCAGCGGGAGCCGAGGACGACGTCCGCGCGACCGCCAGCGCGGCGAGCAGCAACGCGCGGCAGCTGCTCGGGCGCGTGCGACCCGTCGGCGTCCATCTCGACGACGTAGTCGTAGCCGCGTTCGAGCGCCCAGGTCGAAGCCCGCGATGTAGGCCGCACCCAGTCCGGACTTCGCCGTGCGGTGCAGCACCTCGACGCGCGCGTCGGCCCCGGCCAGCTCGTCCGCGACCTTCCCGGTGCCGTCGGGGCTGCCGTCGTCGACGACCAGCACGTGCGCCCGCGGTGTGGCGGCAAGCACCCGGCCGACGATCGGCTCGATGTTCTCGCGCTCGTTGTAGGTCGGGATGATCACGAGCGCACCCGCTCCGGCCTCGGCACTCACGTCCGCGCGACCTCCCGCTGCTCGACCGGCTCGGCTCATCCCGCGCTGCCGTCCCGGTGCGCCGCGGCGGCGCCGCACGACGACCAGCGCGGCGCCCAGCGACGGCCGCCGCCGCGATGAGGTATTCGGGCCACGCGCCGACCCGCGTCGCCACCGTCTGCGCCGACCGGATCGCCACCGTGTGCGTGAGGATCGCCGGCGCGAACAGCGTGCCGGATTCGGCCTCGACGTCGCCCGTCGGGGTCGATCACCGCGGACTTGCCGGTGGTCGCCACCTGCACCACCGTGCGTCCGTTTCGACGGCCCGCAGCCGGCTCATCGCGAGCTGTTGGTAGGTCTCGGCCGTGTGCCCGAACGTGGCGTTGTTGGTCTGCACCACCAGCAGTTGCGCGCCGGCCGCGACCGAGGAGTGCACGAGGCCGTCGTAGGCCACCTCGAAGCAGATGACGTCGCCGATCGGCGCGCCGCCGCCGCGCAGCAGGCCGTTGCCGTGGCCGGCCACCATGTCCTGGGTCACCGACTTCGCGTCCGAGCTGACCCACTCGGCCAGGCTGCGCAGCGGGATGTACTCGGCGAACGGGACCGGGTGGCGCTTGACGTACTCGGCGCCGGGGCCGCTGGTCGGCGACCACAGGATCCCGACGTTGCGCCGGTGCGTCGGGCCGGGGCCTTGCAGGATCGCGCCGACGAGCACCGGCGCGCCGACCGCGCGCACCGCGGCGTCGATCTTCGCGTAGGCGCCGGGTAGCCGGAACGGGTCGACGTCCGAGGCGTTCTCCGGCCACAGCACGAGATCAGGACGCGGCGTGCCTGCCGGCCCTGATCCGCGGCGGCCAGGGTCATCGTCTGCCGCGACGTGGTTGTCCAGCACCTGCTCGGCGCGGCTCTCGAACTGAAGCCCGCGATCCGGCAGGCCACCCTGGATCACCGCGATCCGCTCGGTGCGGCCGTCACGCGCCGGCGGGCTCGAGGCGCCTGCCCGAGCAGCAGGCCGACGACGGGTACGGCGACGACGACGGCGAGTCCGCCGGACACCACCACCAGACGCGCCGGCGGGCAGCGACGGCGGGTTCGCCGGCCACGCACCGCGCACCGCGGTGGCCAGCCCGGCCCCGGCGACCGCGACGACGAAGGTCAGCAGCGGCGCGCCGCCGAGCGCGGCGAACCACCGCAGCGGTGACTCGGCCTGGCTGAACGCGAGCCGCCCCCACGGGAACCCGCCGAACGGCAGGCGGTCACGCAACGCCTCCTGCAGCACCCACGCCGCGCCGACCCACAGCGGCGACGCGGGCAGGCGCCGCGAGCACCGGCAGCACGCGCACCCAGCAGCGCGAAGAACGCGGCGAACGCCAGCGCCAGGATCAACCAGGCGCCGGGCCGACGTAGATGCCGGTCCAGCTGCAGCAGCGGGACCAGGAACGCCGCGCCGTACAGGTAACCGAGCCACGCGCCGGTGCGCGCCCGGCGGCCGTCGACCGCCACGCTGAGCAGCGCGACGCTGAGACACGCGCAGCCGGCCAGATGCCGAAGCGCGGGAAGGCCAGCACACCGCACCAGCCCGCCGGCGATTGCCAGCAGGGCGGCCCATCGCTTCGCGCAGAGGGGTTCGCGGCGGCGGGTGCACCGGACCAGTATCGCTGCACGCCCTGGCGCGGCCCGGGATGCTCTCAGCCGGTGAGCACGCCGGTGTCGTGCAGCGGCACACCGCGCGACACGGTGGCCAGGCACGCCGGCAGGACCGCCCCGCTCAGGTCCGGCAGCGTCCCGGCCAGCGCCGTCGCACCGCCACACCGCGAACGTGGCCGGCGAACCGACGCCGAGCCGGTGCGCCGAGCGGTGCACCGGTCCTCGCCGCTGCGGCCGCGCGCCAGCCGGCCCGGGTGTGCGCCGCGAATGCGGCCGTCACGGGCAGATCGCGCCACCGGATCGCGTCGGGTGCACGGCCGCCCGGACGGCAGCCCAGGGACCCAGCTCGGTCACCGGCGCGTCGGAGCCGAAGGCCAGCGGCACGCCGGCCGCGGCGAGCTCGGCGAACCGGTTCAGCTGCGCCGCGCGCTGCGCGCCGAGCCGGCGCGGCGTACATGCCGTCGGCGCCGCCCCAGAGCGCGTCGAAGACCGGCTGCATCGAGGCGATGAGGCCGGACTGGCGGCCAGCCGCGCGGGGTCGGGGACGTACTCGACGTGCTCCATGCGGTGCCCGCACCGCGCGGGCGCGTGTCCCGAGGCGCGCGGACGCCTGCTCGACGGCGTCAGCACCTGGTCGACCGCCGCGTCGCCGATCGCGTGGAAGCCCGCCTGCAGGCCCGCCTCGGCGCACCGCACCACGTGTTCGGCGAGATCGGCCGTGTCGTAGTGCAGGAGACCACGCGTCGTCCGGGCGGTCGGCGTACGGCTCGTGCAGCGCGGCGGTGTGCGAGCCCAACGAGCCGTCGCAGAACAGGTCGCCGGCCGCACCGACGGCACCGAGTTCGCGCGCCGCGTCGATGCCGAACAGTTCCCCCCAGTAGCCGACGACCTCCGGCAGCGGCTCGGCGTCGCGCCGAGCGCGAGCAGCGTCGGCCAGGTCGTCGGCGCCGGAGATCACCGGGCCGGCCATCTCGTGCACGCACGCGATGCCGAGCGCCGCCGCGTGCCGCAGGGCAGCGCGCTGGGCCGCCCGCCGCTGCGTGCCCGCGATGCGTCCAGGGCCGCGCCGCGCACCGCGTCATGGGCCTGCGCGCGCAGCCAGCCGTCCGCGCCGTATCCGGTCAGCGCTGCGCAGGCCCGGGCACGGCGGCCAGCAGCGCTGACGACGCCAGCGCCGAGTGCACGTCGACGCGGGCGAGGTAGACGACGCCGCCGTAGGACGCGCGGTCGAGTTCGCGTCGCAGTCGGGCGCGCCGGTCGTTCGGGCCACTCGGTCTCGTCCCACCCGCTGCCGAGGATCGGCCGCCCCCGGCGGCGCGGGTCGCGCGCTGCGACCGCACCGACGACGTCCTCGCCGCGGCCGCGCGGCCGCGCAGGTCCAGGCCGGTCAGCGCCAGTCCGGTGGCTGTGCAGTGCACGTGCGCGTCGACGAACGCCGGTGTCACCAGAGCGCCCTGCAGGTCGACGACCGCGACATCGCGCCGGGGTCGGACGCCCGGCATGGCGTCGTCACCGACCCACACGACCTGCTCGCCCGCGACGAGCAACGACGTCGCCGGGTGGCCCGGCGGCCGGCCCGCCGCATACAGGACACCGTTGCGGTACAGGGTCGGCACGGCCGCAGTCTGCCAGCGACGCTGTTGCGCGGCGCGAAAGGTAGCGTTTACGGCGGACGGATCAAGGAAGGGACTGCATGGTCGCGAGCATCGAGGACGTCGCGCGGCGCGCCGGCGTCTCGATCGCCACCGTGTCGCGGGCGCTGCGCGGCTTGCCGGACGTCGCCGCCGCGACCCGGGACCGGGTGCTCGTCGGCCGCCGCGGAACTCAACTACGTCGCGTCGCCGTTCGCGGCGCGGCTGGCCAGCGGGCGCACCGACCACCGTCGGGCTCGTCGTGCCGTTCGTCAACCGGTGGTTCTTCGCCGAGGTCATCTCGACCGTCGAGAGCGCGCTGCGTACGCGCGGGTTTCGACCTGCTGCTCTACAACCTCGGCGACGAGGCCGGCCGGTCCCGCTTCTTCGACGTCATGCCGATGCGCAAGCGGGTCGACGGCGTGCTCGTCGCGAGCCTGGTGCTCGACGACGAGGAATTCGCCGCTCTGACCGCGCTGAACCGGCCCGGTCGGGCTTGCTCGGCCTCGACCGCGCCGGCTTCCTGTCCGCGCGCATCGACGACGTCGGTGCGGCGCGGACGGCCGTCGACCACCTGGTCGCCCTCGGCCACCGCCGCATCGGCGCTGATCGGCGGCGACACCGACGACCCCATGGCGTTCACGCCACCGCTGCGCCGCCTCGACGGGTACCGCGAGGCGCTTGCGCGCGGGCGGGATCGAGCCGGATCCGGCGCTGGAGCGGCTGGGTTACTTCACTGTCGAGGGCGGCCGCGCGGCGGCCCGCGAGCTGCTCGCCTGCCCGAACCCACCGACCGCGCTGTTCGCCGAGAGCGACGAGATGGCCTACGGCGCGCTGCGCGAGCTGCACGACGCCGGGCTGCGGGTGCCCGAGGACGTCTCGGTCATCGGTTTCGACGACCAGCCGCTGTCCGAACTGTGGAGCTGTCGACGGTCCGGCAGCCGGTCGCCGACCAGGCGCTGGACATCACCCGCCGCCTGCTGACCGTGATCGCCGAGGACGCCGACGACTCGCTGCCGCGCGAGCCCGGCGTCGTGCTGCCGACCGAGTTCATCGTGCGGGGCAGCACCGCACCGCCGGCCTGACCGGACGCCGTTAGGGTCGGCGTCGTGACCCTCATGCTGGTCGACGCGGCGAACCTCTACTTCCGTGCCTTCTACGCGATCCCGGACTCGGTCACGGCTCCGGACGGGCGCCCGGTCAACGCGGTGCGCGGCTTCCTGGACATGTCCGCCTCGCTGATCGAGCGGCGCCGGCCGACGCGCTGGGTCGCCTGCCTGGACCTCGACTGGCGGCCGGCGTTCCGGGTTGCGCTCATCCCGTCGTACAAGGCGCACCGCGTCGCACGCGACGGCGGCGAAGAGGTGCCGGACCTGCTGTCCCGCAGGTGCCGCTGCTGCTCGAGGTGCTCGACCGCGCTCGGGCTCGCGTGCGCAGGCGCCGAGGGCTTCGAGGCCGACGACGTGATGGCGACACTCGCGCACCGCGACACCGACGACGTGCGGGTCGTCAGCGGCGACCGCGACATGCTCGCGCTCGCCACCGACCGGGTGACGGTGCTCTACACCGGGCAAGGGCATCGCGAAGCTCGAGGAGATGGGCCCGGCGCGAGGTGCGGGCGAAGTACGGCGTGCCGGCGGAGCACTACGCCGATTTCGCCGTGCTGCGCGGCGACCCGAGCGACGGGCTGCCCGGCGTCCCCGGCGTCGGCGAGAAGACGGCGGCCGCGCTGGTGACCCGGTTCGGTGCGGTCGAGGACATCGTGGCGGCGGCGCTGGCCGGGCGACGACCGGCTTCCCCGCGGGCAGCGCCGCGAAGGTCCGCGCCTGCGTCGACTACCTGGCGGCGGCCCCTGCCGCCGTCCGCGGCCGGCTGGACGTGCCGCTGGACGACATCGACGACGTGCTGCACGCGGAGCCGCGCGACCCGGCCCGGCTCGCCGAGCTCAGTGCCGACCTCGGCATCGACAGCTCGGTCGCAGCGGATGCGCGCGGCGATGGCTGCCGCCGCCGGCAGTTGAGGCTCCGGGCCCGGCAGGTCAGCTGACGACGTAGTCGCCGTTGTCCTTGTTGCTGGATCGTGACGGTGAAGGTCTTGCCGCCGGACGACGTGCAGGTGAACGTGGCGCCGTCCTTCTTCATCGCGAAGTCCTTGCCGTTGTTGCAGGTGACGTCCGACGGCGAGCCGAGCGCGCTGTTGCCCGAGATGTACTTCTCGACGGCGGTGTGGCTGAGCGACTTGGTACGGCCGGCGAGACAGCGCCGCCGCGACGCCCGCGACGACAAGCACGACGACGACGATGGCGAGAGTCAGGCACAGGCCCTTGCGGCTCTTCTTCGGCGACTTGGCCGTAGGGCTGCTGCCCGTAGCGGGCTGCGCCGTAGCCGGGCTGGCCGTAGGCCGGCTGGCCGTAGCCGGGCTGGCCGTAGCCGGGCTGGCCGTAGCCGGGCTGGCCGTAGCCGGTGCTGGCCGTAACCGGGCTGGCCGTAGGCCGGCTGGGCGTAGCCGGTCTGGCCGTAACCGCGGCTGGCCGTAACCGCGGCTGGCCGTAGCCCGGCTGGCCGTAACCCGAGCTGGCCGTACCGCCTGGCCGTACCGACTGGCCGGACCGGCTGGCCGTAGTCCTGAGGCGTGCCGTAGGACTGGGCGCCATAGCCGGATCGGGCTGCTGGCCGTACGGCGACTGCCCGTAGGACTGCGTCTGCCGGGCCTCCTGCCCGTACGGCGACTGGCCATAGGACTGCGTCTGCTGCGTCTCCTGCCCGTACGGCATCTGCCCGAAGGACTGCGTCTGCTGCGTCTCCTGCCCATACGACGACTGCCCGTACGGTGACTGCCCATACGGTGACTGCCCGTAGCCCTGCTGCCCGTACCCCGGTTGGCCGGCGGCGCCGGACTCCGGCGGCTGCTCGCTCGGCTGCTCAGGTTGGGGATGTTCGGGCCGGGGGTGCTCGGCACCTTGGGCGGCGCCCTCGGCACCGGTCGGCGACGGACGGCCGTACGGCGGCCACGGACCGTCACCGTACGAGGTGCCGGCACCCGGTTCGGACTCCCCGTTGCGCTCGTCCGGGTGCCGGCCGGACTGGTCGCCCGGCTCTGAGCTGTCAGTCATGTCGTCCCTCACGTTCGCGTCGCGCGGCGCCGCGCCGACGGCGCGCGGCAGCGCACACGCTACTGCGTCGCTTCGACGGATGCGTCGATCGGCCGCGTCACGGGCCCATGCTCTGCGCCACGACGCCGCGGCGCACCGCCGCGGCAGCGGCACGCGCGGTGGTCGCCAACCTGTCCGCACCGTGGCCGTCCGCACCGGGTGCGGGCGCGGCGCCGGCCAGCTGGTCGAGCAGGTCCAGCAGCTGCTTGCACCAGCGGATGAAATCGCCCGCCGACATCTGCTCGCCGTGCTCGGCGCCGGCGCTCAGCACGTCGTCCAGGCGGCGCCCCTGCGCCCAGCGGTAGGCAGCGCAGCACGAACCCGCGCTCCGGCTCGCGGCTGCGGGGCAGCCCGCGCGCTCCTCGTCGTCGGCGAGGTCGCTCCAGATCCGTCGGTGCGTTCGAGCGCGTGGCGCACCGCCTCGGTCGGGGTCGCGTGCACGGACAACTCCTCGCGGCGCGGCTCGTACACCTGACTCGACACCACGGCGGCGAGCTCGGCGGGATCGAGACCGGCCCAGGCGTCGTGCCGCACGCACTCGGCGACCACCAGGTCAGCCTCGGACCAGATCCGCGCAGTCGCCGCCCGGCCGGCGTCACGGTGTCCGCGTGCAGGTAGCCGCGCTCGTCGAGCAGCGCGCAGATCCGGTCGAAGGTGCGGCCCAGCGAACCGGTCCGGCCGTCGATGCGCGCGCGCAGCTTCGTCGTCTCCCGGTCGAGCCGGGCGTGGCGCTCGCCCCAGCGGGCGTGCTCCTCGCGGTCCGGGCACTCGTGGCACGGATGGGCGCGCAGCGCCCGCCGCAGCCGGGTGATCTCCGGGTCGTCCGCCGGGTCGGCCGCGTCCCGCTTGCGCCCGTCCGTTGGTAGGCGCAAGCTCCAGCGCGCGCAAGCCGGGAGACGATGTCGCGCCGCTCCTGCGGCGAGCGGTGGTTGACGTTCTTGCCCAGCCGCACCGTGCCGAGCACGTCCACCGCGGCACCGAAGTCGGTCGTCGACAGCCGGCCGGACCACCGCGACTCGGTGATCACCAGCGGCCGCGGGTCGTCGTGCGGCTGCGCGCCGGGGTCGATCACGACGGCGAGGCCGGCCCGCCGGCCGCGCGGCACCCGGATGACGTCACCGCGGCGCAGCGCCTCCAGCGACGCGGACACCGCCGCTCGCCGCGCGCTGCCCGACTCGCGGGCCAGCGCCGCTTCACGCTCGCCGAGGCGGCGGCGCACGTCGGCGTACTCGGCGAAGTCGCCGAGTTCACAGTGCATCGACCGCTCGTAGCCGCGCAGGGTCTCCTCGTTGCGGCGGATCTGGCGGACCAGCCCGGCGACGGCACGGTCGGACTGGAACTGCGCGAACGACGCCTCGAGCAGCTGCCTGGCGGCGGCGCGGCCCATCTGCGCGACGAGGTTGACCGCCATGTTGTACGACGGGCGGAACGACGAGCGCAACGGGTACGTCCGGGTCGACGCCAGCCCGGCGACCCGCTGCGGGTCCAGCTCGGGCGACCAGAGCACCACAGCGTGGCCCTCGACGTCGATGCCGCGGCGCCCGGCCCGGCCGGTCAGCTGGGTGTACTCCCCCGGCGTGATGTCCGCGTGCGTCTCGCCGTTGAACTTGGTCAGCCGCTCGAGCACGACCGTGCGGGCCGGCATGTTGATGCCGAGCGCCAGCGTCTCGGTGGCGAACACCGCGCGGACCAGGCCGCGCACGAACAGTTCCTCGACGGCCTGTTTGAACGGCGGGATCAGTCCGGCGTGGTGTGCGGCGAACGCCGCGGCGCAGGGCGTCGCGCCAGTCCCAGTAGCCGAGGACGTCGAGGTCCTCCGCCGGCACCTGCGCGGTGTAGCCGTCGATGACCTCGTCGATCTCGGCGCGTTCGTCCTCGTCGGTCAGCCACATGCCCGACCACACGCACTGCCGCACCGCGGCGTCGCACCCCGCCCGACTGAAGATGAAGGTGATCGCCGGCAGCAGCCCGTCGCGGTCGAGGCGCGCGATGACGTCCGGGCGGTGCGGCGGGCGCCACCCGCGCGCCGCGGGCGCTGGTCGCGGTGCCGGTCCCGTGCGCGCCCGCTGCCTGCCGGCTCGAGGTAACGGCGGCGGTCGGCGACGTAGCGCAGCAGCTCGGGATCCAGTGCGGCGCTGCCCGCTCCGGTGCGCCGTCGGCGTCAGCGCCGGCGAACAGGTCGAACATCCGGGACCCGACGAGCATGTGCTGCCACAGCGGCACCGGCCGTTCCTCGTGCACGATCACCTTCGTCTCGCCGCGCACCGACTGACCAGCCACTCGCCGAACTCCTCGGCGTTGGACACGGTCGCGGACAGCGAGACCAGCCGCACCGGCGCCGGCAGGTGGATGATCACCTCTTCCCACACCGCGCCGCGGAACCGGTCGCCGAGGTAGTGCACCTCGTCCATGACGACGTAGCCGAGGCCGGCGAGCGCCGGGCTGCCGACGTAGAGCATGTTGCGCAGCACCTCGGTGGTCATGACGACGATCGGCGCGTCGCCGTTGACCGCGGTGTCGCCGGTCAGCAGCCCACCGGACGCGGCGCCGTAGCGATCGACCAGGTCGTTGTACTTCTGGTTCGACAGCGCCTTGATCGGCGTCGTGTAGAAGCACTTCTGCCCGGCGGCGAGGGCCAGGTGCACGCGCGAACTCGCCGACGATGGTCTTGCCGGAGCCGGTCGGCGCGCACACCAGCACCGAGTAGCCGTCGCTCGAGCGCCGCGCACGCGCGTACCTGGAAGTCGTCGAGCTCGAACGGAGTAACCCGCGCGGAAGTCGGCCAGGACCGGGCGCTCTGCCCGGCGCCGGGCAGCGGCGTACCGCTCACTCGGCGAGGACATGACTCCACAGTAGGAGGCGGCGCGTCCCCCGCCCGCCCGCGCCGCTCGCACACGTGCCGGTGCGCCCGCTCAGGTCGAGTCGGACCACGCGGATTCGCTGCGCTCGCGCGGTGGCAGCGGCTGCGGGATCGGGTCGAGCGGGACTGGGCACGTGATCGGCCAGGTCCGGCTCGTCGTGGTCGGCTGCGCGGCGCGCCGCCTTGCGCCGGTCGTGGACCACCGCGGCGAGCACCGCGCCCTCGAACAGCAGCACCATCGGGATCGCCATCGCGCACATGGTGAACGGGTCGACGGTCGGCGTGGCCACCGCGGCGAACAGGAAGATCAGGAAGATCGCGATCCGCTGCGACTTCTTCAGCATGCGCGCCGGCAGCACGCCGGCGAAGTTCGCCATCACCACGATCAGCGGCAGCTCGAAGGCGGCGCCGAAGACCACCAGCATCAGCGTGACGAAGGAGATGTAGTCGCTGACCGTCAGCTGCGCCTGCGTGCCGTAGCCGGCCTGCCCGAGCAGGATCGGCAGGCCGCGGTCCAGCACGACGTAGGCCAGCACCACGCCGGCGGCGAACAGCACCGTCGACGTGAAGATGAAGAAGATCGTGTAACGTCGCTCGTTCTTGCGCAGGCCCGGCGTGATGAACGCCCAGATCTGGTACAGCCAGAGCGGACCGGTGAACACCGCACCGGAGATCACCGCCACCTTCAACCGGGTGGTGAAGCCGTCGAGCACACCGTGGTAGATCAGCACGCAGTTCTTGGTGCCCTTGGGCGTGAAGCGGTACTTCTCCGGCACCGCGCAGTACGGGTGGCGCAGGAAGTCCAGGGTGTGCGGGTAGAGGAACCAGCCCAGCACCGCACCCAGCGCGATGAACACCAGGATCAGCACGACGCGGCGGCGCAGCTCGCGCAGATGGTCCATGACCGGCATCCGGCCGTCCGGTGCCTTGGGTGGACGCTTGCGCGCGTCGGCGTCGCGGCGGCGCAGGGCCGGACGCCGGCGGGTCACCGCGTCGTCCGACACGTCGTCACCGGATCGGGGCAGCGGGACGGGCCGCCTCGGTGACCCGCTCGCGGGCGGCACCGAGAGTCTGCTGCATCTGCTCGAGCCGGGCGGTCAACGCCTGCAGCTGCGCCAGGTCACCCCGCAGCCGCCGCGCCTTCCACGCCAGCTCGTAGCCGCAGAAGCCGAGCACCACCAGCGCCACGACCACCGCGGCGAGCCAGACGATCAGCGGGACCCAGAGCACGCCTGCACTCTACTTCGGGCCGGCTGAGCGGGCCGCCGTGCGGGCGGAGGCCCGGGTCCGCCACGTCAGCGAGCGGCGTACGCGGCGAGGGCACGCTCGGCGTCGGCGCGCACGTCCTCGGCCAGCCAGTCGGGCGAAAGCACCTCGACCTGGCCGGCCGACCCGAGAACCAGCGCGCGCACCCACCCCGGGTCGGCGACCCGCAGCTCGACCCGCACGTTGTCGCCGTCGGGGTACGGCGTTCTCGGCCGGGTAGTAGTCGGCCACCCAGGCGTAGGCCGGGCCCAGCCGCAGCTCGACCAGCAGGTGCTCGGCGGCCGGCTGGAACACACCCTCGGACAGGTCGCGCAGCTGCACGTCGGCCGGGACCGCGGCCGGCTCGTCGAGCAGCACGACGTCGTCGATGCGGTCGACCCGGAACACCCGCATGCCCTCGGCCCGGCGGCACCAGCCTCCACGTAGCTGCGGCCGTCGGCGTCGAAGACGCGCATCGGGTCGACGACGCGCTCGGTGGTCTCGTCGCGCGAGGCGCTGTAGTAGCGCAGCCGCAAGGCGCGCTGCTCGTCGACGGCGCGAGCCAGCACCGGCAGCAGCCGCTCGTCGTGGTCGAGCTCGACGGCCACCGTGGCGTCGTCGACCGCGCCGCCGGCAGCGGCTTCGACCTTGGCCAGCGCGCGCTGGACGGCGTCGGTGTCGGCCAGCCCGGGCGTCTCGGCCAGCGTGCGCAGCGCCACGACGAGCGCCAGCGCCTCCTCCGCGGTCAGCCGCAGCGGCCGGGACATGCCGGCGTCGAAGATCACCGACACGGTCTCGCCCTCGAAGGACAGGTCGATCAGGTCGCCGGGGCCGTGCCCGGGCAGGCCGCACATCCACAGCAGCGTGAGATCGCGGCGCAGCTGGGCCTCGGTGACGCCGAAGTCCGCAGCGGCCTCGGCCACCGCGATGTTCGGCCGCGCCTGCAGGTAGGGCACCAGCGCCAGCAGCCGCGGCAGGCGCTCCTCGTTCGCACTCGCCATCAGTGCACTCCCGCCGGGTGCCCGCGTTCGGCCACCGTGCGCAGCCGGTCGACGACGGCATCGCGCGAGGTCGGCCGGTTCGAGCACGTGCGCACTGCTGCCCGCGCTGGCCACGATCCGCGCGAGCCAGGCGGTGTCGGTGTAGTTGATGGTCAGCACGCCGTCGTCGTCGGCCTGCGCGAGGCGCCGCAGCGCGCCGGCGCCGGCGCCGGACACCCGGACCCGCGCGACACGGCCGTCCTCGGGGTCGCGGCGGGCCACCATGTCGAGCAGGTCGACGTCGTGCCGGGCGGCTCGAACGCGCCCGGGGCGCCGAGCGTCGCGACCGGGCCGGAGATGCGCGAGAGCCGGAAGCTGCGCGGCTCGCGCGGTCGCGGTCGAAGCCGGCGACGTACCAACGCCGGCGCCACGACAACACGCCCCACGGCTCGAGGGTGCGGGTGAGCGGCTCGGCGTCACCGGCCTTGGTGTAGTCGAACGCGACAGCGGTGCGGTCCGCGCGGCGTCCAGCAGCGCCGGCAGGCTCGGGTCGCTGGCGTCGAGCTGCGGCACGGCACCCGGGGCGTCGGCGGCGCGGACGTCGGTGCCGGCGGCGCGCAGCTTGATCAGCGCCTGCCGGGCCGGTCCGCCGAGCGTCGCCGACTGCCACAGCCGGGCGGCAAGACCGACGGCGGCGGCCTCCGCGGCGTCGAACTCGATCGGCGGCAGCTCGTAGTCGCCGCGCCGGATCCGGTAGCCGTCCTCGCCGTCGAAGTGAGCTGTTGCGCCCGGTCTCCAGCGGGATGCCGAGCTCGCGCAGCTCGGCCTTGTCGCGCTCGAACATCCGCTTGAACGCCTCGTCAGTGGCCCGCGAACCGTCAGCGCCCTCGTAGCCGGGCACCGCGTCGCGGATGCGCTCGGCGGTCAGGAACTGTCGGGTGGACAGCAGGCAGATCACCAGGTTGACGAGTCGTTCCGCGCGTCGGGCCGCCATGTCCTCGAAACTAATGCGCGGGCGCCGACGATCCCTGCGCGGCGCGCCTGCCGCGTCACATCGAGGCGATCAGCTTCTCGACGCGTTCGTCGACGCTGCGGAACGGGTCCTTGCACAGGACGGTGCGCTGGGCCTGGTCGTTGAGCTTGAGGTGCACCCAGTCGACGGTGAAGTCGCGGCGGCGCTCCTGAGCGCGGCGGATGAAGTCGCCGCGCAGCTTCGCGCGGGTGGTCTGCGGCGGCACGCTCTTGGCCTCGAACACCTCGAGGTCGGACACGACGCGCTCGACCGCACCGCGCTGCTGCAGCAGGTAGTACAGCCCGCGCGTGCGCGAGATGTCGTGGTAGGCGAGGTCGAGCTGCGCGACGCGCGGCGAGGACAGCGGCAGGTCGTGCTTGGCGCGGTAGCGCTCGATGAGCTGGTACTTCGTCGCCCAGTCGATCTCGCGGTCGATCAGTGACAGGTCCTGCGTCTCGACGGCGTCGAGGGTGCGGCCCCACAGCTCGAGCACCCGCTTGGCCGCGGCGTCGCCCTCGTGGTGGGCGACGAAGTCGACCGCCTTGGCGTAGTACTCGCGCTGGATCTCCAGCGCCGACGCGGTGCGCCCGGCCGCCAGGCGCACCGGCCGGGTGCCGGTGAGGTCGTGGCTGATCTCGCGGATGGCCCGGATCGGGTTCTCCAGGGTGAGGTCGCGGAACGCCACGCCGTGCTCGATCATCCGCAGCACGAGGTCGGCCGAGCCGACCTTGAGCAGCGTGGTCGACTCGTTCATGTTCGAGTCGCCGACGATGACGTGCAGCCGGCGGTAGCGCTCGGCGTCGGCGTGCGGCTCGTCGCGGGTGTTGATGATCGGGCCGGCTGCGGGTGGTCGCCGACGAGACGCCTTCCCAGATGTGCTCGGCCCGCTGGCTGATGCAGTAGACCGCGCCGCGCGGGGTCTGCAGCACCTTGCCGGCGCCGCAGATCAGCTGCCGGGTGACGAGGAACGGGATGAGCACGTCGGCCAGCCGGCTGAACTCGCCGTGCCGGCCGACCAGGAAGTTCTCGTGGCAGCCGTAGGAGTTGCCGGCCGAGTCGGTGTTGTTCTTGAACAGGTAGATGTCGCCGGCGATGCCCTCGTCGTGCAGGCGCTTCTCGGCGTCGACGACGAGACCCTCGAGCACCCGCTCGCCGGCCTTGTCGTGCGCGACCAGGCTCGGGCAGCGAGTCGCACTCGGGCGTGGCGTACTCGGGGTGGCTGCCGACGTCGAGGTAGAGCCGCGCGCCGTTCTTCAGGAAGACGTTGGACGAGCGGCCCCACGACACCACCCGGCGGAACAGGTAGCGCGCGACCTCGTCGGGTGACAGGCGCCGCTGGCCGTGGAACGTGCACGTGACGCCGTACTCGTTCTCGATGCCGATGATGCGCTTGTGCACGGGTCCAGCCTAGCGAGCGGGCGCCGCGACCGCCCCCGGTTCGGCCCCCACACGCCGACGTCCCGGTTGACCGTGTGCTTTACACATGAGACGGTCGTGTACACAACGCGTGTCAATTCACAGAGGTGGTGTCCAGATGCGCGAGGGATCCCTGTCCGGGCACGGCCGCACCGAGCGTCGGCGCCCGCCCGACTGGCGCGACGGCAAGCGCTACCTGTGGCTGCTCGGCACGGTCGTGCCGCTGTTCCTGTTCCTCGGCTGGGGCCTGGTGAACGCTCACCGGCCTGGCGCGGGTTCTGGTGGATCGGCCCGATCGTGGTCTACGTGCTCGATCCCGCTGCTCGACGTCGCGATCGGCGACGACGCCAGCAACGCGCCCGAGGACGCCGTGGCCTGGCTCGAGCAGGACCGCTACTACCGCTGGGTCACCTACCTGTTCCTGCCCTGCCAGTTCGCCGCGTTCTTCACACGGGCTTCTGGCTGATGACCCGCCACGGCGGGCTGCCGGTCGTCGACAGGATCGGCATCGCGACCACGCTCGGCATGCTCAACGGCATCGCGATCAACACCGCGCACGAACTCGGCCACAAGAAGGAACACCTCGAGCGCTGGTTCGCGCGATCGCGCTCGCGCCGTGCGGGCTACGGGCACTTCTTCATCGAGCACAACCGCGGCCACCACGTGCGGGTCGCCACGCCGGACGACCCGGCGTCCAGCCGGCTCGGCGAGATCGTTCTGGGGCTTCTGGCCGCGCACCGTCGCCGGCAGCCTGCGCAACGGCTGGCGCCTGGAGCGGACCCGGCTGCGCCGGATGGGCAAGCGGCCGCTGGACGCTGCGCAACGACGTCCTCAACGCCTGGGCGATGACGCGTGGTGCTGTGGGCCGCGCTGGTCGCGCTGTTCGGCGTCGGGCATCGCTGCCCTACCTGCTGCTGCAGGCGGTGCTCGCGTTCAGCCTGCTGGAGGCGGTCAACTACCTCGAGCACTACGGGCTGCGGCGCCAGACGCTGCCCAACGGCCGCTTCGAGCGGGTCAGCGCCGCGGCACAGCTGGAACAACAACCACCTGACCACGAACCTGTTCCTGTACCACCTGCAGCGGCACAGCGACCACCACGCCAACCCGACCCGGCGCTACCAGGCGCTGCGGCACTTCGAGGAGTCGCCGCAGCTGCCGGCCGGCTACGCGGCGATGATCCTGCTGGCCTACGTCCCGCCGCTGTGGCGCCGGGTCATGGACAAGCGGGTGCTCGCGCACTACGGCGGCGACGTCACGCTCGCCAACATCGCCCCGCGCAAGCGCGCGAAGCTGCTCGCGAAGTACGGCGACGCCGCCGACGCCGGCGCAGCGGCCGGCCGCCTGACAGACCTGTCGATCGTGGCGCAGGTATCGCTGCGAGGTCTGCGACTACGTCTACGACGAGGCAGCGGGCGACCCGCGCGAGGGCTTCCCGGCCGGCACGGCCTGGGCCGACGTCCCCGACGACTGGGCCTGCCCCGACTGCGGCGTCCGCGAGAAGTCGACTTCGTCGCCGACGAACCGGCGCGTGACCTCGATGCCCGCGCCGCGTCCCCTACTCCGCAGGCGGCCCGCACGCTGCTGCGCGACACCGTCATCGACCGCGGTCGACGACCTGGTCCGGCACCGGGCTGGGCGGCCACCACGATGGCCGACGTCGCCGCCGCGGCCGGGGTCAGCCGGCAGACGCTCTACAACGAGTTCGGCTCGCGCCCGCGCTCGTCGAGGCCTACGTCGCCCGCGAGATCGAGTGAGCTCGTCGACCGAGGTCGCGGCCGCGGTGCGCGCGCACGCCGACGACGCGCACGCGGCGCTGCGCAGCGCGTTCGAGCTGTTCCTGCGGCTGGCCTCGGACGAGCCGGTGGTCCAGGGATCGTGGCCGGGACGCCGACACGGGCGAGCTGATCCGGCTGCTCACCGACGCTCGGCCAGCGACTGGCCGGCGACACGGATCGCCACGCTGATCCCGCGAGGTGTGGCCGCAGGTCGGACGCGCGCCGACGCCGGCGCTGCTGGCCGAGTCGCTCGTCCGGCTCGCGATCAGCCATGCGCTGGTGCCCACGCAGACGCCGAGACGGGTCGCGCGCGACATCGGCCGGATGCTCGCGCCGTTCGTCGACCAGGTGCTGGCCGCGTCCTGCGGCGCTGATCACGCAGTCGAGCTGCAGGACCGGCGTCCCGTCCAGGCAGCGTGACCTGCACCGTCTTGCGCGATCCGGCGCGCGGCACGTCGGTCGCCGCCGGTGAAGTCGATGCTGCCGGTTGCGGCACCAGCGACCAGCTGCCGGCCGTCGTGGTGATCGCCGGCGCTGTCGATCACCCGCAGCTCGTACGGCGACGTCGGCGTCGTACCCGGTCGGCGTAGCGGCAGCTGCACGTCGATCTCGGTGCCCCACGCGCTTCCGGCGACCAGCGACGCGGTGGCCGTGACCGGGACGTCGGGCGCGACTGCGGTCATCGCCTGCGCCGCCGGCGCGAGGTGCCCGTCGAGCCCGGAGCCCGGCCACACCGCGACAGACCAGCGCGAGCGATGCACGCAGCGGCGGCGGCGCCGAGCGAGCGCCGGCCACGTGCGCCGGCGGCTGCGCTCCGTGGCGTACCGCGCGCAGCAGCGCCGGGCAGCAGGGTGTCCGGCAGCGGGTCGGCGTGCTCGGGGCCTGACCCGGCCGGCGCCGGCGCGCCGGGCGCAGGCAGCCGCCGCGGTCCGAGCGGGCGAGCGTGGCTGCGCGTCGCGCACTCGTGCGCGGCACGCCGGGCACGCGGCAGGTGCGCCTCGAACGCGGCGCGTCTCGGCGGCGTCCAGCGCGCCCAGGACGTAGGCGGCGTCGTCGTGCGCGAACGGATCGTCGTGACTCATCGGTGCCAGCCTCCCCATCTCGTCGAGCGCGAGCCGCAGGGCGCGCAGCGCGTAGTGCGTGCGGGACTTCACCGTGCCGGGCGGGATGCCGAGCGCGGCGGCGGCCTCGGCCACCGACGAGCCGCGGAAGTAGCACTCGTGCAGGACCGCCCGGTGCTCGAGCGGACAGCGACTGCATCGCCGGCCGACGACCACCTGGCCGGTCGACCTCGCGGTCGGTCGCGTCGGCGACCGGCCGCTCGGGCGGCTCGTCGGTGACCCGCTCGCGGCGCGAGCGGGCGGTGCGCCATTCGTCGATGACGATCCGCTTGGCCACGGTGAACAGCCAACCGCGGGCCGAGCCGTGGCGTCTGGACGAGCACCTGCGGGTTGCGCCACGCGCGCAGGAAGGTCTCCTGCACGACGTCCTGGGCCTGCGCGCGGTCGCCGTTGGTCAGGCCGACCGACGTAGGACCACAGCGCGCCGGCGTGCTCGTCGTGCAGTGCACGCAGCAGGTCGCGTCGTCGTCGCCGCGCGCTCCCGCCGCAGGTCGTTCGGCTCAGCTACGAGTGTCGGACTCACAGCGACCGCCGTCGCACGGCTGGACCCAGCTCGCTCGCGGCCGACGTCGGGGGGGCGCCGGCCGCGAGCGGGGCAAGCGTCGGCTCACATCAGGGAAACGCGGCCTCGGGTGCACCGGTTCAACCCCGGCGGCGGCCCTCAGCTCACGATCGTGCCGGACGGGCTCGTCGGCGTCGGCCGGGCTCGGCGTCTCGCGTGGGTGCTCGCCGGCGGCCGGTTCCGCCGGCTCGGTCCGGCTCGGCGGCCGGGGCGGCAGCAGCTCGGTCAGCGCCGAGCCCGGTGATCCGCCGGAACTTGCGCTGCCCGCGGGTGCGGTCGAGCACGGCCACCTCGAGCTGGCTGGCCGGCAGCGCGCGCGGGTCGCCGTTCGGCCCGCCGGCCGTGCCGAGTGCGCCGCACCGCGACGGCCAGCGCCTCGCGCAGCGGCAGGCCGGGACGAAGCGCGGTCGCGCATCTCGTCGGTCAGGGCCTCGGCCTGGCCACCCATCACGAGGAACTCCGGCTCGTCGACGATCGTGCCGTCGTAGGTGAGCCGGTAGAGCTGGTCCTCGGCTCGGCGGTTCGCCGACCTCGGCGACGCAGATCTCGACCTCGTAGGGCTTCTGCTGCTCGGTGAAGATCGCGCCGAGCGTCTGGGCGTAGGCGTTGGCCAGCGCGCGGGCGGTGACGTCGCGGCGGTCGTAGGAGTAGCCGCGCAGGTCGGCGAGCCGGATGCCGGCCACCCGCAGGTTCTCGTACTCGTTGTACTTGCCGACGCGCGGCGAAGCCGATGCGGTCGTAGATCTCGCTGACCTTGTGCAGCGCGGAGCTGGCGTTCTCGGCGACGAACAGGACGCCGTCGGCGTAGGTCGAGCACGACGACGCTGCGGCCGCGGGCGATGCCCTTGCGGGCGAACTCCGAGCGGTCGCGCATGATCTGCTCGGCCGAGGCGTAGAACGGCATGCTCATGTCGGGCTTCTCCCTACGCGCCGGGGCGGGATCTCGCGGTCGGCGAGGATCGCGCGCACGACGCCGCCGAGCTCGTCGTCGCCGACGCGCTCGGCGCCCGGCGGCCGTGGCGAGCCGCACCACCGGGAAGATGCCGCGGGTGATGTCCGGGCCGCCGGTGGCCGAGTCGTCGTCGGCGGCGTCGTAGAGCGCCTCGACGACGACCCGGACGCCCCGGCGCGGTCGACAGCCCGGGCCGCCACAGCTTCTTCAGCGCGCCGCGGGCGAACAGCGACCCCGAGCCGACGCAGTGGTAGTACTGCTCGGGGTAGCGACCGCCGGTGACGTCGAAGCTGAAGATGCTTGCCCGCACTCGGCGGCGTCCGGCGCGTCGACGTCGAAGCCGGCGAACAGCGGCACGACCGCCAGGCCCTGCATCGCCTGCGCGAGGTTGCCGCGGATCATCGTCGCCGAGCCGGTTGGCCTTGCCGTCGAGGGTGAGCTGGGTGCCCTCGATCTTCTCGTAGTGCTCGAGCTCGACCTGGTACAGCCGGACGATCTCGATGGCCAGGCCGGCCACGCCGGCGATGCCGACCAGCGTGTAGTCGTCGGCGGCGAAGACCTTCTCGATGTCGCGCTGGGCGATCAGGTTGCCGGCGGTCGCGCGGCGGTCGCCGGCCATCACCACGCCGTCGGCGTAGATCGCCGCGACGATCGTCGTGCCGTGCGGCGATCGCGCTGACGTCGGCGACCCGCGACGGGCAGCAGATCCGGCGAGGCGGCGGCCAGGAAGTCGGCGAACGACGACGAGCCGGGCGATGTCGCGTAGCGCAGGATGCCGTGCGGTCCGGCCGGGCCGGTCGATGCTCACGCCGCGCTCCTCGCTGTCGGTGAAGGCCTGGCCCGACCCTACCCAGGCCCTCGCGGCGGCCGCGGTGCGGTCGCGCGCCGTGGCAGCGGGTTACTGGCCGCCCTTCTGGACGAAGGCGCGGACGAAGTCCTCGGCGTTGGTCTCGAGCACGTCGTCGATCTCGTCGAGGATCGCGTCGACGTCCTCGGTCAGCTTCTCGTGCCGCTCGGCGACCTCACTGCTCGCCTCGGTGGTCTCCTCGACGCTGTCCTCGTGCTGGCGCTGTGGCCGGCTCTGGCCGCTGTCATGGGTGGGCATGGCGACCCCTCTCTCGGTGGCACCTCACCCTAGCTCGACACGGTGACCCGGCACCGCAACCAACCCGGCGGGGCAGCGGCGATGCACCACGGGAATGCCCGGTGCCGCGGGCGGGTTCGGCCCGGCATGAGCGCAGTCGCTGTCGCCACCGCCTTCGGTGGCCCCGAGGTCCTGTCGGTGATCGACGAGCCGGCCCCCGAGCCCGGGCCGGGCGACGTGCGCTTCGACGTCCGAGCGAGCGGCGTCAACCCGATCGACTACAAGCGCTACAGCGACGCCGGCGGCGCGCGACCCGGCCTTGCTGCCGCAGCGCGTGGGTTTCGAGGCCGCGGGGGTGGTGTCGGCGGTCGGCAAGGACGCCGTCGGACCGGCCGGTCCGATCTCGGTGGGCGACGAGGTGATCGCCTACGGTTCGCCGGGCGCGGCCGCGGCGCAGTGGGTCGTGCCGGCGGCCGCGGTCGTGCCGCAAGCCGGCGAACGTGCCGTGGGACGTGGCAGGCGGCCTGCTGCTGACGGGGACCACCGCGGCGCACCTGCTGGCGGCGCTGGACGTCCGGGCCGGGCAGACACTGCTCGTGCACGGCGCGGCGGGTCGGGGTCGGCCGCTGTTGGTGCAACTCGCCGTTGCCCGCGGTGCCACGGTGATCGGCACGGGCAGCGCGGCGCGGCACGCGCCGGCTGCGCGAGCTCGGCGCCACGCCGGTCGACGTACGGCGCCGGCCTGCTCGAGCGCGTGCGTGCCGCCGCGCCCGGCGGGGTGGACTCCGCCGCCGATCTTGTCGGCACCGACGAAGCCGTCGACGTGTCGCTGGCCGCTCGTCGCGCGCCCGCGAACTGGTCGCCTCCATCACCGCGTTCGGCCGCGCCGACACCGGCATCCGACTGCTCGGCGGCGGGCGGGCGCCGACCCGGAAACGACGATCCGCAACGACGCCCGCATCCCGCTCACCGAGGCGGTGGCCGACGGCCGGCTGACGGTCACGGTGGCGGCGACCTACCCGCTGGACCGCATCGCGGACGCGCACCGCCGGCTGCTGGCCGGGCACGTCGACGGCAAGATCGTGCTTATTCCCTGACGGCGTCGGGCCGGCGCGTCAGCCGGCCAGCGACCGCACGAACTGGCCCAGCTGCGCCAGGTTGCGGCACTCGTGCCATCGGCACGACCGCGCCGTACTCGCGCGGCGCGGGAGTCCCCGGTGTCCCAGATCGCCGCGCCGCTCGGGATTGAGCCAGTACGCGTGCCGGGCACGCTCGGCCAGCTCGCGCAGCACCGGCAGCGCGAGGTCACCGTAGTTCGACCGCGCATCGCCGAGCATCAGCAACGACGTCCGCGGCCCCACGACGTCGGGGAACCGCTGCGTCGAACAGCTCGAAGCGCCCGCCCGTAGTCGGTACGCCCGAACATCGCGGTCACGTCGGCCTCGCTCGGTCAGCCGGGTGACCGCCTCGAGCACGTCGACACCGGGGGTGAAGAAGCGGGTCAGCTCGTCGAGCTCGTCGACGAAACCGAAGGCGCGCACCCTGCCGAACTCCTCGCGCAGCGCGAACACGAGCAGCAACGTGAACTGCGCGAACGAGCTCACCGACTCGCTCAGGTCGCACAGCACGACGAGGTCGGTCTTCAGCGGCCGGCGCGGCCGGTGGTGCGTCACGCACCGGGACGCCGCCGGAGGACAGCGACGCGCGGATCGTGCGACGGAAGTCCAGCTGGCCGCGCGACCCGCGGCGCCGGTCCAGTGCCAGCCGGGTGGCCAGCCGCCGCGCCATCGGCTGGATCTCGCGGCGCAGCGCGGCGAGTTCGGCGCGGTGGCGCCCCGAGGAAGTCCGACCGTCTCCAGGGTCGGGCCGCGCCGGTGCGCGGCGACCGTCTCGGCGTCGGACCTGCTCGGCCAGCGCGGCGCCGGACGTCGGCCTCGACCCGGGCCTCGAAGCGCGGCGATCCGCTGCTCGACCATCGTGCGGGCCCGCCGCTCGGCCAGCCCGCCGCGCTCCTGCCGGCGAGCACCTGCGCCAGCACCGCGGCCATCAGCGTCTGCGGCGACACGCGGCTGCAGCGTCGCCAGCCGCGACCACGACGACGTGCCCGGCTGCCGGCCGGGCACCGCGCCGAACGCGGCGACGGCCTCGCGGGCGACGGCGTCCAGCACGCGCGTCGTCGCCCGTGCGCAGGTACTCGGCGAGATCGGCGCGCACGCGGTCGCGCACCGGGTCGTCCAGCGGCCCGCGCGGTGCCGCGTCCGGGTCCCGCGGCGGCGGCTGCGTCGCGCTCGGTGGCTCGGCCGACGCCCCCGTCACCGGCGGGTAGAAGACGTCGAAGACGCGCGTCGAAGGCCGGCCGGTGCAGCGTGCCGCTTGACGAGCGTCGCGGCCAGCGCCGGCCCGCAGCTGCTCGCGGTCGAGCAGGTCGACCGCGGCCAGCGCGCGCGCCGCGTCGAGCCCCTCGGCGACCGACACGGTCAGCCCCGCCTCGCGCAGCGCGGCGACGAACGCCGAGCTGCCGGTCGAGCAGGCGCGCGGCTCAGTCGAGGACATCGGGCAGCGCCAGTTCCTTGGCCGCGCGGGCGTGGTCGGTGCGGTGCTTGAGCACGACGCCCAGCGTGCGGGCGATCGCTGCTCGTCGAGCGTCGTCGATGCCGAGGGCCAGCAGCGTGCGGGCCCAGTCGATCGTCTCGGCCACCGACGGCGCCTTCTTCAGCTCCAGCGTGCGCAGCGTCGCCGCGGTGCGGGCCAGCTGCTCGGCGAGGGCGGCGCGCGAGGTCGGGCACCTGGGTCAGCACGATGTCGCGCTCGCGTTCGGGCGTCGGGTAGTCCAGGTGCAGGTACAGGCAACGCCGCTTGAGCGCCTCGGACAGCTCGCGGGTGGCGTTGGAGGTGACGACGACGAAGGGCGTGCGGGTGGCGGTGACGGTGCCGAGCTCGGGAATCGTCACCTGGAACTCCGAGAGCACCTCCAGCAGCAGCGCCTCGACCTCGACGTCGGTCTTGTCCGCCTCGTCGATGAGCAGCACCGTCGGCGCGTCGCCGCGGATCGCGCTGAGCAGCGGCCGGGTGAGCAGGAACTCCTCGGTGAAGATGTCGTCGTGCGTCTGCTCCCACGCGGCTGCGGAGTCGCCGGCGCTGGCCTGGATGCGCAGCAGCTGCTTGCGGTAGTTCCACTCGTACAGCGCCCGCGCCTCGTCCAGGCCCTCGTAGCACTGCAGCCGGATCAGTTCCGCGCCGGTGGCCTCGGCCACGGCCTTGGCCAGCTGGGTCTTGCCCACGCCGGCCGGTCCCTCGACGCAGCAGCGGCTTGCCGCAGCGCGTCGGCGAGGTAGACGGTGGTCGCCGTCGCGGTGTCGGCCAGGTAGTGGACGCCGGCCAGGCGACGGGCGACATCGGCCGGCGAGGTGAACACCGCATCAGTCTGCCGTAGCGGAGCCCTAGGCTGGCGCGCATGCCCCGACGCCAGATGACCGTCTCGGACAGCATCGTCATCGACGCCGACCCCGGTACCGTGTACGCGCACATCAGCGACCCACGGCGTACGCGCGACTGGAGCCCGGAGAACACCGCGGCGACCTACGACGACGGCGCAGATGAGCTCACCGTCGGTTCGACGTTCGTGGGCAGCAACAAGCGCGGCAGCTTCCGCTGGGTCACCCGTTGCCGGGTCACCGAAGCGCGCCCGGGCGAGCGGTTCGCCTTCCGAGTCGAGCAGTACGGCCTGCGCACGCCGCGCCTGAAGGTGCCGATCGCCACCTGGGACTACCGCCTCGCGCCCGCGCCAGGCGGCACCGAGGTGACCGAGACGTGGACCGACCTGCGCGCGTGGCCGGACGCCGCGGCGAACGCCTTCGACTACGTCGCCACGCGCGGCAAGACGTTCGCGCGGTTCAACGCCGGCAACATCGCCACGACGCTGCGCAACCTCAAGCGCGCCGTCGAGGCCGGTTCCTGACCGCCCGGTGGCTGACCAGAGCGGCGGCCTGACCGCCGCGATCCCGGCCCCGCCCGACCAAATCCTCGCCACGTTGCTCGACGTCGAGAACTACCCGTCCTGGCAGACGATCATGAAGTCCGTCGTGGTGCTCGAACGCGACGACGCAGACCGGCCGCTGCTCGTCGACTTCACCGTGGACGCGAAGGTCCGCACCGTGCGTTACGTCTCGCGCTACCACTACGACCTGCCGCGCCGCTTCGGCTGGGACCTGGAGCGCGGTGACCTCGAACGCAACAGCGGCAGCTACGCGCTGGCGCCGCGCGCCGACGGCGGCACCGACGTGACGATCGACATCTCGTTCGCGCCCGGCTTCTACGTCCCCGGCCCGCTGACAGCGCTGATCCGCGACCAGTCCTTGCGCGCCTCGATCCGCGAGCTACGCCGGCACCTGCGCGGCGGCGGCTGACGTCGCGCCGCAGGCGGCCTCGCAACGCGGCCACCAGCGGCGTGCCGAGCGCGAGCAGCACGGCGAGGGTGCCGAAGGCCGCGCGGGATGGTGCAGTTCGGCCTGCACGACCAGCGCGGCGACGAGTCCCGCGGCATTCCCCGCCAGCCACACGAGCCCGCCGGCCGTGCCACCGGCGTGGGGGGCGCGCCGCTCGACCATCTCCAGGATCAACGGCAGGTCGGTCAGCAGGAACACGCCGAGCACCACGAGGGCCACCACGCCGGAGCCGATGCCCGGCGCGACGGCGAGCAGCACCAGGGCCGCGACGCCGGCGACGACCGAGGCCAGCACGAACCGCAGCTGCCAACCACGCGCCGCGATCGGCGTGGGCAGCAGCGCCGAGCCGAGCACCCCGGCGATCACCATGATCAGCAACAGCACCCCGGCGGCGTCCGACGACACCCCGGCGGGATCGAGCAGCGTCTGCAGCCACGTCGTCAGGGCGATGAACACCCCGAACCCGGCGCACACCAGGGCCACCAGCAGCCGTATCGGCCGGTCGGCCCATACGGTGCGCAGCGGCGCAGCCTGCCCTGGTGCCGTCGCCGTCGTGCCGCGCCGCAGCAGCGCGAGGCAAAGCCCGGCCGCGGCCAGCACGCTCAGTGCCGCCTGCACCTCCAGCAGCGTGCGCAGCCCGGATGCGCCGAACGCGGTGCCGAGCAGGAGCGCGACGACCATGCCCGCGAAGATGCCGGCCGACCCGACCGCCAGGCCCGTGCTGCGCTGCTCCGCCGCCAGGTACCGCGTCGTCACCGGGATCACCGCGTTGAGCACCAGCGGCTGGGCGAGCGCCACCAGCAGCTGGCCGGCCAGCGCGAGGGCGTAGTCGTCGCCCAGGCGCACGAGCGCCCCGGCCGCGGTCAGCAGCGCGCCGACCGCGAGCCAGCGCGGCAGGTCGCGGTCGATCAACCGCCCGGCGGGCACCGCGAGCACGACGTAGAGCAGCGGGAAGATCTCGGCGAACCAGCCGATCGCACCGGAGGACACGCCGTAGTGCCGCGCAGACCCGGTGGTGATCGGCGTGTACGTCAGCCACAGCATCTGGTTCATCGCGCTCAACGCGGTGTAGGCGATCACCGGCCGCCAGGTGCCCGGCTGCTGCGCCCGCGTATCGCCGACCGCGTCGGGGCTCACGACGGCGATTCGTCCAGCTCGCCGAGCGAGGCGATCAGCTCCCGGTTGGCGTGGTAGTCCACCGGGCAGGCGATCACCGACACCGTGTCGGCCGCCAGGGCCGTGCGCAGCGTCGGCAGCAGCTCGTCCGCCGCGGTGATCCGGTAGCCGGTGGCGCCGAAGCTCTCCGCGTAGGCCACGAAGTCGGGGTTGCCGAACCCGGTCTCCACGTTGTGGCCGATCTCCAGGTCCATTTTCCAGCTGATCAGCCCGTAGGCGTCGTCGACCCAGATCAGGATGACCATCGGCGTGCGCATGCGCAGCGCCGTCTCGATCTCCTGCGAATTCATCAGGAACGCGCCGTCGCCGGTCGCCACCAGCACCTTCGCCTCCGGACGGGCGATCTTCGCCGCGATCGCCCCGGGCACGGTCCACGCCATCGTCGACAGGCCGTTGCTGATCAGGCACGTGTTCGGCTCGTAGGTCGGGTACAGCCGCGCCATCCACATCTTCAGCGCGCCGGTGTCCACCAGCACGATGTCGGTGCGCGCCAGTGCGGCGCGGGTGTCGGCCACGATGCGCGCCGGCGCCATCGGGAAGCGGTCGTCGGCACGCCCGCGGTCGAGCTCTGCGGTCAGCAGCTCGCGGATGCGCTCGCTGCGACCGCCGGGGGCAATTCGTTCGCCGACGGCACCGGCCAGCACGTCGAGGCTGCGCGAGATGTCCGAGTGCAGCCCTACGGCGACGTCGTAGTGCGCGTCCACCTCCGCCGGGAACCGGTGGATGTGGATGATCCGGGTGTCGCCGCGCGGGTTGATCCGCACCGGGTCGAACTCCTGCAGTTCGTAGCCGACAGCCACGATCACGTCGGCGCGGTCGAAGCCGAAGTTGACGTAGTCGTGCCGCATGAATCCGACGGCGCCGAGCGCCAGCGGATGATCGTCCGGGAAGACGCCCTTGCCGTGGAAGGTCGTCGCCACCGGCATGTCCAGCGCCTCGGCGAACCGGCGCAGGGCCGCCCCGGCGTCGGTGCGGGCGGCGCCGTGACCGGCCAGCAGCACCGGGTTGCGCGCGTCGCGCAGCAGCGCCGCGGCTCGCTCGACCTGCGCCGGCGCGGGGTCGTCGGCGCGCGGCACGTTCACCGGCAGGGCGCCGAGGCCGGCCGGGGCGTCGGCTTCCTCGACGTCCTCGGGCACGGCCAGGTACACCGCACCCGGGCGCTCGGTCTGTGCCAGCTTGAATGCCTTGCGCACCATCTCCGGTACCGCGCCCGGCGTCGCGACCAGCGCCGACCACTTGGTCACGGGCGCGAACATGGTGACCAGGTCGACGCTCTGGTGCGACTCCTTGTAGTTGCGGTTCATGCCCACTTGCGCGGACAGCGCCAGCACCGGTGTGGAGTTCGTCGTCGCGTCGGCCACGCCGAGCAGCAGGTTGATCGCCCCGGGGCCCAGCGTTGCCGAGCACACCCCTGCCTTGCCGGTGAGCCGGCCGTAGGTCTCGGCCATGAACGACGCGCCCTGCTCATGGCGGGTCAGCACGTACTCGATCGAGGACTGCGCCAGCGCCTCGACCAGCCGGATGTTCTCCTCGCCGGGGATGCCGAAGACGTGCGTGACGCCTTCGCGCTCGAGGCACTCGACGATCAGCTGGGCGGTACTGCGCGCACGGTCGGCCACGGGCGGCAAGCCTAGCCGCCTGCCCGCTCCCGGTCGGTGGCGCGGTTCGCGGTCGAATGGCGCCAAATTCGGCGCCACCGAAGCCGACACCGCGCCATCGAACAGGCGGTGGTGGTGATACGCCGAAGCCGCTGCTACGGCGTCAGGCGTACTGCTCGATCGGCGGGCAGGCGCACACCAGGTTGCGGTCGCCGTACGCGCCGTCGATGCGGCGCACCGGCGGCCAGTACTTCGTCCGCGGGTCGACGCCGCGCGGGAACACCGCGAGCTCGCGCGGGTACGGGTGCGACCACTCGTCGGTCAGGCTCTGCGCAGTGTGCGGGGCGTTGCGCAGCGGGTTGTCCGCGGCCGGCCACTCCCCCGCGGCCACCCGGTCGATCTCGCCCCTGATCGCGATCATCGCGTCGACGAAGCGGTCCAGCTCGGCCAGATCCTCGGACTCGGTGGGCTCGACCATCAGCGTCCCCGCGACCGGGAAGGACATCGTCGGGGCGTGGAAGCCGTAGTCGATCAGCCGCTTCGCGACGTCGTCGACCGTGACACCGGTCCGCTTGGTGATCTCGCGCAGGTCCAGGATGCACTCGTGGGCGACGAGCCCGTGCCCGCCGCGATACAGCACCGGGAAGTGCGGGTCGAGCCGGCGCGCGACGTAGTTGGCGCCCAGGATGGCCGCGCCCGTGGCCGCGGTCAGCCCCGTCGGCGCCCATCATCCGGATGTAGGCCCAGGTGATCGGCAGGATGGCCGCCGACCCCCACGGCGCTGCGGCCACAGCGCCGCACCCGGTGGCGGGACCGGCGTCGGGCTGCAACGGGTGGTTCGGCAGGTAGCCGCGCCAGGTGCGCGCGCACGCCGATCGGGCCGACCCCCGGGCCGCCGCCGCCGTGCGGGATGCAGAACGTCTTGTGCAGGTTCAGGTGCGACACGTCCGCGCCGAACCGTCCCGGTCGGGCCAGCCCGACCATGGCGTTGAGGTTGGCGCCGTCGACGTAGACCTGGCCGCCGGCGTCGTGCACCAGGCGCACACGTCGCCGATGTGGTCCTCGAACACCCCGTGCGTGGACGGGTAGGTGACCATGATCGCGGCGAGTTCGTCGGCGTGCTCGGCGATCTTCGCGCGCAGGTCGTCGAGGTCGATCTCGCCCTGGTCGCCGCTCGTCTTCACGACGACGACGCGCAGGCCGGCCATCACCGCGGAGGCGGCGTTCGTGCCGTGCGCGCTCGCCGGAATGAGGCACACGTCGCGGCCGGCCTCGCCGTTGGCGCGGTGGTAGTTGTGGATCGCGAGCAGACCCGCGAACTCGCCCTGCGAGCCGGCGTTCGGCTGCAGCGACACGGCGTCGTAGCCGGTGATCTCGGCACAGCCAGCGCTGCAGGTCGTCGAACAGCTGGCGGTAGCCGTCGAACTGCCCGGCCGGGGCGAACGGATGGAGATCGGCGAAGCCGGGATTGGTGATCGGCTCCATCTCGGTGGTGGCGTTGAGCTTCATCGTGCACGAGCCGAGCGGGATCATGCCGCGGTCGAGCGCGAAGTCCCGGTCGGACAGCGAGCGCAGGTAGCGCAGCATCGATGTCTCGGACCGGTGCGTGTGGAAGACCGGGTGCGCCAGGTACGTCGCTGCTGCGCGCCGGGGCCGGGCGCGGTGACCGCCGCGGCCCGCGACGGCACTCGTCGAGGCTTCGCCGTCGAGGCCGAACGCGGCCCAGACAGCGGCCACGTGCTCGGCGCTCGTGAGCTCGTCGCAGGAGATCCCGACGGTGTCGGCGTCGACCAGGCGCAGGTTGATGCCGGCGTCGCGCGCGGCGGCGACGACGCGCTCGGCGCGACCGGGCACCACGGCGGTGACGGTGTCGAAGAATTCGCCGTCGACGACGTCCACGCCGCCGTCGCGCAGCCCGGCGGCCAGCACCGCGGCGTGCCGGTGGACGCGCTCGGCGATCGCCCGCAGGCCGTCCGGGCCGTGGTAGACGGCGTACATCGAGGCCATGACGGCGAGCAGCACCTGCGCGGTGCAGATGTTGCTCGTCGCCTTCTCGCGCCGGATGTGCTGCTCGCGGGTCTGCAGGGCCAGCCGGTAGGCGGGCGCGGCCGACGGCGTCGACCGACACGCCGACGAGGCGGCCGGGCAGCTGACGCTCGAGCCCCGAGCGCACGGCGAGGTAGCCGGCGTGCGGTCCGCCGAAGCCCATCGGGACGCCGAAGCGCTGCGTGCTGCCGACGGCGATGTCCGCGCCGAGCTCGCCGGGCGGCGTGATCAGGGTGAGCGCCAGCAGGTCGGCGGCGACGATCAGCTGCGCGCCGCGCTCGTGCGCGGCCTCGGCCAGCGGGGCGAGGTCGCGGATCACGCCGGATGCGCCGGGGTACTGCACCAGCACGCCGAAGACGTCGTCGCCGGGCAGCGCCGCGGTGACAGTCCTGCTCCACGACCTTCAGGCCCAGCGGCACGGCGCGGGTGCGCACGACGTCGAGGGTCTGCGGCAGCACGTCGGCGTCGACCACGAACGTGTTGCCGTTGCGGCGCAGCGCGGTGGGCCAGCGCCATGGCCTCGGCCGCCGCGGTGGCCTCGTCGAGCACCGAGGCGCCGGCGACCGGCAGTGCGGTGAGGTCCTCGACGACGGTCTGGAAGTTGAGCAGCGCCTCGAGCCGGCCCTGGCTGATCTCCGGCTGGTAGGGCGTGTACGCGGTGTACCAGGCGGGGTTCTCCAGCACGTTGCGCCGGATCACGGCGGGGGTGATCGTGCCGTAGTAGCCCAGCCCGATCATCGAGGTCAGCACCTGGTTGCGCGCCGCCAGCTCGCGCAGTTCGCGGGCTGCTTCGGCCTCGGTGACCGCGAGCCGGCAGCGCGAGTTCCAGCTGTTCGCGGATCGATGCGGGGATCGCGTCGCCCAGCAGCGCGTCAGGTCCGGGTAGCCGAGGACGTCGAGCATGGGCGTCTCGCTGCCGAGCGTGCCGATGTGCCGGGCCGCGAACGGCGCGGTGTCGGCCGCATTCGCCAGGTCCCGGGTGTCGACTGCCGGGTCGGTGCGGGAAGTCATCGCGGGGCGCTCCGTCGGTCGCGGTCCGACGCGCCCGCAGATGCCGCGAGCACGTCCCCGTCTGTCGGGAGCGATCCCTTCAGAGTGGCCTCGACCGCGCGGTCCTGGTGCCTGAGAGGTTCCGGGGAGGTTGCCCCTTCGGCGCCGGGCCCTGGCCGGCTCTCCCGCGCGGTGTGATCAGCCGCTTTCGACGGTAGCAGCCGGGGTTGAGCTGCGCGCAACGACGCGCTGTGCAACCGGCCACGCCGCAGTGTCGGGAGGTCCGACGGCGCTGTTCGCGGCGGCGCGGACCGCGGGTCAGGCGGTGGCGCTGCGCTGACTGCGCCGGCGCGAGAGCTCGTCGTTCGCCGTGGCGGCGACAGGCGTCTCCTCGACACCGTCGGCCCGCTCGCCGGGCAGGTGCGCCAGCGACCCGCGCAGCTCGCGCAGCGCGCCGCTGACGGCGATGCCGAACACGCCCTGACCGCCCTGAAGCAGGTCGACGACCTCTTCCGAGGACGTGCACTCGTAGACGGTGGTGCCGTCGGACAGCAGCGTCACCTGCGCGAGGTCCTCGACGCCGCGGGCACGCAGGGCGTCGACGGCGATGCGGATGTTCTGCAGCGAGACCCCGGCGTCGAGCAGCCGCTTGACCACCTTCAGGACGAGGATGTCCTTGAACGAGTAGAGCCGCTGGGTGCCCGAGCCGCTGGCGGTGCGCACCGTGGGCAGCACGAGGTCGGTGCGCGCCCAGTAGTCCAACTGGCGGTAGGTGATGCCGGCCGCCGAGCAGGCCGTGGGTCCGCGGTAGCCGATCACGACGTCCGCGTCGTAGCCGTCGCCCGTGCCCGCGACGCTCGGATCGGCGAAGAGTGCGCCCTGCTGGGGCCCGTCACCCAAGACCACGATCGTTCACCTCTCGCCGCCGACCGGTCCGCGCAGGAGGCGAATTCCACGGTCGTGATTCGATGGCCTGACGGTAGGTGCCGGGCTGCGCCCGGTCAATCCGACGCGCCGAGAAAAGTAACCTTCGACCTGAGGTTGACGGTTGACGGTTGACGCGGCCGCTGTCGTTGCCGACGAGCGGTCAGCCGCCGGAGGCGAAGTCTTCCGGGGAGATCGTGTCGAGGAACTCGCGGAACTTCTCGACCTCGTCCTCCTGCTCGTCCGGGATCTCGATACCGGCGGCCTCGAGAACCGCGTCCGAGCCGAGGATCTCGACCTCCGCGCGCAGGGCCAGCGCGATGGCGTCGGACGGACGCGCGCTGACGACCACACCGCCGGCGAACCGCAGCTCGGCGTAGTAGACGTCGTCGCGCAGCTCGGTGATGTGCACCGCCTCGAGCGCGACGCCCAGCGCGCCGATGACGTCGCGCAGCAGATCGTGGGTCAGCGGCCGGGCGGTCTGCACACCCTGCTGCTGGAAAGCGATGGCCGAGGCCTCGACGGCACCGATCCAGATGGGCAGGTACCGCACGCCGTCCTCTTCGCGCAGCAACACCACCGGCTGGTTCGCCGGCAACTCGACCCGAACGCCGACTACCCGCATGGGATGCACGATCGGACCTCCCTCGACCTGCTCGCCCGTCGCCTTCGACGCTACACGCCGAAGCGAAGACCGTGCTCGCTCCGACGAGCCGCGCCGAGCGTTGCCGCTACCGGTTCAGCTGCCGCCCACGACGTCGCGCAAACCGATCTGCACGAGTGCCGCGTGCAGGCGCACCGACAGCGCGGCGAGTTCGCGCACCGTCTCCTCGGCGCGGGCCTTGGCCTCGCCGCCACGCTGGCGCGACGCCGGCCCGACGACCTGCGAGAAAAGGCTGACCTCGCGTTCGGCTGCGGTGCGGAACGCCCGCAGGTGGCGACCCTCGAGCCCGAAGCGGGCGAGCTCGACGACCACCTTCGCGACGGCCAACGCGTCGTCGTCGTAGTGCCCGCCGGGCTTCGCGGTGATCAGGCCGAACTGCTCGAGCTCGTTGAGCTGGTCCGAGCGCAGCCCGGCGGCGTTGAGCAGCTCGTCGCGCGACAGGCGCAGGGCCGCGGGAGCCGCGTCGAAGTGCGCAGCGGTCGGCGCGTTGTCCTCGATGGACGCGATCGCGACGTGTGCTGCGTGCGGGGTGTCGGTGGAGGTGCCCGGCGGGACGAGTCCGCGGTCGATCGCGTCGAGCTGGTCCTTGATGACGCGCAGCGGCAAATAGTGATCGCGCTGCTGGCCGAGCACGTAGCGCAGCCGCGAGACGTCGCGGTTGGCGAACTTGCGGTAACCCGACGGGGTGCGCTCGGGCTGCACCAGCCCCTGGTCCTCCAGGAAGCGGATCTTGCTGATCGTGAGGTCCGGGAACTCCACCTTCAGGTGCGCGAGGACGTCGCCGATGGTGAGGGTCGCTGCCCTGCGTCGAGGCGCCGAGTGCTGTGGAGCGGGCGCCTGTCACGTCTGCGCCCCGGCACCGGTGCGGACCGCGGCGGTGAGGTAGACGAGACGGAACTTGCCGATCTGCACCTCGTCGCCGCCCGACAACGGTGCCGCGTCGATGCGTTCGCGGTTGACGTAGGTGCCGTTGAGCGAACCGACATCGTGCACGGTGTACCCACTGCCTTCACGACGGAATTCAGCATGCCTGCGCGACACGGTGACATCGTCCAGGAAGATGTCGCTGTCCGGGTGGCGACCCGCCGACGTCACGTCCTGATCGAGCAGGAATCGGCTGCCGGCGTTCGGCCCGCGCTTGACCACGAGCAGGGCCGAGCCGGGCGTCAACGCGTCGACCGCGCCCTGGTGCGCCTCGGGCGAGAACTCGCTCTCGGTGTCGGGCAGCGAGCCTGTGGTGTTGATCGTCGTCGTGACATCCGGCCCGGATGAGGCCACCGGCAACGCGGCGCCGCAGTTGGCACAGAAGTGACTGCCTACTTGATTTTCCGTGCCACAAGCGGTGCAGAACACGCGTGCCACCCTTCTTCTCATTACCGCCGGTCACACAGGAACGCCGGTGCTGCTCGGTGCGGATCGGTCGGTGCGCAGAGCCTAGGTCGGCGCCCGCGCGAGGGTCAATCAGGACAAAGACATCGCTACGACGAACGGCGAGACGACGGCCGCCGCGATGATGCCAGGTGTCGCATTGCGCTCAACCGGCCAGGTCGCCGTACGCGCTTGCGTCGAGCAACGATTCGAGCTCCGCGGTATCGGCCGCGTCGATTTCCAGGATCCAGCCGTCGCCGTACGGTCCGGAGTTGATCAGTTCCGGCTGTGCCTCGAGCGCTTCGTTGCGCGCCGTCACGGTGCCGGTCAGCGGTGCGTTGAGGTCGGACACGCTCTTCGTCGATTCGATCTCACCGACCGCCCCGCCCTTGGTGACGGCCGCGCCGACCTCAGGCAGTTGCACGAACACGACGTCGCCGAGTGCCTCCTGCGCGTAGTCGGTGATGCCGACGCGGACTGTCGAGCCGTCACCGACGCGCACCCACTCGTGATCGGGCGTGTACTTCAAGTCGTCGGGGACGTCGGACATGAACGGCCTCCTGCGCACGTGGGTCTGAACGGCCCCGACCCTACCCAGTCCACTGCGGTGCGCGCTCAGCGAGTCTTGTGCGTGTACGGGTCTTCGGTGCCGCCCGCGTGACGCGGATCGTCACGGTGCTGTGCTCGGTGACGGCGAGGTCGCCACCGGCGGCACGCACGGTGGCGGCCACGCCGCCGGGGATGTTCAGCGCCGTGTCCAGCGTCTTGCTGTCGCCGATCGCGGTGACCGTGTACGGCGCGTGCATCGTGGTGCCGTCGACGGTCAGCGAACCGTCGTCGCCCTCGAAGGCGGTGTCGGTGCCGACGCGTACCGGACCGACCTGGATCGCCTCCGCGCCCGCGCCCCGCAGTTCCTCGATCACGTCGAGCAGGTCCTCGCCGTCGAGCTTGCCGGACGGGTCGCTGATGCTCACGACGACGCCCGGGCCGGTCGCCGGCAACGTGCCCAGCAGGATGCCGAGCGCCTGCGCCTGCGCCGCCGCCTGCTTGCGGGCCGCGGCCGCGCGGTCGCCCGTGTCCCGCAACTGGGCGAGGTTCTGCTGCAGCGCGCTGATCTGCTGGCGCAGCCGGTCGGCGCGGTCGCTCTGGTTGTCGAGAATCGTGATCAGATCGTCGTCGCGCAGTGCCGACAGCGAGTCCGACGACGAGTTCGCGTGCACCTGCACGGCGATCGCGAACCCGAGCAGCAGGGTCAGGACACCGATCACGGCCAGTGAGGCGTGCCGGCCGTGCAGCCATCGGGTCCGCGGGCGCTTGCGCGGCTCGGCGTCCGCTGCTGAGTCCGCGCGGTCGGGGTCGTGCGTGTCGTCGACAGGAACGCCGTCACCGTCACCTGCGTCGTCGACGCTCATGCGCGGAACAGGTGCCGCCGGATCGCGGCGGCGTTGCCGAAGATCCGGATGCCGAGCACGACGACGACCGCGGTCGACAGCTGGCCGCCGACACCGAGCTTGTCGCCGAGGAAGACGATCAGCGCCGCGACGAGCACGTTCGACACGAACGACACCACGAACACCTTGGCGTCGAAGATGCCGTCCAGGCGCGCCCGGAGCCCGCCGAAGACCGCGTCCAGCGCGGCGACCACGGCGATCGGCAGGTACGGCTCGAGCCCCGTCGGCACGGTCGGGTGGAAGATCAGGCCGAGCGACGATGCCGACGACCAGGGCGAGCGCGGCGATCATCGGTGGTGCCGCTTCCGGGTCGACGTCGGCGACGGCGAGGACGTGCTGTGCGGCGCGGCCGGCGTCACGGGTCTGGCGTAGCGCGGATCGACCAGCGTTGCCGCGGGCAAATCGATGCGCGTCGCGTCGTGGATCGAGAAGCCGATGCCGTCGACGCCCACCAGGGTCTGGTACCGGCTCGCGACCGAGCTCTGCGCGAACGACGTGGACAGAGCGTCGGCACTGCCGATCGCGCTGATCCGGTACGGCGCGGTGATCGGCTGGAAGTCCACCAGCACGGCCTCGCCGGCGAAGCGGATCGCGCTGGTCGGCGTCAACCGCACACCGTTCACCTCGATCGCCTCCGCGCCGTCGTGCCAGAGTTCGTTGACCACGCTGCGCACGTCCCGGTCGGTGAGGATATGCGTTGCGTCGATCGGGACGGTGCCGACACGAGCGGCGCTCGGGCTCGACGTCGGACGCTTGGGCTCGCGCAGGGTGACCGTGACGCCCGGGCCGTGGACGGCGACCTGACCGGCCTCGAGCTGTGTGCGCGTCAATTGCGCAGCGAGGCTGCTCTGCGGCAGCGCGCTGTCGCGCACGGCGGCCAGCCGGCGCGACAACGACTCCGCCCGCCGGGACAGGTCGTCGGCGCCGCCTTGAGCAGCGCGCACCCTGCTGACGAGGCGGTCGTGCACCCGCTGCTCCTCCGGCGCGCCGCGGTGGGTGTGCACATAGGCGACGACCGCGACGAAGCCGATCAGCAGGCAGCCGATCGCCACGAGCGGCCGGTCGTACCAGTGGCCGCCGCTGCCGTCGGCCGCCCGGCGCGCCGCGGCCGCCCGGTATCCCGGGTCGACGGGGTCGCTGACCAGGGAGACGAGCAGCCGGGAGGCCTCGCTGTGCCGGGGCCCGTCGCTCACGCGGTCACGGGGTTGCGCAGCAGCGTCGCGCTCTGCCGCAGGTACACGACACCGGACCACAGGTAGAGCGCCGTGCCCCAGAAGGTGAACGCCCACGCGATCGGCCGCGCGATGTCGGGGACAGTGCCGTGGTAGGTGCCGATCAGCAGCAGCGGGAACGCGTAGAGCAGGCAGAACGTCGCAGCCTTGCCGAGGTAGTGGACGGCCGGCGGGCCGTAGCCGGCGCGGCGCAGCAGTGGCAGGACAGCCCCCAGGATCACGTCCCGGCCGACGATCACGATGGCGAGCCAGAGCGGGATGACGTGACGCAGCACGAGCCCCGCCAGGGTGGCCAGGATGTAGAGCCGGTCGGCGAGCGGGTCGAGCAGCGCCCCGAGCGCACTGGTCTGGTTCAGCTTGCGGGCGAGCACGCCGTCGAGCCAGTCGGTGAAGCCGGACACCATCAGCACACCCAGGGCGGCAAGATCGTCGTGCGGGCCGAGCAACAGCCACAGGAACAGCGGGACCCCGAACAGCCGCAGCACCGACAGCGCGTTCGGGATGGTCCAGACGCGCTCGCTCGACTGGGGCGTCGCAGTGTCGGTCATGCTCTCTTCCTCGCACGCGCCCGTTCGGCAGGCGAGCTCAACCTACCGCGCATCGGTGCGACGTCCGGCACGCTAGGCTTGACCCGCCGCATCGTCGGCAACGGGACGTGGCTCAGGTTGGTAGCGCACTCCGGCTGGGGGCCGAGGGGTCGCAGGTTCAAATCCTGTCGTCCCGACAGCTGATCGAACTTGTCGGAACCGGGACCTACCTTCCCGGCATGAGCCGTCGCGCGTATTCGGATGACCAGCTGCGCCGGCGCCGGGGCCAGATCGTGGCGCGGAGTCCTGCGGGCGATGGGGCTCAATGACTCCTCGTCCGGTTCACTACGTGCTGCGCAGCGCCGGGCGGCGCAGCTGGGCATTCGGCATGATCACTTCACCGGCCAGCGGCGGTGGTCCGACGACCAGCTTCGCGCCGCAGTCGCCGGTGCCGCATCCTGGAGTGCCGCGGCCGTCGCCCTCGGACTCACCCCGAGCGGCGGCGTCCTTGCCGCCCTGCGCAGCCGTGCATTGCGTCTCGGCCTGCCGGTGCCGCACCTCGAGCCGCGGCTCCCGGACTCCGGAGCACTCCCGCGGCGTCGACATCGCGCGCCTGCGTACGGCCGCCCGATGCTGGCGGCGGCGTGGTTCGCCGTGCACGGCTACAACGTGGCGTGGCCGCTGGAACCGGCACGCTACGACCTGGTGGTGGAACGCGACGCCGTGGTCAGTCGTGTGCAGGTCAAGACGACGACCTGGCGTGACGACGGTGCCTACTCGGTGGCGATCAGCAGTTCGCGCGCGGAAGGTCGTGCGTCCTACTCCGCCGCGGAGATCGACTCCTTCTTCGTGCTCGACCGGGACCTGAACGGCTATCTGGTGCCTGTGTCGCTCGTCGCCGGGTTCCAGCGTCTCAGCTTGAACGCCTACTCCGCGTTCCAGGTCCTGAGCCGCGGACAGCTGCTCGGCGAGACGTGATGTTGGCGCAACCGAAGGTCTGCTGGGCAGATGCTCAGCGCGTGCGCTTCTCGCGCACCCGGACGGAGATCTCGATCGGCGAGCCGGTGAACGCGAAGTCCTCGCGCAACCGGCGCTCCAGGAAGCGGCGGTAGCCGGCTTCCAGGAAGCCGGTGGTGAACAGCACGAAGCGCGGCGGTCGGGTGTCGGCCTGCGTCGCGAACAGCACCCGAGGTGCCCGCCCGCCACGCGCGGGCGGCGGCGTCTGCGCGACGATCTCGCTCACCCAGGTGTTCAGCCGCCCGGTCGAGATCCGCGAGTCCCACGACGCCAACGCCGTGTCAGCGCCCCCGCCAGCTTGTCGACCGCACGCCCGGTGCGTGCCGAGACGTTCACCCGCGGCGCCCACGCGACGCGGGCCAGATCGCGCTCGATCTCCCGGTCGAGATCCAGCCGGCGGTCCTCGTCAACGAGATCCCACTTGTTGAACGCGATCACGAGCGCGCGCCCGGCGTCGACCACCTCGGCGATGACGCGCTGGTCCTGCTCGGTGAGTCGCTCCCCGGCATCGAGCAGCACGATCGCCACCTCGGCGCTCTCGATCGCGGCCGCGGTGCGCAAGCTGGCGTAGTACTCCATGCCGCTGGCCTGGTGCACCCGCCGGCGCAGGCCCGCGGTGTCGACGAAGCGCCACGTCTCGCCCGCCGAGCTCGACGAGGCTGTCCACCGGGTCGATCGTGGTGCCGGCCACCGAGTCGACGACCGAGCGGGTCTCCCCCGTCAGCCGGTTCAGCAGGCTGGACTTGCCGACGTTCGGCCGCCCGACCAGCGCGACGCGTCGCGGGCCGCCCACCACATCGGTGTCCGGCGGCGCGTCCGGCAGTCCGGCCAGCACGGCGTCCAGCAGATCGCCGCTGCCGCGCCCGTGCAGACCGCTCACGGGGTACGGCTCACCGAGGCCCAGCGACCACAGCTGCGCGGCGTCCGACTCGAGCCGATCATCGTCGATCTTCGTCGCGGCCAGCACCACGGGCCGCTTGGCGCGACGCAGCGTCCGCGCGACGACCAGATCCGTCTCCGTGGCACCCGTGCGCCCGTCCACGACGAACAGCACGAGATCCGCGGTGCCGACGGCGTACTCGGCCTGCGCGGAGACCATCGCCTGCAGCCCCTTCGCATCCGGCTCCCACCCGCCGGTGTCCACGAGCGTGAAGCGACGGCCGTTCCACTGCGCGTCGTAGGCGACGCGGTCCCGCGTGACGCCGGGGATGTCCTGCACGACAGCTTCCCGCCGACCCAGGATGCGGTTCACCAGCGTCGACTTGCCGACGTTCGGCCGCCCGACCACCGCGACGACCGGTAGCACGGTGCGCTGGTCGCCGCCGTCGTCGGAGGGCTCTGCCATCCGCGCTCACCGCTCCTGCGCGAGTTCGAGCAGCTTGGCGACGACACCGTCGACGTCGAGGTCCGTCGTGTCCAGGTCGACCGCGTCCGCGGCCCGGGCCAGCGGGCTGTCCGCGCGGGTGGAGTCGAGGTTGTCGCGCCGCGCGATGTCCGCGGCCACCGAGTCGACGTCCGCCCCGACCTCGCCGGCGCGGCGCTGGGCGCGGGCCTGCGCGCTGGCCGTCAGGTACACCTTCGGCCGCGCCGCCGGCCACACCACGGTGCCGATGTCGCGGCCTTCGACGACGATGTTGCCGTCGCCGATCAGCTCGCGCTGGGCCGCGACGAGCTGCGCGCGCACCGCCGGGACGGCCGACACGGCACTGACCGCGGCAGTGGTCCGCGCCGAGCGGATCTCGACGTCGACGGCCTCGCCGTCCAGCGTCACCCAGGTGTCGGTCGGATCGGTGGAGATCGCGATCTCGCGCGGCGTCGACCGTGGCCGCGATCGCCGCCGGGTCGTCCAGTGCGACGTCGGCACGCAGCACGGCCACTGTGGCGGCCCGGTACATCGCGCCGGTGTCGAGGTAGCGCGCCCGCAGTCCGGCGGCGAGCCGACGCGCGACGGTCGACTTGCCGGTGCCCGACGGCCCGTCCAGGGCGACGACTCCCCCGAAGGGCGGTGAACTCACGCTCAGCAGGTTACTTCGGCAGGTCGGTACGCAACGCGGCGGCGCCGCGCAGGTAGACGTGCCGGACCTGCGCCCGCGACAGCTCGGTCTCGACATGCGCCATCAGCCGCAGCACCCGCGGCATCGAGCCGGGCACCGCGATCTCGGTGGTGCACAGCAACGGCACGTCCGTCAGGCCCATCTGGCGCGCCGCGTAGGCAGGGAACTCCGCGGTGAGGTCGGGCGTCGCGGTGAAGACGATGCTGATCAGGTCCTGCGGGTCGATGGCGTTGCGCTCGAGCACCGCGGCGACGAGCTCCGAGGTGCCCGCGAGGATCTCGTCCCGGTCGTCGTCGTCGACCTGGATCGCGCCCCGCACCGCCCGCACCGCCATGTGCCGCTGCCACCCTCCGCTGGAACCCTGGGCCCGGTCCTGCCCGGACGCTTCGAGCCTAGGTGGCCGGACCGGCAGCGTCGTCGGCAGCGTCGTCGGCAGCGTCGTCGGCCGTCGCCGCAACGGTGTCGTCAGCCGTGCTGTCGTCGGCGTGTGGCACCGATTCGCCGATCGCGTGCAAATCCGCGACCTCGTCGGCGGTCAGCTCGCGCACCGCCCCAGCCCGCTGCCCGCCGAGATGCACCGGGCCGATACGGGTCCGGACCAGGCGCGACACCGGATGACCGACGTCGGCGAGCATGCGTCGCACGATGTGCTTGCGGCCCTCGTGCAGCACGATCTCGACGATCGCCTGGTCACCCTGCGTCTGCACGACGCGGAACGAGTCCGCCCGCGCCGGGCCGTCCTCGAGTTCGACACCGGCACGCAACCGCCGCGCGACGTCACGGCCGACCGGCGCCGGGACGGTCGCCAGGTAGGTCTTGCGGACGCCGAACGACGGGTGCATGAGGCGGTGCGCGAGGTCGCCGTCACTGGTCAGCAGCAACAGCCCCTCGCTGTCGGCGTCCAGCCGCCCGACGTGGAACAGCCGCTCGGGACGGTCCCCGACCAGGTCGCCGACGGTGCGCCGGCCACGGTCGTCGCTCATCGCGCTCAGCACACCGCGCGGCTTGTTCAGCGCGAGGTACACGAGGTCGGCGCGCACCACCACCCGCCGCCCGTCGACGTGGATCACCGCGGTCGAGACGTCCACCCGGGCGCCCGGGTCCGCGACGGCGCCGTCGACGGTCACCCGGCCCTCGGCGATCAGTTCGTCGCAGACCCGGCGCGACCCGACTCCCGCGGCAGCCAGCACCTTCTGCAACCGGACGCCGTCCGGGGGCGGATCAGAACTCATCGCCACCGAGCGCGTCGAGCCCCTCGATCTCCGGCAGCAGCGGAGCCAGCGACGGCAGCTCGTCCAGCGACTGCAGGCCCATGCGTTCCAGGAAGACGTCGGTGGTGCGGAACAGGCCGCCGCCGGTGTCCGGGTCGGTGCCGACCTCGACGATCATCCCGCGCGCGAGCAGCGAGCGCACCACGCCGTCGACGTTCACGCCGCGGATCGCCGACACCCGCGCCCGCGTGACGGGCTGGCGGTAGGCCACCACCGCAAGCGTCTCGAGCGCGGCCTGGCTGAGCTTGCTGCGCTGCCCGTCCACCAGGAACTGCTCGACAGCGCCGGCGTGCTCCGGGCGGGTGTAGATGCGCACGGCCCCGGCAACGTCCCGTAGCTCGATCCCGGCACCGCGCTCGTCGTAGCCGGCGCGCAACATGTCCAGCGCCTCCTGCACCGCCGCCGTGGGCGCCTGCACGGCCGTCGCCAGCGCGGCCACGCTGACCGGGGATTCGACCACGAACAGGATCGCCTCGAGCGCCGGGACCAGTTCGCGCGGCTCGACGTCGCGCACCTCGAACAGGGCGGCACCGTCCGCCTCCGCGGCAGGTGGAGCCGCGTCGTCGGTGGGCTCGGCGTCGATGTCCGGCTCGACGTCCATCCGGTCCGCATCGACGTCAAAGTCGGGTTCGTCGGGGAATGGGTCGGGCGGCGTGCTCACCGGTACTCCTCCTCGACGTCGACCGGCTCTACCGGCGTCGCGCCGGCGGCAAAGCCTGTTTCATCCGTGCCGGCGATCCAGCGCACCCGCAGTTCGGCGAGCGCGGCCGCCTGGTCGAAGGCGACCGAGCCGTCCCGGTAGAGATCGAGCAGCCCCAGGAACCGCGCGACGACCTCCAGCGTCAGGTCGCAGTCGCTGACCAGGGCACGGAACGTGGCGGCACCGACGCGCCGCAGCCGTGCCCGCAGCACCTCGGTGTGCTCGCGGACGCTGACCTGCGGCGCATGCACGTGATCGGTCATGACCACCGGCACCGGCTTCGGCACGAGGGCAGCGGCGGCAATCGCCGCGAGCTGCGCCGGGCTGACGCCGACGTCGACCTCGGGCAGCAGCGTGGCGAAGCGTGGCTCCAGTTCGACGGCGCGGCCGTGCCGGCGCGCCTGAACGCGGTCGAGCTCGGCGAGGTAGGCGGCGGACAGCTTGTACGCGCGGTACTGCAGTACCCGCGCGAACAGCAGGTCGCGAGCCTCGAGCAGCGCGAGATCCTCCTCGTCGTCGACCTCGGCGGCCGGCAGCAGCCGCGCGGTCTTGAGATCCAGCAACGTGGCCGCGACCACCAGGAACTCCGTCGCCTTGCCGAGGTCCCAGGTGTCCATGCCGGCGAGGTAGCTGATGAATTCGTCGGTGACCTGGGACAGCGCGACCTCGGTGACGTCGAGCTTGCGCCGGCTGATCAGTGTCAACAGCAGGTCGAACGGCCCCTCGAAGTTGTCCAGCCTTACCTGGAACCCGCGGTCCGGGGCCGGTGCCGCTGTCTCGTCGACAAGATCGGCCAGCTGCACGGCGTCGATGTCGTCCACCGTGTCGATCTCGACGGTGTCGACGGTGCGCTCGTCCGGTGGGGTCGCCGGGGTCATCGACGGGTCACGAGCGCGCGATGACTTCGCGTGCGAGATCGCGGTAGGCCTTCGCGCCCGACGACGTCGACGCCCACGACGTGATCGGCTCGCCCGCGACGGTGGTCTCCGGGAAGCGGACGGTGCGCGCGATGACCGTGTCGTAGACCTTGTCGCCGAACGCCTCGAGCACCCGGGCGAATACCTCGCGCCCGTGCAGCGTGCGGCCGTCGTACATCGTGGCGAGGATGCCCTCGAGCTTGAGGTCCGGGTTGAGCCGCTGCTGCACCTTGTCGATCGTGTCGATCAACAGCGCGACGCCGCGCAGGCTGAAGAACTCGCACTCGAGGGGGATGATCACGCCGTGCGCGGCGGTCAGCGCGTTGACCGTCAGCAGCCCGAGTGACGGTTGGCAGTCGATCAGCACGTAGTCGTAGCGGTCCAGCACCGGCGCGAGGGCCCGCGACAGCGCCTGCTCGCGGGCGACCTCGCCGACCAACTGGATCTCGGCCGCGGACAGGTCGATGTTGCTGGGCAGCAGGTCGAGATTCGGCACGGCCGTCTTGCGCAGCGTGTCCTCGATGGTCGCCGCACGTTCCATCAGCAGGTTGTAGGTGGTGCGCTCGAGCTCGTGCGGTTGGACGCCGAGCCCGACCGACAGCGCGCCCTGCGGGTCGAAGTCGACGAGCAGCACGCGGCGGCCGACCTCGGCCAGCGCGGCACCGAGATTGATCGCCGACGTCGTCTTGCCGACGCCGCCCTTCTGATTGCACAACGCGAGGATCCGTGCCGGGCCGTGCCGCTCCAGCGGCGGCGGCTCGGGCAGGTGCCGCTTGCGCCGGGCGACAGCGGGATCCGGCGAGCGCGCAGGGTCACCGGGGGCGGCCGGGAACAGCCCGTCGCCGCCGTCGTCGGTGTCGGCGTCCTGCACATCGCCGGGACCCGCGCTGCGACCGGCGTCCGGGACGTAGTTCTGCACCGTGTCGGGGATCGGGGTCCGGCGCCCCGGCCGGGGCCGTGGGCGCGCGGCCTTCGGCGCCTTCGCAGGCGCCTTCGCCGGCGTCGCGGACGCCGGCTCGGGCCGCTCTCGCTCGGGCTCAGGGTCGGGCCGAGTCGAGGTGCTCATGTAGCCCGCTGCCCTCCTGACCCGATCCGTGCTGTGCCCCGCCGTGACGCAGGCCGAGGCTACCGCAGCGCACGGCGCGCCCGGCGGTCATCCGCGTCATCCCCGTGTCGCCTGCGCACGGCGTCCCGACGAGGTGCTGCGGGCCCGCGGATGCGCGCTCGCGTACACCTCGCGCAGCGTGTCGACGGTGACCAGCGTGTAAATCTGCGTGGTGGTCACCGAGGCGTGACCGAGCAGTTCCTGCACGACGCGCACGTCGGCGCCGCCCTCGACGAGGTGCGTGGCGAACGAGTGCCGCAGGGTGTGCGGCGAGAGGTCAGCGCGCAGCCCGGCGCGGTCGGCGGCGGTGCGCAACACCACCCACGCCGATTGCCTCGACAGCGGGCCGCCGCGGGCATTGAGGAACAGCCGCGATGTGCCGGTACCTGCCGCGGCGAGCACCGGACGCGCCTGCACGAGGTACGCCGACACGGCCTTCGCGGCATAGGAGCCCACCGGCACCCGCCGGTGCTTGCCGCCCTTGCCGCGCAGCAGCACCGTGGCGTCGACGAGGTCCAGGTCGTCGATGTCCAGGCCGACCGCCTCCGAGATCCGCGCCCCGGTGCCGTAGAGCACCTCCAACAGGGCGCGGTCGCGCATCGCCAGCGCGGTGCCGGCGTAGCCGGCGGCGTCCAGCAACCGTTCGACCTCCTCCACCGTGATCGCCTTGGGCAATCGGCGCGGCGGGGCGGCCGGCCGGATCTCGCTGGCGACGTCGACGGCCACCAGCCCGTCGCGCAGCGCGAAGCGGTGCACGCCACGCGCGGCGACCACGGCGCGGGCGGCGGAGCTGGCCGACAGCGGCGGGTGGTCGGGGTCGCCCTCGCGCAGCCGAGCCAGGAAGTCGCCGACCGTCGCCGCGGTGACGTCGGCGATCGACGTAATGCCGCAGGTGTCCAGGTAGGCGAGGTAGCGCTGCAGGTCGCGCCGGTAGGAGCTCAAGGTGTTCGCCGCGGCGCCCCGCTCGACGGCCAGGTGGTCCAGGTAGGCGCGCACCACCGACTCGGGCGCGAGCTGGTTCGCCGCCGGCCGGTTCACCGGCCCGGGCGCGCCGGCCACGGCGCATCGGCCGGGCGCAGGTCGGCCCAGTCCGTCGCGCGCGCGTGCGCCACGGCGAGGATGCCGCCCGCAGCGGCCGCGTTCGTCACCGAGCCGGCCAGTACCCGCCGGACGGCCTCGGCCAGCGGCACCCGGGAGACCGTCATCGTCATCTCCTCGTGCTCGGCCTCGAACCCGTCGTCCACCGGGTGCAGCCCGCGGGCCACGAAGATGCGGATCGCCTCGTCGGTCATCCCCGGCGACGTCTGCAGGTCGACGAGCACGTGCCAGTCGTCCGCGCGCAGCCGGGTCTCCTCGGCCAGTTCGCGCTTCGCGGCGTCGAGCGCGGACTCGCCCTCGACGTCGAGCAGCCCGGCCGGCAGCTCATCGAGCCGGGCTTTCACCGCCGGGCGGTACTGGTTGACGAGCACGATGCGTCCCTCGTCGTCGAGGGCGGCGACCCCGACGGCGCCGGGATGGGCGACGATCTCGCGCTTGGCGACCTTGCCGTCGCTCATCCGCACGTCGTCGACGCGGACGGTGATGATGTGCCCGCGGAACTCGGTCGTCGACCCGACGACCTCGTAGTCGTCCTGGGCACTCATGCGCCCGGCTCCGCGCCGGCCGAGGAGGCCGGCCCGCGGTGCCCGGGGATCTCCACCGGCAGCCGGTCCGCGTCGTTGTAGTCCAGCGCCGCCCCGATGAACGCGGCGAACAGCGGGTGGGCGCGGGTCGGGCGCGACTTGAGCTCCGGGTGGGCCTGCGTGCCGGCATAGAACGGGTGGACCTCGCGCGGCAGCTCGACGAATTCGACCAGCCGGCCGTCGGGTGATTCGCCGGAGATCACCAGGCCGGCGGCCTCCAGCTTGTCCCGGTAGGCGTTGTTGACCTCGTAGCGGTGCCGGTGCCGCTCGCTGACCTCGGTGGCGCCGTAGGCCTGCGCCACGACGGATCCGCTCACGAGCCGGGCGGTGTAGGCGCCGAGGCGCATCGTGCCCCCGAGGTCGGCCTCGCCGGAGACGGCCGCCAGCTGATCGGCCATGGTCGCGACGACCGCGTGCGGGGTGTCCGGGTCGAACTCCGCCGAGTTGGCGTCCTCGATGCCGGCCAGGTCGCGCGCCGCCTCGATGACCATGCACTGCAATCCGAGGCACAGGCCCAGCGCCGGGATGCCGCGCTCGCGCGCGTGCCGCAGCGCGCCGACCTTGCCCTCGATGCCGCGGATGCCGAAGCCACCCGGCACGACCATGCCGTCGAGGCCGGCCAGCGCGGCCGCGGCCCCAGCGGGCGTGGCGCACTGGTCGGACTGCACCCAGCGCACGTGCACCCGCGCGCGGTGCGCGAACCCGCCCGCCCGCAGGGCCTCGACGACGGAAAGGTAGGCATCCGGCAGGTCGACGTACTTGCCGACCAGCCCGACGGTGATGTCGGCGCGCGGGTTGTGCACGCGGTCGAGCAGGTCGCCCCAGACGGTCCAGTCGACGTCGCGGAAGGGCAGGTCCAGGCGCCGCACCACGTAGGCGTCGAGGCCTTCCGCGTGCAGCACCCTGGGGATCTCGTAGATGCTCGGGGCGTCGACGGCGGCCACGACGGCTTCCATGTCGACGTCGCACATCAGCGCGATCTTGCGTTTGACGCCATCGGGCAGCTCGCGGTCCGAGCGGCACACCACCGCGTCCGGGGCGATGCCGATGCTGCGCAGGGCGGCCACCGAGTGCTGGGTCGGCTTGGTCTTCAGCTCCCCGGACGGCGCGAGGTAGGGCACCAGCGACACGTGCAGGTAGAAGCAGTTGTCGCGCCCGACCTCGTGCCGCACCTGGCGTGCAGCCTCCAGGAACGGCAGCGACTCGATGTCGCCGACCGTGCCGCCGATCTCGGTGATCACGATGTGCGGCGCGTTGCCATCGGCGTCCGGGGCGGCCATGGCCCGGATGCGGTCCTTGATCTCGTTGGTGATGTGCGGGATCACCTGCACGGTGTCGCCCAGGTACTCGCCCCGGCGTTCCTTGGCGATGACGCTCGAATACACCTGACCGGTGGTGACGTTGGCCCGCGCGACGAGGTCGGTGTCGAGGAACCGCTCGTAGTGCCCGATGTCGAGGTCGGTCTCGGCCCCGTCCTCGGTCACGAAGACCTCGCCGTGCTGGAACGGGTTCATCGTCCCGGGGTCGACGTTGAGGTACGGGTCGAGCTTCTGCATCGTCACGCGCAGGCCGCGGGCCTTGAGCAGCGAGCCGAGGCTGGACGCCGTCAGGCCCTTACCGAGCGAAGAGGCGACGCCGCCGGTGACGAAGAGATGTTTGGTGGTCTGCCGCGTTCGATCCACGGACGTTCACGCTAACACGAACTAGCGGCGCGGCCGCGGCGACGGACGCGCCACGCCGCGCGCCTCGGTACCGGTCGCCGCGCGCGTGCGGGGCGCGTCGCACCGGTCTTCGAGCGTCTCGATGTCGCCCATGATCGCCTGGGTGTGGCGCGCCTCGGCGTCGCTCAACAACCCGCTCGCGTGCATCTGCCGCAGCAGCCGCGCCCGGGCGTAGGAGGTCGGCGCGAACGGCGCGGCGGCACCGGTGATGACCGTCGTGAACTGCCGCGCGGTGGCGGCGAGCACGTGCTCTTCGCCTGCCAGGGTCGCGAACTCACCGTCGCGCCGGTTCCACAGCGGCGCCAGGGTGCCGGACACCTCAGCGAGCCGTTCGCGCACGAACGCCGCGAGCGCGACGACGGCGCGGGCGGGCGCCGGCGGCGAGGGCAGGTCCATATGTGCGTCAGGCTCCGTCCGTCAGGCACGGGTGGTGGGTGGGTGGCGCCGCCGGCTATTTCGGGGGCGCCGGGAACAGCGCGTCGGCGCCGTCCTGGGTACCGTAATGGCCGATCTGGCCCTTGGCGGCGCCGGCCAGGGCGAGCGCCGCGGAGACCTGGCCGAACGCACCGTCAGCGTCGTCGACCGTGGACACCGTGCTGCGCGCGGCCGCCGAGTTGCGCACGGCGGCGACCACCCCGCCGCTCTTCGCGGACTCCCGGTTGGCCGCCACCACGACGTGCCCACCCGAGTGCGCCAGTGACGTGGCGAGCGCCAGCTCGGCGCCCGAGGCGTAACTCTTCGTCGACAGCGAGCCGTGTGCCAGCACCATCACCAGGCTCGCCGGCGTGACCGAGCCGCTGCCGACCTCCACCATGTGCAGGGCCGAGAATCCCCCGAGCACCTGGGTCAGGTCGGTGCGCTGGCCCTTGCCGAGCAGCACGTAGGACAGCAGCGACGCGCCGAGCTGACCGGAGTCGCTGGTCTCCGGCAGCGTCAGCCCGATCGGGTGCGACGGACCGGTCGCCAGCGAGTTGATGCCGCTGCCGAGCCGCGGTTCGACGTAGTTCTTGGTGAGCGTCACCTGGCCGGTGACCTTCGCGCCGGCCGCGGACAGCTGCTTCAGCACCCCGCTGCGCATGCCGCCGGTGACGCCCGGCAGTGAGACGACCAGCACGCTGCGCTTGGCGAGCGAGCCGGACACCAGTTGCGGCCCGTAGGTCGACGCGAACTGGTCGGCGTCGTCGACCTGTCCCTGCAGCGTCTTGGTCTGCCCGGCGAGCGCGTCGCGTTGCTTCTTCGCGTCGTCGAGCTGGTTGCGCAGATCGCGGGTGATCGGCCCGCTGAGCGCGGTCGTGCCGACCACGATGCCGAGCGCCAACGCGAGGAAGATCGCGACGACGGAGACGAGGTGGTAGCGGAAGGAGATCATCAGGTGCTCCGCACGTGTTGCCGGTTCAAGATCACGAAAACTTGTCCTGCAACCAGTTCACGACGTGGTTCCAGTCCGAGTGCAAGGAGTCGAGGTAGCTGCGGCCCGCGTCCGAGATCGCCAGTACCGCGACCACCGCCACCAGTGCCGCGATGACCAGCAGCAACAGCGCCGCGGCAGAGATGCGGTTGCGGTACATCAACCGCACGCTGTGCGCATCGACGACCTTCGCGCCGAGCCGCAGCCGGGTGAGGAACGTCGACGCCATCCCGGTGCGCCCGCGGTCGAGGAATTCATCCAGCGTGGCGTGGCTGCCGACGGCGACCACGAGCTCGGCGCCGTTGTCGTGCGCGAGCAGCATCGCGGCGTCCTCGCTGCTGCCGGACGTCGGGAACGCCTGCGTGGAGATGCCGAGGTCCTGGACCCGCGCGAGGCCGGGGGTGCGGCCGTCGGGATAGGTATGCACGATCACCTCGGCGCCGGCGGCGAGCGCGGTGTCGGACACCGCATCCATGTCGCCGACGATGACGTGCGGCTTGAGGCCGGCCTCGAGCAGCGCGTCGGCGCCGCCGTCGACGCCGATCAGCACCGGCTTGTACTCGCGGATGTAGTGCTTGAGCGAGCGCAGGTCCTTCTCGTGGTCGTGACCGCGCACCACCACCACGGCGTGCCGGCCGCGCAGCGACGTCTTGAGCACGGGGATGCCCACGCCGTCGATCAGCAGGGCGCGGTCGGCGTTCATGAATTCCGCGGTGTTCGCCGCGAACGCTTCGAGCTGGGCGGACAGGCCGCCGCGCGCGTCGCGCATCTGGGCGTCGACGAGCTCGGCGTCCAGCCGGGTGCCGCTGGCCAGCGGGGTCTCGCCGGCGTAGACGGTGTCGTCGTCGATGCGGATCTTGGCGCCTTCTTTGACCGCGCCGAAGATCTCGCTGCCCACGTCGTCGAGCAACACGATGCCCGCGGCGACGATCACCTGCGGGCCGAGGCTGGGGTAACGGCCGGTGATGCACGCCTTGGCGTTGACCACCGCTGCCGGCCTGGCCGCGACGAGCGCCTCGGCCGCTATCCGGTCGAGATCACCGTGGTCGATCACCGCGATGTCGCCGGGGTTCAGCCGGGCGGCCAGTCGCGGCGTGCGCCGGTCGAGCCGGGCGACGCCGGAGACGCCGGCCAGGCCGTCGGTCCGGCGGCGGAGGGTAGCGAGCTTCATGAAAGGCCATGCTGCCACCGGCGCGCGGCCGTTCCGGGCTCCGCCACGCGGTCCGCACCGATGCGATCATCGGTCTTGCGACGGCGTTCTATCAGGTTGCGGCCCGATCAGCGCGCGCGTCGTCGAGCAGTTCGGCTGCGTGCCGTCGGGCGGTCTCGGAGTCGGACCCGGCCAGCATCCGTGCCAGTTCCACGATCCGCTCGTCGCCGTCGACCGGCCGCACGTCGCTGGCCGTCACTCCCCCGCCGCCCGCTCCCCCGCCGCCCGCTCCCCCGCCGCCCGCTCCCCCGTCGGGCGCAGCAGCCGGTTTGTCGACGACGACGTGCTGGTCGGCGAACGCCGCCACCTGCGCAAGGTGCGTGACCACCAGCACCTGCCGGTCGCGGGCGAGGCGCGCGAGCCGGCGGCCGATCTCGGTGGCGGCGCGCCCGCCCACGCCCGCGTCGACCTCGTCGAACACCAGGGTCGCGACGTCGTCGGTCGCGGCGAGGCAGACCTCCAGGGCGAGCATGACGCGCGACAGCTCGCCGCCCGAGGCGCCGCGGCCGATCGGCAGCGCCGGCGCGCCCGCGTGTGGCTCGAGCAGGAACGCGACCTCGTCCGCACCGTCTGCGGTGATCGCGGTGTCGTGACCGTCGACGGTCAGCGTCGGCGTGTCCGCTGCTGGGGGACGCCACCCGACCTGCACCTGCACCGTGGCGCCGGACATCGCCAGGCCGCCCAGCTCTGCGCTGATCGCGCCGGAGAGCCGCTCGGCGGCGTCGCGACGGACCCGCGACAGCTTCTCGGCCAGCGCCGCCGTTCGGGTTGCGGCGGCCTCGAGCGTGGCACGCAAGGCGGCGATCGCGTCGTCGGAGACGTCGATCTCGGCCAGCCGGGCTTCGGCGGCCTGCGCCCACCGCAGCACGCCCGCGATGCTCGGCTCGGGCTCGTCGCAGTACCTGCGGCACAAGGCCGCCAACTGTGCGCGGCGTGCCTCGACGTGCTCCAGCCGCGCCGGGTCGGCCTCGAGCTCACCGAGGTACGCACCGAGGTCGGCGCCCAGCTCGCCCGTCAGGGCGGCGACCTCGCGCAGTCGGTCGTCGAGGGCATCGAGCGCAGGATCGTCGCCGCGGCGCTGGCCCAGGGCGCGGGCGGCGTCGGCGAGCAGCTGCGACGCGTCCGCAGCGGTGCTCGCCGGGTCGTCGGCGTCGCCGAGCAGCGCGTCGTGCGCCACCCGCGCGGCGTAGCCGAGCGCGTCGGCGTGGCCGAGCCGGGCCGCCAACGCCGTCAGCTCCGCGACCTCCTCCACCGTCGGCGCCACCGCCGCGATCTCCTCGAGGCCGTGGCGCAGGACGTCGGACTCGCGCCGCAGCTGGGCGGCGCGGGTCGTTCGCTCGGCCAGCGCGGCGCCGGCTGCTCGCCACTGCCCGTAGGCCTCCCGGAAGTCCTCGAGGTCGACGCCCGCGTAGGCGTCCAGGGCGGCGCGCTGGGCCGCCGGCCGCACCAGTCGCAACTGGTCGGACTGGCCGTGCACCGTGACCAGCGCGTCGCCCAGCTCGCTGAGCACGGCCACCGGCGCCGGCGCTCCGCCGACGTAGGCGCGCGAGCGGCCGCGCGCGGCCACGACCCGCCGCAGCACGACGATCTCGTCGTCGGTGTCGATGTCGGTGTCGAGTTCGCCTCCGGCGTCCCGTACCCGCTGCGCGACAGCGTCGGCGGTGCGGCAGCCTGCGGTCAGGGTCACGGTGCCGTCGACGCTCGCCTGCGCGGCGCCGGTACGGATGCGCGCGGCGTCCGCGCGCGAGCCGAAGAGCAGCAACAGCGCGGTGACGACCATCGTCTTGCCTGCGCCGGTCTCGCCGGTGACCGCCGTCAGGCCCGGCCCGAGCGGCAGCACGGCCTCGTCGATGACGCCGAGCCCCTGGATCCGCAGCTCGTCCAGCACGCCGACGAGGCTATCGGCGCGCCGGCGCGCGAGCGACCAGGACTCAGTCGTCGTCGCCGGGCGCCGCCGCTTCGCGCAGCGACCGCACGGGCAGCTTGAACCGGGTGACCAGCCGGTCGGGGAAGCTGAGCAGTCCCAGTCGAGCGACCTTCACCGGCAGCGCACCGCGCCGCAGGCGTACCCGCGCACCGGCCGGCACGGCGTAGGAACGCCGGCCGTCGCAGCTGAGCATCGCCTTGTGCTGTGCACTGACCAGGTCTACGTCGACGACCGACGACGGCGCCACGACGATCGGCCGCACGAACAGGGCATGCGCGGCGTTCGGCACCACGAGCAGCGCGTCGACGTCAGGCCAGATGATCGGGCCGCCGGTCGAGAAGGCGTAGGCCGTGGAGCCGGTCGGTGTCGCGCAGATCAAGCCGTCGCAGCCGAAGCGCAGCAGCGGGCGCTCGTCGACCGCGACCGCGATCTCCAGCATCCGTTCCCGGTTCGTGCGTTCGAGCGAGGCCTCGTTGAGCGCCCACGCCGACTGCACGATCGGCCGGTCGCGTCCGTCCGGGCCGCCGAGCAGGATGTCGGCGTCGATGGTCACGCGCTCCTCGACCGTGTACGTGCGGTCGACGACCGCGGCGATCACGTCGTGCAGCGCCTGCGGCTCGGCCTCGGCGAGGAATCCGACGTGCCCGAGGTTGATGCCGAGCATCGGCACGCCGGCCGGGCGAGCGAGCTCTGCGGCGCGCAGGAAGGTGCCGTCGCCGCCGAGCACCAGGACGAGCTCGCAGCCCTGCGCGGCGGTCGGTGCGGTGCCGCCGGCGGTCTCGGCGACGGCCTGGACCCCTTCGGCGCAACACTCGACGGCCTCGGACTCCAGCATCCGCACGGTGACCCCGGCATCGGCCAGCTGTTCGATGATCTGCGTTGCGAGATCGACGATCTTGCGGCGCGCGGCGTGGGCGACGAGCAGTACGGACCTCACGGTTCATCCTCCGTCTGCTGCGTGACGAGCTGGACGATCTGGTCGTCGGTCAGCGCGGGCTCGTCCGCCCGGCGCAACCACACGAAGAATTCCACGTTGCCGGCCGGCCCGGGCAGGGGGCTGCGCGCGACGCCGCGAACGGGCCAACCGAGCCGGTGCGCCGCGTGCGCCACCGCCAGCACGGCCTCGGCGCGCAACGCCGGGTCGCGGACCACGCCGCCGGAGCCGAGCCGCTCCCGGCCGACCTCGAACTGCGGTTTGACCATCGGCAGCAGATCGCCGTGCGCAGCGGTGCATTCGGTCAGCGCCGGCAGCACCAGCGGCAGCGAGATGAAGGACAGGTCGGCGACCGTCAGGTCGACCGCTCCGCCGATCAGGTCCGGGGTGATCGTGCGGACGTTCGTGCGGTCGAGCACCCGGACACGTTCGTCACTGCGCAGCTGCCAGGCCAGCTGGCCGTACCCGACGTCGACCGCGACGATCTCGCGGGCACCGGCGCGCAACAGGACGTCGGTGAAGCCGCCGGTCGACGCGCCGGCATCCAGGCACCGTCGCCCGGTGACAGTGATCTCGGCGAACGCGTCCAGTGCTCCGGCCAGTTTGTGGGCACCGCGCGAGGCGTAGTTGGGGTCGTCCGCATCGGCCAGCACGCGCACCGACGCGTCCAGGTCGACGCTCGTGGCCGGTTTCGAGGCCGCTACCCCGTGCACCTCGACGCGTCCGGCACCGATCAACTCCCGCGCGTGCTCGCGCGAGCGCGCCAGACCGCGGCGGACCAGTTCGGCGTCCAGCCGCTGCAGACGTCTCGGCACGGCCGGGTCAGGTCCGGCTCAGGCGCTGTCGATCTCGGCGAGTTCACGCTGCAAGGCTGCGTGGACGCGCGAGTACGCCTCGGCGTGTGCGGCGAGCGGTGCCCCGTCCAGCGCAGCCAGCTCGCGGGCGGCCAGCTCCTCGATATCGTCGGCCGCCGGGCGTCCCGGGTGCTCATCGTCGCTCATGAAGTCACCTTCTCGTCCGGTCCGTACTCTCTGGCAGGCTCTCGCCCCGCACGGTACCGGCTGGGGCCTGCGCGCTACCGTCGCTGCCGTGGCGACAGTGGACGAATGTGAGCAGGCGTTGCACACCCTGGCTGAGCGGATGGCGAGCAGCAACGCCGGGCGGAACGTCAACTTCGACCGCACGCTGTCGTGCACGCTGTCCGATCTCGGCGTCATCTTCGGCGGGCGCATCGCCGACGGGACGCTGACCGGCATCGCCCGGACCGACGACGCGGCCGCCCAGGTCAAGTTGCGCATGACCAGCGACGATCTCGTGGACATGGTCGACGGCAAGGTCAAGGTCGCCTCCGCGTGGGCATCGGGGCGGATCAAGATCGAGGCGGGGATGCTGGACCTGGTCCGGCTGAAGTCGATCTTCTGACGCGGCCGCCGTCCTGGTGCGGGCTCACCGCTCGCCCGGGTCGAGTTCCAATGCCTCGAAGATTCGGCGCGCGTTGTCGTCGTCTGCCCGCAGCCGCGGTTCACCGGCACCGGAAGCGCCGTCGGCCTGCTCCTCGTCAGCCGACCACCAGGCCGCACACAACGCACGCAACGCATCCATCGCGGCGCCGGCGTCCTGGTCTGCGCCGTCCTGGTCTGCGCCGTCCGGTCTGCGCCGTCCTGGTCTGCGCCGTCCTGGTCTGCGATGTCGCTGCCGTCGGGCGTGCCTGGGCCGTCGATGCTCGCCAACTGGAGTTCGGCGCCGTGGCGGTGGGCGCGCCAGCCGCCACAGGTCCAGCCGTCGCCGTCTTCCTGCGGTTGCGGATGTGCGACAAGCAGCCCCCCGACGTCGTGGGCGATATACGTCGGGCGCAGCGCCGGGCGCGCGCCGAGCAGCTCGCGCGGCGTCGTCACCCCGGAGAACACGAGCAGGCTCGCACAGCCGACGGCGTTGGCCCCCTCGATGTCGGTGTCGAGCCGGTCCCCCACGACGATCGGGCGCTCGGCCTCGCTTCGGATCAGCGATTCGCGGTGCATGGTCGGATCGGGCTTGCCGGTCACGAGGGGATCGCGGCCGGTCGCGTGCTGCAGTGCGACGACGAAGGCGCCGTTGCCGGGCAGCGGTCCACGCGCCGACGGGATGGTCCGGTCGGTGTTCGTCGCCACCCACATCACGCCGCGGTTGATCGCGACGGCGCCTTCGGCCAGCTGCGCCCAGGTCAGGTCCGGCGAGTAGCCCTGCACCACCGCATCCACCTGAGCGCGGGCGTCCTCGACGGGTACCAGACCGCGCTCGCGCAGCGCCTCGGTCAGGCCGCGGGTGCCGACGACCAGGACCCGCGCCGACCCGGGTAGGCGGTCCGCGAGATAGCGAGCTGCCGCCTGCGCCGACGTCACGATCTCGCTCACCTTGGCGGCGACACCCAGCTCGTTCAGGTGGTCGGCGACCTCGTGCGGCGGTCGCGCGGCGTTGTTGGTGACGAACGCAAGCCGCATTCCTTGTTCGCGTGCCGATGCCAGGGCCTCGGCAGCACCGGGGACGACATCCGGGCCGACGTACACCACACCGTCGAGGTCCAGCAGCGCGACATCGTGAGCTTCGGTCAGCGGCGAGGCGGAGCCGCGCAACGACGAGGACACGTCCGCATCGTCGCACGGCCGCGGATGCGTACCATCTCCAGCGATGACAAGCCCTGCACCCGCCCGGCCCGACGGGCTGTCGCTCAGCGCCTTCCGGGCGATCCGTCCGGCCGTCGCCGACGAACGGCTCGGCCGCGTGCTGTGCCCCCCGTACGACGTCATCGACGCGGGCACCCGGGCCGCGCTGATCGCGGCCGACCCGGACAACGTCGTGTCGGTGATCCTGCCCGAACAGAGCGACACCGGGTACGCCCGCGCCAGCGAGTTGCTCGAGTCCTGGCTGCGCGACGGCGTGTTCCGACCCGACGAGACCGCGGCCCTGTTCGTGTACGAGATGGCCGACGGCCCGCTGGTGACCCGGGGGCTGCTGGGCGCGGTCGAGCTGCGGGGGCCCGAGGACGGCGTGATCCTGCCGCACGAGAACACGATGGCCGGCCCGGTCGCCGACCGGCTGCGGGTGATGACCGAGACCGGCACGGACCTCGAGCCGATCTACCTCGTGTACGACGGCGACGGCCCGGCGTCCCGGATCGTGGCCGATGTCGGGGGGCGTGCCCCGCTGGCGACGGCGCAGACGCCGGACGGCATCGTGCACCGGTTGTGGGCGCTGACCGACCAGGGCGAACTCGACGCGATCGCCGATGATCTGTCGACGCGGCGCGCGCTGATCGCCGACGGCCACCACCGTTACGCGACCTACCGCGAGCGTCAACGCCTGCAGCACGAGACGTCCGGGCCGGGGCCATGGGACCGCGGCCTGGCCCTGCTGGTCGATTCGGCGGAGTACGGGCCGCAGGTGCATCCGATCCACCGCGTCGTCGCCGGGCTGACGCTTGACGAGGCCACGCGACGCTTGAGCGGCTTGGCAACGGTGCGCGACACGACGTCCGCACCCGAGCAGGCGCTGACCGAGCTCGACGACCTGACCGGCGGGGCCTTCGCAGCGGTGCTCAGCGATGGCACACACACGGTGGTGATCGAGGATGTCGACGGCGCGCTGGCGGGCGCCGCGCAGCGCCGGGGCGACCCACCGTCGCTGGCGGCGCTCGACGTCATCGTGCTGCACCGTGGAGTCGTCGAGCACGCCTGGGCGCTGCACGACGACGTCGACACCGTCGGCTACGCGCACAGCGTCGCCGAGGCGCTCGAACGTGCAGCGGCGGGTGGCGGCGTCGCCGTACTCCTGCGCCCGACCCCCGTGGCGGCGGTCGCCGCGGTGGCCGCGGCCGGAGCACGCATGCCGCGCAAGTCGACCCTGTTCACGCCGAAGCCCGCGTCCGGTCTGGTGATGCGGCGGCTCGTCGACCAGCACGAGTGAGCCGCACCGACACGGCGTCGACGGAGTAGCGGCTGGCCGGCCCGGTGGGGCTGCGCCAGAAACGGCGCCGTAGGCAACCGGTCACCTCCAGCTCGTCGCCGGCCTCGGCCCGGTCCAGGGTGCGGTGCACCCGAGCACGGGTCGACGCGCACTCCAGACTGTCCACGCGGACGCGATCGCCGGGCGGCCGCGCGACCGTCAGCCGGAAGACGGCCAACACGTCACCACTGGGCAGCTCGCGGTAATCCGCGGCATCGGCGAGCCGACCTCGTAGGAATACCTGATTGTCCGAGCCGTGTTCGGCCGGATCCCCCGTCTTGGTCATGAGGCGATCGTGGCGAACAGGGGCGCACGCCGGAGCCGATCATCGAGCATTGTGGACAGGTCGAGCGGCTGTGGACACCGCGACGTCAGATGTCAGCAGGATGCGGTAGCGCGCCGTGCGGTCAGAGCAGGGCGGCTGCGCGGTCCCCCGCGCCAAGTTCGTCGTCGGGGTCCTGCTCGGCACTGGCGGCGAACCACGTGGCCGCCTCCTGGGCGCGTCCGGCTTCGGCCAAGGCATCCGCATAGGCGTACCAGAGCCGGGCGGCGCCCGGCCGGGGATGCTTGCGGTCGAGGCCACCTCGGGCCAGCACCGCCAGCGCTGCGTCGAGCTGACCGCCATCTCGGCGCGCGCCGGCGACCACGATCAACAACTCGATGCGAGTCTGACTGTCCAGTTTCGGCACAGCGGGATCGTCGAGCATCTTGACGGCCTGCGCCGGGCGCCCGAGCGCGCGCTCGCAGTCGGCGATCAACGGCAGGTTTCGCGGGTCGCCGGTTATGCGCCGCGCGGTGCGCAGCTCGGTCAGCGCCAACGGCCAGTCCTGCGCTCGGTAAGCAGCGACGCCCACTGCTTCGCGCACGACACCGACGCGTCCGGCCCGGGCGGCTGCGGCCTTGGTGAATTCCAGCGCCTTCGCGGGGGCGTCGTCGAGGAGCTCACCGGCGCGCACGAGGTAGCGCGCGACGGCTTCGGCGTTCGGCTTGCTCAGGGACCGCAGTTGCGCGCGGATGCCGCGGTCGAGAGCGTTGATGTCGACGTCCTGCGGAACTTCCACCTGGCTGCCGCCGGTGAAACGCTCGTCGCTGCGCTCCGCGCGCGGGCGACCGGCTGACCGGTCGCGCGGCACCGAGCCGGCCCCGGCCGGAGGGCCGGCCGGGGCCCGAGCGTCTGTAGGTGTCGTCACCGCGGGCGCGGTCGGAGCGTCCGGCGCCCCGGCCACCGCCAGTTGGTTGCGAATTGCGAGGTGGCCCACCGGCACCAGGCATGCCGCCCGTGGCCTCCGAGCGTCGCGCCCGGCTCGACGCACCGCCGCGATCGGCTCCCGCCGACCACCCTGATCTCGGGCCCGGTCCGGTCCACCGGCGCGCCCGGAGCCTCCGACGCGGGCCGAGCGCCGTCCGGCCGGACGAGCGACCTGCCGCACCGCCGGCACCCGACGCCGAGACCCGACCCGTGACCCTGCACGACCCGTGGACCCTGCACGACCCGTGGACCCTGCACGACCCGTGACCCTGCACGACCCGTGACCCTGCACGACCCGTAGACCCTGCACGACCCGTAGACCCTGCACGACCCGAACCCTGCACGACCCGTAGACCCTGCACGACCCGTAGACCCTGCACGACCCGTAGACCCTGCACGACCCGTAGACCCTGCACGACCCGTAGACCCTGCACGACCCGTAGACCCTGCACGACCGGCAGAATTCGCACGACCGGAGTCGGCGACCCGCCCGTCCCGACGAGCAGCACCAGTGGCCCCGTGCTCTGCAGCGCGCGGTCGGCCGCGACCACCGGACCCGGCGCGTGCGGCGCCGGATCCGCCGCCCGAACGCGCCGGCCGCGGCTCCCGCCGTGGCGCGCGGCCCGCGGCGCGACGGTCGTCGCCGTCGTCGTGCGAGGAATTGGCAGGCATTGCCTTGAACCGCCTTTCGGCTGGTCGCGAAGTGCGATCAGCGTCGAATGCTTAAACGACGACGAGGGCCGTTCGTGTAAACGAACGACCCTCGTCGAGAAAATGTGTCCGGCGACGTCCTACTCTCCCACGCAGTGGCCCGCGCAGTACCATCGGCGCTGAGAGGCTTAGCTTCCGGGTTCGGGATGGGACCGGGCGTTTCCCTCTCGCTATGGTCGCCGAAACTCTATGGAGATATGGTCCGCACCGCTCGAAAAAAGATCGAGCGGGGACCGTACCTCGGGAACCGCACAGTGGACGCGACGACGAACGCAAGGTTCGTCAGACATTAGGTATGTGGCAAGTCCTCGGCCTATTAGTACCGGTCAGCTGCACGTATTACTACGCTTCCACTTCCGGCCTATCAACCCGGTGGTCTAGCCGGGGGCCTTACTCCATAAAGGATGGGAGATCTCATCTTGAAGCGAGCTTCCCGCTTAGATGCTTTCAGCGGTTATCCCTTCCGAACGTAGCCAACCAGCAGTGCTCCTGGTGGAACAACTGGCACACCAGAGGTTCGTCCGTCCCGGTCCTCTCGTACTAGGGACAGCCCTTCTCAAATCTCCTGCGCGCGCGGCGGATAGGGACCGAACTGTCTCACGACGTTCTAAACCCAGCTCGCGTGCCGCTTTAATGGGCGAACAGCCCAACCCTTGGGACCTACTCCAGCCCCAGGATGCGACGAGCCGACATCGAGGTGCCAAACCATCCCGTCGATATGGACTCTTGGGGAAGATCAGCCTGTTATCCCCGGGGTACCTTTTATCCGTTGAGCGACACCGCTTCCACTTGCCGGTGCCGGATCACTAGTCCCAGCTTTCGCTCCTGCTTGACATGTCTGTCTCGCAGTCAAGCTCCCTTGTGCACTTGCACTCGACACCTGATTGCCAACCAGGCTGAGGGAACCTTTGGGCGCCTCCGTTACATTTTGGGAGGCGACCGCCCCAGTCAAACTACCCGCCTGACACTGTCCCTGATCCGGATTACGGACCGAGGTTAGACACCCAATTCGACCAGAGTGGTATTTCAACGTTGACTCCACCGACACTAGCGTGCCGACTTCACAGTCTCCCACCTATCCTACACAAGCCGAACCGAGCACCAATATCAAGTTGTAGTAAAGGTCCCGGGGTCTTTCCGTCCTGCCGCGCGTAACGAGCATCTTTACTCGTAGTGCAATTTCGCCGAGTCCATGGTTGAGACAGTCGAGAAGTCGTTACGCCATTCGTGCAGGTCGGAACTTACCCGACAAGGAATTTCGCTACCTTAGGATGGTTATAGTTACCACCGCCGTTTACTGGCGCTTAAGTTCTGAGCTTCGCACCGAAGTACTAACCCGTCCCCTTAACGTTCCAGCACCGGGCAGGCGTCAGTCCGTATACATCGTATTACTACTTCGCACGGACCTGTGTTTTTAGTAAACAGTCGCTTCTCGCTGGTCTCTGCGGCCAGCCGGCGCTTCGGGAGTAAATCCCTACACGCCAGCGGGCCCTCCTTATCCCGAAGTTACGGAGGTATTTTGCCGAGTTCCTTAACCATGGTTCTCTCGATCGCCTTGGTATTCTCTACCTGACCACCTGTGTCGGTTTGGGGTACGGGCCGCTAAGGACATCGCTAGAGGCTTTTCTCGGCAGCATAGGATCATCGAATTCGCCGCAATCGGCTATGCGTCACGTCTCAGGCATATGTCGTGCGGATTTACCTACACGACGCCCTACACGCTTGCCCCAGTACTACCACTGACTGGTACGACTACCTTCCTGCGTCACCCCATCGCTTGCCTACTACTAGTTCGGGTCGCGCGATCCACCGATTCTGACCCGAAGGTCGTCACGGCTTCTGGCGCTTAGCATCGCTAGGTTCGGCATGGGCGTCCTTTCGCGGGTACGGGAATATCAACCCGTTGTCCATCGACTACGCCTGTCGGCCTCGCCTTAGGTCCCGACTTACCCTGGGCGGATTAGCCTGGCCCAGGAACCCTTGGTCATCCGGCGGAAGAGTTTCTCACTCCTCTTTCGCTACTCATGCCTGCATTCTCACTCGTGTGCCGTCCATGGCTGGGTCACCCCGCCACTTCTTTCGGCACACGACGCTCCCCTACCCATCAACGCACCTGGCCGGCCATCCGTAGAGGACCGGCGGGCTATCGCGTCAATGCCACAGCTTCGGTGGTGTGCTTGAGCCCCGTTACATTGTCGGCGCAGAATTACTTGACCAGTGAGCTATTACGCACTCTTTAAAGGGTGGCTGCTTCTAAGCCAACCTCCTGGTTGTCTGTGCGACTCCACATCCTTTTCCACTTAGCACACGCTTAGGGACCTTAGCTGGTGATCTGGGTTGTTTCCCTCTCGACTACGAACCTTATCGCCCGCAGTCTCACTGCCGCGCTCTCACTTACCGGCATTCGGAGTTTGGCTGATTTCGGTAAGCTTGTGGGCCCCCTAGACCATCCAGTAGCTCTACCTCCGGCAAGAAACACGCGACGCTGCACCTAAATGCATTTCGGGGAGAACCAGCTATCACGAAGTTTGATTGGCCTTTCACCCCTACCCACAGCTCATCCCCCAGGTTTTCAACCCTGGTGGGTTCGGTCCTCCACGCGGTCTTACCCGCGCTTCAACCTGGCCATGGGTAGATCACTTCGCTTCGGGTCTAGATCACGCGACTCATTCGCCCTATTCAGACTCGCTTTCGCTACGGCTTCCCCACTCGGGTTAACCTTGCCACGTAACACTAACTCGCAGGCTCATTCTTCAAAAGGCACGCTGTCACGACTATGCGCAAGGCATAGCGACGCTCCAACGGCTTGTAGGCGCGCGGTTTCAGGTACTATTTCACTCCCCTCCCGGGGTACTTTTCACCTTTCCCTCACGGTACTTGTCCGCTATCGGTCACCAGGGAGTATTTAGGCTTAGCGGGTGGTCCCGCCAGATTCACAGCGAATTTCACGGGCTCGCTGCTACTTGGGATGACGCAAAGGAGGCGTCGTGTTTTCGTCTACGGGGGTATCACCCTCTGTGCCGGACCTTCCCAGGTCCTTCGACTAACCACGACGCTTTCTGACTCCTCGCTGATTCGGCAGAATCAACAATGCGGTCCCACAACCCCAGATACGCAACGCCTGCCGGCTATCACGCGTATCTGGTTTGGCCTCTTCCGCTTTCGCTCGCCACTACTAACGGAATCGCGGTTGCTTTCTCTTCCTGTGGGTACTGAGATGTTTCACTTCCCCACGTTCCCTCCACATGCCCTATGTGTTCAGGCATGGGTGACAGGACATGACTCCTGCCGGGTTTCCCCATTCGGAAATCCTCGGATCAAAGCTTGGTTGGCAGCTCCCCGAGGCTTATCGCAGCCCCCTACGTCCTTCTTCGGCTCCTGGTGCCAAGGCATCCACCGTGCGCCCTTATTAACTTGGCCACAAAGATGCTCGCGTCCACTGTGCAGTTCTCAAGGTACGGGCGGCCCCACCGTTGACCCGTCGCGTACCACC